>NZ_JBICUC010000007.1:0-556154 GCF_043197975.1 Kribbella sp. NPDC048928 | reverse complement strand
CCGCCCCCCCCGCGCCCGCCCGCGCCCCGCCCCCCCCCCCCCCCGCCCGCCGCCCGCGCGGCCGCGCCCCGCGGTGGCCCCCGCCCCGGGGCGGGGGGGGGGGGCGCGCGCGGGGATCGAGGCGGGGGTGCAGGTGGTGGTTGGGGCAGGTGGAGTGGGTGGGGTGTCGGGGGTGGGTGGCATGCTTTGGGTGGGTGTCGTGGTTAGGAGTGGTGTGGGGTTGTGGGACGTGGAGCAGGTGCTGGGGCTGGCGTCTGATGCTGCGTCTGCCAAGGCCGGGCAGGGGCTGGCTCGTGGGGAGAAGTGGTCGGCGGCTGGGGCTTCGGAGCGGGCCGTCTGGGGTTTGTGCAAGGGCAGTGGGAAGCAGCCGTACCAGACGATCGTGGAGCTGAGTGGTCCGGCGTACAAGTGTTCCTGTCCGTCGCGGAAGTTTCCGTGCAAGCACGCGCTCGGGATCATGCTGCGGTCGGCGAAGGGCGAGCTCGAGAACGCCGAGGAGCCGGACTGGGCACAGACCTGGCTTGACCAGCGAGCCGATCGGGCCGAGCGAGCCGACCGTCCGGAGCGGAAGCCGGGCGAGGTCGCGGACCCGGTCGCCGCACAAGAGCGGGCTGCGCGCCGCGCGGATCGGGTGTCGGCCGGCCTGGCGGAGCTCGCGGGGTGGCTCGACGATCAGGTACGTCAGGGGCTCGGCGGATTCGATCAGCGGGCGTACGGCGAGCTGAGCCGGCTCGCGGCGCGCATGGTCGACGCACAGGCGCCCGGCGTGGCAGGCGCGGTACGCCGGGCTGCGGGCGTCGTCGGACGCGGCCACGGCTGGCCGGGCGAACTCCTCGAGGAACTCTCGCTCATCCACCTGGTCGTCGCCGCACACGCACGCCTCAAAGATCTCCCGCCGTCGCTCGCCGACACCGTGCAGACCCGGATCGGCTGGCCCACCGAGACCGCCCGCGTGCTCGTCGAGGGCGAGAAGGTCAAGGACGACTGGCTGATGCTCGGCCGCGTGATCGAACCGGACGACCGCCTCACGGTCCGCCGGGTGTGGTTGCGCGGGGCAACTACTGGGCGGATCGGGCTGATCCTCACGTTCGCCGCGGCCGGTCGTCCGTTGGATCCGTTGCCCGCACGACCCGGCGAGTACGTACCTGGAGCGCTGTCGTTCTACCCGGGTGCGCTCCCGATGCGCGCGCTGCTGACCCAGTCCGATCCGCGTACGCCCGCACCCCGTCCCGCCGGGCTCACGGTCCGTCGGGCCCTCGCTTCGTACGTCGAATCGCTCGCCGCCGACCCGTGGAACGAGCGCTGGCCGCTGGTACTCCAGGACGTACGCCCTGCGCGCCACGGTGACGGCTGGGCCCTGGTCGACGAGGCCGGTGACGGCCTGGAGATCCTGCCCGGCTGGGATCCGCTCAAGCTCCTCGCGGTCTCGGCCGGCGACCCGATCACCGTCGCCGCGGAGTGGAACCGCGCCGGGCTCCGCCCCATGACCTGCTGGCGCGACGATCGGCCGGTGCTGCTGTGAAGGGCTGGGACGGGCTGGTCAGCTCGGTGCTGCTGGGGACCGACAGGCGGCCGGCGGACTTCAACGAACTGCCGGAGAACGTACGCGAGCGTTTGGGCGCCGGCGGTCTGCTCGACGCGGCCGCGCTTGCGACCATCTACAAGCGGGCCGGGCGCAAGCCGTTGCAGGATCTCGTACCGCTCGAGGCCGCGGGCGGCGATGACCGGCCGTTGCCGCGGCCAGGCGCAGTCCGCCGGTTGGTCGCGATGCTCGGCGGCTTCCAGACCACGGCGCTCGGCGAGTGGTTGCGCGCGGCGGACGCGAACGGGTGGGGCGTGCCGCCCGAGCAGCTGCCCGCGCTGGCCGACTACGCGCGGAATCGTGCCGAGTACCGGCCGCTGGTGATCGCCGCGGCCGGCCGGCGGGCACGGTGGCTCGCGGATCTCAACCCTGAATGGCGATTCCTGCACGCAGCGCTTGCTGAGGGCAACGATTCGCAGTGGTGGACGCACGGCACCATGATCCAGCGCCGGACCTGGCTGCGGCAGCTCCGCGGTCAAGATCCGGCCGCGGCCCGTGTGGAGCTCGCGGAGGTCTGGCCGACCGAGTCCGCCGCCACCCGCGCCGACTTCCTCGGGCTGTTCACGGACGGTTTGTCGTTGCCGGACGAGGAGTTCCTGGAGTCCGCGCTGGACGACCGTTCCCGTGAGGTACGGCGGGTTGCGGTGCGACTGCTCGCGCGGCTGCCGGGATCGCAGTACGGCGAACGGATGACGGAGCGCCTGCACTCGCATCTGGTGGCGACGCAGGGTGTGCTGGCGGTGGAGCTGCCGCGCAGCCTCACGCAGTCGATGGAACGCGACGGCCTCGACTCGCAGAACCCGGAAGGCATCGGCAAGCGCGCCTGGTGGTTCCATCAGATCGTCGCGAACACACCCTTGCAGGCAATGCAGCTCGCCTGGCTAGGCACTCCCGTCGAGGGCTGCGCTCCCGAAGTACTGCAGTCGGCCTGGACCGAGGCCGCGATCCGCGAAGGCGCGACCGACGGTGCGACCGAAGGCGCGACGCGATGGGCCCGGGAGTTGCTACGGACGAACGCCAACACCGGCAGTCGCAGCCCCGCGGAGTTGCTCAGACTGTTACCGCCCGAGGAGTGGGCTGGGGCTGTGGACGTCCTGCGCAAGACGGTCGACGTCGCGGAGGTGGTCGGTGGCCTGCCCGTACCCTGGCCGGCCTCACTGGGCACGATGATCCTCGACCAGCTCGCCAAGGTCGGTACCCAGCGCGCCTGGGCCCGCCTCGCCAGTATCGCGGCCCGCGCCGTACCACCGGACGTACTCGATCACCCCATCACCCGCGAACCCACCGGCGACGAGGACACCTGGCGCCGCCGGCTCGTGGAGACCCTGGCCTTCCGCCGTGAAATGTACGAGGAGCTTTCATGAATGAGGTACTGCGCCCGCACGCGGAGGTCGAGTACGCCGAGGAGCTGCAGGCGCTCCTGGCCAGTGACGACAAGCCGCGTCCACCGGCCTGGCGGATGTCGCCGAGCGCCGTCGTCACGTACTTGCTCGGCGGCAAGGCGGGCGACACCGAGATCTCGCCGAAGTACGTCGGTCCGCGCCGGCTGATCGAGGTCGCGGTCGCCACCCTCGCGACGGATCGCGCATTGCTGCTGCTCGGCGTACCGGGCACTGCGAAGACCTGGGTCAGCGAGCACCTCGCGGCCGCGATCAGCGGCGACTCCACGCTGCTTGTCCAAGGGACCGCGGGCACCGCCGAGGAAGCGATCCGGTACGGGTGGAACTACGCCCAGTTGATTGCCCAAGGCCCCAGTGAGGCGGCGCTGGTGCCGAGCCCGGTGCAGCGCGCGATGGCCGAGGCCAAGATCGCCCGGATCGAAGAATTGACCCGGATGCCGTCCGACGTCCAGGACGCGCTGATCACGATCCTGTCCGAGAAGACACTGCCGATCGCCGAGCTGGCCACGGAAGTCCAGGCCCGTAAGGGATTCAATGTCATTGCCACCGCCAACGATCGGGACAAGGGCATCAACGAGCTGTCCAGCGCACTGCGCCGCCGGTTCAACACGGTCGTCCTGCCGCTGCCGGACTCCGCCGAGGATGAGGTGGAGATCGTGTCCCGCCGGGTCGCGCAGCTCGGCTCGGCGCTCGAGCTGCCGCAGCCCGACGACGCGCTGGACGAGATTCGGCGGGTGGTGACGATCTTCCGCGAGCTCCGCTCCGGCCGGACCGAGGACGGGCGGACCGCGGTTAAGTCGCCGTCCGGGACGCTGTCCACGGCCGAGGCGATCAGCGTCGTCACCGGCGGCCTCGCGCTCGCCGCTCACTTCGGCGACGGCGTCTTGCGGCCGACGGACGTTGCCGGCGGCATCCTCGGCGCGGTCGTCAAGGATCCGTCGGCCGACCGGGTGGTCTGGTCGGAGTACCTGGAGACGGTTGTCCGCGAGCGGGACGACTGGGCGCCGTTCTACCGGGCCTGCCGAGAGATCTCCGGATGACAGTTCATTTACTGGGGATCCGGCATCACGGGCCTGGATCGGCGCGGGCGGTGGCGGCCGCGCTGGCCCGCCTCGAGCCGGACATCGTTCTGATCGAGGGTCCCCCGGAGGCCGACAAGATCGTCGAGCTGGCCGCGTCCGAGGAGATGGAGCCGCCGGTCGCCCTGCTCGCGTACGCGGTGGACGATTCGACGCGGGCGGCGTTCTGGCCGTTCGCGGTGTTCAGTCCGGAGTGGCAGGCGATCCGGTACGGGCTGGCGGCCGAGGTGCCCGTACGGTTCTGCGATCTGCCCGCGGCGCAGCAGTTCGCGTCCTCGGGCGGGCGCTCCGCGTCGATGGATCCGCTGGCGACGTTGGCCGACGCGGGCGGGTACGACGACCCCGAGCGTTGGTGGGACGACGTGATCGAGTCGCGCCGCGACGGCGCCGAGCCGTTCACCGTGATCGCCGACGCGATGCGCGAGCTGCGGCACGGCGAGCAGGCGACCGGACGTGAAGCCCAGCGCGAGGCGTACATGCGAACCGTGATCCGCAAGGCGCAGCGTGAAGGGTTCGAGCGGATCGCGGTGATCTGCGGTGCGTGGCATGTGCCGGCGCTCGAGCTGCCGTTGCCTCCGGCAACTCATGATCAACGCATCCTGAAAGGCCTGCCGAAGCGGAAGATCGCTTGCACCTGGGTCCCGTGGACCCACGGACGCTTGGCGGCAACGAGTGGGTACGGTGCCGGCATCACCTCGCCTGGTTGGTATCACCACCTGTTCACCGCGCCGGACCACATCACCACCCGCTGGCTGTCCAAAGTGGCGCAGGTGCTGCGTGACGAGGATCTGCCGGTCTCCAGCGCGCACGTGATCGAGGCGGTTCGTCTCGCCGACACGCTGGCGGCGCTGCGTGAACGTCCACTCGCAGGACTCAGCGAAGTCACCGAGGCCACGCGGGCAGTGCTCTGCGGCGGGAACGACGTACTGCTCGATCTGGTGACGCGTGAGGCGGTCGTCGGTGAGCTGCTCGGGACCGTACCGAGCGAGACGCCGCAGGCGCCGGTCGCGGCCGACTTCGCGGCGCAGGCGCGGCGGTTGCGGATGAAACGGGACGCGGCCGAGCGGGTGGTCGAGCTCGATCTGCGGAAGCCGAACGACCTGGAGAAGTCCAGACTCCTGCACAGGTTGCGGATTCTCGGCGTGCACTGGGGTGTGCCGGCGACGGACGAGCGGCGGGCGCAGGGAACGTTCCGCGAGCTGTGGCGACTCGCGTGGGATCCGGGACTCGAGGTGGAGCTCGTCGCCGCCGGCGCCCACGGCACGACGGTACTCGGCGCCGCGACGACCGTGATGCTCAAGGCGGCCGACTCGACGACGCTCGCGGATGTCACCGCCGCCCTGGAGAAGTCGTTGCTCGCCGACCTTGCGGACGCGCTCCCGCCTTTGCTGCAAGGGATCGACACGCGAGCGGCTGCTGACGCGGACGTTGGGCACCTGATGGCTGCGCTCCCGGCCCTGGCGCGTGCTTCGCGGTACGGCGACGTACGCCGGACCGACACGGCAGGGCTCGCCTCGGTCGCGGGCCGGATGGTGTCGCGGGTCTGCGCCGGTCTCGCCCGGACCGTTCACGGGCTGGATCCGGATGCGGCTGCCGCCGTCCAGGAGCTGATCGACGGGGTCCAGGACGCGACGGCGCTGCTCGCGGAAGAAGTACGTGCCGAGTGGCTGAACACCCTGCAGGGGTTGAGCGATCGGACCTCCGTACCGCCCATGATCCGGGGGCGATTGACCCGGCTCATGCTGGACACATCGCGACTGCCGGACCACGAGATCGCGCTGCGGTTGGGGCGGGCGCTGTCTCCTGGTACGCCGACGGCCGAGGCGGCCGGGTACGTCGAGGGCTTCCTGGCCGGAGGCGGGTTGTTGCTGGTGCACGACGAGCGATTGCTGGCGTTGGTGGACACGTGGCTGGCCGCGATTCCGGACGATGCGTTCGTGGAGGTGCTGCCGTTGCTGCGGCGTACGTTCGGGACGTTCGCGGCGCCGGAACGCCGATCGATCGGTTCGCGAGCCCGAGTGCTCGCCGATCCTTCGTCGGCAGTGGTTGCTGATGACAACGACCTCGATGCCGAGCTCGCCGCGACCGCACTACCTGTCGTCGCACGTTTGCTGGGGGTCTCATGAGTGACGAACGCCTACGCCGCTGGCGGCTTGTGCTGGGTTCGGAGGCCGAGGAGGAGACCGGAACGACGCTGTCCAAGGAGGATCGGTCCGTGGACGCTGCGTTGGCGGCGCTCTACGACGCGGGCGAGTCCTCGGGGACGCAGCGGGCAGCTGGACTCGGATCGTCGGCGCCGCGGGTCGCGCGCTGGCTGGGCGATATCAGGCAGTACTTCCCGAGCACTGTCGTACAGGTGATGCAGCGGGATGCGGTCGAGCGGCTCGGGATCACGCGGATGCTGATGGAGCCGGAGCTGCTCGGGGCGGTTGAGCCCGACGTGCACCTGGTGTCGACGCTGCTCGCACTCAACGAGGTGATGCCGGAGGAAACCAAGCAGACCGCGCGCGACGTGGTCGGCCGCGTGGTCGCCGAGCTCGAGGCCCGGCTGGCGGAACGGACCCGCGCCGCGGTCACGGGCGCGCTCGATCGTGCCGGCCGGACCGCGCGACCGCGGCACTCGGACATCGACTGGGACCGGACGATCCGCGCGAACCTCAAGCACTTCTCGCCGACGCTCGGCACGATCGTCCCGGACCGCCTTGTCGGGTACGCGCGCCGCAACCACAGCGTGCAACGCGACATCGTGCTCGCGATCGACCAGTCGGGCTCGATGGCGGAGTCCGTTGTGTACGCGTCGCTGTTCGGAGCGGTGCTCGGCTCGATCCGTACGTTGCGCACCTCGCTGGTCGTCTTCGACACCGCGGTCGTGGACCTGACCGATCAGCTGGACGACCCGGTCGACGTGCTTTTCGGGACCCAGTTGGGTGGCGGTACGGACATCAACCGCGCGCTCGCGTACTGCGAAGAGCTCGTGACGAAGCCGGCCGACACCGTGCTCGTGCTGATCTCGGACCTGTACGAGGGCGGTGTCCGGGAAGAGATGCTGCGGCGCACGCGTTCCTTGGTGGAGTCCGGCGTACAAGTGATCGCCCTGTTGGCGCTCGCGGACTCGGGGACCCCGTCGTACGACGCCGAGAACGCGGCCGCGTTGGCCGAGCTCGGCGTTCCTGCGTTCGCCTGCACACCCGACAAGTTCCCCGACCTGATGGCCGCCGCGATTCGCCACGAGGACATCGCCGGCTGGGCGGCCACCAACATCACCTGAGAGGACCGCATGACCACCGTCGAACTGACCCGCTTCCGGGTACTGCCTTCGCGCACAGAGGAGTTGCTCGCAGCCCGCGCCGACATGCTGAAGGACTTCGAGGCGGACCGGGCCGGCTTCCTCGGTGCACGCCTGGTGCAACTCCCGAACGACGAATGGCTCGACATCGTCGACTGGGCCACTCCGGAAGACTTCGCCGCCTCGCGCGAGAAGGGCGCGAACCTGCCCGGCGTCGCCAGGTTCTTCGCGGCGATCGATTCACTCGTGGTCGCCGAGGAGGGCGTAAGCGCGGGGTAATTCGGCTGACATCGCGGCGCCCGCGGTGCGACCGTGAGCGGCATGGAGATCAGCGGCATCCGTCCCGACGAGTACGGCCGGGCGGCCGAGTTGTGGGAGGCGTCGGTGCGCGCCACGCACACGTTCGTCACCGAGGCGGACCTGGACGTGTTCCGGCCGCTCGTACGGGCGTCGTTCGGTCAGATCGCACAGCTGGCCGGGCTGCGGGCCGGGGACGGGCTGCTGGTCGGGTTCATCGGCGTCGAGGACGGGAACGTGGAGATGCTGTTCCTCGACCCGGCCTACCGCGGGCGCGGCGGCGGCAGCCTCCTGCTCAAGCACGCGTTCACACACTTCGCCGCAACCTCGGTCGACGTCAACGAGCAGAACCCGCAGGCCGTCGGCTTCTACGAGCACCACGGCTTCCGGCAGGTGTCACGCAGTACGCACGACTCCACCAGCAAGCCGTACCCGATCCTCCACCTGACGATCTAACCGGCGATCTCCAGGATGTCGATCGGGGTGTGCGGGTCGGCCTCGGCGAAGCGGAGCGCCCAACTGACGGCCTCCTCCAGGCTGTCGACGCGGATGATCGAGACGCCCGCGACCAGTTCCTTGGTCTCGGCGAACGGCCCGTCGATCACCCGCGGCTGCCCCGGCACGGGGAACGTCACGCGCGCGCCGCGGGAGCTCGGCATCAGCCCCTCGCCGAGCACCAGCACCCCGGCCTGACGCATCTCCTCGAGGACCGCATCCGCGCGCTCGAGGATCTCCGGATCCGGCGGGTTGCCGGCCTCCAGGTTGTCGTTGGTCTTGTGCATCAGCATGAACCTCATAGCCGAGACCTTAGGGCCAGTGGATCTGCACGCAGGCGGAAGTAGCAATTCGAACGTTCGAACACCGTCAGGAGGCGGGTTCTGCCTGCGTGGCGGTACAGCTCGTTGAGTTGTCGTGCAGATCCGGGGGACCATGCGCGCATGGGGATCGCGGAGCGGTACCGGCGGCGGGCCGAGGCGTTCGAGCGGAAGGTCGCGGGCGTCGGGCCAGACCAGTGGGCGAACCAGTCGCCGTGCGCGCGGTGGACGGCGCGCGACGTGGTCGAGCACGTCGTCGCGATGCACGCGCTGATCCTGCCGCCGGTCGCGCGGAAGCTGGAGCCGGCCGACGACCCGCTGACCGCGTTCCAGGAGGCACGGGCCGCGATCGAGGACGTTCTCGACGACCCGGTGGCGGCGCTGACCGAGACCGATACCCCGGCCGGGCGGCTGACGACCGAGCAACACGTCGACCAGGTGGTCTCCGACGACCTCGTCCTGCACGGCTGGGACCTGGCCCGCGCCACCGGTCAGGACGAGTTGATGGACCCGCTCGACATCGAGCGGTTGTGGGCGGGCGCGGTCGCGATCCCGCCCGAGCTGATGACGAAGTACCGGACGCCCGGCGCGTTCGGCGAGGGCATCGAGGTATACGGCGCCGAAGTACCGGTGCCTGCGGACGCCCCGCTGCAGGACCGCCTACTGGGTTTGCTCGGCCGCGAGCCGTGAGAGGGAGCTCGGCGCGTAGTAGCTGCTCGGGTCGTCGCAGAGCGGCGCCTGGGTGAGCTGTGCCGGGTCCTGCAGCAGGACGGCGTGGCCCTTGGCGATCGGAGCGTCGAGGTATTCGTGGCCGGGGAGGTCGGCGACCGCCGTACGGCAGCCGAGCGCCATCCCCTCGAAGAGCGCGGTGGTCGAGACGCCGACCTGGTACTTCGCGGTCGCGAGCAGGTCGAGCGTTGAGCCGCCGGTGGAGAGTTTGACGCCGGGCGGGATCGTGTAGTCCTCGGGCCGTTCGCTCGGGTGCAGGCGGTACAGGACCTCGAGGTCGGGGTAGTGCGTGGCGATCGCCTCAGCCGTACGGACGAGCTCCGCGCCGATCGTGCCCTGGGAGAGGACGACGACCCGATCGGTCTTCGGGCCCGGCGCAGGCAGGAACGGTGCGCCCATCACCTCGGTCCGCATCCCGGCGGGCAGGTCCGCGACGTCGGTCCAGTACGAGCCGAAGCACCACAGCTCGTCCGGCTGATCCGCGACCGCCGGCCGGCCCGGGTAGCTGTACCCGAGGTGGAACGGGCTGATCGCGCCGTGCTGCAGCTCGACGACGCGGATCCCGAGGTCGCGGGCGGCGCCAACGATGTGCTGGTGGAAGTACGCGACGACGAGGTAGACGGTCCGGATCCGGTGCTTCTTGAGCAGCGTGCGGTAGAGCGCCCGCAGCCGGAGATGTTTGGGGATCTCGCGGGCGAGCAGTGCGCCGATCGGGACGCGGACACCGGTGAGTTTCTCCAGGGCGGCCGCGCTGCCGCGGTCGTCGGCGGTACGGCGGTGTACGGCGCCGGCGGCGGATGTGAAGAAATCCAGGTTCTTGCTGTCCGGCAGCGGTACGCCGTTGATCCCGGAGTCGAGGATCAGGGCGCGGTCGCCGAGCAGCGTGCGGAGCTCGTCGGTGTAGATCTCGACACCGTTCGGTTTCCGCGGGTGCGGGACGACGAGCGCGTCGTACCGGCCGGGGAACGGGCTGCGGGTCGCGACGCCGGCGACGTGCCGTCCGACCAGGGCGGCCTTGCCGGTCGCGGTCCGGCGGACCGGATGGGGTGCGCCGTGGATGCCGCTGCGACGGGTCAGCTCATGGAAAACGCGCATCCGGATGATCGGCCAGGGACGGATCCCCCGGGTCTGCCACTCGAGCAGCCCCAGGTCCTTCTCCACTGTCCAGATCGCCCGGCACAGCTCCGCCACCGTCGGCCGAACCGTGCCGTTCCCGGTACTCGTCATGGTTGATCCCAACTATCCCGGCGAGACTACCGACGCCCGAGAAGAACCGGCGGACGGCCTTCAGCAGGTGCGTCTTCCGGCCGAGCAGCAGCCCGGCGAGGGCGAGCCCGAAGGCCGAGACCACCCGGGCCGAAGCATAGGCCAGCACCAGGACGTAGCTGATCGCACCCGGGCGGATGAGCAGCCGGCTGATCGTGTCACCGCTGCCGGAGCGGAACGCCCGGCGGACCAGCCAGCCCAGCGTGGTCCGGCCCTCCGGGACCTCCTCGGCGATCCACGCCTCCTCGCACCAGACGATCCGGAACCCGGCGCGGTGTACGCGCAGGAAGAAGTGCAGGTCGCTGGAGCCGGTGTAGCGGAACGCGGGATGGAAGCCGGGCGTGACCGTGTGGTAGACGCGGCGGCTGACCAGGGTGTTGTTCGTGTACGCCTTGCGGAGCTCCTCGCCGGTGGTGTGCCGGCCGGTGGAGTCGTGGACGTCGCTGAAGCGGTTCCAGGACGGGGCGCCCTCGGGAAGGTTGCCCTTCACCGGGCCGGTGACGACGTCGGCGCCGGTGCTCTCCCAGGCCTTGAGCAGCGTCTTCAGCCAGCCGGGCGGGGCGACCTCGTCGTCGTCGACGAAGATCAGTGCGTCGTCGTTCCAGCAGAGCTCGACGGAGCGCTCGCGGGCGAAGGGGATTCCCGGCTCCGCTTCCACGACGGATTCGATCGGGTACGGCGTACCGTCACCGAACTCCTCCAGTACCCGTGCAGCCGACCCGTCCGCGTCGTTGTCGACCACCACGATGCGGATCTTGTAGTCACCGTCCGCGGGCAATTCCTGCGCTTGCAGGCTGGTCAACAACCCCCGTAACAGAGCAGGTCGCCTGAAGGTAATCACCGCGATGGCGACACTCATGCTCATGGCGCCCGAGACTATCGGTCCACACCAACCCGAGCCCAGCCACAACCCCCCAAACCCCCACCAATGTGCCCTTCCCCACCCCATGCAACCTTTTACGATCCCGCCTGCGCACCGCGCCCTTCCGCTGCGGGATGTGCCTGTAGGTAATCGCGAAGTAGCAGGGGGAAGCGGTTAGGCCAGGTTTTGGTGTAGGGGGTGATTTGGATCGGGGGTGGGGGCATGGGGTGATTGTCGGACGAAACGCCAGACGGTGGGCCAGGGGACGGTGGCGATGATGACTACGACTAGGGAGCAGTTGATGGTGATTTCGCGGATCAGCGGGTACGGAACCTCATCAGAGCACCTCTAGTCGGCAGGTACGACGGAGATCAGGGTGAGACCGAGGTCGCGGATGCGGGCGAGTACGCCGTGCAACTCGGACTGGTCGGAGATGGAGCCGCGGAGTGTGGTCGTGCCGTCGGGCTCCGGCGTGAGGATGAAGTCGGCGAACCAGCCGGACCACCGCGGATCGAGCCGGCCGGCGACGCGAAGCTCGTAGGCGGTCATGACTGCTGCCGTACGACGAGCTCGGTGGTCATGTCTGCCGCCGTACGACAAACTCGGCGATCGCCGCGTTGACCAACCACCCAGCGCTGATCGAGAGCGCCGTGCTGACCTCGCCGGTCCCGAACGCCGCCTGCCCCACGCCCTGCGTGAACACCTGCGTCCCGGCCCCCAGCCCCAGCGCGTACGCACGGATCATCCAGGCTCGATGCACAGAGATCGCACGCCGGCGGATCGCCGCGAAGCCGAGCACCAGGCAGACGCCCATCGCACTCGCGACCACCAGCCGGACGCTCCACAGCAGCGCCCCACCTGGAGCACCCGCGTAGAACAGCGTCATCCATAACCCCGAGCCCGCCACGAGCAGCCCGGCCACGACAAGTACCCGTCCTGCGCGCCGGTGCCAGTTGAGATGCGTACGACGTACCCGCGCGGAGAACTGGAACGCACCGACCACCGCATACGCGGCCGCACCAACGACATGCACGACCACCGGTGCGGGCGAGGCGTCGATGCGCGGGTTGTCGGGCATCACAGCAGGTCCGCCCGCAACCTCCACCAGCCGGAGCGTCCCGGAGACCAGTGGGATCAGTGTGAGCGCCACCAGCGCGAACGGGACCCACAGGTCCGTACGGCGCCGTACAGCGGCGTACTGGCTCATCCTGCGACCGCAACCGCCGGCTGCACCGACGTGGTCGTGCGAGCGGTCCGCCAGAGCGAGTAGCCGAGGCCGACCATCGCGATGCCGTTCGGGTACGCGAGCAGCCGGTAGAACGCGTCGGGCATCACAGCCAGCGCAGCCGAGACCAGACCGCCGATAGCCAGCAGCACGGCGGCCCAGCGCGCGACCACGTGGGCGCGGAACAGGGCGATCCCGAGCAGCAGCCCGCCACCGAGGTACGCGAACCCCTGGAGCTGCAGCACGGTCGGCAGCAGTCCGACGTCGCCGACCGGGTCCCCGTTGGTCGAGGCCGCGAGGACATCGCTCACGTACTGCGGGTTCGTGTCCGCGATCGCCGGCAGCACGTACGCCGAGACGAGCGTCGTCGCGAAGATCGACACGTAGCCCACGCTGAGGACGACCCAGCCGACCAGGCCGATGAGGCCGTTCTTGCGGATCTGACTCAAGTACAGCCCGGCGATCCCGGCCAGTGCGAGCGTTGCCATCAACAGCTTGAGCGTGTTCCGGACGACGACCTCCGTGGAGGTGATCGACTGCACGTCGAGGTGCGGGTGGCCGATCTGCACGCCGATGAAGATCAGCCCGGCGGCGACTGCGGCGGCGCCGGCCGCCCGGGTCAGTGTGGTGGTCGTGATGGTCATGTCCGAACTCCCTTGGCTTGCGGTGAACTGCGGGATGTTCGGAACGTAGGTCGCGAGCTGGTGAGCCCGCGTCACCACATGTGGTGATTCAGAGCAGGCCGTGCTCGCGCGCCCGGCGGACCGCGCCGGCGCGGGTGGTCGCGCCGAGTTTCGTGAAGATGCGTTTGGTGTGCGTACGCAGCGTGTTGAGCGAGACGTACAAGCGGCGTGCGATCTCGGGGCCGGTGAGCTCGGTGTCGAGCAACCGCAGTACGTCGAGCTCCCGCTCCGTCAGCGGATCGATCAGCGGGGACGCATCGCCGAGCGTCAGGCCTTCGTCGGCCAGCAGCCGCCTGTACTGCCCGGGCTCGGGCGCCGCGTCCAGGGCCTCTCGCAGTACGGACTCGTAGGGCTCACCCCGGACGTGATGAGCGAGCGCCCGCAGTACGCCGATCTCCAGCAGACTGCCCGCGCGCCGGCCGTCGGCGTCCGCGTGCAGCCGGTCCAGCTGCTCTTGGACGTCGTCGCCGCGGCGGATCAGCACCCGTACCAGCGTGAGCCGGGCGTACTCGTTCAGGTACGACACGTCGTCGGGCACATCCCGGGTCCACGCTTCGGCCGCGATCAGATCACCGGCCGCGAGATGGACGCGGGCGCGCATCGCCGCGATCGGGCGCAGGTCCGGGTACGAGCCAGGCCGATACCGCCGCTCGGCCTCGTCGAGCAGCCGGAGGGCGTCCGCGAAGTCTCCGCGTGCGACCCGGACCTGCGCCATCGCGATGTACCAGCGGTGCCGGTTCTCGGTGATCGAGCCGTGTTCCGCGAGTACGCGCGCGGTCTCGAGCTGTGCCTCCGCGCCCGCGAGATCGCCCAGCTCGCGATCGAGTTCGGCGAGCCCGACGTGCAGGTCGGCCGTCACCCGCGGGTACGGCTCACCGTTGCGGGTCGCGAGTGCGAGCGCCCGCTCAAACGTTTGTCTCGCACGCGACGGCCGCCCGGCCGCCATCCACAGATCGCCGAGCACCACAGCGCTGTCCTGCTCGTCGACAAGGTTGCCCGCCGCGTGCAGCTCCCGAACGGCGGTCGAGTACGTCGACAACGCCTCGGCCACATCGCCCTCCGCCCAGGTCGACAGCGCCAGGAATCCGCCCGCAGCCCCACGGACGAAGTGATCGTCCGGACCGGCCAGCTCCAGCGCCCGCTGCGCAGCCAGCACCGTCGCGGCAGTGTCACCACGCGCCTGCGCCAACGCCGCGCGGTAGATCAGGATCATCGCTGGCGCCGTCCGAAGATCCTCGGTGTCCGCCCACGTCGCGGCCAGCTCCGGATTGTGCACCCCGGCCGCCAGTGCAGCCTCCGCGTCATCGAGCCGAGCCGCCATCGCGTCCAGCTCGCCGGCCGTCATCGCCGACCACGCGGACACGACGCAGAGCACCGGGTTCCGCCGCACGACGGAGTCCGGCAGCGACCCGATCCACTCGAGCAACAACGCGTCCTGCCGAGCACGCCGTACGTCGGGCACCGCCTCCTCGATCAGCTGCCCGGCGCGCTCGTGATCACCCGCCGCGAGCGCGTGCCGTACGGCCTCGGGTGCCAGTTGCCGATTCGCGTACCAGTCACTCGCCGCACGATGCAGTCGTGGCAGCTCCTCCGGGTGCTCGGCCAGCAGCCGTGCCTGCAGTACGTCGCGGAACAGGTGGTGGTACCGGTACCAGGTCCGGCCCGCGTCCAGCGCGACCAGAAACACGTTCCCGCGGTCCAGCTCGTCCAGCTGCCGCGCACTGTCCGTCTGACCTGTCACCGCATCGCACAGGGGCGCCGTGAGTCGGTCAAGCACCGCAGTACGCAGCAGGAAGTCCCGCACCGTCACAGGCAGCCGGGCCAGCACCTCATCCGCCAGGTAGTCGATCACGAACCGATGGCTGCCCGTGAACGCCTCAATGAACCCAGCAACGTCCGCCACGCCCTGCAGCGACAGGGCAGCCAGCTGAAGCCCAGCGACCCACCCCTCGGTTCGCCCTTCCAATGCCCGTACATCCTGCGCCGCCAGATGCAGCCCCATGACGTCGTTGAGGAACGCCCCGGCCTCCGTTGCCGCGAAACGGAGGTCGTCGACCCGTACCTCCGTCAGCTGCCCACGGCTACGCAGCCGAGCCAGTGGGAACGGCGGGTCCGCCCGCGTCGACACAACCACGTGCAGCTGGTCCGGCAGGTTGTCGAGCAGGAACACCAGGGCCTCGTGCACCTCGAGCGACTCGATCACGTGGTAGTCGTCCAGAACCAGTACGGCGTTGCTCTCCGGCTGGTCGGCGTAGTCGTTCACCACCGCAGTCAGTGCAGCCGTCGTCGGTACGTCTGCTGCGGGCGGCGCGACCCGGAGACCGGGTAGCGCGGCCCACAGGTGGGTCAGAAAGCGGGGCAGTGCGTTGTCACCGGCGTCCAGCGACAGCCAGCCCACCTGGGAGTGCCGTGAGGCCCAGTCACCGACCAGGGTGGTCTTCCCGAAACCAGCGGGCGCGGAGACCAGAGTGAGCCGGTGACCGCGGTCCAGTGTGGCGTCCAGACGCTCCACCAGCCACGGGCGCGCGACCAGCTCGGACCGCCGAGCCGGCGGGAACAACTTCGTGGCGATCACCCCCGTCGTCACGCTGCGATTGTAGGTCCGCAAACCTGTAACGCCGAGGGTCCCTCCAACGATCTAGATCCGGGACCGAAAGTGGTCGGTCCACCGTCCCCTGGGAGCCCCTGTTGTCCCGTCCCACCCTCCTGCTGCGCATGCTCGTGCCCGCGGCCGTCGTGGCAAGTGGCCTGGTCGTCCTGACCGGCTCGTCCGGCTCCGCCGCCGAGCCGCGGCTGATCCCGTCGAAGTTCCACCCCACCGCGGCGAGCGGCCCGGCGTACGACGCGAAGTCGGTGCTGGTGCAGTTCAAGCCGAAGGCCACCACTTCCGCCCGGAAGGCAGCGCTGGCCAAGGCCAAAGGCACGCCCGAGGTGTCCGTCACCTCCGAGGTGGTGACCGTCAGCGGTGACGTCCCGGCGCCGGAGCTGCTGAAGAAGGTCAAGGCCGACCCGACGGTCGAGCTCGCCTCGCTGAACTACACCCGGCACAAGTCCGCCACCCCGAACGACTGGCTGTACGCGAACTACCAGAAGTACCTGCCGACGGTTCGCGTCGACAAGGCGTGGGACCTCTCGAAGTCCGCCGGCGCGCAGACCATCGGCGTCCTCGACACCGGCGTCGACGCCGGCCACCCGGATCTGGTGGGTCACCTGCTTCCCGGCTACAACACGTTCAACACCGCGTTGGCACCGAACGACGGCGACGGCCACGGGACGGCGGTCACCGGCATCATCGCGGCCGGTACGTTGAACAGCGTCGGCGTCGCGGGCGTCGCCTGGAACGCCAAGGTCCGCCCGGTCAAGGTGCTCGACGACACCGGCTCCGGTGACGACTCGAATGTGATCAACGGGCTCAACTGGGCCGTGAAGAACGGCGTCCGGGTGATCAACATGTCGCTCGGCGGTGCCGGTGACAACCCGATCCTGCACAAGGCGATCCAGAACGCGGTCAACGCCGGCGTCGTGCTCGTCGCCGCGGCCGGCAACACCGGCGACTCGTCGCTGAACTACCCGGCCGCGTACCCGGAGGTGCTGTCGGTCGGCGCCACCAACCGGTACGGCGTCCTCACCAGCTTCAGCACGTACGGCGACTCCGTCGACATCGCCGCACCCGGGTACGACATCACGAGCACCGCGCCGCGGGCAGGGACCCCGGCCGGCTACGAGCCGTACTTCCTCGGTATGGCCGGTACGTCGTTCTCGTCCCCGATGGTGGCCGGCGTCGCCGCCCTGGTCCGCAACAAGTGGCCCTCGTTCACCCCCGCCCAGGTGATGGCGCGGCTGAAGGCCACCGCCCGCGACGCCGGCCCCCGCGGCAACGACCCGTACTACGGCGCCGGCATCCTCGACGCCTACTACGCCCTCGGCGGCGCGCGGACGACCGACTTCGCGATGGGCGTCGCCGACACCAACGACCAGCCGGCCCGCGCCACCCAACTCACCTCCGGGGTCGCTGTCTCGTCCACGATCAGCGTCGAGGGCGACGTCGACTGGTACAAGATCCCGTCGGACACCTCCCTCGATGCCACCATCGTGGTCACCGGGCCGACATTCGACTCCGGGACGTACGCGCAGAACTTCGGCCCGACGATCTCGGCGTACGACGCGAACCTCGAGCCGCTCGCGTTCGCGCAGACAGCGCAGCCGCCGGTGGACAACGGGGTTGAGCGACCGCAGGCGTTGACCGCGTCGACGCACGTGTTCTCGGCCGGAACGATGTACATCGCGATCCGCAATGCGAACGGGTCGCGGGACAGTCGTGCGTACTCGCTGAAGATCCTCGCCGGCGGAGTCGGCGGCAGTGCGCCGATCGACGCCTATCCGGTCCGTGACGTGCAGCCGGGGACCCTGTCCTCGGGCGCCGGCGTCGCGACCAAGCCGTCGATCACGTTCGCACAGGACGTCCTCGAGCCGAGCGTCCTCAGCGGCGTGAAGTTGTCCAACGCGACGACCGGCGCGGCAATCCCGGCCACCGTCTCGTACAACGCGACCACCCGCCAGGCGGTCGCGACGCCGGCCGTACCGTTGCCCGAGGCAACTGCGGTGCGGATCTCGGCGACCGGTGTCGGCTGGGGAACCGGTGGCACCGCGCCCTCGTTCAGCTCGGTGTTCAGTACGGCGGACCTGGCGCCGGCGAAGCCCGTCTTCACCGGCGGTGGCGTGTACCTGGCCGCCAACCTTGCCTGGAAGCTCGCCCCGACGCCGGACCTCGACCAGGTGATCGTCCGGCGGAATTCGTCGAGCAGGGTGCCGACGTTGACGACCGGGACGCTGGTGTACTCGGGTACCGGGACAGCGGTGAAGAACACCGGGCTGCTGCAGGGCGTCACGTATACGTATGCAGCCTGGGTCCGTGACCGCGCCGGGCACTACAGCCCGGTTGCGGTGAAGCAGTTGCTCGGGATGAAGTCGGGGATCTCGACGACGTCCACGCTGATCAGTTACGGCGGGGCGATCACGCTGCGCGGGAGCACGCTGCGGATCGACAACAAGGCGTACACCGGGTTGCCGGTGAACGTCTACGTACGGCCGAAGACGTCCTCGAAGTTCACGCTGCTTGCGGCGCTGAAGACGTCGTCGACCGGGACGTTGTCGCTCACGCACAGGCCACTCGTGTCGTCGGTGTACATGCTGACGTTCCCCGGCAACGCCGACCTGATGGGCACCCGGACCGCGGACATCACCGTGCAGGTCAAGCCGGCGATCTCGGCGACGCTCGCGCCCGCGTCCATCCGGCTCGGCTCGACGACTGCGTTCAGTGGGTACGTCGCGCCGGCGCACGCGGGCAAGCTCGTGTACCTGCAGCAGTACGGGAACAAGGTCTGGAAGTCGATCGCGTCGGTGAAGCTCAGCACGTCCGGCAAGTACGCGTTCGGCATCCGGCCGACCGTACGCGGCCAGATCGCTTATCGGGTCTGGTTCCCCGCCGACGCCGACCACGCCACCAGCTACACGGTCAACAAGATCCTCACCATCAGCTGACTCCCCGCCCACCCCGGTGTACCTGTGGGTACAGTGGGGTGGGTGGAGACGGTGGAGCGGTTGATCCGTAGTGCTCAGGAGCTGTTGTGGGAGCGGGGGTATGTAGGGACCTCGCCGAAGGCCATCCAGCGGGCTGCGGATGCCGGGCAGGGGAGCATGTACCACCATTTCGCCGGGAAGGCGGAGCTGGCGAAGGCGGCGATCGAGCGGTCCGGGTCCGAGTTGCGGGCCGCTGCGGAGACGCAGCTCGGTGGGGACGGTACGGCGACCGAGCGGATCACCGGGTATCTCGGACGCGAGCGCGAGGTGCTCAAGGGGTGTCAGGTCGGGCGGCTCGCGGCGGATCCGGACGTGATCGCGGATCCGGTCTTGCGGGCACCGGTCGCGGAGACGTTCGAGTGGTTGCGCGGGCGGCTCGCCGAGGTGGTTGCCGAGGGCAAGCGGAATGGTGAGTACCCGGAGTCGCTCGATCCGGAGCGTACGGCCGCGACGATCGCCGCCGTACTGCAAGGTGGATACGTACTCGCTCGGGCGGCGGGCTCGACCGAGCCGTTCGAGCTCGCGGTCAACGGACTGGTCGACCTGCTGGAGGCGAAGTGAAGATCGGCGCGGTGTTCCCGCAACTCGAGATCGGGGCGGATCCCGCCATAGTGCGCGACTGGACGACGACGGTCGAGGCGGCCGGGTACAACCACGTACTCGCCTACGACCACGTCCTCGGCGCGGACCCGGCGAACCGTCCGGGCTGGACCGGCTACACCGACAAGTCCTTGTTCCATGAGGTTTTCGTACTGTTCGGCTACATGGCGGCGATCACGACCACGCTCGAGCTCGTCACCGGCGTACTCGTGCTCCCGCAGCGGCAGACCGCGCTGGTCGCAAAGCAGGCCGCCGAGGTGGACGTTCTGAGCGGTGGCCGGCTCCGGCTCGGCGTCGGCATCGGGTGGAACCAGGTCGAGTACCAGGCGCTCGGCGTCCCGTTCAAGCAGCGTGGGGCGCTCCTCGAGGAACAGGTCGACGTACTGCGTGCACTCTGGGCGGACCCGGTCGTCTCGTACGACGGGAAGTACCACGAGATCGTGGAGGCGGGGCTGAATCCGCTGCCCGGGCGGCAGATCCCGATCTGGTTCGGCGGCGGAGCGGAGGCCGTACTGCGGCGTACCGGACGGATCGGTGACGGCTGGATGCCGCAGTCCGCGCCCGACGAGCAGGCGCGCGAGCAGATCGCGATCATCCGCCGAGCCGCCGAGGAGGCCGGCCGCGACCCCGGGTCCATCGGCATCGAGGCCCGCCTGACCCTCGGCGCCGTCCCCGAGCAGGACTGGCGCGCGTACGCCGACGGCTGGCGCGAGCTCGGCGCGACCCACCTGTGCGTCAACACGATGAACCTGGGCCTCACCCAGCCAACCGACCACGCCAAAGCCCTACAAGAAGCCCTACCCCACCTCACCCACCAGTAACACCCCGCCAAACCCCACGCGCCGCCCTCACGCGCCGCCCTCACGGACGGCCCTCACGGACGGCCCTCACGCGCCGCGCCCCACGGG
Organism: Kribbella sp. NPDC048928; assembly: GCF_043197975.1. Lineage (NCBI taxonomy): Bacteria > Bacillati > Actinomycetota > Actinomycetes > Propionibacteriales > Kribbellaceae > Kribbella > Kribbella sp. NPDC048928. The sequence goes on along the minus strand of NZ_JBICUC010000007.1, from coordinate 535,842 downwards.
CGGGCCTCACGCGCCGCCCCCACGCCCCGCGCCCGTCCACCGGTAGCACCCATCGGAAGGGTTGGCCGCTGAGCTGGTCGGTTCGCGGGTTGCATGCTTAGTGCCAACCCACAAGCTCAAGGGTTAACCTCGCAGTTTGCCGATCTCGGGCTGCGGTGGTGATCCGCGAAGGCTCCGCTTTCCGGAAACAATGTTGCGCCTGGCGGCAGAAATGTTCCGGAAAGAAGCCGGCCCAGCGGCGGCGCCGGGTGGGGCGGGGTCGAGCCGCCATGGCGGGTGCCGGCGGCGCGGCGTGGCGTGGCGTGGCGGTCTTGGGTGGGGCCGGGCGCGTGGCGTGCCGGGTGCCGGGGGCCGAACTGCGGTGGCGCGCGGGGTGGGGCAGGGTGGGGGTGCCCGGTGAGGTGTGTGGGGGGTCAGTGGCGGTTGGCGGTTGAGCCTCGGATTGCGAGGGCGCTGGGCAGGGTGACGGTCTGGGTCGGGCGGTCGGGGTCGTTGATGCGGTCGCGGAGGAGCTGGATGCCGGTCTCGACGATCGCGTGCACGGGCTGGTCGACGCTTGTCAGGTCGAAGGACTCCCAGGCGGCCATCTCGGTGTTGTCGAAGCCGATCACCCAGACGTCGTCGGGGACCCGGACGCCGCGCGCCCTGGCGCCGTCGAGGATGCCGAACGCGAGCAGATCAGTGACGGTGTAGATCGCGGTCGGCGGCTTCTTCCGGGAGAGCAGCTTCACCGCGGCGGCGTGCCCGGCGGAGTGCGGCACCTCGACCGAGACCACGTTGCTCGGCTTGATCTTCACGCCGGCATCGGCGAGTGCCGCTCGGAAGCCGAGATCGCGGTCGCGTGACGTGTTCCCGGTGTGGGTCAGTGTCACCAGCCCGATGTCGGTGTGACCCTGATCGACCAGGTACCGGCCGGCGTCGTACGCGCCCTGCCAGTTGTCGCCGACGACCTGGTCGCAGTCCAGGCCGTCGATGCCGCGATGCAGCAGGACGGTCGGTGTCCCGGAGGCGAGTGCCATCGAGTGCAGCCGCGAGTCGTACGTCGCCGAGGTCAGCAGGAACCCGTCGACGAGACGCTGGTGCAGCACCTCCGCGACCGTCTCCTCCGGGTCGTGCTCGATGTTCCACAGGATCATGTGCAGACCCATCGAGCTGAGCACCCGGCCGATCTCGTCCAGCAGCTCCGCGTGGAACGGGCTGGTCACCCGGGTCATGAACACGCCGATGGTGTCGGTCCGCCCGGTCTTCATCGCGCGGGCCAGCGCATTCGGTGTGTAGTTCGCATCCTTGAGCACCTGCAGGACCCGTGCGCGCGTCTCCGCGTTGACCTTCGGGTTGTTGGTCAGCACCCGCGACACGGTCGCCTGCGACACTCCGGCCAGACGCGCCAGGTCGCGGCTCGTCGGTGGTCGTGACATCCTCCGCACCCCCTTCATTCCGAGATGTGAACCCTACTGAAGAGTGTCACCACGGGCCGTTGACCACGCCGAAGCCGGTGTGTATACGTATTCAGTAGCTGAAGTGTATACGTATTCATCCCTCGTGGATGGGAGATTCCGGTGCAGACCAACCTCTCCAACCTGAGCCGCCGCAGGTTCCTCGCCGGTCTCACGGGCCTCACGGCCGCCGGCGTTCTGGCCGGCTGTGGCAGCAACGGCAACTCCGGTGGCAGTGGCAAGAAGGGCCTGACCTTCCTGAACTGGGAGCAGGTCAAGGGAAACCCGCTGGAACAGGCGATCCAGGCGTTCGAGAAGCAGTCCGGGACGCAGGTCACCATCCAGCCCGCGGTCACCCAGGAGTACGACACCAAGATGCGCACGCTGATCGCCGGCGGCAGCCCACCGGACGTGATGCGGATCAACGACGACTTCGTCCGCGGCTTCTCGCAGCAGGGCGCACTGCTGGACCTGAAGCCGTACATCGACAAGGACAAGCTCGACACGTCCCAGTTCGCCAAGGAGACATTCGACTTCCCGCAGCAGCCCGACGGCTCGCACACGGCGTGGGTGCTCGGGTACGAGCCGCGCCTGATCTTCTACAACGTCGACCTGTTCAAGCAGGCCGGCGTACCGCTCCCGCCGACGGACTGGTCGTCGGACGGCTGGACGTGGTCCGACTTCGAGGCCGCGGCGAAGAAGCTCACCGACCCGGCGAAGAAGCAGTACGGCGCCCTGGTCTACCTGGACACCGGCTACGAGCAGACGTTCACGGTGAACCACGGCAGCGAGACCGGCATCTTCTCCAAGGACGGCACGCAGTTCACGCTGCCCGGGTCGAAGGAGACCGAGGCACTGCAGTGGGCCACCGACCTGACCTGCAAGGACAAGGTGCAGCCGCCCTGGTCCGCACTGCAGCAGGACAATGTGCAGAACCAGATGTTTGCCCAGGGCAAGATCGCGATGATGTTCGCGACCTTCGGCACGGTGCCGTACATGCGGCAGACGATCAAGGACTTCACCTGGGACGTTGCCCCGCCGCCTGCCGACGTGGAGCAGAAGACCGAGTCCAGCGTGATCGTGTTCTGCATCCCGAAGAAGGCCAAGAACCCGGACGCCGCCTGGGACCTGCTGAAGTACCTGGCGAGCGAGGACGGCGGCAAGATCCTGCTGCAGGGCGGCGCCTTCACGCCGATCAACCTGAAGGCCGCGGCCGACCTCGCAGCGAACGGCAAGGCGCCGGCGCACATCGCGCTGTTCGCCGAGGCAGCGAAGCACCTGACCGCGACGAACCAGACCAAGAACACGATCGGCGCCCGCGAGCTGTACCGGCCGGCGCTGGACACGGCCTACAACTGTGAGAAGCCGGTCGGCGAGGTCCTCCAGCAGATCAAGCCACAGGTGGAGAACGCCTTGAAGGGTTGATGTCGATGGCAACCATCACGATGGCGCGCGACACCCCCGGCACTGTGCACAAGGATCAGATCCGCCGGGCCCGGCGCCGACAGAACCTGACCGGCTGGTTGTTCATCAGCCCGATCGTGATCGGGGTGGTGGCGTTCCAGTTCTTCCCGATCGTGGTCTCGATGGTCGCGTCGCTGACCGACTGGAACGGGATCGCGGCACCGAAGTTCGTCGGCCTGAAGAACTTCACCGAGATGTTCACCGACGACCCACTGTTCCTGCAGACGTTCAAGAACACCGTGTACTTCACGCTGGCAAGCATCCCGCTGACGATCGGCATCGGCCTCGTACTGGCACTGCTGTGTGCCCGGCCGATCCGGGGCGTCGCGTTCTTCCGGACGGCGTACTTCGCGCCGTACGTGACGAACGTGGTCGCGATCGGGTTCGTCTGGTTCTGGTTCTTCCAGCCCGACAACGGCGTGATCAACGGCCTGCTGCACCAGATCGGGATCACCGGCCCGCAGTGGCTGTCGAGCTCGACCTGGGCGATGCCCGCGGTGATCATGGTGAGCGTCTGGCAGGGCATCGGCTACCCGATGATCATCCTGCTCGCCGGGCTGCAGGGCCTGCCGGGCGACCTGTTCGAGTCCGGGAAGCTCGACGGTGCGGGCGCCTGGCAACGGTTGCGGTACATCACGCTGCCGCTGCTGACACCGCACTTCCTGTTCCTGCTGATCACCCAGTTCATCTCGACGTTCCAGGTCTTCGGCCTGATCTACGTGATGACCAAGGGCGGGCCGGGGCACGCCACCAGCGTCTACATCTACAACATCTATCAGAACGCGTTCAGCTACGGGAAGGTCGGCTACGCCTCGGCGATGTCGTGGGTCCTGTTCGTGGTGATCGCGGCCGTCACCTACCTGCAGTGGAAGCTGCAGAAGAGGTGGGTGTTCTACACATGAGAGTCGTCTCCAAGACCTCCCAGTACGTCGTCATGTCGCTGTTCGCACTGGTGTTCCTGGCGCCGCTGATCTGGATGATCAGCGCGTCGCTGCGGCCCGAGGCGAAGGTGCTCAGCGTGCCGCCGAAGTTCCTGCCGACCGACACGCACTGGGACAACTACCGGCAGGTGTTCGAGCTGATCCCGGTGTTCTTGTGGAACAGCGTGAAGCTCGCCGGGCTGAACGTGATCGGCATCCTGATCGTCGCGTCGATGGCCGGCTACGCGTTCGCGCGGTTGCGGTTCGCCGGCCGCGACATCGCGTTCATGGTGCTGCTCGGCACGTCGATCATCCCGGGCATCGCGTACCTGATCCCGCAGTACATCGTTTTCCAGCACATCGGCTGGGTGGACACGCAGTACCCGCTGTGGGTGCCGAAGGTGCTCACGCCGGTGTTCGCGACGTTCCTGATGCGGCAGTCGTTCATGACGATCCCGCAGGAACTGGAGGACGCCGGGAAGATCGACGGCGCGTCCACGTTCGGCATCTACTGGCGGATCATGCTGCCGCAGACCAAACCGGCGCTGGCCGCGATCGGCGTGTTCACGTTCCTCGAGTCGTGGAACGACCTGTTCGGGCCGCTGATCTACATCACATCCGAGAACTTGCAGACGTTGCCGGTGGCGCTCGCCCAGTTCCAGGGCGAGTACTTCACCCAGATCAGCCTGCTGATGTGCGGTGCGACGATCTCGGTCGTGCCGGTGATCGTCGTCTTCCTCTTTGCACAGCGCTATTTCATCCAAGGCATCACGATGACAGGAATGAAGGGGTGAGCATCGTGCCCGATCGGGTCGTTGCCATGCAGATCGGAGCCATCTCGTTCGTCGACGAAGGTGTCGACCGGACGCTCGACATCCTGGCCGAGCGCGGTGCGGTGAACGCGCTGTTCCTGGCCACGCCGACCTGGACCCGGGGAACCGGTGGCCGGCAAATCCCGGGGCATCCGCTCCCGGACCACGGAGGGCAGGAGTACGACCTCGGCTGGGTCGGCGGGAACTACGCCAAGACCCATCCGGAGTACTACGGAAACACCGTGCTCGGATCGGCCGGAAAGGCGCCGGAACATCCGGAATTCGACCTGCTGGGCGACGTCATCCCGAAGGCGCGCGAGCGCGGGATCAAGTCGTACGCCTGGATGGAGGAGAGCGGCGGTGCCCGCCAGTTGCGTACGTACCCGAACTTCTCCAAGGTGCTCGAGGTGGATGCCTGGGGCCGGCCGGGGCGGCGTCCGTGCTTCAACAATCCTGACTACCGCAACTGGCATCTCGGGTTCGTCGAGGACTATGTACAGAGTTACGAGCTCGACGGGCTGGCCTGGTGTTCGGAGCGGCCCGGCCCGCTGAACATGCTGATGCAGAGCACGCCCGACGTGGCGGAGATCGGCTGCTTCTGCACGCACTGCCGCGAGTTCGCCCGCGAGCGCGGTATCGACGTGAACCGCGCGATGCAGGGGTACCGCGAGCTGGTCGAGTGGAACCAGCGCGTCGGCGCCGGCGAGCGACCGGTCGACGGTGCGTTCGTGACGTTCTGGCGGATCCTGCTGAACTTCCCCGAAGTACTGGCCTGGCAGACGTTGTGGACCGAGAGCCAGCGGCAGCTGTACCGCGACATCTACGGCGTGACCAAGGCGATCTCGCCCGAGGTCGAGGTCGGCTGGCACGTGTACCACAACATCTCGTTCAGCCCGTTCTATCGCGCGGACCAGGACTACGCCGAGATGGCGAAGTTCTCGGACTTCATCAAGGTCGTCATCTACAACAACTGCGCCGGCCCGCGGTACTACACCTGGGTGAAGAGCATCTGCGGTGCGCTGTTCGCCGACGCGGAGCCCGAGGACGTCTACCCGTTGATGATGAAGCTGCTGCAGCTGGACGAGGGTGACTACGAGAAGCTGCCGCAGTCCGGGTTCACCGCGGACTACGTACGCCGGGAGACCGAGCGGGCCGTTGCGGGCGTCGGCGGGCAGAGCAAGATCTATCCGGGCATCGACATCGACATCCCGGTCGGGGTCGCGAAGCAGCGTGGGCTCGAGCGGCCGCGCGACCTCGGTACCAAGATCAACTGGGACGACAACGAGGGCGAGCTGAGCCGGTGCACCCGGGAGTCCGTACGGGACGCGACGCTGGCCGCGTTCGAGGGCGGCGCCGAGGGGGTTGTGCTGAGCCGGAAATACTCGGAAATGCTGCTGGAAAATCTTTCCGGAGCGGGTGACGCGATCCGGAGTCTGCCGTGAAACCCTGGTACCAAAGGACTTTCCGGTGGGCGCAGACCAATCTCACCGAGAAGGATCCGGCCCGGTACGACGCCGACTGGTGGCGGCAGCACTGGCGTCGGACCAAGGTCCAGGGGGTGATTGTCAACGCCGGCGGGATCGTCGCGTACTACCCGAGCAGGTTCGAGCTGCAGCACCGCGCGGAGTACCTCGGCGGCCGCGACCTGTACGGCGAGATCACCGAGCTGGCGCGCCAGGACGGGCTGACCGTCCTGGCACGGATGGACTCCAATCGCGCCCACCAGCCGCTGTACGACGCGCACCCGGACTGGTTCGCGATCGAGGCCGACGGCAACCCTTACCGGGCCGGTCAGTTGTACGTGGCGTGCGTGACCGGCCCGTACTACAAGGAGTTCCTGACCGGCATTCTCGAGGAGATCATCGACCGTACGGCGCCGGACGGCATTACCGACAACAGCTGGAGCGGTCTCGGGCGGGACTCGATCTGCTACTGCCCGAACTGCCGCGACAGCTTCGGGCAGGACCTCCCGGCGCGGCCGGACTGGTCCGATCCGGGCTACCGCCAGTGGATCCGGTGGAGCTATGACCGGCGGCTCGCGGTGTGGGACCTGAACAACGAGGTGACGCGGGCCGCGGGCGGCCCGGACTGCTTGTGGATCGGGATGAACGGGGGCGAGGTCGTTGCGCAGAGCAAGAGACTGCGCGACGACGTCGCGATCTGTGAGCGGGCGTCGATCTTCCTGCTCGACTCGCAATGGCGGCACGAGGAGTCCGGGTTCCAGGCGAACGCGGACTCCGGAAAACGGCTGCACGGCCTGCTCGGCTGGGACACGCTGATCCCGGAGAGTACGGCGATGTACGACGCCGGCGTACCGACGTTCCGCCTCGGGAGCAAGCCGGCTCCGGAGGCCCGGATGTGGGCGGTCGAGGGCTGGGCCGGCGGCATCCAGCCGTGGTGGCACCACATCGGCTCGGTCCACGAGGATCGCCGGCAGTACGCGACCGCACAGCCGCTGTTCGAGTGGCATGAAGCGCACCAGGAGTTCCTGGTCGATCGGGAGCCGGTGGCGACGGTCGGCGTGCTGTGGAGTCAGCGGAGCGTCGACTTTCACGGCAAGGATGCGCCGGAGGAGGTCAGCCAGCTGCCCTACCGCGGCTGGACGGATGCGCTCGTACGGGCGCGCATCCCGTACTTGCCGACGGCCGTCGTGGACGAACGGTTCAAGGTGCTCGTGCTGCCGAACGTGGGTGTGCTGACCGACGACCAGTGCGCGCAGCTCGCTGCCTACGTGGAAGGTGGCGGAAAGCTTGTCGTTTCCGGCGAGTCCGGGCTCTACGACGAGTGGGGTGATCGTCGGGACCGGTGGCAGTTGGGTGAGCTGCTTGGTGTTCGGCACCAAGGAAAACGTTTTGGTGACGGGTCGGTGACCGACTGGGAGCACTACGACAGCCACAGCTATCTCAGGATCGAGGAGCGAAACGTTTTCCGCGGCGACACCGACGTGCTGCCGTTCGGCGGTCAGCTGGAGGTGGTGGAGACGGACCGGACCAAGGCGCTGACGTGGATCCCGCCGTTCCCGATCTATCCGCCGGAGAAGTCGTGGATGGAGGAGCCGCGCAGCGACGTACCGGCACTGGTCCTCGGTGAGCGGACGGCGTACCTCGCGGCGGACCTGGACCGGTTGTACGCCAAACACCATCACCCCGACCACGGTCAGCTGCTGGCGAACCTGGTGCGGCACGACGGCGTACCACTGAAGGTTTCCGGTGCAGGCGTGCTCGACTGCCAGCTCTACCGGCAGGGCGACCGGCACATCCTGCACCTGGTCAACCTCGACCAGGGCGGCGCCTGGCGCGGTCGTCTGGAGGAGTTCACCCCAGTGGGCCCGTTCACGATCGAGGTCAAGGCGAGCGCGACCCAGGCCCGCCTCCTCGTCTCGGGGACCGAGGCGGCGGTGCAGGAGCAGGACGGCTGGATTACGGTCGGAGTAGACCGCATCACCGATCACGAAGTCGTAGTACTGGATTAAGGCCGCGGCGAGTGGTGTAGCGCCTACTGCGCGGCACTCGGCACGGCACCTCGCCGCACGGGTGCAAAGGCCACGATGCTCCGCATCGAGACCTTCGCCCCCGGCGCGCCGAGCTACCGCACCGAGCACCTGCTCGCTACGGCGCTACACCACTCACCACGACCTAAGGAGCCCCAAGTGCCAGTCGAGGTCACCGGCCCGATGCAGGAGCGGTACGACGAGATTCTCACCGAGCGTGCGCTCGGACTGATCGAGACGCTGCACCAGGCGTACGACGCGCGGCGCCGGGAGCTGCTCGGGCGCCGGGCGGAGCGGATCGCGGCGATAGCGGCCGGGACGGAGCTGGGCTTCCTGCCGGAGACGAAGGACGTCCGGGACGACCCGGAGTGGCGGGTCGCCCCCGCCGCTCCGGGGCTGGTCGACCGCCGGGTGGAGATCACCGGGCCGACCGACCGGAAGATGACGATCAACGCGCTGAACTCCGGCGCCAAGGTGTGGCTCGCCGACCAGGAGGACGCCAACACGCCGACCTGGGAAAACGTTGTCGGCGGCCAGCTGAACCTCCTCGACGCGATCACCCGGAAGATCGACTTCAGCACCGGCACCAAGAGCTACGCGCTGAAGCCGGACGCGGAGCTGGCGACGATCGTCGTCCGGCCCCGCGGCTGGCACCTGCCGGAGAAGCACATCCTGGTCGACGGCGAGCCGACCTCGGGCGCACTGGTCGACTTCGCGCTCTACTTCGCGAACTGCGCGCAGCCTCAGCTGGACCGCGGCCAGGGCCCGTACTTCTACCTGCCGAAGATGGAGTCGCACCTCGAGGCGCGACTGTGGAACGACGTGTTCGTGACCGCGCAGGAGGCGCTCGGCGTCCCGCGCGGGACGATTCGCGCAACCGTACTGATCGAAACCTACCCGGCGGCGTTCGAGATGGAGGAGATCCTCTACGAGCTCCGCGAGCACTCGGCCGGCCTGAACGCGGGCCGCTGGGACTACATGTTCAGCGTGATCAAGACGCACCGGACCCGCGGCACAGCGTTCCAGTTGCCGGACCGCAACAGCGTGACGATGACCGTGCCGTTCATGCGCGCGTACACCGAGCTGCTCGTGCGCACCTGCCACAAGCGCGGCGCGCACGCGATCGGCGGGATGGCGGCGTTCATCCCGAGCAAGGACCCGGCGGTGAACGAGCAGGCGTTCGCGAAGGTCGAGGCCGACAAGACCCGCGAGGCCGGCGACGGCTTCGACGGTTCCTGGGTCGCGCACCCGGGGATGGTCGAGACCTGCCGGACCGTGTTCGACGCGGTGCTGGGTGACCGCCCGAACCAGGTCGACAAGCTCCGCGAGGACGTCGCGGTGACCGCCGAGCAGCTGCTGGACGTCGCGGCCACCCCCGGCGCGGTGACGGAGGCGGGCCTCCGCAACAACGTGAGTGTCGCCCTCCAGTACCTGACGGCCTGGCTCCAGGGCACCGGCGCGGTCGGCATCTTCAACCTGATGGAGGACGCCGCCACCGCCGAGATCTCCCGCTCCCAGATCTGGCAGTGGCGCCGCAACCAGGTCACCCTGGACACCGGAGAGACCGTTACCACCGAACTGGTCGAACGCATCGCCGACGAGGAGATCGCCGCACTGGGCAGCGCCGAGCAGTACGACGCGGCCCGCTCGCTGTTCCTCGAAGTTGCGCTGGCGGACTCCTACGTCGACTTCCTGACCCTGCCGGCGTACGAGCAGTTCCGCTGACCACACTCCGCAGGACGGTTGCAGAAGGCAACTGAGAACTTCACCGGATGCCGGCTCACGGGCCGGCATCCGGCTGTTAACGATCTTTTCGGCAATGGCCGTAACTCGTTGACACGGGTGCGCCGACGGCTCTACGGTCCCGACCATAACTCGGGTTCCGGACGCCAGAAAGGCGGCACTCCAGTGGCCAAACGTGCGTGGACAGGTTCGGTGCCGCCGGTCGGGCAGACCCGGCGCGACTTCCTGCGACTCTCCGGTCTGACCGTGGCGGCGCTCGGCGGCAGTTGGGCGCTGACCGGCTGCGGCTTGTTCGGCAGCGACGACAAGGCCGCCGAAGGCCAGTCGACGCTGAAGATCGACTACGTCCCGGTCGAGGTGCTCGACCCGCAGGTGATCACCAACGGCATGTGGATCCTGAGCCGGGGGATCTCCGAGGGTCTGGTCAGCCAGACCGAGAAGGGTGACGGCGTGATCCCGGCCGTCGCGAGCGAATGGAAGGTCTCCGACGACCACCTGACGTACACGTTCACGTTGCGCGACAACGCGCAATGGTCGGACGGGAAGCCGGTCGTCGCGCAGGACTTCGAGCGGACGTACAAACGACTGTTCACCCCGGCGGCGTCCTCCGCGGGCGGCACGACGCTGGGCGCGAACAGCTACCAGACCGCGACCGGGATCAAGGGCGCCCAGGACTTCCTGGCCGGCGTCCTGACCGACTGGACCAAGGTCGGTGTGAAGGCGAACGGCGACCACGAGCTCGTCCTCACGCTGGCCAACCCGAACCCGGACTTCCTGCTGGCGCTCACCCACCCGGCGCTGCTGCCGCTGCCGATGGACCTGGTCGAGAGCAAGCCGAAGGACTGGCAGAACCCGCCGACGTACGTCTCCAACGGCCCGTACACGGTGACCGAGTGGGTGCAGAACTCGCGGCTCATCCTGACGCCAAACGAGAAGTATTGGGACCGCGACAACGTGAAGCTCGACCGCATCCAGGTCAACCTGGTCGAGCCGAGCGCGGCCGCCACCGCCACGGTGCCGTACGAGAACGGCGAGACCGACCTGACCCAGCTCAGCGGTCCCGACGTGCTGCGCTTCCAGAAGGACGCCGAGCTGTCGAAGCAGCTCCAGCAGACCGAGAACTACAGCATCCTCTACCTGGCGAAGCTGCGCAGCGAGCACAAGGCGATGGAGGACGTCCGGGTCCGCAAGGCGTTGTCGCTGGCGCTCGACCGGAAGACGCTGGCCGGCGTGCAGCCGGGCCAGCAGGCGGGGGTCTCGCTGGTGACCAGCCGGACCGCGGGCTGGGACGAGAGCATCGGGATCAAGGACGACGCCGCGGAGGCGAAGAAGCTGCTCGCCGAGGCCGGCTACCCGAACGGGCAGGGCCTGCCGCCGATCCGGCTCCTGGTCGGTACGCCGGACACCACCCTCGCCGACGCGATCGTGGACAGCTGGACCAAGCAGCTCGGCATCAAGGCGAGCGTCGACCATGTCGAGGCCGGCGTCTACACCGAGCGCCGGTGGGAGGTCCAGAAGGGCAACTACATCGGCTTCTACTACGGCACGTTCGCCGGGCTGCCGACCTGGCCGACGATGGTCGGCTCGCTCTGGTCGCCGCAGAACGTCCAAGAGATCAGCCTGCCGAGCGACCAGTGGCAGAAGTACCAGGCCGTGCAGCAGGACAAGAACCTCAAGCCTGCCGCCAAGACCGCCCAGCTGAAGGCGATCCTCACCGCGCACGCCACCAAGCCGGCGCTGCAGATCGGCGCGCTGGTCGACCAGGCCGCCGCCGAGCCGGACGACGCCAAGCGGATGGACCTGTACAAGCAGGCTGCGAAGCTCCGCGAGGAGCAGTACCTGTACCTGCCGGTGCTCTGGCTGAGCATCTTCCATGCCGTCAAGCCGAAGGTGCACGGCCTGCAGTTGAGGGCGTACCCGGACTACTTCTACCTCAAGCCGCTCAGCGTGGGGAGCTGACCGTGGGGCTCGCCGTCTACATCGGCAAGCGCGTGGTACGGCTGGTCCTGTCCCTGATCGCCGTCTCGATCCTGACGTTCACCCTGCTGCAGCTCGCGCCGGGCAACTTCGCGGACCTGCAGCGGGTGAACAGTGGCGCCACGAACTTCGGCGGCGTCGGCACCGAGTCGATGGTCGGCGAGCTGCAGACCCGGTACGGCGCCGACGTCCCACCCTGGAAGCAGTACCTGATCTTCATGAAGGGTGCGGCGCACTGGGACTTCGGTCCGTCGTACAAGTACGCGAGCCGCAATGTGCAGGACATCATCGCGGAGGCGTTCCCGGTCTCGGCGACGCTAGCGTTGCTCGCGGTCGTGCTGGCGCTACTGATCGCCGTACCGGTCGGGGTGTTCGCGGCGTTGCGGCAGAACACGAAGACCGACCACGGGACGATGTTCCTGGTCACGCTCGGCCATGCGTTGCCGAGCTATCTGAGTGCGGCGTTCATGATCCTGCTGTTCTCGGCCACGCTGAAGTGGTTGCCGTCGGGCGGCTGGAACGGCCCGAAAGACCTGATCCTTCCGGTGCTCGCGCTGAGCCTCGGTCCGGCCGCGGTGCTGGCGCGGTACGTACGGTCGAGCATGCTCGAGACGCTCCGCGAGGAGTACGTCACCGCTGCGCTGGCCAAGGGCGGCCCCCGCCGTACGGTCATCGTCCGGCACGCACTGCGCAACTCGCTGATCCCGCTCGTCACGGTCGCCGGCCCGCTGCTCGCGGCGCTGATGACCGGCACGGTCTTCGTCGAAGCGCTGCTGCGGATCCCTGGCCTCGGGCTGTACTTCGCGAACGCCGCCGCCAGCCGGGACATGCCGTTGCTGATGGGGACGGCGATGTTCTTCGCGCTGATCCTGATGGTCACGAACCTCGCGGTGGACCTGATCTATGGCCTCCTCGACCCCCGAATCCGTACCGTGGGAGGTGGATCGCATGACGGCCACTGAAGGTATCGAGGCCGCCGGCGCGGCCGCTGCCGGAACGACTGGCGAACCCGAGCCGGCCGACTCCGGGACCACCGCCCGCGGGCCGTGGTCGCGGGCGTGGGGCCGGTTCCGCAAGCATCGCCTGGCGTTCGGCAGCCTGATCTTTTGCACGCTGCTGATCCTGATCGCGATCGCTGCGCCGCTGATTGCGCCGTACGGCTACGAGCAGACCGACATCCAGCACAAGCTCGCCGGGCCGGGCGCTCCGGGCCACCTGCTCGGCACCGACCTGCTGGGTCGCGACATCCTGAGCCGGCTGATCTACGGCCTGCAGACCGCGCTGACGGTGGCGTTCGGCGCCGAGTTGACCGCGCTCGTCCTGGCGCTCGCGATCGGGCTGTTCGCGGGGTACCTCGGCGGCCGGGTCGAGCAGGTGCTGATGGCGTTCACCGACGTGATGTACGCGTTCCCCAGCTACCTGTTCGCGGTCGTGATGGTCACGGTGCTCGGCCGCAGCATCTTCGCGCTCGTGGTTGCGATCGGCATCGCATCCTGGGTCACCCAGGCGCGGCTGGTCCGCGCGCAGGTGATGACGCTGAAGGAGCGCGAGTACGTCGAGGCCGCGCGATCGATGGGCGCGAAGGGCAGCACGATCGCGATCCGCTACATCCTGCCGAACGCGATCGGCCCGATCCTGGTCACCACCAGCTTCGCGATCCCGGCTGCGATCGCCGCCGAAGCGGGGCTAGCACTGCTCGGGCTCGGCGTCCAGCCGCCAACGCCGTCATGGGGCGCGATGATCAGCGAGGGCAGCCGGTACCTGCTGGCCGCCCCGCACATGCTCGTTGCGCCTGCGGTGCTGTTCGCGCTGACCCTGCTGGCGTTCACGTGGATCGGCGACGGCGTCCGGGATGCCTTCGACCCGAGCGGAGAGCAACGATGAGCGACGACGAGGCGCTGCTGTCGGTTCGCGACCTGCGGACCACGTTCCGGCGTACCGAGGGGGAACCGCTCACCGCGGTCGACGGGGTGTCGTTCGACGTACGGCGCGGGCAGGCGCTGGCGATCGTCGGCGAGAGCGGCAGCGGCAAGAGCGTCACGATGCGCAGCGTGATGGGGATCCTGCCGCGTACGGCCCGGATCACCGACGGGCAGGCGTACTTCGGCGGACGGGACCTGCTCGCGATCGGGGACAAGCAGTTGCGCAAGGTCCGCGGGCGCGACATCGGGATGGTCTTCCAGAGCGCGATGGAGGCGATGAATCCGACACTCACCCTGGAACGCCAGCTCACCGAACACCTGCTGTGGCACGGGATCTGTACGAAGGCCGACGCCCGCAAGCGCGCCGTCCGGGCGCTCGGCGACGTCGGCATCCCGGATCCGGAGAAGCGGATCCGTACCTATCCGTTCCAGCTGTCCGGCGGGATGCGGCAGCGGGCGATGATCGCGATGGCAATGGTCACCGAGCCGGCGCTGCTGATCGCCGACGAGCCGACCACTGCCGTCGACGTCACGCTGCAGCGCCAGATCCTCGATCTGCTGAAGGACTTGAAGGATCGTGGCACCGGCGTCGTGATGATCACCCACGACCTCGGCGTCGCGCGTTACTTCTGCGACGACGCGGTCGTGATGTACGCCGGTCGCGTGGTCGAGCGGGCGCCGATGGGCCAGTTGCTCGACGACCCGCGGCATCCGTACACCGTCGGTCTGCTCGGATCGAGCGTCGAGGTCGGCGGGCGGGACCTGCCACTGCGGCCGATCCCGGGAAGCCCGCCGGACCTCGCGCACCGGCCCGAAGGGTGCGCGTTCCATCCGCGCTGCCCGCGGGCCGAGCTGCCGAGTTGCACGACCGAGCAGGAGATCCTGACCATCGGCCCCGCCCGCGAGGCCGCGTGCTGGAAGGTGGCGGTCAATGCCTGACGTACTGGTACGCGCGGAGTCGGTCACGAAGGTCTTCCGGACCCGGGCCGGCGAGGTCCGCGCCGTCGACGACGTGACGCTCACCGTGCATCGCGGCGAGACGCTCGGTCTGGTGGGCGAGAGCGGCAGCGGGAAGTCGACGGTCGCCCGGCTGATGATGGGGCTGCAGGCGTGTACGTCGGGCAACGTCGTGTTCGACGGCAAGGACCTCGGCGCGCTGCCGGCGCGTGAGCTGCGGACGTTGCGGCCGCGGATGCAGATGGTCTTCCAGAACCCGTACGGCTCGCTGCTGCCGCACTTCAGCGCGGTCGGCAACGTGATCGAGCCGCTGCGGCTGCACGATCGCGGCGACAAGGCGTCCCGGCGTACCAAGGCCCTGGAACTGCTCGACCTGGTCGGTATCAACACCCACCACGCGGAGCTGTACCCCCGGCAGTTCTCCGGCGGTCAGCAGCAGCGGATCGCGATCGCGCGGGCGCTGGCGCTGGAGCCCGACCTGCTGGTCTGTGACGAGCCGACCTCGTCGCTGGACGTCTCCATCCAGGCGCAGATCCTGGAGCTCTTCACCGACCTGCGCGAACGCCTCGGCCTGTCGTTCCTCTTCATCTCTCACAACCTCGCCGTCGTCGAACGCCTCGCCGACCGCGTCGCCGTCATGAAGAAGGGCAAGGTGGTCGAGGAGAGCGCAACCGAAGACCTCTTCCGCGCCCCCCAAGACGACTACACCCGCGAACTCCTCACCGCCGTACTCCCCGTCCGCCAACCCCCCACCCCCTAACAACCCGCCCCACCCCGAGCAACCCGTCCCGCTCCGAACAGCCCGTCCCGCTCCGAGCAACCCGCCCGCCCCGAACAACCCGCCCCGCTCCGAACAGCCCGTCCCGCTCCGAACAACCCGCCCGCCCCAAAGCGCCCGTCCCGCTGCGAACAACCGCCCCACCCGCACCCATAGCCCGCCAACGCAAACCCACCAGCTCAGGGGTCAACCTCTGAGGTGGTGGGTTAGCCAGCGGCATGCAAGTGCGCAAGCAACCAGCTCCGCGGTTAGCCCCTGAGCTGGACGACGGGGGCGCCGCATCCGCGACGGGCGAGCGACAGCGGCTTTCCGGAACATTTCTGCCACCAGGTGCAACAAAGTTTCCGGAGTACTCGCCCCCAGCGAGCCGCCGCGCAGGGGTGCGGTTGCCCGTGAGCTTGCCGGTCGGCAGTCGGCATGCGCGGGGCGAACCCGCCGGTTCGGGGGTTGGCCTCTGAGGTGGTGGGTTGGCGGTCGGCATGCGCGGGGCGAACCCGCCGGTTCGGGGGTTGGCCTCTGAGGTGGTGGGTTGGCGGTCGGCATGCGCGGGGCCAACCTGCCCGCTCGGAGGTTGGCCTCTGAGGTGGTGGGTTCGGGGCTATGAGTGCTTAGGCGGGCGCGTCGGCGACGGGGCCGGCGAGGGCGGTGGTGATGGCGGTGGTGAGGGTGGTGGCCAGGGTTTGGGTTTGGTCTTCGGTGCCTAGTAGGTAGGTCTGGGGGAGCCAGAGGGTGTCGGTGCAGACCTGGTCGGCGTTGGGGCAGTTGGGTTCGGGGTAGGGCTGGCCGAGGCGGTCGGTGATGGCCTGGGCTTCGCGGAGTACGGCGGCGTTGCGGTGCAGGGGTACATAGCCCGGGGAGACTCGGTCGAGGCCTGCGGCGGCCAGGGATTTGAGGGCGGCCTCGCGGCGGCCGGGGGCGGCCAGCGCGGGGACACGGAGCATGAACAGGTGGCGGCCGTGCGCGGTGATCGCGGGGTCGTCCGGAGCGAGGCGTACGCCGTCGACGTCGCTCAACAGATCGGTGAGCAGCCGCGCGTTGCGTTCGCGAATCTCCTGCAGCCGCGGGTGCCGACGGAGCTGCACCCGCAGGATCGCCGCCTGGAACTCGGTCAGCCGCAGGTTGTAGCCGACGACCTCGTGCTGGTACCAGCCGCCACCGGGCACCCGGCCGACATTCACCAGCGAGTACAGGGCGGACGCCAGTTTCGGTGAGTCCGTGAGTACGGCACCACCCTCGCCGGCGGTGATGTTCTTGCTGCTCTGGAAGCTGAACGTCCCGAGGTCGCCGATCGCGCCGACCGGCCGTCCCTTGTACGCCGCGCCGTGCGCCTGCGCCGCGTCCTCGATGACCGCGAGACCGTGCCGCGCACCCAGCGCGGTGAACGCGTCCATGTCCGCCGGCCGCCCGGCGAGGTGAACGACGACGATCGCCTTCGTATGTTCGGTGATCGCGGCCTCGACGGCGGCCGGATCGAGCAGGTGCGTGTCCGGATCCACGTCGGCGAACACCGGTACCGCACCGACGAACAGCGCCGCGGACGCGGTTGCGATGAACGTGTACGGCGGGACGATCACCTCGTCGCCGATGCCGACCCCGGAGGCCCGCAGCGCCACCGCGATGGCCAGCGTCCCGTTGGCGAGGCAGACCGCGTGTTCGGCCTGCTGGTACTCCGCGAACTCCTGCTCGAACGTGGCGACGACGTCCCCGCTGGTGCTGCCCCACTTCCCTGAGTTCAGCACCTCCAGCAGGGCCTTCGCCTCGTCGTCCCCGTACTCCGGCCAGTCCGGCATCATGATGTGATCACCCATCTGTTGTCTCCGGCAACTATGTCAGCGGTCAGTTCGACGAACGTCCGTCCGAGCCGGACGACCTTGCGGGCCGATCCCGTGCCTTCCTTGACGATCGGACCGGCATCGGCGCCCGCCTGGCTGTCCGGTACGGCGAGCAGTACTGCGGCACCTGGCAGAGCTTCGGCGGCCTGCGCCTGCACGGCGAGACCGTCCGGGTGCGGCTCGATCGAGAGCGTGATACCGCGACGGCTCCGCTCCCAGTTGTTGATCCGCGTCGCCGTCCACCACGGCATCCCGCGCCGCCGGGCCTCGTCGGCGAGCTCGATACACGCAGCCCGGGTCGGCGGTCGGAGCAGGAGATGTGGGCCGTGGAAGAGGAAGTGCGCCACCCCGTGCACTGCTTGCGCGCCGTCGAGAATCACGTCCCGTACGGCGGAATGCCCTGCCCAGGCGAGATCCTGCGTGTGCAACGGCAGATTGAGTACGTCGAAGAACCGGTTGCCCTCGGCCACCGGTGCGAGCGGGAACGAGACATGCGCGGCACCGAACAGGAAGCCCACATCGCCTTGTTTACTGGGTCCGCGGGACTCGTCGAGCTGGATACCGAGCCGTTCGCACCACGTGTAGAAGTCTGTCCAGCCCTCCCAGCGCGTGTAGTGGTTCTTGTTCGAGACGATCTGCTCGGTCCCCGTCACGGCCTGCGCCCAGGCGTACTGTGCGCGTATCTGCGGCCAGCCCCACGATGCGAGGTCGGCATCGCCCATCGCGTTGTAATGCAGGGCGTTCTCGTGGCCGGCCGCGGTGATGTCCGCGTGTACGTCGGGGGAGTAGCCGCCCGGGAAGACATGGCACCAGGTGACCTGGACGCCGGCCTCCTCGAACGCATCCAGCGCTGCTCGGCCCTGCTCGTCGATGTTGCCGTCGGAGTCGTGCGACATGTGCGCGACGGCGTCGACGCCGGACGGCCAGTACCAGAGCCACGGGACCGCGGTGCCGGTGTGCTCGGCGGCCCACCACAGGCTCTGGGCGAACAGCGAGCACCACCAGTCGGCCTGCGGCTGGTCGAACATCGGGACGGCGCTCGGCGGTGGATACGTATGCAGGAACGGTTCGACCAGGTCCGGCTCGCCCGGCGGCATCGCGCGGTCGTGCTCGAAACTGAGCACCATCCCGTCTTCGCACTTCAGGAGACCGTCGTCGATCGGCGCCGTGCCGTCGGCAGCAGGTTCGCCGTCGGCGGTGACGGCGTATCCCTGCTGGATCCGGACGATGCTCTGCCACAGATCCACGCCGTACGTCAGCACCACGCCAGCGTCCAGCTGTCTGAGGGCGATCGCCGACCTGCCGTTCAGCCAACGCGCGAGTACGTCGACCTCGCCGTCGCTGAGGTGAGTACCGCCGACCGCGTGCAGTGCAACCGGCGGCCGTGACGACCAGACCGGGCTGTCCTCCAGGGTGACGTGTCCTTCGGTGACCAGGCCTTCTGCAGAGACGCCGGCGAGCGCGGCCAGTGGACCAGGATCGCCTGTCACGATCAGCACGCCACCGTCGCGCACCCACTGTTCGAGCCCGTCAGGCACCGCGTCAGGCGCGGTCGGATAGATCAGCACCTTGGCGTCGTCCGGTGGCGCAGTTTCGGTCACTTGGTACGGGAGCCGAAGATGCCCCAGTACCTCCTTGAGATAGACCCACCAGGCGTCCTGACCCGCCTGGTGGGCCTGCTCTCTGGCCGCCCGGTCGTCAACCACCGCGATCGCGTGTCGTTCTGGCACGGCGACAACCCTGCCGCACGGCTTCGGTATCGGCAAGACCTAAATAGGTGTTATGGACAGACGCAATGACTCAGTGGATGGGTGGCTCGACGTTCACGGTCGGGATCCCGCCGCCGGCCCGCGCAATGATCGCCAAGGAAGGCGCATCGGTCGGGTTGCTCTCGCGGTGGATCGTGAAGGCCGGTACATGCACGAAATCACCGGCCACCGCGTCCAGGTACTCGTCGGAGCCCTCGAACTCGAGCCGCAGGACGCCGGAGACGATGTAGAGACTGCTCTCGTTCTTGTCGTGGTGATGCCAACCAGACATCGCCCCAGGCTCCGTGACAACCTGCCCCGCCCACAAAATCGGCAACTCGAAGGCGCGCATCCGAAGCATGCCGGACGTCGGGTCGGCGGCAACCAACTCACCAGCCTTGATCACACGGACAGGATCAGTCATCCCCTCAGTGTTGCAGGAGGCCCTTCGCTGTGGCGGCGACCTCGGTGTAGACGCCGGGGTCGCCGGGCTGGGCGCAGCCTTGGCCCCAGGAGACGACTCCTAGTAGGCGGCCGTTGAGGACCAGGGGGCCACCGGAGTCGCCCTGGCAGGCGTCGACGCCGCCCTTGAGATACCCGGCGCACACGTTGGTCGCTGCGGTGTACCCGTTGCTGACGTAGCTCTTGTTCGCCAGGCACGTCTTGTCGCCGAGGTCCGGTACGGCGGCCTTCTGCAGCGTCTCGTCCGGCCCGGTGCCCTGCGTGTCGCCCCACCCGTACACCGTCGGCACGGCCCCGGCGCTGTCCGCCCGGGACCGCGTCTCGAGCGGCAGCACCGGCACCCCGATGAACGGCTTGGCCAGGGTGAGTACGGCGATGTCGTACCGCTTGTCCGTGGTGTTGTAGCGCGGGTCGACCCACGCCTTGCTGATCGCGGACACCCGCCCGACCGAGTCGTCTGCGAGGTTGGCGCGGCCCTGCACCGCGTAGTACGTGGAGACGGCCTCGTCCATGCAGTGTGCGGCGGTGACGATCTTGTTCGGCGCGACCAGGGCGGCGCCGCAGTACCGCCCGCTCGACGACGTGGACTGGGTGGTGTTCAGCGCGATCACCCACGGCGCCTCGCTGACCCCGGTCACCGTGCCGCCGACGATGCACGGCTTGGCGCCCGCAGTCATAGTCAGCAGCGCGGCAGCAGCGAACAGTACTCCCCGTGAGAATCTCATCACTGTAGGTTAGGGCACGATCGGTGCCTGCAGACTGCCGTACCTCTCCATGCGCTGCCAGCGCAGCCTGGTACCGGCCAGTGCGGTGAAGACCGACTGGATCACTACGAGGTACATCAGCTGCCGGTAAACGAACTGCTGCAGCGGGAGCGTCCACAGCGGACCGGCCCGCTCGCCGTCCAGCCGGAACGCGTAGAACCCCATGCCCAGCTGCAGCAGTACGAAGGCGGCCCACACGCCCAGCACCCGCACCGGGTTGAGGAACACCAGGCCGTAGATCGCGAACACGTCAACCACCGGTGCGAGCAGCGGCAGCAGGACCTGGAAGAGCATCAGGTACGTCAGACCGCGCCGGCCGAACTTCCCGGCCCGGCCGCGCTGCACCATCGCGCCCCGGTGCTTCCACATCGCCTGGAGGGTGCCGTAGCACCAGCGGTACCGCTGACGCCACAGGGCGCCCATCGAGGCAGGGGCCTCGGTCCACGCCACCGCGCTCTCCTCGTAGACCACGCGCCACCCGTCCCGGCACAGCGCCATCGTCAGGTCGGTGTCCTCGGCCAGCGTCACGTCGCTGAGCCCGCCGATGCGTTCCAGCGCCGTACGTCGGAACGCGCCGACTGCGCCCGGTACGGTCGGCATGCACTCCGCGAGGTCGAACAGCCGCCGGTCCAGGTTGAACCCGATCACGTACTCGATGTGCTGCCAGCGACCGAGCAGACCGCGGCGGTTGCCCACCTTGGCGTTCCCAGAGACCGCTCCGACCGCAGGATGCCCGAACGGCTGGATGAGCTTGCGTACCGCGTCCGGCTCGAACACTGTGTCGCCGTCGACCATCACGACCAGCTCGAACCGGGCCGCCTTCAGCCCGGTGTTGAGCGCGACCGGCTTGCCGGCGTTCACCTGCCGGATCACGCGTACGCCGGGCAGGTGCAGCGATTCGACGAGGTCCGCCGTACCGTCCGTGGAGCCGTCGTCGACGACGATCACCTCCAGCGGATGGTCGGACGCGATCAGCGACCGGATCGCCGCCTCGATCCCCGCGCTCTCGTTGTACGCCGGAACGATGACGCTGACCGGCTCGGTCACCGGTGGCCCGTAGGTCCAGCCGCGCATCTTCGCGTGCCGGCGGGCGGCGACGACCGTGGTGATCGCCCGCAGCACGCTCAGCGCACCGGCGGCGTACAAGAGCCAACCGATGACGGTCAGGACCCAGTTGCTGATCCGCAGCACCCAGATGACCGCGAGGCCGCGGACGCGCTCCAGCAGGCCGGACTTCTGCGTCGGGTCCGGAAGGCCGACCGCCTCGCTGACCGTGTCGAACCGGAAGCCACGAGCCTTCAGCCGGGGGAGCAGCCTGGTCAGAGCCTCGATGGTCTGGCCACGGTCGCCACCTGCGTCGTGCATGAGCAGCACCTGTCCCGCAGTGCTGCGTGGCATCGAGTTGGCGATCACCTGCTCGACCCCTGGCCGCCGCCAGTCCTCACTGTCCTGGCTGGACAGTACGGCCAGGTATCCGGCGGCACGGATCTCCTGCAGTGCCTTCCAGTCGCGGTCGGTCAGTTCACTCGGCTCGGAGGAGTACGGCGGCCGGATGAGTGTCGTACTGACACCTGTGGCACCGGCGAGGATCAGCTGGCTCTGCCGGAGCTCCAGCGCCCGCCGCCACGAGGAGGCGGTCGACAGGTTCGCGTGCGTGAACGTGTGCACCGCAATCTGGTGGCCTTCGGCAACGATCCGGCGGGCCAGTTCCGGGTGCGCCGCGACCGCGGTGCCGACGACGAAGAAGGTCGCGTGCACGTGCTGCTCGCGGAGCAGGTCGAGGACCTTGGGCGTCCAGACCGGGTCGGGGCCGTCGTCGAACGTGAGTGCGATGGTGCGGGCGTGCGGCGCCACCGATCGGGGCGCGCCGGAGCCTGCGTCGATCACCGGACCGCCGGTCGCGATCTGCCGCGGTACGTTCCCGGACCCGCCGGGCGACCTGACCGCGCCGTCCGGCTCCGCGCCGAACATGTGGTGCGTGTAGCCGTTCAGCAGCAGCATGGTCGACAGGCAGACCAGCAACATGGTCAGGACGATCCAGTGCGTACGCAGCGGTACCTGTTTGGCCCGCCGCGCGACCGGGCGGCTCACGGCTGCGTGGGCGTCTTGGTCTTGCCGGGTGGGGTGGTCGGCTTCTTGCCGTGGTTCGTGGAGGTGGTCGTCGCAGTCGGCGCGGTGGTCGTGGTGGTCGTTGTCGGCGCCGTCGTCGGCGCAGTGGTGCTGGGCGGCGCGGTGATCGGGACGACTGTCGGTACGGCGGTCGGCGGCACCGGCGGGACGATCGTCGTACTGCCGACGGTCGGAGGTGCTGTGGCCGGCGCAGTCGGAGCGGTCGTGCTCGTGCTCGACGACGGTGAGGTCGACGAACCGTCGGTCGGGGAGCTCATGCCCGTGCTCGACTGCTCGGACGGGTCGCTGCCCGGAGTGGCCGAATCGTCACCCGGAGTCGGGGTCTGTACTGCCGCCTCGACGGCCGGCGTGGTCGGGTGGTGCTTGGCTTTGGCGTTGTCGGGCAGCGGGATCAACGGCGTGTCCATCTGTGGCCCACCGAGCAGGCTACTGGCCATGAGCACCAGGTAACCGACGGTAGGCACGGCGAGGAGAGCGCCGGTTCTGCGGATGGTTCTACGGCGACGTCCGGTCGAGTCCAGGAAGACCGCTCGGCGAGGGGAGGGCGGTGTCACAAGCGTGGGAGCTTAGCCGAACCGAGCGGAAATTGGGACGTTCCAACTATTGCAGGTTGTTGCAATCCCTTGGTCGGTGAATTCTCGGAAGCGAAACACCCCGCCGTGCAGTGCCTGGGGGTAGGGGTGGCTACTGTCGTCTGGTGCAGAAATGGCCTGGTCGTCCTTACCCTCTCGGTGCCACGTACGACGGCTCCGGGACGAACTTCGCGGTGTTCTCGGAGGTTGCCGAACGAGTTGACCTGTCGCTGCTCGGCGACGACGGGACGGAACAGTTGGTGCAGCTGACCGAGGTGGACGGTTTCGTGCACCACGGGTACCTCCCGGGCGTCCAGCCCGGCCAGCAGTACGGCTTCCGGGTGCACGGGCCGTACAACCCGGCCGAGGGGCACCGGTGCAACCCGTCCAAGCTGCTCCTGGACCCGTACGCGAAGGCTGTCGACGGGCAGATCGACGGTGACGAGTCGCTGTTCAGCTACCGGTTCGGCCAGCCGGACGAGCTGAACACCATGGACAACCGCGAGCACACCATGGTCTCGGTGGTGACCAACCCGTTCTTCGACTGGGGCACCGACCGCCCGCCGGGGCACGCGTACCACGAGACGGTGATCTACGAGGCGCACGTCAAGGGCCTCACCAAGACCCACCCGGGGCTGCCGGAGAACATCCGCGGCACGTACGCCGGGATCGGCCACCCGGCGGTCATCGAGCACCTCAAGGAGCTCGGGGTGTCCGCGATCGAGCTGATGCCGGTGCACCAGTTCGCGCAGGACGGGCACCTGCAGGAGCTCGGCCTGTCGAACTACTGGGGCTACAACACGATCGGCTTCTTCGCACCGCACAACGCCTACTGCTCGACCGGGACCCGCGGTCAGCAGGTGACCGAGTTCAAGACGATGGTGAAGGCGCTGCACGAGGCGGACATCGAGGTGATCCTCGACGTCGTCTACAACCACACCGCCGAGGGGAACGAGTTCGGCCCGACGCTGTCGTTCAAGGGCATCGACAACGCGGCCTACTACCGGCTGGTCGACCAGGACAAGACGCACTACTACGACACCACCGGCACCGGCAACAGCCTGCTGATGCGGCACCCGCACGTCCTGCAGCTGATCATGGACTCGCTGCGCTACTGGGTGACCGAGATGCACGTCGACGGCTTCCGCTTCGACCTGGCGGCCACGCTGGCCCGGCAGTTCCACGAGGTGGACCGGCTGTCGGCGTTCTTCGAGATGGTCCAGCAGGACCCGGTGGTGAGCCAGGTGAAGCTGATCGCCGAGCCGTGGGACGTCGGCGACGGCGGCTACCAGGTCGGCAACTTCCCGCCGCTGTGGACCGAGTGGAACGGCAAGTACCGCGACACCGTCCGGGACTACTGGCGCGGCGAGAAGTCCACGCTCGCCGAGTTCGCGTCCCGGCTGACCGGCTCGTCCGACCTGTACCAGGACGACAGCCGCCGGCCGCTGGCGAGCATCAACTTCATCACCGCGCACGACGGCTTCACCCTGCGCGACCTGGTCTCGTACAACGAGAAGCACAACGAGGCGAACGGCGAGGGCGGCAACGACGGCGAGAGCTTCAACCGCTCCTGGAACTGCGGCGCCGAGGGCCCGACCGACGACCCCGAGGTGCTGCGGCTGCGCGCCAAGCAGGAGCGGAACTTCCTGACCACCCTGCTGATCTCGCAGGGCGTGCCGATGATCGCCCACGGCGACGAGCTCGGCCGGACGCAGCGCGGCAACAACAACGTCTACTGCCAGGACAACGAGCTCGCCTGGATCGACTGGGAGCTGGACGAGCCGCAGAAGCACCTGCTCGAGTTCACCCGGTCGCTGGTCAAGCTGCGCAACAACCACCCGGTCCTGCGCCGGCGCCGGTTCTTCCACGGTGACACCGGCGTCGACGGCCTCGGCGACCTGGTGTGGTTCACGCCGAACGGCACCGAGATGCAGAACGGTGACTGGCAGCGCGACGACGCCCGCGCGATGGCGGTCTTCCTGAACGGCGACGCGATCTCCGAGCCGGACCCGCGCGGCGAGCCGGTGGTCGACGACTCGTTCATGGTGCTGCTCAACGGCAACTTCGAACCGGTCGACTTCCTGCTGCCACCGGAGGAGTACGGCGAGGGCTGGACGGTGGTGGTGGACACGACGACCAGCACGGGCGCCGGCCCTGAGGAGCCGCATCCGGCGGGCAGCACGGTCCAGCTGGAGGCCCGCAGCACGGTGATCCTGACCCGTCCGAGGCAGGCTGCCGGATGAGGGGGGTCCCGCAGGCCACCTACCGGTTCCAGCTCCGCGCCGAGTTCGGTTTCGACGACGCGGCCGCGGTGGTCCCGTACCTGGCGAGCCTCGGGATCTCCCACGCGTACCTGTCGCCCATCCTCCAGGCTGCGCCCGGTTCGACCCACGGGTACGACGTGGTGGACCACAGCCGCCTGTCGGAGCCGATGGGCGGCCGGCCCGCGTTGGATAACCTCTCGGCCCGGCTCACCGAGCACCGCATGGGTGCCGTCGCGGACGTCGTCCCGAACCACGTCGCCGTACCGACGCCGGAGAGCCTGAACAAGGCGCTGTGGTCGGTGCTGCGGCTCGGGCCGGGTTCGCAGTACGCGGACTGGTTCGACGTGGACTGGGGTGCGGGCAACCAGCCGCTGCTGATGGCGGTGCTCGGTCACCGGATCGGCAAGGTGCTGGCCGACGGTGAGCTGTCGGTCGACGGCGACGTGCTGCGGTACTACGAGCACGAGTACCCGCTGCGCCCGGGGACGGAGGCGCTGCCGCTGGAGGAGCTTGTCACCGAGCAGTGGTACCGCCTGGCGCACTGGCGGGTCGCTGACGAGGAGCTGAACTACCGGCGGTTCTTCGACGTCGACACGCTCGCCGCAGTACGGCAGGAGACGCAGGAGGTCTTCGACGCGACGCATCAGCTCCTGCTGGCGCTGCTGCACGAGGGCAAGCTGAACGGATACCGCATCGACCACCCGGACGGCCTGGCCGATCCCCGTGGGTACCTGCGCCGGCTGGCCGAGCGCACCGGCGGCGCATGGGTCGTGGTGGAGAAGATCCTTGAAGGCGACGAGGAGCTGCCGCGCGACTGGCCCTGCGCCGGCACTACCGGGTACGACGCTCTGCTGCGCGTCGGCGGACTGTTCATCGACCCCGCGGGTGCTGCACCGCTGTCGGCGCTGCACTCCGAGTTGACCGGTGCGCCGGCCGACTTCGCGCCGGTGGTTGAGGAGGCGAAGCGGGAGATCGTCCAGCACGGTCAGTACGCCGAGGTGCATCGCCTGGTCGAGTTGATGGCCCGCATCTGCCAGGACGACGTTCGGCTGCGTGACCACACCAGGCGGTCGTTCCATGCGGTCGTGGCCGAGCTGCTCGTCCACTTCGACATCTACCGCGCGTATGTCGTACCAGGTGAGCCGGCCCCGGCGTCGGCGGTGGCCGCGCTGGAGCGGGCGGCCGAGAAGGCCCGGGCCAACCTCGACGAGGACCGGCAGGCCACGCTGGACGTCGTACTGCACCTGCTGCTCGGCCGGGAGACCAGCACGATCGACGAGCAGGCGCGGGCCGAGCTGATCGTACGGTTCCAGCAGACGTGCGGTCCGGTGATGGCCAAGGGCATCGAGGACACCGCGTTCTACCGGTGGCTGCGGCTCACGTCGCTCAACGAGGTCGGTGGGGACCCGGAGCACTTCGGCGTCTCGCCGGAGGAGTTCCACGCGTACGCCTCCCGGCTGAACAAGCACTGGCCGAAGACGATGACCACGCTGTCCACACACGACACCAAGCGCTCCGAGGACGTACGTGCACGCCTCGGTGTGCTGTCCGAGCAACCCGCGGCGTGGTCCGAGGCTGTCCGCGAGTGGCGCCGCCTGTCCGAGGAGCACCGCAGCCCACTACTGGACGGCAGCACGGAGTACCTGTTCTGGCAGACGCTCTTCGGCACCTGGGACGACGGCCCGCTCGCCGAGGACCGGCTGCAGGCCTACCTGCTCAAGGCGATCCGTGAGGCCAAGCGACTGACCTCCTGGACGTCTCCGGACGAGGAGTACGAGCAGACGGTGGCGGGGTTCGCTAAAGCAGTCCTGCAGGACAAGACAGTGCTGGACTCGGTACGCCGCTTCGCGGACGACCAGACCGGCTACGTACGCGCAGCAACGCTCGGGCAGAAGCTGGTGCAGTTGACGATGCCCGGCGTACCGGATGTGTACCAGGGCACCGAGCTGGTCGACCTGTCCCTTGTGGACCCGGACAACCGGCGTGAGGTCGACTACCAGCAGCGCATCGAGCGGCTGCAGCGGCTGGACGCTGGAGGCAAGCCGCAGGACCTGTCCGACGAGAAGCTGCTGGTGACGTCCCGTGCGTTGCGGATCCGTCGCCAGTACGCAGATGCCTTTGCTGGCAGTTACACGCCACTGCCGACGTCGAACGGGCACGCGGTCGCGTATGCGCGTGGCGACGCGGTCATCACGGTGGCGACCCGGTTGCCCGCAGCACTGCAGCGGCTCGGTGGCTGGGGCGAGAGCACTGTCGTGCTGCCGAGTGGCCAGTGGAAGAACGTACTGACCGGCCGCGAGGTCGCCGGTGCCGCCCGGATCGACGACCTGCTGAGCGATCTGCCGGTCGCGCTGCTGGTCAGGAGCTGACATGCACACCTTCCGCGTCTGGGTGCCAACGGCAACGAACGTCGATCTGGTCCTGCGCGACGGCGTACTGCCGATGCGCTGGGCCCACGACGGCTGGTGGGAACGACAGGTGGCGGAAGCGCACCACGGCACCGACTACGCGTACTCCATCGACGGCAGCGACCCACTGCCCGATCCACGCAGTGCCTGGCAGCCCGACGGCGTCCACGGGTTCAGCAGGGTGTTCGACGCGGACCGCCACGAGTGGACGGACGACAGCTGGACTGGCCGGGACGCTCGCGGCGCCGTGTTCTACGAGCTGCACATCGGTACGTTCACGCTCGAAGGCACGCTGGACGCGGCCGCCGAGCACCTGGACTACCTGGCGGTGCTGGGCGTCGAGGTGGTCTCGCTGCTGCCGGTCGCGGCGTTCCCCGGTGTCCACGGCTGGGGGTACGACGGCGTCGACCTGTACGCGGTGCACGCCCCGTACGGCGGCCCGGAGGCGCTGCAGCGGTTCGTCGACCGCTGTCATGACGCCGGGCTGGCTGTCTGTCTCGACGTGGTCTACAACCACCTGGGCCCGAGCGGGAACTACCTCGACAAGTTCGGTCCGTACTTCACCACGCGGCACTCCACGCCGTGGGGCCCGGCCGTCAACCTGGACGACACCGGGAGCTCCGAGGTACGCCGGTGGATCTGCGACAACGCGCTGCGCTGGTTCCGCGACTTCCACTTCGACGTACTGCGACTTGATGCCGTCCACGCACTCGTCGACGACAGCCCGACGCACCTGCTCCAGCAGCTGTCCACGGAGACCGCCGCGCTGTCCAGAGAGCTCGGACGGCCGCTGGGCCTCGTAGCGGAGTCGGACCTGAACGATCCGCGCACGGTGGACCCGGTGTCCGATGGCGGGATGGGGATGACCGCGCAGTGGAGCGACGACTTCCACCACGCGCTGCACTCGCTGCTGACCGGTGAGCGCTTCGGGTACTACGTGGACTTCGGCGATCCTGCGGTGTTCGCGAAGACACTGACCAAGGTGTTCCTGCACGACGGCACGTACTCCACGTTCCGGCACAAGCTGTGGGGGCGGCCGGTCGATCCGCGGACGCATCGCGGCAGCCAGTTCCTCGCGTACACGTCCAACCACGACCAGATCGGCAACCGGGCGCTCGGTGACCGTCCCGCGTTGACCCCGGGGCAGTTGGCGATCGGCGCCGCGCTCGTGCTCACGTCGCCGTACACGCCGATGCTCTTCATGGGTGAGGAGTGGGGTGCCTCGACGCCGTGGAGGTTCTTCACGGACTTCACCGAGCCGGCGCTGGCCGATGCGGTGCGGACGGGGCGGCGGCGGGAGTTCGCGGAGTTCGGCTGGGACGCGGACGAGATCCCGGACCCGCAGGATCCGCAGACGTGGCGCAGTTCGGTGCTCGACTGGTCGGAGCCCGACGACGAGCCGCATCGGGAGCTGCTCGCCTGGTACCGGCATCTGCTCACGTTCCGGGCGCGGATGCCGGAGTTGCGCGACGACCGGCTCGAGTCCGCCGGGGTCGCGTTCGATCCGGCCGGCGGCTGGCTGGTGGTGAGCCGCGGCAGCCTGCGGGTGGTCGCGAACCTGGCCGCCGAGGAGGCGCTGGTGCCGGTCGACCGGGGCGATCCGCTCGGCACGGAGTACCTGGTGATGTCGTTCGCCGGAGCCGAGGTGACCGACGCCGGAGTGCGGTTGCCGGGTCACGGCGTAGCGATCGTCGCCGTGTGAGAGTTACCAACGCCCCACGTTTGTCGATCAAATCAACACAAGCCAGCGTTCACCGGTGTTGATCCGTGGTGATTTCCGGAATCGCTTGTGGCCACGGTCCACGTGGCGGACCGTGGAGAGGCCAGCAGGGCCGGGGGGTTACCACGGGAGGACCGGATGACCGTCGGAGGCGTCGACACCTACTACGACTACGAGGACAAACAGTGGAAGAGCCGGAAACTGGGTGGCGGCCCGATCCGCCGCGGCCCCGTCTGTCCGGCCCCACGCCCGACTGATCGCACCGTCGAGCACACCGCGGGCGACAACCACCGCCCATCCGCACACCAGGACATCCCCAAGCACACCCTCAACTGAACCCACCAAACCGGTGACAGGGCCCGCCAGACCAGGCCACCGGGATCGGCCTCTCAGCCGGCGGCGGTGGTTACGTCGTCGGCCAGGAGGGCGCGGAGTTCTTCGAGGGTGGGGCGGCGGCCCAGCGTGCGCAGGCGTTGCGACTGGGCTTTCCGGATCGCTTCGACCAGGCGGCGGGCCTCGCGCGCGTTGCCGAAGTTGGGGCCGCCCGCGATCCGGTCGAAGTACGACGTCAGCGGTCCGCCGGCCGCCGGGTCCAGGAGATAGTCGCCCCCGGCAACCATTCGGTCGGTGATCAGCAGCAGCTCCGCGGCGGTGTAGTTCTCGAACTCGATGGTCTTGGAGAACCGGGATGCCAGGCCGGGGTTCGCGGCCAGGAAGCCGGTCATCTCGACGGTGTACCCGGCGACGATGATCGCGATCTCGTCGCGGTGGTCCTCCATCAGCTTGACCAGCGCGTCGATCGCCTCCTGCCCGTAGTCGCCGTCGGCCCCGCGCGACAGGGTGTACGCCTCGTCGATGAACAGCACGCCGCCGAGCGCCTTCTCGAACACCTGCGCGGTCTTCTCCGCGGTATGCCCGATGTACTGACCCACCAGATCCCGCCGCGACACCTCGACGAACCCTCCGTCGGGCAGCGCACCGAGCGCCTTCAGCAGCTTCCCGTACAGCCGCGCCACGGTCGTCTTCCCGGTCCCCGGTGCGCCCGCGAAGATCAGGTGATGGCTGACCGCGCCGATCGACAGGCCCGCGGACCGGCGCCACTCGTTCACCTGGATCTCGTCGACGAGCGCGCGGACCTCGGCCTTGACCGCGGGCAGTCCAACCATCGCGTCGAGCTCGGCGAGCAGGTCGTCGACGGGTCCGTTCTCGACCGCGGCCGTACTCTCCTCGACCACGTCGACCGTGCTGCCCGCCGCGACCGACAGCGCGGGCTCTGCGGTGTTCGAGGCGCGCAGTCCCTCGACCGTCCCACCACAGCCGGCCGCGAAGGTGATCGCGGGTCCTCGGGTGTCGTGGATCTGCGGCCGGCGCAGCACGGGCATACTGCCATGGGCGACGCCGATACCTTCCGCGCCGGTCCGGGCGACCTCGACGTCGACGAGCTCCGGACGGCTGTACTGGTAGCTGTACACGCCGCGTCCGCCGCAGCCGCTGACGACGCAGCCG
Source organism: Kribbella sp. NPDC048928 (assembly GCF_043197975.1). Taxonomy (NCBI): domain Bacteria; kingdom Bacillati; phylum Actinomycetota; class Actinomycetes; order Propionibacteriales; family Kribbellaceae; genus Kribbella; species Kribbella sp. NPDC048928. The sequence continues at coordinate 504,937 of NZ_JBICUC010000007.1, read as the reverse complement.
CGAATCAGCGGATCGGCGCCCAGGGCAACGACTATGCCGTCGCCGGTGACCTCGCGGACGGTGGTGTCCAGGATCTGCCCGCCGGCGCCTTCGACCACGATCCCGGTCTCCGCGCCGCTCACGGTGCAGCGCTCGATGCTGAACGACGTACTCGCATGCACGCTGATCGCCGGCCGCGTCTTCCCCATGACGGCGCAGTGCGAAAGTGTCAGCGCCGTACGGTCGACGGAGACCGCGACGCCTTCACTCGCACGGATCTCCAGGCCGCGCACGGTCAGTGCGCCGTCGACAGCGCGGATCGTCGGCCAGTCGGCACCTGACCCGTCCAGTACGACGGTTGCGCCGTCCTCGGCTTGCAGCGTGACCGTCCGACCGGTGAGCTCGAGCGTCTCGGCGTACGTCCCGGCAGCGATCGCCACCGTGGCTCCGTCCGGCGCCTCGAGGAGAGCGGAGCCGATCGTGCGGTACGCGCCGGGACGATCGGCCGCGACGGTCAGGGTCCTCATGACGCGCGCTCTAGCAACCAGCCGCGGTCTGCTGCCTTGACGCCGGCCTGGAAACGGCTACGGGCGCCGAGCCGGTTCATGATCTGCGCGACCATTCGCCGGACCGTACGGACCGAGATGTCCAGGTGTGCCGCGGCCACCTCGTCGGTCGCGCCGAGTGCCAGCAGCCGGAGCATCTCCTGCTCCCGCAGCGACAGGTCGGCCTCGTCCGGCAGGTCGCGGTCGGCCAGCGGCACGGCGTCCGGCCAGATCCGCTCGAACAACTCCAGAGCGGTCGCGACCACGCTCGTCAGTCGCAGTACGGCGACGCTGCCGTTCGCGGTGTCGGCGGGCAGCACGACGACCGAGCCGTCGATGACGATCGCGTTCATCGGCACCTGCGGGATCGTCCGTACGGCGACGCCGGCCACCGACAGTGCGCCGAGGTGCCGGCCGACGGTCGGCGTGGTGCGTGCGTGATCGGGGAAGATCGCCCGGTAGCGCACGCCGTGCTTGACCTCGCGCGGCCCGAATGTCGGCCCCGCCGGAGTCAGCGTGCTCATCGCAATCACTTCGTTCTCAGCGGACGCAAGCAGTTCCGCAAGCCCGCTGTGCGCAGGGACCTGCTGAAATCCAGTGGGTCGGTTGAGCATCGTGACGGTCATGGGGCCTCCCGGCCTGGACTGAGGAGCGGAGGGAGCGGAGCGACTGGAGCGACGAGGGAAGGCCGGGAGGTCGAGCCCCATGACCCGCCGCGCCGGAGGCATGGCAAGGTGCACAGTCATAGCTTGACCCCCAAGGGAAGGGTGGCGGCTACGCCGGTGGCGTGGCGGCCGTCTAGGCGTTCTGGCTCGACGCCGAAGGAGCGGGCCAGTGTGGTGAGGACGGAGAACGCCGTGTCCAGCGTCGCCGGGTGTGAGGCGGCGAGCCGGAGGACGACGTCGTGGCGGGTGGAGGTCGAGGTGACGGTGACGGCGATGGTCTGTGCGGCGCCGGTGCCGGTTCCGAGCAGGGTGCCGATCAACGCCTGTGTAGTTGCTGCAGGCAAGGATGCGGATCCGGCCAGCCGGACGCACAGCTGCCGTACCGGGCCGCAGGACCAGGAGGCCCAGCGTTCGTGGATCTGGCCGCGGCCCGCGTTCGCGTGCGCCAGTGCGCCGAGCGACGCCAGCAGGTCGGACTCGTCGAGCGGCATGCTCTCGACCTGCTCGCGGTCGAACCGCCGGACCAGTCGGCGGACCGTGTTCGCCAGCACCTGCCGCAGCTGCTCGTCGGTCGCGATGTCCGGTGTCCGCTCGGCCGCGATCGCGATCCATGCCCGCGGCGGCTGGTTCTGCTTCACCCCGGTGTGCAGGACGAGCTGTACGTCGATGCCGACCGGCTGCTCGTCGGTCGCCTCGGCGAACGACCCGAACTGCGGCAGCAGCCGATGGTGCATGTCCGGCCCGAGCCGCAACGCGACGCTCGCTCCCGCAGGCCGGCTGAGGACGCCGTACGGCTGCTCGCGGACGATCACCCGATCGGTCGAGGTCCGGCCCTGGAACGTACTGACCAGCCGGATCGCGAGGTCGTCGCCGAGGTCGTGCCGACGACGACGGACCAGGAACAGCAGCAGCACACCGACCCAGCGGTACAGCCACGAACCGCGGACGCGGACCGCGGTGAGCAGGATCAGCGAGACGGCCGCGACCGAGGTCAGGACCAGGATGGTCCGGGAGCCGCTGGTCGACGCGCCGATCGCGACGACGGCCAGCTGCCAGCACACGATCTGCCCGACATGGATCGCCTTGTCCGGGCGCTCGACAGAGTCCGCGGACGGTGCGGGAGCGGCCGGCTCGTCGTTCAGGCGCAACTTCGGCTTGGACGGTTCGGCCGATCCCACGGAGGCGACCAGCGTCCGCGGCTGCTGCACCCGGGGCTGAACCAGCGCGGTCCCGACCGCGGTCGCCTGCGGGATGGTCGCCGTGGAACCGCCGTACTCCGACCCGCCCTCCGCCCGGGGCGCGGAGCCGTAGGCGGCCGCTCTCATGCGACCAGCTCCGCTTTCGGGCCGGCGGCGACCAGCAGCTGGTTCGCGTGATCGCGAACGACCGCGAGCATTTCGAACCGGCCCGGTGCCGGTTCGGCGACCAGGTTGAGGTCCATCAGCTGGTCGATCATCAACTCGGCCTCGGACTGGCTGACGCCGGCAACCCGAGCCGCCTGGCGGAGATCGAAGCGCGGGCTCATCCCGATCAGCCGGTACAGCCGCTGGACGGGACCGGGGAGCGTGTCGTACGCGGTGTCGAAGCGGGCCAGTACTTCGGCCAGCGCCTGGCAGCGCGCCGTCTGTTCCTCGAGGCGGGCAGCCATCCGCGTGACGGTCCACGGCTGCCGGTTGCGCAGCCGCTCGACCAGGTGCCGGAGCGCTCCAGGATGACCGCCGCAGGAGGACAGGATCTGCTCGATGTCGGTGAACCGTGCGGCGTCGTCCGGCGCGAGTACGTCGAGTGTCAGCGCGGCCGTCCGGTCCAGGTCGGAGAGCCGGCGGCGGCTGATCACGAGCACCAGCGCGTTCGGGTCGTTCGGCAGCAGGTGCCGGACCTGGTCGGCGTGCTCGACGTTGTCCAGGATCAGCAGGCCGGTCGCGAACGGCGCCGCCAAGGACGCCGACCGGTTCAGGTCGACGTACTGCTGGGTCTCGAATCCGGAGGCGGCGGCGACCTCGAGTGCGAACGCGGTCTTGCCGATGCCAGGAATCCCGTCGATCGTGACCACTCCGGTCGCGCCGCGCAGCGCCCGCAGCTCGGGTCCGCGAGCGATGAACCCGCGCACCCGCGGCGGCAGGTTCGAGGTCACCGGCGGCACCGGCGTCGCCAGGACCGCAGGCGACTCCTCACTGAGGATCTGCTGATGCAGCGCGGTCAGTTCGGCACCAGGCTCGATGCCGAGGTCGCGGACCAGCGCGGTCCGCGCTCGCTGGTACGCGGCCAGCGCGTCGTGCCGGCGGCCCACCTGGCGGTACGCCGTCATCAGCCGCGCCCAGGCCAGCTCGCGCAGCGGCTCCTCCTCGGTGAGCGCCCGCAGTACAGCGATCGCCTCGGCGGGCCGCTCCAGCAGCAGTTGGGCATCCGCGAGGTCCTCGCGCAGCGCCCGGTGCAGCTCGGTGAGCCGGTCGACCGCGGAGGTCGCGTCGGCGGTCAGGCCGTCGTACGGCGCACCGCGCCAGAGGCCAAGCGCCTCCTGGACGACCCGTACCGCGTGGCCGGCGTCCTTGTGGGTGAGCAGGTCCCGCGCCTCGTCGCACAGGGCGGCGGCGACGTCCGCGTCCAGCTCACCGGGCAGGACGTGTACCCGGTACGCGCCAGGGCGGCTCTCGATCCGCTCCTCGGGCAGCGAGCGGCGCAGCTGCCAGACGTACGTCTTGAGGTTGTTCTGGGCGGACGCCGGCACGTCCCGGCCCGCCCAGACCGCGTCGACGAGTTGCTCGGTGCTGACCCAGGCGTTGCGGTGCAGCAGGAGCAGTGTCAGTACGGTTGCGGGCTTGCCGCCGCAGAGGTCCAGCGGGTGCCCGTCCGGGCCGTCGACCTCGAGCGGGCCGAGGACCCGGAAGCTCAACCGGTCCGGTGAGTGCGCTGCGTGACCGTTCATGACACATACGATCCGGGGGGACGATGACATTTCGATGACACGCGAGGTTGACCGTGCGGGTACTGGTGGTAGAGGACGACGAGGAGCTCCAGGTGGCCGTCCCGGCGGCGCTCCGCTCCGCCAAGCTCGCCGTCGACCTGGCGGTGGACATCGCGGCCGCGGACGAGGCGCTGTTCGTGAATGCGTACGACTGCGTGGTCTTCGACCGGATGTTCGAGATCGACGGCCGCAAGGTCGACTCGCTGGAGTACGTCGGCCGCCGCCGCAAGGAGGGCTGGACGGTCCCGGTACTGTTCCTGACCGGACGGGACACGCTGGCCGATCGGGTGGACGGCTTCGAGCACGGTGGCGACGACTACCTGATCAAGCCGTTCGCGGTCGAGGAACTGATCGTCCGGGTGCTCAGCCTGGTGCGCCGGGGTCCCACGATCCGGCCGCCGATCATCCGGCACGCAGACGTGGAGCTCGACACTGCGCGGCGTACGGTGCACCGGGCCGGCGTACTGCTGACGCTGCGAGGCAAGGAGTTCTGCGTGCTCGAGTACCTGATGTCGCGGCCCGAGCAGCTGGTCACGCGCGCCCAGCTGATCGAGCACTGCTGGGACGGCGACGGCCCGATGTCGAACGCCGTCGACGTCACGATCACCCGCCTGCGGAACCGGCTGCGCGGCGGCCCGGACCTGATCCAGGCTGTCCGCGGCCAGGGGTACAGGCTGGTCAACCCCGGACAGGCGCGGTGAGGGCCGGATGAGCCGGCGTGGGATGCGCGGTCCGTCCGCGGACAACCTGCGCCGGTTGCGCTGGTGGCTCACGGTCCTGTTCACCGCGATCAACACCGTCGCGCTGATCATCCTGGCGCCGGTCATCATCATCCTGGACGCGCAACGTACCGACGCCCAGCTGGACAACAACCTCAGCGTGGTCGTCGAGCCCGTACTGCGGCTCATCGACGAGCACAACGACGCCCTCGTCACGGCCCGCGTCCCGGCCGACCCGCTGACCGCCGACTGCCCCGATTTCGCTGTCATGCCAGGGCGACCGAGCGACTTTCCCGCACGGTTCAGTACCCGTGGCTGCGTCAAGGTCGACCAGCAACTGCTTGCCGGAATCACTGCGGACGCAGTGCGCGACGGCGTCCAGGTGTCGGCCGACAAGAAGGCGTTGAACGGTGACCCGATCCGGGTCGCGGCGAAGCCGTTCAAGGATTCCAGCAACCAGTACGTGGGCGCCGTCGTGGCCTGGGAGAACACTCAGCCGCAGGCGGATCGGCACCAGAAGCTGACGATCGCCGTACTGGTCGTCTGCGCGATCCTGATCGGGGCCGCCGCGCTGCTCAGCTACTGGCTGTCCGGCCGCGCGATCCGTCCTGCGATGGCCGCGCTGGAGCAGCAGGAGACGCTCCTCGCCGAGACCGCGCACGATCTCCGTACGCCGGTTGCCGCGCTCCGCGCCCTGGCCGAGACCGCTGCCCGCGACCCAGAACAACGTGCGGAGCTGCTCCCGCGGACTGTACGGCTGGCCGGACGGATGGGCGACATCATCGACGGTCTGCTCGTTCGGGCACGATTGGCGGCCGGAGTCGAACACCTCGCGATGCAGCCGGTCTGGCTGGATCAGCTGGTCGCGGGCGTCGTCGAGGACCTGCCGACCGAGGGCGCGCGGTTCTCGCTGGTGACCGCGCCGACGATGGTCAAGGCCGATCCGACGCTGCTGCAGCGGGCGATCGGCAACGTCCTCGGGAACGCGATGCGGCACGGTCGCACACCGGGCGCCGACCAGGCGATCATCACGGTCACGGTCGCCGACGGGCGGATCACGGTCGCGGACCAGGGGCCGGGCATCGATCCGGCGGTCGGCGCGGACCTGTTCGACCCGTACACGACCGGCGACGGCACGACCGGCACGACCGGTGGTGGCTCGACCGGGCTCGGGTTGTCGATCGTGCGCTGGGTCGTGCTCGCGCACGGCGGTGACCTGAAGGTCTACAACGCCGACGAGGGCGGCGCGATCTTCGAGATCCAGCTGCCTACTGTCCAGTAGTAGACCGGTTCTGGACAGCGGATGGACCAGGGCTGAGTAGGGTCACGGAGTGCAGTCCGGCGTACACAGGGGAGTTACATGAGCGCGACCATTCCGCCTGGTGAGGCTTACCGGTTGGTGGCGGACAATCTGGCGAAGGTGATTCACGGGAAGCCTGAGGTGATCCGGCTGGCGCTGACCGCGCTGTTCGCCGAGGGGCACCTGCTGATCGAGGACGTACCGGGGCTCGGCAAGACCACACTCGCCCGGTGCATCGCGCGCAGCATCGACGCCAGCTGGAACCGCATCCAGTTCACCCCGGATCTGCTGCCCGGCGACATCACCGGCGTCATGGTGTACCACCAGGGCAACGAGTCGTTCGAGTTCCACCCAGGCGGCATCTTCGCGAACGTGGTGGTCGCCGACGAGATCAACCGCGGTACGCCGAAGACGCAGTCCGCGCTGCTCGAGGTGATGGCCGAGCGCCGCGTCACGGTCGACTCGAACACCCGCGCCGTCCCGGACCCGTTCCTGGTGATCGGCACCCAGAACCCGATCGAGATGGAGGGCACCTACCGGCTGCCCGAGGCCCAGCTCGACCGGTTCCTGATGCGGATCGAGATCGGCTACCCCGACCACGACGCCGAGGTCCGGATCGTGCTCGGCGACACCGGCCGGGTCGGGCCCGATTCGCTCAGCCCGGTCATCGACGTGCCGGCATTGCAGAACGCGATCGCCGCGGTCCGGTCGGTCCACGTGGATCCCGCGATCAGTTCGTACGCCGTGAAGCTTGCCGCCGCGACCCGCGAGCACACCGCGGTCCGGTACGGAGCGAGCCCACGCGGCAGCATCGCCCTGGTGCGAGCGGCCCGCGCGTTCGCCGCCACCGACGGGCGTGCGTTCACCACGCCCGACGACGTGAAGCAGGTCGCGCAGCCGGTCCTCGCGCACCGTCTGGTGCTGACGCCCGACGCCGAGCTGAGTCAACGACCTCCGTCGTCGGTGGTGGACGAGGTGCTCTCCGCCGTACCGGCACCGACGGCCGGCACCACCGCGAGCTGAGCATGCGGTCGGTCAAGGAAGTGTGGCGTTCCCGGGCGGCGTTGGCCGCTGTGGTGACAGTGTGCGTGGTTGCCACCACGCTTGCGGTCACCGGTGCGGGCGCGGACACCAGCGGGATGAAGTTCCTGCAGACCGGCCATCTGATCTACAACAGCACGCTCGGTACGGTCTTCCACATCGACGGCGGCACCAAGGCGGTCGACGGGCAGGTGTCGGTGTCCGGCCTCGGCCCGGGCGTGCGGACCGTGCAGACCGACAAGCACGGGTTCATGCTGGCGCGCGGCAGCATCACCGAGTTCGGCAAGTCCGACCTGAAGGTCGAGGATCCGGTGAAGGCGCCGTCCGAGGAGCAGCCGACCGCGCTCGAGGCCTCCGGGGCGGCGTACGCCGTCTACCGCGAAGCCGGCGCGATCACCCGGCTCGGCGAGGACCCGGTCACGCTGCCGGGAGGCGGCGCACTCGGGCCGCCGGTGGTGACGGCCGACGGCACGTTGTGGGTGCACCGGCTCAACAGCCGCGAACTCTGCCGGTTGCCGCTCGAAGCGGACCGGTTGTCCTGCCCGGCCGAGGTGGCCAGCGGTCATACCGGGGCACTGACCGTGGTGAGCGATCAGGTCGTGTTCGTCGACACCACCGCACGCGAGCTACGGGCCGTGGACGCGGACGGCTTCGGGCGTACGGTCCCGGTCCCGGCCGTCCCGATGACGCCGGGCTCGATCATTGCGCCGTACGACGTGAACGGCCGGATCGCTATCGTTGACCAAGCCAACAATGAGCTGCAACTGGTGGACGCGGGGCCGGTGACCGGGGAGCGCCAGGCGGCCGCGCCGGTCGCGCGGAAGCTCCGGCCGGGCAAGTACTCACAGATCGCCTCCACCGGGCACGGTCTGGCGTTGATTGACAGCACCAACGACACGCTGGTGACGTTGGATGCCGATGGCAAGCAACGTTCGGTGCAGGCGATCCCGCCGCCGTCGGCCAAGGCGAAGCCGGACAAGCAGGACCGGCCGACACTGTTCCGCGGCGCCGACAAGCGGCTGTACGTCGACAGCGTGGCCGGCGAGCACTCGATGGTCGTCGAGGACGACGGCGAGGTCACCGAGGTACAGGCGGTCGGCCCGGCGAAGCCGTCCAAGACCCGGACCGCCAAGCCGTCGACACCTCCGTCGACCCCGCCCTCCACGCCACCTTCGACGCCACCCTCGACCCCACCTTCGACGTCGCCGTCCACTCCGCCGTCGACTTCGGAGACCAGCAAGCCGCCGCGTACAGAGGAGCCCCCTCCGCCGGAGCGCACCCAAGGCTCCGACGAGGGCAGGCGGACCACCAAGCCGCCCGCGCGGACCGAACCGCCGGTAACGCAGAAGCCGCCGCGCCGGACCACGCAGCCGCCGTCGAAACCGTCGGCGACCAAGCCGCCGAAGACCACTCCGCCGCCGACCAAGCCGACGACCCCGAAGCCGCCGGTGAAGGCCAGTCCGGCCGCGGCGCCACCCGGGCTCAAGGCGTCCCCGGGAGACGACGAGGTGACGCTCACCTGGCGCCGCCCGAACCTGAACGGTGGAACGTTCGTGAGCTACAGCGTCCTGCAGGACGGCGATCCGGAGACCACGAGCAGCACGCAGTACACCTGGGACGGATTGAAGAACGGCAAGTCGTACACCTTCGAGGTCCGTGCGGTGACGCGCGGAACCGATGGCGAACTTCTCATCGGGGTGGCGGCAACGATCACCGCCACGGCGGGCGCGCCGTCCGGGACCGGTGCGTTCTCGATCAGCTACGGACCGAAGGCCGACGAGGGACCCGACTCGAACTGCCCGAAGGGTTCCGAGGACGACTGCCACTACATCCTGTTGCGGGGCAGGGATCTCGAGCCGAACACCGACTACACCTTCCGCGCGTACTCGGACAATGTGCAGATCCACGAGGCGTACACGCTGAGCACGGACAGCAACGGCGACCTGGACCAGAAGAAATTCCACAACTCCCGGGTCGGTGAGACGGTCTACGTCACCGCGACCGGCCCCGGCGGGCCGTACACGTCCAACAAGTTCAAGTGGCCGGCCGGATGAGGCTCACGGGGCGTGGTTGGGCGGTCCTGCTCGGATCGATCGTCTGGTACGTACTGGGCGAGCTCGCGGGCTACCCGGTCTTTCGTGCGCTGGCCGGGATCGGGGTCGGGGCGCTGATCGCGGCGACCGTGCTGACGGTGCGTCGGCCGCAGGTCACGGTGCAACGAGTGCTGTCGCCCGACCGCGTCGAGCGCGGCCGTCCGGCGCTGGCCACGCTGCGGGTGCGGAACGAGGGCACCCGTTGGCAGGCCGCGTTCGCAGCGCACGACTCGGCCGGCGACGAACGCCAGGAGGTGAAGATCCGGCGGCTCGGGCCCGGCAGTGAAGCGACGTACCGGTACGAACTGCCGACGTCGCGCCGCGGGAAGATCGCGGTCGGCCCGTTGACGCTGGAACGTCGCGACCCACTCGGTCTGGCACGCAACAGCAAGGCGACCGGAGAGGTTGCGACGCTGTGGGTGCATCCGTTGCGGCATCCAACCAAGACCGTCGTGGCCGGCCGTCCGCGCCATCACCACATCGGTCGTACGGCGGACGACTCGCTGCGCGGGTCCGCGGATCTGCGCGACGTACGCCCGTACGTCGTCGGTGACGAGGTCCGGCACCTGCACTGGAAGGCGACCGCGCGGACCGGGCAGCTGATGGTCCGCGACTACGCCGACCCGGATCAGCCGCGGCTGACCGTGCTGCTCGACACCCGGCGCGAACCATTGCCGCCAGCAACCTTCGAGGAAGCGACCGAGGTCGCCGCGTCGATCCTGTTCGCGGCGTCGACCTCGGGACACCGCTGCCGGCTCGTGACGACCGCTGGGGCCGACCTCGCCGCGCCCGGGGGTGCTGTCGCGTCCCGGATGTTCCTCGACGAGCTGTGCGTGGTCGAGCAACGCGACGACAAGGGCGGTCTGCTGCCGCAGGTGCTCACGACCGGCGCCTCGGCCGGCGGCGCGATCGTCGTGGTGACGGGTGCACGCGGTTCGGCGGCGGATTTCGCGCCGCTGCTCAACCGGTACTCGTCGGTGACCGTCATCGGTCTCGGTGAGGCGCAGGGCGTCGCGCCGATCCTGAGCGCCCAGGTGGTCCTCGGTGGGTCGGCTCGGGAGGCGTTGCAGCAGTGGACGGGAGTTCTTCAGTGAGCCGGCGGCAGACCATCGCGGTACTGGCCGCCGTACTGATCGGTGGGCTGTGCTTCGGGCCGGTGTTCGGTGTGCGGAACCTCTGGCTGCCCGTCGGGGCAGCGTGCCTGATCACCTTTGTGGTCACGGAAATCTGCCGGCACTGGCTGGCCGCCTGGCGCCCGGTACTGATCGTCATCGGCGGTCTGCTGGCCACCGTCGAAACGGTGCTGCGAGCAACTACTGTCGCCGGACTGCCCACCGCTGCGTCGATCCGGGCGCTTGGACACGGGATGACTGGGTGGCGGCTGACGCTGGAGTCGACCTGGCCGGCCCGACCGGATCCCGAGCTGGTGGTGTTCGTCCCGCTGCTGACGCTGATCGCTTGTCTGCTGGCAGTCGAGCTGCTCGACCGTGCACCGCCGCTGGTCGCGTTGATCCCGGGGCTCGGCGTCATCGGGGCCAGCCAGTTGTACATCGCGGCCGATGGCTGGAGGGCCGTTCTGATCGCGATCGCGCTCGCGCTGATCGTGGTTGCGTTGCTGATTCCCGACAAGCTCGAGTACCGGCGGATCGCGCCGTGGCTGGCGACCGCGATCGTGACGGTCGCCGCGATCGTGTGCGGGCTGGTCGTCAGTGCGATCGACCCGGCCGGGCGGACGCCGTACTCGCTGCAGAAGGTGCAGTCGGCAACGGCTCCCGGCGTACGGCAGACGAGTCCGCTGGACGAGTTGGCCAATCGGTTGAATTCCCGCGAGCGCGACGACGTGGCGTTCAAGTACAGGTCGTCACAGCCGGTGGATCGGTGGCGGCAGGTCGCGCTCGACGACTTCGACGGCGCGAACTGGACGACCGATCACCCGTTCCTGCGGATGGGCGCCGAGCTGAACTCCGGCGTCCAGGTGCCGACGACGCTGGAGTCGGCGGACGTCGAACTGCAGGACCTGGACGGCCCGTGGCTGCCCAGCCAGTTGCTGCCGGCAACGGTCAGCGGGGTGACCGAGCCGCAGGTGGAGCCGATCGGCGGGACGCTGATGGCGGCCGGCCGGCCCGGCGACTACCGGCTGACCTGGCGGAAGCCGGACATCGACGCGCAGTACCTGCTGAACGCCGGCATCGACGGGCTTGCGCCGGGCGGTCTGAACGATCTCGGTCCGGTACCGCCGGAGATCGCGTCGATGGATCCACTGAAGGGGAAGCGCGCGACGTTCTCGACGGCGATCGCCCTGGAGAAGTACCTGCGCCAGCACTACACCCTGGCGGTCGGCGACGACCTGCCGACCGGGTACGGGTGGCCGCAGCTGAAGAAGTTCCTGCTCGACGAGCCGTCCGGCGGCGCACAGGCGGTCGCCAAGCGCCCGGGCACGAGCGCGCAGTTCGCAGCCGCGTACGTCGTCCTCGCCCGGCTGAACGGGATCCCGGCGCGGCTGGTGGTCGGGTTCCGCGCGCCGGCCAAGCCGGATGCCGACGGGTACTACGTGGTGCACAACTCGGATGCGTTCGCGTGGCCTGAGGTCGCGGTCGACGGTGTCGGCTGGTGGCCGCTCGACCCCGCGGAGGACGCCGCCACCGGGAAGAGCACGGTCGCCGGTTCGATCGACGACATCACGAGCCAGGCACGGGCCGCCGTACCGCCGGTGAACGAGATCAAGGACCCGGAGGTGCCACCGTCGCGGGACCGCGGGAACGGCGACCACGGGATCGTGCTGCCACGGATCCCGCTGACGACGGTGTTCGCGGTCGCGGTCGGGTTGCTGCTGCTGTGGCTCGTCGGCGTACCGCTGCTGAAGCTCGTCCGGTCGGTGCGGCGTCGGCGGCGCGCCGGGAGCGCGGGAGTGGTCGGGGCGTGGGCCGAGGCGCGGGACAGGCTGCGCGCGTACGGCGTACCGGTGACTGCCGGGATGACGGTGCGGGACCTCGCTGCTGCGGCGCAGGAGATTCCGGAAACATCGGACGGACTGTCGCGGGTGGCGGACGCCGTCGATCACGCGTTGTGGTCGGGTGGGCCGACCACGCCGGAGGTCAAGGATCACGCGTGGACCGGGGTGCGGGAGCTGCGGAAGGCGTTGCGCGGGCGGCCGTGGGTGGACCGGTTCCAGGCGTCGCTGGAGCTGCGGACGCTGTTCACCCGTTGACCGACCGGACGGTTAGGGCGACTGGCCGGGGGCGGGAGCGAGGTAGTTTCCGGGTCGCATAGAGTGACAGCTGTCACGACAAGGAAGGACTCCGTGCGATGGCTGCTGAAGATCCGAAGAAGCCGTTCCCCGGCTTCGACACGACCAAGCCGAGCATCGCCCGGACCTACGACTACCTGCTCGGTGGCAAGGACAACTTCGCCGTCGACCGCGCGTTCGGCGACCGGTTCATCAATGAGCTGCCCGGCTCCCGCGTGATCGCGTACGACAACCGCGGCGCGCTGGTCCGCGCGGTCAACGAGATCATCCGGTCGACGCAGATCCGGCAGTTCATCGACCTCGGCAGCGGCCTGCCGACCGCGGACAACGTGCACCAGGTCGCGCAGCGCTACGCGCCGGAGACCAAGGTCGTGTACGTCGACAACGACCCGATCGTGCTCGCCCACGGCCGCGCGCTGCTCGCCGAGAACGCCAACACCACGGTGATCCAGGCCGACCTGCGGGACCCGAAGTCCATCTTCGAGAACGAGGACACCCTGCGGCTGATCGACTTCGAGAAGCCGGTCGGCGTGATCTTCAGCGCCACCCTGCACCACGTGAACGACGACGAGGACCCGGCCGGCATCGTCCGCTTCTGGCACGACCGGATCGCTGCCGGCAGCCACGTCTTCGTCAGCCACTTCCGCAGCGAGAACGATCCCCGCAGCCAGGAGCTCGAGCAGGTCCTGCAGGGCTCCCTAGGCCGCGGCCGCTGGCGTACCGACGATCAGATTCTCGCCCTGTTCGGCGACGGCTTCACCGTCCTCGACCCAGGCATCGTCCCCGCCGTCGAATGGCGCAACCCCGAAGAACCCGACGACCTCACGGACTACCAACGCCTGATCGCCGCAGTCCTAGCCGTCAAAAACTAACCCCACCACACCCCACCACCCCGCGGCCACTACCCCGGGGAGCGACGCGGCCACCGCCCCGAACGCTTGAACAGGAACCGGTGGGCAGAGACAGCAAATGGTGGGCGGGAACCCTGTATCCCCTGTCCCCACCCACCATTTCCTGTCCCCACCCACCATCCCGAGCGAGACTCGCCGCCCGCAGGCCCGCCCGCCGACCGCCCCTTGACCAGCCTGCCAGCTGCTGGCCGGCGCGTGTCGGCTACGTGCATTTGATGGGTAGGCCAGGCAAATGTGGGGTTCCGGACCGTTGTGAACGGTGTGGAACCCCTGATTTCACTGGCAGACCCACGAAATTCGCTGGCCTACCCAGCAAATTGGGCAGGCGGGGCGGGCCGAGTGGTGCGGTGCGGTGCGGGGCGGGTGGTGGGGTCCAGTGCGGGGCGGGTGGTGCGGGGTGGTTGGCGCGGCTGGGTGTGGGCGTGTGGGGTGGGGGAGGGCGTCAGGTGTTAGCCGTCGGCCTTCCAGAAGAACTTGTTGGAGGTGTAGGTGCCTCCGGGGCCTTGGACGGTGACCCAGGTGAGTTGGCCGACGGCGCTGCAGGGGAACTGGTCCGGGACCAGGAGCTGACCCTTGCTGCTGGTCTTGGCGCTGTAGCCGGGGTTGAAGTTGCCCCACTCGGACGTGTACGGCTTGATGCTGTACGTCGCGTTCGGCGCCAGGTTCTCGATCCGGACCTGGAGGTAGGCGCATTCAGGGTGCTGACAGTCGTCGCCGTACGTCGTCCCGTCGCCCCGCGACGCCACCACCCGCTTGGTCGGCTGGTCCTTGCCGACCGAGGTCGCCGACAGGCTGCTGTACTTGCCGACCACCTCCTGCCCGTCCGACGCCCTCGTGATCGCGCGGACGAAGAACGCGTACATCGTCCCGTCCTTCAGCCCACTGATCGGCGCGGACGTGGTGGTCGTCTTCACCCGGACCGGACCGGTCTTGGAGCCCATCGACACCTCGTACCGTACGAACGTCCCGTCGCCCATCGTCGGCTCCATCCAGCCGAGCGTCAGCGAGCCGCTCGTCCCGTCCTTCGACACAAGCAGTTCGCGCGGTGACTCGGCCGGGTTCCACTTCAGCTCGACCTGGGCCGACTTCACCGCCGGGCCGGTGCCGACGCTGTTCACTGCGCTGATCGTGAAGTAGTACGCGGTCTTGGTCTTCAGACTCGGGACGAGCAGCGAGCGCGTCGTACCGCTCACGGTCGTCGACCCGCCGCCGGTCCACGTCACCTTGTACGACGAGATGGTCGCGCCGTGCGCGGCCGCGGCACCCCAGCTGACCACTGCGCCGCCGTCGATGATCCGGGCCGCCACGTTCAGCGGTGCGCCGGGGCGGGTCGCGCGCGCAGTCGGCTTCGGCGGGATCGTCTTCGGTGGTGTGGTCTTGGGCGGCGTGGTCTTGGGAGGTGTCGTACGGCGCGGGTTCGTCTTGCCCGGGTTCGGGGTGCGCGGAGGCGTTGTCCGCCCCGGCGGGCGTGGGGTCTCCGGGCGGTGCGTGCTCGGCGGCGTCGTCCGCGAGGTGACCGGCGGCTTCGGCGGCGTCACAGGTGGGTTCACCGGCGGAGTCACGGGGGGTTTCACCGGCGGTTTCACCGGCGGAACAGTCGGCTTGTCCGTGGGCTTGGTCGTGGGTTTGCCACCGCGATCGTGGTCCTGCCCGACGTCCACGGCCTCGGTCCGGCCGTCCTTGTCGACCACGACCACCCGGTCGCCGGTTCCGTTCTCGACATACACCCGGGAGTCGTCGCCGCGGTACAGATTCGGCTCGGGCTTGTCGTGCCCGGTGGTCGGGTGGCTCGGCAGCTTGGTGGCTTCGCCGATCTGGCGACCGTCCCGATCGAGCGTGATCAGGCTGGCGTTCTTCCGGTCGAGCAGCGCGATCCCGTCGCCGGACGAGGCCACCTTGTCGTAGTCGCCCTTGGGCAGCGGAGTGGTGGTCGGCGCCTCCGGCTTGTCCGGGTGCGACACGTCGACCAGGTGCAGTTCGTCGTGGTCCCGGTCGACGATCGCCAGTTTGCCGGCGACGTCGTTGCCTGCGACCAGCGAGCTGTCCGGTACGTCGACGCTCCCGATGCTGTCCATGCCACCGTTGTTCAGCGTGAAGACCTCGCCCGCGGTCAGGTCGACGAACACGGCCCCCGTACCGACGGCGGTCAGACCGCCCTTGTGCCCCTTCGGCGCAGTCGCGGGGCAGGTCATCCGGTCCGCGGACAGCGGCAGCCGGCACAGGTCGCCCTCGCCCGTACGGTGCACCCACAGCGTCCCGTCCGACGTCACCACTGGATCGCCCAACGGCCCGCCCGGGAACGCGATCGTCTCCTTGTCGCCGAACCGTACGACCCGTCCGGCCTGGCGGTACACGGCGAACGCCGCGCCGGACGCCTCGAGCCCGATCGGCTGCTCGTTCGCCGCGGGCGGCTCGACCGGGTCGAGTACGGTCAGGTCGGACTTGCCGAACCGGTCGATCCGCGACCGGCTGAGTACGAACCCCTGCTTGTCGGTCTGGACGACCTGCGCGCCCGGCTCCGGAGCCTCCGCCGCAGTGTCCGCGTCCACCTCGCCGGTCGAACCGTCCAGGTGAAAGATCCGTCCGACCACGCTGTTGTAGACCCAGTGGCCGGACTGCGTGAACTTCACGCCGCTGCTCGGCGAGCCGGCCCCGGTCAGTACGACCACGCTCATCAGCGCCACACAGCCCGCAACCACCGCGGCCAGCGTGGCCTCGGAACGGCCGCGCCCACGGAGCAGCCCGGTGAGCCGCCGGGGGCGGAGCGAGATCGGCTTCACGGGCAAAGACTAGGCGATAAGGGTCCAGAACCGGTCTACTCCCTGTCCAGGCCGATCAGCCGCAGGTCGCCCCGCGGATCGGCGCCGGAGCGCTCTGGTACGTGGTCGCGCCGTCCGAGCCCTGGATCAGGAAGCAGTACTTCAACCCGGCGCTGACCTGCACGGTCAGCGTCGTAAGCTCGCCGCGGAACGACGTCTGTGGCTTGTCCACGCCCTGCTCGGCGACGATCACCGCGTACGTGAGTGACTTCTTCGTGGACGACCAGCTCAGCACCACCGAGGTGCCCTTGTCGACGGGCGGATTCAGTTTGATCTCGGCCTGCTTCGGGGCGACCGATGGGGTGACACTCGGCGCCGTCACTGCCGCCGGCGGCGCTGGGGTCGACTGGGTTTCGTCGCTGCCCGGGTGAAACACCACAGGCACGACGGCGACCAGCGCGATCGCCGCGCCGGCACCGATCAGCAACGGCTTGCGGGACTTCCTGCCACCAGACGGCTCGTCCACGCGGACCTTGGATGCCTTCTTCTTCGGCGCCTCGACCACGGCCAGCGGCACGCTCCGGCCGGCCGCCAGTTCATCGCGGAAGTCGTCGAAGTCGGTCTCGTTCTCGGGGGTTGCGCCGGCACCGGACAGCAATGCCTCGAACTCGCCGACCACCGCCGCCGCCTCCGGCCGCAGCTCCGGGTCCTTCGCAAGCATCCGCAGCAGCAGGCGTGACAGCCCAGGAGGTACGTCCCGCCCGGTCACCTCCGCGGGCGGTTCCCGGAGCACGCGCAGTACGACGTCGTCCGCCGACTCACCCGGCCGCGCCGGGAACGGTGGCAGCCCGGTCAGGGCCAGATACAGGACAGCGCCCAGCCCGTAGACGTCGGCGGCCTCGGACAGCTCGCCCTCCCGGAGCACCTCGGGGGCGGTGTACGCCGCGTCGCCCATCAGGTCGCGCGGAAAGCGCAGCCGGAGTGCCATCCCGAAGTCGGCCAGCGCCGGCTGCCCGCTGGGCCGCTCGAGCACGTTGGCAGGTGTCACGCCGCCGTGCACCAGCCCGGCGTCGTGCGCCTCGGCGAGCACCGAGCTGAGGATCTGCCCGAGGACGATGACGTTGTCGATCGGCAGTGGGCCGTTCGCAATCAGGTCGGTGAGCGACTGCGGGCAGAACTCCATCCGCAACCCGGTCCGGCCGTCCGGCAGGTCGTCGAGGGACTCCACCCGGACGATCGACGGCGCCGACCGGAGCCCGGCGAGCTTCGCCTGCTCGACCTCGACGGCGTTGTAGGTCCGCCGGTCGAGCGGCTGCGGGTACACCTTCAACGCGGCCGTTCGCCCGCCGGGAGGCGCCACGAGGTACACCGTGGCCACCGGTCCGGTGGCGCGCGGCACCAGGGTGTCGGGCGAGATCTCGGCCATCAGCGTCATTTTGTCATCCCACGACGTCCAAGTACGCGCAGCCGTGAGCGAGCAGGAACCGCAGATCGCCGAGGATCTCGGTCAGCGCGGCGTCCGGATCCGGCCGGGCGGCCGGCTCCGCGACCACCGTCGCGCGGACCTCGCAGCTGTGCCACAACGTCGGCGCTACCGAACCCCACTGCCACAGCTCGTAGCATTCCGGGTCGAGGACCGCGGCCGTCCCCAGTCCGGGGATCCCGACCGCGTGTCCTTCGAGCTGCTCCGGCGCGTTGCCGAGCCCGACGAACAGCACGTCCATCCGGTGCCGGTGCGCGAACTGCGCCGCCGACGCCGGATCGTCCTCGACGACCGCGATCAGCCCCGAGTCCGCGAGCTTCTCCAGATGCTTGCCCGGGGCATCGACTCCGGTGTCGGTGCAATGCGCGACCACATCCGCGACGGTCCAATTCCCCTTGCCTACTTCGGGTACGCCGTGCGCGAGCACCCAGACCGCGAACGCATCAGCGTCCAATCGGTGCCGGCTCCACCCGACCCGTACGGCCTGCTCCGCATCGCGAGCACCGTTGTAGTGCCCGACCGGAAACACCGAGCCTGTCATCGCATCCTCCGTCGATCGAAGTACGCCGCACGTACCGCGAGCAAACCGTGGACCTGACCAAGTACTCCCGCCAGCACCTGCTGCGGGTCGGTCTCCTGAGGCGTCGTCACACCGGCCGCGACGGCGACCTTCGCGGCGTCGTGGCAGCCGGTCCAGAGTTCGGGCGCGAGATGCGTCCACGACCACACGTCGTACACCGCGTTCGAGACCTGGAGAACCGGCTGGTCGAGCAGCCCGATCGTCTGCAGCCACGGCTGGTTCGCATCCGCACCGAGCCCGTACAGCAAGGGAAACAGCTGATGCTGCTTCGCGAACTGTTCGGCCTGCTCGGGATCGACCGTGGCGAGCAGCCCGTCGGTCAGGAACCGTTCGATCACCGGTTCGGTCTTGTCCGCGGGCAGCCCGAGCTTTCCGGCGCGCCGCACCACCGTCTTGCGCGTCGGCCGGTCCTGGTCGTCGACGCCGTGCGCCAGCAGCCAGAGCGCGAACTCCTGGTCGGCCAGCTCGGCCACCTCGAGACCCACCCGGACCTGCTGCGCCCGCGCGCCGCTCGCGGAGTGCAGTACGCCGATGTCGTGTCCCACCGGAATCAACAGCTCTTGATCGGTCCCCACTGGAGCTCCTTCGTGTCGTCCCGATCAGTCAATCGCGATCCGGACGCCTGGCCCGGCGGCGGCAGGAAGCTGTCGCGAACGCCCCGCGCGCCCGGACTGCATCGATCGTTGGACCACCGGCCGACGGTCGACGAGAGGAAGCGGTCGATGAACATCACTGGACTGGTCCGGGTCACCGTGGCCGCGCCGCAACGACGCATGGACCTGGCCCTGCCCGAGCAGTCGTCGGTCGCCGAGCTGGTGCCCGGCCTGCTCGCGAAGGCGGGTGAGCACCTCGCCGATGCCGGCGTCCCCGATGGCGGCTGGATGCTTCGCCGTACGGACGGATCGCCGCTCGCACTGGGCCGCAGCCTCGGATCGCATCGCGTGAAGGACGGGGAGATCCTGCACCTGGTCCGCCGCGAGGTCGACTGGCCCGAGCTCGAGTACGACGACCTCGTCGACGCGGTCGCCCGCGGATCCAGCCGGCTCGGATCGGCCTGGACCGCCTGGCACACCAGAGCATCCGGCCTGACCCTCGCGGCGGCAGCCGTCGTCGTCGCACTGCTCACCGTGCTCCGCGGCGGGGCCCCGTGGGCACCGCCGGCCGGCCGGTTGCTGTTGCTGGCCGCGCTCTTGATTGCTGCGGCGATTGTGCTCGCGAGGGTGGTTGGTGATGCCGGAGCAGGCGCGATCGTCGGCGGGCTCAGCCTCCCGTTCGCAGCAACAGGGGGAGGTTTGCTGCTCGCTGGGATCGCACCCGCTCCCGCCATCGGTGCACCACAGTTGCTGGCGGCATCGGCCGCGGTACTAGTTGCTGCTGTCGCGTGCTACGTCGGCGTGGTCGACGGTGCTGCCTTCTTCGCCGGAGCGATCAGCGTGGGCGTACTGGGAGTGATCGGCGGCTGGGTCGGTACGTCGGACGCACTCGGCGCGCCCGAGGTCGCGGCGATCGTCGGCTCGGCCCTGTTCGCGTTCTCGCCGCTGCTGGCCCCGCTGGCGATCCGGATCGGCCGGCTGCCGATGCCGATCCTGCCGCGGACGACGGCCGACCTGGTACGGGACGATCCGCTGCCGCCACGACGTCAGGTACACAGCGCTGTGGTCCGCGCGGACGGCCTGCTGACCGGAATGCTCGGCGGCCTCCTGATTGCCGAGACGAGCTGTCTGGTCGCACTGCTCCGCTCCGAGAACCGCTCGGCCACCATCCTGGCCGCACTGCTGGCCGCGGGCCTGCTGATCCGATCCCGCCTCTACCCGATCGTGAAGCAACGACTGATGCTGCTCCTTCCCGGGTTGGCCGGTGCTGCTGGTCTGGTGATCGGTCCGCTCAGCCACCAGTACGGCGACCCCGCGCCGGTCGTCGTACCGCTCGTCGGTGTGGTGGCCGCGGCAGGCGTCTTCCTCGGCCTCCGATACAGCACGAAGCCGCCCAGCCCGTACCTCGGCCGGTACGCCGAGATCGTCGAGGTCCTGATCACGCTCGCGCTGATCCCGGTCGCCTGCGCGGTCCTCGGCCTGTACGGCGTGTTCCGCGGGTTCGGGGGCTGACATGGCGACGCGCAAGGATCAGCTGCAGTCGCACCAGTTCTCGGTCCAGCGGATGGTCTCGGCACTGGTCACGCGGGAGTCGGACCCGGAACAGCCGCCGTTCCGCCGCCCCACCGCGGCGGCGGTCGGCAGTGTCGTGATCGCGTTCGTGGTGCTGGCCGGCGTCTGGGTGTACGGGATGGTCGTGCCCGGCGGCAACAAGGCCTGGGCCGGCGGCGACGCGGTCATCGTCGAGAAGGAGACCGGCACCCGGTTCGTGTACGTCGACGGCCATCTGCATCCGGTCACCAACTACACCTCGGCTTTGCTTGCCTTAGGCAAATATGTGGAGACGCGGCGGGTCTCGGCGAAGTCGTTGCGCGGCGTTCCGCGCGGACCCCTGATCGGGATCGCGGATGCGCCCGACGCGCTGCCGCCGAAGGACCGGGTCCTCACCGGTGGCTGGACGCTCTGCTCGCAGCCCGCGCTCGACGCCAGCGGCGCCCGGACGAGCGAGTCCGTCCTGATGGTCGGCGAGCAGCCGGACGGTGGAACGCCGATGAACGACACCGCGATGCTCGTGCAGGTGATCGAGACCGGCGACCGGTACCTGATCTCCAAGGGATACCGGCACAAGATCGAGAGCGCCGACATGGTCACGGTCGGCCGGGCGCTCGCCTCCAGGCCATGGGCCCAGGTGGGCGCCGCGTTCGTGGCGGCGCTGCCCGACGGTGAGCAGATCGCACCGCTCAAGCCGGCCGGGATCGGGCTGCCGTCACGGGCAGTGCCCGATCGGCCGGGGACCAAGATCGGGCAGCTCTTCATGGTGCGTACTGCGGCGGGCAGCGTGCAGTACTACCTCGCCGCCAAGGACCGGCCGATCGCGATCTCCCCCTTGCAGTACGACGTGCAGCGCGCCTTCGCGCCGATGCGGGCCGCGTACGGCGGGAAGGAACCGCGCGCGATCGAACTTCCCCTGCTCTCCGTCGGCCAGACCGATCCGCCGACGACGGACACCGACCAGGGACGGGCGCCGCGGACGTGGCCCGTGTTCGTGGCGCCGCGGGACGGTCAGGGGACGGTGTGCGCGGCCTTCGCGCCAGGTGCCGCGCTGCCGGCCATCACCGTCGACCCTCGAATGCCGGCCCGGGACGCGGCGACGATCACACCTCATCGCGGGCCGATGGGTACGGCACTCGCGGATCGCGTCCTGGTCCCGCCGGGTACGGCTGCCGTCGTCGAGGCGATGCCGGCCGATCGAGCCGCCGCAGGCACCATCTCGATCGTCACCGACCTCGGCCGGGCCTTCCCCCTGGCAAGGCCCGAAGTCCTGGAAACCCTCGGCTACCAGGGCATCACCCCCATCCGCATCCCAGCCACCCTGATAGCCCGCATCCCCCAAGGCAGCGGCCTGAACCCAACGACCGCCACCCACCCCATCCAATAACCGGCCGCCGGACAGCACGCAGATCCCCACCGCCGCGCCGCCCACTGCCTGGCCGATCCGGGGAGGATTTTGCCCCCGATTCGGGAAGGAATTCTCCCCAACCATGCGTCCTGTCGCCTTGCGGACGACCGGGGCCTCGGACGTAGTGTCCGAGGCCCCGGTCGTCTGCTTGGGTTGCTGTGGTGGCTAGTGCGCCGATCGGCGGACTTGGTGCGTGGGAGTTGGTGCTGCTTCGGGGGTTTCTACGGTCCAGAGGTCCTCGTCGAGGACTTCCAGGGTGGTGGACTGTTCCTTGTCGCGGCGGGCCGGCTTGGTTTGGAAAGTGCCTGGTTTGCCGGACTTGCCCAGCAGACCTTCCGGTACGCCGGGTGTCGGGCCGCTCCGCCTGCGTTCCCGTCCGCCCGGCCGGATCGCCCCGCTCGCCGGCTTGCCACCACCTGCACCTGCCGCGCCGGCGGCCCCGGCCATCGGCGGCATCATCGGCGGCATCCCACCACCGCCCGCACCTCCGACGCCGGTCGTACCGCCTGCACCGGTCCCGGGCCCGGCCTGTGCTGGTGCCTGTCCGTTGCCGGGTGTTCCGGGAGGCTGCATCTTCGCGACCTGCGCGATCTGCTGGTCGCCCCGGATCAGAGCACCGGACGGTTTGCCGAGGTCGGCCTTCCCAACACCTCCGATGTTTCCGACGCCACCAATCCCGCCACCGCCGATGCCACCAATGCCGCCACCTCCGATCCCACCGATCCCGGCGACCGGCGCGAGGTTAGGCGGCACCGGTGGGCCAGTCACCGGTGGAACCGGAAGGTTGGAACCAAAGGTCGGCGGCGGTAAGGTCGGCATCGTCGACGCCGGCCCACCGGCCAGTCCCGTCCCGCCACCCGGCACCTGCCCAGGGAACTCACTGTTGGGCAGCCCACCGGACGGATCATCACCCGGCACCTGACCACTCGGATCCCCGCCGGCCTGTTCACCGCCCGCTTGCTCTCCACCTGCCTGTTCGCCACCGGCTTGCTCACCGCCGGCCTGCTCTCCACCTGCCTGTTCGCCACCGGCTTGCTCACCACCGGTCTGCTCTCCGCCGGCGGCCTGCTGACCCGAGCTTGGTCCACCCGGCGAGCCCCCAGGAGCGTCGAGCTTCCCGTTCGGCCCGACCCACGTCAGCCCCTGGGCTGCAGCCAGGATCTGCTGCCCGACCGACGCATACGCCGCGTTCTGCGCGTTCAACGCACGGGCGGCCGGCATGACGAGCTCCACCGCCAACCTCACCGCCGCCGCCTCTTCCGCAGCGGGGTCGGCCGCGCTCTGTGCCGACGCCTTCTCGGTCCCGATGACGCCTTGGCTGGTGCTGCTCTTCTCCGCAAATGCCGCCTGCGCCTGCTCGACCTTCGCGACCGCGTCCGTCGCGAGCTGGAGATTGGCGGCCATGAAAGTACAAGTATCGGCACACACCTGCTCGATCGTGCCACCGGCCGCGGACGGACCACCCGCCGCAGTGCCGTCGATCGAAGCCGCTGAACTGACCAGTGCGTTCTGGGTGGCGCTGCTCGAGCTCTCGAAGATCGGCGCCTCCCGCTTGCTGGTCCAGCCGGGCATCAGATCCCCGACCGCCCGGTGGAACGAGTTCGCGAGGGTGCCGATCGCCGAACCGGTCTGCGTCCACAACGGCCCCTCGCGTTGCAGCGTGGCGCCCGTGGTGTTGACCTCTTCCTGCGCCAGGTTCTTCAGGCCGTTGGTGGCGGCGAGCAGGTCGGCGAACTTCGTCGCCGCCATCACCGCCTGGATCGTCGTTGCCGGTTCTCCTGCTGGTGTGCCGGCCATCAGTGCCCTCCGTCCTTCGACGAGTGGACCGTGAGGAGGCCGCGCGTCAGGCCTGCCATCGCGGAGTGCAGCTTCTTGTGCTCGGCGCCCACCTCGGTCATCGCGGCCTGATAGACCTGTACGCCGCCCGCGGTCGCGTCGATGTACTGGGTCCGCAAAGCAGTAGCTTGGTCCAGCTGCGGCATCAACGCCTGACTGCCGGACATCGGCCCGGGCGTACCCGGTTCGGCCGATCGCGCCGCCGCGGTCTTCTCGCGGAACGCGGTGCTGTTGTTCTCCATGCTGGAGGCGAACGTGTCGAAGATCTCCGGTGCGACGACGCCGATGTTCGGCGCTTCACCGGACGGGGAGGGAGGGGACATGCCGAAAGTCCTTTCTGTACGGGTGATCCGGTCTGTACGGGTTGTCCGGCGGCTCAGTCGGCCGCCGGAGGTTGGGTGAGCTGGATCAGCTCGGCGCTGCCCTGGCGGGCGACCAGCCAGCCGCGGCCGGGTGGCAGCGGCTGCGGGCGTACGCCACCGAGCAGGGGACCTTCCTCGCGGCCGCCGGACATCATCAGACCCGGCGATCCGACGTCGCGGAGCCGTGCGAGTACGGGCTCGAAGAAGCCGCGGGCGGCGCCGCCGATCCGCCGGGCCACGATCACCCGCAACCCGATGTCCGAGGCCTGCGGGATGTACTCCATCAACGGCATCAGCGGATGGTTCTCCGTCGCCGCGACCAGGTCATAGTCGTCGATCAGGACGTATAGGTCGGGGCCGCGCCACCAGGACCGGTCACGCAACTGCTCGGGCGTCACGTCCGGCCCGGGCAGCCGCGCCTCCAGCGCCGAGCATGCCCCGGCGATCAGCTGTGCACTGCTCTGGTGGTTGGTCCCGTAGCCGAGCAGGTGATCGCCCTCGACGCCGCCGAGCAGGCTGCGCCGATGGTCGATGACCAGCAGCCGCGCCTCGTCCGGCGTGTAGACGTCCTGCACCCGGCGGGCCACGCTGCGCAGGAAGCTGCTCTTCCCCGAGCCCGAGTCGCCGAGCGTGATGAAGCACGGGTTCGCCTCGAGATCGAGCCGTACCGGCGACAGGTCGCTCTCGTTCAGGCCGATCGCGAGACCCCGGTCGGCGTCGCTGACGCCGTCGAGTTCCTCGAACGGGAGGTGCGTCGGCAGCAGCCGTACCGCGGGCGCCGTCGGTCCGCTCCACGCCGAACGGATCCGCTCGACGAGGGCCGCCGTACCGGCTGATCGATCGCCGTCGGCCATTTCCTGCTGGGCGAGCCGCGGCATCCCCAGCAGGAAGTGGTGCTTGTCGGCGGTGACGCCACGACCGGGCGTGTTCGCCGGGACCAGCGTGGCGGTGCGCCGGTCGATCATCGAGTCGACCGGGTCGCCGAGGCGCAGCTCGAGCCGGGTGCCGCACAGGTCGCGGACGTTCGTGCGCAGATCGAACCAGCGGGCCGCGCCGATCATCAGGTGGACCCCGTACGCGAGGCCGCGGGTGGCGATGTCGGCCAGTACGGTCTCGAGGTCGTCGAAGTCGTTGCGGATCGTCAGCCAGCCGTCGACCACCAAGAACACATCACCGTACGGCGAATCGGCGTACGCACCGTTGCGCCGCAACTGGCGGTACGCCGGCATGCCATCGATCCCGGCCGCGGCGAACTCGCGCTCCCGGGCGGCGATGATGCCGATCACCTCGGCGATCGTGCGCCGGACGGCGTTGACGTCCTGGCGCCCCGCCACGCCACCGACGTGCGGGAGATCGCGGAGGCCGCCGAGCACGCCGCCGCCGAAGTCCAGGCAGTAGAACTGCACCTCCTGCGGCGTGTGGGTGAGGGCGAGGCTGGTGATGATGGACGCGAGCGCGGTGCTCTTGCCGCTGTGCGGGCCGCCGACGACAGCGACATGACCGCCGCTTGCGGACAGGTCGACGAGGAGCGGGTCGCGGCGCTGTTCGAGCGGTCGGTCGACGATGCCGGCGATCGTCCGCAGGCTGCCGTTGAGATCGGGTGTTCCCGCAACCAGACCACGGTCGGTGACCACCGGCGTACCGAGCAACTCGTCCAGGCCGGGGGACTCGTCGAGCGGTGGCAACCAGATCTGGTGAGCCGTTGTGCCCTGGCCGGCCAGTCGGTCGACCAGGATATCCATCAGCGACTCGCCGATCGCGTCGTCGAAGGCGTCGTCGCTCGCCGGCTGTTCGTCCGGCCCGTCCTCGTCCTCGACCTCCGGAGCGACGTACGCACTGGTGTAGTCGTGCAGGATCAGCGAATTGTCGGCGGCGACCGGCAACGCTCCCGCGACCGGACGACGGTGGACGCCGGAGACGTAGGCGGCCCGGAAACGATCCAGTTCCTCGGTTCCGATCCGCAGGTAACCGTGACCAGGTGCCCTCGGCAACTTGAAGGCGTCGCCGACGCCCAGGACCGTACGGCTGTCCATGTCGGAGAACGTCCGCAGGCCGACCCGGTACGATAGGTGCGCCTCCAGGCCGCGCAGCCGCCCCTCGTCCAGCCGCTGGCTGGCGAGCAGCAGATGAACGCCGAGCGAGCGGCCGACCCGACCGATCTGGACGAAGATCTCGATGAAGTCCGGCCGCAGCGTGAGTAGTTCGCTGAACTCGTCGCAGATCACGAGCAGCGTCGGTACCTCGGGCAACGGAGCGCCCGCCGCCCGCGCCTTCTCGTAGTCGCGCAGCGAGGAAAAGTTGCCGGCGGCACGCAACAGCTCCTGCCGCCGGATCAGCTCACCGTTGATCGCGTCGGTCATCCGGTCGACCAGATGGAGTTCCTCGGCCAGGTTGGTGATCACGGCGCTGGTGTGCGGCAGCTTGTCCAGGCGGGTGAAGGTCGCGCCACCCTTGAAGTCGATCAGCGCGAAGTTCAGCGAACGCGGCGGGTGGGTGATGGCCAGCGCGAGGACCAACGTACGGAGCAGCTCGCTCTTGCCGGAACCGGTCGCGCCGATCAGCAGGCCGTGCGGGCCCATCCCCTCCTGGGCGGACTCCTTCAGGTCCAGCTCGATCGGCTGGCCGTCCGGGCGGATCCCGAACTTCACTCGCAGCCGGTCGCGGTTCGGGCGCTGGACCCAGGTCTCGTTCGGATCGAAGTCGTACGGATCGCCGAGGTCGAGCAGCTCCGCGAGCCCGAGGTCGGCGGTCAGCGACTGCTCGCCGACCGACCCCGCGGTCAGCCGTAGCGGTGCCAGCTGCCGCGCCAGGCCCTCCGCGCTGACCAGGTCGAGCTCGTCGGCCACACCGAGCCTGGTCTCGCCGTCCATCGTCTCGCTGACCAGGGTGCCGTCGGCATCGACATCGAGGATGATCGCACCGCTGTCGATCGTTCGTGGCGGCTGCGCGCCGAGCTCGATGACCGTGACTCCCTCGAGTCCCGGACCGGCCAGCAGGTGGTCCGAGCCGTCCACGATGCCGCCGTCGACGACCACCACCAGGTGCGGGCCGGGCAGCCGGGTGTCCGAGTGCGGGTCGTACCTGGGCCGGTTCGCCAGTACGTCGTCGAGCATCGCCTCGATCGCGGTGATGGAGCCGGCGAGCAAGCGCAGCGGACCCAGGGCGTCCGAGCGCTCCGGGTGCAGGGCGTGCGGCAACCACTTGGCCCAGTCCCAGTCCTCGCGTACGTCATCGCCTGCACAGATCGCGATCCGCAGGTTATCGGGGGCCTGGAGCGTTGCTAGTTGAGCTAGCAGTGCTCGCACGAGTGCCGCAGAACGGGCTCGGTCCCCGGGGAGATGGATCCGCGCGAAGCCGGTCACCGCCATCGCGATCGGCAGACCGGGCACGGAGGCGTACGTCGACACGAAGCGGCGCAACGCCAGCGCGGACAGCGGCTCCAGCCGTTCGAGCGGCTGCGTGTCGGGTGGTACGACGGTCACGGCCGGGCCTTGCGGACCGGCTCCGATTCGCGCGATCCCGAAGTCGCCGTCGTCGCGGCGGCGCTCCCACAGGCGGTAGCTGCCCGCGAGCACCCACAGGCTGTCCGGCGTCGGGTGTACGTACGACAAGGTGGTTCGCTGCTGCTCGATCGAGCGGCCGAGCCGGGTGCGCTGCTGGGCCAGCTGGCGCAGGTACGTACGACGGGCATTACCCATCTCGGCCTTGCCGCCGCCGGACCGGGACAGCAGGCCGACCACGATCATGCCGATCATCGCGAGCCCGAACAGGCCGAACACGGCGTACCGGATGCTGCCGCCGATGCTGCCGGAGAACATCAGCATCATCGCGCCCATCATCGCGACCATGGGGACGACCATCATTGCCTGTACCCACTGCCGGCCGCCCGGTTCGGGAACCCCGGGCGGTGCCGAGAGCAACAACTCGCCGGCAGGCAGCTCGGGCGCGGGGCGCCGTTCCGGCCGCCGGACCACCATCGTCGCCATGGGCGAACCTCATCTCGTCGCGCGGATCTGGCGCTCCGATCATCACGGCCGTTCCGGGCGTCCGCGGCGTACTGGCAGGAACGTGCCGCCGGCGGCTGCCGAGGTCGCCCGGTTCGTACCGTCGAAGCCGGTCACATCCGACTCAGAAAGGAACCGACCGATGGCCAATCCCTTCATCCATGTCTTCGCCGGAGACGTGGCTCAACTCGGCCAGCACGCCGTGGACACCGCCGAGCAGCACCGGGCGCACCTCACCCGGATGGTCAGCGAGACCGAGAACCTGCAGCCCTCGTTCCAGTGCACCGCTGCCGACCTCAACAGCCAGGGCGTCTACAACCAGGTCGACTACATCAACCCCAACCTGGTGGTGCGCGGTCACACCGAGGGCGAGAACCTGCAGCAGGCGGCGAACACGATCGACGGCACGATCTCGGACACCGCACTGCTCATGCAGCAGCAACTGAACTGCTGATCCCCAAGAAAGGAGAACCAACATGTCAGGTGATTTCCTGAGGCAGCACTTCGACGGCATGCTCGCGGCCGGCGAAGGGTACAAGGGTGTCGGCAGCGGGCTGAGCGAGACGTCCGGCACCCACCAGGCGTTCCTGAACGGCAAGGGAGCCAACTGGCTGAGCCCGGAGTTCCATGTCCTGCAGGGCAACGCGCTGAACATGACGAACAACGCCGAGGATCAGGCGCAGCACACCATTGCTCGCGGCAACGCGGTCGACAACTGCGCCGACCTCGGCATGACCTGCTCGAACACCGTCTCGGGCCTGGTCCAGTTCTGATCCGCTGATCCGCGCGGGTGAGCCTCGGCCGGATGATCCGGCCGGGGCTCACTGCTGTGCGTGGTCGCCGGCGAACAGGTATTCCGGCGGCAGTTCGTCCTTCGGCGTGGACGCCTCGGTGCGAACGATCGGTGTCCGGCCTGCGCGCCAGCGCCGCCGCCGTCCGGCGAGCAGGATGCTGCTCAGCAAGGCGACGAGCAGTGCGCCGCCGGTCGCGAGCACCGTGAGCTCGCGGGCGTGTTCGCCCGCAGACCGCCACCAACCCAGCGCGGCAAGCCGTTGCTGATCGGGAGGCGGCACAGTCATCGCCGGGATCTTCTTCGCCGGCGCGGCGATCAGACCTTCGGTCACCGCGCGGTACGGGTCGACGATGCCGGCACCGTACTCGGGGCTGTCCCGGCCGCCCCGAGCCGGCGTCGCGGTCGCTTTGAGCCGCTGGATCACCTGCGGGGCAGTGAGTTTCGGCCAGGCAGACCGGACGAGTGCGGCGGTCCCGGCAACGAACGGTGCCGCGAAACTGGTACCGGATACGTATTCATGGCCGGTCCGGCGCGTCGCCGCGAGGACGCTGTCGCCGGGCGCCACCAGGTCGACGTACGGACCGACTTGAGAGCTGTCGGTGCGGGCGCCCGCCTGGTCGATCGCGCCGACGCCGAGGACGCCGGAGTACGCCGCCGGGTACGAGGGATGCTCGCCGTCGGAACCGCGCTGGCTGTTGCCCACGGCAGCGATCACGACGACGTCCTGGCGGACCGCGTACGCGACCGCCTTCCGGACCGGTGCCTGATCCTGGTCCCCGGCCATCGACAGATTGATCACCTTCGCGCCCTGGTCGACCGCGTACACGATGCCGCGCGCGAGGACGTTCGGGTCGACGTACTCGACACTCCCGTTGCCGGTGGTCTCCCGGTCGGTCACCCGGACCGGCAGGATCCGCGCACCCGGCGCGACGCCGCGGAACCCGATCCCGGGCGCCGCGTCGGCGGCGATGATGCTCGCGACGCCGGTCCCGTGTGAAACACAGTCGTAGTTGCCCGGCAGCTTGCCGACCAGGAAGAAGTCGCGACCAGGCAGGACCTTGCCGGCGCGGTGCAGTTGCGGATGATCGGCGTCGACGCCGGAGTCGACGACGGCGACCGTCACACCGACGCCGGTGCTGTACGGCCAGGCGCGCTGAGGCATCAGGGTCTCCTGCGCCCACGGGAGCATCCGGACCGGGTTCCGGCCAGGATCCGGGTTGGAGCAGGCGCCTTTCGGCGGTGCGGCGACGGCGTTCACCGGGAGCAGGAGGAGACCACCGGCGAGCAGCCCGACGGCGTACCGGGCATGAATACGTACCCACGAGCTGATCGTCACCTGAGCATCGTCGGGCGCGCTGCCGCCGTACCTGCCGCGTTGGCCTGAAGCGGTCACGGGCCTCCGGGCGATGGGTTCGTCGGTCACCGTGAGGTTCGACTGCTCCGGAACGGGAGGCGTGATGACCGACGATCAGCGGGTCCGCGGCGGGTGGCTGGACGACCTGGAAGAGATGGAGAAGCAGACCCTCAATGCGCAGCGCCTGATGGATTCCGGGACCGGTACGGCCGAATCCGCCGACGGCCTGATCGAGGCGACCGTGACTGCACGCGGCGAGCTGGCCGAACTCATCCTCGACCCGCGAGTGCTGCGGGACCTCGACAGCCGGACGCTCGCGGACGAGATCCGTACGGCGGTGAACGATGCGCGCGGCCAGGCGCAGGACGAAGTACTGCTGGCGTTCGCGGACCAACTGCCGCCGGCTGACCGACCGGCGGCGGGCGACCCGGCGTTCGGACCGTTCCTTACCGAGCTGGCGCGGGCGCAGGGGAGGACGGGGCGATGAGTCCGCAACCGGTCAACTTCGGTGGCGTCGGGGACATCGACATGTACCCGGACGACACGTTCCGCGCGGCGCAGCAGATCTACCGGTCGGGCAGCGTGTTCGGGAACCGGTGGCCCGACCTGCTCAGGGCGATCGACCACGACGAGCAGATCGTGTCCGTCGGGTTCGACGACCTCAGCGTGGCGTATCGCGAGGCGTACAACAAGTACAAGGAAGTCGTGCCGAAGCGGGCCGACGAGGTGGCGCC
Organism: Kribbella sp. NPDC048928; assembly: GCF_043197975.1. Classification (NCBI taxonomy): domain Bacteria; kingdom Bacillati; phylum Actinomycetota; class Actinomycetes; order Propionibacteriales; family Kribbellaceae; genus Kribbella; species Kribbella sp. NPDC048928. The sequence continues at coordinate 474,015 of NZ_JBICUC010000007.1, read as the reverse complement.
GAAGCTGTACGACGCGGGCAACCGGGGGCGGCTCGGCGTGCTCAAGTACCTGCAGCTGAGCGAGCAGGAACAGCCCGCGTACATGAGTTCACTGGTGTGATTCCGGAACCCACGACGGCGCTCTGGCTCGAGCTCCGCAAGATGATCGACGGCTTCTTCCCGGTCTGGGTCGACGAGGACGCCGCCCAGCGGATGGGTGACAACTGGGCTGCAGCCGCGCAGGCGCTGGGGGAGACCGTGGCGCAGGCTACCAGCGGGCTGAACGCGCTGCCCGGCGCCTGGCCGGACGCGAACGGCATCCTGTACCACGACCGCGTACGCGACCTGGTCAACGGCGTCGGCGCCACTGGCGGGTACGGCGAGATCATCCAGATGATGAACGACATGGCGACCATGTCGCACGACTACGCGCGGCAGATCGCCAACATCAAGGACTCGATCTACGCCGAGCTGATCGCCAACGGGCTCGCGTTCGCGGCCAGCTTCGCGCTGCCGCTCCCGCTCGGGCAGTGGATCCGCGGCCGCATCGTGGTCGGGATCGCGACCCGGATCGGCGCCATCGTCCGCGCGGCCGCCGCCGCGATGCGACTCTCGGAGGGGGCCGCGAACCTTTTGGTTGCTGCGGGCAAGGAGATCGGCAAGGAGATGATCGAGGAACCGCTGGTCGAGATCAGTGGCGAGACCATCGACATCATCCGCGGATACCGCGAACAGCTCGACCCGAAGCAGATCGCGATCGCGGCCGGTGCGGGCGGTGGTGGTGCGGTGCTCGCACCGATTCTCAAGCCGGTGGGCTGGCTGGCCTCGAAACCCGTCGGTGCAGCAGTACGCCGGATCCCGGCGCCGGCGAGGTTCCAGCCGGCAGTACGCGGGGTCGGCAACTCGCTCGAACGCCAGACGCACGCGTTCGTAGTCAACGGCATCTCGTCCCCAGTCACCTCGGTAACAGCCCAAGCCGTTGCCGACGGCAAACTCGGCGACCTGACCTGGAACGACCTGGGCAAGGCTGTCTACCAACAAGGCCTAGGCTCCGGCGCCCTGGCCAGCGGCCGCATCACCGCCCACGAAACAGGCCACCTGGCGGGCCACTACACAGCCGCCAAACTCCACCCCACCCCAACAACCCCACCCCCCAACGCCCCCCAACCCCCCGCCCCCGAAACCCCCCACATCACCCAGCCCGCCACCCCCACCGCCCAACCCACCCCCACAACCGACCCGACCCCACAGACCACCCCAACCAACGTCACCCAGCCCCACCCCGGCTCGACCGACCTCACCCAGACCCACCCCGGCACCACCAACACCCCACCCACCACCACGAACACCGCCTCCACCCAAACCTCCCAGGACCTGCAAGCCACCCCCCGACCACCCATCACCACAGCCACCCCCGAAGCCCACGCCCAACCAACCACCCAAACCACCGCCACCCACCCCACAACCGCCACCCACCCCACAACCGCCACCGGCGCCCAACCCACCGGCGCCCAAGCCACCTCGACCCAATCTCCAACCACGCAACAACCAACAACGGCCCAGCAGCCCGCGGCGACCCAGCAACCCGCGGCGACCCAGCCGCCTGCGACAACCCAGCCACCGGCAGCCCAACCCCAACCAGCGGCGACACCCCAACAGCCAGGGACCCAGCAGCCGACGGCGACGCAACAGCCGACAGGCCAGCAACCCGCGCCCCAACAGCAGCCGGCGACGACGCAACAGCCGGCAGCCCAACAACCGGGGACGCGGCAGCAAGCGGCGTCGACGCAGCAACCGGCAGCCGCCCAGCAGCAGGCAACCGCCCAGCAACCGGCGACCCACCGAGGTGCTGCCGCCGAGCAGCCGAACCCACCTCAGCCGGCAGCCAGCGCGCAACAGCAGGATGCTGCTCGGCCGACCACAGGCCAACCGTCAGCTACTGCCGCGCAGTCCGCACCCCCACAGCCCAACCCCCAGCAACCCGGCTCCCCCCAACCACGGGCCCAGAACCACCCCACCCCGGCCTCAACCCCCCGCGCAACCACAAGCGATGGGGAGCAGGGGTTGCCGGTTTTGGCTCGGGTGGGGCGGGAGGCTTCGGGGGCGGAAGAGGTGGTGGAGGGGGTTCGGGTTAGGCCGGTGGATGGGGAGTCGCTGGAATCGACTGCACAGAAGGCGTTTGTCGAGGCGTTGAACGAGCGGGGGGCGGACGGTGAGTTCACGCCGGCGGCACGGGGGTTGCGGGGGCGGTACTACGCGACGCCTGACGGGTTGAAGGGCGGGAAGCCTACTGGGACCGTTCATCGGCGTTCCAAGAGCGGGACGTTCGAGGCGGTGTTGCCTGACGGCAGGGTGCTGTTGGTGCAGGTTCCGGAGCTGAGGTATGTGACCGGGACGGGGGAGTTCGGAAGTCTGCAGAAGGTTCCTGCGGTACCGAAGGTGGGCGGTCAGACCGACGTACTGTTCGGCGATCCGGCGCTGGGTGACGGACCTGGAGATCGGCAGGACGTCCAGAGCGACACCGATCGGTGGATCGAAGCCCGGCGGGATGCTAGGCAGGGCGGGCGTGAGGAGGTGGGTGGGGAGTACAGGCCTACGCCTCAGCAGGCGGGAGAGCGGATGGGGGACGGGTTTGCGAAGCTGATGCTCAGGTGGCTGGGTCAGCGGGGTGGGGTGGGCGAGGAGGTGCATCGGGTCTTTGCCGATCGGGCGCTCGGGTCGGGGCGGTTTGATCAGATCTTCATTCGGCTCGAGCCTGGTACGGGGCGGGTGCTCGGGTTCGTGATCGGCGAGGCGAAGAACGTCGGCGGTGAGTTGGGGTACCGGCGGATGCACGATCTGCTGTATCAGCAGGGGCATCGGGAGTACATCCGCAGCATTCTGCTGGAGATGATCCGGCGCGCCGGGCCGACTGCGGTGCTCGACAACGACGTCATGGTCGAGGGTGGTCCGCGCGAGCTCGGGGAGGGGCCGAAGTCGGCGCCTCGTCACGTACGCGCGGACGAACCGCTGGAGAACGAGGCCCAGCTGGCCGAGGCGATGCTCGCCGCGCTCGACACCGGGCAGCTTGAGTTCTTCATGGTGAAGCCGCTGCTGCTCGACGGGCGTACGGCTCTTGGGCTCAGCATCACAGAGTTCGACCTCACCGACCCGACCCCAGCCGACGCCCCCACCCCGGACCCCAACAACCACCAGACCCCACAACCGCCCGACAACCCCGAGCACAACCACGAGGGTGTGGGGGAGCGGCCCAATCAGGCGGTGGTGGATGGGGGTGGGGGGTTGGAGCGTACGGCGGACGTGGTGGTGGAGGTTGCGGGGGCAGCGGGGGTGGATCTGACGGGGATCGACGTGGTGGTGCTGAATGATGCGGCCGACTACGCGAGGCTTGACGATCAGCAGGCGATGGCGAATGCGCAGCAGTTGGAGGACGGTACGGTCCGGATCCAGCTGGGGCCGGCGAGCTTCGTCGACCGGGAGACGTTGGCCAGGACGCTGGCGCACGAGAAGACCCATGCCGACCAGTTCCGGGCCGGCCGGGTGAGCAGAGAGAACGTACCGGAGATGGAGACCGAGGCGTACGCGAGCGAGGCGTCCGCGCTGGAGAGGTTGCACGCACATGACCAGGTTCACGATCGAGACCATGTACGACCTGCCGAGTCAGCCCGGGCTCGTGACCCCCGGCAAGATCCGGAGCGGGGAGGTCCGGGCCGGCATGGTCCTCCGGATCGAGGGGACGGATCAGGACGTACGGATCCGGGGAGTGGAGTTGTCCTGTTCCGCCCGATCGGGGGCGACCCGGACCCAGGTGGCGCTGATTCTGGATCGGGAGCACGCCCAGCTGCTCCGGCCGGGGACAGCGCTCGTCAGCCCGGACTGAGGTTCCTGCCGGGATTCCTCCTGGTGGGGACCGCGGTCGCTGACGCGATCACGTCGGACATCGTCCTACAGGCCGCGAACATCCAGGAGGTCGTCCAACTCGCCGCAAACCGCTACCAGGTGACGACGACCGATGGTCGCACCTACGTTTTGCACCTGCGGATCGGTCCGCTCGGTCCCACCACCGTCGCGCGGTACGTCGCCGTACCGAACACCACGGCGGCAGAGGTGACGTTCTCGGACCACCTCGCCCTGGACGAGGTACCGCAGGTGGTCGCGCGCGTCCTCGCCGAAACCGCCGCGGCGACGACCGATCCGACCCCTGCACAACTCGCGGGGATCGAAGAATCCCTGACCCTGCACCCGTCCGGCGACCCCGAGCTGGACCCGTTGCTGAAGGCCGAGGACCACGGCGCCTTGGCAGAGGCCCGCGCGCTCACTGCCGAGCACGAAGCGACAACGTCCGGGATCCGAAGGCGCCGCATCAGGCAGCTCCTGGCCACCCTGGTCGCGTCGATGAGCCTCGGTGCCGAGCAGCCGGACGCCGAGCTCCGGCACACGCTCGTCTCCCGCGACGACAGCGCGATGGCCGAACGCTTCCAGGACCGCCGGTCGCCCCACGACGATCGCGTACCGAGGCGGGCGTACGTCGTGAAGTCGGTGCGCAGCTCGGTCCTGTCGGCCGTCGTGATCGGAGCCGCTGGATACGTACACACCGGCAGCCTCGCTGTGGGTGTCGCGCTGACCGTTCCCACGATGGTCAACTCACTCATCGGTGCCCTGGCCGAACACTGGCTCGACGGCCGCAAGGAGGAGGGCAGTACGTCGGCGTACGACGCCGAGAAGGCGCTGCGGGCCAAGAAGTACCAGGGAATGAAGGGAATGCTCGACGGAACTCACGAGGATCAGGCCGCGGATGCCGAGGACAAATTGCCCCGAGCAACCAAGCGGCGGCACTATCTGGTGCGCCATGCCGTGCCGTTGCTGGCGGCAACCGGAACGGCCAAGATCCTGGGCCTGTTCGGAATCCCCGCGATGTCGACGATTGCCGTCATCGGCACCACCGCGCTCGCGAAGACGCTCACCGAACGCCTGGTCGACCGCCGGAGACTCGACCTCCGGATCGCGCGCCTGGATGCCGCCATGCGCCGCCAGCTGTCCGATCCCGCCGCTCTGCAGAATCAGCTCGTCGCGCTGCTGCAGGACTATCACGCGCAGTTGGATGTCCTGCGGGCGCAGCTCACCGGTACGCAGACCGAGCTGCCGGCGCCGATCGACGGTCCGGAAATCGTGGACTCGCCAGGCACTCCGAGTTTCGCTCTCCAACTCGCCGCACAGTCGATCGAGAACGTCACCGCCGCTGCTCGCCGGCTGCTGAGCCATCTTTCCGCGATGCAGAACCAGAACCCGGATCCGGCCCAGCCGCCGGGCAACGGAGCCGCCCAACTTCAGCTGCTCACCGACGCTCTGATCAACGCGGTCGGCCCGGCCGTCACCAGCCTTCTCCTCGGCGCTGTCGGCGACAAGATCTTCTTCAACCAGGAAGAGGGCGCGAGCGACGCACAGAAGCTCTGGGACGAGGCCGAGCGCGACGCGGTCCGCGGACAGGCGCTGGTCGACGTACTCACGGACCAGCTGCAGCGGGTCGACGACGCGATCGAGCAACTCCGGCAGTCGGTCGCAGACCAGCACCCGGACGTCGGCCTAGGCGATCGGACGCTCGACCGCTTGAGTTTCCCGACAGCACCGGCACGCCCGGATGGGGCCCGGCCGCCGGGGCAGTCGAAGTTCCGGGCGTATCTGATACAGGTTGCGTTCGCGGCGATCGGCGCCGCGGGCGGGGCACTCGCGCTCGACCAGATCTTCGATCTCGACGACTACAGCGTGGTCATCACGGTGGCCGGCTCCGTCGGTGGTGTCATCGGTACGCCGGTGGCGCGGATGCTGTTCCGCCGGGCCGAGTTGCGGCGGAAGGACCAGAACGCCTTCGATCTCCGCAAGCAGGACGTCGATCGCAGCGTCCTGAACAAGCAGGTGGCCTTCGGCAAGTATCTCGTCGCGCAGTTGCTCGATCAGATCCAGCAACTGCACGAGCAGGTCGTTGGGCAGGCTGTCGACGTACGGCCGGGTGATCCCGGCTACACCGATCGAATCCGGGCCGCCGCCGAGCAGGCGTACCTGGACAACCTCGAGGCCACCCACCCGGACGTGCAGCTGCAACGTATCCGACTGCTCGAACGGATCGACCAGTTGGCGGCGGCTCTCGACTGGGCGGATGCGTCCGACGCCGAGCAGGCACAGACCCGGTTGGCCCACGCAATCGCCGTGTACGAAGGGATTGTCGATGAGGACGGCACGAGCAAGACATTCCCGGACGTACGGCAGGTAGCGCCCGGGCGAGGCCAGCGGGTGACAGGCGGGCCGACCGATCAGGTACGGTCCGGCGCCGCGCGGGCGCTCGGGCGGATCCTGGGCGAACCGGGCGACAAACCGCACCTCGAAGAACGCCTGGTGGCGTTGGAGGAAATCGTTCGAGCCGCCAACGCAGTGGATGCCCACAAACTGGCCGGCACGGCCAGATCACGAGCGGCCGTCCAGCAACAACTAGCCGACCGCATAGCGGCCTACGAGGAGCTCCTGGAGCAGACGAACCTCCCCGGCGGCTTCCCCCGCCCCGCAATCAGCCCCGAGGGGATCAGCGGCTGAGGAACGCGAACTGGGCTATCTTGGTCGCCCCATCGGGATAGGTGATCTTGGACTGCGGCCCGAGAACGAAGCCTGAGCGGTGGAATCGTGCGATCGCCGCCGTGTTACGGATGTCGGGCTCCACAACGATCCGCGGGTGCCCCAGTACGCCGAAGATGAACCGGCCGAGCGCCCCGACGAGCTGACCGGTGAAGCCCGGACGAGGATGCCCCGGAGCAATCAGCAGATGCACGCCGAGATCCCCAGGCTCGATGTCGTACGCCTCGCCGGCCGGATCCGCCTGCGGGTCGTACGTCTGCAGCAGTGCCACCGGTAGCTCGTCCAGCCGCACGACGTACACGTGATGCGTCGGCACCGAGTCCAGGAATTCGTACGTCCGCGCAATCTCCTCCCGCGACAACGCCCCCATGCCCCAGTACGAAGCCCGCTCCGCCGTCACCCATTCATGCACCAGGTCGAGGTCCCGCGCCGGCACCGCCTCCGAGATCCGTACGGTCCCAAGCCCCTCGACCACCGACGTGAACTCGGTGTCCTCCCGCACGACCGCACCGTCCGCCGGCGTGAGCACACCACGCAACCACAGCCGAAGCTGGTCGTGATGATGCGGGTCCCCGAGCACGCCGGACGCACCGAGCGGCACGACCCAGCCGCTGGCCGACCGATCCGCGAGATCCCACGCGTACCGGGCCGCGGACGCTCGCACGCACAGATCCGTCAACCCAGGAAGGCTCGACGTGGACATCACGCAGTGGTGGTCACCAGACAGCTCCAGATCGAACCGCTCCTCACCTGGCGCGAACACTGACCCGCGCAGCGCGTGCAGCGGCGTCAGCTGATGGGTCTCGCCCCACGGCGGCCGCGGGCTGTTCGCCGCGACCTCCTCCAGCGCCTCGCGCGCAAGCCAACGAACGTTGACCTGCGGGATCAGATCGGTGGCGAGCAGATTCTCCAGCGCGAACGAGACGTGGGTGAGCGGATCCATCCACGGAGCGAAGATCTCCGTCACGTCGGCGTTCTCGAGCATCGAGAAGTGGTCGGTGATCCGCGAGACGAGTGCCTTGCGGATCGCGGCGTACGACGATGCTGTCGTACTGGTGGCGTCCATGTGCCGGTCCCAGGCGAACAGTTCGGTGCGTAGGGCAACTGCTCGTGTGGAGAGATCGTCGAGGCCGGTCAGCAGGTCGAGGACAGAGCCGGCCGAGCCGAGGTACGTGTCCCGGTGGATGTCCGGCATGTCGTCGACCGACCAGTCGTCGCGCGCGTTGACCAACTCGCGGATCCGGTTGGCCCGGTGCGGCGCCGCGAACTCGACGCCCAGCGAGGCCGCCAGCTCACGCGCGTTCGCCATCACGACCGGACCGTCCACGTCCGCCCGCGGCATCGGCGCCTGCCAGCCCTCCCACTGATGCTCAGCCTCCCAGGCCGGTACGACGCGCAGCATGTTCTCCCGCGGGCGCCGCGGCACCACGCCCGCAGTACGGTGCAGCAGCCCGCCCGCCGTATCAGCGGCCAGTACGACGTTGACCGGCTCGACCCACTTGTCGAACGCGGCGTCGACGTCCGCCACGGAAGTTGCCTGCAGCAACCGATACGCCGCCTCGAACCCGAGCCGCCCGGTCACACGCGGCGGGTACCGCAGGCTGATCCCGGGCTGGATGATCGGCCCGCGCTCGGTCTCGGTGACCTCGACGGACAGCGGATCCGCGCCCGCGACCTCCACCACCTCGGTGTGTACCGTCGCCGGCTTCCACCCGTCGGGCCCCAACGCCTCGACCCCGGACGCCGTAGGACGCAGCTGCTCGAAGTAGAGGTCCTGATAGTCGGCCATGGCATTCGTGATCGACCACGCGACCGACCCGGTGTGCCCGAAATGCGCCAGGCCGGGGATGCCCGGAACGGCCAGCCCGAAGACGTCGTACTCCGGGCAGGTCAGCCGGATCTGCTGGTAGACGCCCGGACTCTCGACGTACCGATGCGGATCACCCGCGACGATCGCCTGGCCGGACGCGGTGTGCGTGCCCGGGATCAGCCACCCGTTGCTCCCGGCACCATGTGGGCCCTCCGACGTGAACAGGTCCAGGGACGACTCGCCGAGCTGTTCCGCGACGTGCGTCCGCCACAGCTTCGACGGGAACCCCGCGAACAGAATGTGAACCGCCAGCCAGATCCCAAGCGGTGTCCAGGGCTCCCATTTCTCCAACGTCAGCCCGGTCTGTGTGAACTCCGGCGCGCGCAACGCTCCGCCCGGTAGCGCGTGGTTCACCCCGTCGACGTACGCGCTCACCCACTCGCGCGTCTCGACGTCGAGCGACTCGAAGCACCGCTGCGCCGTGTCCGCCAGCCGGGCCTGCCGCGCGAACACGTCCCACCCGGCCGCCTCCGGCCCGAGGAACGCGGCACTCGTCCCGAGGCAGCGGCGCCGCTCGAGCTCGATCTGCCAGGCGCGGTCGCGGGCGGCGTTCACGCCCTGCAGATACACGAGCGCGAGCGGGTCCCCGGCCTGCAGCTGCGGTACGCCGTACGTGTCCCGGAACACCCTCGCGTTCACAACAGTCCCCCACATCGATTAGGTTAGGCTTGGCTAATTTACTCAGCAGCTATCTTGCCCGACAAGTGCAATTCTCGCTGGAGGTCCATCGTGAGGCATGGCTGGGAAGGCGTGGTGCTCAAGCTCTTCCGGGCGAAGGACTTCGTCTTCACCGTGACGGGCGCGGAGCAGGTCACCGAACGTTACCGCCGGGTGCATTTCGCGGACGGCGGTCTGCTGCAGGCGGCCGGCGTGCACCCGACGATGTGGGTACGGCTGTGGTTCGACAACGCGGGCAAACCGCACCAGCGTGCGTACACGCTGGTCGATCCGGACGTCGACGCCGGCACGTTCAGCCTGGAGTTCGCGTTGCACGACGGGTGCGCGAGCGACTGGTCCCGGAAGGCCGAGCCGGGCGACACGATCGAGGCGACGGTGCAGGGGACCGGGTTCGAGGTACCGGATCCGCTGCCGCCGCGGATGCTCGTCGTCGGCGATCCGGCCTCGCTGCCCGCGATCAACTCGCTGCTCGCGATCGCCCCGAAGCTGCCCGCGACGATCTGGTTCGAGACCACGCACACGGCGGATCAGGAGCTCCCGTTCCGGATCGCGGACCATCACGAGCTCCGGACCGTACCGCGAGCGCAGCTGGTCGAGAGCGTGAAGGCCGAGCTGGGCGAACTCGTCACGCCCGACACGTTCGTCTGGATCGCGTGCGACACCACGACGACCCGTGTGCTCACCTCGTACGTACTGAAGGACCTTGCGATTCCGAAGCATCGCGTCAAGTCCCTCGGCTACTGGAAGGACGCGTAGTCTGACGTCCGTGATCAGGCCGCTCGATGTCACCGACCGTACGCTCGCCGGACGTCTTCTCGAGGTTCAGCATGCGGCGTACGCCGTGGAGGCCGAGCTGATCGGGTTCGACGGGATTCCGCCGTTGGAGGAGGATCTCGACGGTCTGATGGCGTCGACCGAACACTGGCTCGGACGGTACGACGAGGACACACTGGTCGGCGCGATTGCTTATGAGCTGAGCGCCGACGAGGTCGAGATCTCCCGCTTGATCGTGGATCCCGCGCACGCACGGCGCGGTCACGGGCGGGCGCTGCTCGACCATCTGGACGAGCTCGAACCGCGCCCGGTGAGCCTCGTCTCCACCGGATCCGCGAACACGCCGGCCGTGAAGCTCTACACGTCCCGCGGCTACACCGAGACCGGGCGGATCGAGATTGCGCCCGGCGTCCACCTCACGCAGTTTCGCCGCGCGTCCTGACCTGTTCGAACCCGTAGTACAGCGCGAGCAGGAACACGATCAGCAACGTCAGCCGCGGGGACACGAACGAGACGCCGATCGCCGCGGCGTAGATCACCGTGCCGACCGAGTAGCGGACCAGCGACATGCGGATCTGCGCCTTCGACATGGTGTGCTCGACGAGATTGTGGCGCAGCACGTACCACCAGATCAGGCTGAACGCGATCGCGGCCAGCGTCAGCGTCGTGCTGTAGACCGCGGCGGCGACGTGGCCGTCGACCGACGTGTCCTTGAGGTGCTCCGCGAACAGACTGGTCGGGAACGGCAGCAACGTCACCCACAGCAGCAGCAACAGGTTGAGGAACATCAGCCCGCGATCGGCGCGCTGGATCTGCCGGAACATCGAGTGGTGGTTGACCCACATGATGCCGAGGATCGCGAAGCTCACCAGGTACGCCGCGAACTGCGGCCACTCGTTCACGAGCCCCGCCCACAGATGCTCACCCTCCTCGAGCTCGGGTGCATGCAACTCGAGGACGAGGAGGGTGATCGCAATCGCGAAGACGCCGTCGCTGAACGCTTCCAGCCGATTCGTCTCCGCCATCTCAGAAGGGGTGCTCACGGGCACCCAGTGTGTCAGCCGCCGGTAACAGAAATCGCTGTCCAGCTGATCGCCGGTAGCGTAATCGTGAGTTTGCCGTCGGCCAGGTGCGCGGACTCGAACGGCTGCGCCGTGACGCGGTCCGGCGCGGCCGCGGAGTTGGTCGCGAGCGGATCGGCGTCGTGCACGATGACGGCCTCCTCGATCGTGGTTGCGCCCGTCCGGCTGACGTCCACGGTGACCTCGACCGGCCCGTCGCTCGATCGGTTCACCGCGAAGATCGACGTCCGGCCTTCGTCGTACGTCGCTACCGCGTCGACGGCCGGTACGTCGCCGTACCGCGTGGTGCTGACGGTCGGGGAGTCCGTCTCGATCCGGAGCACCTGACCTGCCGCGAGCCGCGAGGTGATCGCGAACGGGTGGAACGTCGGCTGCCGCCAGGCCGTGCCGCCGGGCTCGGTCATGATCGGCGCGATCACGTTCGCGAGCTGGGCCAGACATGCGACGCCGACCCGGTCGCTGTGCCGCAGCAGCGAGATCAGGAGGTTGCCGACGACAACCGCATCGGTCACGTTGTACTGGTCCTCGATCCGCCGCGGGGCCACCTCCCACTGGTCGGCAGGACCGTCGGTGCACCGGGAACGGTCGGAGTACCAGACGTTCCACTCGTCGAACGAGATGCCGATCTTCTTGGTGCTCTTGAGCTCCGCGCCGACATGGTCCGCGGTGGCGATCACGGAGTCGATGAAGTGGTCCATGTTCACCGCCGACGCCAGGAACGATGCGGTGTCGCCGTCCTCGTTGCCGTAGTACGCGTGGCAGGAGATGTAGTCGACGAACTCGTACGTCTCGCGCAGGACGTCGCGCTCCCAGGTCCCGAACAGCGGCATCTTCGACGACGAGGAGCCGCACGCGACGAGTTGCAGGTCCGGCTCGATCATCCGCATCGCGCGCGCGGTCTCGGCCGCCAGCCGCCCGTACTCCGTGGGCGTCTTGTGCCCGATCTGCCAAGGACCGTCGAGCTCGTTGCCCAGACACCACAGCTTGATCCCGTACGGTGCCGCGCCGTGCGACGTGCGCAGATCGGACAACGCCGTACCGCCGGGGTGGTTGGTGTACTCGAGCAGGTCGAGCGCCTCCTGGACACCACGGGTACCGAGGTTGATCGCCATCATCGGCTCGACGCCGGCGGCGGCGCACCAGCGAGTGAACTCGTCCAGCCCGAACTCGTTGGTCTCGACGCTGTGCCAGGCCAGGTCGAGGCGCCGCGGCCGCGCGTCCCGCGGGCCGACGCCGTCCTCCCAGCGGTAGCCGGAAACGAAGTTTCCGCCGGGATACCGGACCACGGAGACACCGAGCTCCCGGGTCAGCTCCAGAACGTCCTTACGGAAACCGTTTTCGTCGGCGGTCGGATGCTCGGGCTCGTAGATGCCGGTGTAGACGCACCGGCCCATGTGCTCGACGAAGGTCCCGAAGGTCTTGCGGTTCACGGGCGCGATCGTGAACGCAGGGTCGATGGTCAGCTTGGCAGAGGGCACCAGGTGGCTCCTGTCATAGTGCCTAGCCCTTGATTCCGGCATCGCCCACACCGCGGACGACCTGACGCTGGAACAGGGCATAGACGATCAGCAGTGGAAGACCGCCCAGGACGGCCGAGGCCATGATCTGGGCGTAGCGCAGGCCGTACGAGCCTTGCACGTTCGCGAGTCCGACCGGGATCGTCATCATTGACGGGTCGGTGGTCACGATGAAGGGCCAGAGGAAGTTGTTCCAGGCCCCGATGAAGGTGAAGATGCCGACCGCCACCAGGATCGGCCGCGACATCGGCACCATCACGCTCCAGACGATCCGCCACCGGGACGCGCCGTCGACCCGGGCAGCGTCCTCGTAGTCGCGGGAGATGCCGTCGAAGAACTTCTTCAGCACGAACACCATCACGGGCGCGACCACCTGCGGCAGCACGATGCCCCAGTAGGTGTCGACCAGCCGGAGACCGGTCATCTCCTGGAACAGCGGCACGATCAGCACCTGCGGCGGCACCAGGATGCCGGCGATGATCAGCCCGAACAGCACCCGCCGGCCCGGGAACGTCGTCCGCGAGAAGCCGTACGCCGCCAGCACCGAGACGAGCAGGGTCAGCGCCGTCACCAGGATCGACACGACCGTACTGTTCAGGAACCAGCGGATCAGGTCACCCTGATCGATGACGCTGCGGTACGCCTCGGTGGTCGGCGACTGCGGGAACCAGGTGATCGGAGCGCGGGTGGTCTCCGGCTCGGGCTTCAGCGAGGTGTCCAAGGCCCAGAACAACGGGACCAGCCAGACCAGGGCCAGGATCACCGCACCGACGGCGGTGGCGGCCTTCGGGAAGGACCAGCGCGGTGCCACCGGACCGCTGCGGGTCCGCCTGGTTGCCGCGGGCAACGTCGCGGCCGTCATTCGCCGACCTCCTTCCGGCCGGAGAAGAGTTTGAACTGGGCGATCGCGACCACCACGATGATCGCGAAGAACATGTACGAGATCGCCGACGCGTAGCCGATCCGGTAGTTGGTGAAGCCGTTCTCGTAGATGTACATGATGATCGGCCGGGTGGCGTGGTTCGGGCCGCCGCTCGTCATCAGGTAGACCTGGTCGAAGATCTTCAGCGACGCCACCAGTTGCAGGACGACGATCAGGCCGGTGGTCCGGCTCAGCAGCGGCAGCGTGATCCGGAACAGCTGCTGCCGTCCGCTCGCGCCGTCGATCGCGGCCGCCTCGTACACCTGCGCCGGAATCCCTTGCAGGGCAGCGAGATAGAGCAGGAAATTGAACCCGACCGTCCACCAGACGGTCGTGATCACCACGGCGAGCATGGCCCGGTTGTCGGTGTTCAGCCAGTCGATCTCCGCGAACCCGCCGGCCGTCAGCAACCCGTTCACCAGGCCGAATCCGGGCTGGTAGATCCACACCCAGATCAGCGTGACGACAGTCGCCGGGAGGACGAACGGAGCGAAGTACGAGAAGCGCAACAGCCAGCCCAGCAGGCCTTTGCGGCTGGCGAGCAGCGCCATCACCAGGGCGATGATCACCAGCGGCGGGGTGCTCATCGCGGTGAAGACGAGCGTGTTCTTCAGCGACGACCAGACGGCCGGGTCGCCGAACATCTCGCGCCAGTTCGCCAGGCCCAGGAACTCGTGCTTCGCGCCGGCCAGGCTGGTGTTGAACAGGCTGTTCCACAGCCCGGACACGATCGGCCAGAGCAGGAAGACCGCGAACAGCAGCAGGAACGGCGCCACGAAGAACAGCCCGCCCCACCGCTCCCGCCACGGCTGACCCGCTGCCGGCTCCGCCGCGACCCGCCCGGTACTGCCGATGGCACGTGGTGGTGATTGAACAGCCATGATCCGGCTCCTTTCAGACGGGGGAAGGGGTGTCGAGCAGCGTTTGCGTGGCTGCCTTGAACTGGGCGAGCGCGGCCTTCGGGGTGGCCTGTCCGCTCGCGATCCCGCTGAAGGCGGCCGCCGACTCGTTCTCGAGCTGGGCTCCCGATCCGCTGAACCAGCCGTCCGGGTCGTACAGCACGTTCGGAGCGACACTGCGGTACTCCGCCTGCGGCTTCAGGTTCAGGTACTCCGTGCTCTGCACCACCGGCTGGTAGGCCGGGATGTGCCCGCCGGCTGCCCACTCGACGCTGTGCTTGAGCATCCAGGCGATGTACTCGATCGTCGCCTTGGTGTCGTCGGCGTTGCGATGCGCCTGGTGCGGCAGCACGAACGTGTGCGAATCCCCCTGGAACTTCGGTACGTCGTACACGACCGGGAACGGCGCCATGCTGAACGGCAACTTCGCGGTCTGGTACGTCGTGACCTCCCACTCACCGTTGAAGCTCATCTCCGCGTCACCGTTGCTGAACTGGGCGACCAGCGCCGCGTAGTTGGCCGACTTCGGCGTGAGCCCTTCACTCGCGAGCTTCGCGATCAGGTCGAGCGCCTCGAGTGCCTTGGCGTCGTCGATCACCAGCTCCTTGCCGTCCGGGCTGAAGAACTCGCCTTGGAGCTGGCCGTAGAGCGTGTACCAGAGTCGCCACGGACTGGTGGTGTCCACAGAAACGGCGTACTTTCCGGTCGTTTCCTTGACCGCCCGGAGCATCTCGAGGAACGCGGTCACGCCCTTGACCGGCTTGATCTTTCCGTCCGCGTCGAGCAGGCCGGCCTTCTTGCAGATGTCGGTGTTGTAGTAAAGGACGAACGGATGCTGGTCCAGCGGCACCGCGTACAACTGGCCGTCGATGACGCAGCGGTCCCAGGTGGCCGGCAGGAAGTCGGACTGCTGCACTCCGGCGGCCTTCAGCAGGTCGACCGGGATCGGGTCGAGCATCGTCGTCGGGCTGAATCCCTTCAGCCGGGACATGTGCATGGTCGCGACCTCCGGTGCCCGGCCGCCGGCCGCCGACATCGCGAGCTTGGTGTAGAACGGCGGGCCCCAGGCGAGCGTCGTCGCCGAGAACCTGACACCGGGATGCTCGGCGACGTACTGCTGATGGATCTGCAGCAGGCGGGCGCCGTCACCGCCGCCGAACAGGTTCCATTCGCGGACTCTGGGCTTGGCGTCGAAGGCGCCGCAACCGCTGAGGGCGAGGGCGCCGAGCAGGCCACCGAGGACTGTCCGGCGTCCTGGGCGGAGGGGAGCGAAGTCAGGGGGCATCTGTCCTCCAGGCGGAGCGGAGCACGGATTTACATCGGTGTACTACATCGGTGTAGAAAGGATGCCCGGGGCCCTCGAGACCCGTCAAGAGGTCAGTGACTGCCGAGGGTGGATTCGCGGGTGTGCAGCGCGTACGGTGCTGCGATCTCCTGATGCTCGGAGTCGTCGCCGGCCATCCGCTGGACGAGCAGCTCGACCGCGGTGCGGGCGATCTGCGCGCGGCCCGGATCGACCGTGGTCAGGCTTGGCGTGCTGTAGCTGGCCTCGTCGATGTTGTCGAAGCCGGCCACCGCGACATCGTCGGGGACCCGGATGCCGTGCTGCGACAGCACTCGGAGCGCACCGAGCGCCAGGGTGTCGTTCAGCGCGAGTATGGCGTCGAACTTCAGCCCGGACGCGAGCAGTTGCTCGGTCGCCCTGGCCCCGGTCGAGCGGTGCCACCGTCCGGCGGTGAAGGCGAGCTCGAGGGGGACCGGCAGCCCGTGTTCGGTCAGGGCCTCGGCGTACGCGTCGTACCGGATCGCGGCGGTACCGACCTTCTCGCCCGGGTGGACGCCGAGCACCGCGATCCGGCGGCGGCCGATCGCCAGCAGGTGCTCGACCGCGGCCTTGGTGGCCGGGATGTTGTCGATCATCACGTGGTCGACCGGGCTGTGAAAGATCCGCTCGCCGAGCAGGACCATCGGCGTGTTCGACTTCAGCTGACCGATGTCCTCCTGGCCGAGACCGAGCGGGCTGTACAGCAGGCCGTCCACCAGATGACCGCGCGGCCGGCTGAGGACGGTCAGCTCGCGGTCGCGGTCCGCGCCGGTCTGCTCGATCATCACGGTCAGCCCGTGCTCGTCGGCCGCCACGATGACCTGGTCCGCGAGCTCACCGAAGTACGGCAGGCTGAGCTCCGGGACCGCGAGCCCGATGATGCCGGTCCGGCCGGACTTCAGGTTCCGCGCGGAGATGTTCATCCGGTAGCCGAGCGCTTCGATCGCCGCGAGCACCTTGGTCCGGGTCTCCTCGCGGATGTACGGGTACCCGTTCATCACGTTCGAGACGGTCTTCGGCGACACGCCGGCCGCGCGCGCGACGTCACGCATCGTCACCGCCATGGCTGTCTCCCCGTCATGGGCGCCACGGTAGTGCACAGGCTCCGGAGCCGGTCAGCCCTCGGCGCCGCGCGTCGGCTGCTGTGCCTCGGTGTCCTGCGACGACTGCTGCGCCTGCGGGTTGTGCGGCGGACGGCGTGGCGGGTTCGGCTGTGGGCCCAAGGACTGGCTGCCCGGATGCTCCGGCACGTCGGGCTCGTCGGTGTCGCTCAACTCGACACCTTCCTCCCGCAGCACGTCCTCGACCGCGGGATCCAGCTCATGCCCTGGATGCGGCAAACCTGGCCTGTCGAAACTCATCGCGTCACCCTCCCAGTCAAACGTTGCTCCCACCCACGATACGGCCCACCCCGCAGCCAGGAGTGATCGGTCAGCGGTCGGACACCAGGCGGCGGCGCTGGGTCAGGTTGGTGAGGGACTGGGGTTGCCACACACCGTCGACCTGATAGGTGTCGGTGCCGGGCGCGACGATCTCGTCGATGCGGTCCAGGGTCTTGTCGTCCAGGGTCAGATCGGCGGCCGTGACGAGGCCCTCGAGCTGCTCCATCGTCCGCGGACCGGAGATCACGGACGTGACGGCCGGATGCGAGGTGACGAAGGCCAGCGCCAGTTCGGGCAGCGTCGTACCGATGCCGTCGGCAACCTCGACGAGTTGCTCCACGGCGTCGTACTTCGCCGCGTTCGCGGGCAGCGCCGGGTCGAAGCGGGCCGGCGCGAGCGCGGCGCGGGCGGATCCGTCGAGCGATCCGTTCCGGCGGATCTTCCCGGACAGGAAGCCGAACGCGAGCGGGCTGTAGGTCAGCACCCCCATCCCGAGCCGCCGGCAGGTCGGGAGCACCGAGCGTTCGATGCCGCGGGCAAGCATCGAGTACGGCGGCTGGTTCGTCCGGAACCGCCCGTACCCACGGTCGCCGGAGACGTGGTACGCCTCGACGATGTCCTCGGCCGGGAACGCCGAGCAGCCGAACGCGCGAATCTTGCCGGCGCTGACCAGATCGCTCAGCACCCAGAGCGTCTCCTCGATGTCCGTGGTGTGGTCCGGCCGGTGCACCTGGTACAGGTCGATCCAGTCGGTGCCGAGGCGGCGCAGGCTGTCGTCGACCGCGCGGGTGATCCAGCGGCGCGAGTTGCCGCTCCGGTTCCGTCCCTCGGTCAGCGGGAAGTGCACCTTGGTCGCCAGTACGACGTCGTCGCGGCGGTCCTTGAGCGCCTTGCCGACGATCTCCTCGGACTCGCCCGCGGAGTACATGTCCGCGGTGTCGACGAAGTTGATGCCCCGGTCCAGCGCGGCGTGGATGATCCGGATGCAGTCGTCGTGGTCCGGGTTCCCGACCGCGCCGAACATCATCGCGCCGAGACAGTGCGTACTGACCTCGATCCCGGTGGCACCCAGTGTCCGGTAACGCATGAAAGCCCCTCTCGCTCAGTGCCGCCAAGCTATTTCCTAGAGCGCGGTCTAGGTCAAGTCTGACTTGACCTTGGTCAAGCAGGCGGTCCGTAGGGTGGGGCTGTGGAGATTGCGGAGTTGTGGAACGCGGAGCCAGGGTGGTTGAACACGGCGTCGTACGGGCTGCCGCCGCGGCCTGCCTGGGAGGCGTTGCAGGCGGCGCTGGGGGACTGGCGGGTCGGTGCGACGAGCTGGGAGCCGTGGGACGAGTCGACGACGCGGGCGCGGGAGTCGTTCGCGCGGCTGATCGGGGCGGCGGCCGCGGACGTGTTCGTCGGCAGCACGGTGTCCGCGGCGGTGGCGCCGATCGCCGCCGCGCTGCCGGACGGCGCGAAGGTACTCACCGATGACGTGGAGTTCACGTCGAACGTCTTCCCGTGGCAGGTGCACGCCGACCGCGGCGTCCAGGTGGTCGGAGTGCCGTCGGCCGAGCTGGTCGACGCGATCACGCCGGGGGTCGACGTGGTCGCGGTGAGTGCGGTGCAGTCGTCGACCGGTGAGGTTCTGGACCTCCCCGCGGTAGTTGCTGCCAGCAAGCAGATTGGCGCGCTCGTGGTGCTCGACGCCACCCAGGCGGTCGGCTGGCATCCGATCGCGGTCGACGGTGTCGATGCGCTGATCGCCCACAGCTACAAGTGGATGATGTCCCCGCGCGGCGCCACCTTCGGGTACCTGTCGCCCCGGTTGCAGGAGCTGTGCCGTCCGTCGGCCGCCGGTTGGTACGCAGCCCGCGACGTGCACGGTTCCTACTACGGTCCCGTGATGGAGCTCGATCCCGGGGCGCGGAGGTTCGACCAGTCGCCGGCGTGGTTCAGTTTCGTCGGCGCCGCGCCCGCACTGGAGCTGATCGAGGAGATCGGCGTCGGCACGATCAACCAGCACAACCTCGCGCTCGCGAACGAGTTCCGCGACGGCCTCGGCCTGCCCCCGTCGAACAGCGCCATCGTCAGTACGAACCTCCCGGGCGCACAGGAGGCGTTCGCCGCAGCGGGGATCCGGGCCGCCGTACGCGACGGCAAGCTGCGCGCGTCGTTCCACATCTACACGACACGTACCGACGTCCACCAGGCACTCTCCGCGCTCAAACCGCTGATCTAATCCCGAGCTACAGTGCCGATATGGGTGGACTGAGCATCGGGCAGGTGGCCGAGCGGACCGGGTTGAGCGTGCACGCGTTGCGGTTCTACGAACGCGAAGGGCTGCTCGCCGATCCGGTACGGCGGGAGTCGAACGGGCGGCGCGTGTACTCCGAGGACGACGTCGACTGGCTGAACATGTGCATCAAGTTCCGCTCGTCGGGGATGCCGCTCGACACCATCCGCAAGTACACGGACCTGGTCCGGCAGGGGCCCGGCAACGAGGCGGACCGGCTGGCGCTGCTCAAGAGCCACCAGGACCACGTGAGTCAGCAGATCGCCGACCTCAACGAGTGCCTGAACGTGATCACCTGGAAAGTCGGCATCTATCAGGAGCACGTCGACGCCGGCACCGCCGACTGCCTGTGGACGGCGCCACCCGCCCAGGCAGCCAGCGAAGCGTCCTGAGCCCCGCCCCCTCGCTTCGCTCGGGGGGAGGAGGAGTCATCACCGCAGCGCAGACTCCATCGCCGCCAGCGTCTTGCGCATGTTGCCGGCCAGTTCGTCGAGGCGGCCCTGGATGATCTCGGCCGCCCGGTCTGGGTGCTCGGCGACTCCCATCCGCAGCCCGCTCATGCCCGGACCGTGCGTGAAGCTCTGCCGGACGAGCGTCTCGGCGCCGCGGTCCTCCAGCTCGTACTCCCAGTGCGCGAGCGGGTGCTCCTCGTCCCCGTACACGTCCCAGCCGAACCGTTTCGGCTCCTCGAGGACGGTGACCTTGCAGATCACGTACGTCTCGAACCCGTTCGCGAACCGGTTCCGCGCCTCGAACCGGGCATCCTGCTCGAGCCAGGCGCCGTAGATGCACTCCGGGCTCCACTCGCCGTACCTGTCGATCGCGAAGATGCCGTCCCAGACCTGCTGGATCGGCAACGCAAGCCGCACCTCGACACCGATGCTCGCACCGGTCACTCCGTAGTCAGTCATGCCTGAGACATCGTAGGCCGCTCCTGAACCTCGACATTTACTCGATCGGCGCGGCTGTAGACGTTCAGGCTGCCGTTGCGGATGAAGCCCGCCAGGGTGAGACCGGACTCGGTGGCGAGGTCGATCGCGAGTGAGCTGGGGGCGGAGACGGCGCCGAGGACGGGGATGCCGGCCATCACGGCCTTCTGGGCGAGCTCGAAGGAGGTCCGGCCGGAGACGATCAGGATCAGGCCGCGCGCCGGGATGTGCCCGTTGAGCAGCGCCCAGCCGACGACCTTGTCGACCGCATTGTGGCGGCCGACGTCCTCGCGAACGACGAGAAGCTCGCCGGACGGCGTGAACAGCCCGGCCGCGTGCAGGCCGCCGGTGCGGTCGAAGACCTGCTGATGAGCGCGGAGCGCATCCGGGAGCGCGGCGAGCACGTCGTACGAGATGGCGACGTCGTCAGCAGCCGGTGAGTAGCGGGTCTTCGTTCGTACGGCATCCAGCGACGCCTTGCCGCAGACGCCGCAGGAGGACGTGGTGTAGAAGTTCCGCTCGACGCCGGTGACCGGTGCGGGTACGCCCGGCGCGAGGCCGACGTCGAGGACGTTGTACGTGTTGCGGCCCTCGTCGTCGCGGGAGTCGCAGTACCGGGCGTCGTGGATGTCGTCGGCGGAGCCGATCACGCCCTCGGTGTGCAGAAACCCGTGCGCGAGCTCGACGTCGTGCCCGGGCGTCCGCATCGTGACCGCGAGCGCCTTGCCGTCGACACGCAGCTCGAGCGGCTCCTCGACAGCGATCGAGTCCGGCCGCGACCGCTGGCCGTCCGGGCCGATCCGCACCACCGGCCGTCGCGCGATCAACCGCCCCACGGCGCGCTCCTTTCTGCAACCAGTGGCCCTCTCCCGCTCATGAGTGGGGTCCCGGGGTGATGGGGAGGAGGCGCGCGGCGATCGCTTCGGCGGGCCCGGGCGCTACGACCGCGAGGGCGTCGGCGGTTGCGGGGCCGCGGAGCATGGCGGCGCCGCCATGGCCGACCGGTACGGCACCTTGCGGGGTGAGGCGAACCGGGACGAGCCGCGTGCTGGTGGGGTGACACGGGATTCCGCCCGGTACGGCGATGTGCGCGAGCTCGGGCAACGGGAGTCCGCGCAGTCGGCTGATGGCCGCGACGCCGAGCGTGAGGAACGCGACGAGCGCCGCGAACGGATTGCCAGGCAGACCGAGCACCAGCCGTCCGTCGGGCAGCTGAGCGAGAGCCTGCGGATGCCCCGGACGGCAGGCGACCCCGTCGACGATCAGCTCGGCCCCGAGCGCGGTGAGCGCCGGCCGAAGGTGATCGGCAGGACCTGCCGCGGACGATCCGGACACCAGAACGAGCTCGCCCTGCGCCGCACTCAGCGCCGCGATCAACTCGTCCCGTGAATCTGGCAGATACTGATGGACGCCGTTGTGGGCACCGGCGCGGGTGATGAGCCCGGGCAGCATCGGCCCGATGGCGTCGCGGACGCGGCCGGAGGTGGACGGACCACGGTGGACCAGTTCGTCGCCAGTGATGAGGGCTGCGACCGTGGGCGGTGGAACGACCGTGAGGCGGTTGAGCCCGACGGTCGCGGCCAGTCCTAGTACGGCCGGACCGACGACGATGCCCGCCGCGAGCAGCTGATCGCCGGGGCGGCATTCCTCGCCCGTACGACGGATGTGCCGCCCTTCGTCCGACGGCCCTTCCAAACGATCACCGGCGACAACCGCGTCCTCGGACCGCACCACAGAGGTCGCGCCGGCCGGTACCGCAGCACCCGTCACGATGCCGGTCGCCTGACCGTCCTCGAGCACTCCAGGATCTGGCGCGCCCGCCTCCACGTGCCCGATCACCCGCCACGGGCCGGCGCCGCGGACCGCGTACCCGTCCATCGCGGATCGATCCACGGGCGGTACCGCGACCGGCGACACCAAGGGCGTACCCAAAACACACCCGTCGGCCTCGCTCAGCGCTCGCGAGACCACGGCCGGAGGCCGCGCGACCGCATGAGCCAGCCGGCGCGCAACATCCCACGCGACCGCATCTCCCCGCGACCGAAGGCCACGGCTGTCGGTAGGTGTGTGCCCTGGCCCGTCCTCCACAGGCACACCCTCCCCGACACACCCCGCCTTGTCGAACCGACCCTGCTCCGTCGAGGTGGGCTGGGCCCGATCCGGAGGCGCTTGGGTCATAGGGTTTGGAGTTTCTGGGCGGCGAGTGCTGCGGCCGGGTCGAGGTCAGTGGCGCCCGAGTTGGCGTGGCTGATCAGGGCCTTGGTCATCCGCGGATCCCAGGTCGCCTTGACGTGGTTCGCGATCGCGGTGGCCGCGTCCGCGGGGGCGCGGTGGGCGAACTGGGCCGCGATCTCGTTCACCAGCCGGACATGTGGCGGTACGCCGCCGCTCATCGATTGCCTCCGGCAACTACGGGCTCGCGGGTGGCGTCTTCGGCGCTCGGATGCGGTACGAGGTCGACCTGGACCGCGGTGACCTTGTACTCGGGGCAGTTGGTGGCCCAGTCCGAGTTGTCCGTGGTGACGACGTTCGCCCCGCTCACCGGGTGGTGGAACGTGGTGTAGCAGACGCCGACGGGCATCCGGTCGGAGATCTTCGCGCGCAACTCCGTCCGCCCGACCCGGCTCGACAGCGCCACCAGGTCCCCGTCGGTCACGCCGCGCACCTCCGCGTCGTGCGGATGGATCTCAAGCACGTCCTCCGCATGCCAGGCGACGTTCGCGGTCCGCCGGGTCTGCGCGCCGACGTTGTACTGCGAGAGGATCCGCCCGGTCGTCAGGATCAACGGGAACTTCCGCGTCGACCGCTCCGACGTCGGCACGTACACGGTCTCCATGAACCGTCCCTTGCCGCGGGTGAACTCGTCCTCGTGCATGATCGGCGTACCGGACGGGTGCTCCACGTTGCACGGCCACTGGATCGACCCGAGCTCGTCGAGCTTGGCGAACGAGACGCCGTTGAACGTCGGCGTGGTGATCGCGATCTCGTCCATGATCTGTGCGGCCGAGTCGTAGTGCATCGGGTAGCCCATCGCCTGCGCGATCTCGCAAACGATCTCCCACTCCTGCTTGCCGGTCTGCGGCGCCATGATCGGCCGCACCCGGTTGATCCGGCGCTCCGCGTTCGTGAACGTGCCGTCCTTCTCCAGGAACGAGGTCCCCGGCAACAGCACGTGCGCGAACTTCGCGGTCTCGTTGACGAACAGGTCCTGGACGACGAGCAGGTCCAGCGCGCCGAGGGCGGCGAAGACGTGCTGCGTGTTCGGGTCCGACTGGGCGATGTCCTCGCCCTGCACGAACAGCGCCCGGAACGATCCGTCGATCGCCGCGTCGAACATGTTCGGGATCCGCAGGCCGGGCTCGTTCAGGATCGGCGTACCCCAGAGGTGCTCGTAGATGCCGCGGACGTCGTCGTCGGAGACATGCCGGTACCCGGGCAGCTCGTGCGGGAACGAGCCCATGTCGCAGGATCCCTGCACGTTGTTCTGTCCGCGCATCGGGTTCACGCCGACGCCCGGCCGGCCGATGTTGCCGGTCGCCATCGCCAGGTTGGCCATGCCCATCACCATCGTGGAGCCCTGGCTGTGCTCGGTGACGCCGAGGCCGTAGTAGATCGCCGCGTTGCCGCCGGTGGCGTACAGCCGGGCCGCCTCGCGGATCTCTTCCGCCGGTACGCCGGAAATTTCCGCAACACTTTCCGGGCTGTTTTCCGGCTGGGCGATGAACGACTCCCAGGTCTCGAAGTCCTCACACCGGCTGTTCACGAACTCCCGGTCGACGAGGCCCTCGGTCACCACCACGTGCGCGAGCGCGTTGATGATCGCGACGTTCGTCCCCGGCCGGAGCTCCAGGTGGTGCGCCGCCTCGACGTGCGGCGAGCGGACCAGGTCGATCCGGCGCGGGTCGATCACGATCAGCTTGGCGCCCTGCCGGATCCGCTGCTTCATCCGGGACCCGAACACCGGGTGCGCGTCGGTCGGGTTCGACCCGATCACCAGGATCACGTCGGAGGCGTCGACGGAACGGAAATCCTGGGTTCCGGCCGATTCCCCGAAGGTCTGCTTCAGCCCGTACCCGGTCGGCGAGTGGCAGACCCGGGCGCAGGTGTCGACGTTGTTGTTTCCGAAACCGGCACGCACCAGTTTCTGGACCGCGTACACCTCTTCGTTCGTGGTCCGCGAGGACGTGATCGCGCCGATCGAGCCCTGACCGTGCTGCTGCTGGATCTCCAGCAGCCGGCGTGCGGTGAACGCGATCGCCTCGTCCCAGGACACCGTCTGCCAGTCGTCGGAAATCGTGTTCCGCACCATCGGCTCGAGCACCCGGTCCGGGTGGCTCGCGTACCCGAACGCGAACCGGCCCTTCACACACGAGTGCCCCTCGTTCGCCCCGCCGTTCTTGTACGGGACCATCCGGACCAGCTCGTCACCGCGCAGCTCGGCCTTGAACGAGCAGCCGACCCCGCAGTACGCGCACGTGGTGAGCACGGTCCGCGTCGGCATCCCGAGCTCGACGACGGTCTTCTCCTCGAGCGTCGCGGTCGGACAAGCCTGGACGCACGCCCCGCACGACACACAGTCGGAGTCGAAGAACGACCCACCAGCACCGGCCGCGACCTTCGACTCGAACCCGCGCCCCTCGATCGTGAGTGCAAAGGTTCCCTGTACTTCGTCACACGCGCGGACGCACCGCGAGCAGGCGATGCACTTGGACGCCTCGAAGTCGAAGTACGGGTTGGAGGTGTCGGTCGGCAGGTCCATGTGGTTCGCGCCGGCCTCGACGCCGGAGCCGTAGCGGACCTCGCGCAGCCCGGTGACACCGGCCATGTCCTGCAGTTCGCAGTCCCCGTTCGCGGAGCAGGTCAGGCAGTCGAGCGGGTGGTCGGAGATGTACAGCTCCATCACACCGCGGCGGAGCTTCCCGAGACGCTCGTTCTGCGTACGGACCACCATGCCGTCGGCGACCGGCGTCGTACAGGAGGCCGGAGTGCCTTTGACACCGTCGATCTCGACCACGCACAGCCGGCAGGAACCGAACGCCTCCAGGTTGTCGGTCGCACACAACTTCGGTACGTCGACGCCCGCTTCCTTCGCGGCCCGCATCACCGACGTACCGGGTGGCACTCTGAGGGTCACACCATCGATCGTGAGCGAGACGGTTGCGGCACCGGCGCGGGCCGGCGTACCGAAGTCTGGTTCCTTCAGGAGCGTCATACGGTGAAGTCCTCTCCGAAATGGCGGACGGCGCTGCGGACTGGCATCGGGGTGAGACCGCCCATCGCACACAGCGAGCCGTCGGTCATCAGTTCACACAGGTCCTCGAGGACCACGAGATTCTTGTCGCGTTCGGTCCCGGCCACGATCCGGTCGATCGTCTCGACCCCGCGGGTCGCGCCGACCCGGCACGGCGTGCACTTGCCGCACGACTCGGCGGCGCAGAACTCGAACGCGAACCGTGCCATCGAAGCCATGTTCACGCTCTCGTCGAACACCACGATCCCGCCGTGCCCGACCATCGCACCGGCCGCGGCGAACGCCTCGTAGTCCATCGGCAGGTCGAACTGCTCGACCGGCAGGTACGCACCGAGCGGCCCGCCGACCTGGACGGCGCGGACGGGGCGACCCGAGGACGTACCGCCGCCGAAGTCGTTCACCAGCTCGCCGAGCGAGATGCCGAACGCGGTCTCCACGATGCCGCCACGCGCCACGTTCCCGCCGAGCTGGAAGACGCTGGTCCCTCGCGAGCGCCCGGTCCCGTACGCCGTGTACGCCGCCGCGCCGTGCGCCAGGATCGTCGGAACCGTTGCCAACGACAACACATTGTTGACGATCGTCGGACGGCCGAAAAGCCCTTCCAGTGCAGGGATCGGGGGCTTGGCGCGGACCATGCCGCGCTTGCCCTCCAGGCTCTCCAGCATGGAGGTTTCCTCGCCGCAGATGTAGGCGCCGGCGCCGACGCGGACGTGCAGGTCGAAGCCGAACCCTGAGCCGAGGATGTCCGGCCCCAACCAGCCCACGCCGCGTGCATGCTCGATCGCCGCCTTGAGCGTGGCGACGGCGTCCGGGTACTCCGAGCGCAGATACACGTACCCTTCCGCGGCACCGACGGCGTACGCGGCGATAGTCATGCCCTCGATGAGCGTGAAGGGGTCGCCCTCGATGAGCATCCGGTCCGCGTACGTACCGGAGTCCCCCTCGTCCGCGTTGCAGCAGACGAACTTCAGGTCGGCGGCCGCGTTCAGTACGGTCCGCCACTTGATCCCGGTCGGGAAGCCGGCGCCACCACGCCCACGCAGCCCCGAGTCGACGACGGCCTCGACCACGTCATTCGGCTCCATGCTCAACGCTGCGCGAAGACCTGCGAGTCCGCCGTACGCCTCGTAGTCGTCAGTCGATTGGGGATCGACGACGCCGACCCGCGCAAACGTCAACCGCTGCTGGCGTTTCATCCACGGCAATTCCTCGACCAGCCCGAGCCCGAGTCCGTCGCTGCCGCCTTCGCCTCGCAGCATCCCGGCCGCGATCAGCCCGTCCACGTCCTCGGGTGCGACCGGCCCGTACCCGACGCGCCCGGCAGCCGTCTCCACCTCCACCAACGGCTCGAGCCACAACATCCCGCGAGACCCGGTCCGTACGACCTCGACCCCGGCTGCACTGATCCGCTCGGCAACCTCATCCGCCCCCACAGACCGAGCAGCAGAGTCGACCGGCACATACACACGCGTAGGCGCGGCGGAAGTGCTGGACGAAGTCGGCCGCGCGGAAGGGGTGTAGGGAGTGGTCATCGGGTCTCTCCGAGGAGGGCGTCCAGGCGGGTGGGGGTTACGCGGCCGTGGAGTTTGCCGGCGACTTGGACCGTCGGGCCGAGGGCGCAGTTGCCGAAGCAGTAGATCTCTTCGAGAGTGATGCGGCCGTCGGGCGTCGTCTCGCCGAACGGACAACCGATGGACTGTTTCGCATGCTCGGCGAGCTCGACCGCGCCGACCGCGCGGCAGGCCTCGGCCTGGCAGATCGCCACCGTCGTACGTCCAGGCGCCGCACGCCGGAAGTCCTTGTAGAACGTGACCACGCCGTGCACCTCGGCGACCGCGATGTTCAGGACATCGGCGATCACCGCGACGTCCGGCTGATCGACGTACCCGAGCTCCTCCTGCACCGCGTGCAAGATCGGTATCAGGGCGCCCCGCAGACCGCGGAGTTCCTCGGTGATCTCCCGCACGCGCTGCGCACGGGCAGGGGCAACAGCCACGACCTCACTCGTCATGTATACAACATTCCGTCGCCAATCCCGCCCAGTCAAAGCAACGCTACCTATCACCTAATAGCCACCACCTATCAACAACCCCACAGCCTCACCCCCGCGCCCACCACCGGCCCCACCCCCGAGCCGACCGACCCCACCCCGCGCCCACCGCCGGCCGCACCCCGAGTCGACCGAACCCACCCCGACCCACCGCGCCCGCACCCGGCCCCACCGCGCCCGCACCCGGCCCCACCGCGCCCGCACCCGGCCCCACCGCGCCCGCACCCGGCGCCACCGCGCCCATCCCTGGCCCCACCGACTCCATCCCCGAACCCCCCCAAGCCCCCCGGAGCCCACCGCCGGCCCATCCCGAGCCGACCGCGCCCACCCCGCGCCCATCGGCCCACCCCCGAGCCGACCGACCCCACCCCGACCCCACCACGCCCATCCCCGGCCCCACCGACTCCATCCCGAGCCCCCCAAGCCCACCACCGGCACCCGTGCCCTCTCGATTGCGGCGAGTCGTGGTGTTTGGCTGGACCCTGGATCGCCGAGTCGTGGATCGAGGCTGCAGCGGGGCGCATTTCGCCGCCAAACTCCACGACTCGACAAAGCGTGGGTAACTGCCGCACGGCGGGTCGACAGGTCGAGGGCCGGCAGGGCGCACACCCACAGTTGCGCTCGAAACAGATGCGCTGGAAGGGGTGGATATCCGCTGCTCTTGGGGGTTCTTCGTTCGCACACCAGTAGAGAACCCTCAACGCGAGGGGATAACCGGTCTGTCGGTCATGCGGTGGGAGGGGCGGGGTGGGGCGGGGGGCGGGGGGGGCTTGAGGGGGACGGCGGGCTGGCTCGGGTCTGGTGAGCTGCTGCTCGACAGGACGTGTCGGGCTGGTGGGTAGTGCACCTGAGCGTGACTGTGCATTTTGCGTACGGTGTCTCGAGGTGCTCTACCTGTCGAACTGGCACGAGAAGCCACCGCGGCGCGGCGTGCGGACCTGCGCGCACGAGAGGTCAACCCCCTGAGCTGGGCATGCGGTCAGGGTGGTTAGGGGTGGGGCGGGTTGGTTTGGGGGGTTGGTGGGGAATAGAGGGCTGTGGGGTGGTTGGTGGTGTAGGCCCAGTAGCGGTCGCCGTGGGACCAGTGCCACCACTCGGTGGGGTAGTTGACCAGGCCGGCGGCGGTGAGTACGTCGGCGAGCAGGGCGCGGTTTGTTCGGGCCTCGCGGGAGATGCTGGTGGCGGCGAAGAAGCAGGCGCCGTCGCTCTGCTCGGGGGTGGCGTCGATCGGCGTACCGAGGTCGAGCGGGCCGTGCGCGCCGATCAGCGTCAGGTCGACCGCCGCGCCGGCGACGTGCGGGGCGACCTCGATCGGTGACACGAACCGGCTGGCCAGTACGCGGACATCGGGTTCCGCGATGCCGGGGTGCAGCCGCTCGAGCTCGGCGCAGTACCCGTCGTAGATCTCCTGCTGGCTCTCGACCGGACGCAGCCCCTCGACGATGTGCAGCCGGACACCGACGGGCAGGAACGCGTCCGCCAGCGCGAGCCGATCGGCCACACCTTCACGAGCGAACTGCCGCCCGGTCGTCAACAGGTCCCGTGTGCACAGGTCGACCAGCGGCTCGCCGTTCTCGATCGCGGGGATGCTGGTGATCCGGTCGTCGCTGAGCAGTACGGTCATCCGCGCGCCATCGCCGTACGGATCAGGGTGTCGACGACCTCGGCGTACGAGAGGCCGGCCGCCGCCCACATCCGCGGGAACTGCGACGCGGGCGTGAATCCCGGGAACGTGTTGATCTCGTTCACCACCGGCTCGCCGTCGCGCGGTACGAAGAAGTCCACGCGCGCCAGTCCCGCGCAGCCGAGGACCTCGAAGACCTGGATCGCGGTATTGCTCAGCCGTACGGCCAGCTCCGGATCGATCGGTGCCGGTACGTCGAACCGCGTCGAACTGCTGCCGTACTTCGCGGTGGAGTTGAAGAACGGCTGCGCCGGGTCGGGATGAATCTCCAGCGCCGGCGCCGTCTCGACCCGCCCGTCCGGGAATTCCAGCACCGCAAGGTCGATCTCGCGGCCGAGCATCTCGCGTTCGACCAGGACCTGCGGATCGAGCGCGGCGGCTTCCGCGACCGCAGCGAGGAGCGACGAAAGGTTTGTCGCGCGGGTGACGCCGAAGCTCGAACCGCCGTTCGCCGGCTTCACGAACAGCGGGAAGTCCAGACCAGTCACCTTCAGCTGCTGCAGCATCGCTTCGGTGTCGGTCAGTTCGGTGCCGCGTAACGTGACGCCGGGTGTGACCGGGATGCCGTGCGCCTTCAGGATCGCTTTGGTCAGGTGTTTGTCCAGCCCGACGGCGCTGGCCGCGACGCCGCTTCCGACGTACGGGATGTGCAGCTGCTCGAAGAACCCTTGCAGGCTGCCGTCCTCGCCGCCCTCGCCGTGCAGGGCCGGGATCGTGACGTCGCACGCCTGCAGGATCTCGATCGCCTCGTGCTGCCCGTCCTGCCAGTTGCCCGCAGCATCGATCACCAGCGGAATCGCTGTGTGGCCGAGAAGCTCGACCGCCTTGACGATTCCCTTGCCGCTGGCAACCGATACCTGGTGCTCCGGGCTGGCGCCACCCATCACGACTGCGACCTTCATCGTTCGCTCTCCTCATAACGGCGCGGCACCCTGCTGCCGATGCCGCAGTAGATTTCGTGGGGGATCGTCCCGGCCCAGTCCGCCCAGTCGGCGGCGGTCGGTTCGCCGGCCGTACCGTCGCCGAAGATCGTGACCGGTGCGCCCGGTTCGACCGCGCGGTCGCCCGCGTCGACGACGAACTGGTCCATCGCGATGCGTCCGATGATCGGCATCCGTACGCCGTGGCACTGCACGCCCGCGTGCTGGGCGGCGACCCGCGGTACACCGTCGGCGTACCCGAGCGGGACCAGGCCGATCGTGGTGTCCCGGTCGGCGACGAAGTCGTGCCCGTACGAAACCCCTTCGCCCGCACGGATCCGGCGTACTTGGGTCAGCTTGCTCACCAGCCGCATCGCGGGGCGCAGCCCGATACCCAGCTCGTCGATCCCGTACAGACCGGCTCCGATCCGGGCCAGGTCGGTGTCGGGTGCGTCGAGGGTGAGTACGCCGGCGGAGTTGGTGAGATGTACGACGCTGGGACGGAGCCCGGCCCGCCGCGCGAGACTCACCCCGGTCCGCAGGAGCTGGAGTTGCCGCGTGCTCTGGACGGCGTCGGCGGAGCTGCCGTGTGAGAGATGCGACCAGATCCCGCGGACCGTGACGGCGCCGAGCGCCTCGTAGTGCGCCGCCGTTCGGGTGAGTTCGATCCACTGGTCAGGTGCACTGCCGGACCGGTGCAAACCGGTGTCCAGCTTGAGGTGCACGTAGTGGACGGACGGGGTGGAGACGACGCGTTGGAGTTCGGCGACGGTCGAGACGCTGACGTCCACGTCGACATCGCCGAGCAGCATCAGTTCCGCGGCGTCGTACAGCCAGGCCAGGATCGGTACGCGCAGGCCGGCCGCGCGTAACTGGAGCGCTTCGTCGGCGTGCGCGACGCCGAGCCAGGTCGCGCCGGCCTCCAGGGCCGCGCGGGCGACCGGTACGGCGCCGTGGCCGAACGCGTCCGCCTTGACGACCGCCATCACCTGCTGCGGAATACGTTCTTGGAATTTCCGAACGTTGTCGCGGACGGCCGACAGGTCGACGACCGCCTCCGACAGACCGGCGATCCCACGTGTCTCCGGGCGGTGGTGGGACTGGACGAGGTACATACCAGTCATTGTTGTTTCCGGCAACGATCGCGGTCATCGGAGCGCAGAACGATGTGCTCCGGCGACGTCTACGACCATGGTATGACGGCCCTCATCCAGTCGAATGAGATCGCCCGCATCGTCGAACTATCCGCGTGAGCCGAGTTATTCGGTGCCGAGGACGAAGGTCTGGATGGCGACCACGGCGGCGCCGCGGGCCCATTCGCCGAAGTCGGCGGGCTGCAGCACCATCGGGAGCTCGGCGGCCGACGGGTGCCGGTCCGCGTGCAGTCCGGCGAGCAGGTCCTCGTGGGCGACCTCGGCGAGCCGAACGCCTTCACCGCCGAGGACGACGAGCTCCGGCGTGGTGAAGTTCATCGACGCCGCGATCAGCTTGCCGAGGGCGCGACCGGCGCGGCCGACCACCTCCCGCGCGGCCGGATCACCCTTGGCAGCGAGGTCGAGCGCCTCGTCGTACTCGACCGGCCGCCCGAGCGCCGTACCGACCTGGTCCGTGATCGCCCGGACCGTCAGCAGACTGATCGCGCAGCCGCGGTGCCCGCGGTCGCAGAGCGGGCCGTCCGGGAGCAACGGGTGGTGGCCGATCAGGCCGAGCGTGACGTCCGGGCTGTCGACCACCCGGTTGTGGACCACCAGCCCGTACCCGACGCCGGCGCCGATCGTGAGCAGGACGAAGCGGTCCGAGTTCCGGCCGGCGCCGAACCAGTGGGTGGCCTCGACCAGCGAGGTCAGGTCGTTGGTGATCACGGTCGGGACGCTCGTGTGCGCGGCGAGCAGCTCGCCGAACGGTACGTCGACCCAGTTCAGGTAGGGCGCCCAGCGGACCTCGGTACGGTTCGCGACCCGACCGCCGAGCGAGACCCCGAGCCCGCTGATCGGCGTACCACGAGGGACCTGTACCGCCAGCTCGTCGGTGAGCTCGAGCACCAGATCGGCGACCGCGGACGGCGTCGGGTCGGTGATCGGGCGCTCGATGCTTGCGAGTACGTCGGCGCGCAGCGTCGTGAGGACGCCGATCGCGGAGTCGGCCGTGAGCTTGATCCCGACGAAATGATGGGCGTTGGAGTCGAGGTCGAGCGGCTGCGACGGGCGGCCGACGCGGGCATCCGTGGGACCGCCCTCGACCTCGACGAGTAGGCCGGACTCGACCATCGGCTTCGTCAACCGGGTCAGGCTGCCGGGCGACAGCCCCACGCGACGGGACAGCTCGGCACGCGACAACGGCCCGTCCAGCAGGATCTCCAACGCCACCTGCCGCGAGGGCCCCGCCAACGGCTGCCACCCACCCATGACGCCAGATTACGCGTTACCCGGGCTTGTGACGCCGGGACGTGACCCGGTCCGCGGTACTGGCCGCACAAGTCCCGGCGCCAGGCTCACCTCGCAGTATGCAACGGATCGCCACCACCCGGACCAGGACAACGGTGTCAGATTTGCTCAGTGCGGGAGCTTGCGGGTGTCGATGAGCTGCTGCGCGACGTCCCGCAACTTGGTGTTGGTGTCCTGCGAGTAGCGCTTCAGGATCGCGAACGCACGATCGCCGTCCACGTCGAAGCGTTCCATCAGGATGCCCATCGCCTGGCCGACCAGCTTCCGCGCGTCGACCGCCTGCGCCATCGTCTCCTCGTGCCGCGCGGACGCCACCGCGACCGACGCGTGCTGCGCGAGGATCTGCGCGATCTCCTCGTCGTCGGTCGTGAACGCGTCCGGCTCCGAGCTGTACAGCCCGAGGACGCCGACCGTACGTCGCGCTGCGTCACCGGTCGCGAGCGGTACGTCGAGAACGCTCCGGATCCCGAGCTCGGCGACCTTGACGCCGAGGTCCGGCCAGCGGTCGTCCGTACCGGTGTCGCCGATCAGGACCGTACTGCGGTCCCGCAGCGCAGTGATGAGTGGACCACTCTCCGTGCTGATCTGCAGCTCGTAGAACGTGGTCACGACCGGGTCGGTCACGGCAGCGATCTCTGCCTGCGAACCGCGGGTGTACAGCGCCACGCCGGCGTACGTGCAACTCAGCGCCTGCTGGGCGAACTGCACAACAGCATCGATCGTCTCATCGACGCCAGGCGCATCGTGCAGCTCGATCGCCAGCCGCGCGAACGTGTCCGCCGGTTTGTCGAGATCGGGCTCGGTCACTGGAATCTCCAGGGCATGGACTGCAGTAGGGCACGCACATCATGCAGCCCAACCGCGCCCGAGTGGTAGCCGACCCAGGAAACCAACATCCCGAGGTTCACAGACTAGAGTTCGGGGTATGGCGGACGTGGCTGGTCTGTTGGGTGGGCGGACCGACTGGCGGCGGGAGTTCGCGGCGCCGTTGCGGGCGTTCCTGCGGACCGAGGCGGGGAGTTCAGGTGTTCTGGCGGCGGCGATCGTCGTCGCGCTGGTCTGGGCGAACGTGGCCCCGGGGCTGTACGACGACGTCTGGCGGACCGATCTGTCGATCGCGCTCGGCCACGACGAGCTGAGCCTGGATCTGCGCGAGTGGATCAACAGCGGGCTGATGACGCTGTTCTTCCTGGTCGTCGGGCTGGAGGCGCGGCGGGAGTTCGACCTCGGGGACCTGCGGGACCGGACCCGGTTCGTGCTGCCGATGCTCGCCGGGATCGCGGGGATGATCGCGCCGGTGCTGATCTACCTGGCGTTCAACGCCGGCGGATCGGGGGCGCACGGGTGGGGCGTCGCGATGTCGACGGACACAGCACTCGCGCTCGGTCTGCTCGCGCTGGTCGGCCGGGGCGTACCGGACCGGGTGCGGGTGTTCCTGCTGACCGTGTTCGTGGTGGACGATCTGCTCGCGCTGGTCGTGATCGCGGTCGTGTACAGCGAGGACGTCGAGCTGATGCCGCTGGTGCCGGCGATCGTCGCGTTCGTCCTGGTCCTGGTGCTATCGGTGCTCCGGGTCCGCAAGGCCTGGATCTACGTCTTCCTCGGCGTACTGATGTGGGCCGCGCTCCTGAAGAGCGGCGTCGACCCGGTCGTCGCCGGTCTCGCGATCGGGCTGACCGCGCCGGCGTACTCGCCCGGTCGGGAGGAGCTCGAGGAGGCGACCGGGCTGTTCCGGCTGTTCCGCGAGCAGCCGACGCCTGAGCTGGCGCGCTCCGCGACCGTCGGCCTGACCACCACGATCTCGCCGAACGAACGCCTCCAGTACCTGTACCACCCGTGGACGAGCTACCTGATCGTCCCGCTCTTCGGCCTCGCGAACGCCGGCGTCGCGATCGACGGGAAGTTCCTGGCGCACGCGTTCACGTCGCCGATCACGCTCGGCATCCTGCTCGGGTACGTGGTCGGCAAGCCGTTGGCGGTGACCACGGTGTCCTGGCTGCTCGAACGCCTCAGCGGCGGCCGGATCCGCCCGGGCGTGGGCTGGGCCGCGGTCCTCGGCAGCGGGACGATCGCCGGCATCGGCTTCACCGTCTCGTTGCTGATTGCAACCATCGCGTTCGACGGTACGCAGCTGGCCGAGGCGAAGGTCGGTCTGCTGTCCGCGGTGATCGTGGCCTCGGCCATCACCTGGGTGGTGTTCCGCGCGGCCAAGCTGCTCTCGCCGGCGAAGAAGGCGATGGCGCTGCTCGGCGACGCGGAGCAACTCGTTGACCTGACCGACCCGGTCGATCCGGAGCGTGACCACATCCGCGGTCCGCACACGGCGTCGGTGACGCTGGTCGAGTACGGCGACTTCGAGTGCCCGTACTGCGGATTGGCCGAGCCGGTGGTCCGCGACCTGCTGCACGACGACGACCTGCGCTACGTCTGGCGGCACCTGCCGCTGTCCGACGTCCACCCGCAGGCGCAGATTGCGGCCGAGGTCGCGGAGGCGGCAGCCGCCCAGGGAGCGTTCTGGGAGATGCACGACCTGCTGCTCGCGAACCAGCAGGACCTGGAGCCGAAGGACCTGATCGGCTACGCGGAGCAGCTCGGCCTGGACACCGATCGGGTGCACGACGAGGTGAAGCGGCACGTCGCGGCGGCCCGGGTCGCGCAGGACGTCGAGTCGGCGGACACCAGCGGCGTGTCCGGTACGCCGACCTTCTTCGTGAACGGGCAGCGCCACTACGGGGCGTACGACGTCGAGACGCTCAAGCAGGCGATCAAGGTGGCGCGGGCGCGGGCCAAGATCACCCGTGGCTGAATCTTGATGTACTAGGGCATTCCTGCCACTGTTGCCGTACCGGCTCGAACCCTGACGCTGGTGGCTCCCCGATCCTGAAGGAGCACCAGATGAAGACCTCCGCCGTACTGCGGACCGCTGCCGCCGCACCGGACGCCGCCGTGGCGCACTTCGCCGGCCGGTTGTCGTTCGAGGTGGACGCGGCCGACGTCGCCGCGGACATCGGCGCCGGCGCGACCGGCTGGGTGCTGATCGACAGCCGCAGCCAGGCGAGCTGGGACCAGGGTCACCTGCCCGGTGCGATCCACCTGCCGCATCCCGACATCACGGAGCAGACGGCCGCGGAGGTCGTACCGCCCGGCTCCACAGTGGTGACGTACTGCTGGGGTCCCGGGTGCAACGGCGCGACGCAGGCCGCGCTGGGGTTTGCCAAGCTGGGATACCCGGTGAAGGAGATGATCGGCGGGTTCGAGTACTGGGTGCGTGAAGGCGGCCCGATCGAGACCGCGGACGGCGTCGAGCGCCGCGAGTCCGACCCGCTGGTGGCGCCTCGCGGTGTGGCGTGCGCGTGCTGAAACCCCTGTGAATGTTGAGGTTTTACACAGATTAAACTCGCGGTGCTGAAACGCTGACTCTCTGTAGGTTAGGCTCGTAGGGACCTGCGACGTGAGGAGACGGTGTGACCGATCAGCCGACGTACGACACCGGGCTGGTCGCGCACGGGATCGACACCACCAGACCCAGCGTCGCCCGGGTCTACGACTATTTCCTCGGTGGCAAGGACAACTACGAGGCCGACCGGGAGCTGTACCGGCAGATCATGAAGATCGCGCCGGAGGCCCCGGAGTGGGCGCGCGCCAACCGGCGCTGGCTCAAGGACGTCGTCACCTGGCTGGCCGAGGACCGCGGCGTCCGGCGCTTCATCGACGCGGGCTCCGGGCTGCCGACCGCGGAGAACACCCACCAGATCGCCCAGCGGGTGAAGCCGGCCTCTGAGGTCGTGTACGTCGACAACGACCCGTCGGTGGTCGCGCACGGGCGGGCGCTGCTGCTCGACAACGACCGGACGCGCTTCGTCGCGGCCGACCTGACGAAGCCGGCCGACGTGCTCGCCGACCCGGCGATCAGGCAGCTGCTGGCTCCCGGCGAGCCGGTCGCGCTGGTGATGGCGCTGATGCTGCACCACATCGCCGACTACGAGCAGACCCGCGAGATCGCCCGGGAGTACGTCGACGCGCTGCCGCCCGGGTCCTTCCTGGCGATCACGCACGCCTGCAACCCGGGGGACGGCGGTCCCGTCGACGTGCTGGTGACCGAGCTGGCCGACAAGGTCAGACACGCGTTCCCGACGCTGGCGTTCCGGACCGTCGAGGAGATCTCGTCGCTGTTCGGTGAGATGGAGATCCTCGAGCCGGGCGTCGTGCGTCTGGTCGACTGGCACGTGCCCGGCGGCCGGCCCGAGGAAGAACCCGAGGCCGGGGTCCGCGACGCCATCTACGGCGGCGTCGGACGTAAGCGTTAGAGGTTGGCCAGGTAGTCGGCGTTGCCGCGGATGGCGGCTTCGTAGCGCTTGATCTCGGCGGAGTCGACCTTGTCCGCGATCACCAGCAGCAGCGTCGCGAGCGCCTTGTCGTGCTGTCCGGCGGCGTGCAGCGTGAGCGCCTTGAAGACCCGGAGCGAGTCCGATTCCGGGTACTCCGCGCAGGCCTTCTTGAACAGCGCGAGCGACTCGTCGAACCGGTCCAGGTTGCGCAGCGTGCTGCCGTACTGCAGGAGGCACTTGCGCCGCGTCTCCCCGCTCAGCCCGGGCAGCGCACGCTCGTAATAGCCGATCGCCTTCTCCTCGAGCCCGGCGGTGTCGTACGACCCGCCGACCTCGTACAGCACGTACGGGTTGTCCGGGTGCTCGCTCAGCAGCTTCTCGAAGAAGGCGATCGTCGGCCCCATGTTCGCCCGATCCCGCCGCGCGAACCCTTCCTCGATCGTCGCAGCGAGCTCCGGCGTCAGTTCGGTTGTCACACCCCCATCATGCCGCGCCGGTCCCGTCGAGCACGGCAGGCGTGATGTTCTGGTTCAGGTGGAAGACGTTGCCCGGGTCGTACGTCGTCTTGAGCGCGGTCAGGCGGTCCAGCTTCGCGGGCGGGAAGGCACGCTGGATCGGGTCGCCGTTGAGCGTGTTCAGGTACGCACCGCTCGCGTACGGCGCCAGCGTCGCGGCGTACTCGCGCAACGTGCCGATCCACGTCTCGTCCTCCGCCGGGTCCTCCCAGCGCATCGCGGTCACCAGCTCGAACAGCGTGTCGCGATGGCTGAACGCAGCCGCCTCGTCCGGTACGTCCGCGATCGCGCCACCGTACGCCTGCAGGCTCGCGCCGACGCCCGGGTTGCGTAGCAGTGCTAGCAGCGCCTCGTCCGGCAGCGACTTGAAGTAGTGCCCCTTCCAGTACCGCCGGAAGCGGTGCCCCTGCACGTTGTCGTCGCGCGTCTGCAGCTTCAGGTACGTGGTCTCCTCGACGACCTCGCCCGTGACCGTTCCGAGTGCGCGGAAAGCCGGCAGCAGGTCGTACCCACCGTCGCCGACCCAGATGTACCCGAGTGTGACGGTGTCGCCGGAGATGTACGCAGTGAAGGTCGCCTCCCGCGGCGCGTCGGCGTTCAGTTCCCGCCAGCCCCGCAGCGCATCGAAAGCGCCGTCCGCGGCGTACGTGACCTCGACTATCAGCGCTCGCGTCCCGATCTCGTGCAGCTGGAACTCGAACGAGGTGACGACCCCGAAGTTCCCGCCGCCGCCCCGCAGGCCCCAGAACAGCTCGGCGTTCTCGTCCGCGCTCGCCCGCACCACGGAACCGTCCGCGGTCACGACCTCGTACGAGATGACGTTGTCGCACGCCAGCCCGAAGCGCCGCGCCAGCCAACCCATCCCGCCGCCGAGCGTCAGCCCGCCGACGCCGGTGTGCGAGACGTTCCCGGCCGTGGTCGCCAGGCCATGTTCCTGCGCAGCCTTGTCCAGCTCGCCGAGCATCGCGCCGCCCTGCACCCAGGCGCGCCGCGCGACCGGATCCACCCGGACCGCGTTCATCGGCGTCAGGTCGATCATCAGCCCGCCCTCCGGTACCGCGTGCCCGGCGATGCTGTGCCCGCCGCAGCGGACCGCGATCTCCAGGTCGTGCTCCTGGCCGTAGCGGATCGCGTCCACCACCTCCGCGGTGGTCGAGCACCGTGCGACCGCGGCCGGGCGCCGGTCGATCATCGCGTTCCAGACGGTGCGGGCCTCGTCGTAGCCGGCGTCGCCGGTCCGCAGCAGTTCGGTCATCGTGGTCAACTCCCTGGTGGATCGGTGTGGCTTATGAGCCTGACAGCGCAGCGGTCCGTCGATAAGGTCCAGTTCCGTGAGCCGAATGAGGACCAGTTCCGGAACCGGCGAGCTCCTGGTCGAGCTGCACCGTGAGAACGGTGTGCCGTTGCACCAGCAGCTCGAGAGCGGCATCCGGACCCGGATCCGGGCCGGACTGCTGCGCGCCGAGACCGTGATGCCGTCGACGCGGGCGCTCGCGCAGGACCTCGGCCTGTCCCGCGGCGTGGTCGTCGAGGCGTACCAGCAACTCGTCGCCGAGGGCTACCTGATCAGCCGCGGCGGCGGGTACACACAGGTGGCCGACATCACCGTGGTCGAGCCGACGGCCGCTCCGAAGACACCGACCGGTCCGCCCCGGATCGACTTCCGCTACAGCCGTCCGGACGTGTCCCAGTTCCCGCGCGCCGCCTGGCTCCGATCGGTACGCCGGGTGCTGAACGAGACGCCGTACCGCAGCCTGGCCTACATCGATGGTCGCGGGACGATCGAGCTGCGGACCGCGCTGTCGGACTACCTCAACCGGGTTCGCGGTACGGCAGCGCGGCCGGAGAACATGTTGATCTGCAACGGGTTCGCGCAAGGCTCGCGGCTCTTGCTGCAGGTGCTGGCGGCGCAGGGGCGCCGGTGTCTTGCGGTGGAGGATCCGTCCGACAACGACCTGCGCGATGTTGCGAAAGCGGCCGGGCTGCAGGTGGTCGGCGTACCGATGCTCGACAGCGGGATCGACGTGGGCGCCTTGGAGCGTTCCGGCGCTGACGTCGTACTCGTCACTGCTGCACACCAGTTCCCGACGGGCGCGGTGGCTTCGGCGGAGACGCGAGCAGCGCTAGCGGCGTGGGGCGGGCTGGTGATCGAGGACGACTACGACGCGGAGTACCGGTACGACCGGGAGCCGATCGGCGCGCTGCAGGGGCTGGCGCCGGATCGGGTCGCGTACGCCGGGACCGCGTCGAAGACGCTGGCGCCGGGGCTGCGGCTGGGGTGGCTGGTCCTGCCGCCGTCGCTGGTCGAGCCGATGGCGGAGGCGAAGCTGATGGACGATCGCGGGTCGCCGGTGTTCGACCAGTTGGCCTTCGCGGACTTCGTGGCGCGCGGCGAGTTCGACCGGCACCTGCGGCGGATGCGGCCGCGGTACCGGACGCTGCGGGACACGCTCGTCGAGCGGCTCGCGGCGCGGCTGCCGGAGCTGAAGCCGGTCGGGGTGTCGGCCGGCCTGCATGTGCTGACGTGGCTGCCGCCGGATCTCGCGGAGAACGAGCTGCGGGCGGCGGCGCTGGAGCGTGGGCTCGGGGTGTACGGGCTGGCGCCGTACTGGGTCGGCGGGAACGGGCCGGCCGGGCTGGTGTTCGGCTACGGATCACTGAGCCGCGCGGAAGTTGTCGAGGGCATCGATCTGCTCGCGGACGTGGTGGCGGCGATCCGCTCCTAGTGAATAACTATCCATTCGATTGCAATTCGATCCGGCTGGTTCTACGCTTGGCGGAATGATCGCCGCAGCGCAGATGGACTCGTTGATGAACCAGGGCTGGCCTGCCGCACACAGCACCGAGCTGGACGGCTGGCTGGTCCGCCACAACGCCGGCGTCACCCTGCGAGCCAACTCGGTGCTGCCGAAGAGCGCGCCGTTCGATCTCAGCAAAGCCTTGGAATACGTGGAAAATCTGTACGCGGCGCAGGACATTGCGCCGTCGTTCCAGATCAGCTCCGCGGTGCAACCGAGCGACCTGGACACGTACCTGGAAGCGCATGGGTACGCCGTGCGCAACCCGACGCTGGTGCAGTGCGCCGCGACCACCGACGTACTGGCGAAGCTGCCGGCGGCCGACGTTGAGGTGAATATTTCCAGCACGCCGTCCGAGAGCTGGATGGATTGCTGGTGGAATGTCGACGGTCGCGGCGGCATCGAGACGCGCGCTGCTGCGGCGCAGATCCTGGCCCGCGGGAAGGCGCTCTACGCGACCGTCCCGGACGGCCTGCAGGCGAAGGCGATCGGCCGGCTCGCGCTCGTCGACGACACGGCAGGGCTGTACTGCCTCGCCGTCGACGAACGCTTCCGCCGCCAGGGCCTCGGCTCCGCGATCATCCGCGGTTTGTTGCAGGCGGCAACGACCGAGTGGGTCTGGCTGAGCGTCCTGGAGAGTAACGAGCCGGCCCGCAGGCTGTACGACCACCTCGGCTTCCAGACCGTCTCGCGCTACCACTACCGCGTCAAAGCGTGACCTTCTGTCAAAGCGTGACCTTCTGCAGGTGATCGAGGACGATCAGCTCGGCGCCGGTCTTCTCCACCGATGCCCGGAGCGGAGCGAGATCGGTCCACGGGACACCAGGGTCGTCGAGCGGCTTGTCGAAGTCGTCCCAGTGCGTGGCGATCACCTTCCGTACCGGCTTGATCGTCTGCAACAGGCGGTCGGTGATGCCCGGCTCGCCGCCCGGCGCCGCGAACACCACGTCGACCTGCAGATCGCGGAGCGCGTTCGGGTCGAAGTTCGCCGTACTCAGGCTGAGGATCCGCAGGCCGCCGATCGTGATCACGAACGCGAGCGTGCCGCCCTCGACCAGGTCCTCGATCACCCGGGGCCGCGGCGGCACTTCGTACCGGTAACCCGGGTATGCGTACGCGTGCCGCTTGCCGCTGCAGGAGTGCAGCGACGGGAACACCTCGATCGTGAAGCCGTCGAACGGCAGGTACTCGCCGCCGCGGACCGGTGAGAGCACCTCGTTCGGCGTCTTCATCGCGCGCAGCAGGTTCGCGTGCGTCTCGGTGCAGAGGACGGTCGCCTGCGTCTTCTTCGCGACGTACGGGACGTCGGTCATGTGGTCGTAGTGTCCGTGGTGGACCAGGATCGCGTCGGCGGTGCTCAGGTGCTTGTCGATCACCTCTGGCTTGATCACGAGCTTGGTTTTCGGGTCGGCGCCCTCAGGGGTGAACGTCCCGGTCTTGAAGCGGGTCAGCCACGGGTCGGTCAGGACGACGCTCTTCCCACAGCGGAGCTGCCACGCGTGCGTACCGAACCACGTCAGCTCCACCGGCTCCCGGACCGCCCGGCCCTCGCCCCTGCCTGCTCCGCCCGATCTAGCCGCTCCGCCTGCTCCGCCTGCTCCGCCTGCTCCGCCCGATCCAGCCGCTCCGCCTGCTCCGCCTGACCCGGCCGCTCCGCCTGCTCCGCCCGACCTGGCTGTGCCGGCTGATTGCGTGATTGCTGCGTCGCTCTGCCCCTCGAGTCCGATCGCTCCGACCACACCCGCGGCGCCGGCCGCCGCCGCGCCCGCCAGCATCCCTCTCCGACTCACCTTCACGCTGTCTCCTCTGCTCGACTGGACCCCCAGTCAAGGTGAGCCGCCGACCGCCTGTCGAATATGCTCTCGGGCATGAGCCGATTGTCTAGAGATATCACCGCAGGTCAGCCGGGTCCATGCTGACCGAACGGCATCTGCAGATTTTCGTAGCCCTCGCCGAGGAGCAGCACTTCGGCGACGCGGCGCGGATCGTCGGCATCACCCAGCCGCCGCTCTCCCAGGGCCTGCGCCGACTCGAAGCGCTGGTCGGCGCCAAGCTCTTCGAACGCGGTGCCGGCGGCGTCGAGCTGACGCCGGCCGGCGTCGCCCTGCTCCCGTACGCGCGCCGCGCCCTGACCTCGATCGAGGAACTCCACCAGGCGGCAGTCGAGCGCGACCCGGAAGGCCCGGAGATCCGCATCGGCCTGGCGCCGGAGGTCCCACCATCGGCCGGTGCTGCGGTGGCCGCCGCCTCCGGCGAGGTGCTTGCGGGCAGTCGGGTCTCCGTCGTGACCGCGCCGACGAGCTCGCTGGTCAATCAGGTCAGTACGGGACGTCTGACCCTCGCCGTCGTCGCGCATCCCACCGTGCTCGACGGGTTGGAGGCGGGCCCGGTCGCTCTGCTCCCGACGTGGGTCCTGTTGCCAGCGGGTGTTGCGGATGCCGACGTGGTCCGGTTGCGGCAGTTGGGCGGTCTGCCGATCGCCGTACGCCCACGAACCGAGGCACCGGCGGCGCGCGACCTCTTCCTCGACACGCTCGCACTGCACCGACCCACGGGCGGGACGGTCGTGGTGACCGACGAACGCGCGGGCTTGGCGATGGCTGCCGCAGGGCAGGCGGCGATGGTGACCGCGGATCCGCTGCTCGCCGCGCCCGGCGTCACGCGCCATCGGCTGGCCGACGATCCGCTGCCATTACGCCTGCGGCTCGTCTGGTCGAGGACACGGACGCCGTTCCTCCGCCCGAACGACGTGATGGCACAGCTCACGGAAGCGCTCGCCTCGTGAACGCCCGGATCCGTACGGTGTTCGAAGATGCCGGCGTCCGCGGCTGGCTGCATGCGGTGGCGCTGGACGAGCCGGAGTCGACCGTCCAGGTGGACGGCGACGGGATCGTGCCGCTCGCGTCGGTCTACAAGCTCCCGCTACTGGCTGGGTTCTGCCGACTGGTCGATCTCGGTGAGCTCGACCCGCGGCAGCAGCTCACGCTCGACCCGTCCGCGCGGACCGCCGGGCCGACCGGGCTGTCGGCGTTCGCGGACCCGGTGACGGCGTCGTTGCGGGACCTCGCGCTGTCGATGATGACGGTCTCCGACAATGCGTCCGCGGACGCGCTGCTGGATCTCGTCGGGCTGCGGCGGCTGGCCGGGATGCTCACGGAGTTCGGTCTGCAGCGGACGTGGGTACGTCGCGGGACCGCGGGCAATCTGACCGATCTCCAAAGACGTACCGGAACGAACGACCCGGACGCGGCACTCGCCGTCCTCGCGGACAACGACCGGACCGATCCGGCTGGGGTCTACGAGGCGGCGAACGCGTCGGCGAGCACCGCTAGGGACATGACGTCGCTGCTGCGCCGGTTGTGGGCGGGGGAGTTGCTGTCGCCCGGGCAGACCGAGTTCGTGAAGGCGACGATGCATCGGCAGGTGTTCCTGCACCGGCTGGCGTCCGGATTCCCGTACG
Organism: Kribbella sp. NPDC048928; assembly: GCF_043197975.1. Taxonomy (NCBI): domain Bacteria; kingdom Bacillati; phylum Actinomycetota; class Actinomycetes; order Propionibacteriales; family Kribbellaceae; genus Kribbella; species Kribbella sp. NPDC048928. Next base: position 430,307 of record NZ_JBICUC010000007.1, on the reverse strand, counting down.
ACGAGGTACGGGTCGCGGGGAAGACCGGGACGTTCGGCGCGCTGCGGCACGAGGTCGGCGTGATCACGCTGCCCGGCGGATCGGCGTACGCGATCGCGGTCTTCACGCTCGCGGCCCGCGGCGACGTCCGCCAGCCCCGCGTCGACACCGCCATCGGCGAAGCCGCCCGCCTCGCCGTCGACACACTTCGCTAGCACTGCTCGCCTGACGAGCCCTGCTAGCCAGACGAGCACCGCTAGCCAGACGAGCACCGCTAGCCCGACGAGCGCCGCTAGCCAGACGAGCACTGCTACCCCGACGAGCACTGCTAGCCCCACGAGCGCCGCTAGCCCGACTAGCCCTGCTAGCTCGAGCGTCAGACGATTGCGTACGCCTCGATTTCCATCAGGGCGTCCGGGACGGCCAGGGCGGCGATCTGCAGCGCCGTACTGGCGGGCTTCGGTCCGGGGATGTACTTGTCGCGGACCGTACGGATCGCCGGCAGGTAGCCGACGTCGGTGAGGAAGAACGTCAGCTTCACGACGTTCTCGAAGGTGGCGCCGACCGTCGCGAGGCAGCGTTCGAGGTTCGCGAAGACCTGCTCGGCCTGCGCGCCAGGGTCACCGACCCCGATCAGCTTGCCGTCGAGGTCCAGTGCGAGCTGTCCCGAGACCGCGACCCACTGGCCGGTTCCGGTCACCACATGGCTGTAGCCGTTGCCGGGGGCAACGCCCTGGACCTGCGGATACTCCAGTCGAGTCACCTGTTCCTCCGTTTCGGGTAGGGCCCTATCCGATCACACCGAGGGTTGAGAAACCGGTTTCCATCGCGAGAGGATACGGGCGTGGGCCGGACACCGAAGGACACGATCACGATCGCCGACGTCGCGCGGGCGGCGGAGGTGTCGCGGGCGACCGTGTCCCGGGTGATGAACGGCCGTCTCAGTGTCGCACCCGAGATTGTCGCGCGAGTGCGTGCCGCGGCCGAGCAGCTCAACTACCGGCCGAACGACCTGGCGCGAAGCCTGTCGCTGGGCCGGACGAACATGGTCGCCCTGGTCGTCCCGGACCTCGGCAACCCGTTGTTCCAGCAGATCCTCCGCGGCATCACGAACGCGTCGGCTGCAGCCGGCTACAAGGTCCTGGTCGCCGAGACCGACGAGGACCCGGAGGCCGAGGCGGCGATCGCGAGCGAGGCGCGACGGCGCTGCGACGCGCTGATCATGGTCTCGCCACGGATCGACGAGGAACGGCTGCTCGAACTGCTGCCCGAGGTGCAGCCGGTGATCCTCGTCAACCGGCAAGGGCCTCCCGAGGTCCCGTCGGTGGTCGTCGACTACGGCCGCGCCGTACGGATCGTCGTCGACCACCTGGTCGGCCTCGGGCATCGGCGGCTCGCGTTCTTGTCGGGTCCCGCGGCGAGTTCGTCGAACAGGCTGCGGTTGGAGGCGCTTGAGGTCGCTGAGCGGGAGATCCCGGGGCTGGACCTCGTCCGGCTGGAGTGTGGCCGGTCGATCGAGGACGGGTACGCCGCCGTGGAACGGGTGCTCGAGGCGCAGGTGACCGCGGTCGTCGCGTTCAACGATCTGGTCGCGTTCGGGTTGCTGGCGCGGCTCAACGAGGTCGGCGTCGCCGTACCGGCCGATCTGTCGGTCACCGGGATGGACGACATCGGGCTGGCGCGGTTCGCCGTACCGTCGCTGACGACCGTGCGGGTGCCGCAAAAGGACCTGGGGGAGTTGGCGTGGCAGCGGTTGCTCGCGTCGATCGGCGGTGCTGCGGACGGGGCGGACGGCGTACCGGAATTGCGGCTGGCGGTGCGGGCGAGTACCGGTCCGGTGCCGCAGGAGCCGCGGCCAGTGACAGGGGACGACCGGATCGGGTGGCAGCAGCAGGGCGACATCTTCGAGCTCGGCAGTTCGGCAGGGCTGCTCGCGCGGTACGAGTTCGGCCGGCGGATGCCGCAGGTGCACGCCCCACGGCCGTACCTGCATCCCGTACGGACCCTCGGCGGGCATCGCTTGACCGAGGCCAGCCCAGTCGATCATCGGCATCATTACGGCGTCTCGCTCGCGATCCCGCAGGTCAACGGCACCTCGCACTGGGGTGCGCGGACGTACATCCGCGGCCAAGGCCCGACCCTGCTGCGGAACCACGGTCAGCAACGCAGCCGCGGCGTCACGATCGACGACCGCGAGCTGACCGACGACATCACCTGGTACGACGAGCAGGGCCGGCCGCAACTGGTCGAGCGCCGGCGCCTCACCAGTGCCCTGGCCTTCGGCGGCTGGCGGCTCGATTGGCGCAGTGTGCTGACGGCCCGCTACGGCCCGATCCAGATCGACAGCCCCGCAACGTCGGGGCGCGAAGGGGCGGCGTACGGGGGGATCTTCTGGCGACTGCCTGTTGCCGCGACCACCGTACTGAGCGCTGACGGTGACGGGCTGGATGCGGCGTTCGGGTCGTCCAGCCCGTGGCTCGCTTTCGTCCAGGGCGAGGTCAGCCTGTTACTGGTGCAGCCGGAGCGGGTTTGGCCGTGGTTCTTGCGGACGGAGGCGTACGTCGGAGCGTGTCCGGCGCTGGCGTGGGACGAACCGTTGGTGCTGCCACCGAACCAGGAGCTGTCGCTGTCCTTGACCGCAGTACTGCTCGATCGGGCGCTGGACGCGGACGAGGCTAAAACGCTGGCAGGCCAGTTGTAGGCGAGGATGCGAGCGCCGACTGCCATCTTCTTGGCACTCGACCGGCCAGACGGGCGTTCCGCCCCGCGGAGACGGCGTCGCGCATCGCGGCGGCCATCAGCGCGGGCTTCTCGGCGCGCGTCACCGGGGTCGCGAGCATCACCGCATCGCAGCCGAGCTCCATCGCCAGCGCGGCATCACTAGCCGTACCGATGCCGGCATCGACGATCACCGGGACCTTCGCAGCCTCGGCGATCAGCGCGAGGTTGTGCGGGTTCCGGATGCCGAGCGCCGAACCGATGGGTGCGGCCAACGGCATCACCGCCGCGCACCCCGCCTGCTCCAGCCGGCGGGCCAGGATCGGGTCGTCGTTCGTGTACGGCAGCACAGTGAAACCGTCCGCCACCAAGGCATCCACGGCATCCAGCAGCTCGATCGGGTCGGGCAGGAGAAGGTGGTCGTCGGCAACGACCTCGACCTTGATCAGGTCGGTCTCCAGCGCCTCGCGGGCGAGCTTGGCGGTCAGTACGGCCTCGGCGGCGGTGTGGCAGCCGGCCGTGTTGGGCAGTACGTCGATGCTGTGCTTCTTGAGTACGTCCAGGACCGAGCCCTCGTGCCCGGTGCCGAGGCGGCGCATCGCGACCGTGGTGAGTTGGGTGCCGGAGGCAATCAATGCCTCCTCCAGCACCTCAAGGTTGGCCGAACCGCCGGTCCCCATGATGAGACGGGAATTGTAGGTGCGCCCGCCGAGCTCCAGTGGATCGTCCATCTTCAGCCTCCCTGCGTCGCGCTGACGATCTCGACCCGGTCGCCCGGACGCACCGTGGTCTGCGCCCATTCGGACTTGGTCAGCACGTTCTGGTTCACCGCGACTGCGATCCCGGTGGTGCGGTCGGAATACTCCGAGATCAGCTCGGCCACCGACTTGCCGGCCGGCACGTCGACCGCCGCACCGTTCACCCACACGGACTCCATCAGGGCCTCCTCCCTACGCCGGAATTACCCGATTCAGGTTCAGCGGTCGGTGACGGCGAGTCACCCTCTCAGCCCACTCCCTGCGAGCTCCCGCGGACACCTCGACTCTAGCTCACGCCTCCGTCCCACACGAGCTCACGTCGTGCAGCTGGACAGGACGTGTACGTCTACTACGTCCGCTCGCACGCCTGGCGGCGGTCCGATCGGAGGCTCACTGGGCGATACGTCCTGTCGAGCTGTCCGTTGGCTCAGGCGCCGGCGCCGGTGAGGAGGTCGGCGAGTTCGGTGGGGCGGTAGAGGACCTGTTTGCCGGTGCGTTCGGATTCCACCAGGCCCGTGCGACGGAGCAGCTGGAGGTGCTGGCTGACCGCGGACGGCGTGACCTTCAGCTCACCGGCCAGATCCGTCGTCGTACGAGGATGGGTGAGCAGCTCGAGGATGCGCGCCCGCGGCGTACCGATCAACTGCGCCAGATCGTGCCGCGACGGCGGCGCAACCACCGACCACAAGTGCGCCTGCCCGCGCGGCGGGTAGCCGAGCAGCGGATCTGCACCGGGATCGAACGGGATCACGGCATGCGGTCCGAAGAGGGTCGGCTGCAGTACGAGCCCACGCCCATTGATCTCCTCAGTACGACTCAGCGCCGCGACACGATCGACCTTGAGCCGCCCGTCCGCGAAGCTGATCGCGGGCCCGAGTCCGTTCAGCATCGCTCCGGTCCCTTGCTGCGTGAGGACATGGCCGCGATAGCTGATGTCGGCGGAGAGCAGGGTGCGCATGCGGTTCCAGTACGGCGCCATCATGGTCTGCCAGTACTCGTTGAGGGCCTCGATGATCTTGTCGATGCTCAGGTCGTCCGGGAGTTCGCCGTTCACCGCGACGAGTTGGTTGCGGAAGGTGGTGCTGTCGACCTGCGCGATCAGGTCGAGCTCATCGGACAGCTGGGTGAGTGGCGACGTGGGCCGCGGCGTCAGGAAGTCCGGGCTGCCCATGGTGTCGTTGACGAGCCAGCGCAGTACGTCCCAGTCGAGGCCGGCGACCTGCGGCTGAACGGCCCGTACCCACCCGAGCTGCAACGGGAAGCGCCCAGGATCGCGAAGCGCCCGCAACGACAGCACCATCTCCGATACCGGCGAGACCGCGAACCGGACATCGGCAAGATCCTGCGAATTCAGGACGTACGTGAGCACCGAACTTAGGCTAGCTGGATGACCGTCGCCGTTTGGTGCATTGTCGCGAACGTCGCCGAGGAACGCCCGTACGGACCCGGTGGCGTTGAGACCCGTCGCGGCCTGAAGATCTTCTCGGCAGGCGCGAAGCTCTACGTCCCCGACGGCTTCGGCGGCATGGGTTGGGAGACCGTCGAGGTGGTCGGACGCGGTCGCGGATCCGCCCGGTACGTGGCCGCGAAGGTCCAGACCCACCAACTGACCAACTGGCGCGTCAAGGCGGTCTACAGCCCCGCAGCCCTCCACCAGATCGAACGAGTCCGAGCCGGCCGCGCCGGCTTCTGGCTCCCCACCACCCTCACCGACCTAACGAGCCAGGACTACCACGACGCCCTCCTCGAAGTCGCCGCTTCTCTGGCAACCCGAACTGTCGGCGGCTAATGGGAGAGTCTCCTGCACGAACAGGGAGGCACCATGGCGTTCCGCACAATGACCGACGACGAAATAGCCGAATTCCTCGCACGCCCCTTGGTGGCGGTCCTAGCGATCGACGACCCCGGCCGGGCGCCACACGTCACGCCAGTCTGGTTCCATCACCTACCCGGCAAGTTCCAGGTGATGACCCCGGCCAAGTCCAAAAAGACCCGCCTACACCGAACCGGCTCCGGCCAGCTATCCCTCTCCGTCCAAACCGCCGACGGCCCCACCGCCCGCTACGTCAACATGCAAGGTGTGGCCGAACTGCTGCCCCTCGACGACGCCTTGCTCCACGTGATGGTCACCAAATACCTCCCCGAAGAGGCCCGCGCCGCGTACCTGGCCAACCCACCAGAGGACGCAATGTTCAACATCACCCCCCAACACGTCACCACCGGCGTCATCGGCTGACACTTCGGCGGGCTGCCTCGTCGTACCGGGTATGGCTGAGCTGAATGGTGACTTCGTCGTGGACCCGCACCGGACCCGGATCGGCTTCATCGCCGCCCACCGAGGCGGCGCCAAGGTTCGCGGGCACTTCAAAGACTTCGAAGGCACCGCGCACCTCGACGCCAACCCATCCGAGTCGACCGCCCGCCTAACAGTCCAGCCAGCCAGCATCGAAACCGGCAACCACCGCCGAGACGCCCAACTGGCCAAGGACTTCCTCGGCGCCACGACGTACCCGGCGATCACGTTCGTGACGACAAAGGTCATCGAGGTGGCCAAGCAACGCCACGACGTAACAGGCGACCTGACGATCCGCGGTACGACGTGCTCGCTGACCGTACCGTTCGAGCTGGCCGCCGCGGGTGACGACCTCCGCTTCACCGCGTCCCTCACGATCGACCGCCACGCGTGGAACGCCAACTGGAACGCCTTCACGACCGCGTTGGTACGCGCAGACGTTCAACTCGACCTGGACATCCTCGCCACCCGCCACCACTGAGCCGCGGTCTACTCGCAGGCGATCCCGTCGTGATCGGCATCAAGCCGATAGATGTCGGAACCAGTCACCCGAATCGGACCCTGCACGTACTCCGGCCCGTTCCCACTCCCACCCGAGCAATCAACATCACTAGCGATCGGCACACACCCGCTGTAGTTCGGATCGCACCCACGGCCCGAAGCCGGCTCATCAACCTTCGTCCCAACGACGGTGATCTGCGTACGAGGCTCCTTGGCCACCTCCTGCTTGACCAGCTTCTTCGCCGTCTGAGCCCCATTCACGTACGTCACCCGATACGTAAGCCGCCGAGTCCCGTTCACCCCCGAGGTCCGCACCGACTTCTCACCCTTCGCCACCGAGTCATCCGTCACCGTCTTCTTCTTGAACGGAATCACCCGGAACTCCACAACTTCCCTCACCGACGGCCGCGGCGTCGGCTTCCGAGAGGTCCGAGGTGTCACCGCCGGCGTACCACCCGCCTCCGCCGGAGTCACACTCCCACCCGCACTCGGAGTAGTACCCGGATCAACCGTCGCGACCGAACTCGGCACAGCAGTGGTCTGCGAGCTGATCGGCGCGGCCGGCTCCCCAACAGCCGACGTACCCGAATCCGCCCCACACCCCCCAGCCGCCACAACCAGCGCAACCGACCCCAGCGCAACACGAAACAACACCACGATGTATCCCCCCAACCCGCCGTCGGTTCCCCCCGCGGCAGGATTGTCAGCGCCCGGACCACCCGGGCGAATTCCGATCTGTACCACCACGCCCCGTAACCACGCAACCCCTCACCCCGCCCCCCACCAAGCAAACCCCCACCAAACCTGACACACTGTTCCCCACACCACCTGAGGGCCTCTAGCTCAACTGGCAGAGCAGCGGACTTTTAATCCGCGGGTTGTGGGTTCGAGTCCCACGGGGCCTACAAGTTTCCGCAGGTCAGGCGCACATCGGCGCCCCGGCCGTGAAAGTCGTGTCTGCGCAAACTCTGCCAATACTCACAGTGGCCGATGCATGCCCGTCTGCGGGGGATCGGCGGCTCCGCGCAGCCAGCAGGCTGCGCGTTGTTGAGCGACGTATCGCGACCTGTCGCACTGCTCTCGTTTCGTCCGATCCCCGGCCCGCCCAGCCGTTGACCCGCCACGTGCAGCTGGACTGTGGAGGGCCGAGATGAGCAGACCGCACCTTCCGATCGGAACGTGGGGCCACGTCCGATCTCGTGCTGAGAGGAAGGACGCCGAGGGCAAGGTGGTCTCCTGGCGCGCGTCCGCGTACTTCCGTGACCACGACGGACGTACGCGTGAGGTCACCGCGTCCGCCAAGACCAAGGGCGCAGCCGAGCACCGCCTAGTCACGAAGCTGAGAGACCGGGCCAAGCTCACGCAGTACGGCGAGCTGAGCCCGACGGACAAGATCAACGACCTCATCGACCTGTGGATCGAGAAGTTCGAGGAACGCATCGAAGACGGCCGTCGATCACCGACGACCCTCACGACGTACCGCACAGCCATCAAGAACCACGTACGCCCTGCCCTTGGTGAACTGCTGATCTGTGAGGCCACCACGCCACGCATCGACAGAGTCATCGGTACCATCAAGCGCACTGCCGGTCGATCCACAGCGAAGACCTGCCGCGCAGTCGTCTCCGGCATGATGCAACTAGCCGTCCGGTATGGCGCCCTGACCGTCAATCCGGTCCGCGAGGTCGAAGCGATCGAGGCCCGCCCGAAGGACCCGCCCCGCTCACTCACCAACGAAGAGATCGCCAGCCTACGGCAACTCCTGACCACCGACAAAACCGCCGTACGAGCTGACCTGCCGGACCTGGTCCTCTTCATGCTCGGAACAGGCGTCCGAATCGGCGAGTCGCTCGCCGTCCTCTGGTCACAGGTCAACCTCGAGTCCGGCGCAGTCGAGATCACTCACACAATGGTTCGCGTCCCAGGCCAAGGCTTGCTCCGGAAGGCCCCGAAGTCCAAGGCCGGCGAACGCGCCCTACCCCTCCCAGACTGGGCCGTCACCATGCTCCGCCGCCGCCACGCAGCCGGCATCCTCCCCGACGAACCGATCTTCGCCGACTCCCTCGGAGGCTTCCGAGACCCCTCCAACGTCCGCCGAGCCCTCCGCCGCGCACTGTCCCCCGTAGCCAGCACCGCCCGCCGCGACCTAGGTGAGACCCTCCGATCCATCCGCCTCGAAGCCGGCCTCACCCGCAAACAGGTCGCCACGAAACTCGGCTGGCCAAAGACCAGACTCGAGCTGATCGAGACCGGCCGCATCAAGCTCGACCGCGAACTCGTAGCCACCCTCGTCAAGACCTACCGCATAAACCTCGACAAATCACCCGCGCTCAGCACCCAAGTCGACCAAGCAGCCCAACCCTCACCCTCAGACGCCCTCACCTGGATCCGCTCCCACACCTTCCGCAAAACCACCGCCACCGCCCTAGATCGCCGAGGTCAATCCGCCCGCCAGATAGCCGACCACCTAGGCCAAGCCCAAGTCTCCATAACCCAAGACGTCTACATGGGCCGCCGAATCCACAACCCCTCCGCGGCAGCCGCCCTCGACCAAGAGTTCACCGACCTCAACCTCTGGTGAGAACAGCATCGCCTCGCCAGAGTCAGACGGCGGCAGTCGCAGCCGGGTCGGCCTGGGACCAGATGTCGATGTCGATCGCTTCCGTTGCAGGCGTCAATCACATCCTGCCGCGTATGACGCCTTCTCTAGAAAGACCGGCAGATATCTCCGTTGCATGATCGATCTGAGGGCTCGCCGGACTAGCGCTGGCGTGCCCTCAGACACTGCGGAGGTCCTCGCCTGGGAGCCTGCACACCCGCGAGCCGCAGATCAACGGGCGGAGCATCACTCACTTGATGTTGCGCAGCGTTAGCAACTTGCGAGCCTGACGGGTGGTTAGTGATCTGACTTTAGAAGTCGCCGAAACCTCGCACGCGACTACCAACATGCTGCATGCAGCTAGCTCCACGCCTTGTGCGGGTCGCGAACGCTAAGCGCGGTACACACATCTTTCAAAGAAGTCGGTCATCTTTCGGGCCACTAGTAGGACTAGCAGTGGGAACTTTCTAGCTACTAGTAGGCTTAGTAAGGGCATCTTTTCCGACGATTTCGTGATGCATAATAACGGCAAGACTTTAGACTTCGTCTATGTCGCAACACTAAGCATGTGTACAGTAGAGGTTGTCAGGAGCCGGTTAGGTCCCACCTAAGTCAGTCAGGGGCCTCACTCGATGGCAGTCGAGCAAGGCCCCTGACAGTACTACTGGCCAGTCAGACCACGGATTGCGGCGTACAGGCCTACGAGAGCCGTTCCGGCGAGTGCCGCTTGAGTCACAAGCTCAAGAGCGCGGCGCCACCGGGACGGCTTCTCGTTGTCCGGATCGTCTGACTGGGGGCCATCCAACTCGGTCACATTCATCACCTACTTTCCTTTGAGGGAGCGCCACGTCTCGAGAAATCTCGAGGCCGGCGCTCGCCCCAAAGGGGGCAAGTGACTGCGATTCCGAGGTGGACGGATCCTGGTTTCCCAGGCGCCGCTGGCCACCTTCCGATAAGGATATACGACGCGTTAGTCCGCTGGTTTACCAGTGGCCCTGGGAATGCATTCCGTCGCTCCGGAGGGTTACGGCTGGGCTAGCCCCGACATCTACGCAGAGTGACATTGAGCGATGAATACGGGTACTGGCACGCGTGGCCGCCACATGGGTGTGTGACGGACATCATATTCTGCCTGTAGTGGCGGCGAGAGCGACGCCGTCCTGGAGGCATCGTGCGGATGATCGTGCGGATGATTGCCGATGGGACGCGCGCGGGCACGGTTGCTGGGGGCCTTGCCCGACGCTGGACAGTGCTGGGCGGCCGCGAATTGGATCGCAGGGCGCGCGCGACCGACGTCTCTGTGCGAGATCGATCGTGCGGAGCCGGTGGACTGGCGGCTCTGGTGCACGCGGTCCCTCGACGCCGACGCCACTGTCTGGCTGGACGCGGTGGCGTTATTGGCGGCAGGGCCTTGCCGAGATCCACGGGCCGCGGCGATCGACTCGGTGCTGGCCACGTCACCAACGCTGGCTGGTGATCTGGAGTAAGGGCAGCACGTGGCTGGCCGGTTGTGGTTCCTTGGGTGAGTCGGACTCGGTACGCCGCAGCGGGTCGTTGGCAGCCAGCGGGCTCCCGACCGGCACCGTCCGGGGCAAGCCGCAGTGACACACGAAGCGCGCAATGGTCCGCTGCTCAACCAGTGTGTCGCGTCGGAACAGGGCAGCCTTGCGGAGGAGTGCAGTTAGCCCCAGAAGGTGCTAACGGGGTCGCGGTCGATCTCGGCCAGTAGGTCGTCGATGCTTCGTGATGGGGCCAGTCGGTCGTAGAGGTGGAAGCGTTGGTGCTGGTCGCTCCAGTACAACGTCCAGGACTTGTCGGTGGCGTTGTAGCGCAGGCGAGCGATCGGAGAGGTGGTCCAATCTGGCCCGAGGTCCTCGTGCCATGGCAGTCGCCGTTCGACGATCGTCAGGTGGCGCTGGGCGAGTTCGCACTCGAGGTGCAGTTGCTCGCGGGCGTGCGCTGGGACCCGTGTGGCACACCACCGCTGTACACGCGCGATGTCCAGTTCGGGGAGAGCCATTCAGATCATCATCCGTTGGCTGGCCGGCGTCTTGATGGACGCACGCCGGTGGGCGATCGTCTCTCCTCAGACCCTACCGACCACGCTTGGCTAGATTCTCGCCAATCACCTGACTGGCGATGTCAGTCTGCCTGTAGTGGCGGGATGGGCTGTGTCGGCACCTCCGCGAATCCCGCGCCGTCCGCCGCCCGTTGGGCAGAGTCTGCTGAGAAGTCAGCAAGCATGTTCGTGAGCCGGAAGTGCTGGCGGCGTCGCTCGACTGCGTTGGGTGGCGGGGGATCTCCGACGATCGAGTGGCCCTGGATCTGGTAGCGCTCTCGGTGGGCGGCGATCTCGCGGACGAGCTCGGCGAGTTTCTGGTCTGGAGGCTCGCCGGCTGTGCGATGCAAGTCGCGGTACCAGCCGGGTGGGTTGCGGAGTAGCTGGTCGGCGAGCCAGTTGGTGCGTTCGATGATCTGGGATTCGAGTTCGCGGAGTGGCCCGATCAGTGTGGGGTCGCTGACGTGGGTGGCGGGGGTGATGAGGCCGGCGATCTGTGCTGGGCGGCGGCCGGTCTTGTGTAGTGCGCGGGCGGTCAGGCGTTGCGCTCTGTGGTGGATGACCGCGGCGAGGTCATTGGCGGTTGTGAGTGGTGATTGGTTGACGGCGCGGTGGAGTAGGTCAGTGATGTTCAGGCCGGCGTTTTCGGCGCGGCGGAGTTCGGCGATGAGCGGGCCATAGGCGGGGGAGGCTTGAAGTGCTGCCTGGTCGGCTCGATCGAGGCCGGAGGCGGTGATGGCGGGTTGGTAGCGCTTCTTGGCGTCGAGCTGGCATAGGTGCTCGTGGATGGGGATCAGGCGGTCGAGGCGGGTCGCGTTGTCGAGTTCTTGGCGCATGACTTCGTGCGCTGATTGCTCGACTCCGGGGTCGCTGAGGACGGCTTCGAGGACATCCTGCATGCTCTGTTCGGGGTGAGGTTCGTGGGGGTCTGAGGTGCTTTGGTGGGTGGCGACGTACGCGTTGTTGGCGTCGCGGCCGCGGGTCATCCCGACGTACGTCAGGGCTCGGTTGAGTTGGTCGGTGACTAGTAGGTGGGCGGTGTCGACGGTCGCGCCTTGGGCTCGGTGGGCTGTGGTGGCGTATGCGAGTTCGACGGATTCCTGGACGTAGGTGCTGGGCAGGGCGACGGTGTCGCCGGTGTGGTTTTGGACGGTGAGGGAGCCGTCGGCCCAGCGGCGGATGACGGTCCAGTGGTCGCCATTCTTGATGTAGTTCTTGGCGCCGTAGTGGAGGCGGCGGTTGTTGAGGCGGGTGACGATGTGGTCGCCGAGGCCGACGTGGTTGCCGTTATGGAGTTCGATGCCGTCGGGTTCGACTTCGCCGGTGGTGATGCGGTCGAGTCGTGCGCGGGCGTTGAGGCGAGCGACGGTCGTGTTGTCGGCGGCGACCAGCAGACTGGTCCTGCCCGCCCGTGTGTCTTTGAGCCAGGCCTTGTAAACGGCGTCTTCCATGGCCTCACTTGAGCCGGCGGCGAGCCGGTTGTGATCGTCGTACACGTCGATGGCGCTGAGCTCGCCGCGGCGCAGTGCGAGGCTGGCGTCTCGTTCCCAGGGGTTGGTGAAGCGCCAGACGTCGGTGAGCTCGGCGGCTTGGGTGTCTGTTGCGATGAGGCGGAAGGCGCCGCCGGTATCGGCGGCGGAGAGTTGGGCGTCGTCGCCCACCAGGACGAGTTTCGCGCCTGCGGCGTTGGTGGCGCGGGCGAGGGTGGCGAGTTCCATGGTGCTGGCCATGGAGGCCTCGTCGATGATGACGAGTTGGTTCTTCCGGAAACTCCACCGATCGCGATCGGCTCTGAGCATTGCGAGCTGAACCGTAAGTCGCTGATGCCGGGCACGGCGCCGCGCCCGGTCCGCGAGGTTGGTGGCGTGCTCGGTCTGCAGGATCTGTTCGCGGCGTTGTTCGGCGCCGAGGCCGGCGGACTCGTAGATCCACTTGGCGATGTTCTCGGTCGGTACGCCGATCATGTCGGACAGGACTGTTGAGGCAGCAGAAGATGGTGCGAGAGCGATGATCGATCCTTCGCCATGCACCGATTCCCAACTAGCAGTGAGAGCGGACAAGAGGCTGGTTTTGCCGGTGCCGGCGGGACCAATGAGGGCTTCGAGTTTCTGGCGGCTGGTCGAGATCCTGCGGAGGGCGTGAGCCTTGTCGGCGCTCAGACCAGTCGAGTTGATCGCGCCTGGGGCGATGGCGGGTCCGTTGGTGTCGCGGGCCAGGTCGAGCAGAACTGCTTCGGCGCCGAGGATCACGGGCGAGGTGTAGATCTGGCCGTTGTGGATCGTGAAAACACTGTCGCCGCTGGCACGGGTGACGGGGCTGGTCACCAGGTCGGGTGCGGTGAGGCTGATCGACAGCTGCTCGGCGCGTTCGAGGATCGCCTGCAGCGTGGCGAACCGGTCGGTGGCGGAGACGAATCGGAGGAGCCGTGTTTGGCGTGCGGCCTCGGCGAGGAGGTTCCAGCGCGTCCAGGTCGCCCGTTTGGTTTGCAGAGTCAGGACCGTCGCGGCACCGTACGCGTCGAGCGTCTCGGTGCTCAGGTCCGCTGCCGCCAAGAGGCGATGGCCGGCTGCGTCTAGGGAGCGTTGGATGGCGGCAACGGCGTCGTGTCCGATGGCCTGGTCGGCGCGATTTCGCCACTGCGACATGAGTGCGGCGAGGGGTTGAGCCAGATGCTTGGACGGCCGATTCATCAAGGTTGCTTGCTGCCGTAGGGCGTACATTTCGCTGCGGCTAGGCGGGTGGATCTGGTCGGCACGGTCGTCGAGAAGGTCGCTGAGGTTGGCTTCGATCTGTGCGGTTCTGGCCGAGAATTTGCGGATCAGGTCGTCGGGAATCGCGTCGATTTCGAACGCCGGATTCCGCCGGGGGCCGCGTTCGCGCAGCTCCCAGTTCACGCCGAGACGGTGGGTGAGATGGTCGGCGAGGAGCACGTTGTGGATCTCCGACATCGCCACTGCGGCCCGGTACAGCACCCGTCCATCCAGGGTCCGCCACGCGCCGTCGGGGCCTTGTACGCGGTTCGCGACGACCACGTGGGTATGCAGTTGCGGGTCGCCGCTGCGACTGTCCCAGTGATCGAACGCCGCGGCGATCAGCCCGCGGGTATCCAGTTGCGCGATGCCGCCATCACCGCTCCTGGTGAACGCCGCGTGCTGCTCGATCAGCGACAACACGTCGGCGACCGCCTCGTGATGGGCGGCGACGATCTGCTCCTGGGTTCCCACATCGGCGGTCGCCCACAGCGCCGAGACGGACTTGACCGGCGAGAACGTCAGGTCGAACCCGGCGACTGCCTGCCGTGACTTCTTCCGCATCTCCTCGCGCCGGATCCGCGCGGCCGCACGGTCGCGTTCGGCGGCATGCAGGGCTGGGTCGAGATCGCGGATCCGGTCCTGGATCCGCTCTTCCGGACCTTTGAAAACACGGTAGGGCTCGCCGAGTGTCCGGCTGGTCAGTGGATCTTCCGCACGTCCGAACAGTGCGGCCATCTGCACCTCGTTCACCTCGCTTCCGGGCAACAACTCGCCGTCGCCCAGACCGCTGAGGCCCTGGCCCATCCAACGGCCGGGTGGGTATCCCGACGCGGTGTAGTACGCCGTCAGCGGCGTAGCCATCCGCCGATCAACGTCCCCTGCGGCGACATGCCGAAGCAGGTACAGGTACCCCTCTCCGGCGTTCAACCGGTGGATACTCAGCACAGCTGCCCGCCCGGAACGTGGCGGTTGAATGGGTTCGCTAGTTCGCGCATGCAAGCTCAACGGATGAGCGGTCAATGGTTTGATCGCTGCAGCGCTCGCGGTGGCGCGCCGAGCATGCAAGAGGTGTGATCGGATCGAGGCTGTCGTTTCATGGCCAGCGACCCTCGTCGACCCGCTGCGGTGTTACTGCGCTCGGAGTCAGCGCCTTCACTTATTCGTCGAGACCTGACAAATCACCGCAGCCCTCGGGGAGGACGAGCGACGGCTGGCATGGCGTTGCGCGGTGACCCGCCCATGAATGGGAGTGTCAGCGGTCTCGCCAGGCGAGTGGTGAGGTTTGAAGAGCTGCCTCGGCAAGCCGGCGGCCGAAGTCGGTCTGGATGCGGGCGCGGGAGGACTCGATCCAGCCAGTGACACGCTTGTAGCCGGCTTCGCCGTATTCGACGGCTTGCATGAGGCATTCGAGGCGGTCGGCGTCTTTGGCGCAGCGTGCCTCGATCGTTTCGGCGGCCTCGTACTCGGTGACGGCTTCGCGGATGCTCTTGGCGGCCGCCTCGGGAAGTACGGCGACCTGGTCTTCGGTGATGCGTTCGTTGCTTGCGACATCCATGTACGGCTTGGCGCTGTGTGGGATGTCGCCGATGCGTGTTTCCTGCGAGTCGTGCCACATCCCGAGGTACGCCGCCCGTACCGGATCGCCGCCCTCCTCGCTGGCGATCAGCGCTGCGAGCTGGGCAACGCGCAGGCTGTGCTCTGCGACGGACTCGGGGTCGCGGACGCCGACATGCCACCATCCGGCCCGACGGAGTCGCTTGAGTACGCCCATCTCGTAGGCGAAGGCGACGACTCCTGCTGCGTCCCGGTCGGTAGCGTCATCGGTCACGATTACTCCGTTTCGATCATCGGTTGGCCAACTGCACAGCGCACCGCAGATTGTTCAACTCTACGGTGCTGCTGTCAGCGGGTCTGTCGTCCAGCGCTGCTTCGACCCGCTCGCCTGTTCGTTGCCGTAGTTCTCTGTCGTACTCCAACAGCTCCGGACGTGCGAGCACCAGCTGCCAGAGGCTGTGGATGTTCAGCGGAGCATTCACCTGATCTGTCAGATGTTCGAGCAGGTGGTTCGCTAGCCGCGCTCCTGACCATCTTCGAGTCGACTTCGCGGTGATCAGGTAGGAGTCATCGGCATGAGCCTCGTTGATCTCTCCGAGCCAGTAGGCCCAGTAGGTGAGGTTCGCGGCTGCATGTCGTTCGTCGCTCAGCGTGTTGTCGATGAAGTAGCGCAGCGGATCCGCGTCGCCGTGTCTGGCTAGTGCGACTGCCGCTGAGCGTGCCGCGATGCCACCGGTGAGATTCGCCGTCGTGCTGCCGTTGAATGCATGTTTGTGATGCGCCGCGAGCCAGTCGGCAGATTCCTGGCGTTTGTCGAAGCCGAGCAGGTAGGTCGCCTGCCGTCGCAGGACGGGCATGTCCTCAGGCGATGCCTGTTCCGCCACACTCAGTAATTGATCGAAGAACTCATGCTGAGCCGCGATGGTGAGGACCGGGTGCGATGCCACAGGTCCTCGGCCCGGCTTGGCCGGCAGGTCGCGGAGCTGCGGAGGTGTGATTCCCGTGAACGGCCAGGTCACCAGGTTCACCAGGCGCCGCCGGTGGACAGTCGAGGCCAGTGGATGCTGCTGGACGTCGGCGTTGCCCAGCTCGCCGCTCGTGATTTGGCCGAGCAGTTCGTCCGCTTCGACGGCATCGTGCAGCGAGGCCACACCTGCGGCAGGTGCACCAAACGCCGCCAGACGTGTCTGCAGCCGCCGGAAGCCGGAGACTCGCAGCGAGGTCAGCGACCGGCGGCCGGTCTCCCAGCCCTGGACGGTGCTGACGTCGACCCCGAGTCGTTCCGCGAGCGATGTCTGAGTCATGCCGATCGAGCCGCGCAGCATCTTGAGGACATAGCCCGAAATCACACCGTGGTGATCCCCAGGCATCGAGAAACCCGGCATGTCGGTCTGTGTTTCAGGACCACGCACCGGCGAGCCTTCCCTCAAGCCGCGCTACATCACGCGAACCACCCGTACTCACAGTGAGTTCAGGATAGGTCAACGCCGCGTCATCGTTGTCGACATGCCGATGGATCTGGATCTGCGGATGGTGACTGCGGACATGCGATCAAGAGTTCCCAGGGTCTTCTTTCTGCTGCGACACGTTGATGTGTCCGGTGTGAG
Source organism: Kribbella sp. NPDC048928 (assembly GCF_043197975.1). NCBI lineage: Bacteria > Bacillati > Actinomycetota > Actinomycetes > Propionibacteriales > Kribbellaceae > Kribbella > Kribbella sp. NPDC048928. The sequence continues at coordinate 413,486 of NZ_JBICUC010000007.1, read as the reverse complement.
TGGCACGGGCATCGTCGCGGAGGGAACCGAGTGGACGGACGGATCCGTGTCCCTCCGATGGCGCCACGAGCATGCTTCGACGACGTTCTACGAGGCGGGGGTGCGCGCGGTCCTTGCCGTGCACGGTCACCGTGGTGCCAGCGAGGTCATCTATCTATCTCCACCTGACGGGTTAGAGCCCGTCGGCTCGTCGCCTGACCTTGTCTCCTCAAGCCAGCGGGCGGGCGTACCGGTCCCTGCACCTGCGCCCGCCCGCTGTTCCAACGGGCTCCAAGTACGCTCGACGTGTGACGCTGACGAGCCTGCGCACCAGGACGTGAGTGACAAATGAGCGCTAACCCGCGGTCGCATCCGACGGATCGCCGCGTGTGCGTCTGGTTCGGTCCGCACCTCATCGCGGAGTACGTCGGCGACCCGGACGATGCGGCCGCTTACGAGTCGGGCATGCGCGGGCGATTCATCAGTCTTCGGATCTCCAACGAGCCCGCAATGCCGCAGGCAGTTGCCTCTGACCGCAGTCAGTCAGGGAACGGCAGATGATCTGGTGGGGCCGGCAACGGTCCTCCTTTGGCCGTCAGCTCGCGGAGCGATCGCCGTGAGCTGCTGGTCCCGCCACATCGCGGTCCTTGCTCGCGTCTTCCTTCCCCTGTGGAGGGCTCGGCCAGGGGTCGTTCAGATGCCGGCTGGCACGGGACGCGAAAGCGAGTCCGTTCTGTGTCAGCCGCTCAGCACCGAGGCACGGACGGGTGCTTCGGTGTCGGTTGGCTGGGCGGTTGGTGCGTAGCGCCCGGGCGAGCAGCTACCCAGCCACCGCTGTTCAAGACCAGCGGGCAGGCGCACTGCCTGCAGAGCGGACGCCCGCCCGCTGTTCTACCCCGACGATAGGAGTGCAGTGGATACGCCCGTAATCCCGCTGGATAGGCCAACCATCAATCCCGCGATCGACGCGCATTACTCGAGTCGTTGGGACGAGTCGGCCCGGTTGAGTTCCACCGTGAAGGGCCGACTGGAGCAGGCCCGCCTCTATGACTTCCTCGGGCAGTGGTTCCCGCCGGCACCCGCCCGCGTAGCTGACATCGGCGGCGGTCCCGGTGTCCACGCTGGCTGGCTCCGCGATCAAGGGCACGACGTCGTGTTGCTCGACCCGGTCCAGCGTCACGTCGACCAGGCCAACGCGGCAGGCATCACCGCCCAGCTTGGCGACGGCCGCCGACTGCCATGGTCGAACCAGTCGTTCGACGCCGTACTGATGGCAGGACCGCTCTACCACTTGCCGGAGGCAAGCGACCGCCGCCTGGCACTTCGCGAGGCTTTGCGGGTCTTGCGTCCTGGTGGCGTGCTCGCTGCGGTGGCGATCAACCGAGCAGCGAACCTGATTGGTTCCACGCTCGCCAACACCCTCTTGACTCGGCACGGCATCGTGCGCGACATCCTGGAGACCGGCCACAGCGCCGACAACGAGCGAATGGCGCACTGCTACTACCACCGCGAAAGCGAGCTACGCAGCGAACTCATCAGCGCAGGGCTGCGGCCGGTCAACATCTTCGGTCTCACCGGTCCGGGCGGCTGGCTGACGGTCATGCTCGACGCCCACTTCAAGAACCAGCCCTACACCGGCAAGCTGGCCGAGCACGACCCGCTCGACACGGCGCTGGAGTGCTCTCGCATGGCAGACCGGATGCCCGAGCTGGTGGCGGCCAGTTCGTTGTTCCTGGCCGTTGGCCAGAAGGGCTGAGCCGTCGTGTCCTGCTGCACGGCTGGCGTGATCTCAGCCGAGCCGGCCGTGCAGCTCGACGTACTCCTCTTCGGCACGCAGCACCTTCGACAGGACCGCGTCGGCGCTCGGCAGTGGATGGAGCGGGAAGTTCGACCCGTCCCACCTCAGCCGGCCATCCGTGGTCGTCGACGGTGGGATGACCACGGGTATCCCAGGCTCGACGTACTCAACGCCGGTAGCCAACGGGCCGAGGTTGGTTTCGGGCTGGAGTGTGCAGGTGATCCAGTTGCCGTCAGGCAGCTTCATCGTCGGCGGCCAGATCCCAGGTCGATCCTGCTCGTACAGCCGCTTGCCGTAAGCGCCGGCGATCCGCGGCAGGCGCCAGATCGCCACGGTCGGGCACGACGTGACCGCCAGGTTCGGTGGCTCGGCGACGTCCCAGACGGCGCAGGCAGCATCGGCATCGGTGATCCAGTCACCGTCCGGCGTGCCCGCGATAGTTGCCGCCTGCACCGGAATATCACGCTCCACGCAGGCGAGAGCTGTGTCCAACAAGGCGTTCTTGCGTCGAATCATCTGCCTGATCGTCCTCCCGTATCGGGAACATCATTGCCGCGCCACCGCGCGGCTTGTCAATCCGGACTTCAGCAGATCGCTGACTGTCTAACCAAGTGAGGAGCCGTACATGTCCCAAGTCGAACAGATGAAGATGCAACTGCACGGTTTGGCTGATCAGTCGAGGCAGGGCGCAGCCAGCTTGGCTGGCTTCAAGCAGCGCTTCGAACAGTCCAGCCAGCAGGTGCAGGCCCTCATCCGCGGCACAGCAACCCGCGCCGACCAGGACATCGCGACGATGCTGGACGCCGCCGCGAAGTCGGTCGACCAAGCCGTCCAGTCGCTGCAAATCGCCGAAGCCGGATGTCGCGGCTACGCCGACCAGATTTAGCCAACCGAGGCAGCGCGTGCCATCCGAGCTGCAGCGGGTCGCTGAACAGTTGCTCGCCTGCCTGAACGAGACTCCGCGGGCGGTCGGCTACCTGCATGACCGAGCGAGAAAGTGCCGCGAAGCCGCGGCATGGATCGGGAGCACCAGTAACAACCCAAGCGCCCGAATCGCCGCCATGCAACTCGATGAAGCGGGAAGGCGCTGCGCAGAGGCAGCTCACTACTTGTCTCAGGCCGAGTCTCGAGCGAAGCAGTGGGTCGAGCAGATGGTGAACGGCGTTCGAGCCGCCGAGCCGAGCGGTGGCTTGAGGGGTGAACGATTAGGGCCAGGTGGCAGCACCCCTCCCGCGGACCGGCGGCGTGACGACCGTGACGACGAACCGCAAGCCAACAAGCCGGACGAGCCCGCGCGGGCCGGCGATGAGATGAGCGCAGAGGAAGATGAACCGCCTTCGCCGGGCACCGCCGACGATCGACCGCAGGACAGTGGCGCCAGTGATCAGGCTGGAGATCAGCCGGAGCCCGCTCCGTTCATCGAGCGGATCTTTCGGCGACTACCCGAGCGGCCGGGAGACGTCGGGCCGACATCCGGAATTCTGACCAGGCCGGACGGTGGAGGCGTGATTCATGTGCGCAGCGGGACGCGAGGACCCGGAGGTACGGCGCCAGGTCTCGGCGGCCGAACCGCCAGCCTCGACTCTGCGCGAGAACACGCGGAGGGCCACGCGGCAGCACTCATGCGGCGGGCTGGAATGCCTCGAGAAATGACCCTGTACGTGAACAAGCGTCCCTGCGGTGGACGGTACGGCTGCGACAACACGTTGCCGTGGCAGTTGCCACCCGGTGCCAAGCTGACGGTCTATTGGCCAGGCGGCTATAAGGTCTACATCGGTGATGGGAGAGGACTCGCATGAACGACTTCTTGACGGCCTACTACGACGATGACGCGGGACAGCAGCGCATAGGCAGCCAGGCCGCGCTCGACGAGCTGCTTGACCGAGTCGCAAGTCTGCCGCGGCCGACCTGGGTCGAATTGGTCAGTGCGGACGAGCTCACCACGATGAACATTGGACTAGGCGCAGCCTTCAGTTCCTTGACGCTCTACGACGACGTCGATGGCTCCGCAAAGTACCGCTCAGCCGGCACCCTCGCCGAGCCGCAGGAAGCCACCTTCGACTATGGCGGCGTGCCGACGACCATGGGCAAAGGCAGCGCGATCACCGTGAAGGAGGCTCGTGCAGCGGTTTCCGAGTTCTTCGCCACTGGCAGACGTCCTGAGCTGGTGGCCTGGGAGCTGGCAGCCGACTAAGCGCTCCCATGGCGAAGATAGAACATACGCGTATGGTGTGGCCGGTCGAGACTTCGTCCTGCCGAACTGCCGCCAATGGTTGCGAGCAATTGGCTGATCGCTCGGGACGGGGGCACATCTGGCTTCCGGCCCAACCATTGATACCTGACTCAAGGGTGCCAGCGGCTTACGACAGGGAGCGACCATGACCCTGACTTTGATCCGCCGTACGGGGACCGAGACGCTTGAACTCGTCCCGAGACTAAAACCGCTCTACGCGAACGCCTACTCCGAATCTCCGTACGAGATGTCGGAGGAAGACATCGAACAGTTCGAGTTCCGGATCACGAAACATGCCGGCCTGGACGGCTTCGTTCTCGTCGCCGGGGAGCTCGACGGGCGCCTCGTCGGGTTCTCGTACGGATTTACCTTCCCGCCTGGACGATGGTGGACCGGTGTCAAGACTGATCCGCCTCCTGCAGACGTTGCTTCAGGCCCTCTGTTCGCGGTGATCGAGCTCGGCGTACACACCGACTTCCGTGGCCGCGGCTTCTCCCGCCAGCTTGTCGACGCTCTCCTCGCCGGCCGTCCAGAGCCCTTCGCGAGTCTCATCTCCCGCCCAGGTGCACAGGCTCATGCGATGTATCAACGCTGGGGATGGAAGAAGGTTGGAACAACGCAGACGTACCCGCACTGGCCCGTTGAGGACATAGACGTGCTCCCCTTGCACAACAGCAAGACCTCTGACCTCTCGAGGAAGGGATCACGATCGTGAGCAATCACCGGTTCGGGATCGCGGATGCAGTTTTCGCGCGCTTGCGGACGAAACTGCCGTAGCGAACGAACTGGCTTCATCAAGGGTGTAGGTTCCGGTCACGAGTTCGGTGCCCGAAGTACGGCAACGGAGGAACAGATCGGGGCACAGTTGCGGCGTTCTGAAGTCTTCCACGTCGGCTGAGCAGGAAGAAACGAGCCGGAACATGACTTGGGATCCTTGGGCGATCAAGCCCGACTCCGAGCGAGAGGTCTGGGACTTCAGCCCGCTGGCGGCTGTGGGACCACTCATCTTCTGGATGGAGCACCACGAGGTGGAGCAGGCGGTCGGACATCGAGCGAGCCTGGGTCGTTGGGGCGACAGACTTAGCAGTGCAAGCTTCAGTCAGGGATTCACGCGTACTACGAGGATGGACATCTGCACGCGGTTGCAATCGACGGCTGTGTAGGTCCACACGTGAGGTTCGAAGGTGCTCAGTTGGTCGGCCGGCCACCGTCGGAGGTAGCCGACTGGTACGGCGACAATTTCGAGCGACTACAGGCGGACTATGTCATCAACCAGCATGGTGACCCGTCGTCCGACCGCCTCGGCTTCGTCATCCGCACGCAACGAGGGGGCGATCGCCTCCTCACCCGTCCTGTCTTCGTCGGCTGGCAATGGTCCGGCCGCTGCGGCGACATCCAGGAAAGCTACATCCCGGAGGAAGAGTGGCAGGTCCGCTGAGCTGAGGCCTTCAGACCTGGCTGCTCATGTACCAGTCGGCTGATCGATCGCGGCCTCGTAGAAGGCGTCTGCGAGCGCGACGACGGCAGCGTTGATGCCAGGTCCGTCGCTGAAGAAGTAGTCGGCCATCGTGTTGTGAGCTTCCTGGTTGTCGACAACCGCCTCGGTGACCGCTGCCTGGAAGTCTTGCGACTCCATGAACTGCTTCTTCGAGTTCACTTTGGTCTGGTTCACCAGGTCGGGGTATGCGAGCAACCGCTGCACCAGCCCTTGCACGAACTCACGGATCTGAGACTCGGCAAAGGATTCAGCACCGAAGAGGTCGTTCATCTTGTCGATGACGACCTGGAGTGCGACGTACTTGGGCTCCTTCCGGGCCCCCGTGCCCGCGCCGCTGATGCCCTTGAGTTCGCCGTCTCCGGTCAGCGAGATGTTGACCGCGATTCCCTTACTGTGCTTGACCCCGACCAGGACCACGTCAGAGAGGTCGACCTCCGCAGTCCAGGACGAGTCTGCGATGACCTTCTCGAGGAGCCGCAGGAAGATGGACAGCATCTCCATGTATGGGTCGCCATAGTCGACGATTTGGCTCATGAAGTCATAGAGCCGGACGTAGGTAGAGACGTCCTTGCGGAACAGATCTAGGGTGTTGAGGGTGACCTTGTCGTCAGCCTCGATCGCAGCCGCGTAGCGGCGGGCGAAATCGTTCTTGGCCGGGCTGATCGCAGCCGAGAGAGCGTTGTTACCCTTCCGTGTGACCCACAGTTCGGCGACTTCACGCACTTGCTCTTGTGTGTAGATTCCCGCCTGGGCGAGCTTGGTGGCGAGGTGGATGACGACGTACGGGTCGGTCTCGGTCTCCAGTGTGGCGTTGGTGAAGTACGGCTCGAACGCCTCCCGGATGTCTTCGGGCTTGTTCACGAAGTCGATGACGAATGTCTTGCGTTTCTGCTCTCCGCCCGCGGTGCGGTGGGTTCGGTTGAGTCGGGACAGTGTCTGCACGGCGGTGACGCCGGAGAGCTTCTTGTCGACGTACATCGCTGAGAGCAGCGGCTGGTCGAAACCTGTCTGGAATTTGTTGGCGACCAGCATGATCTTGTAGGTCGTGCTCTTGAAGGCGGCGGCAAGGTCCGAGCCGGCGCCAGGGTTCAGGTTGGCCTCCGTGAACTCGTCGTCCTTGCTCGGCTGAGGACCCCAGTCTGAGACCCACTCCTCGTCCTCGGCCATCGTCACCGATGCGGAGAAGGCGACCAGGGTGCGGTAGCTGTACGAGGCGTCCTCGGCGGCCCGCTTGGCGATGTAGGCGTCGATCGCCTTCTTGTACTTCACCGCGGCCTTGCGTGAGTCAGTAACGACCATCGCCTTCGCTTTGCCCTCGAGCAAATGGGCGACGTTGGCGTGGAAGTGCTCGACGATGATCTGCACTTTCTGGCTGATGTTGGTTGGGTGCAGCCTCACCCACCGCATCAGTCCCTTACGAGCGGCGGCCTCCTCCACCTCGCCGCCGTCGCCGCTCTCGGCCTTGCCAGCGATCTTCAGCGCGGTGTCGTAGGACTGGTAACCCTTGAGCACGTCGAGGATGTAGTCCTCCTCGATCGCCTGCCGCATCGAGTAGAGGTGGAACTCGACCGGCTTCCCATCAGGGCCCTTGCGGCCGAACAGTTCCAGCGTCTTGTTCTTCGGCGTCGCCGTGAATGCGAAGTAGGAGATGTTCTCCGACTCGGCCCGCTCGGTCATCTCCGAGGCCAGGATCGCCTCGACGTCGACGGAGCCGCTCTCCTCGATCTCCTTGACCTCCTCCGCGGTCAGCACAGACTTGAGCTTGGAGGAGATTTGCCCGGACTGCGAGGAGTGCGCCTCGTCAGCGATCACCGCGAACCGCCGTCCCTTCAACGACGAGTCGGCCCGGATCTCGTCGAGGGCGAACGGGAAGGTCTGCACCGTCACCGCGATGATCAGCTCCCCGTTCTTCAACGCGGTCGCCAGCAACCCGGACTTCGACTTCGCCCCCGCCTTACGGACGTCCTCCGGGCTGATCGTAGCCACGATCTTCCCCGAGCCGTCGATCTGCCGGATCGCGTCCTGGAGCTGCCCGTCGAGGACGGTGCGGTCGACGACCACGATCACCGAGTCGAAGACCTTCTCGTCGTTCACATGCAGTCGTGCGAGCCGGTGCGCGGACCAGGCGATGGTGTTGGTCTTGCCCGACCCTGCCGAGTGCTCGATCAGGTAGCGCTGCCCCACGCCTTCCTCGGTCACCGCGGCGACGATGTTCGTCACGGCCTCCCACTGGTGGAAGCGAGGGAAGAGCATGCTGGTACGCCGCACCGACGTGCCCGTGGTGACGTCCCACTCCTCCTTGGTCTCCACGATCATGAGCCGGCCGATAATGTTCAGCCAGGCGTGCTTCTCCCAAACCCGCTCCCACAGGTATGCCGTCGCCGACCACCTCCCGTCACCCGGCGGGTTCCCCGCGCCATTCTCATGACCGATGTTGAACGGCAGGAAGTGCGTCTTCTCGCCCTCGAGCCGGGTGGTCATTGCGGCCAGGTCGTTGGAGACCGCGAAGTGCACCAGCGCCCGATGCCCGAGCGACAACAGCGGCTCCGGCCGCCCGTTGGTCAGCGGATGCCGGTCCTTGCGGTACTGGTTAATCGCCTCGTCCAACGACTGGGTGAAGTCGGTCTTCAACTCCACCGTGGCGACCGGGAGCCCGTTGACGAAGAACACCAGGTCGATGCTGCGCTGATCAGCGGTGGAGAAGCGCACCTGCCGCATCACCCGCACCCGCATCGCCGCATACTGCTCGTTCGTGGTTGCGTTCAGGCTGGTTTCGGGGCGGAATTGCGCCACCTTCAACCTGCCGCCACCGATGTACTGCACGCCGTTGCGCAGGATGTTGAGCGTTCCACCGCCGTGTTCGAGGGGCTTGTCGAGCGCCGCGGCCAGCACGTCAAGGAACTTCGCCTCGGACCCCGCCGCCTTCAGAGCCTTCTCGTATGCCGCCTGCTGGGTCTCCTGCAACCAGGCGAACAGGTCCTCGGGGAAGAACGCCCGCTCACGGTCATAGCCGGCGTCGTTCACCGAGTACAGCCACCCGTGGGACTCCAGATACGCGCAGATCTCAGACTCGAAGACGACTTCTTTGTGATCGGCCATCACACCATCTCCCGTACGTCGATCCGCCCCGTCACAACCGCCGTGATCAACGCCGTCCGGCGCTCGCGAGCGAGCTTGATGAACCGCTCCGTCTCTTCGATCAACGTGTCGATCTTCGCGATCTGCTCGTCGAGATGCGCAACGATCTGACGCTGCTCCTCATGGGCCGGGACGACGACGGGGATCGCAGTCACGTCGCCCAGATAGATCCCTGGCTGCGCCGAAGTCTTCGCTCGCAACGTCAACTCATCTTGGAACCGGCTTGCTTGGATCTGGTACCACAAGAACTTTGATTCGAAGCGATCAGTGGGTCGGAGGAAGGCGACACTGCGCTGGAATGCATGGCGAGTGTCCAGGTCGTACACCGCCGTCTTGCCGATCGTGGCCCCGACAATGACGAGCAGGACATCCCCCTTCGCGGGGTACCCGTTCGCCACAATTGAATAGTGGTCTTCTTCAGAGATGAACGACTCGGCGCCGTCCATCACGACCCGAGAGCCCATGACGTTCCGCGCCCCAAGAAGTGGCATCCCCTCGCCGGGAGCGGTTCGTGAGAACGACCCATGTGTCCCGTCCTTGATTCCCTCCAGCAGGAGGCCAAGGCTCGCCGTCGGCCAATCCCCGTCTGACGCACGAGACAACACACCCTGCCGCCGCTCACGGAGCATCTCGATCAGGCGCTGCTGCTCCTCGATGAGCATGTCGATGCGGGCTGTCTCGCTGCCGAGGTAGTCGCCGATAGCTCGCTGCTGCTCGGCTGCGGGCAGGGAGATCTCGATCGTCTTCATCTCGTACCAGTAGAGGCGCCACTGGGACGGACGGATGCCCGTGGAACGAAGGGCGTACTGTTCGATCAAGGCGCGAGAACGAAGAAGACTGTGGAGAAAGCGGCGGTCGTGCTCGGGGATGGTTGGCCGAAGTACCTCGTAGTCGGGGCTGACGATGCCCCGGTGCTCGGAGATTCCGAGTGACCCCTGCCATGCCTTCATCCGGTTCACGACGAGGTCGCCGGGCTGCACGAGTTGGTAATTGCTCAGGTTCTCGGGCGTCCGGTTGAAGTTGTCAGTGCGGCTGTCCTTTGGGATCACGCCGTAGTCGCGATAGACGCTGAGGACCGTCTCGTCTTCGTGACCGCGATCAGAGACCGGCTGGTACATCCAGCCGAGTCGGGTCGTTGTCCACGGCTGAGACACGACCGTCGTCCTCACTTCTCGACCTCCCGCAGCAAGTCGAGGATCTTGGCGACCTGCTTCTCCAGGTCTGCGTCGATCTCGGCGAGGGGGCGAGGTGGGACGTAACTGTAGAAGTTGCGTGTGAAGGGGATCTCGTAGCCGGTCTTGACCTTGCCCCAGTCGATCCAGGCGTCAAGGACGTGAGGTTCCACCTCGGCGTCGAAGTACGCCTGGATGACCTCGACCTTGCCGGCCGCCCCGGTGGTCGACCCACCGTAGGCGAACGGGACGTTCTCGGTATCGCGCTTCTTCGGGTCTGGCTTGGGCTTCCCCTTGCGATCAACGATCGCACCTCTATCGTCGTCGACGAGCGGCCGCTCGATGGTGACGGTCCAGTAGCCGAACTCATCGTTCCGCATGACCTTGGAGTAGTCCAGGTCAGCATCGGTGAAGTCGTTGTACAGCTGTACGACCTTAGCGCGGTCGGCATCGCTGATCTCACGACCTTTGGAGCCGAGATTCTTGCGCATCTTGGTCCAGAACGAGGTGCCGTCAATCAGCTGGACGAAGCCCTGACGGTCGGGATGCTTGATGTTGTCCAGGATCCAGATGTAGGTAGCGATGCCTGTATTGAAAAACATGTTCTTCGGTAGCGCGACGATCGCCTCTACCAGGTCTTCCTCCAGCAAGTACTTGCGGATGTTGGATGGGCCGGACTCGGCGGCGCCGTTGAAGAGCGGTGAGCCGTTCATCACGATGCCGACCCGCCCGCCACCGTCCTCCGGCGCACGCATCTTGTGAACCAAATGAAGGAGGAAGAGCATCTGCCCATCGGAGGTCGCCGGCAGGCCTGGTGCGAATCGGCCATACGGGCCCGCAGACGCCTTCTCCTCGGTGACCGCCTTGGCATACTGCTTCCAGTCCACACCGTACGGCGGATTCGACATGCAGAAGTCGAACTGGCGGCCCTTGAATGCGTCGTCGGTGAGCGTGTTGCCGAACGCGATGTTGGACGCGTCGTGGCCCTTCGCCAGCAGGTCGGACTTGCAGATCGCGTACGACTGCGGGTTGTACTCCTGACCATACAGGCTCAGCTTCGCATCAGGATTCTGCGCGAGCAGGTGCTCCTCGGCCAGCGCGAGCATGCCGCCGGTGCCCGCGGTGGGGTCATACAGCGTGCGGACGATACCGGCCTCGGTCAGATCGACGTCCTTCTCAGCGAAGAGTAGGTCAACGAGAAGTCGGATCGCGTCCCGCGGCGTGTAGTGGTCGCCGGACGTCTCGTTCGCAGCCTCGTTGAACTTGCGGATGATGTACTCGAACGCATCGCCCATGTCGGCGTTGGAAACCACATCGGGGTGTAAGTCGACGGCTTTGAACGATGTGATGACCTGGCGCAGCAGCCCTGCCTTTTCCAGGGCAAGGATCTCCTTCTTGAAGTCGAAGTACTCGAACACGTCGACATCGGGAGACCAACGGTCGATGTAGTCGACGAGGTTGTCCGCCAGCCCGTCAGCGTCTTCGAGGAGGTTGGCGAACGAGTAGTTCGACGTGTTGTAGAAGGGTCGCCCGGTGACCTTCTTGACCTCGACCTTGAGCCGGCCGGGGCTGGGGTATTTTGCCGCCAGCTCGCGCACCGTGTCCAGGTCGGGCTCGAGGATGCAGTCGAGGCGACGCAGGATCGTGAGCGGGAGAATCACGTTACCGTACTGATTCGGCCGGTAGGGTCCCCGAAGCTGATCCGCGATCGACCAGATGAAACTACCGAGGGTGCTCACAAGGCTCCTTACTAGCTAACTCGACAACAAATACCGGACACCCAGCCTGAGCCCGGCTGCACCGCCCGTACACGCGGCGCACGGTCCGCAGCAGCCGGTGCGTCAGAAGAGCATCATTGCGCATCACGCCCCCGCGAGTGCACGAAGTCGGCGCCAGCGATCGGCCTATCGAAATCCGTTGCGGACACTGCAACGTCGTTGTGGACACCGGCAGCGATGTCTTCCTCGGCTTTGATTCGTCCGACGACCATGCGATGAGCTTGCACCTCGTCGTTCCCCCATGTTCGATATTCGGTGGCGCGGGCTCCGATGCTGGATCGGCGGTAGACAGTCGTGCACCCGCGCACGTACTTATCGACTCAGGCATCGATCTGTTACAGCCAGCCTGCGGGACGCCTCCGACGGCTTCACCTTGTGGGACTATGGTCGACCGGAGGTGAGTCGCGAAGTGTTCGTCCCGCTGCAGTGGCACAGCGAGCTGTTTCGTGATGATGAGCTGGCGACTGCGGAGCGGCAGCTGACTAAGCATCGCTCTCACGTCGAGCGCTTCCTGCGCCTATCCGCTCAGCGTCCTTTAGCCCGGGTCGCGGCCGACCTGTCTCGGACGGTGTCCCGCGCCTGCGTCTCCTGCGGATCCAGTCACACCCTGACCGGCGAGCACGTCCTCGAGGACTGGCTGAGCAGGATCGGCCTTGCCCTTGGTCCGGTGCCGCACGGCGCCGGTTGGCTGAACCGGATTGGACGGGATCTAGGCATGCGCCCACCATTCCGTCAGAAGGGGCGAGATGTGTGTGGTGACTGCAACCACGGCTGGATGAGCCGCCTTGAAGTCACGGCGCAGCGCGTCCTAACCCGCTCGTCCTCGGCCAGCCAGGCCAGATCGAGGTTGTGGATGAGGGTGCAATCGCTGCGTGGCGCTCCCGCAAACTCACCCCAGGCCTAACCGCAATCGCAACCCGCGCAGGAGTCCTAGCGTGACCGACCGAACCTTCTACATCGTCACCTGCGGCGCCCCACTCGCCTCCCGCGTCGGCGACGGCGTACGCGCCGCCCGCGAGCACGGCTGGATCCCCTACGTCATCCCTACCGACGCAGCCCTCCCCTGGCTCGAGGGCCAAGACCTGGCCAGCGTCCCTGTCCTGACAGGGAATCGCAAGCCGGGCGAGCCAAAGCGCACTCCAAAGGCCGATGCCATAGCCGTCGTCCCGACCACTTTCAACTCGCTTTACGCATGGGCTAACGGCAACGCCGGCACCGACCCACTGACCATCCGCTGCGCGGCCTTGGGGGCTCACGCGCCGATCGCTGCAGTCCGTTTCGCCAAACACGATCTGGCTGATCATCCCGCCTGGCTTGCGTACCTAGCCGTCCTCCGCTACGGCGGCGTCCGAATCGTCGACCCTCACGATGGCTCAAGTACGTCCTTGAGCCAGGCCTCGGGTAAGGGTGAGGAGGTCACAGATGGATTCAAGTGGGAGTGGATCTTTCGTCAGCTTTGAGGAAACGTATTGGGCAGACCGCATCACGCTGGACGAGCCCATACCTGAAACGGCTTTTGGGAGCATGATGAGCGAAGGCACTATCTCACTGATCCTGTCAAGTCTCGCTCTTGCTGTGTCGTGCGTGGCCACCGTTCTGTCGTGGCGAAGCCATCGACGCCAGGGAGCTCTCGTCACCCTGGAACTCGAGATTCACGAGCCTGCCCTAGACGCCAACGATCAACTATTTCCGGGCTCGGTGGCAGTGCGTCTTAGCAATCAAGGCTTGGCTTCAGTTGGTGTTGGCAGCATGATGTGGATTATCGAAGTTCCCGAGTACACAGTCGTTTCCATGATCGAGCCCTCACAAGGGCCGAGCGTCCCGCTAACCCTGGCGGGCCTCCACTCCGCAGATTGGTACTTCAGCCTGGAGACCATTCAGGAAAAAGTTGCCTTTCAGGCGGCGAGGGCGCGCGTCATTTTCGACCTGGGCGGTAATCGCGAGAGGACGACGCCGTGGCGCAACGTTCCGGTAGAGTCCGCGCGCGACTTCGAAGAGAACGTGCCCGTGGAGCATAATCCACGGATGCTTGCCGTATCTTCCAATTCGGAGAAGAAGGCAAAGAGGAAGCGCAAGGCTTCGGCGAAGAGGATCGCAAGAACGGAGAGAGACTGACTCGACACGACGAATTGCTCTTCCGGCCCTATCGCGGATTCTATAGGAATTGCTGGGCGTCGCTCAGCATCTCCTTTTCGAACGGATGCAGCTCAAGTTCACCTATCTCCAGACTTGCTAGCCTTTCGAGCAGCGCATCTATGTCGTTATCCGGTACAAGTAGGTTCTGCAACTTAACTGCTAACTGTATCGGGACACCGTACTCTTCTAGCGTCTGAAGTGGCGGCGGAAGAAAGAGATTCTCAACCGTTGACGCATAGAACCGGTAATCTCCCGGGATCATCCCGAGTCTCGGAAGGATCTCCTTCTGGATGCGATCTATCGTCATCAGATAACGAGGGAAGTTGTGACCGGGCCAGTATCTTATGAAGTCAAGGGAGTTCTCCACAGCGTTGTCGATCTCTTCTCCGTCAGAAAGCCGCTGATCGATGATGTTGCGCACGTCACCGGCCTGCTGTGACAGGCGGTTGAGAAGAAAAGCCAGCTGCCGTCCTGACGCGACGCCGGCCGACATTCCGCGCTGTTGCCGAAGCACCTGAACTATCAAGGTGCAAACCGTAACAAGCTGTTCGTATGTCGGGTAGCCGTTCCACGCAAGAGTCTGCGACAACAACCTGTCATTGAGGAGCCGCCGAGCCAATTGCAACTGGCGTTCCGGGTCAATTCCTGTGTTCTCGCGCATTGTCTCGACGCTTAGATCATCCTGATCCATGTACGGCGCTAGGCGATCTCGCGATTCGCTCGTGAGATCCGTCGAGTCCAACTGAAGCAGAAGAGCATCATCCGCGTTCTCCGATTGACTGAGGACTGGTATATCGACGATCGGGAGCTCTGGTGCCGGCGGCTGGTGAAAGAGTATGACCTTGCCTACAAAGTGATGGAACATCCGACCAGAGCGACCACGAATGTTGTTGAATGTGAAGAAATCGTAGGCCTGCATTGCTATCGTCCGGTCAAATATAACGACATTCTTCGCTCTCGTATTGACGCCCTCGATCAGGGTCGATGTGCACACCAGATGCGTTAGTCGTCCATCGTTGAACGCTCGCACCATCCATTGGGCGATTGAGCGTGGCAGTTGGCCGTGATGAACCCCAATGCGATGCCGAATAGCCTCGACGACATACCACTCAGGATGAAAGTTCTCACCGAGCCATGAAGCAACGAACTCCAGTTCAGGATCGGCATCGAGCCGAAGATCTTCATTTATCCATGTCGCAACCTGCCGCGTTCGGTTTGGCGACCGGCAATATATCAAGGTCGCACCTTCAAGCCCTTCGATGACAGGAGTCAACTGACCCCTCTCCTCCTTTCTCGTCGGAGTGGGGTACTGCACGACGTCTGCCGCTACCGTCTTGAAGTCTGTGTGCACAAACGAAGCGTTGAAATCTGCTGGAAGAGATTCCGTCACGGATTCGATGCTCGGGCCAATGAACAGGAACTGTGCGTCAGTCTTCAGTAGGCGGCCTAAGGCGCTATTCAATAGACCGCTGCGCTCATTGTCGCGACGAGTGTCAAGCTTGTAGAACTCATCAATCACAAACAGTTCGAGTTCTGCGGGGATCTCCTGCAGATCTAGAATGCGCTCCTGCGTCATAACGTAGATATTCGACGAGTCGGGACGCTGCGATGGATGCGTGATGAGCTTGAAACGCGCCCTAAATCTTGACAGTCGTCTCCGCGTTTCGTCGATGAGCGCAATGGTGGGCACGACAATAGCAACATTTGTGTAGTTGTCGGAGGACAGCAGCGCGTCGACAATCAGGCTTTTTCCGAAGCTCGTCGGAGCACTCAGTATCAGATTCTCACCCGCGAGGAGTCTCCGATAGAGCTTGCCCTGAGCACTATGAAACACAAGGTCGGACATATGCCTCGGCCTGTGCGCCTCAAATGCCAGCTGATCCGCCACAGCCAAGCGTTCAGGGTACAGGTATGGATACAGTCCAACCTGCCTGGTGATTGCCTCGATGAGCGCGTCAAGCGGCTCGAATTCCTGGCGCCTCTCAAGCACGCGTATCACGAGGTCAAGAAGATCACCCGACTGTTCTTGTGCCTCAGGATCAATGCTGTGGGCAATAAAACGCAGGAGATCGAACCCGTCGAGATCGAACGGTTCGGGATCTTGAAGGCGGTCGCGAACTTGTTCCGTCGTCAGATATTCTGCCATGTCTTCAACAATCCATCCAGTTCCTTCAATAGCGCCGCCTTCTCATAGAGGGGCAGAAGAAGCAGGCGTATCCGAACGTTAGTTGGCAATTCCTTACCCGCGAATGTCGCCCAATGCTTCCGGACTTCAGACTCGAACTCTTCGGCATACTGCGCTTCATGTTTGTCGTGAGAGGAGACAGTCGGGCTGTCGTAAGTCAGCAGCACAGGGACAGTTATCGTTTTGAATACCGTATCTAGGGAGGTGTTCGGGTGCAGCAGGGCCTTGATGCTTTGCGTGTGCGACCACCCCTCGGGCAGTTTATTTACGATCAGACCAAACTCCGTTCGCAAATAGTCCGCTTGAAAATGCTCCTTGAGTTCCTCCACAACGTCAGATATTGCCTTGCTTATGTTGTTGTAGAACTTCGCCTCGCCTAACCAAAGTTCCAGCTCATCACCAGCAGCAACTACGTGAACAGCGTCGAACCCTTTGACCGTAATATTGACCGAGTCCTTGAAGAAGATCTTGCTGATCGCTGGCTCACTCTTAAAGACCTGCCGCACGATGATGTGCAAAATCAACTCTCCAAACTCGCCGCGCTTCTGGTATTTTTCGCTCTCATATACGACCGCGGCGGCTTTGCGGAGCAGCTCCACCGATGTGCTGTCCTTAAACGTTTGCCGCTCTGGCCAGCTCAGCGCGAACTCGGGCAGCCATTCGAAGAGATGTTTTGCGAACTCTCGGCTTCTCCAGGTGCCCAGCTCGTAGCAGACACACAGTGCAGTCAAGCTCGGGTCAGGATCGACCTCGTGAACTACGATCTCCAGGAACGGCTTAGGCATATCTAGGCCGGCCGCTGTCTCGGTCATGACTCTGCCCAATCTGGCGTGTCGGCGTGCGACGCTGTTCCGTTTCTCCCTAATGGCAACCCGCCTTTACGCATGTTCCCCTCCCCGAGACCGACCCGATCGTCTCCGCGTCCCATGACTCCAGCCTGTTGTATCGCGTGCTGGTCGTCGATTGTTACGGAGTGTCGAGTCCGCGGGGACGGTACGCGAGCACGAGGGATGCGAGTCGTCAGTGCCAGCGGAGCTCCGGGCAAGGCGACCGCAACGGCTAACCCTGGCTTTGCAGTAACGATGTGATCGCGGGGGTCGACACGCGTCGTAGATGTAGGGAAGTGCCTTGCCTGCAAGGGATTCTGGACTTGACTAAGGTCCCAGAATGATCCGAGCGGGAAGGCACTTCGTAGGTGCAGAATACAACGACGCGTCCGGTGGTTTGTGTGACGGCCGATGGGCGGGGTGTCGCGTCGCATGGTGGGTCGCGGCTGCTGGTGGATCTGGCCGAGGTCACCGGTCTCCCGGTGGCCTTCGATGAGGCGCTGGGTGGGTTGCGGCGGCGGCGTTCGAGGCACGATCCGGGCAGGGTGCTGGTTGATCTCGCGGTGATGCTGGCCGATGGCGGCGTAGCGATCTCGGACCTGGCTGTGCTGCGGGACCAGCCGGAACTGTTCGGGCCGGTGGCCTCAACGGCCACGGCGTGGCGGGTTCTGGACGGTGTCGATGACACTGTCTTGGCGGGGTTGCGCCGAGCGCGTGGGTTGGCTCGTGAGCGTGCCTGGCTGGCGCGGGCCGAACTCGGGCGAGAGTTGCCGGCCGCGACAGCGGGTGGCCGGGTCCTGCCCGGTCTGGTGATCGATCTGGACGCGTCGCTGGTGACTTGTCACAGCGAGAAGGAATCGGCCGCGGCCACGTTCAAGGGCGGGTTCGAGTATCACCCCTTGCTGGCGTTCCTGGACAACACCGGTGAGGCGCTGGCCGGGCTGCTGCGCCCGGGCAACGCGGGCAGCAACACCGCGGCCGACCACATCGCGGTGACTGATCTCGCGCTGGCCCAGATCCCCGATGCCGAACGCTACGGTTGCCCGATCCTGGTCCGTGCCGATGGAGCGGGTGCCACCAGGGACTGGCTGAGGCATCTGCGCGGACTGCGTGATCAGGATCTGGATGTGGAATTCTCGGTCGGGTTCACCATGACTGCCGCGGTCCAGACCGCGATAGACGCACTGCCCAAAGCGGCGTGGACGCCCGCGATCGAAGCCGACGGATCGGTGCGTGACGGCGCCGACATCGCCGAGATCACCGGCTTCCTGAACGGGCTGACCGCCGCGGGGTGGCCGGACCGGATGCGGGTGATCGTCCGCCGTGAGCGACCTCACCCCGGCGCCCAACTGTCCCTGTTCGACCAGCACCACGGGATGCGCTATCAGGCCTTCGCCACCGACACCCCGACTGGCCAACTTGCCCATCTCGAAGCCAGACACCGCGCCCACGCCCGCGTCGAAGACGGATCAGGCAAGCCAAAGACACCGGCATCGGCAGGTTTCCCTCCAGACTGTTCGCGCTGAATGCCGTCTGGCTGGAACTCGCACTCACCGGCATCGACCTGATCGCCTGGACCCAGCACCTACTCCTCCACGGCGACCTGGCCAACTGCGAACCCAAAGCACTGCGCTACCTGAATCGCCCCGGGTCTGATGGAGGCTCGGTTACTTGGATCCGGCCTCGGAGAGGACGGGGATTTCACTGTAGTGGTTGGCTTCGAACTCGGCGGGTGGGATGTGGCCGATCTCGCCGTGCAGGCGTCGGTGGTTGAACCAGTCGACGTACTCGGCGACGGCGATCTCGACGTCGGCCACGTTCTTCCAGCCGCCGATCGGACGGATGACGGGGTTGCGGATGAGCTCGGCCTTGAACAGCGAGTTGAACGCCTCGGCCATCGCGTTGTCGTAGCTGTCACCCTTGCTGCCGACGCTCGCGACGGCGTCGGCCTCGGCGAGCCGCTCGGTGTAGCGGACAGCTCGGTATTGCACTCCGCGGTCGCTGTGATGGATCAGCCCGCCGACGTCGTGGCCGGCTCGCTGCCGGGCCCACAGTCCCATGTCGAGGGCGTCCAGGGCCAGGTCGGTGCGCAGGCTGGTCGAGACCTGCCAGCCCACCACCAGCCGGGAGAACACGTCGATCACGAACGCGGCGTAGACCCACCCGGAGTGGGTGCGGATGTAGGTCAGGTCCGCCACCCACAACTGATTGGGAGCCTCGGCGACGAACCGCCGCTCGACAAGATCGGCCGGCCGTGGTGACTCAGCGCCCTCGGTCTGCGTGGTCTTGCGGGTCTTGTCCCGTGTGATGCCCCGCAGGCCCTCGGCGCGCATCAGCCGCTCGACAGTGCACCGGGCGACTTCGATACCGCCTCGGTTCAGCTCGGCGTGGACCTTCCGCGCACCGTAGACACCCAGGTTGTCCTTGTGCACTTGGCAGATCATCGAGACCAGTTCGGTGTCCCTGACCGCCCGGGCAGACGGCGGCCTGCTCTTGGCGGCGTAGTAGGTGCTCGGGGCAATCTTGATCCCAGCAGCCGCCAGGACCTTACAGATCGGCTCGACCCCGAACCGGTCGCGGTGCCGGTCGATGAACTCGACCAGCACCGCCGTCGGCACCCGAGTTACTTCACCGGCTACTTGATCTTGCGGTCGAGCTCCGCCGCCGCGAAAAAAGCCGACGCCGTCTTGAGAATCTCGTTGGCCCGCCGAAGCTCACGGTTGTCCCGCTCCAGCTGCGCGATCCGATCCGCGTCGCTGGTCGTGGTCCCAGCACGCGTCCCCTCGTCAATCTCGGCCTGCCGGACCCACCCGCGCAACGTCTCACGGTGCACACCGAGCTGCTCCGCGATCCGCGGGATCGCCCCCGCCTCGTCGCCGGGTCCTTCCGCGCGTCCACCACCATCCGAGTGGCCCGCTCACGCAACTCGTCGCCGTACTTCCTCGGTGCTGCCATAACTCTCATCCTCCATGGATTGAGAGCCTCCATCAGACCCGGGGCGATTCAACCGGCTCCTGCACACCGCCGCCCGCATCACCCACGGCCAGCGCCGCACCTACCTGCGCCTGGCCCAGCACTGGAAATGGGCCCGAGACCTGGCCACCGCGTTCCAACGACTCACCCAGATCCCGCACCCGCTACACACCTGAACCCCGAACAACCCTGCCCGCCCACAAACCGAAGGACAACGGAACAACCGGCAAGCCGGCCGATCCCTCACGCCCCGACACCCGCCCGGCCATCAGCCCGAACCCCCGCTCAACCTCAACGGCTAACGAAAGACCGAGGCTAACGCCGGCGGGCGTGGTAGGCCGACACGGAGATCCGCTGGAGATGTGGATTTGATGTGCGTGATTGGACCGCTGTCGAACCGAAGAGCATAGGCCAGCGCAGCTGGCGTGCTGTCCCATGTGTTCCACTGTCCTAACGCTGCGTGACCTCGGAAGACGCCTGGGACAGGCTCGGGTGAGCGGTATCCCAGGCGTTCGCGCGGCGAGGTCGGTCGCGACTGAGTCATGGGTTCGGCGACGTGGGGTTACGCCGACGCGACACTAGTCGGTTGCCCGATCTAGCCTCGCAGCGTGGACTATTTCAAGCATGACGTCGTTCAGTCTCTGGCCACCCTCCGCGACGCCGTATCGCGGATACGCGCTGACATCGCGGAAGGGCCCGTCCGTTGGAAGGATGATGAGGTCGGCACAGCACAAGAGCACTGGGCGAGCTGGGCCCTCCAATCAGCTCGGCGCGCCTCCCGCGCCATTAGCGTGCTGGATCATCCGGCCCGACACGTCCTCATGACGGCTGATGAAGTAGCCGAGGTTGATGCCGTCCGTCACGAGGTGGCCGAGGCGAGCGCTCGGTTGACAGGCAGCGGCGCTCGTCTGCTGCCCGGGGACTTGCCGCCAACGTAGGCCCGGCGCAGCTCTCGGGAGAATGAGGCGGGACAGTGACGGTAGGGATCAGCCCGATTCGTGGCCTTCTTGCGGCCGAATCATCTCGTTGAGTGCATCGGCCAACTGGGGTGTATCTGATGATCCTCGCCATGTCACTGCTCCGATCCGCTCGCTTTCGGGCTTAGACAGTCGCAGGAACTGCATGGTGCGCTCCGGAACTTCCGCATTGGTGATCATTAGCCTCGCGTTCACGGGGAAAAACGACGTGCGCGCCCGCAGGTCGCGTATCCGTCGAGAGATGTGCTCTGCAGCGGTCGTAGACGCAATATATCTGATCTCGACCGCGATCGACTGGCCGCCATCCGTCGTTTCGACGATGAAGTTCCGTTCCGGCGTTCCCTCCGGAGAGCTCAGGATTGTCCCCTTGGGCAAGTTGGCTAGGATTTCGTTGATTACTGCGACTTCATAATCTCTGCCGCTCTGAAAGTTGCCCAGAACCTCTTCCACTGCCCGCTTCGTAGTGCGGGCTAGCGGCACATCCGTCTCCTCGAGGACCTCGGCGGCGGCAACTCGCAAATTGTCTGGCGCAGACTCGTCCGTTACGATTTGCTTCGCTAAGGCGAGTTCATTATCACCGATCTTGACGCGGGTGAGCGTCTGGCCCGTAATCCCGACATATGTCAACGCGGCGCCGATTACAACTAGTGCTGGGATTCCGATCGAGTTGGTTCCATCAAGGAACGATCCGACTGCGCCAGCTCCCAGAGTGAGCACACCAAGCACAATTGACGTCCTGCGCTGGCCCTTGGACAGTGGCCTCGATGGAAGCTCGCTCTCCTTGCGCGCCGGATCACTCTCCGCCACGAACCCTCCCTTAAAGTCCGCTGGTTAACGGATGGCACATCGCTCCTTCGCCAGCGCTTGTTACACGGTAGGACACAACCGAGGTCGGCGAGGGGCCAACTGTCCAAGCGATCCGCTCCGGGGGTTCACTCGGGTTGCCTGCTGCTCGGGCACCATGCGGAGAGTGGCGGCAACACCAGGGGCGTTGGTGAGGTCCGGCCGTGGTGTGCTGTCCCCACCGCGACCGTCCGGCCGGCCAGCTCCCGAGATGGTCCATGAGATACCCCGTGGATTTGGACGGGAACCACCAGGAACTATCGAGGACGGACGGCATGCATGAACGCGCATACATGCAGGTCAACGGCCAGAGCGTGCACGCCTGGCTGCGGGGTTACGAAGATGAGTGTCTGGCCGGGGTGGCGGCCCGGTCGCGGCGACCGTCGTCGTCTCCTCACCAGATGGACGCCGCGGTCGAGCGCAGATCCTGGAGTTGCGCCGGGTGGGCATGGTCCGTCAAAACGGGGCATGCCCAAACTTCTCCGCCCAGAACCAGTGGAGTGATCACGGCACCGCTGACCACAATCGCTTGCAACACTCCGGCCGCGTGGCCGCCGGCCAAGAGCTGCAGCGGTACGACGACCGCCACGGCCCAGGAGATGTACAGCCCCGAGACCGTTAGCACTGACAGTGCGCGGGCCTTCTCGACAACGCCGATCTCGAAGCTGGTCAGCCCGTGCTCGCGGAGCCAGTGGCCAGAGTCGCTACTGCGGTGCATGGCCTTGGCGACGACGACCACCGCAGCGATCGAGTGAGTGACGACGGCTGTGATAGAGATCGTGCCGCTCCACGCGTCGAACCTTACGAGCGAATGGAGTAGGGAACCGCACGCCAGACACAGGATCAGCCCGATGACGCACAGATAGCGCAGGGCTGAACCCCGCGTAAGTGCTAGGCGCCAATCCGCGACGTCTGGAGACCTCGCACTGTCGTAGTCGGCAAGGACCGCCGCCACGAGCGGCCACAGGAAGGATACGAGCACGGCTAGTAGGGCGGCGGTAGTGATCGCTGCTGCGATGCCGCTCACCGTCGCTGTCACGACCTCGATGTCCGGCGACAAACGCGTCTCCTTCCAGCCCGGTTGTTGGTACCGGCAGAATCATGTTCGTGGAAGATCTTCGGAAGCCCAGGCGGCTCGGGCCGCTCGGCGAAACGGTTCAGAAGCTGTACTTGTTGTCCGGGAACGAGTGCGCGTTTCCGGGTTGCCGGCAGCCGATCATCTCGGACAACGGGACTGTCGTCGCGCAGATCGTGCACATCGAGGCCGCGATGCCTGGTGGCGAACGGTATAACGCCTCGATGGCCGAGGAGGACCGGCGCGCCTTTGAGAACCTCATGGTGCTCTGCTATCCACATCACAAGATGACCGACGATGTTGACGAGTATCCAGTCGATCGGATGCGGCAGATCAAGCGGGATCACGAGCGGAGGTACCTTAACGGGCTCGATCGGCTGGTCAATAGCGTCCGCGACTGGACCGACGACAACAGGATCACGCCCCCGAAGAATCTCGGTGCTTTCCTCCGACACAACGGTCTGGCTCTGACCGCAGACGAGCTCGCCGCCGAACTGGCGGCCGTCATGGAGTTCGCGGAGCTGCTGCGTGGCCTCACCCACCCGGCACGCCAGACGCTGATGCTCATCCTCACCCGAGGGCGACTGTTGTCGAGGATCCGTGAAGGCGGCGAGTACGGCGTACTTCTTCAGGAGCTCGAGGACGCAAGTGCGATGACGCCGTCCGAGGTACTTGCACGAGTTGGGCAACTCGAGGACCGCGATCTCGTGTGGACAGAGTACGAGGAGCCGGACGTGTACGGGTTCAACGGGCAGTTCGTTGTTGCGTCTACGCGTCGGCGCCCGCTGCATCCAGCCTGGGATACTCTGAGCGGCTACTGCGATGCCAATGGGATCGAACTGCGGAGCATCGTGGAAGATCTCCGCTTCGACCTCCTCGATGACAGCTAGGTGTGGTCTGGTGGCACTCGCCGAGACTGCTTGCTCGGGAGGTCACGTCGCGGCCTTGGCAGATGGCGCTGGTCGCGCTCCGAACCTCTTGCCCTGCTGACGCCATCGCTCCACCTTGTTTCGCCTGCTACCGCAAGTCCCGCGACCGGCGAATATGTTTGCAGCCAACCGGTGGATCCCGACAGTCTTGAGTTGTCCGCCTTTACTCAGCAAAATGAACGGGCGACGCTGGCTGAGCATGATCACCGATGAGAAGGCTGGCGCTGCGTATCCGCCAGTCACGGGTCAATTTGGTAATTGATGACAAACGATAAGTGCATTCTTGCCAGTTTCCGCGGGTTGTGGGTTCGGAGATCAGCGGGCCTGGTGTTTTCCTAGGTCAGCGCAGGTCGGCGTCTGGGTCGCGGTCTTCAGGGCTGCATTTACTCCGCCGATATGCGTAGTTGGGCTGGACTCGCGCGGCTGAGCGGGCTCTGCTGGGGCTGTGGGTGGTTGCGGGGTGGTGGGCTGTTAGGTGGTTGGTTGGCCTGTTTGGGTGGTTAGTTGCCAGGTGGTGGTTGTGCCGGCTGGGAGGACTTGGTGGGTTCCTGAGTTGATGCCCTCGGTTACCGAGAGGGGATGGCCGGTGCAGGGTTCCAGGACCAGGACGTTCAGGCCTCGCCAGCCGCCGGCGTAGGAGGCGAAGAGCCAGCAGGAAGGGAGGTCGGCGGGGTTCCAGGAGAGGCGGAGTCCGGTCTGGGCGGTGGGATGGCGGACTTCGCAGAGGCCGTCGTTGAGGGTGGTGGCCAGTAGGAACTCTGAGATGCCCCGGTGGGTTGTGTCCGGCATAGTTCGTAGGTCGTGGTCGACGCCTTTTGCTCGCAATCGGGGCCAGGTGAAGGTGTTGGAGTGCGGACGGGCTCTGGGGTTGCCGAACTCGTGCAGGAAGACGTCGCCTGCGGCCATGTCAATGATTGTGTCCGGGTGGAGTACGACTGCGACGTGGGTTTTCCAGAGGTACGGCTGGTCGATTCGGCCAGTGTTGGTGATGCGGTAGTCGGTGACCAGTTCCGGCGCGTTGCCGAGGGTTAGTCGTTTGACCACTTCTGTTCCGGTGATCGAGCCACGGACTGTCAGCTCGATCCAGGCCTGGTCGGGCGTGGACCCGGCGGTCCAGGTCCACGGTACGGCCCACAGTTCACCGTGATCCGGCATCGGTTCACCTGCTAGTTCCTCCGGCATGTCGTTGGGGTAGAGCTCGTCCCAGCCACCGAGGAACTGGTCGTCGTAGCTTGACCCGAAGGCCGCCGGCCGGAGCGGGACGCGGTCGTTGCGCCAGAGGAGCTCGCAGTCGGCTTGCTTGTCGACGATGCTGATGATCTTGCCGCCGAGGCCCGGGAGGACGACGACGCGGGTTGCCGAGTTCTCCAGGATCACCGCCTGCTGGCCGGCCAGGGACCACTCGGTCGACAGGCGTGGGCTAGTCGACACGGAGTTTCGCCATCACATCGAGATCGATCTCGACACCGAGCCCGGGCTGCTCGAGCGGAACCTTGACGAAGCCGTCGGCGAAAGCGATCTCGCGCCGGACCAGGTCGCGCGCGATCGGCGAGGTCGACACCGTGTGCTCGATCAGTCCGCCGTTCGGGATGGCTGCCGCGAAATGGGTCGAGGCGGCGACCAGAACGCCGCTCTTGAAGGCGTGCGGAACGAGTCGCCGGTGCCGGGTGTGCGCCAGCCAGGCCAGCCTCCGTCCGGCCGTCAGCCCGCCGCAGCGTGCCAGGTCGGGCTGGATCAGGTCCAGCTCGCCTTCGTCGATCAGCGTTTCGAAGGCGGCGTAGCTGCTCTCCTGTTCACCGCCGGCGATGGTGAGCGACGTCCGGCGCGAGAGTTCGCGATACCCAGTGATGTTGTCGGGGGCAACGGGTTCCTCGAGCCAGGCGATGCCGTAGTCCGAGTACATTGCCGCCATCCGTAGCGCGGTCTTCGTGTCCCAGACCTGGCCCGCGTCGATCATCACGTCGACGTCGTCACCGACGGCGCGCCGGATCTGCTTGATCAACTCCTCGTTCAGCGCCAGGTCCTGCCCGATCGGACCCCAGCCGAACTTCATCGCCCGATAGCCCTGGTTGGCGTGCGCTGCGGCAGCCTTCGCGGCCAGGGCCGGCGTGTCAGGCATGACGAGACTCGCGTACGCCGTGAGCCTGTCGACGCGAGCACCACCGAGCAGTCTGGCGACCGGCAGCCCGAGCACCTTCCCGGCCAAATCCCACAACGCGATGTCGACACCGCTGATGGCGTGCATCGTCGGACCACCAGCGAAATATCGACTGCCTTCCACCATGGCGTGCCAGGTGGCGTCGATGTCCAGGGGATTGCGACCGAGCAGGATCGACCGCAGGCCACGGGCGATCAGGTGCGACGGTTCGGCCTCGACGACCGCCTTCGCGACCAGCGGCGCCGAGTCGACCTCACCGACTCCCACGGTGCCGTCGCTCGCGGTCACGAAGATCAGCAACGTGTCCTGCGTCCCGTCGCACCGCTCCGCGTCGATCGAGGACAGCCGTAAGTGCACAGCTTCGACGTCGGTGATGGTCAGGTCCTGGCCCGCTGTCGTGGTGGTCATTCGGCCTCCGGTACCGGTTCTGGAGCGTTCAGCACCGCACTGCCGAGCTCTTCGGTGACGATCTCGCGGATCCGCGGCAACCAGGAGACGAGATCCTGCGGCGTGGTCCTGCTGACCACCGCACTGATGCTGATCGCACCGGTCGGCCGGTTCGGAGAGTCGAGGAACAGCGGAAACGCGATGCAGTTGATGCCGATGTCGTTCTCTTGCAGATCGAGGATGTAGCCGTTGCTGCGGCCTTCGGTGAAGGCGTCGTGCAGCGCCTCGGGCGTCCGCAGGGTGTGCGGTGTCCGGGCTTCGAGCGGGCCGTACTGGGCGATGTACCGATCGACGCCGGCCAGATCGGTGAGCTCATGCATCAGCAGCGCCTTGCCGAGACCGGTACGGTACGCCGGGTTGGAGCCGCCTATCACCGAACTCATCTGGAACGTCGGCCGGCTGGGCGAAACCTTTGCCTGATAGATGATGTCGCCGTCGACCAGTACGCCATAGTGCGTGGTCTCACCGGTCTCCTCCGCGAGCCGCCGCAGCAGCGGTCCGACGGTGAGGCTCGGCGCCCGCGCCTCGTGGTAGCCGAAGACGAGCCGCATCAGGTCGAAGCCGAGGTGGTAGGCGCCCTCCGCGTCCTGCCGGGCGAACCCGGACTGAACGAGGGCGCCGAGAGCACGGTGCGCGCTGGACTTCGGGGCGTCGAGCGCCGCCGCGACTTCCCCCAGCCGTGACCCGCCAGGGTGCTCCGCCAGGTGCCGCAGCACCGCGAGCACCCGCGCTGAACCGGTGAGCGCGCTCGCCCCGCCGACCTGCCCCACATCTGTTGCCATCGTCCCCCTACCTTCGCAAATGCGTTGGTGCCGAACGGTTGACGGCGCCCCACGCTGTGCTCCTACTATGCCAGAAGTCCCACTGACAGGAACAGCGTTCCGATAATTGGAACGAGGGAGTCTATGACACAACAAGGTGTCGCGGTCCGTCCGGTCGCTGACGAGCCGGCTGCGCGAAAGAGATCGCCCCGTCGCGGCCTCACCATGACGCGGCGGCAGGCGCTGTGGTGCTACGTGTTCATCGCGCCCGCCGTGCTGGGATTGCTGCTGTTCTCCCTGGGGCCGATGCTGGCTTCGCTGGGGCTGAGCTTCACCTCGTACGACATGCTCACGAATCCGGTGTGGATCGGGGGCCAGAACTACAGCGCGCTGGTCGCGGATCCGGTGTTCCGCAAGGCTCTCAGCGTCACGCTGATCTACGGCGTGGTGAGCGTCCCGGCCACCATGATCCTCGCGCTCGTACTGGCCATCATGCTCAACTCCAAGCTGCCGGCGCTGAAGTTCTTCCGTTCCGCGTACTACCTGCCCAGTGTGATCAGCGGTGTCGCGGTCGCGATGGTGTGGAAGTGGATGTTCAACGGCGAGTACGGGCTGATCAACTCCGCGCTGGCGAAGATCGGCATCGACGGTCCGTCCTGGTTGACCGACGAGCGGTGGGCCTTACGGGCGCTGATCTTCATGAGTTTGTGGGGGTTCGGCGGAACGATGCTGATCTACCTCGCCGGGCTGCAGGGCGTGCCGAAGGAGCTGTACGAGGCCGCCCGGGTCGACGGCGCCTCGACGTTCCGGCAGCACCTGCACGTGACCGTACCGATGCTGTCGTCGGTCACGTTCTTCAACCTGATCATGGGCATCATCAACAGCCTGCAGGTGTTCGCAGAGCCGTTCGTGCTGACCCAGGGCGGTCCGAACAACTCCACTTTGCTGCTGTCGGTGTACCTGTACCAGAACGCCTTCCAGTACCTCAAGATGGGCTACGCCTCCGCGATCGCGTGGGTCGCCTTCGCGATCATCCTGGTGCTCACTCTGCTGGTCTTCCGGTCGATGCCGATGTGGGTCCACACCGAGACGGAGGATGAGCGATGAACACCCGGACCCGCCTGCCGGTCGGGACCTGGATCCGGCTGATCCTGCTGTCGGTCGGCTGCTTCGCGGTGCTGATGCCGGTCGCCTGGATGGTGCTGACGTCGCTCAAGGCGCCGAACCAGGTGTTCGTGGCACCGCCGATCTGGCTCTTCAAGCCGCAGTGGCACAACTACGTCGAGGTCTTCCAGCTGGTTCCGTTCCAGCGCTACATCCTCAACACCGCGACGATCGTCGCCCTGGTAGTCCTGGGCACGCTGCTCAGTTGCTCGTTCAGTGCGTACGGTTTCGCCCGGCTGCGGGCACCCGGGCGCAACGCGATCTTCCTGACCCTGATGGCGACGCTGATGCTGCCGACCACGGTCACCCTGGTTCCGACGTACATCGTGTTCAACCGGATCGGCTGGCTGAACACCTTCAAGCCGCTGATCCTGCCGGCGTTCTTCGGGTCCGCGTTCTTCGTCTTCCTGTTCCGTCAGTTCTTCATGGGCATCCCCAGGGAGCTGGAGGAGGCGGCCCGGATCGACGGCGCCGGCTACCTGCGGATCTGGTGGACGATCTTCCTGCCGCTCAGCTGGCCGGTGATCGCGACCGTCTCGGTCTTCACGTTCATCGGCACCTACAACGACTTCTTCGGCCCGGTGATCTACCTGTCCGACGAGTCGAAATACACCATCGCCGTCGCGCTGTCGTACTTCAGCGGCTCGCCCCGGATCGGGCCGCAGATGCACCTCACCATGGCCGCGACCACGATCGCCGCGCTCCCGTCGATCCTGGTCTTCCTGCTGGCCCAGCGCTACTTCATCCGGGGCATCGCCGTCAGCGGCGTGAACAAGTAGCCCGCCGTCACACGAAGGAGACGATCCATGCCGAACGACATCAGCCGGCGGACCCTGCTGGGCGGCCTGACCGCAGCCGGCGCCGCCGCCCTTACCGGTTGCTCCGGCGATGGGAGCGGCGGGCAAGCTGCCGCTCCGGCCCCGACCGGCACCGCCTTGGTCGGCAAGACCAACTTGGAGATCTACGCCTGGACCAACGGGCCGACGATCGACGCGAACTTCCGCAAGCGGGTCACGCTGTTCAACAAGGAGTTCGCCGGCAAGTACACCGCCAAGATCAACTTCCTGCCGTACGACCAGTACTGGCAGAAGGTGCAACTCCAGTACGCCGCTCACAAGCCCTTCGACATCTACTACTGGGACGTGCAGGCGTACGCGCACTACAAGAAGAATCTGGTGTTCGACGAGCAGCCGGTCATCAACACCACGCCGATGGTCGACGCCAACGCATACCCGACCAAGTTGTACGACCCTTGGAAGTTCGACGGTAAGAACCTGTTCTGTGTGCCGGAGAACATCCAGTCGATGGCCATGTTCTACAACAAGACCCACTTCGACCAGGCCGGGCTCGACTACCCGGACGGGACCTGGACGTGGGACAAGGTGATCGAGACCGCTCCGAAGCTGCAGAAGTCTGCCGGTGGCAAGGTGACGCGGTGGGGTCTCGACATCGGTGCCCTGGGCATCTGGTGGGGCATCCAGTCGCTGGCGTGGGCGGCGGGCTCGTCGTTCGTCGACAAGCCGCTGGAACCGACGAAGTTCCAGATGACCGATCAGAAGGTGGTCGAGTCGATGCGCTACGTCCAGGACATGATGTGGAGCAAGCACATTGCGCCGCGACCGGACGAGCGGGCCGGCGTCGCCCAGAACAACGGCGGTTTCGCGTCCGGCGCCTACTCGATGGTCGCCGACGGAACCTGGAACATCGCGTCCTTCGCCCAGATGAAGGACAAGTGGGCGATGGCGCCGCTGCCGAAGTACCAGGGCAGCAACAGCGTGGCACCGTACTGGCTCGGCGGGTGGGTGATTCCCCGGCAGTCGGCCGCGCTGTCCGCGGCGCAGGCCTTCGCGACCTGGAGCGCCACGAAGTTCCAGCCGCAGATGGCGAAGGACCACGACTGGATCCCGTTGCAGAACGCCGCCCGCCAGTCCCAGGACATGCTGAAGGGGATGCCGGACGGCTTCGAGGCGGCGATGAAGAACCTGCAGAACGCGCGAATCGGCGACATCTACACCGCGAACATGCAGCAAATCTTCAATGAGGTGTACGGCAAGAACTTCGACCTACTGCTGAACAACAAACTCACACCGGAGGATGCAGCTCAGAAGATGCAGGACGCCGCCACCAAACTGCTCGGCTGAGGAGCATCATGCAGGCGCTGGTACTCAGCGACATCCGGCAGTTCGACCTCGTCACGCTCGACGACCCGGTACCCGGACCGGGTGAGGTCCGGATCGCCGTCACGCAGTCAGGTATCTGCGGGTCCGAGCTCGGTGGGTTCCTCGGCATGGACGGCCTGCGGGCGCCGGGGCTGGTCTTCGGGCACGAGTTCGTCGGCGCGATCGATCTGTACGGACCGGGCGTACCCGCCGAGCAACGGTTGCCGTTGGGAGCGTTGGTCACCGCGAACCCGCTCCGATCCTGCCGAACCTGCCCGATCTGCGCGGCAGGGCACGGAAACGTGTGTCCGCAACGGCAGTTGCTCGGGGGGCATGTCAACGGCAGCAACGCCGGTCTGGTCGTTGTGCCGGCGACTGCGGTGCATCGGGTCGACCATCTGGCCGATCCCAGCTCCAGCGTGTTCGCCGAACCGACCGCCTGTGCGCTACGTGCCGTAGGGCGTACCCGGATCGCGGCCGGCGAGTCTGCGCTGGTACTCGGCGCCGGGCCGATCGGTCTGCTTCTGCTCGAGGTACTGCGGGCTCGAGGTGTGGAACAGCTGTTCTTCACCGAACGCGTCGAAGGGCGCGCCGCCGCGGCCGAAGCCGGCGGTGCGACGCGGCTCAGCGATGACCCGGTCGAACTCGTGCACCAGATGAAGGAATTCACCCGTGGTCTGGGTGCCGACGCAGTGTTCGACGCAGTCGGCAGCGCGGACACCCGGACGGCGGCATGCCTGGCCACGCGGCCCGGTGGAGGTGTCTGCTTCGTCGGGCTGCACTCAGCCGACGGCATGCTGCCACTGCGGGACCTGATCCGTCGCGAGATCGCCTGCACCACCAGCTTCGCGTACAGCCCGGAGGAGTTCGCCGGGGCCGTCGAGCTGCTCGGCCGCGGCGAGCTGGTGTTCCGCGGCGAGGTGGTCCGCGCCGGCCTCGCGGACGGTCAGCACTGGTACGAGGAACTGATCAAGGGCCATCCAGCCGGCAAGGTCGTACTGCAACCGAGCAACTGAGGGACGTCATCGTGATCGAGACACCGGTACTTACGCCTGCCCTGACCGGGGCCGAGGTTCAAGCGACCCGCCGGCATCCGAACGCGGTCACCTACGCGGTGACCGTCTCGGCCGCCGGCGAGTGGGATCCCTGGATCGGATCCATACTGTTGCCGCAGGCAACGTCGATCGACGGGTTCACCAGCAGTTGGGGGCTTGAGTTCCAGCCGGTCAGGTTGCCGGTCGACGAGCCGGCCCAGATCGAGGTCACCGCGGGTCGCTCCACCCAGGGCGCCGTACCGTGGCTGGCGATCGAGTCCGGGTCCGGCGTGTACGTCGTGACCCTGCACTGGAGCGGAAACTGGCGACTCGGCAGTACACCAGCAGTCGGCGGCGGCGTACGGATCGATCTCGGCCTGCACCCTGCCGGGCAGCGGATCCTTGTCGGCGAAGGCGAAACCTTCACCCTGCCCGAGGTGAGCATCGCCTGGGGTGAGACCCGGGCCTCGGCAGCCGCGGCCCTGGCGGGGCACCTCGCCGAGCAGGTCCCGCACGGCCCACCAATGCTGACCGAGTGGAACCACTGGTGGCCCTACGAGGATGCCGACATCACCGAGGATGTGTTCCTGGCCAACGCGACCGTCGCCGCGGAACTCGGACTCGAGGTCGCGCTCCTGGATGCAGGCTGGTTCGGACGTCCCGAGGCTGACAGCGATTGGTACGCCGAACGTGGAGACTGGCACCGGGTCAACACAGCCCGCTTTCCGCACGGGCTGGCGTGGCTCGCGGACCAAACCCGCGCCTGTGGCATCGAGTTCGGCATCTGGATCGAGGCAGAAGCGGTCGGCCTGCGAGCGTCCATCGCAGCCGAGCGGCCGGAGCTGCTCGCCACCGACGATGCCGGCGCCGGACTCGGCTACGTCTGCCTCGGTTCACCGGCCGGGCGAGAGCATCTGTACGCGACCGTGTCCGGGCTCATTGATGCCACCCGGGCGCGTTGGATCAAGTGGGACTTCAATCTGGATCCTGGGGCCGGCTGTACCCGCACGGACCACGGACATGCTGCCGAGGACGGCCTGCTGCGGCATTATCTCGGCTTGTATGACGTACTGGACCAGTTGCGCGCGGCCTATCCGGACACCGTGCTGGAGGCATGTGCTTCCGGCGGACTGCGCATCGACGCTGGATTGGCCGCCCATGTCGACGCGTTCTTCCTCTCGGACCCGGACTGGACCGAACATCACCTGGCCTGTCTGTGGGGTGCGGCTCAGCTGCTACCGCCTCGACAGTTGCTGCACTGGCCGCAAAGCGAGTGGCGCGGTGAGCACCGGTTCCAGAAGGTCGACTACTCGGGCACGTTGATCACGCCGGCCCAGTTCGACACCAAGATCCGGGCCGCGCTCCTGCATCGGTTCGGTCTGTCTGTCCGGCTCACCGAGATGAGGCCGGATCTGCGGCAGCGACTCGCTGAGCACGTGCAGGGTTATCGGTCGGTGATCAGGCCGATGGTCGAATCCGGCGTACTGATTCCGTTGTCCGAGCAGCCGTTACGTGAGGAGAAGGGCTGGCGTCAGCCCGCTTTCCAGCTGACTTCGGACGACCGTCACCTCTTGGCCGCGTTCCGGCTGCCGCCGGCGGGGGAGTGGGACCCGGTCCAGCCTGTCGGACTGGATCCCATCGCGATGTACTCGGTGCAGGAACTGGATGGTGCCGAGTTGCGGCGGCTGGAGCGCCGGACCGGCAAAGATCTTGCGGAGAGCGGGCTGGTGGCCCGCGGAGAGACGTCGGTCCTGTGGTTGCTGCGCCGGGAAGATTGAGCTCAGCCGGGGTACGGGTAGCAGCGTGCGGTGGCGCCGCCGTCGACCGTGATCGACTCCCCGTTGACGAAGCTCGCCTCGTCGGAGAGCAGGAAGGCGACGACGCGCGCGATCTCGACCGGTTCGATGAGGCGTCGGATCGGATGCAGATCGGCGTACTCGTCGAGCAGGGCGCCGGGATCGTCGGCCGCATCGAGGAAGGACTGGGTCAACGGCGTCATCACGGCTCCGGGCCGGACCGCGTTGCAGCGGATCCCGCGAGCCGCTTCCTCCACCGCGAGTTGCCGTGTCATCGCGTCGATCCCGCCTTTCGTCGCCGCGTACACGAACGACTCAGGGAAGCCGGCCAGCGAGTGGATGCTCGACATGTTCACGATCGAGCCGCCGGAGCCGCCGAGCGCTTCCGTAGCGACCGCGCAGCCGAGCATCGTCCCGATCAGATTGACCTGAACGATCGCCTGCAGGTCCGCTTCGTCGAGCGTCCGTGCAGTGGTCGGCCGCTCGATCCCCGCGTTGTTGACCCAGCCGGCCAGGAGTCCTGTCTCGCCCGCCGCCTGCCTGGCGCGTTCGTGATCGGCGCGGCGGGTGACGTCGCCGGTGACGCCCACGAAGGCGGCCCCCAGTTCTTGGCGCAGGCGTTCCAGCCCCTGCCCGTCCCGGTCCAGTCCGGCTACTGCCCAGCCACGATCGACCAGCAGGCGGGCGATGGCCTCGCCGATCCCGTTGGCCGCTCCGGTCACTACCACTGCGTTGTTCACGGGCCCCACCATATTCGCGCCATCACCATCGGAGGTTGTTGCTGACCATGGCCACTGTCATGACACCCGTGACCGATCCAGTCATCACTCTGGTCGAAGGGAGCTGTTTCGCGATCTCCGCCACGACCGGCGACATGCGAGCGGACAGCGTCGACGGCCTGTACTGCGACGACACTCGCATCGTCTCCGGGTGGCGGCTGCTCGTCGACGGGCGTCCGCCGCAACCTCTCTCGGCTCAGCTGGATGCGCCGTACCAGGCCACCTTCCTCGGCCGTCGGGACGGCGACGGTGGTTCGCTACTGGTGGAGCGGCATCGCCTTGTCGGGGACGGGATGCGCGAGGATCTGATCCTGCGGAATCTCGGCACCCAGGACATCACCTGTCGCGTGGCTGTCGAACTGACCGTCGACTTCGCCGACCTGTTCTCCGTCAAGGACAGCAAACCCCTTCCGCTCGGCGAGGTGCAGTGGACGCTCGAGGGTGACTCGCTGCTGGCCGAGGCCGAAGCGTCGGGCCGGCAGCGCGGTTTAAGGCTCCGTCTGGACGGTTTGATCGCGACCGCACCCAGGACAGTTGCCGGCGACCTGCTGGTTCCTGCCGGTGGACAGTGGCGGGGCACGATGGAGGTGCTTCCGCTCGTCGATCACGAGGAGTCGAAGCCAACGTACCCGCGAGGCGAACCGGTGGAAAGCAGCATGCCGGCGACCCGGCTGCGGGAGTGGCAAGAGTCGAGTCCCGTCGTGGAACTCCCCGGCCTGCGGTTCGATGGGGTGGTGGACCGCAGCATCCAGGACATCGGGTCGCTGCGGATCCGGACCGCTGCCCCCAACGGCCGTGTCAACGAGATCGTTGCAGCGGGCGCTCCGTGGTTCATGACACTGTTCGGACGGGACTCGTTGCTCACGGCATGGATGGCGTTGCCGATCGATCAGCAGCTCGCACTGTCGACGCTGCGGGCGCTCGCCGCCCTGCAGGGCCATGAGGTCAACCCGTCGACGGAAGAAGAGCCCGGGCGGATCCTGCACGAAGTGCGGCACGGAGCGTCCTTCCCGCTCAGCCCGGGCAGCGGCGTGTACTACGGCACCGCCGATGCGACTCCGCTGTTCTGCATGCTCGTCGGCGAACTCCATCGCTGGGGAGTTCCGAAGGAACAGCTGGCACCGCTGATACCGCACGTCGACCGGGCCCTGACCTGGATCCTCGACTACGGCGACCGCGACAGCGACGGGTTCGTGGAGTACCAGCGCACGACGGACAGAGGTCTGCAGAACCAAGGCTGGAAAGACTCGCACGACTCGATCTCCTTCGCCGATGGGACCCTCGCCGAGGGGCCGATCGCGCTGGCCGAGGTACAGGCCTATGTGTACGGCGCCTTCCGCGCGCGCAGCGAACTCGCTGCCACCTTCGACCCGCCCGCCGTCGCCCGTGAATGGGCCGATCGTGCGGACATGCTGCGGCGACGCTTCCACGACGCGTTCTGGTTGCCGTCCGACGGGTACTACGCGCTGGCACTGGACGGCCGCAAGCGTCCTGTAGATGCGCTGGCGTCGAACATGGGGCATGCCCTCTGGACGGGATTGGTTGATCCCCGGTACGCCGCCCGAGTCGCCGAACACCTGGTCTCCCCGGAGTTGTTCTCCGGTTGGGGGATCCGTACGCTGTCTCGCTCGATGACCCGGTACGACCCGGTCAGCTACCACAACGGCTCGGTCTGGCCGCACGACACGGCGATCTGCGTCGCCGGCCTGGCCCGGTACGGGCTCGTCGAGGACGCCGTACGGGTCTCGAGTGCACTCCTCGAGGCGGCTGTGGCGTTCGGCGACCGGTTACCGGAGCTGTTCTGCGGGTTCGATCGGACGGAGTTCGGGAATCCGGTGCCGTATCCGACGTCCTGTTCTCCTCAGGCTTGGGCGGCTGCGGCGCCGTTCCTGCTGGTGCGGTCAGTTCTCGGCCTCGAACCCGACATTCCCGCGGGCAGGGTCTACGTCGACCCGCCGACCGAGCCCAGTGACCTCACCGGAATCGGCATCCGCCGCCTGCCACTCGCCGGGCGGCGCATCACCGTCAGCCGCCACACAGGCGAGGGCCTTGACGGCCTGGATCTGATCCGCACGCGCCGATTCGCGACCGGCGGCCTTCGGCTCCCCAATGAGCCGTGCGGCGCCGCCTGATTTGTGCCCTTCGCCCCCCAACGACACCGACTCGAATACATAGCAGCCTGGGCCACCTCGGACGTGCGGTGGGGCGCTGGCTCAGGGTGCAGCAGAGGCGCATCTGATGCATGTGCGTGCCGTGAGCCTCGCCTCAAGCCGAGCCTTCGCGACCGGCCGTCCGCAGCTCTCACAGATCCCGTAGGTGCCGGCCGACAACCGCTCGATCGCCGCCCCGACCTCTGCCAAGTGACGCTGGATCTGCAGCACGAGCGCCGCGACCTGCGACCTCTCGAACGCGATCGTCGCACCCTCAGGATCATGCTCGTCGTCAGCGTTGGCGTCCCGGGCAGCCGCGACCACCTCGTTGAAGTCACCGCTCAGGCCCGAGAGCCGTTGGAGCGCCTGCTGTCGTTCCGCCTCGAGCAGTTCGCGAACCCCATCCATCCCTCAATGCTGACACGCTCACCTCCAGGAAGCCGGACTTACGCCGGGCAAGGCTCGGTTGAGCATCGGCGGATCTGGCGGACAGTTGCGACGTCAGAGCAGCGCGGGTAACAGGTAGCTGGGCTTACCGGACTAGTACTTCTGGCCAGGGGGAACCAGTCGCGGGCGGGATGTGGGGGCGGGGTGGGGTTGGCAGGGTTTGGGTGGTCAGAGGGTTGTGTCGGCTGGAGGGATAGGCGGATGCGAAGGGTTTTGGCCATCGCTGTTGGGGTTGGGGTTGTTGCTGCCTTGATGGGTTCGGGGGTTTCGCAGGCGGAGGTGTCGGGCGCCGAGCAGGTGGGTGCTGGGCAGGTGGGTGCTGGGGAGGCGGGTGGGATCACGTGGGGGACGTGTGACCCTGATGTGGGGGATGGGCTGCCGGTGCCGGCGGGGATGCAGTGTGGCTCGTTGAAGGTGCCGTTGGACTACAAGAAGCCTGATGGGCAGACGATCGAGATTGCTGTTTCGCGGTTGGCCAGCAAGAAGCCGGAGAAGCGGCGCGGGGTGTTGTTGACTAATCCGGGTGGGCCTAGTCCGGGGTTGGGGTACTTGGCGTTGTTGGTGGCGGCGAAGGTGCCGCAGGGGGTGTTGGACAGTTATGACCTGATTGGGATGGATCCGCGGGGGATGGGGCGGAGTACGCCGGTGAAGTGCGATCTGACGGCGGAGCAGCAGGCGTTCGGGAACATTCCGCCGTACGCGAAGGATGCGGAGGATGTTGCGAAGCGGGCTGCTGAGTCGGAGCAGGTTGCGAAGCAGTGTGCTGGGTCGGAGACCGGTGGGATGTTGCCGTACATCAGTGCTGCCAATACGGCTCGGGATATGGATCAGGTTCGGCGTGCGTTGGGCGAGGCCAAGGTTTCGTATCTTGGTGCGTCTTGGGGGACTTATCTGGGGGCGGTTTACACCACCATGTTCCCGGAGCGCAGTGATCGGATCGTGCTCGACAGCAATATGGGGCCGGGTGGTTGGGATTACGAGAGTGAGCGGCTGTGGTCGCAGGGGGTTGAGGATCGGTTCCCGGATTTTGCGAAGTACGTTGCTGCGAACCATCGCGAGTACGGGCTCGGTCGGACGGCTGCGCAGGTGAAGGCGAAGTACTTCGAGTTGGCTGATCGGTTGGACAAGAAGCCTGTGCAGGGGCCCGATCAGTTGTGGACCGGCGCGGTGTTCCGGTTGATCTCGTTCGCGTATTCGTACGGGGCGACGCAGATGCCGACGCTCGCCGAGGTGTGGAAGTCGCTCGATGCGAACCAGCCGCCACCTCCGCCCGTAGCAGCGAAGGCAACAGACACGGACAACCTCATCTCAGCCCGCTACTACATGATCTGCAACGACTCGCGCTGGCCGACGTCGCTCAAGACGTACCAGCGGAACGTTGCGATCGACCGCATCACGCACCCGATGTTCGGGGCGGCCGGAGCGAACATCGGGCCGTGCGCGTACTGGCCGAAGCCGGCCGAGGCGCCGGTGAAGATCGGTGACAAGGGCCCGTCGAACGTGCTGATGCTGCAGAACCTCCGCGATCCTGCCACGCCGCTCGCCGGCGCCAGGCAGTTGCGGAAGGCGTTCGGCGATCGGGCGCGGATGGTGACGGTCGACCAGGGCGGCCACGGGGTGTACCTGCTCAACAAGAATCAGTGCGCGAACACCGCGGGTACGACGTTCCTCATGACCGGCAAGCTGCCGGTGCGCGACTATCAGTGTTCCGCGGACGCAACGCCACGCTGACCGGTTCGTGATGCCGGCGCCGCGATGATGGGTACTGCGAAGAAAAGAGCAGCCTGCCAGGAAGGACGACGTGATCCGAACAACCAACCGGACCTTGAGTCGGGTACTGATCGCTCTCGAGGTGGTCGTGCTTGTCGGGTTGAACGTCGACGAGAGCGTACGGCGGTTGTTCCTGCACGAACGGGTCGAGGCCGGTGGGATCTTGTACCTCGGCTCCAGCCTGGTGATCGGGGCGCTAGCACTGCTACGGCGTCGGTACTCGAGCGCGACCGGCCAACTCGTGACCGGCGCGATCGCGCTCTCGTTGGCCTGTAGCGCGGTCGGCTTCCTCGCGGAGCCGTCCGCGCCGCTCGCCGGTGACGGTGAGTCGGTCGCCCTGGCGCTCCTGGTCGGCGCCGGCTGCCATCGGCTGCGTCCGCGATCGGCGGGTGTGGTCGCGGTCGTCGGCGGATTGGCGATCGTGCTGGCGCCGATCCTGCGCTACGGCAGCAACTCAACCACATTGACGATCGCGGTGCTGTGGGCGGTGTTGTGGGGCTGCAGCGTCGCGATCGGGCTGATACTGCGGGATGCTGATACGCGGCGGGAGGTTGCGCTCGCGGCGGCGCGGAACCGGGAGCGACTCGCGCTGGCGCGGGAGCTGCACGATCTGGTTGCCCACCACATCACGGGGGTGGTGGTACGGACGCAGGCGGCGCAGGTGGTGCTTGCCGACGGCCCCGAACAGAAGCTGCTCCAGGAGATCGAGGGGGCGGGTGCCGAGGCGCTGGCTGCCGTACGGCGTCTCGTCACGATGCTTCGAAGCCCCGAGCAAGCAGCCCCGCTCACCTCCGGTGGTCTCACCGAGGCGGTTAAGGCGGCGGTCGATGGTACGGCCAACGTTGATCTCCGTCTCGCACCCGGGCTGGATGATCTGACGGTTGCTCCGGAGACAGTGTCGACCGTGCATCGCGTTGTACTCGAGTCGTTGACCAACGTCCGCAAACATGCGCCGGACGCGAAGAGCATCGCGGTCGCGGTCGCGGTCGGGCCGGCCGCAGGGCGAGGGCAGGCCGTGTTGCGGGTCGACGTACAGAATGACGGAGTACGCCCGGGACGTAGCCGGGCGAGGCGGTCGGCCGGCGGCTACGGGTTGGTCGGCATGGGTGAGCGCATCCATGCGCTGGACGGCAGCCTCACCGCCGGCGAGCACGGTGAACGCTGCTGGCGAGTCTTGGCGGAGTTGCCCTTGCCGGGTGCTCCGCTGGCAGCAGAGGAAGGAACAGCACGGTGACACTGCGAGTTCTGCTCGCCGATGACCAGGCTTTGGTACGGACCGGGTTCCGATTGATCCTCGAACGCGAGGACGACATCGAGGTGGTCGGTGAGGCCGAGGACGGCAAGCAGGCCGTCGCGCTCGCGAGGCAACTGCGTCCGGACGTGACGTTGATGGACATCCGGATGCCGCAGATGGACGGCCTCGCCGCCACGCGGCTGCTCGCCGGTCCGACGGTCGCCGATCCACTGCGGGTGCTGGTCGTCACGACGTTCGACCTCGACGAGCTGGTCCATGAGGCCTTGCAGGCCGGGGCATGCGGGTTCTTGCTCAAGGACGCCGGTCCGCGGCTGCTGGTCGAGGCAGTGCATGCCGCCGCGAACGGAGAGTCGTTGGTATCGCCATCGATAACGACGAGGTTGCTCGCTCATTTCAGTACGCCGAGTGCTAAGACCCGACGTGCCGAGCCGCCGTTGACCGAACGCGAACTCGAGGTGACACGCGCCGTCGCCCGTGGGCGGACGAACGCCGAGATCACTGCCGAGCTGATGATCTCGCTGTCGACGGTGAAGTCGCATCTGGCCTCGGTGCAGCGCAAGATCCTCGCCCGGAACCGTACCGAAGTAGCTGTCTGGGCGTGGGAATCGGGCCTTGTCCGATGACGGGATGGCGCGAGCGGTGGATTGCGGTGGTCGCTAGCGATGTGAGTGATCGCGACGGTCTGGGGTGGGAGTTCAGCAGTACGACGGGTGTGCCGGCGTTGACGATCTTTCGCGAGGACGGCGGGGCGATCCCGGTGTTCTCGGCGACGCGCGGTGAGGCGATGCCGCCGGGGGAGGACCTCCGAGCGATGACGAACGAGGCGGTCGCGGATCTACTGGCTGCAGCTGGGCTTGCCGACGAGTACGGCAGGATCACCGCGAACATCTCGGCTGCTCTTCTGGCCGGCCTGGATGTCGGTCGTCATGTGGCAGTTGCCTTTGACAAGTCGATGGGTTCTGGTGAGACGGGTGTGGAAGGCTAGTTAACTCTCGGGGCGTATCAGTTGGGTCAGGTTGGTTTCCAGGGTGGCTAGGGCCTCGCCCCCTAGCTGTTTGGCCCAGCGGGAGCGGACTTTGTCGAAGAGGGCTGCGCCGAGGGTGGTCATCTCGTGGCCGCGGTCGGTGACGCGGAGCAGTTGACGGCGGGCATCGGTCGGATCCGGCTCACTGGCGACGTACCCGAGGTTCTGGAGCGCGGCGACGGTCTTCGCGGCGGCCTGTTTGGAGACGCCGAGCCGGCGGCCGAGCTCCGACGTGGTGTCGGCGCCGGCCTCGATGGCGGTCATCGCGAACTCGTGTCCGGCCCGTACGCCGGGATGCCCCTGCTCTGCGAGGCCCGCTCTGACCTCGTCGACCATCGCCTCGAAGCCGCCGAGCAGCAGCATCGCCAGGTTCGCTCCCGCGGATCGTGCCATGGCGAGAGCCTAGGCGCCCCAGCGCTCTATTGACAACCTGGTTGTCGAGTACGAAACTATAGACAACCTGGTTGTCCAAAGAGGAGTTCGGCATGTTCGAGCATCATCGAGTCGAGGTCAACGGAACCACGTTGCACTACGTGGCGGCGGGCACGGACGGTCCGCCGGTTCTGTTGGTGCACGGCTTTCCGGAGAGCTGGTGGACGTTCCACAAGGTCATCCCGCTGCTCGCGCGGCGGCATCGCGTGTTCGCGGTCGACCTGCGCGGCTTCGGCGACTCCGCGACCGCCGGTCCGGACCACGACAGTGCGACCGCGGCCGCGGATCTCGCCGCACTCATCGAGCAGTTGCAGGTCGGCCCGGTGCATCTGACCGGGCAGGACATCAGCGGCCCGACCACGTTCCGGCTCGTCGCCACGCGGCCCGAGTTGATCGCGAGCTACACGGCGATCGAGACCGCGCTGCCGGGGTACGGGTTCGAGAAGCTGGCGGAGGTTGCCTGGCACATCGGTGTCCTCGCGGCGCCCGGGATCCCCGAGATGTTGCTCGCAGGTCGCGAGCGGCAGTTCATTGCCGAGTACGCCATACCGTCGCTCACTCCGACGCCTGAGCTGTTCACGGACGCGGACCTCGACGAGTTCACCCGTGGCTACGCCCGGCCCGATGGGTTCAAGGGGGCAGCCGGCCTGTACCGCTCGGCGCTTGCCGACGCAGACCAGTTCCGAGAGCTGACGGTCGAGAAGACCAAGGTCCCAGTACTGGCGATCGGCGGCCGCTCGGGAGAAT
Source organism: Kribbella sp. NPDC048928 (assembly GCF_043197975.1). Classification (NCBI taxonomy): domain Bacteria; kingdom Bacillati; phylum Actinomycetota; class Actinomycetes; order Propionibacteriales; family Kribbellaceae; genus Kribbella; species Kribbella sp. NPDC048928. The sequence continues at coordinate 371,822 of NZ_JBICUC010000007.1, read as the reverse complement.
TCACGCCCGCGATCATGCGGCAGGTCGCGACCGATGTGACGGCCGCGACCATCGACGGCATCGGCCACTACGTCGCCATGGAAGCCCCGCAGCAACTCACCGACGCACTCCTCGCCTTCTACGCGTATTAGGGCATGACGTTCAGGACGACGGCCTCGCCGGTGCCCAGGTGTACGTCGATGCGGCCTTGGTGGACCCTGCCGGTTTCGGGGGCGAAGCCTGGCCAGGTGCCGTCGGCTGCGACCTGGCGGCCGTCGATCCGAACCTCAGGAGCGTCGAGCGTCCGGCCCGCGCCGGTGCTGTCGTACGGCGTCATTCGATCCAGCAGATAGCGTGCGCCGGGTGCTCGCAGGTGGACGTCGGTCGATCCCTGGCCGCGGTTGATCAGGAACAGCCGTGACTGCCCGGGCCCGCTGTTGACCCGCCAGCCGGACACGTCGCCGTCGAGCTGCACCGGTCGGAGGCCGTCGTGGCCCTGGGCGAAGCGAGCGAACAGCAGCATCGCGTAGTACTCCGGCGCGGCCGTCGGTGCGCCCATGGCCGATGTCGGGTCGTACCGGACCGCGTTGTAGTAGCCGTTGCCCTCCTCGGGATAGAAGAAGGCCCGAACCTCGGCGTTGTGGAAGTTGACGCCGACGCCGCCCGTACGGCAGTCGGCGTTCGAGCCCGGGGCGTCCGGTGGGTTCGGGCAGGCCACATGGAACATCGTGTCCAGCGCCCAGACCGCGCTCGCCGCGACATCGCTAACCCCCGCAGCACCGCGGCCGGCGGCGGTGTTCACTTCCTCGAGTCGGTACCCGAGTCCGTTCGCGGCCGCCAGTTTCGCGTGCTGGTACGTGATGTAGTCGAGGTTGTCGCGCCGCGCCGGATCGAGCAGCGCGGGGATCGACGGGCAGCGGTACGGGTCGGACGCACAGGTGCGGGCCAGCGGGTAGAAATGGTCGGCCGCCCACGCGCCCAACGGTCCGGCGGTGGCCCGCTGGGTCGGCGCGGTGGTCTCCAGGATCTGCCGCCAGTCATGGAAGAAGCGCGTCTCGACGGTCTGGTCGCGGATGCTCTGCCAGCTCGCGATCGCGTTGCTGGTGGCCGGCACGATCGTCGTGTACGGCGTGGTGCCGCCCGCGTCGCGCCAACGGGTGAAGTCGCCCAGGTACCGATCCGCGTCGTACTTGTACGAGAGGTCAGGCTCGTTCCCCAACTCGATGCCGGCGACATCATCCTCCGCGCCGGCGAATCCGGGTCGGACGCCCTGCTCGACGAAGTCCCGCGTGTGTTCGGGCGACCGGAATGGGTACGTGGTCGTGGCCGGTGCCATCGCCGTACCGAGCACCGTGGCCCACCCGGTCGCGCCCGGTTTGTGTGTGCCGTCGATCGTGGCGCGGATCGCGGCGATGTCATCGGGCGTGATCACGCGGTTGGTGTTCGGCGCCGTCGCGCTGAACGGCATCACGTCCTGCGAGGAGCCGCCGATCCGCAACACGCCGCCGTCGAGGTTACTGAGCAGGTTGGTGAACGCCGGCCGGGCGCCAGGGCCCATATAGCGCTCGATGAGCGACCACTCGACGCTGAGCCCGACGAAGTGGTCTCCGATCGTCCCGCCCGGCTGATGCGCGGGCGGGACGATGACCTGGGCGGCCGGTGCGTCGGGTTCGGCGTGTGCGGCGAGCGTCGCGACGAGCTGGACACCGAGGCCCAGACACAGTGTGGTGAGAACGGCGCGGCGCATGGCTCAGCGCACCAGGGTGACGATTTGCGCGGTACCCGGAGCGACGTTCACCGTCGCCCGCGAGCCTGCAACCGCAACCGGCTTACTCGTACGGTGTCCGGTGACCGCTCCCGACGGGTCGACCTGTTGGCCGCCGAGCGTGATCGCGGATGAGTCGAGCGACGCCAGGCCGGCCGCGTCCGCGGAGGTCAGCGTGACGGCGGTCCCGCGCGCGAACCTTCCCGGCAGTTGCACGGTCACGTCCTGCGTCGTGCTCTCGGCCGCAGCCGGATCCTGCAAGTTGATCAGTACGAGCGTCACCTTGCCGTCGCGTCCTTGAACGGCGTATGCCCGTACGGCACCGAGCTGGTCCTGCGGAACATCCAGATCCAGGTAACGGCCGACGGGCACCTGGTGGAACGCCCAAAGCCCGTAGTACAAGGGCGATGCGGCGAGTTGCTCGGCGTCCAGGTGCTGCTGATCGGGCGCACAGAAGGCGCCGTAGTAGCGGTACGAGATCGGGTAGTCGGGCGACGTACGGGCCTTGAAGTCACCGCAGATCGCTGCCGTGTTGGTGTGGAACTGCAGCCGGTCGAGGCCGGCGCGCCCGGTCTGCAGCAGGTAGTCCAGCGACCACAGCGACATCGCGTAGCTGTCGCTGACGCCCGGCATGCCGCTGCACGACGCGCTGTTCGACTCGTTGATCGTCATCGGAACCGGGTGCCGCAACTGCGACCCGAGCTCGGTGATCCCGTCGAGTTTCCCCTGTACCTGTTGGTACTTCGCCGTACTCAGCAGCGCCGCGATCGTCGTCGTCGAGGATCCGCAGTGGCTGCCCGGGTACAGGTGGGAGGAGATCTCCTCGAGCACCCGACCGGAAGTGGTTTGGGTGTCGGTGGTGACCGCCGTCATGAAGTCCTCGAGCCGGGTGTTGGTCACCGCGGTGTTCGCGGACGGCCCGATCACCTTGATACCCGCGTGCGGCAACGCGACGTTGATGGCGGCCTGGAAGCGCTTCATCTCCGACCACATCTCGCTCGCGGTCAGCGTCGTCACGTTGTCGTACTCGTTCCCGACCTCGACCGCGACCAGCCCGCGTCCCAGGGTCGCGTGCGCGGCGCGGACCTCGGCGACCGCCTGGTCCAGCGTCACCGCGGGCGACGGGTCCTTGGTCGGGTCCTTGATCTTCGCGGGATCGATGAGCTTCTTCAGCGGCAGGCCGAGGCTGACCTTCCAGCCGGAGTCGCGGACCAGTTGCGCGAGCTTGTCGAGGTCCGACTGGTCGACGGTGCCGCCGATCGCCTCGGCCGGAGCGGGGGCGCCGGCCCAGGCGCCGAACGCCGGCCAGACCAGATCCATCGAGTAGCCGCCGATCCGGATCACGCCGTGCGGGCCGAGCGTCTTCAGCCGGCGGGCCAGGAGCCGGCTGGTGAGGAAGCCGTGGGCCAGGTCCGCGGACTCGACCGAGAACCCCTGCAGGTCGGACGGGAGTACGGCGTTCCGCCCGTCCACGGTGGCACTGAGCGAGACCGGAGTCCCAGCGCCGTCAGGCCCGGCCGGAACAGCCCCGGCCGGAAGGGCACCAGCCGGAAGAGCAGCGGCGGTGACGAGCGAAACGGTGGCGACGACTGAGCAGACTGCTCGGACGGTTCTCACGATGCTTCTCCTTCGAGAGGGCGGCCCCCATCGGCGCTGAAAAGGGTTGCATGAGTTTCGCCGGTACGGCAACCGTTGAATCCCGTTGTATTTTTGGACATTCACCGATCAAGGCATGTTTCACCCTGAGCATTGACGTGATCTGCAATCGGTTTCAGACTGAGGTGAGGAGGCAAGATGGCAGTAACGATCCGCGACGTCGCGAGGGTCGCCGGGGTCTCGGCGTCGACCGTGTCCCGCGCCCTGTCGTCCCCCGAGATCGTGGACGCCGTCACCCGCGAGCGCGTTCTGCGGGTCGCCGATCATCTCGGCTACCGGCCGAACCGGGCCGCGCAAGGTCTGATCACCGGCCGCACCGGGAACCTCGGCCTGATCCTGCCCGATCTCGCGAACCCGTTCTTCCCTTCGGTGGTCAAGGGGATCCAGAGCCAGGCGCACGCCGGCGACTACCAGGTGTTCGTCGTCGACACCGACGAGCAGGTGTCGGCCGAGCTGGGGCTCGTACGTTCGCTGGCCAAGCAGGTCGACGGCATCATCTTGTGCTCTCCCCGGATGAAGCCCGCCGAGCTCCGCGATGCGGCCGAGCTGGCACCTGTCGTACTGGTGAATCGCCGGGCCGCCTCGATCCCGTCGGTCTCCGCGGACAACGCCCAGGGCACGCTGCTGATCGTCGAGCACCTGGCCGGTCTCGGCCACAAGCGGATCGGATTCGTCGCCGGTCCGCGACAGAGCTGGTCCACCAAGGAGCGCCTGCGCGGCCTCCGCGCCGCGACCGCGAAGGTGCCCGTCCAGCTGGTCGAGCTCGGCAACTTCGCGCCTACCTTCGAGGGTGGTGCCGAGGCGGCCGCAGGGGTGGTGATCGGCGGCGTGACGGCCGTGGTTGCGCACAACGACCTGATGGCGATGGGACTGCTCGGCGCGCTCCGCGAGCAGGGGATCGCCGTACCCCGCGACGTCAGTGTCGTCGGCATCGACAACATCCAGACCTCGGCGATGGTGCACCCGGCGCTCACCACGCTGGCCATCCCCAAGGAGCAGGCCGGCCGTCGAGCGGTCGACCTGCTTCTCCAGCACCTCGCCGACCCGTCAGCGCCGACCCCGCTCACGACCGAGTTGCCGACCGAGTTGCTCGTCCGGCAGACGACCGGTCCCGCCACCGACCCGAAGGAGCCGCGATGAAGATCGTCGCGACCGATGTCGTACTGACCAGCCCCGGCCGCAACTTCGTGACGCTGAAGATCACCACGGCCGACGGCCTCACCGGTCTCGGCGACGCCACTCTGAACGGTCGCGAGCTCGCCGTCGCGTCCTACCTGACCGAGCACGTAGTGCCGTTGCTGATCGGCCGCGACGCCCGGAACATCGAGGACACCTGGCAGTTCCTCTACCGCTCGGCGTACTGGCGCCGCGGCCCGGTGACGATGTCCGCGATCGCAGCGGTGGACATGGCGCTCTGGGACATCAAGGCGAAGGCGGCGGACATGCCGCTGTACCAACTGCTCGGCGGTGCGTCCCGCACCGGCCTCACCGCGTACGGGCATGCGTCCGGACGCGATACCGAGGAGCTGTTCGACTCGATCCGCCATCATCTCGAGCTGGGCTTCCGCGCGATCCGCGTGCAGACCGCCGTCCCCGGCATCGGCACCCTGTACGGCGTGCCCACGCAACCGGCCGTACCGGGCGGACGCGCCGACGACTACGAGCCGGCGCAGCGCGGTCCGCTGCCGGCCGAGGAGGACTGGGACACCCGCGCCTACCTGCGGCACCTGCCGACCATCTTCGAGGCAGTCCGCGCCGAGTTCGGTCCGGAGCTGCCGCTGCTGCACGACGGCCACCACCGGATGACTCCGATCGAGGCGGCCAAGCTCGGCAAGAGCCTCGAGCCGTACGACCTGTTCTGGCTCGAGGACTGCACTCCCGCCGAGAACCAGGAAGCCTTGCGGCTCGTACGCCGGCACACGACGACCCCGTTGGCGATCGGCGAGGTGTTCAACACCGTCTGGGACTACCAGTCCCTGATCAGCGAACAGCTCATCGACTACGTGCGGTCCTCGGTGACCCATGCCGGCGGGATCACCGCACTGCGCAAGCTCCTCGACTTCGCCGCGCAGTACCAGATCAAGTCAGGCATCCACGGGCCGACTGACATCTCGCCGGTCGGCATGGCGGCCGCACTGCATCTCGACCTGGCGATCCACAACTTCGGGATCCAGGAGTACATGCCGCACAGCGCGCTCACCAGTGAGGTGTTCCGCCAGTCGTTCACCTTCGAAGACGGCTACCTGCACCCGGGGGAGCAGCCCGGTCTCGGCGTCGACCTCGACGAGGACGCGGCGGCCAAATTCCCGTACGAGCGGGCCTACCTGCCGTACAACCGGCTGAACGACGGCACCGTCCACGACTGGTGACGATCAGTTCGGCCAGGACGGGCTGCGGCCAAGGTACGCGATGATGCCATCGAGCGGGTCGTTGCCGGACCACGGGATGTCGACCGCGAACGGCGTACCGGGGACCTGACGGATGTCGCCGCTGGGCACGACCTGTGCGACGCCCTGGGCGGCTTCGAGAACGGCCGGGCTGAACGAGACCGTCGTACCGAGGGACTTCGCGACGTCCCAGCTGTGCACGACATAGTCGATGAAGTGGAAGCTGATCGCCTGCGCTCCAGGGAACGCTGCGCCGAACTCGGCGAGCTCGAACGTCCGGTCGACGACACCGGGCTGTGCGAACGCGTCCAGGACCTGCTCGGCGGACTCGACGTACGCCTTCACCGGGTCGTCGCCGAGGTCGCGGAGCTTCCACGTCTCCGGCTCGGCGTCGCCGCGGGCGGCTGCCGCGAACCCGTAGTGCTGGGTGGCCATGTGGGCGAGCAGCCCGTAGAGCGTCCAGGCCCGGCAGGGCGTCGGCTTGGAGAGGTCGGCAATGGTCGCGGTGTTCGCCAGTTCGATGCTGGCCCGGACGGCTTCGGCGTCGAGCGCCACGTAGTCAATAGTAGGCATACGCCTATCGTAAGCGCTCGCATATGATTGCGCCAGTGTTACCTTTTCGACCATGGCAACCGAGCGCCCCGACCTGGCAGCGATGCTGTATCCGCTGGTGCGGGAACTCCTCGCGATCGAGCTGCCACTGCTCGCCGCCCACGACGTCGCGATGTGGGGTTACTCGGTGCTGACGGCGCTCGACGACACCCCGGTCCGTACGCAGGCGGCGCTCGCGGAGGCGATCGGCGCGGACAAGTCCCGGATCATCGGGACCCTCGACGAGCTCCAGCGGGCCGGCCTGATCGAGCGCACCCCGGACCCGGACGACCGCCGCGTCCGGCTGCTGTCGATCACGCCACAGGGCCGGAAGGTGCGCCGGGCAGTCCGCAAGGACATCCAGTCCGAGGAGCTCCAGGTCCTCGACAGCCTCGCACCGGCCGAGCGCAAGACCTTCATCCAGCTCCTGCAGAAGCTGCACGCTTCACGCTGAGGGTGGACCGCGTTCCCCCGCGCGGGTGATCCGTCCGCGGCGGCGTCTCAACAGACTGGCTGCATGACGAGGCGAGCGGTGATGATGTGGGCGGCGGCGTACGGTGCGCTGCGGGTCTGGTACGCGACGGGCCACGCGCCAGACTGGAAGCTGCCGGGGGACGACCTGCTGATCCCGAACTGGGTGTCCGTGGTCGCCTGCCTCCTCACCGCGGTCGCTGTCCTCCGGATCCGTCCGCGGGTCCTGTGGGTACTGGCGGCGGGCTGGCTCGCTGCGGCCGCGTTCATCCTGCTCGACGTGGTCGCGGGCATCCTGCCCGGTCTCGGCATCCCGTTCGACGCGCTCGGGATGCTCAGCCGTCTCGGCGCGATCGTCGGTGCCGTACTGCTCGGTCTCCTGGCTCGAGAGCACCAAGCGCCCGCCGTGCCCTGGCCGGCCTGGGTCGCGACCGCGGGAGCCTGTCTCGCGACCGCCGGCTGCCTGATCCGCCTGGGGGCGCAGGCAGTCGTCGGTTTCGACCAGACCCCGTACGCCGGGAGCCTGGCGCTGATCATCTTCGAAGGTGGGTTCCTGCTCGTCGGTACGCTGCTGCCGTTCCTGCTCGTACACCGGCTCGGACGTTTCTTCCCGCGCTGGATGCTGCTGCTCCCGGGCTACCTGCTCGGCGCCGGCATGACGGCGTACTTCAGCGTCGGGCTGATCCAAATGATCGTGGCCGCGATCCAGGGCGAGCCGGTGTACGGCGACGTCGGCCTGCCGGACAGCTTCTTCTGGGTCTCGGTCCCGGCGTACGTCATCTGGGGTGCCGGGCTGACCGCCGCGACCCGCGGATACCAATTCGCCACCCGGAAGACAAACGATTCGCAGTGTGATCTTCGCGTCACGCACAGTTGAACCATCGAGGCCATTCAATCGTTCGAACCAGGCACAGGGCAACGACGCTTTACCGGCTGGGCAGAATAGGGTCCACCCGACCTTCCACAGAGCAGGAGCGCCGATGGCCGACGACCGGGCGACGCTGCTGCGCGAGCTGCACGACGTGCACGCGCCCGCGCTGTGGCGGTTCGTCGTCCGGCTGACCGGCGACGACCGGCTGGCCGAGGACGTCGTCCAGGAGACGCTGCTGCGGGCCTGGCGCCGGCCGAACATCCTGACCGAGGACGAGGCGGGCGCCCGGGCCTGGCTGTTCACCGTGGCGCGCAACCTCGTCATCGACGACCGGCGCAGCGCGCGGGTCAGCCGGGAGATCGCCAGCGACGAGCTCCCGGAGAATCCGAGCGCCGACCACGCCAACGCCGTACTGGATGCCTGGCTGGTCGCGGAGTCGCTGGCGCAACTGTCCGAGGACCACCGGCAGGTGATCGTTCGTGCCTACTACGGCCGTCGTACGGTCACCGACATCGCCGAGGAGCTGGACATCCCGTCGGGCACCGTGAAATCGCGGTTGCACTACGGCCTGCGAGCCCTGAAGCTCGCACTGCAGGAGAAGGGGGTCACGAGCCAATGACGGACCCGTACCGGGAGTGGGACGCGGCCTATCTGCTTGGCGCACTGTCGGCGAAGGACCGGCACGCGTACGAGGAGCATCTGCACACCTGCGCCGAGTGTTCGGCCGCTGTCGGATCCTTGGCCGGTGTTCCGGGGATGCTGGCCGCGTTGCCGACCGAGCGCGCGCTCGCCACGGTCACCGCCGACCCGCCGAACTTGCTGCCCGGTCTGGTCCGGGACGTCCAGCGCGACCGGCGCCGGCAGCGGATCCGGTTCGGTGCGCTCGCGACCGCGGTCGCTGTCGCCGCGGCGGTGATCGGTGCAGTGCTGGTGCTCCCGTTCGCGCACGATGACCCGGAGGGCGACTACGTCGTCCTCTCGCAGACCGTGTCGAGCAAGCTGTCCGCCGACGCCCGGCTGATGCCCGAGCCGTGGGGTACGACGATCGAGATCAGCTGCCGGTACGACGAGCTCGCGACGCCGAGCGAACGGGCCCGCGGCTACGAGCTGTACGTCACCGACACGTCCGGGAAGGTTCAGCTGATCGCGAGCTGGACCTCCGCGCCCGGGACCACCGTGAAGCCGGCCGCCACCACCAAGCTGAAACGCAACGAGATCCAGGCTCTGGACATCCGCAGCTCGGAGACCGGACGGGTGTTGCTCGCCGTTCGGTTCTGATCACGCATATCTGTGGCATGTCAGGGCACCTGAAAGATCAAGAACGGCGGCCGCTCGAGAGGCTGTTGGTTCAGGCCCCGGTGTTCAGGGACGTGCACCGGGGCCGCCGTACGCCGTGATCCGGCTGCAAGAAACTTCGGGCAAAGTTGTAACACCCGCGCCGTCACCGGCGATACACCGTGTGTAACGCCACTGAGAATCCCGTCCCAGGTCGTCCGCCCGAAGGGCCTGGGCCGGGATTCTCGACTGCTTATGAGGCGCCGGCAGCGTTACGTGCAAAGGCCCCCCGGTGATGCCCACCCGGGGGGCCTTTGCAGTGTGCGTACCCTCCCTAGGACGCTTGTTCAGTGCCTTCGGACGACGGCAGGGCGATGCGGTCGGCCGGCAGGCGTTCCGTCCGCTCGTTGCCGTCGTCGCCCTCGTACTGCACCAGAGCGGTCCATCCCGAATCCTCGTGGTCGCGGCCGATCAGCCAGCCGCGACGCCAGGTGCCGTCTGCCTGCACGACGACATGGCTGGGCAGAGGGAGACGGGACACCAACTCGGTGCCGGGCTCGAACTCAGTCATGGCCGAAGGCTAGGTGCAATTCGGTCGCATCGCCTCCTGAAAGCGTGTTCCGTCACACTCTTCTCAGACTCCGGACTCGAGTCCAAACGCTTGTACGGCGCCGTTCACCTTCAAGGCGCGTCCGCCGGGGATGCGGGTGACCCACCCCTCGTGCAGTGCGTGGGAGCAGAGCGCGGCGCCGACCGCGCCGGCCAGATGCGGGCGGCGCTCGGTCACGTCCAGGCAGGAACGCAGCGCCGGACGGCCCCGGCGTACCTCGAGCTCGATGCCGAGATCCTTCAACCAGGCTTGGCCTTCCGGCGTCAGCGTGATGCCGTCGGACCAGTCGATCAGGCCGCGGCCGGTCATCGCGTCGGCGAGTGCGACGCCGAGCTTGCCGGCCAGATGGTCGTAGCAGGTACGCGCCCGCGCGAACGCGTCCCGCTTGCTCACGGCGGCCAGGCTGTTCATCACCTCGGTCCGGCGGGGCGCCAGCGCGGCCAGTCCTTCGATCAGCTCCGCGGTGTCCGGTCCGGCCAGCTTCACGTACCGGTGGCGGCCCTGGCGTACCTCGGTCAGCAGCCCACCGTCCACGAGCTGGTTGAGGTGCTCGCTGATCGTCGGCCGCGACACCTTTGCCAGGCTCGCCAGCTCGCTCGCGGTCCAGGCGCGCCCGTCGAGCAGCGCCAGGCACACGGTCGCCCGGGTCGCGTCCGCGAGCATCCGTGCCCAGCCGGCCAGCTCCTCGCCCTCGACAGTCATACCGCCCATGATGCCGTCCGGACGGTTAGGCCGGCGCCGAACGGTCCCGTACCTAGCGTGGATCGATGTGACCCATCTGACGATCGAACCCTCCATCCTGTACGTCGGCACACCGGTTGCGCTGCTCAGCACCCTGAACGAGGACGGCACGGTCAACCTGGCGCCGATGTCCTCCGCGTGGGCGCTCGGCGACGTGGTCGTACTCGGCGTCGGCGTGGCCGGTCAGACGGCATCTAACCTGCAGACGCGCCCGGAGGTGGTCATCAACTACCCGTCGCCGGATCAGTGGCAGGCCGTCGAGCGCTTGGCGCCGCTGACCGGCGCGCATCCGGTGCCGGCCCACAAACAGGACCGCTTCCACCACGACCGCGCCAAGTTCACCGCGGCCGGCTTGACGCCCACTGCCTCTGATCTCGTCACCCCGCCGCGCGTGGCCGAATGCCCGTTGCAGTTCGAGGCCACCGTGGTGCAGGCCGACTTGGATGCCAAGGGCAACTTCCTGATCGCGCAGGCCCGCGTCCTCCGAGTGCACGCCGCCGAACATCTGGTCGTCCCCGGAACCTCCCACGTCGACCCCGCCGCCTGGTCCCCCCTGATCTACAACTTCCGCCACTACTACGCCCTGGGCCAAGAACTAGGCGAATCCTTCCGCACCGAAACGCCACGCTGAGGTGGACCGAAGAACGGGTAGTGGTCGGCCGGAACACGCGCGGCTCCGCTGGACTGAGCGGGCAGAGGACGGCTGAGTACGACCACTACCCGCTCTTCGGTACGCCGCTACATCAGGCGGAGGCGGTCTATCTCCTCGTCGCTCAGGTGGACGTCCAGGGAGGCGAGGACGTCGGGGAGGGCGGATGGGGGGACTGGGCGTTCGGTGGTGGGGCCGTTGGCGTGTTCGGTGGTGAGGGTTTCGCCTACCAGGCGGCGTACTACGCCGTCGGTGACGCGCATCACGACCGGGCGGCCGGTGAAGGGGGAGTTGGGGTGGGTGGAGACGTAGTGGTGGTAGACCTCGTAGTCGATCGGGCGGACGGGCTCGTCGTTCGAGGCGTGTTGCGGGATCCAGCCGTCGGCGGTCTGCTTCGAGAGCGTCCAGACGTCGCCGTCGAGGGTGAGGCGGTGGTCCCAGCCCGCCTGGTCGACGACGACGTCGTCCTTCAGCGGGGTCGGGTACAGCTGGCCGGCGCCGAAGCCGACATCCGCCAGGAACTCCTGCCCGTCAACGCCGACCTTCAGCAGCGCATGCGTTCGCGGCCCGGCCTTGTGCGGCTGCACCCGGGCAACCCGCCGTACGACATCGAATCCGAGCTGCTCCAGCGCGGCACCGAACAACAGCGCGTGCTCGTAGCAGTACCCACCGCGCTGCCGCCCGACCAGCTTCGCCTGGATCGCGTCGAGCGAGATGCCCGGATGGGTCCCGAGCACGACGTCGACGTTCTCGAACGGGATCGCCAGCACATGCGCGCGATGCAGGCTCCGCAACGCGTCCGCCGACGGCGCGACCCGCTCGTGGCCGATCCGGGCAAGGTACGCATCCAGGTCGAGGCTCTCGATGTTCCACATGCGAACCACCTCAACACTTCGACCCCACTTGAGGTCAAGCTACAACCGCGAGACCTGGTAGTGCGCGATCAGGCCGTCGGCGATCAGTACGCTCAGGTTGACGGTGAGCGTCGGGCGATCGGTGAACGTGAAGTCGACGAGCAGGTACGCGAGGACCAGCTCGTCGGACAGTTTCCGGGTCTCGAGGATCTTGTACTGCGCTGACAGCCCGAGCGGCTGCGAGTCGTAGTACGCGGCGACCGCGTCCCGGCCGACGCCGTACGGATGCAGACCCTGGAAGATGGCGTCCTCGGTGAAGAGGGCTGCGACGCGTTCGGGATCGTGGTCGTCGATGCCCGACTTCCACTGCTCCAGGGCGTTGATGAGGGTGTTCATGCTCAGTGACCTGCCTGCTGGCCGCCGTCGACGTGCAGAACTTCGCCGGTGACGAACTTGGCGTTCTCCAGGTAGGTGACCGCGTCGACGATCTCCTCGATCTCGCCGAGCCGGCCGATCGGGTGCAGTGCCGCCAGGAACGCGTGGGTCTCCTCCGGGTGCATCGGCGTACGGATCACGCCCGGCGACACCGCGTTGAACCTGATCCCGCGAGCGGCGTACTCGGTGGCCAGCGACTTCACCACCGCATTCAGCCCGCCCTTGGTCAGCGAGGCCAACGCAGACGGTACGGAGGTGTAGGCGTGCTCTACGAAGCTGGTGGTGATGTTGACGACATGGCCGCCGTCCTCGTTCTCCAGCATCGCCTCGACGGCCCGCCGCGTGATGTCGAAGAACCCGCGCAGGTTCACGCCGGCGATCTGCTCGTACTCCTCGTCGGTGTACTCGGTGAACGGCTTCGCCAGGAACACGCCCGCATTGTTGACCAGGGCATCGATCCGCCCGAAAGCCTGCAGGCCCTGCTCGATCACCTGCGTGCCGACGCCGGGCTCGGCGATGTCACCGGCCACGGCCAGTACTTCAGGGTCGTCCGCGGGCGTGATGTTCCGCGAGTTCGCGACCACGGCGTAGCCCAGCTTGCGGTACGCCGACACGAGCCCCGCCCCGATGCCCTGCGACGCACCGGTGATCACGGCAACCTTCTTCATGGTTCCTTCTTTCAACGAGTGGATGTACTTCGATAGTTGTCGAACAATCCGCCGTTTTCCACGACCGCTTGACTCCCAGCTAGGAGGCCTGACCTACTACGCTTCACCCCGTGGAGTTGCGGCAGTTGCGGTACTTCGTGGCGGTGGCCGAGGAGCTGAACTTCGGGCGGGCCGCGGCGCGGTTGCGGATCGCCGGGCCGTCGTTGTCGCAGCAGATCAAGTCGCTCGAGCGGGACCTCGGGGTACGGCTGTTCGAGCGCGATCGCCGGACCGTGACGCTGACCCCGCACGGCGAGACGCTGCTGCCGCCGACGCGCGCATTGCTCGAGCAGGCCGACGCGTTGCGGCGTACTGCCCGGGGATTCGCGGCGAGCGAGCCGGTGCGACTGGGGTACGTGAGCTGGCGGCCGCCCGACCTGGCAGAGCGGGTGTCAGGAGTCGCGCAGCTGCTCGTCGACGCGTGGGTGATGCCGTCACACACGCAGGCTGCCCGGGTCGCGGACGGGAGCGTGGACCTGGCGATCGCGTGGGTCCGCGCGACCGATCTCGCGGAGCAGGAGCTGAACGGCCGGCTGCTCGGCGCGGACCGGCTGTTCGCGGTCGCGGTCGGCGACGAGTCACCGGTACGGGCGCGCGACACGGTCGTACTGGTCGACGCGGACACCGAGGCGTGGGCCTCGTGGAACATCTACGCGGTCGAGTTCGCGCGAGCCACCGGCGCCACGGTGGAGCGGATCGAGGACCACGGCATCACCGGCCCCGCCTTCTTCGATCACGTACGGCGGCTCGGCCGCCCGGTCGTCAGTTCGCCGAAGCGCGACGCGACCCCGCTCCCGCGCGGGTTCGTCCGTCGCCAGGTCGTCGATCCGGTGCCGGTGTGGACGTGGGCCCTGGTGTCCCGCCGGGACGAGACGCGTCCCGCCGTACTGGCTGCAGTCGATGCGTTGACGCGAGACGTGACGGTGGACTTCGATCCGCGCGGTTGCTGGTTGCCGGCCGACGATCCGTTCCGAGCGGAGCTACCAGGCCTGTGACAGGGCGCCCGCGTTCGGCGCTGGTGTGAGGCGGTAACCGATGTTGGCGGAGAACTCGGCCGACAGCGCGAACCGGTCGCCACGCACCAGCGTGTGCCGCCACTCGACCGGACGGTTCTGGGACGTGCCCTGGCGGTTGATCGAGAACGCGGCGGCCTCGGGCGGGCAGTGCAGGAGCGTGCGTTCGGCCGGGGTCGGTACGACGGCGCGAATGTCCTCGCGTCCGTGGTCGAGCGTGATGCCGGCGCGGGTGGCGAGCTCGTTGTACAGGCTGGTGTGCGTGAAGTCCGCGTCGAGCAACGGTTCGGCGAGCTGTGCGGGCAGCCAGACCCGATCCAGTGCGAGCGGCTCGTCACCGGCGTACCGGAGGCGCTCGAGATACAGCAGCGGGATCGACGCCTCCAGGTCGAGGCGCGCCGCGATCACGCCGTCGGCGCGGACGTCGAGGGCCCGTACGGCACTGCGCTGCGGCAGGCCGGACTCCTCGACCGACGAGAACAGGCTGTAGAGCGCCCCCATCGGCTGCCGGATCTCCGGCGCCGTCGCGACCCGCGGCTGCCGGCCGCGCTCCGCGATGATCAGCCCGTCCGTCCGCAGCTGCCCGAGCGCCTGCCGGACCGTGTGCCGGCTGACGGTGTACTCCTCGACCAGCGCGAGCTCGCCGGGAAAGGCGTCGTCGAACTCCCCGGACCGCAGCCGCCGGACGAGATCCGCCTGCAACTGCTTCCAGAGCGGCTCGCCGCTCCCTCGCTCAAGCTTCCGCACGCGGGTCCCTTCCGGAGTTGCCAAATGTCCGGTCATCTCCTACTTTGAATGTACGTACATTTTTCGCAGGAGGGAACCGGCTAGTGGTTCAGCTCGAGGTTAGGCCACCAGGACCTGACTCCGCCGCTCCGCGACACCGTCGCCTGTCCGCCGCACTGCACCGGCCCGCCCGTCGCCTCGGCCCCGTCGTGTTGCGACTGCGAGGGCTGTTGGTCGTGCTCGGCGTGACTGCGGTCGCGGTGCCTCTCGGGCGCCTCGTACCACTCGTCGGCGGCCCGGTCTTCGGCATCCTGATCGGTGTGATCGCCGGAAGCCTGATCCCGGTCCTGCGCTCCGAGACCTTGCGTCCCGGGTACGACTTCGCCTCGAAGACCCTGCTCCAGCTGTCGATCGTCGTTCTCGGGACCGGACTGTCGCTGCAGCAGGTCGCGCGGGTCGGCGTCTCGTCCTTGCCGGTGATGCTCGGCACGCTCGCGCTCGCCCTCGGCGGTGCGTGGCTGTTCGGCCGCATCCTCGGTGTACGAGGTGATACCCAGACGCTGATCGGCGTCGGCACCGCGATCTGTGGCGGGTCCGCGATCGCGGCCGCGACGGCGGCGATCGGCGCCAAGCGCTCGTCGGTCGCCTATGCGCTCGCGACGATCTTCACGTTCAACATCGTTGCTGTGCTGACGTTCCCGCCGCTCGGGCACCTGCTCGGGCTCAGCTCGGAGGCCTTCGGCCTGTGGGCCGGTACGGCGGTCAACGACACCTCGTCCGTGGTCGCCGCCGGGTACGCGTACAGCCAGGCGGCCGGCGATCAGGCGATCGTCGTGAAGCTGACCCGGTCGCTGACCCTGATCCCGATCGTACTGACGTTGGTCGCACTGAAGATCCGCCGCGAGAACCGGGCGACGCGCGCACTCGATGCTGCGGGCGAGGGCTCGTACGAGGGTTCCACGGCGTCGATCCGGAAGCCGTTGCCGTGGCGCAAACTCGTCCCGCTGTTCCTGATCGGGTTCATCGCGGCCGCCGGCCTCCGCTCCGCGGGTGCCGTACCGGAAGGGTGGCTGCCGACACTCACCGTCATCGGCAGCACCCTCATCACGGCCGCGCTGGCCGCGATCGGCCTCTCACTGCGCCCCCGCGAGCTGCGCGACGCAGGACCCAGGCCGCTCCTCCTCGGAGCCATCCTCTGGATCCTGGTCGCCACCGGCAGCCTCGTACTTCAGTCTTTTTCGTAGGCAGCCTGACGGTCCTGGATCGCCTTGATCCGGGGGACGTCGAGCTTGTTGCTGCGGTCGAAGTTGTAGATGCCGTTCTCTTCCTGGAAGACGTCGGTCAGCTGCGTGTAGCAGTAGCCGAACATCAACTCGTTGTCGAGCAATGCGTCGATCAGGCCGGCGAACCGGGTGTAGAAGTCTTCCTCGCTCGCGACCCGCTGGCCGTAGCCCCAGGAATCCGCGGAATTTCCGCTCTTTCCGGCGGCCGCCTTCTCCGCGTTCCACCAGATGCCACCGAACTCGCTGCAGAAGTACGGCTGGCCGTCGTACGCCAGGGAGATCGGCTTGTCGTCGTGACGAGTGTTGCCGTACGGCTTGTCGTTCACCAGATCCGCCATCTGCTTGGCGAACTCGACCGGGTCCTGCTCGTAGTTGTGCGAGTCCCAGACGTCGGTCTCCGGCACGCGGTGGCTGTAGCCGGAGGCGTCCAGCACCGGGCGGCTGGTGTCGGCGGCCTTGGTCGCCAGGAACATCGCGCGGGTCACGTCGTCGAGCTGCGTGATCCGGTCGTGCAGCAGCTGGTGCGTCTCGTTCAGCGGGCACCAGCCGACGATGCTCGGGTGGCTGTAGTCGCGCTCGACCGCCTCCAGCCACTGGCCGACGTACGACGCGGTCGGTTGCTGGTTGTCCGTGTCGGTGTTGCCGACGCCGGAGCCCCAGTCGCCGAACTCGCCCCAGACCAGGTAGCCGAGCCGGTCCGCGTGGTACAGGAACCGCTCCTCGAACACCTTCTGGTGCAGGCGGGCGCCGTTGAACCCGGCCGCCAGGCTGAGCTCGATGTCGCGGACGATCGCCTCCTCGGACGGCGCCGTCATCAGGCTCTCCGGCCAGTAGCCCTGGTCCAGGACGAGCCGCTGGAAGACGTGCTTGCCGTTGATCAGGATCGCCTTGCCGTTGATGCTCACCGAGCGCAGGCCGGCGTACGAGTCGGCGCCGTCCACGACGTTGCCTTCTGCATCGATCAGCTCGAGGCGGACGTCGTACAGGTGCGGATCCGTGGTGTCCCACAGGCGTACGCGCTCGGCCGGCACCTGCAGCGTGAGCCGCGGCGCCAGGTCGAGGTCGGCGCGCACCTCGGCGGTCGTCACCTCGCCGTCGCTGTCCTTCAGGGTGGCCTTGATCTTGAAGCCGGCCTTGTTCGCGGAGACCGGCACCTCGAGGTGGAAGCTCGAGCCCGCGGCGTCCGGGGTGATCCGCGGCCGCTTCAGGTGCACCGTGGGCACCGCTTCGAGCCAGACGGTCTGCCAGATGCCGGTGGTACGGGTGTAGAGGCAGGAGTGGTTCGCGTAGAGCTGGCTCTGCTTGCCGCGGGCCTGCGGGCCGCGGTGCGTGTCGCGGGCGCGGACGACGATCGTGGCCTGCTCACCGGGCTTGGCGACGTGCCGCAGGTTCACGCTGAACGGGGTGAACCCGCCGCGGTGCCGGACGACCTCCTCGCCGTTCACCCAGACGGTGGCGTCGTGGTCCACGGCCTGGAAGTGCAGGACCGCGTCCTTGTCGTTCCAGCCGGCGGGGATCGTGACCGTGGTGCGGTACCAGACCGCCTCCATGAAGTCGACGTCCTCGATCCCGGACAACTCGGTCTCCGGCGCGAACGGGACGACGATCCGCTGCCCGAGCTCGCGCTCGCGGACACCGCGCTCCAGTCCGGAGTCCGAACGGTCGATCTCGAACTGCCATTCGCCGTTCAGGTTCAGCCACTCGGGCCGGACGAACTGCGGACGCGGGTACTCCGCACGAGGCTGCGTCATGAACTCTCCCGTGATGCTCATCAGGGTCGGGGACACGAGCACTTTACAACGTTGGAATAGCCCGGGCAACAGGTCCGCCGAGTCGTGGATCCTGGTCGGTCGTCACGGCGTGTCGCCGGCCGAAATCCACGAGTCGACGGCTGTGGGGGTCAGGCGTCGGGCTGGGTCTCGGGCTGGGTGAGGAGGGCGGCGTTGAGGAAGTCCGGGGCGAAGGTGTTGGGGCGGTCTTCGCGGACGGGGCGGAGGTCCACGGGGGTGAGGGGGCTGAAGATCGTGCGGAGGTCGTCCAGCGAGAAGGTCATGCCGCCGTACGTGTCGCCGGTGGTGACGACGTCGAGGTCGCTCGGCGTCTCCATCCGCTCGGCGGCGAACGTCACGATGCCGAAGCGCCCGCCGGGCCGGACGAGCGGCAGGATCCGCTGCAGGTAGGTGATCCGGCGGTGCGGTGCGATGTGGTGAAAGCAGCCGGAGTCGTACACGACGTCGTACGTACGATCCGGCAGCGGATCCCGCAGTACGTCGAGGGCGGTCAAGGTGACCGTACCGGGCATGCCCGGCCGGACCTGGTCGAGCAGGTCCTTGGCGAGGTCGATGCCGTCGACGGTCGCACCCTGCTCGGCGAACCAGCGGGAGTTCCGCCCGCCACCACAACCGACGTCGAGAACGCGAGCACCGGCGAGCTCCCCGAGCAGGCCGCGCTCCTGCCAGTCCACCAACGGCTCATCCGGAAGCTGCGTCGCCAGCGGATGCCCCGGCGTACTCAGCAACCCCGTCCAGAACTCCGCCGCAGACTTGGTGGACCGGTCGCCACGACCGCTCCCATCCACCACCTGGTCGAGCACGTCAAGCAGTTGGTCAACAGTGAAAATCCTAGGTGCCGTCACCACTGAATTCTACCCGAAAACCTTTGCAAAACAGAGGGTTCCGGGCTGCAACTCCCGAGGATCGTCCTCCACTTTCGCATCGTAAAAGCAGGTGATCGGGGACGGCTCGAGGCTCTAGGATGGTCCGCGATGCAGCGTTTCTGCGCCGCGCTTCGACTGTTCTGTCGATCGCGAGCCTTCAGGAGCCCTCTTGCTCACCGACCATCTTGTCCTGCGTACCGTCGACGGTGCCGCGGACCTCCTTGTTGAAGAACTGCGCGCGCTGCCAACCATCCGTGGCGTCCGCCAGACCTCGGCCGAGACCGTCGAGTGTGTGCTCGACGGTTCGCTCGATCAGCTTGCCGCCTGCACCTTGTACTCGACGGTCGAGGTGTGTGATCTCGAGACGTCGCTGCGGGCCGGCGTACTCAGCACCCTCGAACAGCCTGTCCGCTTCAGAGTCGGCGATCCCGACCCGGTCTGCCGGCAACAGACGATTGCCGCGATCGAGCAACGATTCGGCTGGATGAATCGGCCGGCGGACTGGGACGTCAACCTCGAACGATCCGGGCCCGTCCAGTTCGGCCCGCTGTCCTGGACCCGGCGCTTCGGTCGTGTCGAAAGGTTGCCGTGGTCAACCAACCTGATCGTCGCCGAAGTACTGGTACGGCTGGCCAAGCTCCGCCCCGGCGACCGCGTCCTGGATCCGTTCTGCGGTACGGGCACGATTCTCCGAGCCGTACGCCGCCGTGAGCCGACGGTCCACCCGATCGGCATCGACCACGACCCACACGCTCTATCCCTCAACAAGCCGCCCTGCCCGTTGATCCGGTCCTCGGCGGATGCGCTCCCACTTCTTCCCGCCACGATCGATCGGGTCATCGCCAACCTCCCGTTCGGCAAACAGGTCGGCAGCCATCGCAACAACCGCAGCCTCTATCCCGTCGTACTCAAGGAGCTGGATCGCCTACTCACCAACAGTGGCCGCGCCGTCCTGCTCACCGAGGACAAGCGCCTGCTCCGCACGGCGCTCGACCAGCAACGCGCGCTCAAACTCGTCCGCGAACGCCTGCTCCGCTACAACGGCGCAACTCCGACCGCGTACGTCCTCACCGGCCCCCGACTGTCCAAAACAGCCACCAACCGATAACATCGTCCAATGGCGATGAGTCAGGAGATCGACGAGTCGGCGGCGTTGGCCGTCGCCGGCTGCTTGTTCCACGGGTTCAGCGACGCGTCGCGGCTCGCGATCGTGCGGCACCTCGCGCTGGGCGAGCACCGAGTGGTCGACCTGACCGAACATCTCGGCCTCGCCCAGTCGACGGTCTCGAAGCACCTCGCCTGCCTGCGCGACTGCGGTCTGGTCGAGTCCCGCCCTGAAGGCCGCGCTTCGATGTTCAGCCTGACGCATCCCCAGGCAACCCTCGACCTGCTTGCCGCGGCCGAACGCCTCCTCGACCTGACCGGCGACGCGGTCGCACTCTGCCCCAACTACGGGTTGTGAGTCATGCCTGAGCCCCTCCAGATCGGTTCAGCGTGGGTTGTCGATCCCGCCGAGCGCAAACGGCTGGGTCGTCGTGCGCAACTGCTGGCCGGTGCATCCGTTACCTACAACGTGATCGAGGCGGTCGTTGCCGTGTCCTCGGGACTGGTCGCCGGCTCGGTCGCGCTTGTCGGATTCGGGCTGGACTCGGTCGTCGAGGTGTCGAGTGGGCTGATCATCCTGTGGCAGTTCCGGCACCCGCTGCCCGAGTCCCGCGAGCGCAAAGCCCTTCGGCTGCTGGCGTTCTCGTTCTTCGCACTCGCCGCATACGTCGGTTTCGAGTCGATCCGCGCACTGGTCACCGGCGCCCACTCCGAGACCTCAACGGTCGGCATCGGCCTCGCGATCGCGTCGCTGATCGTGATGCCGTTCCTCTCCTGGGCGCAACGACGGACCGGCAAAGCTCTTGGTTCGAACGCGGTGGTCGCGGACTCCACGCAGACCCTGCTCTGTACGTACCTTTCCGCAGTACTGCTCGTCGGCCTCCTCCTGAACGCGACCCTCGGCTGGTCCTGGGCGGATCCGATCGCCGGCCTGATCATCGCCGCCGTCGCCGTCCGTGAGGGCGTCGAGGCGTGGCGAGGTGAGGGCTGCTGCTCGCCACTTGGCGGACCGTGCAAGGTTTGACGATGCACACTCCGACGCCAGAAGAGATCGCGCTCGCGTTCGACCTGGGCGTGCCGCGCGGCGAGTTGGTCCACGTACGGCGGGGCGACAACGACGCCTGGCGCCTCGAGACCTCGACCGGAAGCTACTTCGTGAAGGGGTACTTCCCGGCCACCGGCGGGCAGTTCAACGGCGAGCATCTGACCGACCAACTGGCGGTCGCGATGGCCTTCGAGCGCCGCGCGCTGGAGGCCGGTGTCGACATGCCGGAGCCGATCTCACCGACCGATCCGTTCCTGGAATGGACCGTCAGCATCGAGGACCGGCTGTTCCGCGTACATCGCTGGATCGAGCACGACAACTCCGACAGCAACGTCGCGTCCTGGCTCGGCCGGACGATGCTCCAGGTGCACCAACTCGAACCACTCGGCCGCGCCGGCCTCCCGGACTGGTGGCGGCCGTCGGTCCGCTCACCCGAGACCTGGGAGGGCTGGTTCACCAAGGCCCACCAGCAAGGCGCGGCGTGGGCGGACCTGAGCCAGGCTGCTCTTCCGCACATCCTCGCGGCCAGTGCCCGGATCACGGAGTTGTGCGCCGACGTCCCCGATCTCGTGACGACGCACGGCGACTTCAAGACCCACAACACCGTCCGATCGCCGTCCGGCCCCGTGCTGGTGGACTGGGACAGCGTCCGTACGGACAGCGCCGCGCTCGAAGCGGGTCGGGTCGCGTACATCTTCGGAGCCGGTCGGCGCGATCAGGTCCGCGAGATCCTGGACGCGTACGTCGCGGCCGGCGGTGACCTCGGATGGGCCGGGCCGGATCTCTTCCTCAGCGTGAGCAGGAATCAGCTCCAGGTCCTGGCCGAACAGATCCGGGCCGCTCTCGGTGAAGAGCCCGCCGCGCGCTGGATGGGCGACCCCGCGACCGTCGAGGCCGCGATCACCGGCACCCTGCGTGACCTCCCAGGCCGGTCCGACGCGCTCCAGAAATTGCTCTAGGCAACCAGTTCAGAGACCGAGCAGCCGGGCGCCGTTCTCCCGGCAGACCGCGCGGAGCCAGTCGTCCCCGAGGTCCAAGGATTCCAGCGCAGCGAGCTGGACGCCGTACTCGTACGGGATGTTGGGGAAGTCCGACCCGAGCACGATCCGGTCCTGCAGGTCCGCCAGCCGCGGTACGAGGTCGCGCGGGAACGGCATCATCGCCTCGACGAACGGCGTCAGCGCCATCGTGGTGTCCAGATGCACGTTCGGGTACGAGGTGAGCGCCAAGTGCTCGGCGTACTCCGGCATCCCGAGATGCGCGATCACCGCGGTCAACCGTGGATGCCGCCGCAGTACCTCGCCCATCGGCCCGGGACCGGTGTGCTGCCCGGGGATCGGGCCGGATCCGCAGTGCACGACGACCGGAACGCCGGCCTCCGCCAACTGGCCCCACACGTCGTCGAGCTCGCCGGACCGCGGGTCGTAGTCGCCGACCTGGACATGCACCTTGAAGATCGACGTCCCGAGCTCCAGCGCCTCACGTACGTAGTCGGCGGCGCCCGGCTCCGGGAAGAACGTCCCGCTCGACACGCAGCCCGGTGTCGCGGCGGCGAAGTCGCGCGCCCACGCGTTGAGCCAGGCAGCCATGTCCGGCTTGTGCGGATATACCAGCGCCGGAAACGCCCGTACTCCGAGCGCATCCAGCGTCTTCAACCGCTCCTCGACCGGGGTCCGGTACGTGATCGGCCACGCGGTCCCGTAGTGCTCGGTCGCCTGGTCGAAGTACCGCCAGACCGCGTTCAGTACCTGGTCGGGCAGGAAGTGCACATGCACGTCCACGATCCCGTCGAGCCCAAGCCGCTGCCACCACGCCGGTACGTCGCTGTCTCGCACGAGAGACAGCTTATATTTGCAATAACTACGTAAATACGTAATATGGCCACCATGGAGATGGACGAACGGCTGACCGACCTCGAGCGGCGCGTGACGGCCCTGGAGGGCGGCGAGCGACCCGTTCCGGCCGTCGACGGGGATCCGTTCTTCCTCCTGCGCGCGCTGAAGGAGCGGATCGACGAGCCCGGAGCGGTCGCCTACACGGGAGCCGTCACGCTTCCGGACGGGCAGACCGCCGAGTGGCAGTTCGGCCGACCGACGGACGCGGTGCTGGACGTGGACTGGGCCAGCCGCGCCTCGGCACTGGCCGCCCTGGGGAACCCGGTCCGCCTCACCCTGCTCCAGGAGATCGTCCGCGGCCGGACGACCGTTGCCGCACTCGGCGAGATCGAAGGCGTCGGCACGAGCGGTCAGATCTACCACCACCTCCGGCAACTGGCCGCCGAAGGCTGGCTGCACAGTCCTTCCCGTGGAGTGTTCGCCGTGCCCGTGGCCCGAGTGGTGCCGTTGCTCGCGATCCTCGTAGCCCTGGAGAAGTAACGATGAAACCCGTCGCTGTTCTACTCGCGCTCACCCTGCTCGTCGGGGGCTGGTTCATCCGCCCGCAGCCGCCGTCGCTGGAGGCGGGCCGCACCGGCGATCCGAGACTCCAGCAATTCATCGACGACAAGTTCGACATCCCCGGGCATCGGCTGTCGATCGCCGTCGTCACCAAGGACGGAGTCCGGTACGCCGGCCGCGGGGCCGATGAACGGGACGGGTTCGAGGTCGGCTCGATCAGCAAGGCGCTGGCCGGGCTCCTGCTCGCGGACGCCGTACGGCGTGGTGAGGTCACGCTCGACCAGCAGGTCGGCACGCTCCTGCCGCTCGGCGACTCCGACGTCGCGGACGCGACACTCGAGCAGTTGGCGACGCATTCGTCCGGCCTGCCCAACACCTCGCACAAACCGTCGGCCGCGCTGCGCTCGTACTTCGCGAACCTCCGCGCCGCCAACCCGTACCCGTTCAGCATCGACGAACTCCTCGACCAGGCCCGTGCCGCAAAGACCCGGCACCGCGGTACGTCGACGTACTCCAACCTCGGCGGCGCGCTCCTCGGACAGGCTCTCGCCCGCAAGGCCGGCAAACCGTACGCCGAGCTGCTGCAGGAGCGCGTGCTCACGCCGTACGGGATGACCGGCGCGCATATCCCTGCGCGCAAGCAGGATGCTGCGCCGGACGGGTACGGCTCGGGTGGTCGCAAACAGGCGCCCTGGATCGGGGAGGGGTACGCGCCCGCGGGCGGTGTGGTCGCCGGTGCGGAGGACCTTGCGCACCTCGCGCAGAAGCTCCTCACCGGGCAGGGCGCCGCCGCACTGGCGCCGCGGAAGAAGTTCGACGACGAGGATCGCATCGGCCTGTTCTGGTTCACGAGATCGTTGCCCGGGACCGATCGCACGATGACCTGGCACAACGGCGGCACCGGGGGCTACCGGTCGTTCATCGGGCTGGACCTGGAGCGCGGCCGTGCCGTGGTGATGCTGTCCGACGTCGCTGCCGATGTCGACGACATCGCGACCGAGCTACTGGAGAGTGACGCATGAGAGAGCTCCTGCCGCTCATCCCGGCCCTCGGCTGTCCGCTGCTCGTGCTGTGGGAGCTGCGCAGCGGCCGGCTGCGGGATCGTGCCGACCACGGGATCCTGCTCGCCATCAGTGCACTGCTGTTGTTGTTCGCGCGCGCGACGGTCGACTGGACCGCCGCGCCGCCCTGGGTGTGGTTGATCGGCCTGCTGTTGTTCGTGGTTGCGAGCGTCGCCGCCGTCCGGAAAGCGGCAGGCCTGCCGTGGTTCACGGCGTGGCATCACAAACGCCGGATCACCTGGACAGGACTGCAGTTGCTGGTGGTCGGCGCCCTAGCGGTCCTGCTGGTCTGACAGCCACAGGCCGGTCAGGCCCGTGAAATGGGCGAGGAACTTCTCCTGTTCGTGCTCCGGGTACGTCGCGGCGACGGTCTCGCGGAGCAGCTTGGCGAAGTCCGGGCCGGAGACCCAGTCGCGGACCCGGAGGTCGAAGTCGGGCAGGTGCGCGGCACACCACTCGTGGTACTTCGTGGTCTCGAAGTACTCGTCCGCGAGCGCCAGGTACCCCTCGAGCTTCGCGTCGTAGTCGAGGTCCGGGTCGTCCGCGATCTCGAAGTACCGCTCGGTGTGCAGGTCGACCTTACTGCGCCGGCCGGTCGCGAGCGAGAACACCGACCACTTCACCAGCGCGCTGATCGCCCACGGAAAGTAGTAGTGCAGCGAGGTGAGTGCGACGTCCGGGCAGGCGTTCGCATAGTCGATCGGGTGCACCGAATCGCCCTGGACGAGCATCTCGCAGGAGTTGAACTCCCAGCCGAAGAACGCGTTCACGATCCGGCTGATCGCCACCGCCTGGTGGCCGGCCGACGGCGACAGGAAGTCGTGCGAGACCGCGTACCGGTTGTGCATCGGCTCGTCCGGGCGGAAGTCCATCACCATCGTCTCGGCGCCGATCGACAGCGCCCGCGCGAACTTCTCGTACTCGATGGTCGCCTGCAGGTGCATCAGCATCTCGCCGGACTCGTCGTACGCCCGGTGCAGGTCGTCGTTGTTGTTGATCCGGGACACGCCCCGCCAGCCGCCGCCGTCGAACGGCTTCATGTACAGCGGGTACCCGAGGTCCGCGGCGATCGCGTCCAGGTCGAACGGCCGGTTGTACGTCGCCGAGGTGTATGCCCAGCGCACGTTGTCGACAGGGTTCTTGTACGGCACCAGCACCGTGCGCGGGATCTTCAGGCCGAGCCGGAGCATCGCGCAGTACGCCGAATGCTTCTCCATCGACTGGAACGTGAACGGGGAGTTCAGCAGGTACGTCCCGTTCATCAGGGCGGCCTTCTTCAGCCATTCGCGCGGGTGGTAGTACCAGTACGCGAGCCGGTCGATGACGAGCCCGACCCGGACCGGATCGTTCAGGTCGAAGGGCTCGATGGTCAGCCGCCGGGACCCGAACTCGTGCTCGCGCCCGTCGAGTGTGACCGGCCCGACCCGCTGCAGCAGCGCCTCGAACGCCTGCGGCCAGTCCTCCTCCGCGCCCAGTAACAATCCGATGAGATGGCGCGACCTATCACTCACGTGAATCTCCTCAACAGAACCGGGGCAGATGATGGGCCAGCTGCTGCCGCCACCAAGGCCAGTCGTGTGCTACGTCGTACCCCCACAGGTCCAGCTCATGCGGGATGCCCTTCTCCTCGAGCACCGCGGCGGTCGCGCGGGCCGACGGGAGCGAGCCGGTCGGATGCGTCTCCCAGTCGCCCTGACCGACCGTGAGCAGGATGAACAGCCGGCTGCGCAACCAGTCCAGGTGCTCACCGGTCAAGCCTGGCAGGTAGTCGGCCGGGTTGTTGAAGTACGTCGTGTCGCCGCGCTCGCCCCACGCGTGCCAGCTGGCCGCGTCGTAGTTGCCCGACTGGCAGATCGCGATCGGGAACAGGTCCGCGCGCTTGAACGCGATGTTCAGCGCGTGGTACGCCCCCAGGCTGCACCCGGTCGTGATGATGTCCGTGGCACCCGGCGAGTCCGCGCCGATCCTCGGCACCACCTGGTTCACGATCCAGGACTCGTACAGCTCGTGCCGCCGCGCGCGCAGCTCGAGCTGGATGCTGCGGTCCGACCAACTGACGTGGTCGTAGGAGTCGACGCAGTACAGCTTGACCCGCCCGTCCTCGATCAGGTCCGCGACCGCGTCGACCATGCCGTTGTTCTCGTAGTCCCAGGCGCGCCCCTGCTCGCTCGGGAACACCAGCACCGGGCGGCCGAAGTGGCCGTACCGGATCACGGTGCCGCGGCGGTCAAGCCCCGGCGCCTCCAACTCGACCTGTTCCCGTTCCATCGGCCCCACCCCAGGTCTGTCGCAGTAGCTTCGTCAGATCAGGATCCAGCACATCCCGCCAGGCTGTGAAGTTGTGCATGTCCGGAGTCTCGTCGAGTACGGCGTCGAGCCCGAGTTCGGCCAGCCGCGCGGCGAGGACGCGGTTGTTGTGGACGTTCTCCTCGGTGGTCCCGGCCGTCATCGCGACCGCGGGCGTACTCGGGGCCGCGGTTGCCGTCAGCACCTGCTCCACGAACGCCGTGACCTCGGCGAAGTACTCGAACTTCGACTCCTGTGGATCGGTCGCGGGCGTGAAGAACGAGCCCGACTGCAGGAACAACCCGGAAAACGTGTTCGGAAACGCCCATTCCGCATGCAGCGCAGCGAGCGCGCCGAGGCTCGCCCCCATCATCACGGGCCGGCGGCTCTGGTACTGCGCCTGCACCGCCGGTACGACGTGCTGCGTCAAGGCGGTGGCGTACTGCGGGTTGGCGGCGTACCAGAGGTTGCGCGCCGTCGGTCGTACCAGCGCGAGCCGGAACGGCGGAAGGCTGCCGGACGCGATCATCGCCCCGGCGTAGTGCGTCAGACCGGCGTACGACGCGAACTCGGGACCGTCGTGGGACAGCAGCAGCGGCAGCTCGAACGCCGGTGCGATCCCGTCCGGGGCCCAGACCTGGACGTCGACCTGGCCGACCGGCGACTCGACGGCAAGCGGCGTGAGCGTGGAAGCGATCGGTTCGAGGCCGATCCAGGCCGGCTCGACGTACCCGGGCAGCGGCAGCCAGGAATGCTCGCCGAACGCGCCACCGACCACCCGTGGGTTCGTCGGGTCGGTCCGCATCCCGAGGTCGGCGATGTCGAACAGGTACTCCATCCGGTGCACCGAGGGCCGCGGCAGGCGCAGCTCCCAGCCGTACTCGACCGGCTTGAACTCGAGCAGCTCCGCGGGCAGGCCGAGCTCCTGCCACAACCGAACGCCCGGGAACGCATGCGCAGCGTCACCGAGGCGGAACACCACCTCGGCCCCCTCGACCGCGCTCACTGATTCGGGCATCCCACCACGGTACTGACGGAATCACTGACAGGTGGTGTCAGTGATTGCGTTCTATCGTGGGAAGGTGGTCGATCTCACCGATATCCGCGAAATCACCGCGGACCTCCCGCGCAGCTACGAGGTGCTGGTTCGCGACCGGATCAAGTTCCGCGTCGGCCAGATCGTCTATCTGGCGGTCGCGGCCGACGAGCAGACCATCGGCCTCGGCTTCCCCCGCGAGGAACGCGCCGCAGCCCTGGCCGCCGAGCCGGACAAGTTCCTCCCGCCGCGCCCTTCCGACGAACGCTTCCAGTGGATCGAGCTCAACCTCGCGGCCGTCGATTACGACGAACTCCGCGAACTGATCCTCGACGCCTGGTCGCTGTGCGTCCCGCAGAAGGTCCGCAGGGAGTACTTCGGAACCCTTTAGCTCACCACGACCGGCGTGTCAGGGCTGCCGATCAAGCCGAGTAGCTCGATGGCTTCCGCCTCGATTGCCGTGCGGGTGGCGGGAGTGATTGGTCCGTGGGGTGTGACCTGCAGGGATTCGCCGCGGTGGTGGCGCCAGTCGGCCGCGTAGTCGCCGTCGATCAGGACCGTACCCATCGCGGCGCCGTTGCCGGGCGGCAGCGGTACGGGCCGGGCGGCCGGGTTCACGCGTCGGCGGTCGGCGTGTGAGAGCAGCAGGTTGTCGTACTCCGGGAGGAACCGCACCGGCGCCGGCGTCTCAGCGTCGGGCAGCGGGCCGTCCGGTACGTCGTACAGCTCCCGGCCGTCCTCGTCGGCGTACACGCGCAGTCCCGGCCGGAGCCGGTCCACGACCTCACGCAGCTTGGTCAGGCCGGACCACTGCTGTACGTCGGCAACGCTCGCCGGACCGAACGCCGCCAGATAGCGCAGGACGACCTCGTCGATCGAAGGATCGGCCACCGGCGACCGGCCGAGCCAACTCTCGATCGTCTGCAGCGCGGCCTGACCGGTCTTGCCCCAGACGCCGCGCGGCGTGACCTGGACGGTCGCGGTCAGGTAGCTCACGGCGTACGCCATCGCCGTCGCGTCCCAGTCCGGCCAACGCTCGCCGAGCAGGCCCTTGAGCCGGCTGCGGCTGTACGGCTCCCGGCCCAGCAGATCGGCGCCGAAGGCAACGACAGTGTCGATGTCGACCCCGGCCAACTGCTTGCCGAACGCACCGCGCAGCCCACGATCCGCGACCGGATGCATGATCGTCCACAACCGCAGACAGTCATCGGCGGTGACCAGATGGATCGTCGCCCGCATCAGTGAGGCCCGGACGGCCTCCCGCGCGGTCATCAGCTCGGCCAGCTCGGCCGGATCGAATCCCTCGAGCCGCGACCACAAGGCGACGTACGCCGCCAACGGCGCCTGCGCCTGAAGCCCGACCAGCCGCTCGATCAGCTCGGCGGCCGAACCGGTCTCCCGCCGCAACAACTGCTGCCGCTCCAGCAGCGCCCGATTGAGCTGACGGCGACTGAGAACCGGTGCGTTCATCGCGCCAGCCTACGAAAGGCGTGGCCGCTCATCCTGAGGTAGTACTGCAGAACCATCCCGACGGCCGATGGGTATGCCGCGTTCGCGACGCACTCTGGAAACATGACTGGGGACTTTCTACCCCGGCGCCAGAAGGCGTCGGCGCT
Source organism: Kribbella sp. NPDC048928 (assembly GCF_043197975.1). Lineage (NCBI taxonomy): Bacteria > Bacillati > Actinomycetota > Actinomycetes > Propionibacteriales > Kribbellaceae > Kribbella > Kribbella sp. NPDC048928. Next base: position 342,609 of record NZ_JBICUC010000007.1, on the reverse strand, counting down.
GAGCCAAGCTGTGACCGTTCTGATTCTGCTCGCCGTGGGGGCCGCTGCGTTCTTCCTGTTGACCTAGGAATCCCAGCGCACGTCGGCCTCACCCGGCCGGACGACTCCGGCTTCGTAGGCGACGACGACCGCCTGGACCCGGCTGGACAGGCCGAGCTTCGACAGTACTGAGCTGACGTGGGTCTTGACCGTGGTCTCGCTGACGAACAGCTTCGTCGCCAGGTCGCGGTTCGAGAGACCACGCGCCATCCAGACCAGGATCTCCCGCTCGCGTTCGCTGAGGCTCGCCAGCAGCCCGACCCAGCGCGGATCGGGTTGGGCCGGGGCCGGGTTCGCCGTACCGCCGTCGAACTGGCGTTCCAGCTCCATGCAACGCTCGAGCAGCACTCGCGTCGAGGCCGGGTCGACCAGAGAGTCCCCGCGGTACACCGCGCGCACTGCGGACACGAGTAGATCGGGGTCGGTGTCCTTCAGCAGGAACCCTGAGGCCCCGGCGCGGACCGCCGCCAGTACGTACGCCTCGTCGTCGAACGTCGTCAGCACCAAGACAGCGGGACGCGCCCGCCCGGCGGCGCGGTTCGCGGTGGTGATCCGCTCGGTGGCGACCAGACCGTCCATCACCGGCATCCGGATGTCCATCAGGACGACGTCCGGGTCGTACTGGTCGATCAGCCGGAGCGCCTCCTCGCCGTTCTCGGCCTGGGCGACCGTGGTCAGATCCGGCTCGTGGTCGAGGATCATCGCCAGACCCATCCGGATCACGCCCTGGTCGTCGGCGACCAGGATCCGGATCGACTCGTTCAGTTCTGCGGCGGCAGCCATGCCTGCACTCTCCATCCACCCAGGGGGCCGGCCGCGACGGCGAGGGTGCCGCCGACCGCTGTCGCCCGTTCCCGCATCCCGATCAGTCCGTTGCCGCGGCCGCTCTCCTTGCGCCGCGCCGTCTCCAGCACGTTCACCGGCGGCGGCCCGCCGTTGCCGTTGTCGTCGATGGTCAGCAGATCGCCCTGCGGCCCACTCTGCCAGGTCACCCGCGCCGCGCTGGCCTTCGCGTGCACCATCACGTTCGTCAGCGCCTCCTGGATGATCCGTACGGCGGTCAGGTCGGTCGCCGACGTGAGCTGCCGCTGCCGGGGCGGGAGGTCCATCGTCACATCGATGCCGACCGCCTTCAGCCGCTCGCCCATCCGCGCCACGTCGGCCAGATCCGGCACCGGAGCGGTCCCGCCGCCCGAGCCGGTGTCGCCCTCGACCTGCGGCGATGCGGTGTTCAGCACCCGGACCGTCTCCCGCATCGCGGTCAACGCTTCCTTGCCGCTGGCAATGATCCAGCGGATCGCCTCGCGCAGTACTTCGGGACGCTGGTCGGCCACCCGGTCCGCGGCCTGCGCTCGGATCACGACAGCGCTGACGTGGTGCGAGATCACGTCGTGCAGGTCGCGCGCGATCCGCGTCCGCTCCGCCACCGCGGCCCGCTCGGCCTCGACCGCGCGCAGCCGGACGAGCTCCGCGTTCCGCTGCTCGAGCAGAGCCAGCGACTTCCGGCGCCGCCGCGCGTCCGCGCCGAGCAGCACCATCCCACAGATCAGTGCCTCCGCGAACACGAACAGTGACACGTCGATATAGCTGTACAGACTGCCGAAGTCGCGGGGGAGAGCCTTGTAGCGCGGGCCGTGCAGTACGTCGCGGTTGACGTGACTGATCACGAACGCCACCACGATCGGCAGCCCGATCATCAGGCCGGCCAGGCTGCCCATCGTGAAGAACAGGCAGGTGAACCGCCGGACGCCGGCCGACGCTGCCAGGTACCCGACGACGAGCAACGGAACCAGGTGGATCTCCGACTGCAGCGCCGCGTTGCTGATCTCAGGCTGGCCGAAGATCGTCAGCCCGAGCTGGGCGGCCAGACCGGTACCGGCCGCGGCATACAGGAACGGATACAGGACCGAGACAGTGAGCAGCGTGGTGCGGGGGATTCGCCGGGCGAAGGCGACCGTACCGACCAGGAAGACTCCGGTGACCACCGAGACCGCCGGGTTGTGCGGGCGCAGCCAGGTGTCGTTGATGAGGTTCAGGGCCACGAACCAGACCAGCCCGACGACCACAGCGAGCAGCACATCCTGCTGCCCCTGAGACAATCGCCGCCACACACCAGTCACGTCGCCCAGCGTAGTCAGTTCCCGTTTACCGAAGCTTCATCTGAGCGGAGGGGCGTTCTCTCCAACTTTTGGAGGAGGCTCAGCGTCCGAACTGATACTCAGGGGCTACAGAGGGGACTGCAGGACGGTCCCTGGGACGGATGTGTTCCCCGCCCCGATCCGAAAGGCTGTACCCCATGAGTGAGGACCACCTGCCGCCGCGCCGGAAGAGCGCGGTGCGGACGCGGTTGCTGTCCGTGATCGGCGTGGTCGGGGTCGGTGCGGTCGCCGGATCGCTGCTGCTGTGGCACCAGGAGGTCGGGGACGCCCTCGGGCTCGGCGCGGACAAGCGGCCGGTGGTGTCGACGGTGAACGCGCCGGCGATCGGTGCGCCGCCGGTGACGGCCGGCACGCCGACACCGACGCCCTCCCGCCGTACGACGAAGCAACCGGTGACTCCGCCGAAGACGTCCTCGACGCCGACCCGGACCCCGACGAAGACCCCGGCGAAGACCCCGACCAAGAAGCCCACGCAGACGTCTCGCGAGGAGAACATCGACGCGCTCTCGCCGACCCTGCGGGCCCGCCTGAAGCGGGCGTTCGCGGCCGCCCGCGCCGCCGGCGTCCCGATCCGGATCAACTCCGGCAAGCGCAGCGCGACCAAGCAGCAGCGCCTGCTGAACGAGGCGATCAAGAAGTACGGGTCGTACAAGGCGGCGGTGCGGTGGGTGCTCCCGCCGAAGTACTCCGCCCACGTACAGGGCAAGGCCGTGGACATCGCGCCCGCGGCCGCCATGACGTGGCTGGACAAGAACGGCTGGCGGTACGGCGTGTGCCGCCGGTACGACAACGAACCCTGGCACTTCGAGGCGCTCACAACGCCCGGCACGAAGTGCCCGCCGCGCGAACCGCACGCGGTGGCCAAGGCCGACTGACAACTAGGGGGAAACCGAGATGACCATGACCTACGCCCAGCCTTTGACCCGGCGCTACACCCGCGCCCGGCTCGCCGTACCCGCCCTCTGGCGTCAGGTGGTCCGGACCGGCAGGAGCGAGCAGCCGGTACGGGAGCCGGACCGTTCCGCGCACACCCAGCTGGAGATCTACGACGGCATCCTGGCCGCGTTCGAGCGTCGCGACGAGGTGGCGGCCGTACTGCGGTCCGCTGCCGACCGCCCCGCCGCCGTCCGCGGGCTGCGGACCGAGTTCGGGCTCAGCCAGCTGCAGGCGACGACGTTGATCGACCTCCCGCTGACCACCGAGTGTCGCGAACGGATCGCCCACCGCGCCGTCGAACTCCGCACCGCCCTCGACCGCTGACCGACCCGCCTCAGACAGCCCGCGTGAGCCGCAACTCGGTGGTGGCGGCTCGCGCGGACCTGCGGGATTTGGGTCCCGTGGGGAGGATGGAAGCGTGATCACGATCGAGCAGGCCGGACGACTGCGCAAGGCCGGGGTGCTGTGGAGCCCCACGGCCGGGGATCGTTTCGTCGTACCGGACCGGGACATGGACGAGGACGTGTTCGTGGTGAGCGACATGACCGTCGAGGTGCACGACTACCAGGGCAGCAAGGTGATCGGCTTCAACGGCACCACGGAATGGGCCCTGGACAGCATCGAGCAGCGCGAGGTGATCTGGCTCCCGCGCGAGGAGCAGCTCCGCGCGCTCCTCGGTCCACACTTCCGCTCCCTGGAAGCAACCCCCGACGGCTACCGCATCACCCTGACCGAAACCACCCACACCGCCCCCGACGCAGAACAGGCCTACGCCGCCGCAGCCATCGAACTGCTCGGCGCCTAACCCACCCCAACCCCACCCACCGCCCCGCCCCGCCCCGCGCCACCCCGCGTCGCGCCGTCCCCGCCATCACGTCACCCCCCGGCAACCACACCGTCCCCCATCTGGGCGGTTAACCCCTGAGATTGTGGGTTGGCCTGCTGTCTTGCCGGGCCGCAACCCACCATCTGGGCGGTCAACCCCTCGGATGGTGGGTTTGCCCGGTGCGGCTCAAGCGCATTCAGTGCAGCCGGGCGGGCCGCGGTAGGCGGGCGGGCAGCAGTGGTGGTGTGCCGGGCGCGGACCACCAGTTCGGGGGTCAACCCTGCGATGGTGGAGATGTGGGTGGTTAGGGGGTTGGTCGCCAGTACTGTTTGCGGTCTTTGTCCTTGATGGTGTAGCCGAGGTTGGTGAGCTCGGTGCGGAGTTCGCGGAGGTCGGCTTTGCCCTTGTCGCCGTCGTCGAAGGCTCTGGAACGGACCTTGAGGATCGCGTTCACGGCCGGCGGCAGGTCCGGGTTGTCCTCGATCCAGCGCCGGAACTCGGCCGAGTGCGGGTCGCCCGCCTCGGACCACGGGTAGCCGTGCGCGCGGAAGGCGGCGGCGATCTTCGGGGTCTCGGACTTCAGCTGATCGTGCTTCTCCCGCGCGAGCTCCCGGGAGGACGCGTCCTGCAGGACGATCTCCTTGCCGTCCAGGAACGCGACCGACACCTTCTCCCGCGGCACCGTCACGGTCTTCTGGTGCTTCAGGAACTCGACCGACCTGCTGGTGATCGTCACCTTCAAGGTGTCGTCGAGCGCCATTCCGGCGAGTACGACGCCGGCCACCAGCCCGACGACGACGCAGACCACCACGACCCACCAGCTGTCCCAGGCCGCGATCAGCCGCAACACCCCCTGGAACGGAACCCACGAAAGGCCGGCCGCCCAGTCCGCGAGCCGCGGCAGGAAGAACCCGAGCACCAGCCCGGCCAGCGGCAGCCCGCCGAACAACAGCACCTTGTCGCCGGTCGAGTGCCCGATCACCGTGCTCTCCGGCGTCCCAGTAGTCGACCCCATGCGCCGAACGTAACGTGGCCGGGCGAAACTTAAGTATCGACCGACGGCAACCGAAGGAGCCTGGTGTGGCTGACGGAATCTGGCTGCGTTTCCTGAGCGGACCGGACATCGACGCCCTCGGGCTGACCCGGCTGGAGATCGTCGACGCCGTCGAGGAAGCGGTCCGCGAGCACGGCGAGGGGCGGACGGCCTTCGAGCCGCGCGTACACCTCACCCCGGACAACGGCGGCATCGGCCACTTCAACGTCCTCCGCGGGCACCTCGACGGGCTCGGCGAGCATGGGGTCAGCGGCGTGAAGGTGGTCGGCGACTTCGTCCCGAACTACCGCAAGGGCCTGCCGAGCGAGCTGGCGATGGCGACGCTGTTCGACCCGACCACCGGCGTACCGCTGGCGGTGCTGGACGCCACGATGATCACCGCGGCCCGCACCGGCGCGATGACGACGGTCGGCGCGCGGCACCTCGCCCGCCGGGACAGCAAGATCCTCGCGCACGCCGGCGCCCGCGGGACCGCCTGGTGGAACGTCACGATGCTCGACGACCTGTTCGACCTGGACGAGATCCGCGTGACGTCGCGGCGGCCGGAGTCCCGCGAGCAGTTCGCGGCCGAGCTCAGCGCTGAGCTGTCCACGCCGATCCGGGTGTGCGCGACCGCGGAGGAGGCGTTCGACGGCGCCGACGTACTGGTGGAGGCGACCCGGCTGACCGAGCCCGAGCCGCTGCTCCGTACGGCGGCGGTCCGGCCGGGAGCATTCGTCGTGCCGTACGGGACGGTCTCGGCGGTCGAGCTGGATCTGCTCGACGTGATGGACAAGGTTGTCGTCGACGACTGGCGGGAGGCGCAGTCCGGCAGCTTCGGCGCGCTGCGGCGGCACGTCGACACCGGGCGGTTGTCGCCGGAGACGATGCACGCCGAGATCGGCGCCATCGTCGCAGGGCAGCAGCCCGGTCGCGAGAACGATGCCGAGCGCAACCTCTTCTGGCATCGCGGTCTGTCCTTGCTGGACGTCGCGATCGCGCACCTGATCCTGCGCCGCGCCGAAGCCGCGGACGCCGGCACGATGCTGCGATTCCACTGATGACAAAGACGATCACCCACGCGGCGGAGCTGGATCCGGCCGGCCCCGAACCGATCGAGATAGCACCGGAGTTGCTCGACCGGCTGGCCGCGATCCGGGCCGATGCCCTGCGCACGCTGGCGTCCGGAAGGCCCGTGTACGGCGTGAACACCGGCATGGGCAACCTCAGCAAGGTGCGGCTGACCGAGGACGAGCAGCGCATCCACCAACGCAACCTGCTGCTCGGCCGAGCCGTCGGCGGCCCGCCCTGGCTGCCTGCCGAGGAAGTACGAGCCGTTTTGATCGGCCGCCTCCGGACCTTCCTCACCGGCGACGCCGCCGTCTCCACCGACCTCATCCACCAGTTGGTTGCCCTGATCAACAGTGGCGAACCACCGAAGATCCCGCTCGAGGGCGCGGGATCGGCGGGCGAGATCATCCCGCTGGCGCACGCGTTCGCGTCCCTCGATCCGGGACCGAAAGAAGGCATCTCCCTGCTGGCCGGCATCCCCGGCGCGACCGGTCGAGCCGCACTGCACGCGACGCGCGTTCATCAGTTGGCCGACAAGCTCACCGCGGTGGCCGCCGCTGCGATCGCGGTGGTCGGAGCGAATCGGGACCCGTACGGCGAGGCGGTCGGTCGCGCGGACGAGGCGCTGACCGCGGAGCTGGCCCGGCTGCGTGACCTCGCCGGTCCCGAACCCGATCCGCGGAGCCTGCAGGCGCCGGTGTCGTTCCGGGTCGCGGGGCATGTTCTCGCACACGTCCGACGTACGCTGCAGAATCTTGACGCTGCGGTCGAGCGCGCGTTCGACGGCGTGACCGACTCACCCGCGTACCTGGACGGAGAGTTCGTCGGCACGGCCGGCTTCCACGGCATCGACCTGACGGCGCACTGCGACCACCTGACCGCGGCGCTCGCGCATGCGGCGGAGGTCTCGACTGCCCGGCTGCACCGGCTGCTCGATCCCGCGGTCACCGGACTGCAGCCGCAGCTGGCCCGCGAACCCGGCCCGCAGGCGGGGCTGGTCGCGGTCCACAAGCGCGCCGTCGCCACCACCCACCAGCTCCGGCGCCTGACGTTGCCCACGGCAATCAGTACGGCGGAGACGTCGAACGGTCAGGAAGACGTCCAGACGTTCTCGTGGGAAGCGGTTGGCAACCTCGCCGAAGCAATCCGCCTCACCCGCGAAACCACCGCCTGCGAACTCCTCGCCGTACGCCAGGCCTTCGCCCTCTCCGACCGCCCCATCCCCACCGCCCTGCAACCCCTCTTCCAGGCAGTAGACGCAGCCGTCCCCCCGATCCACACCGACCGCCCGTTCGGCCAAGACCTGACCAACCTCCTGACCACCGTCCTCTAGCAGTACAGCGGAGCTCACTCCCAGGCGGAGATCAGGACGTCCGGCGAGATGTGGACAACGTCCCGCGCGGTGCACCCATGACGGCTGACCGCGAGCAGCGGCGTCACGTCGTCAGCACCCGGGAGCTGTGATCTGTGCCGGATCAATCGGGCGAGGTCACGCTGGTCGAAGGGCTTGTTCTCGAGCCACTTGATGGACCCGACAACCGTGATCTGCTTGGCGATCGGCGCCCTGTCGGCTCCGACGATGTCGATCTCGGGGTCGTTGGTTCGGGTCCAGTACCCGCCGACGGCATCGGTGCCGGCGGGGAGTGATTCGTCTGTCAGCCGCCGGAGCGCCTCGCGGACGACGGGCTCGATCGCCCGGCCTCGCCAGGTTGTCCAGTTCGTGCGGATCGTCTCGAGGACGCGATCGCCCCGGCCGCGCTCGATCATCGGGATCCCAGGGCCGACGAAGGACAGCCAGAACCGTAGATAGGGGTCGTCGATCCGGTAGCGGGTCTCCCGGCTCGGGCGTGCGGACAGCGGTAGTTCCGCGGCCACGATCCGGCGAGCGGTCAGGATTCCCAAAGCGCGTTTTGCGGCGCCGGGGTTGAGGTCTCCGGACGCACGGGCGATCGATGTGAAGGTGCGCTCCCCGTGGCCGATCGTACTCAGCACGAGGCGCGCCTGTGCCTCGGTAGGGAACTCGGCAGCCAGCGCACGTTCCCCGCTGACGAGCAGGGCCGACGTCGGTCGACGCAGTGCCTGCTCCAGATACTCGACGGTGCCGGCGCCTCGGGGCCATTCCTCCAGGATCAGCGGCAGACCCCCACTGATCAGATAGGCGTCGAAGGACTCGGCCGGTGGCAGACCGAGCATGCTGGAAACCTCGGCCGGATTGAGCGGCGGTACGACCATCTCGGTGCCTCGTTGGTAGAACGGGCGGCCGTAGGTGTTCAGTTGCTCCATCATCGCGAGATCGGAACCGATCAGGATCAACAGCACCGGCAGCTTGGCGAGCGAGCGGTCGAACGCCTTCTGCAGGGCACCCTCGAAGGTCGGATCGTCTCTGATCAGGTACGGCATCTCGTCGATCACCACGATGCTCGGCTGGTCGCGCGGAAGCGCCGCGACGAGCAGGGCGAACGCCGCGTCCCACGTCTGGGGGACCGCGAAGTCCGCGAACCGTGGCGCGTCCGGCAGCGTCGAGGCCGCGATCTCAGCGCCGAATGCGGCGAGGTCGCCGTCCCGCGAGCCGCCCACCGCGGTGAAGAAGACGTGCGGGAGTTCCGAGCGCTCAAGGAATTCCTCGACCAGCCGCGACTTTCCCACTCGTCGACGCCCTCGCAGCAGCACGGCCCTGCCGCGTCGGGTGCCCCGCTCGCGAGCCTTCAGCGGGGTCAGGAGGTCGTCGAGCAGGCCGAGCTCACGTCGACGTCCGACGAATCCGTGCATTGGTGATCACCCCGGGCCACGAGTCGGATACTTACTTTCAAGATACTTTCTTTGAGGAAAGTTTCGCAAATGTAAGTATCGTGAGGTCGGGGTGGTCGGCCTCGCGCTAGTTCTTGCCGGATAGGGCGGTTTTGAGCATGGGGGCGAGTTTGGGGAGGGCGTACTTGATGCCGAGGGGGCCGCCGATGGACATGGCGCTGGAGAATTCACCGCTCGGGGTGGGGGTGTTGATGACCGGGGCGCCGCCCCAGTAGGCGATGTGGCCGGCCTTGACTGCGGGGAGGGCGTTGAAGAGCTTGTCGTTGACGGCCGCGGGGTCGAGCTTGCCGGAGCTGTCGAGGGCGGCCATGAAGACCACGTCGGCGTCCAGCTTCGGGGTCAGCTCCGGGGAGATCTTCACGTAGAAGTCGCCGTTCTCCATCGCGTCGATCTGCGGGTTGGACTTGAACCCGAGCGAGGTCAGCAGCCGCATCCGTGGGTCCGACGGCAGCCAGGCGTTCAGGCTGTTGGCCGAGTACACGCCGGCGGTGATGATCTTGCCCGCGAACTCCGGGTTCGCCTTTGCGGTGTCGGTGACCAGCTTCTCGGTGTCCTTCACGACCTGCTCGCCGGCGGCTGTCGTCCCGGTCGCCTTGGCGATCTCACGGACCTGGTCCTGCCACGGCACGCCGTACACGTTCTTGGTCCCCGCCGGCGCCGCGATCGTCGGCGCGATCGCGTTCAAGGTGTCGAACTGCTTCTTGTCGTTGACCGTGTTGACGTACACGATCAGGTCCGGCTTCAGCGCCGCGATCTCCTCGAACTTCGGCTCCGAGGCGCCGATCAGCTTCGGCGCCGGGCGGTCACCGAGCGCGGACTTCACCCAGCCGCGCAACTGCGTGTCCCCGAACCAGTCGGCGCCGGCGACCGGTACGACGCCGAGCGCGATAGCCGCCTCCATGTCGCCGCCGCCGAGCGTCACGACTCGTTGCGGTTTCGCCTTGATCGTGGTCGAGCCGTACAGGTGGTCGATGGTCACGGGAAACCCGGCGGTGTCGCCGGTGGTCGCCGCGGAGTTCCGGGTGTCGTCCTGGCTGCAGGCGGTCAGGCCGGCGCAGAGGGTGAGAGCGGCGATCGCGACGGCCGCGACCGACCGGATACGAGACAAAGCCATGGCGGAAGTTCCTCCGAAGAGTGGCGCACGTAGGTAAGCCTAACCTGACTTCATCGGTCCTCGCGCCAGGGGTTGATCGAAAAAGCCAGTCGACACGCGGGTCGTACCGAAGCCGCAAGTAGCCCGCGCCGGGTCTGTGTCGTTGGGCTGGGTGCGAGCGTCCTGACGGTGCCGGCGGAGGAGTTGTCTTGAAGCGGTTCGTGGTACCGCCGAACTGGCCGGTCACACCTCGTCGCAACTGGATCCCGCCGAAGTCCTGGCACCCCGACGCCTCCTGGCCGCCGGCGCCACCGGGCTGGCGCTTCTGGGTCGACGGTCGGGGCAAGCCGGTTCTCGGACCGGTCGGCCGGTACGCCGCCCCGTCCCGCCGGGCCGTGTACGCCGGGGCGGCGGCGCTGCTCGTGTTCGCCGCGGTCAACATCTGGGCGGTGCTGGCGATCGGCGTCTTCAATGGCAGCCCGGACGACTCGACAGCCGTGAAGTTCGCCGGGGCGACCCAGTCGTCCTCGCCTTCCCAGACTCCGGTACGAGTGTCGACGCCTCCTGCCGTACGGCGAACCACCGCGCCATCGCTCGTACCGCACACCGTTGCCGTCCCGAGCAAGACGCCTACGCATCGGGCGAGCTCGAAGCCGACCAGGCGCCGGAGCCCCGAGCGGGCAGCGACGACCCCGACTCCCACCCGGACAACCGCCCGGCCGCGCCCCTCGCGGTCGACGGTCACGCCGTCGACCCAGCAGGATCTCTTCCGGCAGTACTGCATCCAGCAGGGCATCGACCCGGCCTGGTGCGACTCGACTGCCTGGCGGCGACACCCTTGACAGCAGAGGCCCGCGCTCTGCATCCTTAACCACATGGTTCTGAAACCATCTGGTTATGAAGATGGGTTGACCGGCGTCTTCGCGGCGCTGGCCGATCCGACCCGCCGGGCGATCCTCGTCCAGCTGAAGGGCGGGGACGCCACCGTCGCGCAGCTCGCGGCGCCGTTCAGCATGTCGCAGCCGGCCGTGTCCAAGCACCTCAAGGTGCTGGAGCAGGCCGGCCTGATCAGCCGCTCGCAGCGCGCGACGGCGCGGCTCAGTCATCTCGAGGCCGCGCCGCTGCGGACCGCCGTCGGCTGGCTGATGGACTACCGCGCCTACTGGACCGAGAGCTTCGACCGCCTCGACGAACTGCTGGACGACCTGAAGGAGGACTCGTGAAGATCACCGCGGAGCCCGGCGTACCGCAGGTCGTCATCGTCCGGACGTTCAACGCACCCAAGGAACTGCTGTTCCGCGCCTACACCGAGCCCGACCTGGTGAAGCGCTGGCTCGGGCCGGCCGGGCTCGAGCTCGTCGTCAACCAGCTCGACCCGCGGCACGGCGGCCGCTGGCGGTGGACGCACTACGACGTCGACGGCAAGGGCTACGCGTTCCACGGGCTCTATCACGGCGAGCCGACGCCCGACCGGATCGTGCAGACGTACGAGTTCGACGAGGCGCCCGGGACCGTCTATCTGAATCTGATCACCTTCGACGAGGCCGACGGGGTCACCACCCTGACCCAGAACACCGTCTTCTTCGCGGTCGAGGACCGCGACCTGTACGTCGACGGCGGCATGGAACGCGGGGTCGTCGCCTCCATGCAGCAACTCGACGATCTCGTCACCGCACTGGCCGAGGAGGCCCACCCATGATGCTCATCGACAAGCAAGCGGTCGTGTACGGCGCGACCGGCCCGATCGGCGGCGCGGTCGCGAAGACGTTCGCCCGCGAAGGCGCGACCGTTCACCTGGCCGGCCGGACGGCGGAGACCCTCGAACGCCTCGCCGCCGAGATCCGCGCCGCGGGCGGCAAGGCCGAGACCGGTGTCGTCGACGCGCTCGACGAGGAATCGATCGACCGGCATGCCGAGGCGATCGGCCGGATCGACATCTCGTTCAACCTGATCGGCCACAAGCAGTACTTCGGTACGCCGCTGGCCGACATGTCCTTGGCCGACGTCGAGGAACCGGTCCGGAACATGCTCCGCACCTTCTACCTCACGTCCCGCGCCGCCGCCCGGCAGATGATCAAGCAGCGCTCCGGCGTGATCCTGACCTTCGGCGGGAACGGCGACCCGATGGCGAACCTCGGCGCGTTCCAGGTCGGGTTCGGCGCGGTCGAGGCGCTCCGCCGCAGCCTGGCGCGCGAGCTGGGCGAGCACGGCATCCGGGTGATCACCCTGCAGACCAATGGCATTCCGGAGTCGAATCCCGACACCTACCCCGAGGACTTCCGCCGCGAGATCGCCGAGCAGACGGCGGCGCAGACGATGCTGAACCGCGCCGCTACCCTTGCCGACGTCGGCGCCGTCGCGGCCTTCGCCGCCTCGGACCAGGCGGCCTCCATCACCGGCACCGCGATCAACCTCAGCGCGGGCGCGACCGTCAACTAGACAAGGAAGTCGATCGTCTTCCCTTCGGCGGCCTGGTGGACGGGCCAGGCGATCGCCAGGTCCTGCCAGGGCAGGCCGACGGGCGCGTAGACGGTGAGCTCGCCGGCCGAGCGGCGACCGGCGGCGGCTCCGGTCAGTACCTCGGAGAAGGTCGCGTGCGCCGCATCGGCGGGCAGGCCAACGTTGCCCAGGGCACCCATCTGGGCGGCGAGTGCGCGGTCGTCGACCACCACGCGGGCCGCGGACAGGAGATCGGCGGAGAGCTCCACCTTGCCCGGCTCGTCGGCGCCAAGGGTGGTGAAGTGCTGACCGGGCCGTACGTCGGCGGCCGTGAGGAGCGGTCGCCGCGACCAAGTGGCGAGAACGACAATGTCCGCGGCCGCGGCGACCTCCTGTGGACTGTTCGCAACGGTGCCCGGAATCCCTTGCTGTACGAGGAATTCTGCCGCTCGCTCCGGATCGAGGTCGTACACAACCAGCTGCTCAATCTTGCGGAGGACCGCGAGTCCGGCGATCACCATCGCGGTCTGAGCACCGGCTCCGACCACCCCGACCGACGTCGCCGGACCGGCCAAAGCGTCGGTAGCCAGGGCGGCGGCGAGACCTGTGCGCCAGGCTGTGATCGTGGCCGAATCGAGGAGCGCGAGCAGTGTGCCGTCGGTCAGATCGTGCAGGCACACGACGCCGCGGAGCGCCGGACTGGCATCAGGGAACTTCGCATTGACCTTCACCGTGTACGCCGGGATCCCCGGGATCAGGCCCGGCAGCAGCGCCGTCGCCGTACCGGGACCAGGCAGATCGGTCCGGATCCGCAGCGGCTCGATGTCGTTGGACTGCCGGAACCCGGCGCGCAGCGCGTCGAGCACCGCCGGTACGTGGAGCGCGCGGAGGATGTCCGAGCGGGTCAGGAGGACTGTCATCAGGCCGGCGGCGGGACCTTGTGGTCGGTGTACAGATCGGGGATCGGGATCGGCATCCGCCACAGGTGCGACTCGGGATTGATCATGCCGTGCCGGATCGCGACCATCCGGAGCAGGCGGAGCGGGCCGGCGATCAGTACGAACGCCAGCGGGAGCTCGACCAGCAGCGCGCTGAGCAGCGCCTGGGTGAGGTCGTCGCCGCGCTGGCTGGTCATCACGTCGACCCAGGCGTCGCAGATCAGCAGCACGCCGGAGGCGAACGCGGTCGGGAAGACGAACTGCTTGCGCTTCCAGCCGCCGATCGCGGTCAGCACCAGCATCGTCAGCAGCAAGATGTCGAACCCGACCCAGGTCGCGACCCAGTTCCGGGCGACGTAGTGGCTCGGCAGGGTGATCGCCAGGTACACGGTCCACGGGACCAGGACGGCCACGCAGATCAGGATCAGTACGGTCCGCCACTTGCGGAACCGCTCGATCGTCCGCCGGGACGGCAACCCGCCCGGGCGCGGCGCGAGTCGCAGGATCAGGTCCCGGCGCTCGGCCGGCGTCATCGCCGCGATCTGTTCATCGGTCAGCTGCACGTTTCGAGTATGCCTTGTGATTGCATTCACAAGTCAGTACGATGGTGCTCCGAAGCAACTCCTAGGTGAGGTGCCGACACCATGACCGAGCGCAAGCCACCGGGCATGAAGACCCAGGACTGGGTCGAGGCCCAGCTCAAGCGAGCCCAGCAGGCGGGCGAGTTCGACAACCTGGCGGGGGCCGGGAAGCCGCTGAAACTCTCCGACGGGCACGATCCGGACTGGTGGGTGAAGGACTTTATCCGCCGTGAGAACGTCGAGACCGACGCGCTGCTGCCGTCGGCGATGCAGCTCCGCAAGGAGAAGCAGCAGATCCACGAGAAGGTCCGCGGGATGCGCCGCGAGTCCGAGGTGCGCGAGTACCTCGCCGACCTGAACAACCGGATCCGGATCGCGATCCGCGACACCAGCGGCCCCGTCGTCCCGACCGGCCAGGTGGACGAGGAAGTGGTCATCGCGCAGTGGCGGATGGACCGCCCGGCCCGCGAGCCGATCTCCGGCCCGGCAGAGCCACCGCAGCCGAAGAAGAAGTCCTTCTGGCAGCGCCTGTTCAGCTGAGGAGTGTCTTCAGCTGAGCAGTTCGCGCGCGGCGGCCTCGATGGTCTGTTCACTGAGCAGGACCTCGTGGGCGGCCGCGCCGAGCGGGACGTACGAGTCGTAGCTCGTCACGCGCGCCAGCCGGCCGGTGTACCCGTGGTCGATCAGCGTGGCCAGCACGCCTTCGGACACGCCACCAGTACGGCGCGTCTCGTCGGCGACCAGTACCCGCCCGGTGATGTTTGCCTCGCGCAACAGATCCTCGACCGGCAACGGCGCCAGCCAGCGCAGGTCGACGACCCGGATCCCCGGCACCCGGGCAGCCACCCGAAGGCTCATCGGCACACCGTTCCCGAACGTCACGATCGTCAGCTCGGTTCCGTCGCCGTACGTCCGCGCGCGCCCGATCGGCACCGGTTCGCCGGCGTACGGTGCCAGCCATTGCTCGTCGCCATCCTCGTGCAGGTCCCGCCGGTGGTACAGCGCGATCGGCTCCAGGAACACGCTCACCGCACCGGTCGACCGGGCCGCGGCCGCGCACGCGTGCAGCATCCCGGCCGCGTCGTCGGGACGGGACGGTGACGCGATCACGATCCCCGGAATGTCGCGCAGGACGCCGATCGCGTCGTCGTTGTGGAAGTGACCGCCGAAGCCCTTCTGGTAGCCGTAGCCGGCGATCCGCAGCACCATCGGGTTCGTGTACTGCCCCTGCGAGAAGAACTTCAGCGACGCCGCCTCGCCGCGCAGCTGGTCCTCGGCGTTGTGCAGGTACGCCAGGTACTGAATCTCCGGGATCGGCAGCAACCCCGACACTCCCGCACCGAGCGCGAGTCCGAGGATCGACTGCTCGTCGAGCAGCGTGTCGAAGACGCGGGCCGGCCCGTACGCCTTCTGCAGGCCGCGCGTCACCCCGTACACCCCACCCTTGCGGCCGACGTCCTCACCGAAGACCATCGCCTCCGGATAGGACGCCAGGACGTCGCTGAGCGCTCGGTTGATCGACTGGCTGAGCGTCAACGGTTCTGCGGCCGGGATGCGCTGCGGCAGCGCATCGACGACCGCTTCAGACTCGGGGAAGCGCAGCGGCGCGGCGACGACTTCGGGTGAGGTCAGCTGGGGGAGTCCAGCGACCTCGGCCGCGATCCGGAGTGCCTCGGCGTGCTTGTCCTCGTACAACTCGACGATCTCGTCGGCGGTGTAGCCGGCTCCGAGCAAGTAGCGGGCAGTACCGAGCAGCGGGTCCAGCTCCTCGTCCGCGGCGAGCTCTGCGGGGGAGCGGTACGCCGTCTCCACATCGGACCCGGCGTGGCCGAGCAGCCGGACCGTTCGCAGGCGCAAGAACGCCGGGCGCCGGTTCCGCCGTACGAAGGTCGCCGCCTCGGTCGCCAGCGAGAGCGCCGCGTCCAGGTCGGTGCCGTCCGCGTCGAAGTACCGCAGGCCGGGGCGCGAGCCGTACGCCTGCCTGATCCAGCCGTCCGGAGTACGCACGCTGATCCCGATGCCGTTGTCCTCGCAGACCAGCAGCAACGGCATCGGCAGGCCCTGGTACGAGGCGTGCAGAGCGGCGTTGATCGCGCCGGTCGCGGTCGAGTGGTTCGCGGACGCGTCGCCGAAGCTGGTCACCACGATCGCGTCGTCCGGCCACGGGGACGGTACGCCGAGCTTGTGCGAACGGTTCAGCGAGAACGCGACGCCCATCGCGCGCGGCAGGTGGGACGCGATCGTCGACGTCTGCGGGATGATCGACAGCTCGTGCCGGCCGAAAACCTTGTGCCGGCCGCCCGCGATCGGCTCGGTGGTCGCCGCGGCGACGCCGAGCAGGATGTCGCGCAGGCCGTCCTTCGAACCGCACTGTGCGGCGCGGGTCAGGTAGAAGGCGCCCGAGCGGTAGTGCAGCAGCGCCGGGTCGGTCGGCTGCAGGACGGCGGCGACGGCCGCGTTCCCCTCGTGGCCGGCCGAACCGATCGTGTAGAAGCCGGTGCCCTGGGACTGCATCCAGCGGGCCGCCAGGTCCGCGTGCCGGCTGCCGAGCTGGGCGTCGTACAGACTGCGGAGCAGCTCTACGTCGTGCTCCCACGGGGCCGGGGCGAGGCCGCGGACGCGTTCGGCGAAGGTCCTCATTTCAACAATGATCCGTGAAGTCGGCGTCGATGACAGCACCGACCACGGGTTGAACAGGTCACCCTCGACGCGGGGCGCGCCGGAAGCGGAACCGTCCCGAGGGGTTGTTCGTTCATCGGGTGAGGGGGACTCTGTGGGGTGTGGTGACGGTGAGTGAGCTGTGGTGAGGCATCTTTCGCGGGTCGCACGGCGGACGGGGAGCGCGGCCGGTCTCGGGATCGGGACGGCCGGGGCGCTCGCCGGTGTTCTGCTGCTCGGCCCGATTGCCGCCGCGATCGTGCTGGTCGTCGTCTTCGCGCTGATCTGGCCGCTCGCCGCGGTGGTGCGGCATGTGACCGACGATGCTCCGTACGGCTCCGCGGCGCTGGTCGCGGCGACGGCGGCTGCGGCTGTGCTGTGTCTGCCCGGGCTGGTGCGGCTGCTCGCCTGGGGCGCACTCGGCGTGACGGCGGCGGTGATCCTGGCGATCGTGTTCGTACTGATCGACCTCGCGGTGCCGGACCGGCGACCCGACCACCGGCCGTCGCGTAAGCAGCGGAGGCTGGAGCGCCTGACCGACGCGCAGCTCGCGGAGGACGAGCGGCTGATCGAGACCCTGCAGTGCCCGCTGACGATCGCCGAGCTCTGCGGTGTCTGGTCCGACACCGCGAAGCAGCTCGCGCACGAGGCCGGTCCGCGGGATCGCCAGGCCGTCGCCGAGGTCCGCCGCATCTGCTTGGACGAGTTCGAGCGCCGCAACCCTGCCGGCTTCCACCGCTGGCTCGACGCCGGCGCACCACCCAACCCCCGCCGCTACCTACTCCCCACCCCAAACCCCGAAAACTAGCCCCCCAGCCCACCGGCGGCTGCATCGCCCACCGGCGGCTGCGCTGCTCCGGCCGCGGGCGGGTGACTACAGGCGGTTGTAGTGTTTGCGGGCTTCGCGGCTGTGTTTCTGCGCTTCGCGGGCCGTTCGGCGGGCCTCGTCGAGCTCGCTGCCGAGGCGGTGGACCAGCGACTGTGCCTCGGAGAGCGCCTCGCGGGCGTTGTCGAGCTGGGTCTCCAGATCCTCGACCGTCGACTCGGCTTCCTGCGCCGCCGTGACCGCATCCTCGAAGGCCTGCTTCGCCTCCGCCTTCTCGGCAGCCTCGCGTTCCTCCCGCTCCCGCCGCTCGCGCTCCGCAGCCTCCCGCGCCTTGCGCGCCGCCGCGGTCTCGGCCGGCTCAGCCTCAGCCGGCTCTGCTGCACCCGCCTCCGCCGTCTTCCCGGTCCGCCCCGGCCTGACCTCCGCAGCCTTGTCCTCGACGGCCCGCGGCGTCCTGCGGCGGTCCCGGGCGGCCCGGCGGCGGTCGTCGGTGAGCGGGGTGACGTTCGACGGCTCGCCGTTCTCGTCGACGACCCCGAACCCGACGTGCCGCAGCGCACTGCTCAGCCGTCCGTCGCGTACGGCGTCACCCGCCGCCGGATCCACCAGCGCAGCGTCGAGCGTCTCGCGGAGCTTCTGCCCGACGTCAGGACTGATCTTCTGACCCTCGGCAGCGGCCAGCCGCGCGGCTTCCTTCGTCAGCTTGTCCAGCAGCTGGTGCCGGCGCGGCGTCAGCTCGCGCAGCCGGTCGCCGTCTAGGTCCGCGGTCGCCTCGCGGAACTCGTCGCCGAGCGCGAGCAGGTCGTCGAGCTCTTCCGGCAGGTTGCGGGCGAGCAGGTTCGCGATCCAGGCCGCGACCGTCGGCTTGCGCAGCGCCTTCAGCCGGGTCGACCCGAGCGGGTCGCCGTCGGCCTTCAGCTGCTTGGCCAGCTCGTTGCGAGTAGCAATGAAGTCGGCCGCCGGCGCCGCGTACACCGCATCCGCCGCCTCCTCGAAGTCCACGAGGGCGACGCTACCGCACCGAACAACGGGTAGTGGTGGGCTCAGCCGCCACTTCCTGAGCCTGGCAGCGGCTCAAGCTGAGCGGGCGGAGCGGACCACTACCCGTCCGTCGGTACGCGGGCGGCCAGGTCGGTGCGCAGCGACTCGAGGATGCCGCGGAGCAGCCGGGAGACCTGCATCTGGCTGACGCCGAGCTCGTGCCCGATCTCCTCCTGGGTGAACCCGCTGCCGAACCGCAGCTGGAGGATCCGCCGGTCCCGGTCGCCGAGGTTCGCGACCGCGGGCGTCAGGGTGTGCACGTTCTCCACCAGGTCGTACCCGTCCTCGGCGTTCGCGACCGTCTCCATCAGGCTGGTCCCGCCGTCCGTCGTACCGGGAGCGTCCAGCGACAGCGTGTTGAAACAGCCGCGGACCGATGTGGCCTCGGCGACCTCGGACGGATCGGTGCCGAGTGCCGCGGCGGTCTCCTGGTCGCTCGGTACATGACCGAGGCGCTGCATCAGTTCAGGCTCGGCGGCCGCGATGCTGCCCTGCATCTCCTGCACGCGCCGCGGCGGGCGGATCGTCCACGCACAGTCGCGGAAGTAGCGCTTCAGCTCGCCACGGATCGTCGGCACCGCGTACGACAGGAAGGCTGTCGACGCGTCCAGCCGGTAGCCGTTCGCGGCCTTCACGAGACCGAGATAGGCGACCTGTTCGAGGTCGTCGGAGTCGACGCCCTTGCTGCGATAGCGGGACGCGATGGATCTGGCCACCGGAGCGTTCAGCAGGACGACCTGGTCGAGGCAGGCCTGGTGCCGTGGATCGGGGACGGCGTCCGCCTCGAGCAGCAGCTCGTGGGTGGTGTCGGCGATGCTCTGCTTGGAATCTTCGATTGCTGCGATCGTCACGGGCGAGACCTCTCGTCGTGTCGTTGCAGGTCGTGGCAGGGGGCTCAACCACTGGGTTCCACCAGATCAAACTCAGGCGCAGCTTGCAAGTGCCCGGTTGTTACGGCTGTTTGAAACGCTTGTCGCCTGACAGTAACTGTCAGGTTTCGATGGTTTGCTCGCACTCATGAACGAGTGTTGCGCCGTCGTCGACCTGCGCCAGTACACCCTGCATCCCGGGCAACGGGACACGTTGATCGAGCTGTTCGACACGCACTTCGTCGACGGGCAGGAGCAGACCGGGATGCACATCGCCGGTCAGTTCCGCGATCTCGACGACCCGGACCGGTTCGTCTGGATCCGCGGGTTCCGCGATCTGCCGGCCCGCGCGGACGCCCTGAACGCCTTCTACTACGGCCCGATCTGGCGTGCGCACTCCGCGGCCGCCAACGCGACGATGGTCGACTCCGACAACGCCCTGCTGCTGAAGCCAGTACGCCTCGGTGCGGGCTACCCCGTGCTCGACGCGCCGCGCGCCGACGAGTCCCCGAGCTCGGTGATCGCCGGCGCCGTGTATCACCGCGGCGCGGAGGACGACGGCTTCGTGGAGTACTTCACGGACACGGTCGCGCCCGTCCTGGCCGCGACCGGTGCCGAGCCGGTCGCGGTGTTCGAGAGCTTGGTTGCCAAGAACAACTTTCCGCAGCTGCCGTTGCGGGACGAGGTGGTGCTGGCCTGGTTCGCGCGGTTCCCCGGCGACTCGGCGTACGACGAACACCGTCGGCAGCTCGCGGCGTCCCGGGTCTGGCGGGAGCGGGTGCAGCCGGAGCTGGTCTGCCGCTCCGCGAGGCCGGTGCAGGAGCTCCGGTTGCGTCCGACCGCACGATCGCAGTTCCGCTGAATGGTCCGGTAAATACGTTGCGGAGCCTGGAATGCGCGGGCATCCTGGTGCGACCGAGCGGTGACGAACGCCGCCTGGACCTGAGGAGGGCTGACGGATGGCCATCACTGTGCTGCGGCATGTCCGCGTCAGTCTCACTTCACGGTTCAGGAGCATTCCAGTTGTCTTCATCCGAGTACGAACTCACCGATAACTACTTCACCTTCCAGTTCCAGTCGGTCGACGAGACCCTGGGACCGGATCAACGGTGGTCCACCTGGCTGGACGTCGAGCGCGGTTCTCGCGGCCCGGAACCACGACCCAACTGGGTCGTGACGGAACAGGCTGCGATCGACACCGAGCTCGGCGTCCTCAAAACCGGTAAGGAAGCCGACGTCTTCCTGGTCGAACGGGCCGTCGAAGCCATCGGCGACAACCCGGCGAAGTCCTCGCTGCTGGCCGCGAAGCGGTACCGCACCGAGGAGCACCGGTCCTTCCATCGCAGTACGTCGTACGTCGAAGGCCGCCGTACCCGCAACAGCCGTGACAGCCGCGCGATGGCGAAGAAGACCTCGCACGGCCGGAGCGTCGCGGCGGGTGGCTGGGCGTACGCCGAGTGGGAGGCCCTCAACCGGCTGTGGAAGGCCGGCGTCCCGGTGCCGTACCCCGTGCAGGTGGACGGCACCGAGCTGCTGATGGAGTTCATCGACGACGGCGAAGGCGGTGCCGCACCACGGCTCGCGCAGGTCCGGCCGTCGAAGGAGCTGCTCGGCGTGTACTTCGAGCAGCTCCGGAACGGCATGCGTGAGCTGGCCCGTGCCGGGCTTGCGCACGGGGACCTCTCGCCGTACAACGTCCTGGCGCAGGCCGATCGGATCGTGCTGATCGACCTGCCGCAGGTCGTCGACATCGTCGGCAACCCGAAGGGGATGGACTTCCTGCTGCGCGACTGCCACAACATGGCCACGTGGTTCACCAACCGCGGCCTGGACGTCGACGAACAAGAACTGTTCGCCGACCTCCTGACGATGGTGTTCTAGGAGACAGCCTTCGCGGCGGCTCGGCCGGCGGTTCTGCCGGTGAACAGGCAGCCGCCGACGAAGGTGCCTTCCAGGGAGCGGTAGCCGTGGATGCCGCCGCCGCCGAAGCCTGCGACCTCCCCGGCCGCGTACACGCCGGGGAGCGGTGTGCCGTCGGTCCGCAGGACCCGCGAGTCCAGGTCGGTCTGCAGACCGCCGAGCGACTTGCGGGTCAGGATGTTCAGCCGTACGGCGATCAGCGGCCCGGCCTTCGGGTCCAGGATCCGGTGCGGCGACGCCACCCGGATGAGCTTGTCGCCGCGGTAGTTGCGGGCTCCGCGGAGCGCGGTCACCTGCAGGTCCTTGGTGAAGGTGTTGGTCAGCTCGCGGTCCCGCGCGACGATCTGCCGCTCCAGGTCGTCGAGGTCGATCAGGTTCTCGCCGGTCAGGTCGTTCATCCCCCGGACCAGGTCCGGAAGGTTGCCGCGAACAACGAAGTCGGCACCCTGCTCCATGAACGCCCGCACCGGCGCGGTCGCCCCACCGCGGGCGCGGCCCAGTACGCCCTTGATGTCCTTGCCGGTGAGATCCGGGTTCTGCTCCTGGCCGGAGAGCGCGAACTCCTTCTCGATGATCTTCTGGGTGAGGACGAACCAGGTGTAGTCGTATCCGGTCCGCATGATGTGCTCGAGCGTCCCCAGCGTGTCGAACCCGGGGAACAGCGGTACCGGTAGTCGCTTGCCGGTGGCATCGAACCACAGCGACGACGGCCCGGGCAGGATCCGGATCCCGTGCTGCGGCCAGATCGGGTCCCAGTTCTGGATGCCTTCGGTGTAGTGCCACATCCGGTCGCGGTTCACGTACCGGCCGCCGGCCTGCTCGGTGATCGCGAGCATCCGGCCGTCGACGTGCGCGGGGACGCCGCTGATCATCCGCTTCGGCGGTTCGCCCATCCGCTGCGGCCACTGCTGACGGACCAGGTCGTGGTTGCCACCGATGCCGCCGGAGGTGACGATCACCGCCTGCGCCTTCAGGTCGAAGTCGCCGACCTCGACCCGTGAGCTGGACACACCCCGCGGTACGTCGCTGGGCTCGAGCACCTTGCCGGCGACACCGTCCACCACACCACCGGTCACGGTCAGCTCGTCCACCCGGTGCCGGAACCGGAACTCGACCAGCCCCTTCGCCACCGCCTCACGGACGCGCCGCTCGAACGGTTCCACCAGGCCCGGACCGGTACCCCAGGTGATGTGGAAGCGCGGTACCGAGTTCCCGTGCCCGTCGGCGTTGTACCCGCCGCGCTCGGCCCAGCCGACCACGGGGAAGAACCGCACGCCCTGCGCGTGCAGCCATGGGCGCTTCTCGCCGGCCGCCCAGTCGACGTACGCCTCGGCCCACTGCCGCGCCCACTTGTCCTCGTCGGCCAGCCGGTCGAACCCGGCCGAACCGAGCCAGTCCTGCAGCGCGAGGTCGCGGGAGTCCTTGATCCCCATCCGGCGCTGCTCCGGGGAGTCGACGAACAGCAGCCCGCCGAACGACCAGAACGCCTGCCCACCCAGCGACGCCTCCGGCTCCTGGTCGAGCAGCAGCACCTTCCGCCCCGCGTCCGCCAGCTCAGCAGTCGCAGCCAGCCCCGCCAACCCCGCCCCGACCACGATCACATCAGCGTCCATGTCGACCATGTATAGCGCACTTGCGAAGATGTGGCAGTGACGATCCTTTCTGCGCAAAACGTCGTACTTCCTGCAGCTTCGCTCGGTGTGGAGAACCCGCTCGCTCCGCTCCGGATGCAGCGGGAGCCGCATGTGGTGGAGAACATCGCCGAGCTGCCGGACGACCTGCGGGAGAACGTCGAGTACGGGCGGCTGCACAGTCCGCTGCCGTGCCTGAATCAGGACGGGTACGACCGCACGCTCGTGGAGACGTCCCTGCCGGCGTTCGTACTGGAGAACGAGCATGTCCGCGCGACCGTTCTGCCCGGGCTCGGTGGCCGGCTGTACTCGCTCGTCCATCGCGGGACCGAACTGCTCTACCGCAATCCGGTGTTCCAGCCTGCGAACCTTGCCCTGCGCAACGCCTGGTTCGCGGGCGGCGTCGAGTGGAACGTCGGGAGCACCGGCCACTGGACCGGCACCTGCGCACCGATGCACGCCGCGCGGGTCGACGGCCCGGACGGTACGCCGGTCCTGCGGCTGTGGGAGCTCGAGCGGACCCGCAACCTTGTCACCCAGCTCGACTTCTGGCTGCCGGAGGACTCCGAGTTCCTGTACGTCGGCGTCCGGCTGCAGAACCCGTCGGCTGTCGAGGTCCCGGCGTACTGGTGGTCGAACATCGCCGTACCGCAGTCGCCCGACCGTCGGGTGCTGGTGCCTGCTGACCAGGCGTGGCGGTTCGGGTACGGCAGCCGGCTCGACCTCATCGACGTCATCGACGTGGAGCCGGACCTGACGTACCCGATGCGGCATCCGCGGGCAGTCGACTACTTCTTCGAGCCGCTGGCGGAGGAACGGTCGTGGATCGCGTCTGTCGACGGCTCGGGTGACGGCTTCGTTCAGGCGTCCACCGAGCGGCTGCAGGGGCGGAAGCTGTTCGTCTGGGGTGAAGGGGACGGTGGCCACCGCTGGCAGGAGTGGCTGGCGCCGGGGCACGACAGCGATGGGTACGCCGAGATTCAGGCCGGGCTTGCGCGGACGCAGATGGAGCATCTCAAGCTGCCCGCGGCGACCTCCTGGTCCTGGCTGGAGGCGTACGGGGGTCTCTCGATGGACGCCGGTGTCGCGCACTCCCAGGACTGGAAGACAGCTCGAGCCGGGGGAGCTGCTGTCCTGGCTCCTTTGCTGGACGGGCTGCCTGACCGGGAGCGGGAGTGGCTGGGGGTTGTAGACGCTGCGCCGGCGGAGCGGTTGGCGATGGGGTCAGGGTGGGGTGCCCTTGAGCTCAAGCGCACCAGTTGGACGGTGTCGGACGGTACGCCGTTCAGCGATGACACGTTGACCGCGCGGGAACTGGCGTGGTTGCCGTTGCTCGACGGGCAGTTGCCGGCGAGTGACGACGTACCGGACGGGACTCTGGTTGCTTGGCGGGAGCTGCTGGAGGCAGCGGATGACAACTGGCTCGTCTGGTACCACCGGGGCGTGGCGCGGCACTACGACGATGACGTCGACGGCGCAATCGAGGCGTGGCGGCAGTCCGGGGACAACCCGTGGGCGCTTCGCAACCTCGGTCTCGTGACGGGAGAGCTGGAGTACTACGAGCGCGCTGTGGAGGTGCGGCCCGATCTGGTGCCTCTCGTCGTGGAGGCGGTGGCGGCTGCGCTCGATTCGGACGTACCGCGGGCTGAGCGGATGCTCGCGCAGGCGCCGGACGATCCTCGGATCCAGCTGTTGCGGGTCCGGCATGCGCTGGAGACGGGCGATCCGGCGGCGGCTCACGAGCTGCTCGCGGCGGGTATCCAGTTGGCGACTGTGCGTGAGGGTGCGAATCCACTCACGGACTACTGGCTGGCCGCCGAGGAGGCACTCGGCACGCAGCGGCCGGTTCCGCCGCAGTACCGGTTCGGAATGGGCGGAAACTGACAACTACAGGTCAACTCTACCTCTAGCAACACCGCTCCACCGGACTCTACTATGGAGCTGTAGAAGAGATGATGCTCCTGTAGAAAAAGTTTGTACCCTACTGGAACCAAGTGAAGTTCGGTGGCGTCCCATCGGTAAGCGGCAAACGCCGCACAGGCAGTTTCGACAAAACGACCGCGTCGCTCGCGGGCGGCGCGTCGGGGGTGAGTGCCATGTTGACGATCGTTGTACTAGGTGGGTTCGGCCTGGTGCTGGTGGTCGCGGCTTTCATCGTGACTGAGGTCCTGGCCGGCCTGCGCCGGGACGAAATCCCTACCGGCACGGAGGAAAAGACCGCGGGACGAGTGATCCGGGTGCGTGGCCCGGTCCGCGGCCAACTGGAGAGCGGTGCCCCGGCGGTCTACACCGAGGTCATCGTCGAGTACTACACCCGTCGGGGTGAGGGACCGTACGAGGTCGCTCGCAAGTTCCCGGTCGGGAGCAGGATTACTTACACCAAGGGTGACCGGGTGATCGTCGCGTACGACCTCCGGAACCCGCGCCGGGCTCGCCTGGCCGGACGGGTCAGCCACTGGCCGACCCTGGGCCCGTACTCAGCGGCCCCGGCAGCCTGAGGAACACCTGCTTGAGCCAACTCCCTGGCTCAAGCAGGAAGATGCGGGGCGATCAGGTCGTAGAGCACCGGCCGGCCCTGATCCAGGACCGCCTTCGCCTCGGCCGCGGACAGCCGGTCCGCCAGATGCGCCAGCGCCTCGCCCATCGTGATGGCCAGCGTCACGGCCAGCTGGAAGTCCCGCGAATCGCGGGCGCCGAAGCGCGCCACCAGCAGCTCCGCGAACTCCCCGGCGTGCTGGTCGTCGAACTCTCCCGGCTTCGCCTCGAGCTCCGGGTCGCCGAGCCCGCTGTGCACCACGGCCTTGAAGCCCGGGTCTGTCCGGTGCATCTCCCGGAACGTGTCCAGCGTGACGTCGATCGCCCCGTGCCAGCTCGTCACGTCCGCGAGGCGCTCCCGCACCGCGTCGGTGTAGCGGGCCTGGTTGCGGCGCTCGATCGCCTGGATCAGGCTGCGCTTGTCCGGGAAGTACCGGTAGACGCTGCCGACCGCGATCTCGGCCCGCTTCGCGATCCCGCTCGTCGAGGCCGCGTCGTACCCGCGTTCGACGACCTCGGCACAGGCCGCGTCGAGGATCCGCTCGACCTGCCGGCTGGCCCGGTCCTGGGTCGGCGTCCGGCGGAGCGGATACGCACCCGATGTCACCATTCACTCATTGTCCACGCCGGCGGGGACATCGTTGCCACCTCTTTGTGACAGATTGCCGACAGCTTGGTCATGCGGCCTCCCGTCCTGGACTGAGGAGTGGAGGGAGCGAAGCGACCGGAGCGACGAGGGAAGGACGGGAGTTAGAGCCGCATGACCCGCCGCGACGGAGTCGCGGCATTCAATGCCGTCACTGGAAGGGGAGGCATACATGCGCGTCAGTAGAGCTGTGGTCGCCGGACTCGCGTCCGCCGCACTCGCCGCATCAGGAGTGGCCGGTACGGCGTACTCGCGGAACGGGTCGCAGGGCAACGACCTGCGGATGAACCAGTTGCAGGTGGTCGGATCGCACAACTCGTACCACCGCGAACTCAGCCCGAACGAGCAGAAGGTGCAGCAGCAACAGAACGCCGGCTCGGTCGACCTCTGGTACTCGCACGCACCGATCACCCAGCAACTCGAGGACCAGAACGTCCGCTCGCTGGAGCTGGACCTGTTCCCGGATCCGCAGGGCGGGCTGTATACGTATCCATTGATCCGCAAGCTCACCGGGCAGGGGCCGCTGACCGATCCGGCGATGGCCGCGCCGGGGATCAAGGTCATGCACATCCCGGACTTCGACTACAACACGAACTGCGACACGTTCGTCGGCTGTCTGCAGCAGGTGAAGACCTGGTCCGCCGCGCACCCGAACCACGTGCCGATCGCGATCAACCTCGAGCTGAAGCAGTCCGACCCGCAGGTGGTCGCCGCCGGTGGCGTCGAGGCGCCGCCGTGGGACGCCGGGAACCTGGACAGCGTCGACACCGAGATCCGTTCGGTGTTCAGCGAGAACGAGATCATCACGCCGGACGACGTCCGCAAGCCCGGCCTGACGCTCGAGCAGTCGGTCCTGAAGAAGGGCTGGCCGAAGCTGAACAGCGTCCGCGGCCAGGTGATGTTCTACTTCGACAACGGTGGACCCGGCGCGATCCGCGACACCTACACCGCCGGCAAGCCGAACCTCGAGGGCCGGGCGGTCTTCACCCGCGGCCCGGAGGGCGCGCCGGACGCGGCGGTCACCGAGGTGAACGACCCGCGCGGTGCGAACCAGGCCGAGATCCAGCGCCTGGTGAAGAAGGGCTATCTGGTCCGTACGCGTTCCGACGAGCCGATGGCAACGATCCGGGACAAGGACTACACCCGGCTCGGCATCGCGCTGGCCAGTGGCGCGCAATGGGTGACCACGGACTTCCCGGTTGCCGGGATGGCGGCCCGCTACGACAGCGACTACGTCGCCAAGCTGCCCGGACACACTCCCGTACGATGCAATCCCGTCACCGCATCCGCGAAGGCGGCCGTCTCGGAAGGGTGAGTCATGTCGGAGCACGTGGTCGATGTCAGTTGGAGCCGTGGTGAATACGATTTCACCTACGACAGCTACAACCGCGACCACGAGTGGCGCTTCGACGGTGGCATCACGGTGCCGGGCTCGGCGAACCCGAAGTACCTGGGGAACCCCGGCCCGGTCGACCCGGAGGAGGCGTTCGTGGCGGCGCTGTCGTCGTGCCACATGCTGACGTTCCTGTCGATCGCGGCCCGCAAGCGCCTGGTGGTCGACGCGTACGACGACCACGCAGTCGGCGTGATGGCGAAGAACGCCGACGGCCGGCTGGCGATCACCGAGGTGACCCTGCATCCGAAGATCGTCTGGGGCGGTACGGCGCCGGACGCCGAGGCGCTCGAGCGGATCCACCACCTCGCGCACCGGGAGTGCTTCATCGCGAACTCGGTCACCACCGAGATCACCGTCGCGAGCTGACCTGTTGCCGCGCCGGCAAAGCAAAACCACCCACCGACCGGCCTGAGCCTCGCGCAAGCGGCGTCAGGACGGTCGGCGGGTGGTTGGCGGTGCACCTCTGTGGCGGTGCACCGGTAACGGATCCGGGGGCGCCTCGCACCAGGGCGCCTCTGCGTTTGATGTGCGACTTCCGTGCGGTCTGGCTCGGTGGGCCAGGCCGTCCGGGTGCGCCGCCCGGTTCCGTTCGTCCGGGTGGCGCCTTACTGCTCGGCGGCGGCGTCGTTCCGGTCGTCGGTGGGCTGGCTCAGGTCGACCGCCAGCAGGTCCTCGAGATCACGGACCTGCTCGGTGGCCATCGTGGTCATCAGTCGGTGGATCGTCATGCCGGTGAGACGCGTCCGGTCCGCAGGTATGACGGCGATCCGGGCTGTGACCTGAGTCACTGCTACTTCTCGTCGAGCCCGTCCGGCCGGAGCGGGACCAGTTTCCGGGCGTCGTCGTACGACGTACCGGTGAGCTCGAGCAGGTCGATGATCGTCGAACGGAGCTGACCGAGGACGACCACCGCGGACAGCCCGACCGGCAGCGGCATGTCCGCCGTACGGCGACCCAACTCGCCCAGTACGCGGTGTGCGGCGACGTCGGCGGCCGGCTCGAAGAGCGATTCGCCGATCAGGCGGGTGCCGTCGGCGAGGCGTTCGAGCAGCATCGGGAACTCCGCGGGCATCGCCTCGTCGCGCCACACGGACACGGCACAGCGCCGTACCAGGACGCGGGTGTTCCGGATCGCGCGGTCCAGCGGGACGACCAGGTCCGCGATCTCCTGGACCCGGCCGCGGTGCCGGCGCCGGAACGGGGACAGCCGGACCACCGCGACGCCCTCCTCGGCGGCGCTCCGCAGGTCGTCGAGCCGGGACTCGCTGGCGCGGGCGCGGCGGAGCGCGTCCGTGACGGCCTCCTCGTCGCGGGAACGCAGGCCGTCCGCGGTCTCGTTCAGGATCTCGGCCAGCTCGCTGAGGACGCCGGCGGCCTGCTGCCGCGGGCGCCGGATCGCCGCCGCCGGGGCGATCGTGGCCGCCGCGAGCGCGATCAGCCCGCCGAGCGTCGCGTCCTGCCAGCGGCTGAAGCCGGCGTTCGGATTGGGGAGCAGCGTGGTGACGATGGCGGCCTGGACGCCGGCCTGAGTGGTCATCAGGTTGCCCGCACCGAGCAGTACGGCGACGCTCATCGCGAGCGCGATCACGAAGACCAGTTGCGGTACGCCGGTGCCGAACACCCGGACGAACAGGTCGCCGACCCCGACCCCGACCGCCACGCCGACCATCACCTCGGCGACCCGGCGGAGGCGCTGACCGAAGCTGAATCCGAGGCAGACCATCGCCGCGACCGGGGCGAAGAACGGTTGCTTGTGGCCGACCACGTACCGCGCGAACGCCCAGGCCACACCGGCGGCGAGCGCACACTGGGCGATGAAGAACGCCCGGCTGCGCAAGCGGTCGATCCGCCGCCGGACCGACGCACGCGACCGCCGCGCGGCCTGCGGCGCGATGTCGTCGCGCAGCTCCCGCAGCTGGTCCAACGTCAGTTTGACCGGATCCACCCGGCCCATTGTGCTGGATCTGAGCGCCCGCTTGATTCATCCGCGCCTTAGGCGTCAAGGTTTGTCCATGACCGAGAACAACCGCGAGGACTACGGGAGCTACTCCGTAGACGACGAGGATCAGTTGCAGAAGGAGGACACCCTGAACGACCGGGGTGTCGACGATCTGCTCGACGAGGGGTACTCGCCGCCGGAGAAGTGGTCCGCGGGCGAAGGCTTCGGCACCACGGCGGACGAGGCTGTGCAGGGTGAGTCGCTGGACCAGCGGATCGCCCAGGAGGTCCCGGACGCGGACCCGTACGCCGAGGACGGCGAGGATGTCGGCGGCCCGGAGGTCGGCACCGAGCGCTCCGGCCGTCTGGTGGCGTCCGACGAGGGTGCGCACGGTGACGACGACGAAGAGCTGTTCGCCGAGGACGTCGGCATCGACGGCGCGGCCGCCGGCGCCGAAGAGGCCGCAGTCCACGTCGTGGACGACGACGACGCCTTCGAACTGGAAGACGATGACGACCAAAACCTGGACAGCTACCAGGACGTAGACCTAGGTGACGTAGGCGACGCCGAAGACTGAGCCCACGAGGCCCCGTTTGGAGGGTTCACCCCTCAAGCTGCCCCTTCGCCTCCCGGACACCGCGGGTGAAGGGGCAATTTGAGGGGTGAACCCTCCAAACGGTGAGGGCCCGCGGCGGACGACCCGCCTGTGGGTCAGCGGGGCGTGACTGTGATTTCTGCGCCGTGGCGGGGGACCAGGGTTACGTTTTTGGGTTGGGCGGGTTCTGGTTTGGGGTGCGGAGCCTGGAAGTTGTAGGCCGTTAGCGCTGCTCGGAGGATTTCTGTGCCCTCCATCAGGGAGAAGCCAGCGCCGATGCAGCGCCGGGCGCCGCCGCCGAAGGGCATCCACGTACCGGGTGCGGGCGGGTCGTCGGACAGGAACCGCTGCGGCCGGAACTCTTTCGGCTGCGGGAAGTGCTCGCCGTCGCGATGCACCAGGCCGATCGCGGCCATGATCGTCGTACCGCGGGGGAGCCGGTAACCGGCGATGTCGGCGGTCTCGGTGAGCCGCCGCCCGACCTGGTACACGACCGGGTGCAGCCGCAGCGCCTCCTTGACGACCGCCTCCAGCTCGTCGTCCGCGCCGGCATCCGCCGCCCGCTGGCCGAACGCCAGATCCTCCGGCCGCCGCGCGAGCTCGTGGAACGCCCAGGCCATCGCGGTCGCCGTGGTTTCGTGCCCGGCCAGCAACAGCGTCACCAGTTGGTCGCGCAGCTCCACGTCCGACCAGTTGCCAGCAGCAAGCAATCGGGAGAGTACGTCCGTACGTCCGGTGAACGTCTCGCGCCGGCGGGCGATCTCGTCGTACAGGATCTCGTCGATCTGCTGCTGCGTGTCCAGGAAGGTCTTCCACGGCCGGACCTTGAGCAGTGGCGGGTAGAAACCGCCGAGCATGATCACCGGCGAGACCGAGACGATCTTGTCGAGCAGTGGGCGCAACGTGTTCAGCCGGTCGACGTCGGTGACGCCGAAGATCACCTGCAGGATGATCTCGAGCGTCAGGTTCCGCATCCGGTGGTGCACCTTGAACGGCGTCCCGATCGGCCAGGTCGCGACATCGGCGCGGGCGAGCTCGTGCACCATCCCGGCGTACCCACGCAGGGCCGCGCCGGAGAAGGCGGGCATCAGCTGCTTGCGCATCCGGATGTGGTCCTCGTCGTCCAGGAGCAGCAACGAGTGCGAGCCCATGATCGGCTCGAGCACGGTGTTGCCCTCGCCGGCGTGCATCACCGCGGGCGGGCTGCCGAACACCTCACGGATGTGTTCGGGCCGGCTCAGGACGACGCAGACCCGGCTCGACGGCACCAGCCGGATCGTGAACACATCGCCGTACTTGTCCCGCATCCGCGGGAAGAACGTCCTGCGGTGACTCGCGAACAGCACGGTCTGGGCGAGCGTCGGGAGCTTCGGGCCGGGCGGCAACGTCCGCGCCGTCTGCCGGTCGAGGGTCCGGGAACCGAGCAAAGGTGTCGGAGCCATGCTGCCAAGTTACGTCAGCCGGGTGAACGCCGGGCATCGAATGCGGCAAGCGCTGCGACGACCCTCGGCAACTGGTCGTCCCGTACCGGGTCCAGTCCGGTCAGCCGGCCGACTTGGCGCAGCCGGTAGTCGACGGTGTTGGCGTGGACGTGCAGCTCGGCCGCGGTCTGGCGGCGGTTCCTTGCGTTGGCCAGGTAGCGGCGCAGAGTTGCCAGCAGGTCATCGCGCTCGGCCAACGGCGCGAGCATGCTCGCCAGCCGATCGTGTGCTGGGCCGGGGCGGCTGAGTTGGTACTCGAGCAGCAGGTCGTCCAATTCGTAGACGCCGGGCGGCAGTTGATGCGTACGGACGACGTCGAGCAACTCCCGTACGAGCCCGGCAGCGGCAGGAACCTCCGACGGGGCAGCCGTTGTCGCGGCGAGCGTGACCTCGACTCCGGCGACCCGCCCCAGTCGCGTACGAAGCCCCCCAAGAGGGCTGCTCGTGTGGGGTCGGGATGTAGCGGCGGTCGCCATTGGCGGGAACGACACCGGGCTGGTCGTGGCCGCGCTCAGCTGCATCAACCTGTTGCCGCCGCCTGCTGGTACGTCCTGCAAGGCGCGCTACACCGCCGGCGGCACCGATCAGTTGGCGGCTTGGATCGCCGCGACTGCCGCGCCGTTCGGGGCGGCACTCGACGAGATCCATCGGCGCGCACCGCACGCTCGCATCCTCGTCACGGGCTACGGGACGTACATCCGTCCGAACGGCTGCTATCCGCAGATCCCGGTCTGGCCGACCGATGCCAACTACCTGCAGTCGACCATCGACGGTCTGAACGCCATGCTCGCCACGCAGGCGGCCGCTCATGGCGCGCACTACGTGGACCTCCGTACGCCGAGCATCGGCCACGACGCCTGCGCCCCGATCGGCCAACGCTGGCTCGAAGGCCTCATCCCCGCCTCAGCAGCAGCCCCCTACACCCCAGCGCCCAAGGCATGACCGCCTTCGTCACCCTCGTAACCACCGCCGCCCACTGATCCCCATTTGCCTGGCAGACCCATCAAATCCGGGGTTCCGGACCCGTTTTACCGGTGTAGAACCCACGATTTGCCTGGCAGGCCAGGGAAATTGCTGGGTCTGCCAGGCAAATGGGGACGGCCCGCCCGGGGGTGGTGGGCGGGCCGTCGGGGGAGTGGGTGGTCAGGCGCGGGTGAAGCGGAGGGTGAGGATCTGGAACGGGCGGAGTTCGAAGGTGACTCCGTTGTTGTCCAGGTCCCGGTCCGCGAGGTTGCGCTCGAGGAGGTCGACTTCGCTGACCGACGCCGCCTGGAAGGACGGTGTGACGGTGGCGCGGGAGCGGCCGCCGCTGGACTCGTACAGCCGGACGACGACGTCGCCGGACTGGTCGTCGGCCAGCTTGAGCGCCTCGACGATCACGTTGTCGTTGTCGACAGCAACGATCGGCTCGACGCCGGCGGCACCGGTGACGAGGCGCTCCGGCAGGTTGATCCGGTAGCCCTCCTCGATCGCCTCCGGGATGCCTGCGCCGACCACCAGCGCGTGGTTCACGACGTGCACGCCCTGGTCGGTCTGCGGGTCGGGGAACCGCGGCGCCCGGATCAGCGACGTCCGGATCGTGGTGGTGGTGCCACCGTCCTCGCGGGCGGTCCGGTTGATGTCGTGGCCGTACGTCGAGTCGTTGACCACGGCAACGCCGTAGCCGGCCTCGGCGACGTGCACCCAGCGGTGCGCAGCGATCTCGAACTTCGCCGCGTCCCACGAGGTGTTCTGGTGGGTCGGCCGGAAGATGTGCCCGAACTGCGTCTCCGACGCCGACCGGTCGGCGTGCACGTCGACCGGGTACGCCGCCTTCAGGAACTTCTCCGACTCGTGCCAGTCCATCTCGGTCTCGATGTCGACCCGCTTGGTGCCCGGGCTGACCCGCAGCGTCTGGGTGACGGTGGAGCGGCCGAAGGACCGCTTCACGACCACGGTCACCTCGTCGTCGGCGCTGCTGAAGTCGACGCTGTCGACCTCGGTGACGTCCCGGACGTTGTTCTTGTAGAACGAGTCGACGTCCCAGGCGTCCCAGTGGTTCGGGGTGTCCACGTGCAGCTGCAGAAGGTTGCCCACGGCACCCGGTGCGATGACCTCGCGCTGCGCCTCGACGTCGTACAGCGAGGTGATCAGGCCGCGCTCGTCGATGGTGACCCGGATCAGGCCGTTGTCGATCACGCCGTTCTCGACGGTGACCGCCTGGCCGGCCGTGGTCGCGACGCCCGCGCCCAGACCGGCGACGCCGTTGCGGCCGTGCGGCGCCGCGTTGAAGACGATCTGCTCCGAGCCCTCGCCGGCCAGCGCGTGCTGCGCCCGGGAGATGATCGCGTCCAGTTCGTCGGCGAGCTTCGCGTACGTCCGCTCCGCCTCGCGGTGCACCCACGAGATCGACGAGCCCGGCAGGATGTCGTGGAACTGGTGCAGCAGCGCCACCTTCCACAGCCGGTCCAGGTCCTCGTACGGGTACGCGTCGAGCTTGCCTGCGACGACCGCCGCGGCGCTCCACAGCTCGGCCTCGCGGAGCAGGTGCTCGGTACGCCGGTTGCCCTGCTTGGTTTTGGCCTGCGAGGTGTACGTCGCGCGGTGGATCTCCAGGTAGAGCTCGCCGGACCACACCGGCGCGTTCTCCCGGTACTCCTCCTCGGCCGCGCTGAAGAACTCGGTCGGCGACTCGATCGTCACCCGCGGCGAGGACTCCAGGTTCGCGACCCGGCGCGCGGTCGCGACGAACTCACGGGTGGGGCCGCCACCGCCGTCGCCGTACCCGAACGGAACCAGCGAGCGGGTCGCGGCACCGTTCTCGGCGAAGTTGCGCTGTGCGTGCGCGAGCTCGCGACCGGACAGGTCGGAGTTGTACGTGTCGATCGGCGGGAAGTGCGTGAACACGCGCGTCCCGTCCAGACCCTCCCACCAGAAGGTGTGGTGCGGGAACTTGTTCTCCTTGTTCCAGGAGATCTTCTGGGTCAGGAACCACTTCGAGCCGGACAGCTTCACCAGCTGCGGCAGCGCCGCGGTGTAGCCGAACGAGTCCGGCAGCCAGACCTCCTGGGTGTCGATGCCGTACTCGTCCAGGAAGAACCGCTTGCCGTGCACGAACTGCCGGGCGAGCGCCTCGCTGCCGGGCAGGTTGGTGTCGGACTCGACCCACATGCCGCCCACCGGAACGATGGTGCCCTCGGCAACGGCCTTCTTGAGCCGCTCCCAGACCTCGGGGTAGTTGTCCTTCACCCAGGCGTGCTGCTGTGCCTGCGAGAACGCGAAGACGAGCTCCGGGTACTCCTCGGCAAGAGTGGCAACGTTGGACACGGTCCGGGCCACCTTGCGGCGGGTCTCGCGGAGAGGCCAGAGCCAGGCGGAGTCGATGTGCGCGTGACCGACCGCGGAGAGCTGGTGCGCGCTGGCGTGGGCCGGGCGGCTCAGTACGTCGGTGAGCTGGGCGCGGGCGTCCGCGGCGGTGCCGGCCACGTTCTCGTAGTCGAGCGCGTCCAGCGAGCGGCTGAGCGCGCGCAGGATCTCCCGGCGCCGCGGGTCCTGCAGCGAGAGCTCGTTCTGCAGGCCGGCCAGCGCCTCGAGGTCGAGGATCAGGTCCCACACCTCGGCGTTGAAGACTGCCAGGTCCGCACGGGTCAGCTGGTAGATCGGGTGGTCGCCGAGGCCGGCGCCGATGTCGGTCTTGGCATAGGCGTTGTCGAGCGGGATCTCGGGGTTCGCGGCCGCCTCGACGTAGAACTCGATCCGGTCACCGGCGGACGCAGCCGTACCGTCCGGGCCGAGGATCGACAGCGGCGCGTACGTCTGCCGGGGGTGCAGGCCCTTGAGCGGCTTGCCAGAGGTGGTGTGCACCAGGCCCTCCGCGGAGAACCCCGGGCCGCCGCTGAAGCCGAGGTCGATGACCGCCTCGATCTCGCTGCCGGCCCACTCGGCGGGCACCTGCCCACTGAACTTGAACCACGCGGTTCCCCACGCCGGACCCCAGGGCAGCCCGATCTGCGCCGGCTCGAAGGTCTGGGCGAGCGCCTCGGCCGGGGCCACCGGCTCGCCGGGCGCATGCCACACCTCGATGTCCAGCGGGACCGCCGCGCCGTAGATCGCGGGGCGGAGCCGCTCCCGCAGGGCGCGCCTGAGCCGCTCCTCGATGAGTTGACGGTCGTCGTGCACGAAATCAGCCTCCGGGAAAGGATCCTCACGCGGCCGCTACGGCCGCACCGATGACAACGCTGTCACACCGACCCCGGCTGAGTCCAGACGCAGTTTCGACACGGTCGGGGTGCGTACCTGTGGGTAGCGGTTGGGTTGCGGGCCGCCGACACGGCTACCGGCAGGCCCCCATTGTTGTCTAGGTTGTCTGCATGGATCGCCCCCGCCTGCTCCCTTCTGCCCGGACAACCGGCCTGACCCGCCGCAGTGTGCTCGGCCTCGGCGCCGCCGCCGCGTCCGGGTTGCTGCTGCCGGGCTGCTCGCGCGGCCGTGCGGACGAGCCCGCGCCGTCGGAGCCGGGAACGTTCATCACCGGCAACGCGGGCGGCGTCTACAACGACTTCGGTACGGCGCTCAGCAAGCTGGTGAGCGAGGTCACCGGCGTCGAGCTGACGTCGATCCCGAGCAACGGCTCCGTGGAGAACCTGAACACGGTCGCCGCGGGCAAGGCCGATCTCGGGTTCTGTACGGCGGACTCGGCGCTGGCCGCCTACGAGGGCACCGGCGCGTTCAACAGCGGGCCCCGCCGGTTCGTCACGCTCGCCCGGGTGTATGACAACTACGTGCACGTCGTCGTACCGATGGCGTCGAAGGCGACGGAGCTCAAAGACCTGAACCCGGTCAAGGGCGGCCGGAAGCTGGTGGTGGGTGTCGGGCCGAAGGGCTCCGGGACGGAAATCGTCGCGAACCTGATCCTGAGCAAAGCCGGCGTCGACGTGATCCGGAAGAACCTGACGCTCGCCGAGATGGTCGCCGGCCTGGCGCCTACCAGTTCGCGGAAGGCGCCGCTGCTCGATGCCTTCATCTGGAGCGGCGGCGTCCCGACCAAGCCGATCGCCGACCTGCAGAACGGGATCGGGTTCCGGCTGCTGAACATCGTCAAGGTGGCCGAGCCGATCGCGCTGCACAACTTCGGCGGCTTCCTGGTGTCGGCGATCCCGCCGTCGCAGTACGGACTGGCCAGCTCGGTGCCGACGCTCGCGGTCCCGAACTACCTGATCGCGAAGGCGACGCTGTCCGACTCCTGGGCCTGGTGGACGGTCAACACACTGTTCCGTCGCCAGAACGACCTGGTCCAGGGCACTCCGACCCCGGGCGCCAAACAGGGCGACCCCAAACAGAACGCGAACGCCCATCCCGAGGCCGGTGCGCTGGACCCGCGGTCTGCGATCGCCACCATGCCGGTACCGCTGCACCCCGCCGCGGAGCGCTGGTACCGCCAGAACCACATCTGACCCTGCACACCGTGCAGGGTCAGGCGTCGTAGTCCTCGATCAGCGGGACGCGGACCTCGATCACCAGGCCGCCGCCGATCGGCGGACGGGCGACCACACGGCCGCCGACCCGCGCGGCCTCGGAGCGGACGATCGCCAGCCCCAGACCGGTACCGGGCATCTCCCGGTGGTGGGCGCTACGCCAGAACCGCTCGCCGACCTTCTTCAGGTCCCGGGATCCGAGGCCGAGACCGTGGTCGCGCACCGACATCACCACTTCGGTGCCGTCCCGGGTGACCGAGACCTCCACCGGCGGGGCGCCGTACTTGGACGCGTTGTCGAGCAGTACGTCGAGAATGTCGTCGACCTCGAGCTCCGGCGCGACCCCACCCGGGACCATCTCGCCGATGATCAGCTCCAGGTCGTCGGCGGAGTACACGGCCTTCCAGCCGACCAGCCGCTCCTTCACGGCCTGGGCCAGGTCCAGCGGCGCTTCGTTGCCTTCGGCATCGGCCGACGGGCGGTCTGAGCCGGCCAGCCGGGACAGCCGCTGGACGATCCGGCCGAGCCGGTCGATGTCGCTGAGCGCGAACCGCGCCGTCGGCGACAGCCGGGACAGGCCCTCGATGTGGATCCGGGCAGACGTCAACGGCGTCCGCAGCTGGTGCGACGCGTCCGCGACGAACTCGCGCTCACGCTGCCGCGCCTGGTGCAGGCTCAGCGCCATCGAGTTGAAGCTGTCGCCGAGCCGTCTCAGCTCCGGTGCGCGGCCGTCGGTCGACACTCGGGTGTCGAGCGCGCCGCGGGTGATCTGGTGGGTGGCGTTGTCGAGGTCCTGCAACGGCCGCAGCACCCAGCGGGTGATCGGCCGGACGATGCCGACGATGATCGCGCCGATGCTGATCAGCAGGCCGCCGAGAAGCAGCAGCAGCCCGCTCTGCACCTGGGCGCGGGCGTTCTCGGTGGGAACCCGCAGTACGGCTGCACCGAGCACGCTGCCGTTGTTGACGACCGGACGGGACACGATCATCTCGCCGGAACGCCACGGCCACAGCGCGGGCGGCTCCGGCGGCAGCCGGCCGGCCAGCGTGCTGTGCAGGGCCGTCGCGATGTCGTCCTCGTAGACGTCCACGCCGGACACCGAGGTGGCGACGACGCGGGAGTTGACGTCGACGACGAAGACGGGGGTGTTGTAGAGCTCTTGGTACCGGACCGCGAGCTCACGCAGGTTGGCGATGTCACCGGTCTGCAGCGGGCCTTCGGCCATCGCGGCGAACCAGTCCGCGTCGTTGCTCCGGGACAGGAAGAGCGTGCGCGAGGTCGACGTGGCGATGAAGTTCGCCAGCGGGATCACCGCGACGATCGCCAGCGCGATGACCATCGGGACAAGGGACTGCAGTAGTCGACGGCGCAACGGTCAGTCCGAACCCAGGCGGTAACCCACGCCGCGGATGGTCTGGACCAGCTCGGGGCGGCCGAGCTTGGCGCGCAGGCTGGCGACGTGGACGTCCATGGTGCGCGAGGACGCCTCGAACACCGACTGCCAGGCGTACAGGGCGACCTGTTCCCGGGGGACCACCCGGCCGTGGTGCGCGGCCAGTACTGCGAGCACGTCGAACTCCTTGCGGGTCAGACTGATGGGTTTGTCCGCCACCTGGACCGTTCGGGCTTCGATGTCCACGGTCAGGTCGCCGACAGTCACCCGGGGGCGGGGCTGCAAGAGACCGGTACGACGAAGTACAGCATCGATGCGGGCCAGCAGCTCGGAAATCGCGAACGGTTTCACCACGTAGTCGTCGGCGCCGCTGCGCAGCCCGCGGACCCGGTCGGCCGCCTCGCCGCGCGCCGTCACCGCGATCACCGGGACGTCGGAGACCGTACGGATCTGCCGGCACACGTTGATGCCGTCGCCGTCCGGCAACCCGAGGTCCAGCAGGACCAGGTCGCCGGGGTCGGCCGCCAAGGCGTCCGCCGCCGTCCGGACGTGGGTCACCATCAGCCCGTAACGCCGCAAGGCGGGTATCAGGGCATTGGCGATATCGAGATCGTCCTCGACCAGCAGAATCCGGACCGCGCCACTCATGCGGTGATCGTAGGCCAGGTCACGGCCTGATGTGTCAGATCTTGGTAAAGACGTAATCACACGACTCCATGCCGTGTTCGGCATCATTAGCCTTCCGGACACAGGAGGGAACCGCTGAATGACTGTCGGTGTTGATGGCGGAGGTGGTGTGACCGCGCCCTCCGAGGAAGAACTGGCCGAGTACGAACAGGAACGCCCCGCTCGGCGGCTTCGCCCTGCCCTGAACCTGGTGGTTTCGGTCTGGTGCGCAATCGTCAGCCTCGGCGTGCTCGCGCAGGTGTTCTTCCCACTACCACAGGGCACCCAGTTCTATTTGGTGATCTTTCTCGCAGCGATCCTGCCGATCACGCTGCTGTGTTACCGGGGCTGGAAGGTGCCGGCGTTCCTCAATCCGTTCAAGGCGCGGGAGCACGACGACCCGGGCCTGAGCGACTGGATCCTCGCGGTCGTCGCGTTCGCTGTCTGCATCTACCCGCTCTTCGATTTCGACGGCTATCTGGAACGCCGGCAGGCGCCGAGCACGCTGGATCTCCTGGCCGGGACCGTTCTGCTGGTGCTGCTGCTCGAAGCGTGCCGCCGGACGACCGGCTGGGTGCTGCCGGTGTTCAGCCTGGTCTTCCTCGCGTACGCGTACTACGGCGGCTATCTGCCGTACACGTGGTCGCTGGCCCACCAGGGCTTCAACTTCGACGCGATCATCGCCCAGCTCACGATGGGTACGGCCGGCTTCTACGGGACACCGTTGAACGTCGCGGCGTCGTACATCGTGCTGTTCACCATCTACGGCGCGGTGCTCGACTACTCCGGTGCAGGCAAGTTCTTCATCGACCTGTCGTTCGCGGCGTTCAAACGCAGCCGTACGGCGCCCGGCCGCACGGTCACCCTCGCGGGCTTTCTGCTCGGCAGCGTGTCGGGTTCGGGGACGGCGACCGCGGTGTCGCT
This sequence comes from Kribbella sp. NPDC048928, assembly GCF_043197975.1. Classification (NCBI taxonomy): domain Bacteria; kingdom Bacillati; phylum Actinomycetota; class Actinomycetes; order Propionibacteriales; family Kribbellaceae; genus Kribbella; species Kribbella sp. NPDC048928. Next base: position 302,713 of record NZ_JBICUC010000007.1, on the reverse strand, counting down.
CGGCACCGTGTCCTGGCCGATCCTGCGCTGCGCCGGGTACCCGCCCGAACCGGCAGGCGGAATGCTCGCCGCGTCCGGGATCGGGGCGATCCTGTCGCCGCCGACGCTCGGGGCGGCCGCGTTCATCATCGCGGAGTTCCTGCAGGTCTCGTACCTGAAGGTGCTCGGGTTCGCGGTGATCCCGACGATCCTGTACTACCTCGGCATCCTGCTGGCGATCGAGATCGACGCCCGCAAGCACGGGACGACATCGGCGGAGACCTCCAAGGACTCGGCGTTGCGGCTGCTGCTGCGGTTCGGGTACCACTTCCTCTCGCTGTTCGTGATCATCGCGTTCATGGCGGTCGACATCCCGCCGTTCAAGGCCGTCGTGTACGCCGTCATCATCCAGTTCGGGCTGTCGTTCCTGGACCGTACGCACCGGCTGACCGGGCGGCCGCTGTTCAAGGCGCTTGCCCAGGGCACCCGTTCGGTGCTGCCGGTGGCGGCGACCTGCGCGACCGCGGGCGTGATCGTCGCGGTCACCACCCAGACCGGGCTCGGGCTGAACCTCGCGGAGATCATCGTCAACGCGGCCCACGGGCTGACCGACAACCACACCGTGGTGCTGATCCTGACCGTGGTGCTGTCCGCGGTGGCCGTGCTGATCCTCGGCCTTGCCGTGCCGGTGACCGCCTCGTTCATCATCGCGGCGGTGATCATCTCGCCCGCGCTGGTCAACCTCGGCGTGACGCAGCCCGAGGCGTACATGTTCATCTTCTACTACGCCGTCCTGTCGGAGGTGTCGCCGCCGACCGCCCTGGCCGCGGTGGCGACCGCCGCGATCACCGGTGGCCGGGTGATCCCGACGATGTGGCAGGCGTGGAAGTACACGCTGCCGGCTTTCCTGGTGCCGTTCGCGTTCGTACTCACCGACAACGGCGCGCACCTGCTCGGTCAGGGATCGTTCGTGGGGATGGTCTGGACCACGCTGGTGTCGATGCTGGCGGTCGCCGCGCTCGCGGTGGTCACCGGCGGCTGGGTGTTCGTCCGTGCGACCTGGCTGGAGCGCGCGGTCTGCGTACCGGCCGCGGCGCTGCTGCTCTACCTCACGCCCGTAACCATCATGGTCGGAATCTGTTTGCTACTTGTCGCCGTCGTCATCAACCTGGTCCGGCGGCAACGCCAGGCCGCTGCCGAGGAAGGAACCGTATGAGACTCCGTCACCTCGTGGCGCTCGCTGCTGTCCTCTCACTTGCCGCCTGTGGCGGTCAACGTGAACCGTCCGGATCCGGGACCGCCGAGGGCGGCCGGCTGACGATTGCCACCGGCAACACGACGGGCGTGTACTACCAGCTCGGTGGTGCGTTCGCCTCGGTGATCTCGCAGAAGATGTCCGGCTACCGGGCGACGGCCAGCGAGACCGGCGCCTCGGTGCAGAACATACAGGGCCTGGTCAGCGGCAACTACGACATCGCCTTCTCACTCGGTGACTCCGCGGCGGACGCGGTGAACGGCGAGAACAGCTTCAAGTCCAAGCAGGACGTCGTCGCGCTCACCCGGCTCTACAACAACTACACACAGGTCGCCGTACGGACCTCGGCGGGCGTCAACTCGATCGCTGACCTGAAGGGCAAGCGGGTCTCGACCGGCTCGCCGAACTCCGGGACCGAGGTGATCGCGCGCCGGCTGCTCGAGGCGGCCGGGCTGGATCCGGCGAAGGACGTGACCGCGCAGCGGCTCGGGCTGCCGGAGTCGGTGGACGCGATGAAGTCCGGGTCGATCGACGCCCTGGTCTGGTCTGGTGGACTGCCGACCGGCGGCATCACCGACCTGACCACCAGCATGGGTAAAGGCGTGAAGCTCTTGCCGATCACGGATCTGCTGCCCAAAATGCAGGAGAAGTACGGTTCGGTCTACTCGGCCGCGCCGATCCCGGCGGCGACCTACAAGCAGCCGGCCGACGTGGCGACGATCGTCGTACCGAACGTCCTGCTGGTCCGCAAGGACATGAAGGACGACCTGGCCGAGCAGCTGACCAAGACCCTGTACGACAACATGCCTGCCCTGGTCGCGGTGAACGCGGCAGCGAAGGGCATCACGCTGGACAACGCCGCCAAGACCGACCCGGTGCCGCTGCATCCGGGGGCGAAGAAGGCGCTCGACGGCCTGAAGTAGGGACTGGCTGGGTACCGGTAGCAGGTCGGGCGACCCCCAGCACACTGACCGTCCTCCCCCGCACACCAGGCGCAGCGGGGGAGGACGCAGGGGCCCGCTCCGCACATCAGGCGCAGCGGCGACGGGACCCGCGCCGGCTCCCACAACCAGGCGCAGTGGGAGTCGGCACACCGGGCCCGGTTCCGGCGGAGGCATCCGCCGGGGCCGGGCCCTCCTACTTCGGTTCCTCCTCGTGCGGCATCGGTGTGCCGTACAGGTAGTGCGAGAGGGCGGAATCGCGCTTCGGGTGAGCGTGGTATTTCGTCGGTACGACACGTCCCTCGGCGCTGTCCCACGCGGTGTCGGCCATCCGCCACATCCGGTGCGCGATCCGGCCGGGCATACCGGTGTGTGGCGAGGCCGGGTGCGCTCTGGTCGGGGCGACCTCTTCTGCCTCCAGCAGGTCCTCGGTCAGCGTGTTCACGTCCGAAGCCTCGAGCAGGTCGGTGATCTGGCGGCTGTACTTCGCCTCCATCGACTCGTGCTCGTCGAGCAGCCGGTCGATGTGCTGCCACAGGTCGTCGTGCTCCAGGTGCAGGAACCGGCTGTCGCCGTACTGCCGTCCCTTGAGGAACCGCAGCGAGCGCTCCAGGTCCCTTGCGTTGCCGACGTACCTGGTGACCAGTCCGGCCCCGTCGGGGAGCCGCCGGACGTGTGGGAGGAGCACGTCCTCGGCCGCGGCCAGATGCTGCGCCGCGATCGCGTAGAACCAGTCGGTCTGGTGCCGGTTCTCAGGGTGCGCCGCGTCCGGGTGGTGGGCCGGCTCGGCCAGCTCCCGGATGCGCTCGTGTTCGTAGTTCAGGGCCATTTCGAGCGTCGAAGCGGTCATGGCAACCACCTCCAGGGGGTCACCCTCCAGCGTGTGCCCATCCTCGCCGAACCGCAACCACCCCTACCCGCTCCGTAACCTTCCCGGGCGTGAGCCGAGCCGTGCCAGCTGTCCGCGCCGGACCAGCGGGCCGCCCCGGACCAGCGGACCGCGCCGGACCAGCTGAGAGGTTGACCTCTGAGCTGGTGGCTTCGTCCGCTTCATGCCGCCGGCAAACCCACCAGCTGGAAGGTCAACCTCCCAGCTGGTGGGTTTGCGCGCTCGGCAGGTGCCGGCTGACGCCTGTGGTTAGGAGTCCGAGCTCTTCTTCCAGAGGTTGATGCCGGCCTCGACGGCGTCGGCGTCGATCGCTTTGAGCTCCTCGTCGGAGAAGCCCAGGTTGCGGACCGTGGCGAGGTTGTCCTCGAGTTGCGCGACGCTGGAGGCGCCGATCAGCGCGCTGGTGACGCGGTCGTCGCGGAGCGTCCAGGCGAGCGCGAGCTGCGCGACGGACTGACCGCGCTCCTTGGCGATCTCGCTCAGCGCGCGGACGTGCTTGAGGGTGTCCTCGGTCAGCGAGTCCGGGTTCAGCGACTTGCCCTGCGCGGCCCGCGAGTCGGCCGGGATACCGTCCAGGTAGCGGTTCGTGAGCACGCCCTGCGCGAGCGGCGAGAACGCGATGACGCCGACGCCGAGCTCACCGACCGCGTCGATGAGGTCCTCCTCGATCCACCGGTTCAGCATCGAGTACGACGGCTGGTGGATGAGCAGCGGCGTGCCGAGCTCCTGCAGGATCCGTGCGGCCTCCCGCGTCCGGTCCGCGGAGTACGACGAGATGCCCGCGTACAGCGCCTTGCCCGAGCGGACGGCCGCGTCCAGCGCGCCCATCGTCTCCTCGAGCGGGGTGTCCGGGTCGAACCGGTGCGAGTAGAAGATGTCGACGTAGTCCAGGCCCATCCGGCTCAGCGACTGGTCCAGCGAGGCGAGCAGGTACTTCCGCGAGCCGCCGCCCTGACCGTACGGCCCCGGCCACATGTCGTAGCCGGCCTTGGTCGAGATGATCAGCTCGTCGCGGTACTTCTTGAAGTCCCGCGCGTAGTGGGTCCCGAAGTTCGTCTCGGCGGACCCGTACGGCGGGCCATAGTTGTTGGCCAGGTCGAAGTGCGTGACGCCGAGGTCGAACGCCCGCCGCAGGATGTCCCGCTGCGTCGTGAATGGCTTGTCGTCACCGAAGTTGTGCCACAACCCCAGCGAGATCGCCGGGAGCCGCAGCCCGCTCCGGCCCGTCCGCCGGTAGGTCATCTGGTCGTCGTACCGGCCCGCGGCCGCCTCATAGTCAGTCACGGAACCCCAGTCTGCCCCATGTCACAACAAGTTCAAACCCCCTTGTTTTCAAGCAGAAACCCGATCGCTGACTCCAAGAACCCCACCTTCTTGATCTCACGCCAGCTCGGACCAGGGCGCCGGCGGGGCGGTGGTGAAGAAGTGCAGGAGACCGAGCAGACGGCTGGTGGTGGGCGCGGTCCAATGGCGTTGGCCGGGCCAAGGAGCAGCGGGGAGCTTGGCAAGCGCCCAGGAGAGGTGGAACCAGAGGACGGCGGCTGCCAGCTCGTGCTCGGTCTGTGGTGACTGGCAGTGCTGGAGGTAGTCGGGGAGGAGCATCGCGACCTGGGTGAGCGGGAGCTTGGCGAACTCCATCGCGTGCGGGGCCCAGGCGGCGTCGCCCCAGTCGATGAGGCCGCGGAGGTCGTTGTCCGGGCCGGCGAGAAGGTTGTGGGCGGCAACGTCTCCGTGGATCAGCACCTTCGGCCCGCTGCCGTCGATCTGCTGCGTGAGCCGCGTGAACCACCCGGTCAGCCAGGTTGCCGTCCCCGGATCGATGTACCCCCGATCGGCCAAGTCGTCGATCGTCCGCCACGGATCACCCCAGCCGTCCTCCGACAGCCCGGCAAGCTCGACACCCCCACCCCGATGCGCCGCGCCCGCAACCTCCCCGTTCTGGCGTGGAGCGGTGGCGTCGACGGGCGGGTGTGTGGTGGGTGGGGTGTGTTCGATTTGGTGGAGGCGGGCGAGTTGTTCGGCCAGGCCGGTCGGGAGCTCGGTCGGCTCGGTGCCGTGGACGCGCTCCATCACGGCGTACGGCGCATCGATCACGCGGCGCGTGTCGTCGTACTCGATGATGGCCGGGGTCAGTACGCCGACCTGCCGCGCCGCAGGCACGACACGAGTCTCCTTCAGGAGGTCGTCCTCGTAGCCCGGCCGACTGACCCGCAGGAACAGGTGCTCGCCGAGCACGAACCCGCGGTTGGCCACGCCGCCGGCGACCTCCTGCACCTGCCCGGGGTCGACACCGTGCCGTCGGGCGACCGCAGTTACCTGTTCGAGGAAGTCGTGCTGCTCGCCCAATCCAGCTCTCCAATGTCCGCGGGGACCGCCGGCCGGCTCCCGGGTGTCTCGTGACCGAACACTCGAGGTGGGTACGGCGGCATTCACCGAGTTTGATGTACTTCGGGCGTGCGTGTCGATGTAGATCCGGAGACGGCCGGCCGGCGAGAGTTCTATGCGCTGCTGAACTCGGTGGTCGTACCGCGGCCGATCGCGTGGGTGTCGAGCCGCTCGGCCGACGGCGTGCTGAACCTGGCGCCGCACTCGTTCTTCACGGTGGCGTCCGTGCAGCCGCCGATGGTGCAGTTCACCTCGGTGGGACGCAAGGACAGCCTGAACAACGTCGAGGCGACGGGCGAGTTCGTGGTGAACTTCGCCGCGGAACCGCTGTACGAGCAGGTGAACGCGTCCGGCACCAGCTTCCCGCCGGAGGTGTCGGAGTTCGAGGCGATCGGCGTCACGGCCGAGCCGTCCCGGACGATCGCCGTCCCGCGGGTCGCGGAGTCGCCCGTCGCGATCGAATGCACGCTGCACACCACGCTCGCGCTCGGAGACTGCACGCTGGTCATCGGTCAGGTCCGCCACCTCGCGATCGACGCCGACGTACTCGACGGGAACCATCCCGAGGTCCGCCGGCTCCGTCCGCTCGCCAGACTCGGCAAGGACGAGTGGACCACGCTCGGTGAAGTCCGAGAGATCTCGCGCATCCGCTACGCCGACTGGCCCGGTCATTTCACACCTCCTGCCACGTAGAGCTCCGTCGTTAGCAACGAGGCACTAGGGCGCGTGTCATCGAGGGGGCCCGGTGATTTCGCGGGTGGCGAGTTGTTCTACGAGGGACTCGAGTTCGGAGGAGAGCCGCAATGGTGCGTGGTCGGTCGGCGCTGTCGTGGCTGGGTGCCAGGTGAAGTCGGACGTCACCAGGAAGACGTCGGGCGACAACGGGCCGGGGTCGCGGGAGTAGCAGCGGGCGGCGAGGTTCAGCAGGAGGCCGAGGGCCGGGATGACACCGAGGTCCTCGATGACGTGCAGGATGAGGGTGTCGCGGGTCGGCAGCGTGGCGAGCACACCGTACGGAGCGTCCTGGACCTGGAGGGTCTCGCGCAGCACCGTGTCGAGGACGAGCGCGCGGGACGCTGCATAACCGTCCCCGCTGACGAAGGCGATCTGTACGTCCTCGTGGTCGATGAACTCGACCCCGTCCTGCAGGCGGCGGAGGTTGGCGAGACCGAAGCGCTCGGCATCCGACCAGGACAGGTCCAGATCTGAGGGCTCCAGGAACATCGTGACGATGCCGTCCGCCTCCATGGACGGGACGGAGATCAGGCCGGGTACGAAGTCCGGACGGTCGGTCGTCCAGTCGGGCGGCAGCGCGTCCCGCGGCACGATCCGCTGGATCAGCTCGCCCTCGGGATCCGCGGGCAGCGGCGGCGACCCGTCACGGAGCTGCTCGAGGATGTGGCGGAGGTGCTCCTCGACGAGATCCGGCCAGTTGTCCTCCTCGTAGCGGGCAACGACGCGGGCGAGGTTGCTGAGCCCGACCATCGGTTTGTCGGAGGCCGGATCGGTCGGCACCAGGGCGGCGCCGCCGCGATAGGTCAGTGTCAGGTCGAGGTCAGCGGCCGCGTGCAACGCAAGGCACACAAGCCGATCGGCCTGCCGGCGGGACAGCGGCGGCAGGACGGGATCGGGCAGGTTGGGGTTGCTGCAGTAGTCGTTGCTGTAGTCGTTGCCGTAGGCAGGTTCGGTCGTGTCGATGGGCATCACGGGACTCCCGATGAGCGGAGGAAGGTCGCCAGACAGGGAAGGCGGCGAGGGGTCGGCTGCGGAGGTGCGGCCGCGGAGGGCGGTGCAGCGCGGCGGTGAAGAAGTCGGCAGAGAAGGTACGAGGATCCGGTCTCGCCGGAGCCGCGGATCCGAACCTGTGGACAACCGGCCGGATACGCTGCGGCAGACCGACCGGGTAAGTCCGAAGGAGCGCGCCATGTCCAGCAGCCCGTCGTCGCGGCCGACCTCGGAGACGCGGCTGTCGCTGTCGCACATCACCGCGCAGAACGAGACCAACCTGCTCGGCACCGTGCACGGCGGCGTGATCATGACGCTGGTCGACTCGGTCGCGGGCGTGGTCGCCGCGCGGCATTCCGGTGGCCCCGCGGTCACGGCCTCGATGGACGAGATGGTCTTCCTGGTGCCGGTCCGGGTCGGCGACGTCGTGCACTTCAGCGCCCAGGTGAACTGGACCGGCCGCAGCTCGATGGAGGTCGGCGTCCGGATCACGGCCGATCGGTGGGACGCGGTCGGCCCGCAGATGCACGTCGCGTCGGCGTACCTGGTGTTCGTCGCGGTCGACGAGGAGGGCAAGCCGCGCGAGGTACCGCAGGCGGTGCCGGAGACCGACGAGGACCGGCGGCGGCTGCGGGAGGCGGAGATCCGCCGCAGTCACCGACTCGCCCGGCGGACCGCGATCATCGCGTCCCGCCAAGACCAGGCCCACGAAGAGCAGGCCCACGAAGAGCAGGCCGCGGAATGAAGATCATCGGATACGCCCGGCGCAACCCGTCGGCGGTGCTGCTCGTTGTGCAGTTGCTCGGTGTCCTGGTCTACCCGGCGATGGAGGGGTCGAGCCCGGGACGGGTCGCGTTCGAGATCCTCGGCATCGTCGTACTGGTCCTCGCCGTCGTCTCGGTCCGCGCGACGCCGGGCCTCACCTGGATCAGCGTCTGCCTGGGCATCCCCGCGGTCACACTGTCCGTCCTCGACGCCTTCAACCCGACGAACGCGGTCGTCGCGATCTCGGGCATCCTGCACGCGGCGTTCTACTTCTACGCGGCGTACAGCCTGCTCCGCTACATGCTCTCCGACCACGACGTCAGCGTCGACGAGTTGTTCGCGACCGGTGCCACTTTCACCTTGGTGGCCTGGGGATTCGCCTACTTGTACGTGTTCGTGCAGGCGCTCGTCCCCGGCAGCTTCACCGCGGCCGTTGATTCTGGCAACAATCGTACGTGGATGGAGCTGCTCTTCCTGAGCTTCACCACGATGTCCAGTACAGGGCTCAGCGACATCGTCCCGATCACGGCGTGGGGCCGCTCGGTCGTCATGCTCGAACAACTGGCCGGCGTCGGCTACGTCGCGATGGTCGTGTCCAGGCTCGTTGGCCTGACCATCACCAAACGCAACGCCACGCCCTAGTCCCGCGGCCAGCCGGCCAGCAGGTCGGCGGCGGCTCGGCCTGCGACCTCCGGTGCTGAGGGCATCGCCGCAACGCGGTAGCTGACCAGCGCTCCCTCGTGCAGGAGCAGCAGCCGATCGGCCAGCTCGCCCGGATCCGCGAACCCGGCCGCCCGGGCCTGTGCCTCGAACTCGGACCGCATCCACTGCTTCTGGCCGACGATCACCGGCATCGCCGGATGGTCCGGCGCGGCCAGCTCCACGCTGGCGTTGATGAACCCGCACCCGTTGCGGGAGCCCGCCAGCCAGTCCGTCAGCGCGGCGAACAGCGCCAGGATCACCGCTTCGGGCGTCGCCGGATCCCGGGCGGCGAGCTGCTCGTCGAGGAACCGGTGCCAGATCCGGTTCCGTTCCTCCAGGTACGCGGCGATCAGCCGATCCTTCGACCCGAACCGGTCGTACAGCGTCTTCTTAGTGACGTCCGCCGCCGCGGCGATCGCATCGACGCCGACGGTCCGGATCCCCTGCTCGTAGAACAGCGTCGACGCGGCCGTCAGGATCCGCTCGCCGGCCGGGGTCAGCCGCGGTGCCGGCTCCGCCCGGCGGTCCACGATCAGTCTCATCTGGTGGTCGAGCATACTGACAGTATACCGACCGGTGTGGTTACTGTCGTTGTCATGATCAAGCACAGGGCGCGGGCACTGGCCGCCGGAGCCGGGTTCGTCGTGTTCTGGAGCTGCGGCTTCATCGGCGCGCGCTGGGGAACGCAGTACACGAGTGCCTTCGACCTGCTCGCCTGGCGGTTCCTCGTCGCAGGGGCGATCGGCGTCGCGCTGCTCGCAGTCCGGCGCCCGCGGATCTCGCGCCGGGACCTGGTGACCCAGGTGTGGATGGCGTTCCTGACCCAGTTCGTCTACCTCGGCCTGATCTTCGTCGGTATCGACCACGGGATCCCCGCCGGGATCACTGCGTTGATCGGCTCGCTCCAGCCGATTCTGATCGCGACCCTCGCCGGGCCGTTGCTCGGTGAACGCGTCAGCCGGCGGCAGTGGATCGGCTTAGGTCTCGGTCTCACCGGCGTCGGCCTGGTCGTCGCCGACGACCTCAGTGCAGGCCACGCCTCGCCCGTGCTCTTCCTGGTGCCGATCGCCGGTCTCTTCGGCCTGGTGGCGGGCACCTGTCTCGACCGGCAGCGCAAGCCGAGCACGAGCGCCCTGGACGCGTTGGCAGTCCAGAGCCTGGTGTCGGCTGTCTTCTTCACAGCACTGGCCGCGTCGACCCACCGCCTGACGGTGCCCGACCAGCCAGGCTTCTACGGCGCGGTCCTCTGGCTGGTGCTGCTCGCGACCGGTGGCGGCTGGGGTCTGTACCTGGTCAACCTCAGGCTGTCCGGTGCGACGCGGGTCAGCTCCCTGCTGTATCTGGTGCCGCCGACCACGATGGTGTTCGCGTTCCTGCTGTTCCACGAAACGATCGGCCTAGCGGCCGTTCTCGGCATGCTCGTGTGTGCTGCCGCCGTGCTGCTGATCCGGATCCGTGAACCAGTACGCTGCGGGGATGGCGGAACCCCGGTGGCTGAACCAGACAGAGGCACAGGCCTGGCGCGCGTACATCGCGGCGCAGCGCGTAGTGAGCAGCCGGATCGAGCAGCAACTCCAACGCGACGCCGGAATTCCGCACACGTACTACGAGATTCTCGTCCGGCTGTCCGAGGCGCCGGCCAACCGGCTGCGGATGAGTGAACTCGCGGTTGCCACCCAGGGCTCCCGCAGCCGGCTGTCGCATGCCGTCAACCGCCTCGAGCAGAACGGCTGGGTACGGCGCGAAGGCATCGAGTCCGACCGTCGCGGTCAGGTCGCGATCCTCACCGAGCTGGGGCGGCAGAAGCTGGTGGACACCGCGCCGGGCCATGTCGAGGAGGTCCGCGGCTCGATCTTCGACGCGCTGAGTCCGGAGCAGGTCGAGCAGCTGTACGACGTCTGCGCGACGCTGGCCCGGCATTCGGGTGACACTGTCGACCGTGCGGCGTGGGAGCGGAACTGAGATGAGGCGTCCGGTCGCGCTGATCGCGCTGACTGCCCTCGCTGTCACCGGTTGTGCCGACAACGCTTCCGAACCGACAGCCGGCCCGGCCACCGTCCCGTCGTCCACGGTCCCGACGACCGGCTCGGTCGATCCGGGCACCACCCCTGCGACGACACCCGCCGAGACCCCCAGCGCGACGGCGCAACAGACCCAGCCACCGACGCAGGCACCGACCGAGGCGCCGACCAGTGCGGCGAGCTGCGTCGATCAGAAGCTCCAGGCCCTCACACTCCGGGAGCGGGCCGGGCAACTGATCATGACGGGCATCGCCGCCGCCGGCATGACGTCGGCCCAGCGTTCGGTCGTACGGCAGCAGAAGTCCGGCGGCGTGTTCCTGGTCGGCGACAGCGGGAGCCTGACCAGCACCCGTACGGCGACGGCCGCGGTGACCGCTGCGGCGACGGTCGAGGGCGTGCGGCCGCTGATCGCGGCAGACCAGGAGGGCGGCAAGATCCAGCGGCTGAAGGGATCCGGGTTCGACCGCATCCCGGCCGCTACGATCCAGGGCACCTGGTCCAGCTCGAAGCTCACGACCCAGGCGAAGCGGTGGGGCCGGCAGCTCAAGGACGCCGGCGTCAACGTCGACCTCGCGCCGGTCGGCGACGTCGTACCCAGCTCGCTGAAGTCGGAGAACGCACCGATCGGCCAGCTGGACCGCGAGTACGGCAACACCCCCGAGGACGCCGGCCGCGGCGTGCAGGCCTTCGTCCAGGGCATGCGGGCGGCCGGGGTCGCGACATCGGTGAAGCACTTCCCCGGACTCGGGCGGGTGCGCGGCAACACCGACTTCTCCGCCGGGGTCACCGACGACGTCACGGTCCGCGGCGACGCCGGGCTGCGGCCGTTCGCCGAGGCGATCAAGGCCGGTACGTCGATGGTGATGATCTCGACCGTGACCTACACGCGGATCGACCCGAAGAACCGGGCGGTGTTCTCGCCGACCGTCATCCAGGGCATGGTGCGCGGCGACCTCGGCTGGCACGGAGTCGTGATCACCGACGACGTCGGGTCCGCCGCGGAGGTGCAGTCGGTCCCGGCCGGCGAGCGGGCGACCCGGTTCGTCGCGGCCGGCGGGGACATCGTGATCAACGCCGAGGCCAGGCTGACCGCGACCATGGTGAACGCACTGGTCGCCAAGGCCGGGGAGGACAAGCTCTTCGCCGCGAAGCTGACGAGTAGCGTGCGGCGTGTGCTGACCCTCAAACAGAGCAACGGTCTGGTGAGCTGCGGATGAGTGCGGAGGAGGAAGAGCCCGACTACCGCTTCACCCTGGCGAACGAGCGCACCTATCTGGCCTATCTGCGGACCTCGCTCGCCTGCTACGCGGGCGGCCTGTCGGCGGTACAGTTCCTCGATCTCGGCCCGGATCGCTGGCCCGCCCGGATCATCGGTGTCGTACTGGTCCTGACCGGGATCGTCACCACGGCCGGCGCGTTCCGGCGCTGGCAGCTCAACCTGACCGCTATCCGGCGCGGTGGCGCCCTCCCGGCGAGCCGGCTGCCGCTGATGCTCGGGGCAACGATCGCCGTGGTCGGGCTGGTCGGGCTGCTGTTCTCACTGTGGCGATGAGCACACCGGATCCCGGCCGCCAGCCGGAGCGGACACTGCTCGCGTGGCGCCGTACGGCCCTCGGTCTGCTCGCCAACGGCGCACTACTGCTCGCCTCCGGCCACGGATCGTCAGAGGTCCGGACCGGTCTCGGAATCGTCGTTCTCGTGCTCTCACTGGGCTGCTGGACCGCTGTCGGCGCCGTCTACCGGCGGACGAAGGGTGGTGCGGTGCATGCTCTCGGCCACCAGCACGTGCTCCGGGTCGCGGCCGGTCTGGTGCTCGTCGTGGGGCTCTTCGACCTCTACGCCGTGATCACGCGATGAAACCGATCGGTTACCAACTGTATATCGCCCCGCGAGGCAGTTCACCACGACGCGGTACGTTGACCCAGCCGGATGCGAAGTCAGCGGTACGTTCCCCCTAGCATGTTCACGGTTTGTCCCTCGTTCACCCGGAGCTTGAAGTGCCGTTACGTCTGCGTCCGAACGACCCGACGTTCTACGACCTTTTCACCGAGTCCGCCAACCACCTCGTGGAGGGATCGCGGATCCTGGCGGAACTGCTCGGCAGTACGGCGGGGACCGGGCTGTCCTCCAGCCACCAGATCGCCGCCCAGATGAAGGACGCGGAACACGCGGCCGACGAGACCACCCACTCGATCATCCGGCGGGTGAACTCGACCTTCGTCACCCCGTTCGACCGCGAGGACATCTACCGGCTGGCCTCCGATCTCGACGACGTGATGGACTTCATGGAGGAAGCGGTCGACACGATCCACCTCTTCAACCTGGAGAAGCTGCCGGAGGAGATCGCCGAGCAGATCGAGGTCCTCCAGCGCGCCGCCCAGCTGACCGCGGAGACGATGCCGCGGCTGCGGACCATGAAGGACCTCGCGGAGTACTGGATCGAGATCAACCGGCTGGAGAACACCGGTGACGCGGTCCACCGCAGGCTGGTCGCCAAGCTGTTCAGCGGCGAGTACGAGGCCCTCACCGTGATGAAGCTGAAGACCGTGGTCGACCTGCTGGAGGCCGCGATCGACGCGTTCGAGCACGTCGCCAACACGGTCGAGCAGATCGCCGTCAAGGAGAGCTGAGCGTGGAGCTCACGCTCGTCATCGCCGTCGTCGTCATCGCGCTGGCCTTCGACTACACCAACGGCTTCCACGACGCCGCCAATGCGATCGCGACCTCGGTCTCCACCCGGGCCCTGACGCCGCGGGTGGCGCTGGCGATGGCAGCGGTGATGAACTTCCTCGGCGCGTTCCTCGGCACCGAGGTCGCGGAGACCGTCGGCAAGGGCATCATCAACACCCCCGGCGGCCGCCATGGGCTGGTCGTCGTGATCGCCGCCCTGATCGGTGCCATCACCTGGAACCTGATCACCTGGTACTTCGGACTCCCCAGCTCCTCGTCGCACGCACTGATCGGCGGACTGGTCGGGGCCGGCCTGGCGTCCAGCAGCGTGGTGCTGTGGTCCGGGATCGTCGACAAGGTCGTGATCCCGATGGTGCTGTCGCCCGCGGTCGGGTTCGTCGGCGCGTTCCTGCTGATGACCGGGATCCTGTGGCTGTTCCGGAACAACAACCCCGGCAAGACCACCCGCGGGTTCCGGCTCGCGCAGTCGCTGTCGGCGGCCGCGATGGCGCTCGGGCACGGCCTGCAGGACGCGCAGAAGACGATGGGCGTGATCTTCCTGGCGCTGCTCAGCACCGGGCACGCCGACCCCAAGGACGGCATCCCGATCTGGGTGAAGCTGTCCGCCGCGACCGCGATCTCACTCGGTACGTACTCCGGCGGCTGGCGGATCATGCGGACGCTCGGCCGCCGCATCATCCATCTGGACCCGGCCCGCGGGTTCGCCTCCGAGGCCGTCTCCGCCGCGGTGCTGTACGTGATGGCGATCGGCCTGCACGCGCCGGTCTCGACCACCCACACGATCACCTCCGCGGTGATGGGTGCGGGCGCCACCAAGCGACTGTCCGCGGTCCGCTGGGGCGTCGCCAAAGGCATCGTCACCGCCTGGGTCCTGACCATCCCGGCCGCAGGCGTCGTCGCGGCCCTCGTCTACGGCCTGGTCCACCTGATCCTCGAGTGATCTTCGACGTTCCTCGAAGCGACCCCCCAAGACCCCACTGGGCTCCCACTCTGGGTTTTCTGAAACCCTCCAGGCCCAGGGAGCAAGTTGTGAAAGCAGTGCAGATGGTGGCTGTAGCCGGCGTCGTTGCGGGTGCGGGCGTCGCCGGGATCACGCCGGCCGAAGCGGCAACGAACCATGCAACGCAGGACCAGGTGGCGCCGCGGTCCGTGATCTACACCGAGCTGTTCAAGGGCCTGTGGGAGTGCACAGGGCGTGCCGCCGCAGTCGCCGCCCAGGGGCATCGGATCACCGAGAGTTGCGCGTCGGTCTACGTCAGCCTCCATCACTTCTACCGGCTGACCTACATCTGATCCTCAGCTCCAGGTACCGGAGCCTGCCGAACCGGTTCATTCGGAATTCACTCACCCGGCCTACGGTCGATCGACGCTGCTGATCGTCCGCCGAGGGAAGTGATCGCAATGGATCTGTCGTTCCTTGTCGTCGTCGTGATCGTCACCGCGCTGGTGTTCGACTTCACCAACGGGTTCCACGACACCGCCAATGCGATGGCGACCTCGATCGCCACCGGGGCCCTGAAACCGAAGATCGCGGTCGCGCTGTCCGCGGTACTGAACCTGGTCGGCGCGTTCATCTCGACCGAGGTCGCCAAGACGATCTCCAGCGGCATCGTCGACGACGCCAAGGTGACCGTGCCGGTGATCTTCGGCGGCCTGGTCGGGGCCATCCTCTGGAACCTGATGACCTGGTACGTCGGCCTGCCGAGCTCCTCGTCGCACGCGCTCTTCGGCGGTCTGATCGGCGCCACCTGGATCGCCTCCGGGAGCAGCGCCGTGCACTTCGCGACGGTCGTCCAGAAGATCATCATCCCGGCCGTCGCGGCGCCGATCGTGGCCGGTGTCGTCGCGCTGCTCGGCACGTTCCTGGCCTACAAGATCACCCAGCGGGCCCGGAAGAAGTCGGTCGACGACGGGTTCCGGGCCGGGCAGATCGCCTCGGCGTCGCTGGTCTCGCTGGCGCACGGCACGGGTGACGCGCAGAAGACGATGGGTGTGATCACGCTCGTACTGATCACCTCCGGCAGCCTGCACTCCGGTGCCAAGCCGCCGCTGTGGGTGATCCTGGCGGCCGGTACGGCGATCGCGCTCGGCACGTACCTGGGCGGCTGGCGGATCATCCGGACGATGGGCAAGGGGCTGGCCGAGATCGAGTCGCCGCAGGGCTTCTCCGCGGAGACCAGCTCGACCTCGGTGCTGCTGGTCTCGTCGCACCTGGGCTTCCCGCTGTCCACCACGCAGGTCTGCTCCGGCAGCATCCTCGGCGCGGGACTCGGCAAGCGGCTGGCCGAGGTGCGCTGGACGGTGGCCGGCCGGATGGCCGTGGCCTGGCTGCTGACGCTGCCGGCCGCTGCGATCGTCGGTGCACTGGCCGGTGAGGTCGCCGACTCCGGCAACCTCGGCGTCGTGATCATCGCGATCCTCGCGGTGGCGGCCGGCGGTGCGATCTACGCCGCGTCCCGGCGCCGCCCGGTGACGTCGGACAACGTGAACGAGTACCCGAGCTCGTCGACCCCCGCAGCCACGGCCGCGGCAGCCTGAGAGGAGTACGGCGATGCACGTCAACTGGGGTGCCCTCGGTGAGGTGGCACTGGTCAGCCTGATCTTCGGCGTCGGCCTGGCGGTCCTGTTCGCATTCGGCGTGACCGCCATGTCGCGGCGGGCCGTGGCGATCGACGAGAAGCGGCAGCCGTCCTTCATGGACACCGGTGTCGCCGCACTGTGCTTCGCGGGCTGCCTGGCCGCGGTGCTCTACGGGCTGTACCTGATCATCCCGCAGTTCCACTAGCGGTTCCAGCGGCGTACGGCCTTGGCGACGTCCTTCACGCGGATGGAGCCGAGGTTGTACTCCCAAGCGGCCAGGAGCCGGTCGCCGAGGACCTCCGCGTCCAGGAAGGTGCGTGGGCGTACGGCGACGGCCCAGGTCGCTGCGGCCGCGTGGCCCTGCTGGTAGAGCAGATGGTCCACGGTGGCCTCGACGCCGGTCGCCTGCTTGCCGTCCAGGCCGTCCGTGGCCCACTCCTGAACGATCCGCGGGTCGTCGGCGGTCATCCGCGCCAGGTAGGTCAGCGGGCCGCGCCAGAACCCCTTCCGGCCGATGCTGTCCAGCGACTCGAGTGGGAACCAGCCGTTCTGGTTGCGCCGGCCGTTCACCGCGGACTCCACCTCGCGGGCACGGTCCGCGGACAGACCACGGGTCGCCCAGTCGATGAAGTACGCGCCGGCATCCGGGATGTGCTCGGCCACATGCGGTGCCGGTGTCAGGGCACCGGGGTCGAAAAGATGCAGCTCTTCCGGTGAATCGAACAAGAACCTGCCCCCGCCCGCTCGAGTACGCGAGCCACCGCAGCAGCTCGCCGCACAGGGACCCCCCAGGTTCCTGCTACGTCAACGAGTGCTTTCGTACCCTCGATCCGCACCGCAGGTCAAGGGTTTCAGGCCTTCTTGCGGCGCTCGGCCAGCTCCTCGCGGTCGAGCCGTTCGGCCTCGTCCGGGGTCGGCGCGCCGCCGCCGTACGAGGCCGGCAGCCACCAGGCGCCGGCCGGCTGCTCGGGATAGCTGCGGATGCTCTCGTCGAGCATCCCGGCCATCACCGAGCGCAGGTTCGCGGTCGCTGCGGCCGGGTCATCGGCGGCCGTCACGGTGATCGGTGCCCCGATGCTGATCGAGATCGGGCGATGCCTCGAGAAGTCCCGCGGCCGGTCCTTGGTGAACATCCGCTGGGTGCCCCACAGGATCATCGGCAGCACCGGTACGCCGGCCTCCGCCGCCATCCGTACCGTGCCGGACTTGAACTCCTTGAGCTCGAACGACCGGCTGATCGTCGCCTCCGGGAAGACGCCGACGAGCTCACCGGCGGCGAGGTACTCCAGGGCCGTCCGGTACGACGTCGCGCCGGCGTCCCGGTCGACCGGGATGTGGTGCATGCCACGCATCAGCGGGCCGGAGTACCGATTGCGGAACAGCACTTCCTTGGCCATGAACCGGGTCAGCCGCTTGGCCGGCACGGCGCCGTACCCGCCCAGGATGAAGTCGACGTAGCTGATGTGGTTGATCGCGATCAGGGCGCCGCCGGTGCGCGGGACGTGTTCGGTCCCGGTCCGGCGGATCTTCAGATCGAGCGCCAGGAAGGCGGTCTTCGCGAAGCCGATGACGGGCGGGTAGACGAGGTCTCGCATGACCCGACGCTACAGGCATCGTCCAGTGCCTGGGCGCCGCAATCACTCAACAACTTCCGACGCGGTGCACTAGGGTGGCCGGTGACAACTTGAGACCGCGGGAGCTCGCACCGTAGTGGGCTGAGAGGGCGGCTGGACCAGGCATCGACACCTGGCCGGCGCCGCCGACCGCCGAACCTGTCCGGGTAATTCCGGCGTAGGGAGCAGCACCATGGTCAATGTCAGCACGTCCAGCACGATCCGTCCGGTGGTCACCACCGGCCCGATCTCGGGTTCGGAGAAGATCTACCGCTCCGATCTCGGCGTACCGGCACGGCGCGTCCATCTCACCAACGGCGAGCACTTCGACCTGTACGACACGTCCGGCCCGTACACCGACGCGGCCGCGACGATCGACGTACAGGCCGGTCTGCCCGCGCTGCGGCGGGACTGGATCGCCGGACGCGAGCGGCGCACCCAGCTCGGGCACGCGCGCGCCGGGGTGATCACCGAGGAGATGCGGTACGTCGCGTTGCGAGAGGGACTCGACCCGGAGCTCGTCCGCGACGAGGTCGCCCGCGGCCGGGCGGTGATCCCGGCGAACCGCTGCCATCCGGAGAGCGAGCCGATGATCATCGGCAAGAAGTTCCTGGTGAAGGTGAACGCGAACATCGGCAACTCCGCGGTCACCAGTTCGGTCGAGGAAGAGGTCGAGAAGCTCGTCTGGGCGACCAGGTGGGGCGCGGACACCGTGATGGACCTGTCCACCGGGAAGAACATCCACGAGACCCGGGAGTGGATCCTGCGCAACTCGCCGGTGCCGATCGGGACGGTGCCGCTGTACCAGGCGCTGGAGAAGGTCAACGGCGATCCGGCCGCGCTGTCGTGGGAGGTGTACCGCGACACCGTGATCGAGCAGTGCGAGCAGGGTGTCGACTACATGACAGTGCATGCCGGCGTCCTGCGGGCGTACATCCCGCTGACCGTACGGCGGATCACCGGGATCGTGTCGCGGGGCGGATCCATCATGGCAGCGTGGTGCCTCGCGCATCAGCAGGAATCCTTCCTGTACACGCATTTCGCGGAGCTCTGCGAGATCCTCCGGGCGTACGACGTGACGTTCTCGCTCGGCGACGGGCTGCGGCCGGGGTGTATCGCGGACGCGAACGACCAGGCGCAGTTCGCCGAGCTGCGGACGCTGGGGGAGCTCACCCGGATCGCCTGGGAGCACGACGTCCAGGTGATGATCGAGGGCCCGGGACATGTGCCGCTGCACAAGATCGCGGAGAACGTACGGCTCGAGGAAGAGCTGTGCGGCGAGGCGCCGTTCTACACTTTGGGGCCGTTGGCAACCGATGTGGCGCCGGCCTACGACCACATCACGTCGGCGATCGGCGCGGCGCAGATCGGCTGGCTGGGTACGGCGATGCTCTGCTACGTCACGCCGAAGGAACATCTCGGGCTGCCGGACCGTGACGACGTGAAGACCGGCGTCATCACGTACAAGATCGCTGCCCACGCGGCCGATCTGGCGAAGGGCCATCCGGGCGCACAGGCCTGGGACGACACGTTGTCCAAGGCAAGGTTCGAGTTCCGCTGGGAGGACCAGTTCAACCTCTCGCTGGATCCGGACACCGCGCGGTCCTTCCATGACGAGACGCTGCCCGCCGAGCCGGCCAAGACCGCCCACTTCTGCTCGATGTGCGGTCCGAAGTTCTGCTCGATGCGGATCAGCGCGGACCTCCGCGAGCACTATCTGCCGATCGTGGACTAGGGCATAGCAACTGCTCCCGGACTCGTCCCCGGGAGCAGTTGGCTCCGGATACGGTGAGTGATCGGGTGAACCGATTCAGGTTTTAGCCTTCACTCAGCGTGAATAAGACTGTAGCCTTAAGCCCTCGGAAGGAGGTGCAGGCGATGGTCTTCGTTCTCACGGTAGATCAGCGCGGCAGCCGAAGCACGAGCGATCTCGTACCCGAGCTACTGACCGCCCTGAACCGCCGCCCGCGGCGGACCGGGCTGCTGCGGAAGTTCGAGCGGACCGCCGGCGACGAGGTGCAGGGCGTACTCTCCGAGGCCCGGCCGGCCGTCGACATGATCGTCGAGCTGCTCCGCTCCGACAGCTGGTACGTCGGACTCGGCATCGGCGACGTCACCGAGCCGCTGCCGCGCAGCACGCGGGCCGGAAACGGCGAGGCGTTCGTGTTCGCGCGGGAGGCGGTCACGCGGGCCAAGTCCAGCCCGCACCACGTGAACGTCGTCGGAGCGGATCCACGCAGCGCCGAGCAGGTCGAGACAGTGCTGTGGCTGATGGCGTCCGTACTGCGACGTCGCAGCGACCGTGGCTGGGCAGTGGCGGACCTGCTGGCCGAAGGACTTACCAGACGAGAGGTCGGCGTGAAGCTCGGCATCAGCCAGTCGGCAGTGACCCAACGGGCCCAGGCGGCCGGATTCGCCGAGGAGCAGCGCGGACGCGTTCTCGCGGCAGACCTGCTCGGCGCTGGGGCTGCTGCGTGACGGCGCTGGTCCTTGCGCTCACGGCGGCCGCACTGGTCCTGGCCGTGCTGGCGTGGGTTCCCAAGTCCGGTTCCACGCTGGAGATCGTCATCAGCGGCGTCATGCTCGCCTGCCTGGCCGCCGTGGGCGTACTGCTGCTCGCTGGGCACGGTGTGAGCGACTGGGCCGAGCGCTGGTGGAACGTACTGCTCCTGCTCGCCGGGGCGCTCGCAGTGACCGGTGGCGGCCCGCTGACGACCTCTGTGCTGGCGTTGGCGGACCGTCGCAGTACTCGCGCCCAATCGACGCAGAAGGCCGGTGAGGTACTACGTGGCGGCGCACTGATCGGTGCGCTGGAGCGGCTGGCCATCTATGCGTCGCTGGTTGCGGACTGGCCTGAGGGCATCGCCATCGTGCTGGCGATCAAGGGCCTCGCCAGGTACCCCGAGCTGCGCAGCCCGGACCAGCCCGCGTCCGTCACTCCGCAGGCGGTCGCGGAGCGCTTCATCATCGGTACGTTCACCAGCGTGCTGTGGGCAGTGACCTGTGCGGGCCTCCTGCGCTCGCACTGAGGTCAGTTGGTGCGTACCACCCAGGTGTTGGACACCTTGTCGTGCCAGGTCTGCTTCTGCTCGTCCCACAGGGGCCACAGCGAGTCCAGGAAGCAGGCGTTGTTGAAGATGCCGCTCAAGAACTCCCGCAGAAACGCACGCCCGGCGCCGATCGTCTCGCCGGTCCGGGAGTCGATCAGCCGCAGATGCAGCACGCTCTTGCCGATGCTCTGCCCGGTACGTCCCTGCCGGAACACCCTGTTCCACAGGCCCAGGCCGAAGCTGGCGAGGAAGCCGACGATGAGCAGGATGATCGCGAAAGCGGACGGATCGTCGTCGTAGCGGTTCTGCCGAGTCAGGATGTCCGCGATGAACACCCCGTAGCCGATCGCGATCGGCACGCCGCTGATCAGCCCGTCGAGCAACGACGCCCCGACCCGCGGCAGCCAGTCGGCCAGCGGCGCCGGCGGACCGCCGTACCCGTAGCCGTAGCCCGGCGGCTGTTGCCCGTACGGTGGCTGCCCAGGAGGCTGACCGTACTGCGCCTGGGGATGCTGCTGCTGCCCGTACTGCGGTTGCCCATAAGGCTGGCCGTACTGGGGTCCGTAGGGCTGACCGTACTGTGGTCCGTAGGGCTGGCCAGGCTGTTGGCCAGGTTGTCCCGGCTGCTGGCCGTGCTGGGGCTGGTCGTCGGGCCGCTGGGGGTACCCGGGTGTGCTCACCTGAGGTCAGACCTTCACAACGTAGGTGTTGTTGATCTTGTCCGCGAACGTCTGCTTCTTCTCGTCCCACAGCGGCCACAGGTAGCCGATGTAGCAGGCCAGGCCGTCGAGGATGTGCGTGAGCTGCCGCAGGAACGTCTTGCCGATGCCGATCGGCTGGCCGGTGTCGGCGCCGACGAGCTTGATGTTCAGCACCTGCTTGCCGACGGTCTGCCCGGAGGTGCCCTGCCGGATCAGGATGTTCCAGATCGCCACACCGAGGCCGATCAGGTAGAAGATGACACCGATGATCACGAGCGCGGCGCTGTCGCTGGCGCTGGCGATCCCCGCGCCGATACCGCACGGGATACCGATCGTCGCGGCGTCGATCAGGTACGCACCGGCCCGGCTCGGCCAGTCCGCCAGATTGCCGGGGACCCCGCCGCCGTAGCCGTACTGCCCGGCACCCGGCTGCCCGTACTGCCCGGGCTGCTGCCCGTACCCGGGCTGTTGGCCGTACCCAGGCTGCTGCCCGTACTGGCCAGGCTGACCGTACTGACCAGGCTGACCGGGCTGCTGCCCGTAGCCGGGTTGTTGGCCGTACCCAGGCTGCTGCTGCCCGTACCCAGGCTGCTGCTGCCCGTACCCGGGCTGCTGGCCGTACTGACCAGGCTGCCCCGGCTGCTGCCCGTAGCCCGGCTGCTGACCGTACTGGCCGGGCTGTTGTGGGTCTTGCGGGCCGTAACCCGGCGGTGGCGTCGGATTGCTCACGACGATCCCTTCTGGCGTAAGTGCATTGAGGAGTGAGTTGCAGGCTAATCGTCCGACGGATCAGATCCACCGACGGATCCCACGCCGCGAGAGTTATCGTTGTGTTGTGAGCGTCTCGCAGAGTGTCGTCCTCCGGCCCACCGGTCCGGTGCGGCCGCTGGACCGCCGGGTGTGGGGCCTGACCGTGGTCGGCGTCGGCGGCTTCCTGCTGGCGGGGGTGTATCAGCTGTCCGGCCAACGGATCGGCGTTCCGTGCATCCTGCACGCGACGACCGGCCTGAACTGCCCGCTCTGCGGCTCGACGAGAATGGCCGCGTCCATGCTGCGTGGAGACTTCGCCGGGGCGTGGCACTTCAACCCCGTGGTCTTCGTGCTCGGGCCGCTGATCGCTGTTGCCGTCGGCTACCAACTGCTTGCCTGGTCGCTGGAGTCGCTCCGCCTGGTCAAGCTGCCGCGGCTGTCGATGAGCCGTCGTGCCGTCGACTGGACGGTGAACGGCCTGGTCGCGCTGCTGATCGCCTACGGCGTGGCCCGCAACCTGTTCTGAGACTGCTGCCGGCCGGGCGATGGCTACCGCCCGGCCGGAAAGCCTACTGACCGGGGCGGTAGAGCCCTGTGGAGTAGGAGACGATGCCGAGCACCAGGAACACGATGCCGCCGATCCAGGCAACCTTCGCCAGGGTGTCGGACTGGCCCTGCTCGCGGAACTTGCTCTGGCCGATCAGTCCGAGGACGATCGCGGCCGGAGAACAGCAGAACCAGCAGACGATGCCGATGATCGACAGGATCTTCGGCGTGTTGCTCGGCGGTGCAGTGGCCCCGTAGCCGGCGTTGCCACCGGGGTACGCGGCATAGCCGCCGGGCTGCTGGCCGTACGAGCCAGGCTGCTGCTGGCCGTAGCCGCCGGGCTGTTGCCCCGGCTGACCCGGCTGCCCCGGATAGGCACCGGGCTGCTGGCCGTAGCCGCCTTGACCTGGTTGGCCAGGCTGGCCGTACTGGCCCGGCTGCTGACCCGGCTGTTGGCCCGGGTAGCCCTGCGGTCCGTTCTGGTCGTTCTGGTCGTCGCCGGGAGGTGGCGTCGGTGTGCTCACCGCGGTTCCCTTCTGAGAACGTCGTGGAATTTGCGCAGCCTATCTTTTCCACAGGTTCGTGGTCATCCTCCCACTCCGGGCCTTCACCCCTTAGGGTTTCTGCCTGTGACCGAGACACCGCAATCGCCCGCACCCGACAACCAGGGTGCCGATCCTGCTCGTAACCTGCCCGTGCAGCCGGAGCAGCCGCCTCTCCGGGGCGGCCAGCAGGGTCAGCCAGGGCCTCACCAAGGACAGCCCGGGCAGTACGCGCCGCCGCCCGGCGCCTTCCCGCCACCGGTCGGTGGCCAGTTCGGGCAACAACAGCAGCCCCAGCAGCCCCAGTACGGCCAGCCGCAACTCCCACAGAACCTGCCGACCGGCCCCGTACTGGTGACGATCGGCGACATCTCCGTGGAGCAGCAGCGGATCGTCACCCCGGCCGGCGTGCTGCCGACCACCGGGTCGAACTGGTCGGCCATGGACATGTCGCGGACCGAGGAGAAGATCCCGGCCTGGGCGATCGTGCTGGCGATCATCTTCTTCCTGGCCTGCCTGCTCGGCCTGCTCTTCCTGCTGGTCAAGGAGCGCAAGACCACGGGCTTCGTCCAGGTCACGGTGCAGTACGGCAACCGCACCCACAACACCCACGTCGGCGTCAGCTCGCCGGACCAGGTGGCCGATGTGCTTGCCCGAGTCAACTATGCGCGAACCCTTTGCGTATAAGGGCCTTCAGAACGCCAACGGCCGCCGCGACAACTCGTCGCGGCGGCCGTTGCTGTTCGCGGGGGCGGATCAGCCGAAGCGGCCGGTGATGTAGTCCTCGGTGGCCTTCTCGGTCGGGTTGGAGAAGATCTGCTTGGTCGGCGCCATCTCGATCAACCGGCCCGGCTTACCGGTGGCAGCGAGGTTGAAGAACGCGGTCTGGTCGGACACGCGGGCCGCCTGCTGCATGTTGTGCGTGACGATGACGACCGTGAACCGGTCCTTGAGCTTCTCGATCAGGTCCTCGATCGCGAGCGTGGAGATCGGGTCCAGGGCCGAGCACGGTTCGTCCATCAAGATCACCTCCGGCTCGACCGCGATCGCCCGGGCGATGCAGAGCCGCTGCTGCTGACCGCCGGACAGACCGGCGCCCGGCTTGTCCAGCCGGTCCTTGACCTCGTTCCACAGGTTGGCACCCTTGAGCGACTCCTCGACCACCTGCGTGAGCTTCTTGCGGTCCTTGACGCCGTTCAGCTTCAGCCCGGACGCGACGTTGTCGAAGATCGACATCGTCGGGAACGGGTTCGGGCGCTGGAACACCATGCCGACGACCCGCCGGACCGCGACCGGGTCGATGCCGGAGGCGTACAGGTCCTGCTGGTCCAGCATCACCTTGCCCTCGACGCGGGCGCCGGGGATCACCTCGTGCATCCGGTTCAAGGTGCGCAGGAACGTGGACTTGCCGCAGCCGGACGGGCCGATGAACGCCGTGACCGAGCGGGGCTCGACCGTCATCGACACGTCTTCCACGGCCTTGAAATCGCCGTAGTAGACGTTGAGGCCGCTGACCTCGATGCGCTTTGCCATATCGACTCAGAACCTCTCGTGACTATTTCGACTTGACGGCGCTGAACCGGGCGATCAGCCGGGCCAGCAGGTTGAGAACGAGGATCAGCAGGATCAGCGTCAGCGCGGCCGCCCAGACGCGGGCCTCCGCGTTCGGCAGGGCCAGTTCGGTCCGATCCTGGTTGATCATCGTGGGCAGGGCGCCCATGAATCCGTTGAACGGGTTCAGGTTGATGTTCTTCGAGTAGCCGACCAGGATCAGCAGCGGCGCGGTCTCACCCATCACGCGGGCCAGGCCGAGCATCACGCCGGTGACGATGCCGCCGAACGCGGTCGGTACGACGACCTTCAGGATCGTCTTCCACTTCGGGACGCCGAGCGCGTACGACGCCTCCCGCAGCTCGTCCGGTACGAGTTTGAGCATCTCCTCGGTGGACCGCAGCACGACCGGAAGCATCAGCAGCACCAGCGACAGCGACACCGCGAAACCGACCCGGTTGAAGCCGAACACGGTGATCCAGATCGCGTAGATGAACAGCGCGGCGACGATCGACGGCACACCGGTGAGGATGTCGATCATGAAGCTGACCACCTTGGCGGCCCGGGTGCCCTTGCCGTACTCGACCAGGTAGACCGCGCCGAGGACGGCGATCGGGACCGCGATCACCGCGGTGATCAGCGCCATGATCAGTGTGCCCATGATCGCGTGGTAGGCGCCGCCGCCGGCCCGGCGGACGGTGATGCCGCGCTGCGACTGGCTCCACCAATCCGCGTTCAGCAGCAGGTGATAGCCCTTGCTGACAACGGTGAAGAGGATCCACAGCAGCGGGATCAGGGCGATCAGGAAGGCCAGCACGATCAGCACGCTGGCGAGCGTGTTCTTGAACGCGCGGGCGCCGGACTTCCCGGTCAGGTCCAGGACCTTCCCGTCGTACGCCGGCTTGTTCTCCGCTACGACACTCATCGTCGTCCTCGCTTCGCTCCGGGCGCCGATGAGGCACCAAGCGGACTGCGCCTTTTGATTCGCTCGCTGCGCTCGCTCATGCATTCGCTCCTTGGGCTGCGCCGGCGCGGCGGTTGCGTCGGGGCCGCTTCCGGGCGCCGGGGGCGCTGCGGTCTACGATGATGCGGGCCGCGGAGTTCACCAGGAAGGTGACCACGAACAGGACCAGGCCGGCCGCGATGTACGCGCCGGTCTTCTCCGGCGAGTCGAACTCGGCGGCGTTGTTGGCGATCTTCGACGCGAACGTCTCACCGCCGGCGAAGATCGACGGGTCCCACCGGTCGTTGCCGTTCGGCACCGTCAGGATGATCATCACCGCGACGGTCTCACCGAGCGCGCGGCCGAGGCCGAGCATCGAGGCGCTGACCACACCGGAGCGCCCGTACGGCAGCACCGACAGCCGGATCATCTCCCAGCGGGTCGCGCCGAGCGCCAGCGCGCCCTCGCGGTGCGCGATCGGCGTCTGCGCGAAGATCTCCCGGCTGATCGCGGTGACCACCGGCAGGATCATGATCGCCAGCACCACCGACACCGTGAAGACCACACCGACGTTGTCGCCGATCGGCTTGGCGAACACCGGGATCCAGCCCAGCGCGGCATCCAGCCCGTTGATCACCGGGCGCAGGATCGGTGCGAAGAACAGGGCGCCCCACAGGCCGTACACGATCGACGGCACGGCGGCGAGCAGGTCGACCGCGTGCGCCACCGGGGCGGCCAGCCGCTTCGGGGCGTAGTACGTGACGAAGAGTGCGACGCCGATCGCGATCGGGACCGCGATCAGCATCGCGATGATCGAGCTGACCACGGTGGTGTAGAAGAGTGCGGCGATACCGAACTGCGGGTTGTCGCCGCCGGGCTCCCAGACCCGGGAGAACAGGAAGCTGCTCTTGTCGTCGGCCAGCGACGGGATCGCCAGCGCCAGCAGGAAGATGCCGACGAACGCGACGATCAGGACCACCAGGCCGCCGGACCCGCGGGCGAGCCCGCCGAACAGCCGGTCGCCGAGATGGCCGACCGGGCCGAGGTCCAGCTCGGCGCCTGCCTTGCCGGCGGTCGCCGTACCGGCGGTAGCCTCCACGCCGGCCTCGGTCGTCAAACCGGCGTCGGTCGTCACGCCGGCTTCGGTCATCACCTCGGCGGATGCCTGCTCGTGGGCGGCCTCGTGCTCGGCGTGCTCGGTGGCCAGGCCGCCGAACTTCGGCGTCGGGCCGGCGTCCTCGTGGACCAGATCCTCGATCGTGGGGGTGGGCTCGTGGGCCGTCCGGTCCTGGTCGGCCGCGTCTGCCGCGGCCACCTGGTCCGCGGCGGTGCCGTCCGGCCGGTCGGGCGGTGCCGTGCCGTCTGGACTACTCATCGATGGTGCTCCAAGCGCCTGAGTCGTGATGTGTCACATCGGTGTCCGAAGAGGCGAAGCCCCGGCCGCCTCCGATGACTCGGACCGGCCGGGGCTCGCATCAGTACTGCTTCGCGATCAGCTGATCGCCTGGATCGCGGCGTCGACCTTGGTCTGGATCTCGGCCGGGAGCGGCGCGTAGTTCAGGTCGGTCAGCGAGGCCTGGCCGTCCTTGCTGACGAAGTAGCTCAGGAAGCTCTTCACCAGCGCGGTCTTCTCGGCCGGCAGGCCCTTGGTGCAGGCGACCTCGTAGGTGACCAGGATGATCGGGTAGGCGCCCTCGGCCTTGGTCGCGTAGTCCAGCTTCAGCGCCAGGTCCTTGCCGGTCGGGTCGGCCGGCTGCGCCGCGGCGAGCGCCTTGCCGGCGGACTCGGCGGTCAGCTCGACCGGGGTGCCCGAGCCGGTGTCGATTTGGGCGATGCCCAGCTTGTTGTCGACGGCGTACGACCACTCGACGTACGAGATCGAGTTCTTGGTGCTCTTGACGCCCTCGGCGACACCGGCGGACTTCTCCTTGCCGGAGCCCGTGCCGGTCCACTTCTTGGCCGGCTCACCGGTCCACGCGCCGCCACCGGAGGCCTTCAGGTACTTGGTGAAGTTCTCCGTGGTGCCGGACTCGTCGGAGCGGAAGAACACCGAGATCGGGGCCGACGGCAGCGTGACGCCCGAGTTCAGCTTGGCGATCGCCGGGTCGTTCCAGGTCTTGATGGAGCCCTGGAAGATCTTCGCGGCGGTCGGGCCGTCGAGGACCAGCTTGGTCACGCCGTCCACGTTGTAGGAGATCGCGACCGGGCCGATGACCATCGGCAGGTCGATCGCCGCATTGCCCTGGCAGCGCTTCGTGGCCGCGGTCATCTCGTCCGGCTTCAGGGACGAGTCGGAGCCGGCGAAGTCCACCTGGTTCGCGTTGAACTGCTTGATACCCGCGCCGGAGCCGGTCGGGTTGTAGTTCACCGTGACGTCGGCGCACTGCTCGTTGTACTTGCTGATGATCTCGTCGATGGCGTTCTTCTGCGCCGACGAGCCTTCGGCGTTCAGGGTGCCCTTCGGGCAGTCGGCCGCGGCCGACGACGAGGACGACCCGGGGCTCGACGAACCCGACGGCTCGGGGTCACTGCCACAGGCGCTCAAGGCGAGGACGCCGAGGGAAGCCACGGCGACGGAGCCGACGCGGAACAGGCGATTGACGGACACGAGAGTGTTGCCCTTCTGCGGGAATCAGACTTCTGAACTTCCACAGACGGTAGGGAGACCAGGTGACGCGGCGGCCGGTCGGCGGTGAACGAGCGGTGAACGGTTTCAGTAGCGTGTGCGACGGCTGGCGTGCCGCCAGGCGGCCAATAGGTGAACTGAGTTAGGAGCCGTCACTCTGCGTTGATGTAAATGCCATCATGCTCACGTTTCGGTAACGCTCAGCGCATCTGCCACGTGAACGATCGACGGCGGCTCAGCTGGAGAAGTCCTCCGGAGCGACGCCGTCCAGGAACGCGCGGAAGCGTTCCAGCTCGGCCTGCTCCTCCTCGGGAGTGGCGACGCCGGCCTCCCGCAGGACCTCCTCGGTGCAGCGGATCGGCGTGCCCAGCCGGACCGCGAGCGCCACCGAGTCGCTCGGCCGTGCGGACACCCGGACGCCGTTCGCGAGCACGAGCTCGGCGTAGAAGACCGCGTCCCGCAGTTCGACGATCTCGACGGCCTCGATGTGCACGTCGAACGCCTGGATCAGGTCCCGCATCAGGTCGTGGGTGAGCGGGCGCGACGGGCGCAGGCCCTGCTCCTCGTACGCGATCGCGGTCGCCTCGACCGAGCCGATCGAGATCGGCAGGTAGCGGTAGCCCTCGGTCTCGCGCAGCATCATCACCGGGGCCCGGTTGGGCGATTCCATCCGGATCCCGATCAGTGTCAGTTCTCGCATCATCGTCATGGTGCGCCCCGAACCTCTCCTCAGACCGGCACCCGGTGGGGCGCCGGTTCCTCGGGTAGGAACATACCCGTCACCTCCAGTGTCACCCTGCTGCCCCTTCGGCCGTGCCTCGATCGTCACCGAGCCGTGTCGCGGGTCCAGCGCCCTGCGTCGAAGGTTCTTTGGCGCAGGGCACTACGGTGCGCTGAAACGCTCGGTCACGACGCGGCCGTCGGCCAGCCGATGGGCGACCAGGAACGAGCCCGTGGCGAACTTGCCCACCTTCAGACCCAGCTCCCGCGACAGTGCCGGCAGCACCGGGCGGTGCGAGCAGACGACTGTCACGCGATCCTGTCGCCACACCCGCTCCGTCAGCCCGCGCAGGCGGTCCGGATCGGCGTCGTACCCTCGCTCGGAGATCTCCGGCCACAGGTGGATGTGGCGGTCGAGCGAGGCGGCGTACGGCATGACCGTCGCCACACAACGCTCCGCGTCGCTGCTGATGATGCGGTTCGCGCCCAGGGCCCCCAGTACGTCGCTGAGCCGGTCTGCCACCGCCGTACCGGTGCTGCTGAGTGGACGGAGCGTGTCCTTGCCGTCCCAGTCCTTGCGCTTCACCGCATCCGCGTGCCGTACGACGACGACAGTGGCGACCACTGGGACCACGTGCTCCAATGCGTCGAGGATGTCGACGTCACGCGGGTAGCTGAGCTTCCCGCGGGCCTTGTCGACGGAGAGCCAGCTGACCTCGTCCACCTCGTCGTTGGGCTCGAAGTCGCCGCCGTCGACCGCTGTGGCGGACCAGTAGTGCACGAGCTTCTCCGCCGTACTGCCGTTTTTGCGGATCGAGTAACGCTGCACCCCGAGCGATGGGCCGAACACGACCCGCTGCCCGGTCTCCTCCTCGATCTCCCGCCGCGCACCGAGCAGCACGTGCTCGTGGGCGGTCAGCTTGCCTTTCGGGAGGGACCAGTCGTCGTACCGGGGCCGGTGCACCAGCAGCACCTGCCGGGTGCCGCCGCGTTCCCGCCAGACGACACCACCCGCGGCGATAACCGTCGCCGGGTTGCTCATGCATCCACCCTAAGACGTGGCTAACTGATTACGTCGGAGGTTCGGCGCCGGCCACGGGTGCCGATCAGGCGCTCCTGCAGGTCACGCAGAGGCTCCCCGTCCGGCCCGGTCAGGCGGGCCTGCCAGTTGTCGTCCGGCTGCAGCCACCAGGAGCCGGTGGTCTCGTCCATCGCCAGGTCGAACATCTCGCCCAGTTCCGTGACGTGGTCCTGCTGCTTCAGTTGTACGAGCACCTCGACGCGACGGTCCAGGTTCCGGTGCATGAGGTCCGCGGAACCGATCCACACCTCCGGCTCGCCGCCGTTCTCGAACAGGAACACGCGGCTGTGCTCGAGGAAGCGGCCCAGGATGCTGCGGACCTGGATGTTCTCCGACAGACCGGGCACGCCGGGGCGCAGCGTACAGATGCCCCGGATCCACAGGTCGACCGGTACGCCGGCCTGCGACGCCCGGTACAGCGCGTCGCACAGCGCCTCGTCGACCAGGCTGTTCACCTTGATCCGGATCCTTGCCGGGCGGCCCGCGTGGTGGTGCTGGATCTCGCGGTCGATGCGCTCGACGAGCCCTCGCCGTACTGACTGGGGAGCGACCAGGATCCGCCGGTAGCCGGCGCTGCGCCCGAAACCGGACAGGTGGTTGAAAAGCAGCGCTACGTCCTCGGTGACCACCTTGTCGCTGGTGAGCAACCCCAGGTCCTCGTAGAGCCTGGCTGTCTTCGGGTGGTAGTTCCCGGTGCCGATGTGCGCGTAGCGGCGCAGACCGTCTGGCTCGTCGCGGACGACCATCGACAGCTTGCAGTGCGTCTTCAGACCGATCACGCCGTACACGACATGGCAGCCGGCATGCTCGAGTTGGCGGGCCCACTTGATGTTGGCCTGCTCGTCGAAGCGCGCCTGGATCTCGACCAGTACCAGGACCTGCTTGCCGGCCTCCGCCGCGTCGATCAGCGCGTCGACGATCGGGGAGTCACCGCTGGTGCGGTACAGGGTCTGCTTGATCGCCAGTACGTGCGGGTCCGCGGCGGCCTGCTCGATGAAGCGCTGGACGCTCGTGGAGAACGAGTCGTACGGGTGGTGGACGAGCACGTCGCGCTGCTTGAGCGCGTGGAACATGTCCGCCGGGTTGGACGTCTCCACCTCGGCCAGGTGCGGGTGCGTCGACGGTACGAACGCGGGGTACTTCAGCTCGGCCCGGTCCAGGCTGGCGATCGTGAACAGGCCACGAAGGTCCAGCGGGCCGGGGAGCTCGAAGACCTCGGCATCGGTGACGCCCAGCTCGGACAGCAGCAGGGCCCGTACCTGCGGGTCGATCGACTCCTCAACCTCGAGCCGGACCGGCGGGCCGAACCTTCTGCGCAGCAGCTCCTTCTCGAGCGCGGCCAGCAGGTTCTCCGCGTCGTCCTCCTCGACCTCGAGGTCCTCGTTGCGGGTCACCCGGAAGGTGTGCTGCTGGATCACCTCCATGCCCGGGAACAGCTGGCCGAGGTGGGTGGCGATGACGTCCTCGAGCGGCACGAACCGGCCCTCGGCGACCTTCGCGAACCGGGGGAGCAGCGGCGGCACCTTGACCCGCGCGAAGTGCTCGCCGCCGGTCTCGGGATTGCGGACCACGACCGCCAGGTTCAGGCTCAGGCCGGAGATGTACGGGAACGGGTGCGACGGGTCGACCGCGAGCGGTGTCAGCACCGGGAAGATGCGGTCCCGGAAGAACCGGGTCATGTCCTCGCGCTCGCTGTGCTCCAGCTCGTCCCAGCGCAGGATCTCGATGCCCTGCTCGGTCAGTGCCGGCTGCACCGACTTCCGCCAGGTCTCGGCGTGCCGGTCCATCAGCTCGCGGCTCTTCGCCAGGCTGCGGTCGAGCACCTCGCGGGGGAGCAGGCCGCTGGCCGCCTTCACCGCGACCCCGGCCGCGATCCGGCGCTTCAGGCCGGCGACGCGGACCATGTAGAACTCGTCCAGGTTGCTGGCGAAGATCGCGAGGAACTTGGCCCGCTCGAGCAGCGGGATCTGATCGTTCTCCGCGAGCTCCAGGACCCGCTGGTTGAACGTCAGCCAGCTCAGCTCCCGGTCCGAGAACCGGTCCACAGGCAGGTCGCCGGCCGCATTGATGTCGTACGGCGGCTCGACGTCGTACTCCCGGTTGTGGGATGCCAGCAAGTCTCCTGCCACGTCGACAAGGATCGCACCCTTTGATGAACAACGGGTAGCCGTCCGCGCGTTGCCGGATGTGACGTATCTCGTCGGCTGTGCAACAGGTTGTGCGGCTCACCAGCTGCCCAGTTGCTAGCGTCACCTCTCGTGGACCTACGACTGGATTCGGTACTGCGCGACGCGGTGAACTCCGTACAAGCCAACGCCACCGCCCCGCTCTACGCCCTGCCCACCGCCGTACGGCGGCGACTCGCCGGTGCGCCGATCCAGATCGACGGGAACACCCTGGACCCGGACGTCCAGCTGCTGCTGCGGATCGACAACCTGTTGCCGCACACAACGAAGACGGACGCCGCGACGACCCGTACCCGCTTCCGCAACCTGCTGAAGCTCGTTCCCGGTACGCCGCCTCAGGTGCAACGAGTGACCGACCTGACTGTCCGGGGCGCCGCGGGCCAGTTGGGCGCGCGCCTGTACGTACCAGCCGATGCCGGGCTCGGCCTCCTGGTGTTCTTCCACGGCGGCGGGTGGGTGGTGGGCGACCTCGACACCCATGACGCGCTCTGTCGCACCATGGCCGCCGAGGCCGGGATCCGGGTGCTGTCCGTCGACTACAGCCTCGCCCCAGAAGCACCCGCGCCGACGGCCGCCGAGGACGCGATCGCCGCGTTCACGTGGGCCGTCGAGCACGCAGAGGACCTCGGTGTGGACCCCGCACTGGTAGCAGTCGGCGGCGACAGCGCCGGCGGCAACCTCGCAGCCGTCGTCGCCCAGCAGACCGTCCGCCGCGGACTCCCCGTACCGGCGCTCCAGGTCCTCCTCTACCCAGCCGTCGACCTCGTCGCCCGCCGGCCCAGCCGGGACCTGTTCTCCGAGGGCTTCATCCTCACTGAGGAAGACATCATCTGGTACCGCGACCTCTACACCCCCGACCCCAAACTCCGCCCCGACCCGATCGTCTCCCCGCTCCGCGCCGACGACCTCACCGGCCTCCCCCCGACCTACCTCACCACCGGCGGCTTCGACCCCCTACGCGACGAGGGCCTCGAATACGCCCAAGCCCTCACCAAAGCCGGCAACAACCTCACCCACGCCCACCACCCGACCCTCCCCCACGGCTACGCCAACCTCCTAACAAT
The DNA here is from genome assembly GCF_043197975.1 of Kribbella sp. NPDC048928. NCBI lineage: Bacteria > Bacillati > Actinomycetota > Actinomycetes > Propionibacteriales > Kribbellaceae > Kribbella > Kribbella sp. NPDC048928. The sequence goes on along the minus strand of NZ_JBICUC010000007.1, from coordinate 269,407 downwards.
CCCCGGCCCCACCCGCCAAGCCCACTCCCACCTGACCAACCACCTCAGAAACACCCTCCACCAGCCCTGTGGATAACTTCCGCGGCCAGCGGACGTACGTCGATATCGTGGCGAGCAGTAGTCGACCTGTTCTCAAGGAGCCACCATGACGTTCGACTTGGCGCGGTTCAGCTCCGCGTTCGCGCAGGCCCGGCATGAGCAGAAGACCGATCCCGCCTTCGACCTCGAGGCGGCCCAACAGAGGCTGCAGTTGTTGATCGCGGACGAGCCACCGGGCGAGGATCGTACCTTCGCGCTCGGCATGATCGAGGACCTCGCCAAGCCGCCACCCCCGCCGCGGGAGTACGGCCCGCTGTACCACGAAGCCGGCGCGATCCACGCAGCAGCGTTCCTGGCAGAGGGAACCGACGAGGAGAAGGCAGACGCCCTCGCGGAGGCCCGGCACAAGATCTGGGCGATCGCCGACAGAGCTCCCGCCGACGAGGCCCCAAGCATCAGGGGTATGACGCGAGCGCTCGACCACATGGAGACCATGCTGCGCGGGCACTGGCCCGAGAGCTGACGTGAACCCCGACCAGCGGATCTCACCGGATTCGTTCGTCTACCAAGAGGTCGCGCGCCTGTACGAGATCGCACAGTCGATGCGTCCGGTGGCCACCGATCGCTGGAATCGTGAGTTGTATGCGACGAGCTCAGACACGATGGGCAGTCTCGACCCGAAGACTGGGGCACTCAGGCTGTCGGGCCATCGAGTTCTCCTGCATCTCACGGGCTCAGTCTCGCCTGTCCAGGCGGCCGATCAGGTCGAAGCACTGGCGACCGTCCTGCACGAGGCAACGCACGGCGGCATGCACATCAAGGCGCAAGCCAAGCGGAACGCGGTCTGGACCGAACACTCTCGTGGTGTGATGGAAGGTTTCGCCGAGGTTCGGACGGCTGTCGACCTCGAACTGTTCGCGAAGCGCGCGGGCTACGCCGGCCTGACCTTTGGCGATCCCCAATACCCAGGCGCCTTCGCGGCAACCAGCGACCTCATGGTCCACATCACCGGGCCGGCGTACCGACTGGACACCCTTATCAACGACGGCTGCCGCGGGCCCGGGCTCATGCACTTCGACCAGTTCGCCCACGCCGCCGTAGCGAACCACCTCTCTGAACTGACCCATCGCGACGCATCAACCCAGCAAGCGATCCGGGCCCAACTGATCGAGCCGATGCTGCACGCGCACTGGCCGACTCTCCCCGCCACAGAAGCGGACACCGGCCACGCCGTAGCCCGAGAGATCCGCTCCAAACTGGACGTCAAAATAGCCGAAATCCGCCACGACTACCGCCTACCCCCAACCCCACCCACCACCCCACCGCCGAGCCCTCAACCACGCACCCCTCAAACGTCCAGCACCCCACCGCCCGCGGCCGCGCAACTCCCTCCATCCGCGTCCAACGCCCACACAGACACCCTCAACGCCCTCCGCTTCCTGACCGCCCAGCCCCCACCCACCGGCGCCCCTCGCCGCCCACCCCAAGCCAACGCCCCCAGACCACCCCACCACCTGCAGACCACCCGGCCCGGCAGCCAGCGCGCGCCGCGGCTCCAACCCGGTTGATCCCGATCGAGTTGATGACCCGCCGCTTGTCCCACTCCTGCTCGAAATAATGAAGAAATCGCCGACCCGCGGTCAGCGATCGGCGTCTACGAGAGCGATGCTGTCCCAGAGGAACCACATGGTCGATCGTCAGGGGCGCCGGACGTGGGCCACTCACCAACTGAGCTTGGCTGCGTCGATCGAAGCGTGCGACACCCTTTGATCAGCGGCCGGTTCACGCTTTGGTGAGTGCCGCCGGTTCGTCCGACAAGCATGGAGCCGGACGGCTGCGATGCCTCGCGCTAGCCCCCGGGTTAGCGGCCGGGATCTACGAGAACGGGAACGGCCTCGCGGACCTGCAGCGGAGTTTGGGGCCCGGTAATTGGCAGCGTTCCGGCAATCGGCATAGCTTGGCTGCCGGCGATCGCAAAGGCCGCTGCATAGTTCACGGTGACCGAAAGCCTGACATCACCGCGGCGCAGGTATTTGTGCGTGATTTCCTTCGAGGGATATGGACCGCCCGGTGAGGTCGTCGTCACGTCCGGGGTCCCGTCGCCGAAATGCCAGGTGTAGCTGACAGGCTCCCCGATGACTGTGACCGGATAGCCAAGCAGTGTGACGGTTACCTTTGTCTGCTTCTTCTGATCGGTGTAAACGATCGTGTCCAGGTTGACCAAGGTTCTCCCGGTCGGCTGGACTCTGACCGCGAGCTTCGGAAGCGGAACGTCCACTGTCTGCTGCTGAATCTGCGTTCGGATCTGATCGATGGCCTGTTGGGCGGTGTTACGCCTCTTTTGAGCGTCCAGGTACTCGAACCATGCTTTGCACCGGCTCGGACCCTCGATCGTCCCGTCGGGGAGGCGATTGCAGATCCCGTCGTTGAGGCGATGCAACTGGGTGTCGGTTGTCATCATTTGGAGCTCGGTCAGCGTCTTGGGTCGGCGCGAGACCGGTTTATGGCTGGATTCCTTACGGCTGGTACTGGACCCGTGCGTCTTTTTGCCCGATGTGTATGTGTGGCTGTTCGCGCGTGACTTCGCGGCCAAACGCACCAGTTCCTTCACGAGCAGTGGGTCCACCTCGGGGGTCGGCCCGCCGGTTGCTGCCCCGCTGCGCTTGTCTGTGGTGGTCTCGCCAGCCGTAGCAGTGAGCGACTGGCCGAGCAGAGCAATCCCGAGTGCGGCTGCGAGGATCCAGGCTGTACCGCGGTGCGTCATCGTGTCGTCAACTCCATCTCGAACATCTGCCAGTTGCCACCAGTTGCTGCGAGCACCATTTCCTCGGTGTACGGCGTCGCCTGGACGACGACCGGCGTCGAGGTCCGCGACCGTCGTGCCGTGTACTTGCCCACAGTGACATCGGTCGTTGCGGCGACCTTGTCCTTTGCCGTGCGAGTGAGTTCCGTAACTTCGACGACGCGTTCGAGGTAGTCGCCGCTCAGGCCACCGCCGGCCTCGTTGATCTTCTCCACTGAGGCGTAGTACTTGCTGCAACCGTCGCAGTCCGTTGCGCTGACTGTCCGCATCCCGCTCGTGTCACCTGTCGCGGCCGCGTAATTCATCAGCGAGATGTAGTGCCGAACGAACTGTTCGGCTGCAGCCAATGTCAGTCCATAGGCGCCTTCTGGGCGCGTCGGAGGGGTGGGCGTCGCTTTCGCGGCTGAGCCGGTGGGTGATGCCTCGGCGGCTGCTGGAGTGACGTCAGGCCGTCCGGCTTCCGGACTGCCTGTCGCGCACGCAGCCAACGAGGCTGCCGAAGCAACAGTCAGCAGCACGCACGCCAGCAGGCGGTCGCATGTCGTCACAAGTGGCACCTCTCCGTAGTCACGCCCTCTGATCGTAATCGGGAAAGGGCGATTGAGGAGATGTCAAAAGCTGCAGTTGTGGACAACCGGGGGTTGAGGGCCAGGAGCCGCCCGGCTGGGGGGTTAGAGGCTCGGACGGCTCCTGGTTGGGGGTGGGACGGGTGGGGGTTGGGTTTATGACGCGGATGGATTTGTGATGCCGTTCACAAGGAGTGCCGGTGAGGGCCTGGCTGTCCAGGGTGGTGGGGTAGGGCGTGCTAGGCGGCGGTCGGGCGAACTCGTGTCCAGCTTTTGAAGTCCGTGGGGTAAGTCCAGCCTGGTGAGCTGGTTACTGCGCGCTTGCCCGGCGCGAGACCCCGGCCTGTTTCATGGTCGAGCCGTGCACAAGGCTGCGGCGCCGGGGTGGGGTCGGCCGGGGTGGGGAGGATTCCTTCCCGATCCGGGCACACAAACTTCCCCGGGGTCGTCCCGGATGCGCGAGTTCGACCTATCTCACGGACCTCGGGCGCAGGGCGCTGGACGTTCGTGGCGGTGGCGGTGGCGGTGGCGGTGGCGGTGGCGGGGTGGGGTGGGGTGGGGTGGGGACGCGCGGGGTGGTGAGGTGGGTTTAGGGGTTTTGGGTGGGGGCGTACTGGACGTCTAGGGCGGCGGTTTTGAAGGTTAGGGAGGTGTAGAGGGAGCGGGCGGGGGTGTTGGTGCCGTCTACGTAGAGGACGATCGCGTCGAGGTTGCGGTCGGTCTGGAGGTGGTGGAGGCCTTGGAGGGTTAGGGCCTTGCCTAGGCCCAGCCCTTGGTACGCGGGGGAGACGCCCACTACGTACACCTCGCCGACGCCGTCCTCGACCTTCGTCCAGTGGAAGCCGGCCACGGCGCCTGTGGTCGAGTCGACGGCCAGGAAGAAGCCGTTCGGGTCGAACCAGGGCTGTTGCAGGCGTTCGGCCAGGTCCTCTGCGGTCCAGCTGCCCTGCTCCGGGTGGTCGGCGAACGCTGCCGCGTTGACCTCCAGCCACGCGGTGTTGTCCTGTCCGGGTACGAACGTGCGTACGTCGATGCCGTCGGGCCAGACCGGGGCCGGCAACGAGGCCCTGGTACGGCGGAGGAAGTACAGCTCGCGTGCTACTTCGAGGTGGAGGCGTTGGGCGAGCTCGTCGGCGCCGGGGAGGCGGCCGTGCGCCCATACGCGCGTACGGGTGCCGCCGTGGTCGAGCAGCATCCGGAGTAAAGCCGTACCGAAGCCCTGTTGGCGGAAGGCGGGCGCTACGAACAGCTCGGCGGAGCCGTCGGGGGACAGGGCCGCGTACCCGACGAGGTTGCGGGCGCTCTGCAGGCCGCTGACCTCGATGGTGCCCGGATCGCCTTCGTAGGCGAGCACGTGGACGTCGTCGGGGTGCTCACCGTCCAGGTGCAGGAGGGTCCGCTCGGACAGCGGGGCGACGCCGTCGCTGTGTGCTGCTGCGTGGGCGAGCTCCGTGACGGCGGCGGCGGTGGCCGGGGGCAACGGTGAGGGAACGGCTTCGAGAGTCACGGGAACACAGTAAAAGGTTCAGCTGAGTTCATTCTCAGGTTCTGGAAAGAGGGTTTGCTGCTCAGGTAGCTTCAGCCAACTCACCAACCACGACGACGGAGTAGACATGGCCCAGACAGGACGAGATCGGGCGCGGGCAGGGGGACGGCGCAAGCTCGGGCTGCTCGCCGCCGGTACGGCGGTTGCGCTCGCCTTGGCCACGGGGGGATCCCTGAGCCAGGCAGGCGCCGCAATCAAGCCGGCCGCCAACCAAGCGAACCAAGCGGACCAGGCAACCGCGAACCAGGCAACCGCTGTCCAGGCGAAGAAGCCGAAGCCGACGCACAGCCAGATCCAGTTGCTCGCGATCAACGACTTCCACGGCAACCTGGAGCCGGCGACCGGCTCGGGCGGCAACATCAACGGCATCCCGGCCGGCGGCGCGGCGTACCTCGCCACGCACCTGAAGCAGCTCCGGGCCGCGGCCGCCGCGAAGGGCGAGGACTCGGTGACGGTCGCCGCCGGCGACCTGATCGGTGCGTCGCCGCTGCTGTCGGCCGCGTTCCACGACGAGCCGACGGTCGAGGCGCTGAACGGGATGGGACTCGAGGCTGCGTCGGTGGGCAACCACGAGTTCGACGAGGGCTGGCACGAGCTGCTCCGGATGCAGACCGGCGGATGCCTGCCGGACGGCGACGGGGCGAACAACCAGAATTCGTGCCCGGACCCGCAGCACCCGTTCACCGGCGCCAAGTACAAGTACCTGAGCGCGAACGTGTTCTTCACCAACACCCAGAAGACGCTGTTCGCGCCGTACACGATCAAGTCGTTCAAGGACGGCAACAAGGTCGCGTTCATCGGCATGACGCTGGAGAACACCCCGAACATCGTCACCAAGTCCGGGGTCGACGGCCTGACCTTCAAGGACGAGATCGAGACCGCGAACGCGCTCGTCCCGGCCCTGAAGAAGAAGGGTGTGAAGTCGATCGTCGTGCTGCTGCACGAGGGCGGGTTCCCGGCCGATCCGAAGGCGTACAACAGCTGCCCGGGGATCTCCGGCCCGATCGTGGACATCAACGCCGGCCTGGACCCGGAGATCGACGCGATCATCTCGGGGCACACGCACCAGGCGTACAACTGCTCGCTGACCGACAAGGCCGGCAAGCCGCGTCTGGTCACCAGCGCCTCGTCGTTCGGCAGGCTGGTCACGGATGTACGGCTGAGCATCGACAACGCGACCGGTGACGTCGACCGGGTGAACACGCTGGCGAACAACCAGGTCGTCACCCAGGACGTCGTGCAGGACGCGAAGACGGCCAAGCTGATCGCGAAGTACAAGGCCCTCGTCGCCCCGATCGAGAACAAGGTGATCGGTCACATCAGTACGCCGTCGGTGGTGCGTACGAACGACGACTCGCTGGAGTCGCCCCTGGGCAACCTGATCGCCGACGCACAGCTGGCCGACCCGTCCGTGGTGTCCGGCGGGAAGGCGCCGGTCGCGGCGTTCATGAACCCGGGCGGGATCCGCGCCGACCTCGCGTCGAACAACGGCGAGGTCACCTTCGGGCAGGCGTTCACCGTGCAGCCGTTCAACAACTTCCTGGTCTCGATGGACATGACCGGGACGCAGATCAAGGCCCTGCTGGAGCAGCAGTTCTCCGGGGTGAACGGTCCGGACGCACCGAAGTACAAGGTGCTCCAGGTCGCCGGCATCACCTACACCTGGAACCCGGCCGCGGCGGCGGGCTCGAAGATCGTGGCTGGCTCGCTCAAGATCGGCGGCCAGCCGGTGGTGGACGGTACGTCGTACCGGATCGTCACGAACAACTTCCTGTCCGACGGCGGTGACGGCTTCCCGGCCTTCACCACCGCGACGAACAAGGTGTTCGGCGGCCTGGACATCGACGCGTTCGCGAACTACCTGACCGCGCACGACCCGTACACCCCGGTCGCGACCGACCGGATCTCCATCGGGTCCTGACCTGACAAGGGGCCGGTGCGCCGCAATCCGCGGCGCACCGGCCTTTTCGCATCCGTGAAATGATCCTGGTACCTTGCGTACTCAGGCATTTACGGAAGGTGAGCGATGGCGCACGTTGCTCCGACCTCGCACCGACGGGCCACCCGGTCGTCACATCGAGGTCATCGCAGCGCGGACGGGCCGGTGCAGATCACCAGCTGGCTCGGGTTGACGTTCGCGTTCGTCGTGGGGCTGATTCTCACGGCGCAGTCGCATGTCGGAGTGCACGCGGCCGGCGTCACGTTGCTGGTGATGCTGGTGCCGATCACGATCGGGACGTTCGTGGCGGCGTTCAAGCAGGGCGTCGGTTCCTGGGTGGCCGCGTTGCTGACCGCAGGGGCGCTCGCCTTCACCCTGCTGAAGTTCTTCTTCTAGGAGCCGTTAGGCGTTGGCGTCCACTGTTTCGCGGCTGGTCGGCGCGGGCGGTACGACGAAGCGGTAGCCGACGTTGCGGACGGTGCCGATCAGCGCCTCGTGCTCCGGGCCGAGCTTCGCGCGCAGGCGACGTACGTGCACGTCGACCGTCCGCGTACCGCCGAAGTAGTCGTAGCCCCAGACCTCCTGGAGCAGCTGCTCGCGCGTGAACACCCGCCCCGGGTGCTGTGCGAGGAACTTGAAGAGCTCGAACTCCTTGTACGTCAGGTCGAGCGCGCGACCGTTGAGCTTCGCGGTGTACGACGCCTCGTCGATGACCACGTCGCCGCTGCGGATCAGCGAGGACTCGGGTTCGTCGTTGCGGGTCGCCGCGAGCCGGCCGATGACGAGTCGCAGCCGGGCCTCGATCTCGGCCGGGCCGGCGGTGTCGAGCAGTACGTCGTCAGCGCCCCAGTCGGCGTTGACCGCGGTGAGACCGCCCTCGGTGACGACCAGGATCAGCGGTACGTCGATGCCGGTCGTACGGATCAGTCGGGAGGCGCTGCGGACGGCGACCAGGTCCCGGCGGGCGTCGAGCAGCACAGCGTCGGCGTCCGGCGCGTCGACCAGCGCGGCGACCTCGGCGGGCAGCACGCGGATCTGGTGCGGGAGAAGGGCGAGCGAGGGCAGCACCTCGGTGGAGGCCTGCAGCGCGTTCGTCAGCAGAAGCAACGTGCTCACGCCGTCTCCTTGTGCTGATTGTCGGATCCACTGCCGGCGATCCGGTCCTCGTGCACGTCAGGCCCCGACGGCGTCGTTGCCGGGGGCCTGGGACACACTGGGTCTAACAGCAAGCTGACATAATACCGGAAGAACCACCGACCAGTGAGGCGCCGATCAGATGCCGGAAGTGACCATCAGGTACTTCGCTGCCGCACGCTCGGCGGCGGGTGAGGCGTCGGCGACCGCGGATGCGGGCTCGATCGGCGATCTGGTCAGTACGGTCTCCACCGATCGGCCGGAGCTGGCGCGGGTGCTGTCGATCTGTACGTTCCTCCTCGACGGGGAGCGGGCCGACTCGAGTACGCCGCTGTCCCAGGGCGCCCTGGTCGACGCGCTGCCACCCTTCGCGGGCGGCTGACGGAGCCGACCGGCCGCCTTTCCGGAACTTTTCTGCCTGCAGTTGCACATTTGTTTCCGGAGTACCGACCCGGGGCCTAATCGTCCGGGCGGCCTCGTAGCTGTTTGGTGCGGCCGCGGTGTTTCTTGTCGTCGAGGCGGCGCCGTACGGAGGCCTTGCTCGGCTTGGTCGGCCGGCGCTTCCGGGGCGGTGGGGCGATCGCCTCGCGCAGTTGGACCGCCAGCCGTTCCCGTGCTGCCTCCCGGTTGCGCCACTGCGACTTGTACTCCGACGCGGCGATCGTCAGTACGCCGTCCACCAGCCGTGACTGCAACCGCTCCAGCGCCCGGGACTTCAGTACGTCGCTCAACGCCGACGTACCGGCCACGTCGAAGCTCAGCTCGACCCGGCTGTCCGTGGTGTTCACCGACTGCCCGCCCGGCCCGCTCGACCGCGAGAACCGCCACGCCAGCTCAGCCTCGGGAATCACCACGCCCGATCGCACCGTCACTCCACTCTCCACAAGGTCTATTAGACCGGAGCACAATCGTCAGATGGATGCCTGCGTGTTCTGCGGCCTGATCTCCGCGGATTCGGCCCGCTGGATCGCCAAGGAGGACGCGGCGGTCGCGTTCCTGCCCCTGCCGGGTGAGGAGATCTCGCCGGGGCACACGCTGGTCGTACCGCGCCGGCACACCAGTGCGGGTGTGCTGGACGTACGGCCGCCGGATCTGGTGCAGGTGATGGACCTGGCGCAGCGCATCGCCCAGAAGATGGTGGAGCGGCTGGGAGCGACCGGTGTGTGCTTGCTGAACGCCAGTGGGCCCGGTAGCGGGCGCAGTGTCGACCACCTGCACGTTCACGTGGTGCCGCGGTACCCGGGAGACGGTGACGACAGCCTTCCCTGGCCGACCGGCCGGTCGGCGCACCGGCTCGCCGCGGATCCGCAGGTCGTTCTCAGCACGTGAAACGGCCGGTTGAATCGTGAACGGATGGTCGTACCGTGGGTAGCTGTGAGTCTTGGGCTGTGGGTACTCGTAGGCGCCGTGGTCGCCGGTGTGGTGCTCAGCGTGCTCAAGGCGTGGGTTGACGGACGCTTTCGCAGGAAGAGCGAGGACGACGTGGAGCGGGTGACGGGCGGCGAGGTCGGTGGCGAGCTGGGTGAGCGCGCGACGTTGCTGCAGTTCTCGTCCGCGTTCTGCGCACCCTGCCGCGCCACGCGGCGGACGCTGGCCGAGGTCGAGGGCATGGTCGACGGAGTGCGCCACATCGAGCTGGACGCCGAGTCGCACCTGGAGCTGGTACGCCGGCTGGACATCCTGCGTACGCCGACCACTCTGATCCTGGACGGCACCGGTGCTGTGGTGAAGCGCGCCAGTGGAGCACCGCGGAAGCCTGACGTGATTGCCGCGCTGGCCGCCGCGATCGACCGCCAGCCGAGCTGACATCGTCCGGTAGGTGCCACCGGATGGCCAACGCACCGGAGCGTAGGCGAGACTCTCCCGGTGAGCTCTCAAGCAGCAGGTTGGTACGACGACCCCGAGGACCCGTCACAGCAGCGGTACTGGGACGGCCAGGCCTGGACGGACCAGCGTCGCGCGCAGCAGGGCCCACCCCCGTTCGACGGCCAGTTCGGCCAGCCGCAGCCGGCCGACTTCCCGCGGTACGGCGAGGCCGCTCAGCACGGGCAGGTGTACGGCGGCGAGCCACAGCAGCAGCCGCAGCAGCCGGCTGAGCCGCGCTACGGCCAGCGTCTCCCGCAACAGCCGCAGCAGCAGCCGCAGTACGGGCAGTACGCCGGGCCTCAGCAGCAGCCGCAGTACGGGCAGTACGCGGGGCCGCAGCAACCGCAGCAGCCCCAGTACGGCCAGTACGGCGGCCCTCAGCAGCAACCCCAGTACGGCCAGCAGCACGGGCAACCTCAGTACCCGCAGTACCCCCAGCAGCAGGGTTACGGCTACCCGGGGCAGCGTCGGCATGCCACACCGGACGGTCAGATGCTCTCCGGCTGGTGGCGGCGGGTGGCCGCGCGAATCATCGACGGGATCCTCGCGAGCATCATCGGCCTGCCGCTCACCGGGTACTTCATCTACCAGTACTCGAAGATCCTGGGCCAGTACTTCGACGACACGTTCAAGGCCGCCGAGGCCGGTCATCCGGTGACGAGCGCCGCGCTGCCGCCCGAGATCTACAAGTGGCTGATCCCGGCCACGCTGATCAGCCTGGTGGTGTCGTTCGTCTACGAGTACCTGTTCCTGACCAAGAAGGGCGCGACGCCCGGCAAGATGGCGCTCGGGATCGCGGTCCGGCTCCGGGACACCCCCGGCAACCCGCCGGGGAGCGCGGTCCTCAAGCGGTACGGCTTCTACATCGGGCTCAGCCTGCTGGCCGCGATCCCGGTGGTCGGCACCGCGATCAGCTTCCTCGCCCTGCTCAACGACCTCTGGCCGCTCTGGGACGACAAGAAGCAGGCGCTGCACGACAAGGTGGCGAAGACCAACGTCGTGCGTACCGGATCCACGATGTGATCAGTTGTCTCGAATGATGGGACCATGGGAGGCAGGCGCGCCGGGGTTCCGTACTCTCGGAGCGTGGTTTACACGACGTGGCTGACCAAGCGCAGGGCAGTGGACAACTGCCGGATGCGCTCGTCGCTGTGTCGTCGCCGCTGACCAGGCGGCGTCCCGAGCGCTGCGGAACCGGTCGCTGAGCACGGTTCCGCGTACGTCGCCTCCCGCAGACCCGGGCGGGGTCCGGCTCGACAATCTCCTGTACCGGGAGTCGTCATGTCCGAACAACAGACGGTCAAGCAGGTCGATCCGCGCGGTCTCCGGTTCGCAGCCGGACTGACCACGGTCGTCCTGGCGCTGACGCTCGTCCTGAACAACCCCTGGCCGCTGGCGGTCCAGGCCGTCGTGTTCGCGATCTCGGTCGCGTTCGGCATCGGCGCGTCGCCGTACGGCTGGTTGTTCCGGCGGCTGGTCCGGCCCCGGCTGGGCAAGCCGAAGGAGCTGGAGGACCCGGCGCCGCCGCGGTTCGCCCAGTTGGTCGGCCTGGTCTTCGCGGTCCTCGGTCTGGTCGGGTACCTGACCGGCGCGACCGTGCTGGGAGTGGTCGCCACCGGATTCGCCCTGGTCGCTGCGTTCGTGAACGCGGCCGTCGGGCTCTGCCTCGGCTGCGAGGCCTATCTGCTGATCCACCGCATTCGTACGCCATCAACCGCAACCAACTGAGAGGCAGCACCACATGAGCAGGGAATCCGCTCTCGTCTCGGCCGACTGGGTCGAGGAGCACAAGTCCGACGACGGCGTTGTCCTGATCGAGGTCGACGAAGACGTCTCGGCGTACGACGCCGGCCACATCGCCGGGGCGATCAAGCTGGACTGGAAGGACGACCTGCAGGACGCGGTCCGCCGGGACTTCGTCAACCAGGAGCAGTTCAGCGCGCTGCTGTCCGAGCGCGGCGTGAAGAACGAGGACACCGTCGTGCTGTACGGCGGCAACAACAACTGGTTCGCCTCGTACGCGTACTGGTACTTCAAGCTGTACGGCCACAGTGACGTCCGGCTGCTCGACGGCGGCCGCAAGCGCTGGGAGCTGGACAGCCGCGAGCTGACCGACGAGGTCGTGAAGCGCGACGCCACCCAGTACCAGGCCAAGGACCCGAACCTCGACATCCGGGCCTTCCGCGACGAGGTCAACGAGGCCATCGGCGTGAAGAACCTGGTCGACGTCCGCAGCCCCGACGAGTACGCCGGACGGCTGCTCGCCCCGGCGCACCTGCCGCAGGAGCAGGCGCAGCGCGCCGGCCACATCCCGACCGCGTCGAACATCCCGTGGAGCAAGGCGGCCAACGACGACGGCACCTTCCGTGCCGACGACGAGCTCAAGCAGCTCTACGCCGACGCAGGCGTGGACTTCGGCAAGGACACCATCGCGTACTGCCGGATCGGCGAGCGCTCGGCGCACACGTGGTTCGTGCTGCACGAGATCCTCGGCCAGGAGAACGTCAAGAACTACGACGGCTCCTGGACCGAGTGGGGCTCGCTGGTCGGCGTACCCGTTGCCCTCGGCGACGAACCCGGAAAGGCCTGACACATGTGCGGAGCAACGAAGGGCGGCCTCGACCTCAAGGGCGTCGATGTCGACAAGGAAGCCGTGATCCAGGGCCAGGTGCTGCGCGGTGCGGAGCCGGTCGGCGGCGCGTACGTACGGCTGCTGGACTCCTCCGGTGAGTTCACCGCCGAGGTCCCGACCTCGGCCACCGGGCACTTCCGGTTCTTCGCGGCGCCGGGCAGCTGGACGCTGCGCACGCTGGCGCCGAAGGCGCAGCCGGTGGACCGCCAGGTCGTCGCGCAGTACGGCGAGGTTGCGGAAGTGGCCGTCACCGTCTGAGCAGTCGTTCGTTACTGATGGTGCCACCACCACCCGAGGTGGCCCACCCTGAAGTAAGCACCGAGGGGCCCGGACCTTGCGCGTCCGGGCCCTTTGGCATGTCCGAAATCGCTGACCGGCAAGGATTTTCGGGCATCGCACCGGAGTTAAGGGGCGGCAGGCAAGTTTCGCCCGTGCGGGTGGGTATGTAACGGTTTGATCTCGGAGAGCGGTCGGCTCGTCACCTAACGCAATCGGCCGAGTTGTGTCTGTGTCCTGACCCGCACTTCGGGTCACGTCATCACTCAGGGAGGAGGGGTCAATGCGACCCCGCATCGGATACAAGAAGCTCGCCGCAGTTGGTGTTGCTGCGGTTGTCGGCGTGGCTTCTACGATCGCACTGACCTCGGGTTCGGCATCCGCCTCGCCGGTTTTCGGATACAGCGGTTACTCGTACGGCACCGACGTCGAATCCGGTCTGGCGAACAGCGGCCCGCAGGTGGTCAGCAAGTTCGGTTGCACCACGGACGCCAACAAGGCTGACAAGAACGACATCGCCACGGCGAACGTGAACGAGCAGGCGATCGCGCGGACGGTGAAGACCGACACGCACGCGTTCAACGACAAGCGTGGTACGGGCGTCACCAGCACCGCCACCGCCGTCGACGTCAAGGTGGGCAACCTGCTCACGCTGACGGGTGTGAAGACCACCACGACGGCGAAGTACTCGAAGGGCCAGCTGTCCTACACCGGCGACACCAGCTTCGCGGGTGTGAAGATCGGCAACGTCGTGGTTCCGTCGCTGCTGAAGCCGGGCCCGAACACCAAGGTCGCGGTTCCGGGCCTCGGTTACATCGTGCTGAACCGGGTCGGTGGCGTGAAGACCGCCTCCGGCATCTACTCCTACGCGCAGGCCGTCGTGCTGCACGCGACGGTGAAGAACCGGTACATCCCGCAGGGCGTCGACGTCGCGGTGCTGAAGACCCGCGCGGAGATCTCCAAGCCGGCGACGGCACTGGTCATCGGTTCGGCGTACGGCACCAAGGCGAACGCGGACAAGCTGGTCGTGTCCGGCCCGACCTCGCTCCAGACCACCTGCCAGGGTACTGAGGGCAAGACGGTCCGGGTCGCCGCCGGCGAGCTGAACATCCCGAAGGTCGCCTACGTGGGTGCGGACTACACCACGAAGAACGGCGCCATCGGCGAGGACAAGTCGTACATCAACTTCACCTCGCACGTCGGCGGCGTGAAGGTCGGCAACCTGTCCATCGGCGCGGTCGAGTCCTCGGCCTCGGCGTGGAAGACCAAGGACGGCAAGGCCGGCGTGAGCTCCTCCTCGAGCATCGCGTCGATCCGCGTCGGCAACCGCGTCTACCCGGTGAAGACCGGCGAGAACGCCACCCTGGACATCCCGGGTGTCGCGAAGCTGACCTTCAACAAGGTGCTGCGGCAGAAGCGCTACATCGAGGTCGACGCGCTGGTGGTCGACGTCTACAGCCTGAACACCAAGGTCGTCGTCGGTCACTCGGCCGCAGGCGTCGTCAGCTGATCTCAGCAGACACCTTCTGAGTCGAACCTCACCGGCCCAGAGCACCGGCCCCCGGATCCCGCACGGATCCGGGGGCCGGTTCCTTTTGCCCAGGGCGCGTCTCAGGCGTCGAGGATCAGCGTGACCGGGCCGTCGTTGGTGAGCGCAACCTGCATGTCGGCGCCGAAGACTCCGCGCTCGACCTTGGCGCCGAGGGACTCCAGCGCGGCGCAGAACGCGTCGTAGAGCGGCTCGGAGACGGGGCCCGGGGCCGCGGCGCTCCACGACGGGCGGCGGCCCTTGCGCGTGTCGGCGTACAGGGTGAACTGGCTGATCGCGAGGATCGGCGCCTGCTCGTCGGCGGCGGAGCGTTCACCGTGCAGGATGCGCAGGGTCCAGATCTTCGCGGCCAGCGCGGCCGCCTGCTCGTCGGTGTCGTCGTGGGTGACGCCGAGCAGGATCAGCAGGCCTGGCCCCTCGATGGCGCCGACGGTTGTGCCGTCCACGGTGACCGACGCCTGGCTGACTCGCTGTACTACGGCTCTCATGCACCCATCATCTCGTGCGGGAGATCGTCCGGTCATCGGACCCATCGACCGGCAAATATCCTCATTGGTGCCCGATCTGGCAGGATTCCTCCATGGCGTCGACTCTGATCACTGTTGCTCCCACCGGTGCCGAGACCGCGAAGGCGGACTGCCCGGCGTTGCCGACCACGCTCGACGAGCTGGTCGAGACGGCCAAGCGCTGCGAGGCGGCGGGGGCGGCGATGATCCACCTTCACCTCCGCGACGGACAGCACCGTCCGACCCTCGAGCTCGGCCGGTTGAGCGAGAGCGTTGCCGCCGTACGGGAGAACACCGGCCTGATCGTGCAGCTGTCGACCGGCGGCGCCGTCACCGATCCGTACGAGAACAGGCTGCGGGTGCTGGACGCAGCACCGGACTCCTGCTCGTTGACGATGGGCACGGTGAACTTCGGCGACGACGTGTTCATGAACCCGTGGCCGTTCGTCACGGAGCTCTACCAGCTCAGCCAGGAGCGCGAGGTCGTACCGGAGTTCGAGCTGTTCGACCTCGGTCACGTCGCGGCGCTGCACCGGCTTCTGGGTAAGTACGGACTGCCGTACGGCGGCCGCGTGCACTGTGATCTGGTGATGGGCGTTCCAGGTGGCATGCCCGGTACGGCGGACGCACTAGTTGCCGCAGTCAACGCGTTGCCGGACGCTGTCACGTCCTGGTCCGCGACGGGCATCGGCCGTACGTCGTTGCCGGTCGCCCTGGCTGCACTGTCGATGGGCGGCAACCTGCGGGTCGGGATGGAGGACACGCTGACGCTGGCGAAGGGCGTACCGGTCACGCACAACGCCGAGCTCGTCGAGCGGGCCGCCACGCTGGCGACCTTGGCTCAGCGGCCGCCGATGTCGCCCGACGAGGCACGCGACCTGCTGAACGTGAAGCGCTGACTGACGCCGGCCGCCACGCCGATCAGGACGATCGCTGCCTCCAGCAACAACCAGTCGCGGAGGTAGTCGCGGGGGAGGACTGTCGGGTTCACACCGGTTCCCTGACGTAGCAGGAGCGGTACCGCGATCAGGGTGGTGATGCCGACGTACAGCAAGGTCGTCCGGACCACCGCGACCAGCCGATGCCCGTCGGGCCGGGCTGCCCGCCGCGTCACCACCCATCCGACGATGATGATCAACGGGCCGAGTACGAAGTCGTCGATCACCACTGCGCCGCCGAGCCAGAGCGGCAACCGCACCAGCCCATGGACGTCTACCGCGTTCACCAGGCTCCAAAGACCCCAGAGGCCGACCAGGACGCCGGCAACCGCCAACGCGATTCGTGCCTTCACGCGATGACCTCCAGCCGATGGACCCACTTCGTCTGCAACACGCCTGGACGGTTCGGCGCGATGATGCGCGCCGGGAAGCCGTGGTCCAGGGCAAGCTCCGTCCCGTTGAGCCGCAGTGCCAGTAGCGTCAGCGGATCGGCAGCGAACTCCTCGGGCAGCTCGCTGGTCGCGTAGAACCCGCCCTTCTCCATCGACAGCACCCGTACCCGCGACTTCGCCGGTGCGCCGCAGAGCTCGAGCAGGTCGCGGATCCGGATTCCTTCCCAGCGGCCGCCCTGGCTCCACCCCTCGACGCAGGCGATCGGCAGCGCGGAGCGGCTCTGCGGGAGATTCCGTAGCTCTTCGAGGCTGTACGACAGTTGCCTCGGGCCCGTGATCGTGAACCGCCAGTCTGCTCCGATCCCGGTCACGCCGGCCGCCTGGGCCGTACGGTTCACCGGCAGGCCCTGGGGCCCGATGTTCGGCTTGCGCGGCGCGAGCACGGCGATCGAACCGAGCGGTGTTGCGGACTGGCCGGCGGTGGTGATGCCGACGAGGGTCGCGGCGCCGGCGACTGTGCGGAACAGGCCGCGGCGCGTCAGCCCGGTGGTGCCGGCCGGAAGGGACGTCGGTACGAGTTCTGACGTACGGCGCCAATGGGTGCGGATTAGCGGAAGCTTGAACGCGAGGTGGACCAGGAGCGCGCCGACGATGACCCACGCGAGCGCGTAGTGCGTCTGGCGGAACGGGAACGGCCACGGGTACCACTGCAGGGTGTTGACGAAGCCGATGAACAACTCGAGGCCCATCGCGGAGACCAGCACCAGGATCGACAGCCGCTCGACCGTGTGGCCGATTTCCTTCGGGTTCAGCTTCGCGAACAGCTTCGGGTAGACGGTCCACAGTTTTGCCAGCAGCAGCGGTACGGCGACGGTGCCACTCACCACGTGCAGACCCTGCGTGACGCGGTACAGGTTCGCCGGGCGGCTCGGGGCCGGCAGCCAGCTCGGAGTGTCCTGCAGGAAGTGACTGTAGAGACCGGTCAGGAAGCAGACAACCACTGCACTGCCGAGCCAGCGGCCGAGGACGGTCGCCACGCGCGGATGGTGCAACGGCGACGGGAACGACTTCGCCGTCGGAGGGGCCGGAAGCTTCATGTTTCCACTAGACCGCAGGTCGCGACGGCTGTCCGGCGTTCTTCGGTTACTGCTCGCGAACGGTGGAGCCGGAACCAGTTATCCACAGGTCTGCGTCTTACGGCCGTAGGTGGCACCGATCGGGGCATACTCTGGGCAAACTTGACGAGAGGAGTGTGGCGGCGTGAAGACGCAGGAGCGATCGTCCGAGGACGACGAGCGCGCGATGGCGGATCTGGCCGAGGTCGCCGACTGGCGCCGGCTCTGGGGCCCGCCGGCCACCGGCATGGACGCGATCCGTGACCTGGTCAACCGTGTCACTTCCGCCACCGGCTGGCGCCCCTGGGCGCCCGGCAACATTGATCCTGACCGCTACACCTGGGGCCTGGTCACCCAGCGCGAGACGGTGATGCTGGTGCTGCCGGACGCCGTGCTGCCGGAGAGCCCCCGCAGCGGCTGGTCGGCGTACGAGATCGGTGCGGCGGAGCTGACGGAGGCCGAGGAAGGGCTCGACGTGCACTGGCCGGCTCAGCTCGAGCTCGCCCGCCGGCACTGGGGCCCGCCGGTGTTCGTCGGGTCCGGGGACGACGTGCGTGTTCCGCCGGAGTGGCGGGGCCGCCGCCGGCACCTTGCGGTCTGGCTGCGGCCGGGCGCCGAGTTCCACCTGTACGCATCCCAGCCGAGTCCGGACGACGACGCGGCCGGCTTCGGGTACTCCGTCTATGCCAGCGAGGTGGCCTGATGTCGATCCAAAGTGGCGACGAGCATGTCGACGCGGTCCTTGCCGACCTCGAGCGGGGATTCCAGCAGCTTCAGCGGATCTGGCGAGAGGCCGGGAACGCGGTCAACCGTCGGCAGCAGCTCCGCGCGATGATCCAGAACGGTGTCGAGCGGCGGGGCTGGAACGAGAACCTCGACCGCCGGACCCGGACCGTCGACGGACCGACCCGCTCCGGGCAGGTCGAAAGGGCCGCTCGGCTGGCGCAGGAGCGGGACAGGCTCGCGCGCCAGGGCAACGATCTGGAGGCCCAGAACCGCGATCTGCGGGAACGGATCGACCAGGAGCGCCAGAACACGGACGCGGCACGCGCGAACGACGGTAACGGGGACGGCTACGACGACCGGGACGTCGACCCGAATGACCTGAACGACAACAACTTGGACGACGGCGACGAGAAGCTTGACCAGATCGCCGCCGACAACGAGGCCGCCGCGGACGTTGACAACGACGGCAGGCTCGACGGCTCCCAGGCCGTGCGGGAGGCGCAGGCCAGGGAAGACGCAGAGCGGAAGGCGCGCGAGGACCGCGAGCAGGCCGCCGAACGCGCGGAGCAGGAGGACGCGCGGAGCGGTCTCGACCCGGTCGCTGCCGGAGCAGCTGTCGGGACGGCTGCGGTTGTTGCCGAGGAAGTCGCCGAGGAGCGCGAGCGGCAGGACCTCGAAGACGCCGACGCCGGTCGCGAGGCGAACGACGCGGACAACCTCGAGCAGACCGATGCCGACAACGAGCAGGGGACGGATCCGAACGCGACCGACGCGGACCGCGGCCAGGAGACCGACCCGGCGATCAACCCCGACCAGCAGCAGGCCGACGCCGAGCTGGCCAACGAGGCTGCCGACCCGTCGCAAGCCGCGGACAACCAGCTGGACGCCGACGCGGCGCAGGAAGGCCCCAGCCCGTACGCGACCGACAACCCGAACCTTGACCAGGGCAACAACCTCGAGAACGCCCAGCAGAGCACGGATCTCGACTCGGACCTGGGCACGGACTCGGAGCTGGATTCGGACCTCAGCGCGGACGGCAACGATCTCGACGGCAACGAGCCGGGCGTCGACGGACAGGACACGGACCTCGCCACGGACCAGGACGGCCCCAGCCCGTACGTCTCCGACACCGACCCCGCCGTCGACAACACCCAAGACCTGACCCAGGACCAGACCGACCTCACCCAGGACACCGACCTCGGCCAGGACACCGACCTCGGCCAGGACACCGACCTCGGCCAGGGCGCTGAGGCCGGGCGGGACACCGAGCTCGAGCAGGGCGCTGAGGCCGGGCAGGATGGTCGCGGGGTGCAGGCTGAGGGCGGGGAGCAGTCGCAGGAGACTCCGGGGCAGCCCTCGTTCCCGACCGCCGGGGATCAGGAGGTTGCGAACCGGGTCGAGAACCAGAACCAAGGCACCGAGCAGGCGACCACCGAGCAGGCGGACGTCGAGACCACCACCGCCGAACAAACCAGCGAGCAGAGTCGGCAGCCGGAGCAGGACGGCCAACAGCCCGAGCAAGAGCAGAGTCAGCAACCTGAACAACGGCAGGGCCAGCAGACGGAGCAGCAGGGAGAGCAGCAGAGCCAGCAAGGCCAGCAGCAAGGGCAGCAGGCGCAGGGCCCGCAGGGGCCGGGGGTGCGGGATGCTGCGGCTTCTGCGGTGAGTGCTGTCGAGGCCGAGGCGGAGGCTCCCGGTCAGGGTGGAGCCGGCCAAGGTCAGGGTGGCGAGCAGAGCGGACCGAACGCGCAGCAGGTTGCCGACCTGGTCACCAAGCGGGAGGCGCAGGAGAAGCCGGTGCTCGACGACCTCCGCGCGCAGAACGCAGCAAGCAAGGCACAGAACCCTCCGGGCCGTTCGCAGAACGAGATGTCGCCCGACGAGATCGATGCGCAGCAGCACCAGGTGCATGCCGGCCGGCCATCGGCGGCCGAGGCGCTCGACGGCAGCGGACCAGCCAACGACGCATCCTCCGGAGGCCAGCGCGAGTACGCGGACCGCACCCGCGGACAAGGCTCCCGCGGCCAGGACCGAGGCAACAACGGCCCCAGCATTGAGAGGTGAACCACCCAAACGACAAGCACCCTGGCTGCCCAGGTGGTCAGTAGACGATTGCCTGGGCGTTGTCGGCGAGGATTTCTTCGGTGAAGGTCGGGGCGCCGGCTAGGCGGGTACCGGGGCGAAGATCGGGCTCGGTGAGGTCGCGGCGCTTGGCGCACTGCGTACAGACGGTGAGCTGACCGCCTTCGAGCACCGCAGTGAGCAGATCGGCGAGCGGCGCCGCGTGCGGTAGCTCGAACGACTCGGCGCGACCCGGTACCGCGAACCAGGCGGCCTCGCCGGTGAGCCAGAGAGAGACGGTGGCACCGGCCGCGACCGCGGACGCCGCGACGGTGACGGCCTGGTTGGCGCGCTCGGGTTCGTCGGCGCCTGCAGTCAGCTTGATCACCAGCGTGCGGGACATTCCGTCACGGTAGCCGACCTCGTCTGCCCCGCGTGCGGGATGTCACGTGGTGGCGCGGAGGGGAGCCAGTGCGGATCCTCTAGACTGGCGGGCGTGTTGCATGTCGTGTTCACCACGTTGCTGGTTCTGGTCTGCGTGTTCGTGGGCTGGTTCTCGGCCTTTGTCGTCTACCGGCTGTACCGCGGCCGCAGTGCGAGCTGAGTGAGTCATGGCGTTCGAGATCCCGCAGGACCTGCACCCGGACCTGATGCCGCTCGCGTGGCTGCTCGGTCGCTGGGAGGGGCGTGGGCACGGCGACTACCCGACGATCGAGAAGTTCGAGTTCGGGCAGCAGATCGACTTCTCCCACAACGGCAAGCCCTACCTGCATTACGTCAGCCAGACCTTCGTGGTCGGCGAGGACGGTACGAAGGAGCGTCCGCTCGCGGTCGAGACCGGCTTCTGGCGGCCGCAGCCGGACAACAAGGTCGAGGTGATCCTCGCGCATCCGACCGGGATCGCCGAGGTCTGGTACGGCGACATCGACGGCGCGAAGATCGAGCTGCAGACGGACGTCGTGGCCCGCACCACCTCCGCGAAGGAGGTCACCGCCGGCCACCGCCTGTACGGCCTGGTGAACGGCGAGCTGCTCTGGGCCTACGACATGGCCGCCGAAGGCCAGCCGCTCCAGCCCCACCTCTGGGCAACCCTCGTCCGCGCGTAGCTCCAAACGTTGCCGGCCCGGTTCAGCAGGAGCCGGCTGGTCCGGACTCCTGCTGAACTCCTGCCGTCAGACCTTCGGGTGGCTCGGAGTGATGCGGGTCGTCAGCGAGGTCCAGCTGACGATGTCGCCGCTCTTCAACGGCATCGGATCACCGTCGGCGTTGAGCGGTGCCGTCACCGTGGCGACCTCGCGCAGACCGATGAACTGACCGGTCTTCGAGTCGATGATCAGCTCCTTGCGAAGACCCCACTGCTCCACCAGACCGATGGCGCGGCCGGGCTTCCCGTCCAGGTTGACCGTGTCGGACAGGAGCTGAATGCCATGGATGCCGCGCAGTGCCTTGTACAGCGTGGCTCGCTGCTCCGTCGTCGCGAACCCGGACACCAGGATGCTCCCGGCGCGATCGAACGCCCGGTAGTCGCCCTGTGCCGGCGTAGTGCCCGAACCCGGCCAGGAGTTGTCGTTCTTGCGCAGTGCTGCGAGCAGAGCGGTCGAGTCCTGAGGCAGACTGGCGACGAACTCGGCCGACGGGCTCCGCCAGCTGCCCTGGCAGGTCCTCGTCTTCGGCTTCATCACGACGCCACCGCCGGTGATGACGGCGCAGCCGTCCGCGGTCTTGATCGTCTGCGGCTTGATGTTCAGCGGGTCGGTCTTGTGCCAGAGCTGCTCGGCAGCCTTGCTGGAGAACTTGTGTTCGGCGTCGAGCACCGAGACCACCGTGAACGGCGGCGCCTGGGTGGACGGAACCCACCAGTTGCTGATCGAGAGGCGAGTGCCGTGGTAGGCGTTGCGCGGACCGAAGTTCCAGCCCTCCTGGCTGCGCTGCGTGACCTGGCGGTACTGACCGGCCGGGATCGGCGCGTCCGGGGCGCCGGTCGAGTGGTTGGCGGCGGTCGCCAGGAAGGTGCCGGCGTCGGCCGCCGCGCCGGGCGCCACGGTCCCGTCGGGCTTGGTGACGACGTCGTTGACCAGAAAGCCGACGGCCAGCGTTCCGGCGAGAGCGCCCGCGAGCACCAATCGGCGGCGGCCGGTGGAGCGGCGTTCGGCGGGCTGCGCGGCCAGCGCCCGCTGACGGGCCTTGGCGAGGGCCAGCGGCGTGGCCGGTGGTACGTCGTCGTTCAGGCGCTTGAGCGCATCGATCTCGGTCATGAGCGGTTCTCCTGGAAGTCGGAGCCGAGCGCGGCGCGCAGCACTCGACGGGCACGGTGCAGGCGGGACGCAACCGTCCCGGCGGGGATTTTCAGCGCAGCGGCGATCTCGGGATAGCTGAGGTCTTCCCACGCGTAGAGCAGGAGGACGTCCCGATCGGTCTGCCGGAGGCCGGCCAGGACGCCGGCCAAAGCGCGCGAGGTCGTCTCCGCGTCGACCCGATCGACGACCTCGGTGGAGAGCAGGTCCGCCCCGGCCGGCGCCGTGCCCGGGTCGGAGCGCGAGTAGGCCCGGTACTGACGGACCTCGTCCCGTCGCCGGCGGCGGATCAGATTGGTCGCGATGCCGTACAGCCACGGCAACGCACCGGACGCCGGCCCCTGGAAGCGGTCGCGGCGCTCGAAGGCGATCAGGAAGGTCTGACCGACCAGGTCGTCCGCCTCGCCGGTACCGAGCCGACGGGCGATGTACCGATGGATCGCGGGGGCGTGCAGGTCGAACAACACCGCGAAGTCGTCCGCCGACTGAAGGCCGGGGCTGGGATCGGTGTCCGCGGGCCGAGCCGTGTCATCGGACCCGGTGGTTGCCGACGACCGTATCGGAGCCGGTGGCGGCGCCGGTCTCGGCGGCGGGCCATGAATCTCAGGTATGCGCTCGCGACCGAGCGACGCTGTCCGCGGTTGGTTCATATCTGCTGTTGCCCGATCCCCTGGCCGCGCTTCTCCGAGGCTGGATGACCGGGCGACGCCCTAGCTCTCCGCCACCCAGGAGTACTCGACCTTGGGCCGGCCGCTGCGGCCGTCGTAGCGCTGGGTGCGGAGCGCCTGGCCCTGGTCGGCGAGGTGTTCGAGGTAGCGCCGGGCGGTGATGCGGGAGGTGCCGATCGACGTGGCGATCTCCTCGGCGGTCCAGCCTTCGCGGTCGGCCAGGAGCTGGACGACGCGGTCCAGTACGCCGCCGGCCAGCCCCTTCGGCACCGACGAGACGGTTGCTGGATGCAACAGCCGGTCGACCTCGTCCTGATCGGCAACGACATCACCCAGTGCGGCGGCGCGCCGCTGCCGCGCGTACGCGGTCAACCGGTCGCGCAGCGTCTCGAACGCGAACGGCTTCAGGACGTACTGCACGACGCCGATCCGGGCCGCCGCCTGCACCGCGGCGACCTCGCGCGCCGACGTCACCGCGACCACGTCGATCTGGTTGCCGAGGGCACGCATCCGGCGGACGACGTCGAGCCCGTGCCCGTCCGGCAGGTGCATGTCGAGCAGCACCAGGTCGAGGCCGCCACGCGCCAGCACCTGCAGCGCGCGTCCGGCCGTACCGGCGATGCCGACGCAGGTGAAGCCGGGTAGCCGGTCCACGTACGTACGGTGTGCCTCCGCGGCGACCGGGTCGTCCTCGACGACGAGTACGCGCAGATCAGGCACTCGCGCTCACCGCCCGCGGCAGCCGTACCCGGACCGTCAACGCCGGTACGTCGTCCAGCTCGGAGTCCGGGTCGACCATCAACGATCCCTGCCAGCGCTCGACCGTGCTCCGCACCAGAACCAGCCCGAGTCCATGTCCAGGCTCGGCCTTCGTCGTCCAGCCGCGCTCGAACATGTGCGCCAGCTCCACCGAACCCAGTTCGACACCGGTGTTCGTCACGATCAGGTCGATCGCCTGGACGGTCGTGGCGGCCCGCAGCTCCACCTTCCGCGGCGCCGGGCCACCGCGCGCAGCCTCGATCGCGTTGTCCAGCAGGTTTCCGACGACGGTCACCACGTCCTGAGCGGGCAGCCGGGTGTTCAGCGTTTCGTGGCCGAGGTCGAGCGAGAGTACGACGCCACGCTCCTGCGCCTGCGACAACTTTGCCAGCAGCAACGATGCCAGGACGGGATCGCCGACCGTACCGACGACCCGATCCGTCATCGCCTGCGCGAACTGCAACTCCGACACCGCGAACTCCCGGGCTCGTTCCGGCTTCCCGATCTCGATCAGGCTGACCACGGTATGCAGCCGGTTCGAGGCCTCATGATTCTGCGCCTGCAGCGATTCCGCCAAACTCCGTACGGCGTCGAGCTCACCGAGCAGGCGCTGCAACTGGGTGTGATCCCGCAGCGTGACGATCCGCCCGCGGCCGGACGGTTGCTGGTTCACGACCAGCACGCCCTGCGCGCCGAGATGCAGCTCGTCGTACGCGGTCCGCCCGGTCGCGAGCAGTTCGGCCAGCGGTGCGCCGAGGTGCAGCTCCTCCAACGGCGTACCGGGGACGACGGAGCTCAGCCCGAGCAGGGTCAGCGCCTCGTCGTTCGCGAGCTGGACCCGGCCGTCGAGGTCGAGCAGGAGCAGGCCTTCGCGCGCCGCGTGCAGTACGCCCTCGTAGAAGTCGAGCATCCGGGCCAGCGACTGCGTGCCCACGCCCCGGGTGGCCCGGCGTACCCGCCAGGTGACGAGCGCGTTGCCGGCGATCGCGACGCCGAGCATCAGGCTCGCGATCCCGAGCATCGACCGCAGGTCGAGCCGGACCAGCTCCCACCAGCTCGGCGCGGCCAGGCCGGTCGCCGCCGCGTCCCGGAGCGCCTGCGCGCGGGAGCGGCTGACCATCACGATCCACACCATCGCAATGAGTACTGTGACCGTGACGGTCTGCAGCCAGAGAACCTGGCTGCGCAACTCCCACGGCCGACGCTTCATGCCGAACAGTTTGCACCGCGAACGATATGAACGAAATGCGCGGTTCGCCTGTGCGTCACGTCACAGTTACTCACCAGGCCCAACTACCCCTCCGCCAGGCCGATACAGGGAGTCCCACCATGTCGAGCCCGACCGAAGCCCGCCCGACCCCGGTCCGTAACGACCGGACGCATTTCCTCTACATAGCCGTCATCGTCGCCGTCCTGCTCGGCATCGGTGTCGGGTTCCTGTTCCCCGATTTCGCGGTCGAGCTGAAACCGCTCGGCACCGGCTTCGTGAACCTGATCAAGATGCTGATCAGCCCGATCATCTTCTGCACCCTCGTCCTGGGTATCGGATCCGTCCGGCAGGCCGCCAGCGTCGGCAAGGTCGGCGGCCTCGCGCTCGTCTACTTCCTGGTGATGTCGACGGTCGCGCTCGCCATCGGCCTCGTGGTCGGCAACATCGTGCAGCCGGGTGCCGGTCTCGACCTGACCGACAAGCTGCGCAAGACCGGTCAGGCGCAGGCCGCCGGTGCGCACACCAGTTCGACGGACTTCATCCTCGGCGTCATCCCGAAGTCGCTGCTGTCCTCGCTGACCGAGGGTCAGGTGCTGCAGACGGTGCTGGTCGCGCTCCTGGTCGGGTTCGCGCTGCAGGCGATGGGCGCCAAGGGGCAGCCGATCCTGACCGGCATCGGTCACATCCAGCGGCTGGTCTTCAAGGTGCTGTCGATGATCATGTGGACGGCACCGGTCGGTGCGTTCGGCGCGATCGCGGCCGTCGTCGGCGCGACCGGCTGGGACGCACTGGTCAGCCTCGGCAAGATCATGCTGGCCTTCTACATCACCTGCCTGCTGTTCGTGATCGTCATCCTGGGCACGATCCTGCGGCTCGTCACCGGGCTGTCGATCTTCCAGCTGCTCCGCTACCTCGGTCGTGAGTTCCTGCTGATCGTGTCCAGTTCGTCGTCGGAGACCGCGCTGCCGCGGCTGATCGGCAAGATGGAACATCTCGGCATCGACAGGTCGGTCGTCGGTATCACCGTGCCGACCGGGTACTCGTTCAACCTGGACGGGACCGCGATCTATCTGACGATGGCGTCGCTGTACATCGCGGAGGCGATGAACACGCCGTTCTCGGTCGGGCAGCAGATTTCGCTGCTGCTGTTCATGATTCTCGCCTCGAAGGGCGCCGCCGGTGTCACCGGTGCGGGCCTGGCGACGCTGGCCGGTGGTCTGCAGTCGCACCGGCCGGAGTTGCTCGACGGTGTCGGGCTGATCGTCGGCATCGACCGGTTCATGTCCGAGGCGCGGGCGCTGACGAACTTCGCCGGCAACGCCGTCGCGACCCTCCTGGTCGGCCACTGGGTCGGAGAGTTCGACAAGGAACAAGCCCGCCAGGTCTTCGCCGGCAACGACCCGTTCGACGAGGTCGCGTTCGCCGCCGGTGACACCCACGGTGGAGACGTCCACGGAGGCGGCGCCCCGGCCGCAGTCGAGGCCCGTCCCACCGACGCCTGATCCACCTTCCCACCCCTCAAGCGCTGCCCGCCGGCCAACAGCCGGCGGGCAGCGCTGTGGTGGCGGACCGCCAGGCCATCACAATCACCACCTCCGCGACGTCCCACGGGGCAGCGCGCGAGCTCGGGCGCATTGTGATGGCCTGGGCGTCCGCATCACTTGCCGTTGAGGGCCTCCACCACGGGGGCGAGGTCTTCGAGGTAGGTGGAGTTGATGCTGATGTAGGAGGTGCCGAACTCGTCGCGGCGGCGTTGGAGTTCGTCGGTCATCTGTTGGGGGGTGCCGCGCAGCATCATCAGGGAGTCGCTGGCCTCGAGGACCTCGGGGTCGACGCCGGCCGCGCGTTTGGTCCACGGCGGGAGTTCGCGGGTGCCGGCGGCGAACAGGTTCATTGCCAGCTCGATGTCGTCGGCACGTGAACCAGCCAGCTCGCGAAGGTCCTGCACCAGTTGAGCGACCTCTGCACGCGGTGTCATCGCGTCCTTCGCCAGCGACACGATGTCGGCGCGGGCGGCGGCCAGGGCGAGTGCGCGTGGTCCGCCGGCGGCCAGCATGATCGGGGTACGACGGTCACCGTCGAGCTGCTTCAGGTGATCCAGCGTCTGCCGGACCTGGTCGCGGCGCTCCTTGCCCGAACCCCACGGCAGACCGAGCTCGGCGGTCTGCTGCTCGGCGACCGGACGTCCGGTGCCGATGCCGAACTCGAACCGGCCGTCGGTGAGCACCGTCAGCGTGTGCGCCTCCCAGGCGGCCGCCCGCGGGGTCCGCAGCGGTGCCGCGGCGACGAACGTACCGACCCGGATGTCCGCGACCGCGGCAGCCATCGCCAGCGACGGGAACGGCGACGGCAACTGCAGGCCGTCGGGCATCAGTACGGTCGAGTACCCGAGCTCCGCGGCCCGGCGTACGGTCGTCATCCACTCGTCACCGGTCGTCGGGCTCCCAACCACTCCGAACCGGAATCGCCTCATACTCATCCGCGTCCTCGCTTCGCTCCGGGCGCGGATGAGGCACGCGTCGCACTGTCTTGGATGATGAACTCGCTGCGCTCATTCATGGGTCTCGCTCCCCTCGACGTTTGATGTCTCCACAGTCGCGGACCAGGGGGTCTGTCCACATCCCACGACGGGAGGCGTTCGGCGTACGCCGGAGGACGTACTCTGGTGACATGTCACGCAACCGCAGCCCCCTGCTGGACCGGCCCGGTGCGGTCGAGGCCGACGGACTCGACGCCGGCGTCGCCGCGCACTACGGCTCCGACCTGCGCGAACAACGCGCCCTGGTCGCGGGCGAGGCGTTCGCGGACCTGTCGCACCGGGATGTCGTGACGATCACCGGCCCGGACCGGCTGACCTGGCTGCACGCGTTGACCACGCAGTACTTCGAGGGTCTCAAGCCCGGTACGTCGACGACCGCGCTGCTGCTGTCCCCGACCGGGCATGTCGAGCACGTGATGTACGGCGTCGACGACGGCGAGACGTTCTGGTTGCACACCGAGCCCGGCGCGGCCGCGGCGCTGATGGAGTGGCTGCAGAAGATGGTGTTCATGTCCCGCGTCGAGATCGCGGACGTGACCGACGACTACGCGATCATCTGGCGCTCAGGACCCGCCGCCGGCGAGCACCTGACGCGGAGCGGCGAGGACTCGCTCGGTGGGTACGAGATCTTCCTGCCGCGGGCCGCACTGGCCGACCTGGAGGGCCCTGCCGCCGGGATCTGGGCCTACGAGGCGCTCCGGATCGAGGCCGGCGCACCGCGGTTCGGCCTGGACACCGACGAGCGCTCCATTCCGAACGAGCTGGGCTGGCTCGGCGTCGGCGTCCATCTGAACAAGGGCTGCTATCGCGGCCAGGAGACGGTGGCCCGGGTCCACAACCTCGGCCGCCCGCCCCGGCGGCTGGTCCGTCTGCACCTGGACGGCTCGGTTGATCGCCTTCCGGCGCACGGTGACGCTGTGCAGGCCGGTGAGAAGCAGGTCGGTTTCGTCGGTTCCGCGGCCCGCCACCACGAGTTCGGCCCGATCGCCCTCGCCCTGGTCAAGCGCAACGTCGACCCCGAGGTGGGCTTGCAGGTGGTTGCCGAGGACCAGCCCACGGTGACCGCCACCCAGGAGCCGCTCGTGGACCCCGAAGCGGGCCTTCACGTCCGCTCCCGCCTGTGAGCTGATTCATTGGCAACCACAGGTTTTGCACCTGTACAGTTCTGGCGTGAGTGAATCTGTGATCCTGGCGGACGTGGTCCGTAGCGACTTCGTCGAAGGCCACCACCGTGGCGCTGTCGTGGTGACCAATCCCGACGGCTCCGTCGACTGGTCCGTCGGCGTCGTGGACGAGCCGATGTTCCCCCGCTCCTCCAACAAGCCCATGCAGGCGCTGGCGATGGTCCGCAACGGCCTCCCGCTCACCGATGAACTGCTCGCACTTGCGGGTGCCTCGCACTCGGGCGAGCAGTTCCACCTGGACGGCGTACAGGCGATCCTCGCGAAGGCCGGGCTCGATGTGTCGGCTCTGCGGACGCCGCCGGCGTACCCGTCGTCCGAGGCGGACCGGGACGCGTGGGTGCGGGCCGGCCGGACGCCGGAACGCCTCGCGATGAACTGCTCCGGCAAGCACGCCGCGATGATCCTGACCAGCACGCTGAACGGGTGGCCGATCCACGACCCGGCCACCGAGAACGATCCGCACGCGCGCTGGGGCCGCGACGACTACCGGTCGCCGAACCACCCGCTGCAGCAGGCGATCCGGACCGCGATCGAGGACTCCGCGGGCGAGAAGGTCTCGTACGTCGCCGTCGACGGCTGTGGTGCGCCGATCTTCGCGCTCAGCCTGGCCGGTCTCGCGCGGTCCTTCGGGCTCTTCGCGGCGTCGGCCGCGGACACCGACGAGGGCCGGATCGTGAAGGCGTACCGCGAGTTCCCGCAGTACGCGAGTGGCAGCAAGCGCGACGAGACCGAGTTGATGCGCGGCGTCGACGGCCTGTTCTGCAAGGTCGGTGCCGAGGGTGTGTACGCCGTGGGCCTGGCCGACGGCCGCGGGATCGCCGTGAAGATCGAGGACGGCGACGGCGCGCGGCGGGCCCGTCAGGTGGTCACGGCCGCGACGCTGCGGCGCCTCGGTGTCGACGAACCGGTGATCGGGCAGCACCTCGCCTCGGGCGTCGTACTGGGCGGTGGCGTCCAGGTCGGCGCAATCCGCCCGAGCTCAATCTTCGACTGACCTTTCCGGAACATTTCCTGCACCTGGTGCAAGGTTCTTTCCGGAGAGGCGTCACAGATACTCCCGCTGCTGTACGTGGGCAACGCCGCAGCTTCCTATGGTGGAGTGATGGATGAGGCGATCGTTGTCGGGGCGGGGATCGGTGGGCTCGCGGCTGCTGCGGCGTTGGGGCGGGCCGGCTGGCGGGTCCGGGTGCTGGAGAGTGCGCCGGAGGCCAGGGAAGTAGGCGCGGGGCTTGCCGTGACCGTCAACGGATCGCGCGCGGCGGAGGTGATCGGCGCCGCTGAGCGGATCCGCCAGAACGGGTACGAGCTCCGCTCCGCCGGTACCCGCCGGTGGGACGGGAAATGGTTGCTCAAGGCCCCTGATGCGACCGGTACCGAGCTGATCGGGATCCATCGGCGCAGGTTGCACGAGGCGCTGGCCGCCGTACAGGATGCCGACGTACTGACCGGTGCACGCGTGACCGCGGTGGATCCCGGTACGCCGGGTGGTGAGCGGGCGCGGGTGACGTGGGAGTCGGCGGACGGGGAGCACAGTGCCCAGGCCGATCTGGTCGTCGCCGCCGACGGGCTCCGCAGCGTGACGCGGAGCGTGCTGTTCGGCAACGCCTTGAAATACAGCGGTTTCAGCTGCTGGCGGTCCGCAACACCGGACAAGACGCTCGACAACCGGTTCGCGATGACGTGGGGGCCGAGCGCGGAGTTCGGGGCGCTGCGGATCAGCGCGGACGAGGTCTACTGGTACGGGTACGTCACGATGCCGAGCGGGCGCCCGATCGAGGACGAGGTCCGGGCAGTCCGCGCGTACTTCGCCGACTGGGCTCCCGACGTACGGGCCCTGATCGAGGCGACCGACGAGGTGATCCGGCACGACGTATGGGTGCTGGACCGGCCGCTTCCGCGGTACACCAGCGGACGGGTCGTGCTGATCGGGGACGCGGCGCATCCGATGCTGCCGACGCTCGGGCAGGGCGCGAACTCGGCGCTCGAGGACGCCGTCTCGACCGGGTTGCTGATCCGGGCGGGCAACGATCTGGCGGCCGGTCTGCGCGAGTACGAGAAGCAGCGGTACCGGCGTACGCAGAAGCTCGTCAACCGGTCGGAATGGATGGCCCGCACCGGCTCGCACCTGGGCCCGCGTGGTCAATGGCTGCGGAACGCGATGCTGCGACTCACCCCACCACAGGCAGCGTTGCGCAATGGCACCCGAATCTTCAACTGGTCTCCGCCAGGATCATTTGGCCCGGAGCCGGTCGACGGCAGGTGATGCGTACGGGAGTGGGGCAGTGGGGGCGGGCAGGTCGTACCCGGCGTACAGGCGGCGGCGGACAGCCTCCAGCGGGAAGGTCTCGCGGTAGATCGCGAGCTTCACGGTCACGCCCTCCAAAGTTGCTCTGAGCAACATCTCCTCGACGGCCGGGTCGTCCGCGCCGCGGGCCACGAACACCGCGCGGATCGCGTCC
Organism: Kribbella sp. NPDC048928; assembly: GCF_043197975.1. Classification (NCBI taxonomy): domain Bacteria; kingdom Bacillati; phylum Actinomycetota; class Actinomycetes; order Propionibacteriales; family Kribbellaceae; genus Kribbella; species Kribbella sp. NPDC048928. The sequence goes on along the minus strand of NZ_JBICUC010000007.1, from coordinate 238,206 downwards.
TCGACCAGCGACAGCCGGGCCGACTTGGCGTCCTCGACCCGGGCGAACACGTCGTGCGTACCCGGCTGCATCATCAGGCTGATCGCCAGCCGCTGGATCGGCAGCGTGGTCGCGGCCGCCAGCAGGGAGCCGTCGATGATGCCGGCCAGCCGTTCATCAGGAGTTCCCTGGATCGACATGATGCCGGCGATGCCGTCCAGCCAGCGGTCCAGCAGCTCGGCGGCCAGGTGCTCCTTGGTGGCGAAGTAGTACGACACCAGGCCGCGGGAGACGCCCGCGGCGGCGGTCACGTCGGAGATCGACGCGGCCTCGAAGCCCTTCGCGGCGAACACCTCCAGCGCCGCGGCCAGGATGCGCTCGCGGGACCGTTCCCGCAGCTCCTGGTTGACGCCCGCGGATCGCGGCACGAATCCCTCGCAAGGTCGGACAGCCGGTCAGGGCCCTGAAGCGCCGGGCAACCCCCCATTCACCGTGCCCGGCGCCTCGGGGCTGACCCCCCGTGACTACGGCCCCTCCCCAGGCGCCGTCTATAGACTGGACGTCCAGTCAACAAATGTCAAAGGTTGTCCCGTTTTCTGGACACGAGCGGTGACGGGTAAGATGTAGGGGCTGCGCCCTGTGTCGAGTGGCACGTGAAACCAGCCGTAGCCACCGCCAGATCCCTCTGATTGCTTGGAGCGCTTCCTCATGCCTGTCCGTAACGACCTGCGCAATGTCGCGATCGTGGCCCACGTCGACCACGGGAAGACCACTCTCGTCGACGCGATGCTGTGGCAGTCCGGCGCGTTCGGTGCCCACCAGCACGTCGACGAACGGGCGATGGACACCGGCGACCTGGAGCGTGAGAAGGGCATCACGATCCTCGCCAAGAACACCGCCGTCCGGCACAAGATGGCCAACGGCGAGCAGATGACGATCAACATCATCGACACCCCCGGGCACGCCGACTTCGGTGGTGAGGTCGAGCGCGGCCTGTCGATGGTGGACGCGATCGTGCTGCTCGTGGACGCCTCCGAGGGCCCGCTGCCGCAGACCCGGTTCGTGCTCCGCAAGGCGCTGGCGCGGAGCATGCCGGTGATCCTCGTGGTGAACAAGGTGGACCGTCCGGACGCCCGGATCTCCGAGGTCGTCGACGAGACGTACGAGCTGTTCCTGGACCTGCTCGACCACGATGCCGACCAGAGCGCCCTGGACTTCCCGGTGGTGTACGCGTCGGCCCGCGCCGGCCGTGCCTCGCTGACCCAGCCGGCCGACGGCGGGCTGCCGGACTCCGAGGACCTCGAGCCGCTGTTCGAGACCATCCTGAACAACGTCCCCGCCCCGGAGTACACCGAGGACGCGCCGCTGCAGGCACACGTCACCAACCTGGACGCCTCGCCGTTCCTCGGCCGGCTCGCCCTGGTCCGCGTGCACGAAGGCACGCTGAAGAAGGGCTCGCAGGTCGCGTGGTGCCGCCACGACGGCTCCATCCAGAAGGTCAAGATCACCGAACTGCTGGTCACCGAGGCGCTCGAGCGCGTCCCCGGTGACTCGGCCGGACCGGGTGACATCGTCGCGATCGCGGGTATCCCGGAGATCATGATCGGCGACACCCTGACCGACCCGGACAACCCGAAGCCGCTGCCGCTGATCACCGTCGACGAGCCGGCCATCTCGATGACCATCGGTACCAACACCTCGCCGCTGGCCGGCCGGGTCAAGGGCACCAAGGTCACCGCCCGTCTGGTCAAGGACCGCCTCGACCGCGAACTGGTCGGCAACGTGTCGCTGAAGGTGCTGCCGACCGAGCGGCCGGACGCCTGGGAGGTGCAGGGCCGTGGTGAGCTGGCGCTGGCCATCCTGGTCGAGCAGATGCGCCGCGAGGGCTACGAGCTGACCGTCGGCAAGCCGCAGGTGGTCACCCGCGAGATCGACGGCAAGCGGCACGAGCCGGTCGAGCGGCTGACGATCGACTGCCCGGAGGAGTACCTCGGGACCGTCACCCAGCTGCTCGCGGTCCGCAAGGGCCGGATGGAGCAGATGACCAACCACGGCACCGGCTGGGTCCGGCTGGAGTTCCTGGTCCCGGCCCGTGGGCTGATCGGGTTCCGGACCGAGTTCCTCACCGACACCCGCGGTACCGGCATCGCGCACCACGTCTTCGAGGGGTACGAGCCCTGGTTCGGCGAGCTGCGGACGCGGCCGTCCGGGTCGCTGGTGTCGGACCGGTCCGGCGCCGCGACGTCGTACGCGATGATCAACCTGCAGGAGCGCGGCACCATGTTCGTGGAGCCGACCACCGAGGTGTACGAGGGCATGATCGTCGGCGAGAACTCGCGCGCCGACGACATGGACGTCAACATCACCAAGGAAAAGAAGATGACCAACGTCCGCTCGAACGCGGACGAGTTCGAGAAGCTGGTCCCGGCCCGCAAGCTGTCCCTCGAACAGTCGCTGGAGTTCTGCCGCGAGGACGAGTGCGTCGAGGTGACGCCGGACGCGATCCGGATGCGCAAGGTCGCGCTGACCCAGATCGAGCGCTCCAAGCTCGGCCGTAAGAACAAGAACTGATGCTCGATCGCACAGTGGTAGACGGGCTGTTCCCGGCCGATCTCCCGGAGCCGGCGCACTGGGAAGAGCGGTACCCGGCGCGCGAGCTGCCGGAGGGTGCGAAGGTCACACGGATCGGCCCATCGCCGACCGGATTCATCCACCTCGGCGGCATCTACGTCGGGATGATCGACCGGGACATCTCGTCGAACACCGGCGGCGTGTACCTGGTGCGGATCGAGGACACCGACCAGGCCCGTGAGGTCGAGGGCGCGCTGGAGCAGTTCGACCGCGCCTTCGAGTACTTCCACATCAGCGCCGACGAGGATCGGAACCGGGGTTCGTACGGGCCGTACGTGCAGTCCGAGCGTGAGCAGATCTACCTGACGTACGTACGGCACCTGCTCCGGCAGGACAAGGCGTACCTGTGCTTCGCCACCAAGGAGGAGCTCGCCGCGATCACCTCGCGTCAGCAGGGCGCCAAGGTGCCGACGGGCTACTACGGGAAGTACGCGCTGTGGCGCAACGCGGACCCGGCCGACGTCGCCGCGAAGCTCGCCGAGGGGGCGCCGTACGTCGTGCGCTTCCGTGCGCCTGACGACGCAGACGGGCGGCGGACCAGCTTCGTCGACGCGATCCGCGGCCGGCTCGAGCACGAGGCGAATCGCAACGACGCGGTGATCCTGAAGTCCTCGGACCAGTCGCCGCGGCTTCCGACCTACCACTTCGCGCACGCGGTCGACGACCACCTGATGCGGGTGAACCTGGTGATCCGCGGTGAGGAGTGGGTCTCCTCGGTGCCGTTGCATCAGCAGCTGTTCGCGGCGCTGGAGTTCGATCCGATCGAGTACGCGCACATCGCCCTGCTCATGAAGCAGATCCCGGGCGGGAAGCGGAAGCTCTCGAAGCGGAAGGATCCCGAGGCCGGCGTCGACTTCTACATCGGCGCGGGCTACCCGGCGGACGCGGTGCTGTACTACCTGCGTGGTCTCGCCAACGGCCGGCTCGCGGAGCTGCCGCTGGCGGAGGCGCTGTCGACGCCGATCCAGCTGGACCAGTGCGGTGTCGCCGGTCCGCTCGTCGATCTGGTGAAGCTCGAGGACATCAGCGCCGACCACATCGCGACGTTGAGCGGTCATCAGATCCTCGATGCGGTACGGGTCTGGGCGGCGGAGTACGACGCCGACCTGATTCCCGTGCTGGACAACGAGACCGAGCTCGCGCTGCGGGCGCTCGCAGTCGAGCGGGACGGCGTCGAGAACCCGCGCAAGGACCTTCGGAAGTGGTCGGACTTCCGGGATGCGTACGGCTTCTTCTTCACCGGACTGTTCGTGCCGGTGGACGGTCCGGCGGACGAGCGCCTGGCTCCGTTGGGAGTTGCGCACGACGTGGTGACGGCGTTCGCACAGGATCTGGTCGCCGGGTACGAGCATCTCGACGACCCGCAGGAGTGGTTCAACCAGATCCGCGGGCTCGCGGCCAAGCACGGCTTCGCGGCGAACGCCAAGGAGTACAAGAAGGATCCGGATGCCTACCCGGGTTCGATTCGCGAGGCCTCGCAGCTCGTACGCGTCGCGATCACCGGTGCGACCCGCAGCCCGGACCTGCACGCGACGGCGCAGGCCCTCGGGGCTCCGGAGGTCCTGCGCAGGTTGCGGTCGCTGGCCGGTCTGTAACTCCTGGGGCAGAAGTGACGGCCGTTGGCCACGAAGTGGACACGGTCGCTCACGTGGCGCGACCTGGACTACATCGGTGTGATATTTAAATTCTCGGTCGCCGGTGGGGAAAGTTCTGATTCGTTACCAACCAGACGCCAGGTGGCGACGTCTGTCTTGTGGAAGCACTTTTTGGGGGAAGGACAAAGGAATCATGAGCATTCTGCGTAAGCTCGGCGCGACGCTGACGGCTGTCGCGGTCGTGGGCGTCGGAGGACTGACAGCGGCCACCACGGCCGAGGCCGCGTCCCAGGGGGCGGCGTCGGCGCAGAACGCGGCCCCGCCGCCGAACCTGCCGCCGCGGGCCACCCCGGTCGCGAAGAAGCCGACCGCGGCCGCGAGCCGTGCGGCCGTGATGCGGAAGTACCGGCTCGACAGCCGTTGCATGAGCAAGGGGCGGGTGCTCTGCATCAACAAGAAGAGCCGCAAGCTGGTCTACCTGGTGAACGGCAAGCCGATCCAGGTGATGGACGTCCGGTTCGGCGCGTCGAAGACCCCGACCCGCAACGGCGTCTTCAAGGTCTACCGCAAGTCCAAGAACCACGTCTCGTCGCTCTACCACTCGAAGATGCCGTACGCGATGTTCTTCAGCGGTGGCCAGGCGGTGCACTACTCGTCCGACTTCGCGGCGCGTGGTTACAACGGCGCCTCGCACGGCTGCGTGAACGTCCGCGACAAGAAGAAGGTCGCCTGGGTGTTCGCCCGGGTGCACGTCGGCGACAAGGTCGTCGTCTACAGCAAGTGACCTGAGAACACGCCACAGCGGCCGGGGAGCTACTCCCCGGCCGCTGTCGCGTTCCGGAACGCCTTGTAGAGCCTGGGATTCACGAGGCAGAACGTCGCGGTCTCCACGTCGGTCGCGGTCCGGCGCAGTGTCCGTACGGCGAGGTCCGCTGCGGATTGTGCGGGCCAGCCGTAGATCCCGGCCGAGACCGCGGGCAGCGTCATCGTCCGTACTCCCAGCTCGTCCGCGATCCGCAGCGCGTTGCGGTAGCAGGACTCGAGGAGCGCCGGATCCCGTTGGCCGGCGGTGTAGTTCGGCCCGACGACGTGGATGACGTACGTCGCCGGTAATGCGCCGGCGCCGGTCCACGCGGCCGTACCGGTTGGAGTGCCGTCCGGGTACCGCTCGATCAGCTCCGCGAGAATCCCCGGCCCGCCGGCGCGATGAATCGCTCCGTCCACCCCGCCGCCACCCCGCAACGCATGATGCGCCGCATTGACGATCGCATCAGCAGGCACGGTGGTGATATCGGCAGTACTCAACACGATGTCGATGACGAAGCTCCTTCAACAGGTGGGAATCCAGTCCAGCAGCGCGGCGGCGATCTCCGACGCCGAGTCCTCGGGCAGGAAGTGCAGCCCGGTGACCGTCACCTCCAGTTGGTTCGGCCAACGACGGCACAGCTCGCGCAGCGGTCCGGTCAGCAGTGCGCCGGGGTCGCCGTTGACGAACAGCTTCGGTACCCGCGAGCTCGCCATCCACGCGGCGTTCGCCGTCACGATGGCGTGTACGTCGGCCGGCGTGCCGTCGATCGGAATCTCGCGGGCCCAGGTCAGCATCGGGCGGCGGCCCTCGCCGGGCTCGGCGTACGGTGACCGGTACGCGGCCAGGTCGGCGGGCGTCAGCGTGCGGAGCGTGCCGCTCGGCAGCACGGCCTCCACGAAAACGTTGTCCGTGAGCACGAGCTGCTCGCCTTCCAGACCACGCAACCGCCGGAACAGCTCCGGCGCCGGCGCATTGGGGCTGTCCCAGGTGACCGGTGCGACCAACGTCTCGAGATACGCGATCCCGCGCACCGCATCCGGATGCCGCCGCGCCCAGTCGACCGCCAGCACCCCACCCCAGTCGTGCCCGACCAGGATCACGTCGCGATCCAGCCCGAGCGCCGCGAAGAACGCGTCGACGTACCGCCGGTGATCAATGAACCGGTAGCGCAGTTCCTCGGGCGCGTTCGACGTACCGGACGCGCCCATCCCGGCCAGGTCGGGTGCGAGGCAGCGGCCGAGGGCCGACACCGGGCCGAGGATGTTGCGCCAGAGGTGTGACGAGGTGGGGTTGCCGTGCAGGAAGACGATCGGAGAGCCTTCGCCTGCTTCGCGGTAGGCAAGCTGGGTGCCGAGACACACAGATTTCTGCACGACCTGCATGGACCGGCTCCTCCGGTAAACTGAATTGCCAACTATTTCGGCTGTGGGGACGTCCTACAAGTGTAGGAACGGGGCTTACGGAGGGTGTCCGATGCGCGGGCTGATCATTCGCAAGATGCTGTCGACGCTGGTCGTCGGGGGAGCACTGGCTGCAGTGCTGACTGCCGGAAACAGCGCGACCGCGACCACCGCCGACGTGCAGGCGGCGCCGTTCGAGATCAGCGGTGAGCTGCCGATCTACCCCAAGGCGCTGTGGAAGAACGGCTCCAGCGGGACGAACGTACGCAAGGTCGAGGCCCGCCTCGTGCAGCTGAAGCTGCTCGACAAGCGCTACCTGGACAACGACTTCGGGACCATGACCCGCACTGCGGTGAAGAAGTTCCAGAAGTCGAAGGGCATTCCCCAGCTCGGCTACCTCGACCAGAACAGCTGGGACCAGCTGGTCAAGGTCACCCACGAGCCGACCCAGACCGAGCTGTTCCCGCCGGCCCCGGTGGTGAACGGCAAGAAGCTCGACCCGCGCTGTGCGACCGGTGTGGCGCTGTGCATCGACAAGTCCACCCGCCAGCTGCGCTACGTCGTCAACGGCGTGGTGAAGATGCAGATGGACGTCCGGTTCGGCGCGGTGAAGACCGCGACCCGGGAGGGCAGCTTCACGGTCGGCTGGAAGAGCCGGAACCACGTCTCCAAGCTGTACGACTCGAAGATGCCGTACGCGATGTTCTTCAGCGGTGGCCAGGCGGTGCACTACTCGTCGGACTTCGCCGCCCGCGGGTACAACGGCGCCTCGCACGGCTGCGTGAACGTCCGCGACCTGGCCAAGATCAAGGTCCTGTTCGACGACGTCCACGTCGGCGACAAGGTGATCGTTTACCGGTCCTAGAGTGGGCGGGGACCGCGGCGACGGCGAAGGGCGCCCCAGCCGCCGCGGCCGCGGCCGGTGGCGGCGCGCAGGGCCGGTCGGGCGTCGACGAGGTACACGGCGGACGCCACGATGCCGATCAGGCCGAAGAAGCTCAACCAGTTCTGGAAGACCTGGCTGAGGGCGAAAACGGCCAGGATCAGCACCCAGCCGGGCTTGGTGAGCTTGTCGGCGGCGATGAAGACCGCCCGCGGTCGCAGCAGCGCATCGGCGAGCGCGACCAGCTTGATGGCCATCAGGACCCACCAGATCACCGACAGCGGATCTGTGAATCCGGGGATCAGGCTTTGCCAGATGCTCATGTTACGAGCCTAACCGACAGCCGGGCGGCCCACCGCTGCTCAGCCGCAGCTGGGGACCGCCCAGGCCGAGGATTCACCCGGTAGTGGGCGAATCGTCACTGTCTGTGGTGATCAGTCGCCGATCTTGCCGGCCGCGGACTCGGCGGCCTTGGCGGCGGCCTTCGCGGTCTTGCGGGCGCTGGTCGCGGTCGCCTTCACGTTCCGCGTGGCGGTCTGGGCGGTCTTCTTCGCGGTGGTACGGGTGGCCTTGGCCTTGCTCACCGTGGTCTTGGCGGTGCCGACCAGGTCCTCGGTCGACTGCTGGTGGCGGATCCGCTCGACCAGGTCCTTGCCGCGGCCGGCCAGGTCCTCGTAGGTCTCCTCGGCCTGCCCGAGCACCGTGGTCAGACCGGTCTGCGCGGTCTTCGGCAGCTCGCGGAGCTTCGCCGGGGCGGTCCGCGCGTCGGCGACGATCGCCTCGAAGCGCTTGGTCAGCTCGTCCTGCGCCTTGGCCAGCTCCTTGGTGAGCTCGGTCTGCAGCGCCTTCTGGTCGAGCTTGGCGAACCGTGCGGTCACGTCGACGCCCACGGCGCGGACCTTCTCGACCGCGAGGTCGCCGGCGCCGGCGATCGCGTAGAACGGGGTAACGGGCGTACGGGTAGCCATCAGGCTTCTCCTCGTGAGGTTGTCAGTCAGCAGTGGTGGTGTTCTCGCGGACGAAGGACGCGTACACGTCCAGCAGCACGCGCTTCTGTCGTTCGTTCAGCGCCGGGTCGAGCAGGACGGCGTCGACCACACCGGCGGACTTCTTGCCGTCGGGGCTGTCGTCCGGATCGAGGATGCCGGCCCGTACGTACAGGGTCTCCGCGGAGATCCGCAACGCCTTCGCGAGCTGCTGCAGCACGTCGGCCGACGGTTTCCGCAGGCCGCGCTCGATCTGGCTGAGGTACGGGTTCGACACTCCGGCCAGGTCGGACAACTGCCGCAGCGACAACTGCGCCTGCCGCCGCTGCTCGGCGAGGTACTCCCCGACGGAGCCCACCGCCCCAGCCGCCCGATCACTCAACTTGGCCATACCCCCAGTGTGCTAGCAGCCTGCTTGCAATTGCAAGCAGGCTGCCGGTGAGGCGGCTCACGTCAAGGATTTACTGCTCCCGGTGGACCTTGTGTTGGGCGGCCTGGGCGCGGGGGCGGACGGTGATCCGGTCGATGTTGACGTGCTGCGGACGGGTGGCGATCCAGGCGACGATGTCGCCGACGTCCTCGGACGTGAGGGGTTCGCGGACGCCGGCGTACACGGCCTCGGCCCGGGACTCGTCACCGGCGAAGCGGGTCAGCGCGAAGCCTTCGCTCTGGACCATGCCGGGCGCGATCTCGGTGACCCGGACCGGCTGGTCCCACAGTTCGAGGCGGAGCGTGTCGACCACAGCCTTGGCGCCGTGCTTCGCGGCGACGTACCCGCCACCGCCTTCGTACGCGACCTGTCCGGCGGTCGAGCCCATCACGATGATCGTGCCCCGCCCGGAGATGAGGGCCGGGAGCAACGACTTGGTGACGGCGGCGACCGCGATCACGTTCACCTCGTACATCCGCCGCCAGGCGTCCAGGTCCGCGTCGGCCACCGGCTCCATCCCGAACGCGCCGCCGGCGTTGTTCACCAGCACCTGCAGCTCGTCCCCGACGGCCTCCGCCAGCTTCGCGACGTCCGCGGCGGAGGTGACGTCGCACTGCACCGCGCGGCCGTCGATCTCCTTGGCCAGCGCCTCGATCCGGTCCAGCCGCCGCGCGGCGCAGATCACCTCGAACCCTGCCCGGGCGAGATAGCGCGCCGACGCGGCCCCGATCCCACTGCTAGCACCGGTCACCACAGCCAGAGGACGCTCGCTCGAAGTCATGCTCCGAGTCTCTCAAAGCCGCTCGGCGACCTGGCGGCCTGTCTCAGGCGCGGCCGGCCCCGACCGGGTGCCGCGGGGCGGCGTGCGCCGGTACGACGGGCTGCCGCCGTGCCGCGCCGACCACACCGGCGAGCGCCACCGCGCTGACCGCGAGGAAGCCACCGAGCATGCCCAGCGTCTCCCCGTCCGGGTGGATCAGCGGCTGTCCCCGGAACGCCTGCACCGTCACGGTCAGCATCACACCGGCGTACGCGAAGGCAGCGACTCCGATGACCCGCGCGCGGACCCGCTCCGGCCGCAGCCACGGCGTACGCCGGCCGAGAAGGTGCAGTGCGGGCAGGACGATCAGCAGGAAGTGGATCGCGTGCAGCCCGACGAAGTGCGGGATCCGCAGGTCGCCACCGACCGTGCTCCAGTGCGTCAGCGGCATGCCAGGACCGCCCGGTTCGACGCCGATCCCGTGGCTGCCGCCCAGCGTGACCGGGTGACCGTACGCGTCGATGACCTGCTCGTGCTGGCTGTTTGCGCCGACCAGGTAGAACGCGATCCCCATCCCTGCGACGGCGAGCCCGAGCCCGACCCGGATCGCCCGGTTCAGCGGTGCGTCACCGACCCGCTGGAACAGCAGCATGATCGCCACCACGAGGCTCGCGCCGAACAGTCCGAGGACGCCCGACATGAACACCTGCTGACCGACCTGGTTGAACGCGTCGGTGTTGGCGTTGAAGTGGCTGAACGTCCCGCGCGCAGCCTGTACGGCGATGAAGCCGACGTCGACGATCCCGGTGATCGCGAACACGGTCCCGGTCCACCAGCCGAAGCGTTTCGCCTTACGCAGCTTGGAAAGCAGCCAGGCCAGCGTCGCTCCGTACAGGACGAACGAGATGCCGAACTTGAACGGCTTGAGCCAGACGGACTCGTTGAGGATCTCGCGGTGGTCGACGGCCAGGCCGACGCCCGCGGTCAGGACCAGACCCGCCATGGCGAGCACCATCAGCATCAACGGGCGATGCCAGGACTTGGCTTCTTCGAGGACTGTTCGCATGGCTCAATGCTTTCGGCGAACGGCCTTGTGCACAGTGGTGTGAGTCCGCCAACCCAGGTGGAGGTAGACCCACCAACGTCACGCCTGGCGGGTCGGCAGCGCGATGATCTGGCGGAGGTTCAGTTCGCGGCGGCGGCTGACGGCGAACGTCACCACGTCAGCGATGTCCGCGGCGGCGAGCGGGCCGATCTGGTCGTTCATCGACGCGATCAGGTCCTGTCCGGGGCTGTCCAGGTGGGTCGCGAGTTCGGTGTCGGTGAGGCCTGGCTCGACGTTCGTCACGCGGACGTCGTACGGCGAGAGGTCCGCGCGCAGCGAGGCCGACAGGTGGGTCAGCGCCGCCTTGGTCGCGCCGTAGACCGCGTACCCGGGGAAGACCACGTGCGCGCCGATCGACGAGATGTTCACCAGGTCGGCCGTACGTCCTTCGCCGGCCGCCGCGATCAGGTCGGGCGTGAACGCCTGGACGAGCCGCAGTACGCCGGTGACGTTGGTGTCGATCATCCGCGTCCAGTCGTCGAGCCGGCCGTCGGCGATCGGCGCCGCCAGCATCACGCCGGCCGCGTTCACGACCAGGTCGACGGTGCCCAGCCGCTCGTGGATCAGGTTGGCTCCGGCGTCGACGGAGTCCTGGGACGTCACATCCAGGGCGACCCCGAACGTCCGGTCGCCGAGCTTGCCGGCCAGGTCGTCGAGGCGGTCCCGCCGCCGGGCGGCCAGTGCGACCGAGGCGCCGGCCTCGGCCAGTTGCGTCGCGATCGCGGCGCCGATCCCGCTTGCTGCCCCGGTGACTACTGCAGTGCGCTTGCTCAAGTTGGTCATGGCATCGATCCTGGGGCGGTTGCGCTGCGGTACCCAGGGTTCTGCTGAGCCTGGTTCTGGCAGGACCAGGTTGCGGATCCGGCCGATCTGGATACTGGAGGGCATGGATCGCCGTGCAGAGCTGACCGAGTTCCTCAAGTCGCGCCGGGGGCGCGTGCAGCCGGAGGACCTCGGTCTCAAGGTGTTCGGCGGGCGTCGCCGGGTGCCGGGACTGCGCCGCGAGGAGCTCGCGCAGGCGGCCGGGGTGAGCGCCGACTATTACGTACGCCTCGAGCAGGGCCGTGCCGACAAGGTCTCGCAGGAGATCCTGGACGCCGTCGCGGGAGTCCTCAAACTGACCGAGGACGAGCGCAAACACCTTGCCCTGCTGGCGAAACCGGTCCGCCGTACGCCGCGACGCCGGCCGCCGGAACGGCTGCGGCCGGGGATGCAGCGGCTGCTCGACTCGATGCCGGACGTACCGGCGTTCGTGCTCGGCCGCAGGATGGACGTCCTGGGCTGGAACCGGCTGGCGGCGGCGCTGATCGCCGACTTCGGCAGCCTGGACCGCAAGGACCGCAACATCCCGCGGCTGGTGTTTCTCGACCCGGCGACGCGGGACTTCTACCCGCAGTGGGACGCGGTCGCGGAGGAGACCGTCGGCTACCTGCGGATGTATGCAGGCCGGTACCCGGACGATCCGGAGCTGGCCGAGCTGATCGGGGAGCTGTCGATCCACAGCCCGGAGTTCCGCGAGCACTGGGCGCGGCACGACGTGAAGGACAAGACGTTCGGGACCAAGACGCAGCACCACGCGTTGGTGGGCGACATCACAGTCCAGTACGAGACGCTGCAGCCGCCGGGCGAACCGGATCAGCTGCTCGTGACGTACACCGTCGAGCCAGGCTCCACCTCCGAGCAGAACCTGCGCCTCCTCGCGAGCTGGACCGCCGCCGATAGGGAGAACTCCCGATTCCCCGCCGAAGCCCCGGAGATACCCTGACGGCGTGACCGACCTATCCGCCGACCGTCCGATCCGGCGGGTCGCGATGATCAGCTTGCACACGTCGCCGCTGGACCAGCCCGGAATCGGGGACGCCGGCGGCATGAACGTGTATGTCGTTGAGCTGTCCAAGCAACTGGCCGGACTGGGCATCGAGGTCGACGTCTTCACCCGAGCGACCGCGTCCGTGCTGCCGGCCCGCGTCGAGCTGATGCCCGGCGTGACGGTCCGCAACGTTGCCGCAGGCCCGTACGAAGGCCTGACCAAGAACGAGCTGCCCGCCCAGCTGTGTACGTTCGCCCGCGCCGTCCTGCGCGCCGAGGCGATCCACGAGCCCGGCTGGTACGACGTGATCCACTCGCACTACTGGTTGTCCGGCCAGGTCGGTCTGCTCGCCCGCGATCGTTGGGCGGTCCCACTGGTTCACACCATGCACACGATGGCCAAGGTGAAGAACGCCAGCCTGGCCGAGGATGACGTACCGGAGCCGCCGGCGCGCCTGATCGGCGAGGAACAGGTCGTCGAATCTGCCGATCGGCTGCTCGCCAACACCGGCGACGAGTCACGCGAGCTGATCGAGCTGTACGGCGCCCGGCCAGCGAAGGTCGGCGTGGTCAACCCGGGCGTGGACCTGGAGCTGTTCAGCCCTGGCGACAGGGGAGCTGCCCTGGAGGCGGTCGGGCTGCCGGCGGATGCCGTCGTACTGGCGTTCGTCGGGCGGATCCAGCCCTTGAAGGCGCCCGACCTGCTGCTCCGGGCCGCGGCGCGGATCCTCGAGCACGACCCGTCGCTGCGTTCGCGGCTGGTCGTCGCCATCATCGGCGGGCCGTCCGGGAACGGGATGGAGCATCCGGAATCGCACGCGGAGCTGGCCCGCGCGCTCGGGATCGACGACGTGACGCGGTTCGTGAAGCCGATGGAGCGCCCGCGGTTGGCCAACTGGTACCGCGCGGCCTCCGTGGTGTGCGTCCCGTCGTACTCGGAATCGTTCGGCTTGGTCGCGCTGGAGGCCCAGGCCTGCGGTACGCCGGTGGTCGCGGCCGCGGTTGGCGGCCTGAGTACGGCGGTGCTCGACGGCCGAACCGGGTACCTGGTGCACGGGCACCGCGTGGACGACTTCGCCGACGCGCTGGCCCGGATCGCGACGGATCCGGCGACCCGCGAGAGCATGAGCCGGGCGGCGGTCGAGCATGCGCAGGGCTTCGGGTGGGAACTGACCGCGCGGAAGACGCTGGCGGCGTACCGGACCGCGGCGCAGACGATGGCGGCCGAGCTGGCCGCAGACGCGGAGGTGGCCGGGTGAGAGTTGCCGCGGCGGACGTGATCCGTCAGGTGCTGACCGAGAATGAGCTGGAGTTCACGGAGAGTGAACCGGGTGCGTTCAGCGCGGACCTGCCGGGGGAGCGGAAGCTCAAGACCACGGTCACGCTGACCGTCGGGGCGCAGGCCGTCAACGTGCACGCGTTCGTGGCGCGGCACCCGGACGAGAACCACGCGGCGGTCTACCGCTGGCTGCTCGAGCGGAACCTGAAGATGTACGGCGTCGCGTTCGCCGTCGACCACCTCGGCGACATCCACCTGGACGGGCGCGTGCCGCTGCACGCGATCACCCCGACCGAGGTGGATCGGCTGCTCGGTGCCGTACTCGAATATGCCGACACGTCGTTCAACACGATCCTCGAGCTCGGGTTCGCGACCTCGATCCGGCGCGAGTACGAGTGGCGGGTCTCGCGCGGTGAATCCACCCGGAACCTGGACGCGTTCAAGGGCTGGCTGGAGCCTCGATAGACTCCGGGGCATGACCTATCGCCTGATCCTGCTCCGCCACGGCCACAGCGACTGGAACGCCAAGAACCTCTTCACCGGCTGGGTCGACGTCGACCTGAACGCCCAGGGTGTCGAGGAGGCGCAGCGCGGTGGCGAGCTGCTCCGCGATCGCGACCTGCTCCCCGACGTACTGCACACCTCGGTCCTGCGCCGCGCGATCCGGACCGCGAACATCGCGCTCGAGGTCGCCGAGCGGCAGTGGATCGACGTCCGCCGCTCCTGGCGGCTGAACGAGCGGCACTACGGCGGCCTGCAGGGCAAGGACAAGAAGCAGACCCTGGAGGAGCTCGGCGAGGAGCAGTTCATGCTGTTCCGCCGCTCGTACGACACCCCGCCGCCGGCCATCGAGCGCGGCTCCGAGTACGACCAGGCCGGCGACCGGCGGTACGCCGCGATGCCGCCGGAGCTGCTGCCCGCGACCGAGTGCCTGAAGGACGTCGTCGAGCGGATGCTCCCGTACTGGTACGACGCGATCGTCCCGGACCTGCGCGCCGGCAAGACCGTCCTCGTCACCGCGCACGGCAACTCGCTGCGCGCCCTCGTCAAGCACCTCGACAACCTCGACGAGAAGACCGTGGTCGGCCTCAACATCCCGACCGGCATCCCGCTCTACTACGAGCTCGACGAAGACTTCAAGCCGGTCACCCCCGGCGGCGAATACCTGGACCCCACCGCCGCCAAGGAAGCCATCGAAGCCGTCAAGAACCAAGGCCGCTGAAGGTCGTACCGAAGAACGGGTAGTGGTGGCTGTCCGAGCCAGGCCCGGGATCAGGCCACGCCTGAGCGGACACCAGATCCGGCACCACTACCCGTTCTTCTGCACGCCGAGCCGCTGCTCAAGTGCGCTCATCACCGTGGCAACCACCCACCGGGGATCCCCGATCACCTGCTGGTAGGTAAACCGAAGCACCAGCCACCCGGCCGCGACCAGCTTTCGAGGAAACTCTCCGCGAGCCGCGTCGCAGCACCGGCGACAGCCAGTGCCTCGCCGAAGGGAAGGATCCTGGCGCAGGCGAGGACTGTGCGTTGCAGCGATGTCCGGCGTTCGCGCCGGTCTGCCATCGGGAGGTCCGCCCAATGCAGGACGGCGGGTGGGCCTGAGCGGGCGTTCCGGTTCGTCGGCAGCGTGACGTGTGGCTTCTCCGGATGGTGGAGCAGTGGCAATCGCCACGCACCGGCCGCGCTGAGGTGCGAGAGCGTCCCGTCGTAGGCGATAGCGGTCGACAGATCGGTCGCGACACCAGGAAGTCCGTAGACGCCGCGGGCCAGACGCACGACGTCACCGCAGCGAACAGCGGCTGCCAGCGCACGCCGAGACGTCAGTTTCACCAAGGGCGCGGCGTCGGCCCACCCTCCCAGCCTGGCCAGCACCTCGACCACGGATGCCATCGGAGCATCATGCCCGTCGGCGCCGGATGCTGCGCAAAGTTATCCACAACGTACCGAAGGACGGGTAGTGGTCCCGCGTCACGGCGCAGTTCACGCCGGGCCGGCGACCGCCTGGCCGGCGGAACAGGTACCACTACCCGTCCTTCGGTACGTGAGGTCTTGCCGGGCGGTGGAACTGGTTCTAATCTCTTAATTACGGGAGATTGTTTCAGAATATCGAAGATATCCGTATTCCATCGCTCTGGAGGACGGAATGATGCGTCGGGTCTGGGTACTGCTGCTGGCGTTCCTGCTGATACCCGGGGTGGTGCCGCGGGCCGCGGCAGCCGCACCCGCCGAACCGTTTTTGTCGGCGATGGAGGGTGGGAACACCGTCGAGGCCAAGATCCGTGAGGCCGCACCGCGCGCGGACGGATTCCGGCACATCGACACCGCGGCCACGATCGGCCGCCTGCGGCAGCTGCACGCGACGATGTACACGTTCGGGATCTGGGACAAGGCGACCGACTGGGACGACCTGCGCCTGGAGTTCGCGCCGGCCGCCGCCCGGGCCGGGATCGACGTGATGGTGTACCTCGTACCGCCCTCGGAGTGCTTCCGGAACCCGGCCCGGCACCTCGACGGCCGCTGTTCGAGGCCGTACGACGAGGACTACGTCCGATGGGCGACCGAGATCGCCAAGCTCTCACTGACCTACCCGAACGTCAGGTCGTGGGGCATCGACGACTTCCTGGCCGGCGCCAACGGCGAGCTGTTCACCAAGGAGTACCTCGGCCAGGTCCGGGCCGCGCAGCAGGCGGTGAACCCGCGGCTGAAGTGGTACGTGACGCTCTACTCCTGGGACATCACGCCCGCGACCGCCGACAAGATCAAGGGCTCCCTGGACGGCGTGATCTACCCGTACACCGGGTATCTCAACAACACGATCGATCCCACCTGGCTCGAACCACGCCTCGATGCATCGCTGGATGTCCTGCGCCCGGCCGGGCTCGGCCTGGTGCTGCTCGCGTACACCGGCCGGTTCCTCGACGGCATGATCCACCCGGACGAGCGCTATGTCGCGGACGTGCTGCGCCGCGCCACGCCGTACCTCCAGGACGGCCGTCTAGAGGGCGTCATCGCGTACGGCGCTCCGCTGCGGACCGATCTGCAGCAGCCGAGCTGGGACTACTGGGGGCACACCGGGAACGGCCGGCTGAGTCTCAGCGTCGGCAACTTCACCGCCACCACCGACGGCAGTTTCGCCGCCGCTTCGCAGCAGATGGTTGTCACTGGCAACGGTGCGCGGTCGATCACGTTCCGGCACCGGGATCCGGACGAGGGCGGGTTGCGCGGGTACCAGATCAAGCAGCTGCTGGTCGACGACCAAGTGGTCTGGCAGAGCGACGTCGAGGACGATCCGAAGGAGACCTGGCTCACGACCACGGTGGACCTGACGGCCGCGCTGCGCGGCAAGACGTCCGCGAAGGTGACGTTCCGGCTGTTCGACCAGCGTGGGGTGGGCTGGTGGCCGCTCGACTGGAGCATCGACGACGTGTCCGGACGGGGCGTGGCGGTACGCAACGGTGGCTTCGAGCAGGACCGCGACTGGGACCTGACCCGTAACCAGCCGACCATGCAGCCCTACATCGACATCTACGCGATCGACCGTCCGGCGCGGATCTTCGACGCGATCGGTGCCGCGTACGCCCGGTACCAGGGCGAGTCGTTCCGGCCGGTCCACGGGCCGCGCGGGAACGCCGTACGGATCGGGCCGGAGAACCGGGCGATGTACGGCAACGGCCGGCTGGCGTTCACCGTGCCGGAGGGGCCGGTGCCCGCGAACACCTGTGCTTCGGCGACTCAGCAGGTACGGGTGCGACCCGGTGAGCCACGGTACGAGCTGTCGTTCTGGCACGCCGATCCGGAGCAGGCGAGGTTCGACCAGATCTTCAAGCAGCTCCGCATCGACGGACAGTTGGTCTGGGATCGCGACGCGGGCGACTACTGGCCCTGGTTCTACCTGAACGGATCCGACCATCAGGGCGGCATCGACGTCACGGACTTCGTGCAGGGCAAGCCGTCGGTGTCGATCCAGTTCGCCGTGTGCAGCAAGCAGGCGTTCACCGGTCCCGGCCTCACGGTCGGGTTCGACCACCTGGAGGGCGTGAACCTCGACGTCCGGAACCCGGGCTTCGAGGACCGCTCCGGCTGGACGCTCCGCGCTGATCAGCCGCTCGGTGCGGCCATCGACATCGCCCGCTGAGACCGGGCGGAGCTGAACAGACAGGAGCCCCCGGCAACTACCCGGGGGCTCCTGCAGGGTGGATCAGTTGTTGCCGTTGGGGTTGGGGGCTGAGGCGCCGGCTCCGGAGCCGGCGGCGGTGCCGCCGATGGCTACGGGGAGTTCGCCGGTGACTAGGTAGACGACTCGGCGGGCCATGGCGACTGCGTGGTCGGAGATGCGCTCGTAGTAGCGGCTGAGGAGCGCCATGTCGACGGCGACCTCGACGCCGTGCGGCCAGTCGGCGTCCATCATCAGGCGGAACTGGTTGGACCGGAGCTTGTCCATCTCGTCGTCGGTGGCCTCGAGCCGGCCCGCTGCCTCGACGTCGCGGGATGCGATGACGTCGCCGGCCGCGTCCACCATCTTGCCCGCCACGGAGCCCATCGACTCGATCACGTCGTGCAGCTCGGTCGGGATCGCGGGGGCCGGGTAGCGCATCCGGGCGATCTTGGACACGTGCGCGGCCAGGTCGCCCATCCGCTCCAGGTCGGCGATCATCCGCAGCGCCGCGACCAGCATCCGCAGCTCGTTGGCGACCGGCGACTGCCGCGCCATCAGCTCGAAGACCTTCTCCTCCACGCCCTCGCCGGCGGCATCGAGCTGGATGTCGGCCGCGATGACCTCTTCGGCCTTGCGGATGTCCGCCTCCAGCAGGGCCGCGGTGGACCGGCGGACGGCGGTGGACACCGTCCGCGTCATCCGCTCCAGCTCGGCGAGGATGTCGTCGAGCTGCTCGTGGTAACTGTCACGCATGGTGTTCGAATCCGATCTGTGGTGTCCGGTGCCGCGGCGGCGCAAGGGCAAGGTACCCGCCTGACGGTGACCGTATGCCGTCGAGGTTGCCGGACGGCGACGAGTGGTGAACGCCTGATGAACAGTTGAGACGCGTCCCGGTCATCCGGTGCTCATTCGGTCTTTCCCTGCTGGTTGCCCGCGTAGCATCGATGCCGTGGACCCCACGCTGGCTGCGGTGCTGGGCGGCGTCATCGGCGCGGCCCTGGCCCTGCTTTCGCTCGGCGCGATGGTGCTGTCGGAGCGGGCCCAGCGCAAGATCCCGGAGACCTCGGAGCCGATCGTCCCGACCGGTGTCGCGACGGTGCTGTCCGTACTGCGCTCCTCGGCGGTCGTGATGGGCCCGGAGGATCAGGTGCTGCAGGCAAGCGCTCCGGCGCACGTGCTCGGTATCGTCCGCGGCGAGCGGCTGGTCGTCGACGACATTCTGACGATGGTCCGCCAGGTCCGCCGCGACGGCGAGATCCGTCAGCAGGAGCTGGAGATCGTCCGCGGCCGGCTCGGCGCCACGCAGTACGTCAGTGCCCGCGTCGCCCCGCTGGGCAGCCAGTTGGTGCTGGTGCTGGTCGAGGACCGGACCCGGGAGCGCCGCCTGGACGCGATCCGGCGGGACTTCACCGTCAACGTCAGCCACGAGCTGAAGACCCCGGTCGGCGCGCTGATCCTGCTCGCCGACGCGGTCTCGGAGGCTTCCGACGACCCGGAGGCCGTGCAGCGCTTCTCGGACCGGATGCGGATCGAGGCGTCCCGGCTGAGCCGGCTGGTCAAGGAGATCATCGAGCTGTCCCGGCTGCAGGGCGACGACCCGCTGGAGAACCCGGGCCCGGTCGACATCAACGCGGTCATCGAGACCGCGGTGGACCGCTGCCAGATCGACGCCGAGGACCGCGACATCAAGCTCGTGGTGAAGACCGAGCCGGAGCTCGAGGTACTCGGCAGCGAGGACCAGCTGGCGATGGCGATCGGCAACCTGGTCGAGAACGCCATCAACTACAGCCCGGACGGCACCCGGATCGCGGTCGCCGCGCACCCGATCGGCGACCTGGTCGAGGTGACCGTGTCCGACCAGGGCGTCGGCATCCCGAGCAGCGACCTGGAACGCATCTTCGAGCGCTTCTACCGGGTCGACCGGGCTCGCAGCCGGGAGACCGGCGGCACCGGCCTGGGCCTCTCGATCGTCAAGCACATCGCCTCCATCCACGGCGGCGACGTGCGGGTCTGGAGTGTCGAGGGCCAGGGCTCGACCTTCACCGTCAGACTCCCGTTGCGGTTCGACCCCGCGCCGGGCCAGACCGTCTCCTCCAGCCAGGAGGAGCCGGCCGCACACCTGCCGCCTACCCCGGTGGGTCAGATCACAAAGGAGACAGCTTCGTGACCCGAGTGCTGGTCGTCGAAGACGAAGAGAGCTACAGCGACGCGCTGTCGTATGTACTGCGCAAGGAAGGTTTTGAGGTCGCCGTCGCGGAGACCGGGCCGGATGCGCTGGACGAGTACGACCGCGCCGGTGCGGACATCGTCCTGCTCGACCTGATGCTGCCGGGCCTGTCCGGCACGGAGGTCTGCCGGGCGCTCCGCAGCCGGGGCAACGTCCCGGTGATCATCGTCAGCGCCAAGGACACCGAGGTCGACAAGGTCGTCGGTCTCGAGCTGGGCGCGGACGACTACGTGACCAAGCCCTACAGCCCGCGGGAGCTGCTGGCCCGCGTGCGTGCCGTACTGCGTCGCGGTCAGGACGTCGAGCTGCTGCCGGACACCCTCGAGGCGGGGCCGGTACGGATGGACGTCGAGCGACACGTGGTGACCGTCGGTGGGACCGAGATCCGGCTCCCGCTGAAGGAGTTCGAGCTGCTCGAGATGCTGCTGCGGAACACCGGACGGGTGCTCACCCGGGGGCAGCTGATCGACCGGATCTGGGGCGCCGACTATGTGGGCGACACCAAGACCCTCGACGTGCACGTCAAGCGGCTGCGTTCCAAGCTCGAGAAGGACCCGTCGAACCCGCAGCACCTGGTCACCGTGCGTGGCCTGGGCTACAAGTTCGAGTCCTGAGTCACACCGCTGCAGGTCGCAACGACCTGCGCAGTTAGCTTAGGCTCTCCTTAGTTGAGGCAAGCTAAGGAGAGTCACTCATGTCCTGGTCCCGTACCAAGGTCGTCAGTGCGGTCAGCATCATCAGCGCCGTACTGCTCGCCACGACCTCGCTGGCCGCGTGCGGCAGCGGCGACGACAAAGCCGCCGAGAGTTCGGCCGGTACGGCGTCTTCCGGGTTCCCCGTCACGCTGAAGAACACGTTCGGCGAGACGACCATCGCCAAGAAGCCGGAGCGGATCGTGACGCTCGGCTGGAACGCGCAGGACGTGGTCTACGCCCTCGGCGAGACCCCGGTCGGGATGCCGAAGGTCACGTACGGGCCGACCCCGGACGGTGTCACCGCGTGGGACGCGGACAAGTTCGACAAGTCGAAGACGACGCTGCTGGACACCGGCGACAAGTACCCGTTCGAGAAGATCGCGGCGCTGAAGCCGGACGTGATTCTCGCGCCGTACGAGGGGTTCGACGCGGCGACGTACAAGACCCTGAGCGACATCGCGCCGACCGTGGCCTATCCGGGGGCGCCGTGGCAGACCACCTGGCAGGACCAGACGCTGCTCGTCGGTGAGGCGCTCGGCAAGAAGGCCGACGCGGAGAAGCTGATCACCGGCATCCAGGACAAGATCAAGCAGGTCGCGGCCGAGCACCCCGAGTTCAAGGACAAGACCATCACGGTCGGGTCGTTCGGCGCCGAGAACTACGTCTACATGCCCGGCGACCCGCGGGTGCAGATCCTGAACGAGATGGGCTTCAAGAACGCGCCGGGGGTCGAGGCGCTGGAGAAGACCAACGCGAAGAAGGAGTTCTCGCTGACGATCAGCAAGGAGAAGGTCGCGGACGTCGACGCCGACGTACTGATCGCGTACGTGGACGGGATCGGGACGCAGAAGTTCCTGGCCGACCCGGTCTACTCGTCGCTGAAGGCGGTCAAGAGCGGCGGGGTGTACGCGATGCAGGACCAGCAGGTGATCTCCGGGATGAGCGCGGTGAGCGTGCTGAGCGTCCCGTGGGTGCTCGACAAAGTCCTCCCGGGCCTCTCCAAGGCAGCATCGGCCGCCAAGAGTTGAGTACGGCGAGCCGTGGCCACCGGCTCGCCGTACCGCAGCAGAACGGGCCGTCCCGCGCCGGGGCCGCCCGTTCTGTTGTTGCTGGGGACTACTCGGCCGGGGCGGGCGTTGGCGAGTAGTGGTCGTCGGTGAGGACCGGGACGTAGGCGGTGACCGGGGCGGCGGTGCCGAACTTGACGGTCACGTTGACCATCTGGCCCGGCTTGGCGCCGGTCACGATGATCGCCGGGCCGCCGTCCTCGGCGCCCGGGGTCGGGGCCGACGGGGTCTCCACGCCGACCGGGACCGGGGTCACGCTCGGCGTGGTGCCCGGGGTCGTGGAGCTCTCGGCCGCAGGGGCCGCGGCCTCGACGCCGGCGCCCGGCAGCCGCAGTGCGGAGTGCGGCGCCAGGTCGACCGGAGCGGTCAGCCCGGTGAACTTGACCTTGCCGGGCTGGTCGGCGCCGGCCTGGCCGTCCTGGGTGCCGGCAGGAGCCTGGTCGATCGTGACCAGGGTGTCCGCCTCGTCGCCGTCGTTGACGACCACGCCGTGCAGTTCGCCCTTGCCTCCGGCATCGGCCAGCACCAGCAGGTTGCGGAGCTTGATCTGGCCGGACTCGATGTTCGTGCCCTCGGCGGACTGGTACGGCTGCAGGGTCTGCGCGGAGAAGCTCGCGCTGCAGGCTGCCAGCGCGATACTGAGAGTGGCGGCGGCACCCGCCAGCGCGGTACGCCGGGCGATCCGTGAGGACAACGTGATCGGCACTGGAATCCCTCTCGTGCAAGCTGTTTCGACACTGGGTGCGACAACTGTGGACACCGTCAGGCAGCGGCCTCCGGCGCCCCAAAGCGTAGCCCTCGGTCGTCGCGGGCCGGACGCCGGGATGCCCGCCACCGGGTGCCACAGTGGTGCACAGGGCAACGGCGTACGCGCGCACGAGGCACGGCTCAGATCGTTTGTCAAGGCGAGAAGTGGGCCCTGACCAGCGCAAACGCCCCGACCGGACCATCCGCCGCGTGGTAGTATGGATCTTGGAAAGGGGCACTTCACACATGACTTTCACAGTCGGCGAGACGGTTGTTTACCCCAATCACGGAGCGGCCGTCATCGAGGACATCGAGACCCGTCAGATCAAAGGTGAGGACAAGACCTATCTGGTCTTGAGGATCGTCGCTCAGAACGACCTGGTCGTCCGGGTCCCCGCGTGCAACCTCGATCTTGTCGGCGTGCGTGACGTCGTGGATCAGGCCGGCCTGGAGCGCGTCTTCGACGTGCTGCGTGCACCGCACACGGAGGAGCCGACCAACTGGTCGCGACGCTACAAGGCGAACCTGGAGAAGCTGCATTCCGGCGACGTGCTGAAGGTGGCAGAGGTCGTCCGCGACCTGTGGCGCCGCGAGCGTGACCGGGGCCTGTCCGCCGGTGAGAAGCGGATGCTGGCGAAGGCTCGCCAGATCCTGGTTTCGGAGCTGGCGCTGGCCGAGCACACCAACGAGGACAAGGCCGAGGCCATCCTCGACGAGGTCCTCGCTTCCTGAAGACCGTCCAGCACAATCCGACGACGTAAGGTCCTGCCTGGTGATCCAGCGCCTACTGCGGGGCACTCGGCACGGCACCTCGCCGCACGGGACCGAAGGCCACGATGCTCCGCATCGAGACCTTCGCCCCCGCACGCCGAGCTACCGCACCGAGCACCTCCTCGCTACGGCGCCGGATCACCAGGCAGGACCTAGTCCTGCATGAGTAGCGCGGTCGTGATTCCTGCGGCTGGGCTGGGGCTGCGGCTCGGTGGTGAGATTCCGAAGGCGTTTCGAGAGGTCGGTGGCGACTCGCTGCTGGTCCACGCGGTGCGTGGGCTGAAGGCAGCGGCCGCTGCCGACCTCGTCTGTTTCGTGGTCGCGGTGCCTCCGGGCGCCGAGGAGGCCGTCACCAAGGAACTCGAGCCGTACGTCGGTGACGCGCGGCTGCTCGTGGTGGCCGGCGGCGCCGAGCGCCCGGACTCGGTGCGGGCTGCGCTGGACGTGCTGCCGGAGGCCGGGATCGACTGCATCCTGGTGCACGACGCGGCGCGGGCGTTCGTGCCCGTCGACGCGATCGAGCGTGTGGTTGCGGCGGTACGTGCCGGTGCCGCCGCGGTCGTACCGGTGGTGCCGGTGACCGACACGATCAAGGTGGTCGGTCCGGATGGTGCGGTGGTCGACACGCCCGACCGTTCGACGCTTGTTGCCGTTCAGACGCCGCAGGGGTTCGCCCCCGGCGTGCTGCGGCGTGCGCATGCCGTGGGCGCTGATGCGGGCGTGACCGACGACGCGATGATGTGTGAGCGGATGGGCGTCACCGTGCAGACGGTGGACGGATCGCCCGATGCGTTCAAGGTGACCCGGCCCCAGGACCTGCTGCTGGCCGCGGCGCTGCTCGCGGAGAGAGGGCTGCGGTGAAGCTTCCACGCGTCGGCAACGGTATCGACGTACATCCGCTGGAGCCCGGCCGCCCGATGTGGCTCGCCGGCCTCCATTGGCCCGAGGAAACATCCGGCCCGTCGGGACACTCGGACGGCGATGTGGCGGCGCATGCGATCTGCGACGCGCTGTTGAGTGCGGCCCGGTTGGGCGATCTCGGCTCCAACTTCGGGACGTCGGAGCCGGAGTGGGCTGGTGCATCAGGCGCCGCGCTGCTGGCCGAGGCGGCGCGGCGGGTCCGCGCTGCGGGCTTCGAGATCGGCAACGTCTCGGTGCAGGTCGTTGCCAACCGCCCACGTTTCGCAGCCCGCCGCGCCGAGGCAGAGAAGGCGCTGAGCGCCGCGTGCGACGCCGAGGTGTCGGTCAGTGCCACCACCACCGACGGCCTGGGCCTGACCGGCCGAGGCGAAGGCATAGCCGCCCTAGCCACCGCCCTCATCTACTGACTGCAGCTACGGGCCTGAGCTGTAGCCCGGGTTTGCGACGTGAGGTACGTTGCCGCGTCGGCGGCGGTTGCTGACTGCGGCGGCGGCCACGATGCCTGAGGCACCGAGCAGGCAGAGGATGCTCGCGACAACCTTCGTGGTCACGTGCAGCGGACCGGCGAACTCCGCGGGCAGTACGTTGCGCGGATCAACGATCAGCTGCACCTGACCGTTCGGGAAGTGCTTGTAGTCGCCGCTGCTCAGGTCGTGGCTGTGTCCGTCCGGGCAGTCCGCAGTGAACGACTTCACCCCGGTACCGCGGTAGCCGCGGACGTGGCACGTCATCGGGCGGCCGACGTGCGACAGCAGCAGCGGCGTCGGCGTCATCACCCACGGGATCGCCGCCATTCCGGCCGCGAGCGCGCCGAAGTACCCGAAGTTGCCGCCGCCCAGCGTCGCGATGCCGATCACGAAGAACCCGCAGCCGAGCAGCATCGCGAGCACCGCGAAGATGATGTTGTGCGGCGGCAGCGTGTACAGGGCGCCGGCGACCACGAACAGGATCGCGCCGAGCACGATGTTGCGCCAGGTCGGACCCTTCGGTGCGCCCGGGCGCCGGAGCCGGCGGCCCGCGATGACCACGATCACCAGCACCAGTGCGGTGCCGCCGTAGAACTCCAGCGCGATACGCATCCCGTTCAACGCCTCCGAGGCAGTGGTGGTAGCTCGTACGAATCCAGCCAGGCGGCGAACAGGTGGCGCATGGCCTCTTCGTCCGGGCTGAACGCGGTGGCCAGCGCGATGAACTCCGCGGTGCTGACCGATCCGTGCCGATGGGACTTCGTCCAGGTGCGGAGCAGCTCGAAGAACGCTTCGTCGCCGAGGTGCTTACGCAGTACGTGCAAGGTGATGGCGCCGCGCTTGTAGAGCCGGTCGTCGAACATCAGCTCTGGACCCGGATCCGACAGCATCAGGTCGTGCGGCAGGCTCTTCAGCCGGCTGTGCGCCTTGGAGACCTGTTGGTCGGCGGACAGACCGCCGGACTCCTCCGACCACAGCCACTCGGCGTAGCAGGCGAAGCCCTCGTTCAGCCAGATGTGCTGCCAGCTCGACGGGGTCAGGCTGTTGCCGAACCACTGATGTGCAAGCTCGTGCGCGACCAGCCGTTCGGACCCACGACGCCCGTCCACATGGTTGCTGCCGAACACCGAGATGCCCTGCGCCTCGAGCGGGATCTCCAACGCGTCGTCGGTCACCACGACCGTGTACCCACCGAACGGGTACGGCCCGAACTGCCGGCAGAACAGCTTCATCATGTCCTGCTGCCGCCCGAAGTCGTGCCGGAACTCGCGGAGCTGCCCGGCCGGTAGGACGCCCCGGATCAGCACCGGCGCCGCGGCCAGGTCCACCTCCTCGTACCGCCCGATCTGCACGGTCGCGAGGTACGTCGCCATCGGTGCTGCCTGGTCGAACACCCACGTCGTCCGGCTGGCCTTCACCCGGCGGGACACCAGCCGTCCGTTCGCGACCACCTGGTACGGCGAGTCCGTGGTGATCGCGATCCGGTAGTGCGCCTTGTCGCCGGGATGGTCGTTGCACGGGAACCAGGTGGCCGCACCGCTCGGCTGACTGGCGACGATCACACCCTCGGTGAGCTCCTCCCAGCCGAGCTCGCCCCACGGGCTGTCCTCAGGCGTGGGGTTGCCGTTGTACTGGATGTCGATCGAGAACTCGGCGCCGTCCGGGATGCTCGCGGTGATGTAGAGCTTGCCGCCGCGCTGCGTGAAGCGCTGCGGGCGGCGGCCGTTCACCGACACCTTCGACGCGCGCAGGCCGGACAGGTCCAGGCTGAACCGGCTCAGCGGCTGGGTGGCGAACGCGGTGATCGTCGCCTTGCCGGTCAGCCGGTTGCTGTTGACCCGGTAGTCCAGGTCGAGGTCGTACGACTCGACCTTGTAGCCAGGGTTCCCATGGGTCGGCACATACCGGTCAACCATCAGCCCTGCCAGGGAGCAATGGGGTTCCCTGCCCAGCGCGTACCGGCTGGGACACCTTCACCACGCATCACAAGAGACACCGGGCCGATGGTAGCTCCTGCTCCCACTGTGGCCGCCGGGAGGACGATGCCGTGCGGCCCGAGGGTCGCCCCGGGCCCGAAGGTGACTGTGCTCATGGAGAGAACTCGATCATGAAAAAGGTGCGTCTGCAGCACGCAGCCGCGATTCACCGTGGCGCCGTCGCCGAGGGTGATCAGGTCCGCCTCGGGCAGCCAGTACGTCTCGCACCAGACGCCGCGGCCGATCTTCGCGCCCAGTGAGCGGAGCCAGAGGTTGAGCACCGGCGTACCGGCGGCGGCGTTCGCGAACCAGGGCGCGGCGACCAGCTCGACGAAGCTGTCGACCACCTCGTTGCGCCACACGAACGAGCTCCACAGCGGGTACTCGACCGCGCGGGTCCGGCCGACGATCAGCCATTTCGCGACCGTGGCCATCCCGCCCGCGACCGCGCCGGCGGCCAGGATCACGGCGCCGGAGAGCAGCAGGGCGGCCCACGGACCCAGCCAGAGGTCCAGCGCCTGCAGCGCGAACAGCACCCCGAGGGCGATCAGGACCGTACACATCATCGGCACGAACCGGCACAGCTCGACCAGTGCGCGCGCGACCTTCAGCTTGTACGGCGGGTTGTACGTACGGCTCTGATCGCCCGACACGGCCTGCCGGCGAAGCTTCACGGGCGGGGAGCCGAGCCACGACGTACCGGCCTTGGACTTCTTCGGCGCGGCGGACAGCACCGCGACCAGGCCGTTCTTCGGGACCGAGCGCCCGGGCGCGGTCATCCCGGAGTTGCCGAGGAACGCGCGCTTGCCGACCTTCGCGCCGGCCACGTGCAGCCAGCCGCCGCCGAGCTCGTACGAGGCGATCATCGTGTCGTCGGCCAGGAACGCGCCCTCGCCGACGGTGGTCATCTTCGGCAGCAGCAGCACGGTCGAGGCCTCGACGTCGCGGCCGATCTTCGCCCCGAGGGCACGCAGCCACCAGGGCGTCAGCAGGCTCGCGTACAAGGGAAAGAGGAGTGTGCGCGCGGAGTCGAGCAGCCGCTCGGTCGCCCAGACCTGCCAGCCGATGCGGCTGCGGACCGGGTAGTGGCCGGGCTTGATCCCGATGCCGAGCAGCCGGACGCCGATCAGCGTCAGTACGGCGATGGTCGCGAAACCGACCAGTGTCATCAGGGGGATCGCGCCGAGCGCGTGCAGAGCCGCATCGCCCAGGGAACGGGTCCCGCGCAAGGCGCGACCGAGCACCCCGATGGCCGCGACGGCACCGGCCACCGGGATCAAGGACATCACCGCGGACTGGGCGCCGTACGCCGCCACCCACCACGGAGCGCGGGCGGGACGGTGGTCCGGCCACGGGTGCCGCGCGCGGCCGATCCGGGACGCGGGCGAACCGGACCAGCGCTCGTTCTCCGGGACCTTGCCGGAGACCGCGGAACCGGCCATGATCTCGGCGCTCCGGCCGATCTCGGCGCCGGGGAGCAGCGTGCTGCGGGAGCCGACGACCGCATCGGCGCCGACCACGACCGGGCCGACGTGCAACTGGTCGCCGTCGATCCAGTACCCCGACAGGTCGACCTCGGGTTCGACCGAGGCGCCGCGGCCCATCGTGAGCAGGCCGGTGACCGGTGGGAGGGTGTGCAGGTCGACGCCGCGACCGATCTTCGCGCCGAGCGCGCGGGCGTAGTACGCGATCCAGGGCGCGCCCGCGAGGTTGGCGGCACCGGCGGCGTCGGCAAGATTCTCGGCGGCCCAGAGCCGTACGTGGACGTTGCCGCCTCTCGGGTACGTACCGGGCTTGAGGCCGCGCAGCAGGATCCGGGCGCCGACGACCGCAATCCCCATCCGGCCCGCGGGGCTGATCAGGATCAGCCAGCCGGCCAGGATCCACCACCAGGACACGGTCCGCGCCCACGGGAGTGGCTCGATCAGCGCGGCGAGCAGGTTGTTCAGCGTGAAGAGGTAGACGAGCCAGCGGACGCCGACCACCGTCTGCAGGATCAGGGTCAGTGCGGTCTGCAGGAGCTGGGTGCTCCTCGGCGTCGGCCGGATCTCGCGGAGCTCGACCGGTTCCTGCGCGGTGGGGGAGAAGTCGTCGAGCCGCTCGGCGAGCGCGCCGAGGCGCGGGTACTCGTAGATGTCGCCGACCGTGACCTCGGGGTACCGCTCGCGCAGCGACGACACCAACTGTGCCGCCGCGAGGCTGCCGCCGCCGTGCAGGAAGAAGTCGTTGTCGGCGCCGGTGACCTTGGCGCCGAGGATCTTCGTCCAGCGCTCGGCCAGCCAGCCGGCGGTGCCGCTGAGCTCCGCGGCCGGGCCGTCGCTGTCCATCCCGGGCAGCGGCCAGGGCAGCGCGTTGCGGTCGACCTTCCCGGACGTTCTGGTCGGCAGCGTGTCGACGATCGCCAGCAGCGGTACGAGTGCGGCGGGCAGTGCCTCGCGGAGGCGTTCGGTGGCCTTGGCGTTCTCGAAGGCGCCGGGGTCGTCCGGCACGACGTACCCGACGAGGAGCTGGTTGCCGGCGGCACTGTTCCGGACGGCGGCCGCGGCGCCGGAGACGCCGGGCAGCGCCTGCAGCGCGGCGTCGACCTCGCCGAGCTCGATCCGGCGGCCACCGAGCTTGACCTGCTCGTCGGCGCGGCCCTGGAACAGCAGGCCGAGCGGGTCGGAGCGGACCAGGTCGCCGCTGCGGTACGCGCGTTCCCAGCCGAGGGTGGGCATCGGCGCGAACTTCTCGGCGTCCTTGACCGGGTCGAGGTACCGGGCCAGGCCGACACCGCCGATGATCAGCTCACCGATCTCGCCGTCGGCGACTTCGTTGCCTGCAGCATCTACAACCGCGAGGTCCCAGCCGTCCAGCGGGAGGCCGATCCGGACCGGGCCCTCGCCGGTCAGCTCGGCGGCGCAGGCCACTACGGTCGCCTCGGTCGGACCGTACGTGTTCCAGACCTCGCGGCCCTCGATTGCGAGCCGCTCGGCCAGCTCTGGCGGGCAGGCCTCGCCGCCGAAGATCAGCAACCGGACCTGGTCGAGCGCGTCCGCCGGCCACAGCGCGGCCAGTGTCGGCACGGTCGAGACGATGGTGATGCCCTGGGCAACCAACCACGGCCCAAGGTCCATCCCGGTACGGACGAGGGAGCGTGGTGCGGGGACCAGGCAAGCCCCGTGCCGCCAGGCCAGCCACATCTCCTCGCAGGACGCGTCGAACGCGACCGAGAGTCCGGCAAGCACGCGGTCGTCGGGGCCGATCGGCTCGCGTGGGAGGAACAGACGGGCCTCCGCATCGACGAACGCGGCGGCGGAGCGGTGGGTGACCGCGACACCCTTCGGCACGCCGGTCGAGCCCGAGGTGAAGATGATCCACGCGTCGTCGGTCGGCTCCGGGCCGGTGCCTCCGCGCGCAGCGTCCGTCGCACTCTCCGCGTCCATGCGTGCCGAGTACGGGTAGTCGAAGTAGCCGTTGGCGGTCTCGTTGTCCATCGGCTCCGGCTGTGGCCGGGTCAGCGTCAGCTCCAACTCGTCCCCGACGGTGGCCGCGACGTCGGCCTCGCCGAAGACCAGTTCGGCGCGCTCGTCCGGGTCGTCGGCGTCGACCGGTACGTAGGCAGCACCCGCCTGCAGGGTGCCGAGAATCGCCACGTACAGGTCGTTGTGGCCGGACGAGATCCGGATCCCGACGCGGTCGCCCGGACCGATCCCGGCCGCGGTCAACCGGCCGGCGAACTTGGTCGTCTGCACGAGCAGCTCGCGATAGCTGAGACTGACGCTGCCGTCGTCGAGCGCCGGCTCGTCGGCGTAGGTGCCGGCCGTCTCTTCGAGGACATCCACCAGCGTCCGCGCGGCCGTCGCCAACTCCCCACGTCGCAACGTCACGGGCGGATGATACGCCGCCCAGTTACGCTTCCGATAACTCGAAGCAAACACGTGGGTGCGTCCATCAACCGCTTGTTCACGTCCAGTTCGCCTCCGTGGCGAAGGTCTTGAACGGTCGGGCCGGACGGCCGAGCACGTGCTGTACGTCGTTCGTGGGTTGGCCGGCGTGGCCGTCGGCGATCGCGACGAGGATGCTGGTGAGGAGTTCGGCGCCGGCGCGCGGAACGCCTTGGGCGATGAGCTGTTCGGTGTAGGCGGCCGGCTCGATCGCGACGTACTCGACCGGACGGCCCGCGTTGCTGATGTGCATGGCGGCTTCGCTGAAGGTGATGGCCTCCGGTCCGGTCAGCTGGTACGTCCGGCCGTGATGGCCGTCCTTGGTGAGAGCGGCGGTGGCGACGTCGGCGATGTCGTCGGCGTCGATGAAAGGTGTGCGACCGGTGCCGGCGGGGAGGACGAGGGTGCCGGTGTCGACCGCGGCACGCCACGTGCCCTCGCTGAAGTTCTGCGCGAACCAGTCGGGGTGCAGGATCGTCCACTCCGCCGACGAGTTGCGCAGGACCTGCTCGGTGGCGTGCAACGGGTGCGCGGGGTCGGACGCGCGGGACGCCGACAGCAGCACGAGCCGCCGGACACCGGAGGCGAGGGCAGCCTCGGCGAAGCGGGCGAGGCGACCGCCAGGACGGACCGTCGGTTCCAGTAGGTAGACCGCGGTGGCGTTGCCGAATTCCCAGGTCGAAGGGTCGTCGAGATCGACGCCTACGTCGGCTCCGGAGCGCGCCGCCGTACGGACCTCATGGCCGGCGGACCGGAGACGGTCCGCGATACGACGGCCGGTGGTGCCGGTGCCGCCGAGGATCAAGTAGCTGTTCATGACGTCCAGCCAACCGGAGTCGTCGTAGACGATCCATGGTCGCCAGTCGCCGATGCCTTTGTGATCGTCTAGCGTGTGCTGGTGTGGACGTCCTGAGCGATCTACTCCAGCGGGCACAGGCGAGGGAGACGCTCGTCCGGCAGGTGATCGCGCGCGGGCCGTGGTCCGTGACGTACGCCGACGCGCCGTCCCTGTCGGTCGTCGCGACCCTCGGCGGCAGCGCGTGCCTGCGGCTGGACGACGGCGTACCGCGGCTGCTGGGCGCCGGCGACATCGCACTGATCTCGGGCGCCGGCAGCTACTCGATTGCGGACGATCCGGAGACGCCGGCGAGCTACGTGGTGCGCGACGGGCGGAAGTACACGATCGACGGGGACCCGGTGGAAGGGCGGGAGTACCTGGCGCCGCGGACGTACGGCGATGGGCTCCCCGGCGCCACGACGATGGTTCGAGGTGCGTACGACCTCCGGGGCGGCGTGGGCGACCGGCTGCTCGCACTACTGCCGCCGGTGGCCGTCGTGTCTGCCACACCGAACACCCGTCCTGCCTTGGATCTGCTAACCACCGAGGTGGCGCGTGAGGAGCCGGGTCAGGACGCCGTACTCCGGAAGCTGCTCGACTTCGTGCTGGTGCTCGCATTGCGCGCGTGGTGCGCCGGACCGGACGCCCTGCCGTCCTGGTACCAGGCCCTGTCGGCACCTGCGATTGGCGATGCGCTGCGGTGCATCCACGAGGACCCAGCGCACCGCTGGTCGGTCGCAGAGCTGGCTGCAGAGGTCGGCCTGTCCCGCGCGACCTTCGCTGCCCGGTTCGCCAAGCTGGTCGGTCAGCCGCCGCTCACGTACCTCACGATGTGGCGCATGACCCTCGCCGCCGACCTCCTCCGGAGCACGACCGAGACCGTGACCACCATTGCCCGCAAGGTCGGCTACGAGGACCCGTTCGCGTTCAGCGTGGCCTTCAAGCGTGTCTACAGTCAGTCCCCGACCACCTGGCGTACGGCCTGAGCTACCAGCTCCGGTTGGTCTTTCTGGACGTAGTGGGCGCCGACTGTGGCGACCAGGCGGGTGCCGCCGAGGGTTTCGCTGAGCTGCTGGTGGACTCGTTGCCAGCGGGTGTCGAGCTCTTGGAGGGTGAAGGGCTTCCAAGGTTCCGGGTCGTCCAGCTCGAGCCAGGCGCCGGCGCGGCTGCTCACGACGACACTCGGGACATCCAGCCGGCGCTTGCTTGCTGTCACGACCGGGAGGCTGGCGAGGGTGTCGTACGTCGTGCAGTCGTCGCGCTCGCCGTCCTCCAGGAACAGGGTCTTCTCCACAACGTCCAGATCCAGTTGCAGATCGGTCGCGTCGACGAGGACCAGTCCGGCAAGACCCTCGGGTGCACGGGCCGCGTGGATCAGTGCGACCAGTGCACCGATCGAGTGGCCTACGAGGACGTACGGCGTACTTACACCGGCTGCACCGACCAGCCGCTGGAGTTCATCGGCAGACGTGACGAGGGACTGTGGGCTGTTGTCGGGCAGCGGGTCGCTGTCGCCGATGCCGGCACGCGAGTACGTCCACGTGGAGAAGCCAGGGCCGAGGGCGGCGATGGTGGACTCCCACACCTCGCCGCCGTCTCCTAGGCCGGAGCAGAAGACCACGGTGGGCGGTCCGTCCCCCGCGTGGTCGGCAGTGAGCTGGTAGCCACCTACGTCAACGCGCATGGCTCAAGAGCTTAGTAGTTAGACGGGGACGTTGATGGAGTTGTCTGCGGTGCGCAATGTGAGCATGGCGGGACGGTAAGTCGGGTTGCCGGGGACCCCTCCCGAGATCAGTCGTCCAGTACGTCGAGGTCCCGCGGCACGAGCGTGGTGCTCAGCAAGAGCGCGCGGAACAGGTTGTCGTTCAACGCGTTGCCCACCGGCTCGCCGACCTCTTCGCGGGTCAGTCCGGGTACGCCGTCGCGCGACAGCCGCGTGCGTACGTTCGAGACGAGGTGCTCGACCCGCTTGGCTGTCCAGCCGCCATCGGGCTGCAGCTCCGCCAACTGGTCAGCGGCCTGTCGCCAGGACAGCGGCAGCGGGTGCAGGTCGTGCCACAGGTACCGCTGGCCGACCACGGTGAGAGCCAGCTTCTCGGCCGGCGACAGCTGCCAGGTGCGGGGCGGGTGCGTGGGTTCGCGGGGCCGCCGTACGGGACGGGTTCCGCTCTCACCGACCACGTACACCTGTAGGAGGTGCGCGCGGCCGTTGGAGCCCTGGACGAACAGGGGCGTGTAACCGGCAGCGAGTGGCCGCGCGTCCTCACCCGCGAACAGCGTCTGCTCGCCAGGGAACCGCACCGGCAGCCGCCCGGTCACCGCGACGCACCACTGGCCGCCGCGGTAGCTGATCGACCCGTGCATGCGGCTGACGCGCTGATCGTCCTCACCGATCGACACCTGGACCTCGGACCGGTTCCTGCCGAACAGGATCGTCCGGTGCGGACCTGGATCCGCGCTGACACCGCCCTCGACGCTCAGCACGAAGATGGTGCCCGGCTGCGCGTCGGGTACTCCGCCTTCCAGGCTGGGCTGGTCTTGGGGGAGTCTGCGGATCGAGTCCATCGCTCAGGCCTTCGGGAGCTTCGGGACGGCGGCCTGTGCCAGCTTGGTCGCCAGTCCACAGAGCGTGACCGGTTTCGCCGAGCCGGCGACGGACATCGCCACCAGCTCTTCCTGGTCCAGCCCGTTCGACTCGACGTACTTCCGGTAGACGATCACCACCGCACAGGTCTGCGGGCCGTCGTTCTCGTTCGACAGGAACGCGGACCGTCCGCCGATCGTGATCGGCTGCCCGTCCGAGGCGTCCAGCGGCTGGTCCCGGTCGAAGTACAGGTCGACCGTGAGATCACTCGTCGTGCTCTCCCAGCCACAGCTCCAGTTGCCGAAGGACGTGTCCGGGTGCGACGCGTCGACACCGGGAATCAGCTCGAGCGCCTTGTTGTCCAGCAGCGTGCACGCGTTCACCTGCGCCAGCGAGTTGGCCGGCAACGGCTCTGTACGCCGCGGGACCGGACCTGCCCGTAGGACACCGATCGCCTTCTGGGTCACGGCTTCCGCCATCGCGCAGACGTCCAGCCCGGACCCCTCCGTGTGCTTGGCCACCACCTCGATCTGCGTACTGTCGGACAGCACCAGCACCCGCGCGCAGTCGTCGCCACCGGGCTTCTCACGGGTCACGGTCCGCAGGTTGCCGGTGAGCTTCTGCACGTCACCCTTCGGCGTCGCGGTGTCGGGCAGGTTCAGCTCGGCGCGGACGTCGACCTCCCGGCCGCCCTTGCCCGTCACCACCACGTCGCAGCGGTCGAAGTTCCCGTACGCCGGCTCGAGCGTCGTCTCGCCGAACTTGCTCAGCGACGCCTCGTCGATCAACGCGCACGGGTCAACGGTCAACGGATCACCCACAGGGCCTGCACCAGTAGGCGCTGTGGTGTTCGTGGTGCCGGTCGGCCCGCCCTCGGACGTTGGGCCAGCCTCGGACGTTGGGCCGGCTGGAGTCGTGGCGCCGGCTGACGGCTCGGTGGAGTCCGACACCGCCCTTCCGATCAGTACACCCAGTACGGCGACCAGGGCGACACCTGCTGCCGCTGCCGGGATCGCCCAGCGCTTGCGACTGCGCCGCATCGGTGCGGACGACGTACCACCGAGCTCCTCGACGACCTCTGCGACCGACGGGCGATCCTGCGGTTCGACAGCGAGCATCCGCGTGACCAACGGCGTCAGCTCACCACCGTGGCGCAGTGGCTCGATCTCACCGTGTGCTGCGCGTCGCAGTACTGCCAAGGGGTTCGGGTCGTTGCCGAACGGTGAGTGCCCCTCCAGGGCGGTGTAGAGCACCGCTCCGAGCGAGAACACGTCGGACGCGGCGGTGGGTTCGTTGCCGTTGGCCACTTCCGGTGCCAGGTTCGCCGGCGTACCCATCGTCGAGCTGTCGGTCAGCGTCGCCTCGGCCCACAGCCGGCGCGAGATCCCGAAGTCCGCGAGCTTCGCCGTACCGTCCGCGGTCACCAGGATGTTCGCCGGCTTCAGGTCCCGGTGGATGATGCCGGCCGCGTGCACCGCCTCCAGCGCGGACGCGATCTGCCCGCCGATCCGCGCGACCTGGCCGGGCGGCAGCTTGCCCAGCTCGTCGAGACCACGCGACGGCAGGTACTCCAGGACCAGCCAGTGCTCGTCACCGTCGGACACCACGTCGAAGATCGTCACCACGTGCGGATCGTGCAGCCGCGCGCCGATCCGGGCCTCGCGGCGCAGTCGCCGGCCGTCCGGATCGTCCACACCGGGGTGCGCGCGCTTCAACGCGACCGCGCGGTCCAGTTGCTGATCCTGGGCACGCCAGACCGAGCCCATACCGCCCGAGCCGAGCGGTTCCCCCAGTAGGTAGCGGCCCCCGATCAGGCGGCCGGTCACTTCACGCAGGTCATTTCACTAGGTCCGCCGAGACGGCGAAGGTGTCGCAGGCCTTGTTCTCGCCGATGTTGAAACCGTTCTGGATCCAGAAACCCTGGCTGGTCGCCAGCCCGTGCGTCCGCTCGTCCTCCGGAGTGTCCGGCGTCTCTCCGAAGCTGTTGCTGGACTGCTCCTTGAACTCGTCCAGGCGCTTCGTCAGCGGGTACGACTTCGCCACGGCCTTGCTGAACACGCCGCCGAAACAGGAGGCCTGCAGCTCGTTCCGCCGGGAGCTCTCCAGCTTCTTGTCGGGGTGGTCCTGCAGGTAAACGGCCCGCGCGTAGAACAGGCCGGTGACACCCTGGACGTGGTGGCCGTACTCGTGCGCGATGGTCATCAGGTACGCCAGGTCCTCCTTCGGCCCGAACGCGCGGTCCATCTGCTTCACGTCGACGTACATGATCTGGTTGCCGTAGCAGTAGAACGCCAGCACTCGTCCGGACAACGGCTCGAAGTTGCCGCACGCGGTCTGAACCGGCTTGTCGAACACCACCAGGCCGGGATCCGGCTTGTCCTGACCGAGCTTGTGGAAGATCGGCCGCCAGGAGTCGTTCAGGCACTTGAAGAGGCGCTGGTAGTAGACCTTCTGCGCTGCCAGACCGCCGGTACCGAGGTTCGCCGCCGGGCAGTTCTGCTCGGGCAGCGCACCGGATTGGTACACCTCGGCGTTCAGCAGGAAGTCCTCCGCGGTGCCCTTCTCCGGGCTGGTCGTTGCCGTCGGCACGATCGACGGACCGGTCACCTTCGGCTCCTCCGGACCCGAGGCGGTCTCGCTGCTACCGCCCGTCCAGAGCACGATCGCCATGATCGTCGCGGCGACACCGACCAGGACGAGCAGCGAGAAGCCGAGCAGCACCAGCCGGAACGAGCCGCCGCGCCGGGGCGGCGGCTGGAACCCGTTGAAGTGGCCCGGGCCGCTGCCGTACTGCTGCTGCCACTGCGGCTGCTGGCCCTGGTACGGCGCTTGGCCGTGCTGGGCCTGGCCCTGCTGCTGGGGCCACGGCGCGGACTGCGGTGGCGGCAGGACGCCAGGCGGCGGGCCGACAGGCCGGCCCTGTTGCTGGCCGCCGTTGCCGTACGGGCTGCTCACAGCGCAGGCCTCCCTGTGATCGCGGGTCTGGTTCGGTCGGGTTCGCAGCACGAACCGGCACGAGACTACTCTCGACCCATGTCACCGAAGCGCCGCCTCCTCCCGGCTGCCCTCCTGATCTCCCTGACCGCCCCGGTCGCCGGGCTGTTCGTTGCCTTCAGCCCGGTCGCCGCCCAGGCCGCCGTGCGCGCCGACGACCAGATCACGGCGTACACCGCGGACGCGACCCTGACCAAGGACGGTCAGCTGCAGGTCAAGGAGACCGTCGACCTGACCGCCGGGGGGTCGACGTTCAGCCGGACGCTGTCCACCCGCGTCCGGTCCGATTCCGAGCGCGACCGTACCTACGACGTGAAGGACGTCTCCGCGACGGTGAACGGGAAGCCCGCCGAGGGCTTCCAGAACCAGAGCATCGACGACGGCCGGAAGCTGACGCTGAACGTGTCCGGGCAGTCCAAGATCGTCTACAGCTACACCGTGGACAACGTGGTCGCCGACTCGGTCGACGGCCGCGAAGTGAGCTGGCCGCTCGTACAGGGCTTCGCGGTCTCCGTACCGCAGGCGAAGCTGAACATCAGCATCCCGTTCGCGACCTGGGTGACCTGCTTCGCGGGCCGGACCGGGTCGAGCATGCCGTGTACGACCTCCCAGCTGGGTGAGTCGGCGGAGCTGGAGATCCAGCAGAACGGCGTACCGGCGGCCGGGCGGGTGACGTTCCTGACCGGGCTGAGCGATCAGGCGACCGTGCAGCCGAACGCGAAGTACGCGACCCGCTGGTCGCTCGGACGCGCGTTCACGGTGGACTCCACGACCGGCGGGCTGGCCGTGATCGTCTTCGGGATCGGCCTGCTCGGTGCGGTCGGCCTGTGGTTCTTCCGCGGCCGCGACGCCGCGAAGGTCGGCCACGGCGCACCGGAGCGTCCGGTGCTCGACGGTGCCGACGGCCCGCAGTTCGCGGCGCCGGACGGTATCCGGCCGGGTCAGGTCGGCACCGTGGTGGACGAGTCGGCCGATGTCGTCGACATCACCGCGACACTGCTGGACCTTGCCGTACGCAACTACCTGACGATCGTGGAGCAGTCGCGCGACTCGCACTTCGGCAAGCTGGACTGGGAGCTGCAGCGGCTGCACCCGGGCGGCCCGGAGCTGCTGGCGTACGAGAAGGCGCTGCTGGACGCCGTGTTCGCCGACGGCGACTCCGTCCTGGTGTCGGCGCTCGGCCCGGCGCTGCGGCCGCGGCTCAACCTGGTCCGCGAGCAGTTGTACGCGGACGTCGTCACGCAGGGCTGGTTCAACAACCGTCCCGACGCGGTGCGGAACCGCTGGACGACAGCGGGTGTGGTGCTGCTCGGTGCGGGTGTCGTACTGACCATCGTGCTGGCGATCGTCAGCAAGTTCGCACTGGTCGGTCTCGCGGTGATGGCGGCCGGTCTGGTGCTCGCACTGGTCGGCCAGATCGCACCGGCCCGCACCGCGCGCGGAGCCGCCGTACTGGGCCGCGTGGCCGGTCTGCAGCACTACCTGGCGAACGAGTCGTCCGTCGACCTGCCGGAGAGCCACCGGCTCGAGTTCGCGTCCCGCTGCCTGCCGTACGCGGCCGTACTCGGCCTGACCGAGAAGTGGGCGCTCGAGATCGCCGCCACCGATGACGACGACGACCCGGACGCCGGCATCGGCTGGTACTCCGGCCCCGAGAACTGGCACCTCTCCGACATCGGCGAGTCCCTCAGCAACTTCGTCACCTCCTTCGGCGGCTCCCTCACCACAGCCCGCCGCCTCTTCAACTAGCACCCCGCACCCCGCACCCCGCACACCCACCAGCTCAGCGGTTGACCGCGTAGCTGGTGGGTTGGCGGGTTGCATGCCGACGAGCGAACCCACCGGCCCGTCGGCCATCCCCGCGTTTCGGTGCAAACCCACCAGCCGAGAGGTTAGCCGCGCAGATGGTGGGTTAGCGGCCCGCATACCGACGGCGAACCCACCACCGCAGCGGTCAACCCACGAGCTGGTGGGTTTGCTGCTGACATGCAGCCCGTGAAACCACCAGTTCGTGGGTTAATCGCTGACGTGGTTGGGGTGGGCGGTGGGGGATGCGGTGGGGGCTGTGTTGGGTGGGGATGTAGAGAAGCCGGTCCCTCTCGGAGGGACCGGCTTCTGGGGTGTTGAGGGTCAGTTGATGCGTACGTCGGCTGCTGTGAAGGTGTTGCAGGAGTCGGGCTTCTTGTTGTTGTAGCCGGCGATCGACCACTGGTAGTTGCTGACCCGGTTGCCGTGGTCGTGGACCCGCGGGCGGGCGTAGTCGTCGCCCATGTGCGCGATCAGCAGCTTCCAGTTCGCGAGCAGCGGGCCGTTCATCGGGAGGAACGTCGCGTTCGCGCCGAGGTACACCGAGCCGAGGCAGGTCGCCTGCAGTTCACGCCGGCGGCTCTCGGCCAGTTGCTGGTTCGGCGACATGGACTTCGCGCGCGTCATCGACGAGGCGAGGATCCCGCTCAGCTTCTGCACGTGGTGCCCGTACTCATGGGCGAACGTGTTCAGCATGATCGCCCGCGCGTACACCGGGTTCCGCTTGTACGCCGCGTTGTCGACGCTGAACGGCAGGTAGATCGTCTCGTCCGCCGGGCAGTACGCCGCCCGCACGCTGCGCTGCATGCCGCACGGCGAGGTGCGCTTACCGACGTACACGACCGCCTTCGGGTTGCGGAACGGAAGGTTCGCCTTCTTCATCGCCAGCCACCACGTGTGGTTCATGCACGGCAGGAGGCGCGCGTAGTACTGCTGCGCGGCCGCGAGCGTGACCGGGGCGAACGGCGGCTCCACGCACTTCGACGCCGCGACCGGGCCGATCGAGTAGAGCCGGCTGCCCTTCACGACCTCGTCGACCGTCGGGCCTCGCGGACCGGTCGGTGTCGGGGACGTCGACGGGCTCTGCGACGGCGAGGACGACGGCGACGGGGACTCCGATGCCGGGGCCGTCGTCGGGGTCTGCTTCGCTTCCGCGTCGCCGCCACCGAGGTTGCGGACGATCAGCGTGATGCCGGTGCCGAGCACCAGTACGGCGAGCGCGACCAGGCCGATCAGCAGCGGGCGGGTCAGCCGCAGCTTCTTCTTGCGGCGACGGCGACCGCCCGGCGGCTGCGGGATCGGGATCGGCGGGTACTGCCAAGTCGGTGCCTGCTGCACCGGCTGCCCCATCGGCCCAATCTGCCCCGGCTGCCCACCCTGAGGCGCCGAATGCCGCCCGACCCCCTGCTGGCCCTGTGCCTGCTGCCCCTGGCCCTGCCCCTGAAGCGCTTGGCTCCAAGGCGAAGCCACCCCACCCTGACCGGGCTGAGGCTGCTGGTGTCCTGAGCTGTTCTGAGCCTGCTGCTGTCCTGGCCCGTTCTGCGGCTGCTGTTGTCCTGGGCCGTTCTGCGGCTGCTGCTGTCCCGGGACGTTCTGGGAGTGCTGTTGTCCTGGGGTGTTCTGGGGTTGCTGGTTCTGGTCGCCCTGCGGGCCCCAGAGGTAGGAGCCTTCGGAGTGCGGACCGGACTGCTCACGTGGTGCCTGCTGCCCGGGCGAGGCCTGCCAGGCGCTCGACTCCGACTGGCCGGCCGGCCAACCGCCGTGCGCCTGCGAACCACCTACAGCATCACCCTGCCCCGAGCCACTCCCACGCTCCGCCTCATCGCCACCCTGCAAACTCCACGACTGCCCACCCCAACCGGACTCCCCAGCACCGGACTGCCCAGAGGCGGAGTGCTCGGGACCTGGCTGGCTTGAGCCGGACTGCGGTGAGTCGGACTGTGACCACGACGGGGTCGACGGAGACCAGTCCGGGTTGGACTGCTGAGCAGGGTTGGCCTGCCATTCCTGCTGATTCGCAGGCGACTGCCCAGCACCCGACTGACCGCCGCCGGCCCGCCCAGCACCTGACTGACCGGGGCCGAACTGAGCTGGGCCGGACTGCCATGCGTCGGGTTGACCTGGTCGTGGCTGGTTGGTGCTCGGTTGTCCGTGGCCAGGCTGGTTGCTGCCGGGTTGTCCCTGGCTCGGCTGGTTGCCGGAGGGCTGCCATTGGTCCGGCTGGTTGTTGCCGGGTTGCCATTGGGCGGACTGGTTGGGGTCGGGCTGCCAGGCGTTCGACTGGTTGGGCCCAGGCTGGTTCGAGCCAGGTTGTTGGTTCGAGCCAGGTTGGTTCGAGTGGGGCTGGTTGGAGGTCTGCTGGTTCGGGTCGGGTTGCCACGGGCCGGGGGAGCCGGGACCGGGCTGGTTCGGGCCGGACCAACCTGCGCCCGACTGACCGCCGCGTTGCTGACTCGGTCCGGACTGCCCGGGGCCTGCTTGCCCGGGGCCGGACTGACCCGGGCCGGACTGACTCGGGCCGGACTGACTCGGGCCGGACTGACTCGGGCCGGACTGACTCGGGCCGGACTGACTCGGGCCGGACTGACCCGGGCCGGACTGGCTGGGGCCGGACCAACCGGAGCCGGACGGGCCGGAGCCGGGCCGGGCGGGTCCTGGGGTGGCGGGGTTGCGGCCGCTGGTGGAGTCGGGTGGGACGGGTTGGTCGGGGTGTTCTCGGCGGGTGGGGTCCCAGCCGCCGTCGAACCAGTTGTTTGCGGGGTTTTCGGGCTGGTCGGGGTTCTGGAACTCGCGCTTGGCGTCGGTGTCGCCGGACCACCAGCTGGAGGACTGTCCTTCGCCGGGACCTGGCTGTGCATCGCCGGGACCGCGTGGACCTGCCTCGTTGTCCCGCGAGCCGAACCACCCACCCGGCGCCTGACCGCCAGTCCCACCCGGGCCACCAGTTCCACCGGGTCCGCCCTGACCGCCGGGTCCGCCCTGACCATCGCGTCCACCCGGACCACCAGGTCCGCCCTGGCCAGGTGCGCCGTGCCCAGTACCTCCCTGGGCGGCACCACTGTCACCAGAGCTGCCCTGACTGAACCAGCTCTCGCCCGGCCGACCCTGGCCGGCACCGCCCTGGCCGGCACCGCCCTGGCCTGAGCCGCGCTGGCCGGAACCACCCTGCCCCCGGCCGCCCTCGCCGGAACCACCCTGACCCCCGGGACCGCCCTGGCCGGGACCGCCTTGATCAGAGCCGGTCTGGTTCGGGTTGTTCTGGGGTGGGCGGTTTTGGCCGGGACCGGGCTCCTGTGGGGGGTTCGGCTGATCTTCAGCCGGGTCGCTCCCCGGGGGCTGGTTCCAGTTGTCCGACATCGATGCTCCTCACGACCCTGCTGGGTGTAGCTGGTTGGTGGGGTGCCTTAGGCCGCCTCCCCCCGGACATACTCCGCGATCCGGACCCACCAGGCTAGCCAAGGGGGTGTCTGATGGTTTCGCGTGAGGTCTGTCGCCTGATCACTGGACCTTGGCGGCCGAGGCGGCGAAGGTGTTGCAGACTTTGGGGTTGCGGGAGTTGTAGCCGCGCAGTGCCCAGTACTGGTGGTTGTTCGCGTCGCCGTGGTCGTTCTTGAGGTCCGTGACGTGACCGATCAGCCAGCGCCACTGGTGCTGCGCCTCGCCGGTCACCGGGTACGTGCTCCGGTTCGCGCCGATGAAGATGTCCGAGAAGCAGGACGCCTGCAGCTCCAGCCGGCGGCTGTCCTGCAGTTCCATCGCCTCGGTCGGACGCTCGTAGCGGATCCGCGCGTACGCCTGGAAGATGCCCATGTTGATCTGCACATGGTGCCCGTACTCGTGCGCGAACTGGTGCAGCATCCACATCCGCGCCCAGATCTTCTGGTAGCTCTGCGAGTAGCGGTTGTAGTTACCGAGGTCCTCGGTCATGTTCATGTAGATCGTGTCGTTCGTGCTGCAGGTGAACGGCGTGTAGGAGTCCTGGTACGTACCGCACGGCGACGTCACCGAACCGCTCCACGCGATCAGGCGCGGCGCCCGGAATCGCCCGCCGGCCTTGGTGATGATCGGCGCCCACGCCTTGTTCAGGCAGGCGAGCAGGTTCTTGTAGTTCGCCCTGGCGCCGGCCGCGGTGCTCGGCCGCGACTTCGACTCCTTGCAACGCACCGATGCCATCGCCCCGCCCTTGAGGTACAGGCTGTTCTTCAGCACGAGGTCGCTGTCGCTGGGACCGGGGTTGGTCGTCGGCTTGCTGGTCGTGGTCGACCGGCTCGTCGTCGGCCGCGGCGGCTGCGTGGTCGGCCGGGTCGTGGTGGGCTGGGTGGCCGTCGGCACGTTCTGGGTCGACGGGGCCACGGTCGGCTCGGTCGGCTCGGTCGAGGTCGTGGTGGCCGTCGGGATGCTCGGGCTGCTCGTCGTCGTACTGTCGTTGTGCTTCAGTACGAAGGAGACGGTCTTCAGCGCGACGACACCGACGACCAGCACGCCGAGCAGCGTGAGTACGGCGATCAGCGGGCCGCGGCCCTTCTTCTTCGGCGGCTGCGGTCCACCAGGCGGACTGCCCCAGCCGAACTGCTGCTGCCCCTGGAACGGTTGCCCAGGGAAACCAGGTCCAGGCCCCTGAAACGGCGGCCCCTGCGGAGGTCCCTGAGGCGGTCCTTGCGGAGGCCCTTGGTACGGCGGTCCTTGCGGCGGTCCCCCTTGGTACGGAGGTCCCTGTGGCGGGCGCCCAGGCGGTGGCGTGCCGCCGTACCCGGGTCCTTGCTGCCACGGCGGTTGTGGCTGCTGAGGTGGCTGCTGCGGTGGGTACTGCTGACCGGGCGGTGGTCCCCATTGGTTGCCTGACACGTCCGTGACGCTACCGGAGTGCGGGCTCAACTTTCCCGCCGGTCCGGGAGCCGGTTGGTTGCCTGACACCCGCCAGACGCTAGGGTGCGCGGTGTCAACCTGACCCTCTCTCTACGGTGTGATTGGGCGATGCGTCTACGTCTCCTCGGGCTATCCCTGTGTGCCCTCGGCCTGCTCGGCCTGTCCGCTGTGCCCGCGGACGCCGCCGGAAGCAGTGCGACCGCCGACCCGGTGGTCACCAACTACGACAGCCAGGTCCGGGTGGAACGTGACGGCCTGCTCCGGGTCGCGGAGACCTGGAAGCTGAGCAACGTGAACGGGACCTTCACCCGGTTCGTCGTGACCCGCGAACACCTGCCAGACGACATCGACCACGTGCAGGAGATCGGCGACCTGCAGGTGAAGGCAGGTGGCCAGGAGAAGAAGACCGAGGTGAAGACCGACGGCGACGTCACGTCGATCGCCGTCCCGGACGTCACCAGCGCCACCACGCAGCTGGAGTTCTCGTACACGGTCAAGGGTGCGGTCGCGAAGACCCTGGACGGCACCGAGCTGCAGTTCTCGCCGCTGACCGGGATCAGCCTCCCGATCCAGAACGTGAACTCGGTCTTCAGCGTCCCGGACGTCTCGCACGTCGCCTGCTTCGCCGGCCCGCTGAACAGCAACGTCCCGTGCACGATGGCGCAGATCGGCGAGACCGCCGGCCCGACCTTCGTGCAGTCGGACCTGCCGCCCGGCAACACGGTCAAGATGGTGGTCGGCTTCCCGAAGGACCAGATCGCGGCGAACTCGATCGTCGAGTACCGGCACACCTTCAAGCGCGCCTTCTCCACCGACACCGCGCAGCTGATCACCGCGCTGCTGGTGCTGCTGCTCGGCGCCGGCGCCCTGTTCGCCCTGTACCGGCTGCGCGGCCGCGACCAGGTCGACCCGCGGCGCGTCGTACCGGCCTCGCTGTTCAGCCTCGGTACGGACGCGCGGATCGACTTCACGCCGCCGTCCGACCTGCGCCCTGGTGAGGTCGGCACGCTGATCGACGAGCGGATCGACCCGGTCGACGTGACCGCGACGATCATCGATCTGGCCGTCCGTGGCCACATCACGATCACTGAGCTCGACCACAGCACCGAGTTCGCGCGACCGGACTGGGAGCTGCGCCGGGTCTCGAACGCGCCGTCGGAGGAGCTGCAGCGCTACGAGAA
The DNA here is from genome assembly GCF_043197975.1 of Kribbella sp. NPDC048928. Classification (NCBI taxonomy): domain Bacteria; kingdom Bacillati; phylum Actinomycetota; class Actinomycetes; order Propionibacteriales; family Kribbellaceae; genus Kribbella; species Kribbella sp. NPDC048928. The sequence continues at coordinate 193,316 of NZ_JBICUC010000007.1, read as the reverse complement.
CGTACTGATCCGCGCGATCTTCGGCGACGCCGACTCGGTGCTGGTCTCCGAGCTCGGCAAGCAGGTCCGCGAGAACCTCGCCCAGGTCCAGGACGCCCTGTACGACGGTGTCGTGAAGCGCGGCTGGTTCACCGAGCGCCCGGACCGGACCCGGTCGCTGTGGGCAACGATCGGGATCGCGACCACCGTGGTCGGTGTAATCGCGACCGTCCTGCTGGCGCTGCTGTCGACCTGGGGTCTGCTCGGTCTGGCGATCACCGCCGTCGGTGTCGGCCTGCTCGTGGTCGGCCGCTACATGCCGGCCAAGGCCCCGGCCGCCGGCCGCGTGCTCGGGCAGGTCGCCGCGATCCGCGGTGAGCTGCTGGAGATGGACGTCAGCGAGCTGCCGACCGACCAGCACGCCGAGCTCTGCTCGCGCGCCCTGCCGTACGCAGTCGTACTGGGCGGCTCGGAACGCTGGATCGACGCACTGGTCGCGACCGACACCACACCGGACGAGGCGGACGAGGGCTTCCCCTGGTACCGCGGTCCGAGCGGCTGGCACCTGCAGTACCTGCCGGACTCGCTCCGCAACCTCACCACCAACCTGACGGGCGCACTGTTCGCCCGCTAGTCAGTACAGAACAGAGCCCGTCACGCCGCCCCGGCGTGACGGGCTCTGTCGTTTCTGGAGCTGCTACCAGTTGTGCTGGGGCCCGGAAGGTGCAGGCAGCGCCGTGCCCTCCGGGTGCATCACGTAAACCAGTCCGCCCGAGTGTGGCACCCAGGCGTTCTCGAACGCGGTCCGGTCGTAGGTCGTGCGCACCTGGTCGTTGCTGGCGATCAGATGCGACGCCGGGTCGTTGACGACCACGTTGCCGTCCTGGTCGAAGCCGACGATCACCATCAGGTGCCCGTTGGTCCCGTAGCCCGCACCGGGCAGGTCGCCCTTCTTGAACGACAGCGAAGCGACCAGTGGGATCCCGGCCTTGATGAACTGCTCCGCCTCGGTCAGCGACCGCAGCCGCGTCACGAACGCATCGATCCCGCGTGAACCGGCGTACGCCGTGTTGAACGGCCAGTTGCCCGCGCCGTCGTACGAATAGTCGAAGACCGACCGGGCCGAGTGGTCCACCTGTGGATCGCTGTACGACGGATCCACCCAGGCAGTCTCGGCGGCTGTCGGCCCGGCGCCCCAGTAGTCCAGCACCATCGCGGTCGACGTCGCGGAGCACCACGCCTCACCGCCGCCGTCCCACTGCGGGTACTGCCCGATGTGGGTCTCCTGCGAGTACGTCGGTACGTCGAGAACCATGCCCTCCGCCCCGCCGAGGGGGCTGGCGGCAACCTTCTTGTCGGACGGCAGCCGGGACGCCATCGCGCCCACGGAACGGACCACCGGGGACTGTGCGGTACCGCTGAGCCGGTAGAGCGTCACCTTCAGCTGCCAGCGGTCCAGCCACTTGCCGGTCGCGGCCTGGAAGGTGTCGACGGCAACGGATCCGTCCGCGTCGCCCTGGCTCGGCACCGAGGTCCTGTGGATGTCGCCGGCGCCGGTGTCGTCGCCACCGGACCAGCGCCCCAGTACGTACCACTTGCTGGTCGTACCAAGATTGGTTGTCCCTGCCATCGACACCTCGATCCAGGTGCCGGGCGGGGTGGTCGCGTTCCAGGACGCGACCAGCTCGGTGAGGCCGAAGCCGGTGCTGACGTGCGGCGAGACCCAGCTGGTCTGGTCGTACGTCTTCGCGGTGCCGTCGCCGAACGGATCGACGTACGACGTGGTGCCGGTCGGCGTACCGAACGTGAGGGCGCCGTCGGACACGGTCGTGCCGTGCTGCTCCCCGGCCAGGAAGTCGGCGCTCGACGTCCAGGTCCGGTACGCGATCTCGCGCGCCGGAGCGACCTTCACGGCTTCGCTCGGCAGGGCGCCGGCAGTCAGCACAACCGCACCGACAACGAGGGCAGTGACAGAACGGGCGCCGGTCATGGGGCCTCCCGGCCTGGACTGAGGAGCGGAGGGAGCGTAGCGACTGGAGCGACGAGGGAAGGGCGGGAGTTACAGCCCCATGACCCGCCGCGCCGGAGGCGTGGCATCAGCACAGTCATGTCTCGACGGTAGCTCGGGTGGCAGTTGTTGTCATCGGGGCAGCGTGGCGTGGGAAAAACTTACGAACGTTTGTCCCACTCCTCGAAGAGCATCGCGAAGACCAGTTCGTCGGTCCATTCGTTCTTCAGGAACTCGTTCTTCACGAAGTGCGCCTCCTGGCGCAGGCCGAGGCGCCGCAGCAGGTTGGCCGAGCTGTCGTTGCGGGCGTCCAGGCGGGCGATGATCCGGTGCAGGCCGAGCTCCTCGAACCCGAGGCGCAGCAGCTCGACCGTGGACTCCGCGGCGTACCCGTGGCCGTGCGACTCGGTGTGGAAGACGTACCCGAGCTCGCCGGTGCGCTGCTCGGTGTTGTTCATGAACAGGCTCACCTCACCGAGGTGCTGACCGGTGTCCCGCAGGATCACGGCGACGGTGAGCGCATGACCGTCGGTGTCCATGGGGACATCGGCCAGCCGGCCGGTGAGGGCCTGCTTGACCTGCTCCGGCGACCGCACGTCGTGCAACAGGTAACGGGCGACATCCGGGTCGGACTGCAGCTTCAGCAGGTCGTCGTAGTCGGTCTCGACGTAGCGTCGAAGGGTCAGGCGGTCGGTCTCGATCGGCAGCGCGTAGGTCACCGATCGAGACTATGTGACCGCGGCAACCGGTTATCCGTTCGCGAGCGCCTGCAGCCGCGACATGTCGCCGTTGAACCGGTCCTGGTCGACCGGCGACGAGCTGTACTGCCAGATGGTGTGGAACGGCCAGCCACCCGGCAGCGTCCCGGGCGAGGAGGCGTACTTGGCCACCCAGAGCGGGTTCGTCGAGTTGAAGGCGGTGCTGTTCCCGGTGCAGCGGCTCCACCAGTCAAGGTTGGTGTAGATCGGTACGTCGCGCCCGGTCTTGGCCTTGTAGGTGTTGGCGAAGTCGCGGATCCAGCTGACCATCGCGGATGCACTCAGCCCGTAGCAGGTCGCACCGTACGGGTTGTACTCGATGTCGAGCGCACCTGGCAGCGTCTTGCCGTCCTTGGACCAGCCGCCGCCGTGCGCCAGGAAGTAGTTGGCCTGGTTGGCGCCGCTGGAGTCGTTCGGAGTGGCGAAGTGGTACGAGCCGCGGATCATGCCGACGTTGTAGGACCCGTTGTACTGCTGGGCGAAGTACGGGTTCGTGTAGTAGTTGCCTTCGGTCGCCTTCACGTAGGCGAATCGCTTGCCGGCACTCCAGTACGAGGCCCAGTTGACGTTGCCCTGGTGACTGGACACGTCGATGCCTTCGACCGAGGCGGCCGGTGCCATCACGGCCGGCGTGGCGGCCGTACTGGCGGTGGTGGGGTGCTGCGCCCAGCCCATGTACGCGTCACCGGCACGGTCGATGCCGTGCTGCCGGGCCTGCGCGGTGGGCTGGTGCGCCGCAGTGGTCGAAGCTGGGTTCTCCGGGCTTACCGGACTTGCTTGGGCGGAGCCGACGGAGGCCATCAACAGGCCAACGGTCACGGCGGCACCCGTGAAAAGGGCGGACTTCACGGTTTTCCTCCAGAGCGATGAGGGGCGGACAGAGCGCTCGGCCTTGCTATTACCCACCCCGGAGGAAATCAACCCTTTCCACCTTGCGTTTGGTGATCATTTACCGCACGTACTTCGGTGACGCGGTGAAGGTGTTGCACGCCCGCGGGCTCCGGGTGCTGAAACCGGCGTTCGCCCAGCGTGGGACGACCGCCCGGCTGCCATGGTCCCGCTGCGTGCCGTACTCGTCGCCCTCGTGCGAGTGCAGGTAGTCGAGCTGCGCCTTCAGCTGGCCGGTGATCTTGTAGCTGGTCCTGTTCGCGCCCATGAAAACGTTGCCGAAACAGGTCGCCTGGAGCTCCGTACGACGACTGAACTCGAGCGACTTGTCCCCGGTGTACTGGTACTCGAGGTTGGTCTCCGCCTGCAGGATCCCGGTCATGTTCTGGATGTGATGGCCGAACTCGTGCGCCACCGTGTCCGTCATGTCCGCGCGCAGGAACGCCAGCGCCTCCGTACGGTTCGAATAGGTCACGTACTTCTTGTACTGCTCGATGTCGTTGGCCGCGTCCATGTAGATGGTGCGGTTCGTGGGGCAGTAGAACGAGCTCGGCGCGTTCCCGCCGCACGGTGTCGTCGCCGTACCGAGGAAGCCGAGCAAGTGCGGAGCGACGAACCGCCCGCCGGCGAGCTTGACCTGCGCCGGCCAGGCCCTGACCAGGCAGGAGAGGATGTTGTTGTAGTACTTGCGCGCGTTGGTGACGCTGTTCGCGCGGGCACCGGACTCGCGGCAGTTCACCGTCTTCTGTACGCCGGTCTTGTAGATCCTGTTCTTGGCGACCAGGTCGATGTCCGACGGCTCGGGCGGGGTCGTCCGGGTCGTGCTGGGCTCGGTGGTGGTTGTGGTGGTCGCCGGCTCGGTCGGCTCCGTGGTGATCGGTGCGGACGACGGAGGATCTGTCGGTTCCTCGGTCGGGCCTTCGGTCGGATTGGTGGTCGCGGTGTAGGTCGGCTCCGGCTGGGTGTAGCTGTCGTCACCGTTGTGCTTGAGGATGCGGCTCACCGTCAGCAGCCCGACCACCCCGACCACGAGCAGCAGCAGCGGCACCAGGACGAACACCGCGGCCTTGCTCTTCTTCTTGGGCGGCGGCGGGTAGCCGTTCGACCCGAACCCGAAGCCCGGCCCCATCGGCGGCCGCATCGGCGGCGGACCCATAGGCGGACCCATCGGTGGCCCCATCGGCGGTCCCATGGGTGGCCCCATCGGCGGGCCTTGCGGTGGTCCCATCGGCTGGCCCCAGCCTTGTGGGCCGCCGGGCGGTGGGCCGTACTGCGGCGCCCCCGGATACTGCTGCGGCGGCGGGTACTGCCCTGGTGGCGGCCCGTACGGCCCTTGGTTCGACAACTGACCTGTCCTCCCGAGTGGGGTGCTGCGGACATCTTGTCAAGGGTGAGTGCCACTTCCCGTTACCCTTGACCGGTGACACTTCGCTTGTACGACACCGCAACGGCAGCAGTGAGGGATTTCGCACCGGTCCATCCGGGCAAGGTCGGGATCTACCACTGTGGGCTGACGGTGCAGGGTGCCCCGCATGTCGGGCACATCTACAAGGAAGTGGTCTTCGACGTGCTGCGCCGGTGGCTGGAGCGCTCCGGCTACGAGGTCACCGTGATCGCGAACGTGACCGACATCGAGGACAAGATCCTCGCCAAGTCGGCCGAGCGCGGCGTCCCGTGGTGGGCGCACGCGTACGAGTTCGAGCGCGAGCTGCACTGGGCGTACGACGTGCTCGGCTGCCGCCCGCCGACGTACGAGCCGCGCGCGACCGGGCACATCCCGGAGATGCTCGAGCTGATCGAGCAGCTGATCGAGCGCGGGCATGCGTACGTCGCGGCCGACGGGTCCGGTGACGTCTACTTCGACGTCCGCTCCTGGCCGGAGTACGGCGCTCTCTCGCACCAGAAGATCGACGACATGGAAGCCGCCGAGGACGCCGACCCGCGCGGCAAGCGGGACCCGCGCGACTTCGCGCTCTGGAAGGGCTGGACCGAGGCGACGCCGCGGACCGCCTCCTGGCCGGCGCCGTGGGGCCGTGGGCGCCCGGGCTGGCACATCGAGTGCTCCGCGATGGCCGGCAAGTACCTCGGCGAGGAGTTCGACATCCACGGCGGCGGGCTGGATCTGCGGTTCCCGCACCACGAGAACGAGCTGGCCCAGTCGACCGCGGTCGGGCAGAAGTTCGCCCGGTTCTGGATGCACAACGCGCTGGTCACCACGGCCGGCGAGAAGATGTCGAAGTCGATGGGCAACAGCGCCGTCGTCCGGAACGTGGTCGAGCGGGTCCGCCCGATCGAGCTGCGCTACTACCTGGTGCAGTCGCACTACCGGTCGGTGGTGGAGTTCTCGTTCGAGGCGCTCGACGAGGCCGTGAAGAGCTTCCAGCGGCTCGAAGGGTTCGTGGACCGGGCGACCGAGGTCACCGGCGGCACCGAGCCGGCGGCCGAGCTGCCGTCGGACTTCACCGCCGCGATGGACGACGACCTCGGCACACCGGCCGCGATCGCCGTCCTGCACAACACCATCCGGGACGGGAACAAGCTCGTCGCGGACGGGGACTCCGACGCGCTCCGCGAGGCGCTCGCCGCGGTCCGCGGCATGCTCGGCGTGCTCGGGCTGGACCCGCTGGCCGAGCCGTGGGTGTCCCGGACGGGCGGCAGTGACGAGCTGACCGAGGTCGTCGACGGGCTGGTCAAGGCGCTGCTCGAGCAGCGCCAGGCCGCCCGGGAGCGCAAGGACTACGCCGCCGCGGACGCCGTTCGCGACCGCTTGAAGGACCTCGGTGTCGTCGTAGAAGACACCCCCCAGGGACCGCGATGGTCTCTCGTATCTACAGAAGGAAACTGACGTGCCAGGCAGCAGCCAGCGCAAGGGAGCCATCCGGAAGAAGCCGCGGGGTAACCCGACGGCCGGTTCCGGTGGCCGGGTCCGCCGCGGACTCGAGGGCAAGGGCCCGACGCCGAAGGCGGTCGACCGGGTCAAGCACCCCGCGCACAAGCGGGCGAAGGCCGCCGAGCGCGCCAAGGACCGCGAGCAGCGCGGCAGGCGTCCGGCGCGCAAGGACAACGAGTCCACGGTCGAGTGGGTGTACGGGCGGAACCCGGTGGTCGAGGCGCTTCGCGCCGGCGTACCGGCCGCGGCGCTGCACGTTGCCGAAGGCACCGAACGGGACGCCCGGCTGCGGGAGGCCCTGCTGGTCGCGGTCGAGACCGGCGTCTCGGTGCTCGAGGTCCCGCGGGCCGAGCTGGACCGGGTCACCGCCGGCGGTTCGCACCAGGGCGTCGCGCTGCAGATCCCCCCGTACGAGTACGCCCATCCGGACGACCTGCTCCAGCGGGCGTACGACGCGCAGGAGGCGCCGCTGATCGTGGCGCTCGACGGCGTCACCGACCCGCGGAACCTCGGCGCGATCACGCGTTCGGCGGCCGCGTTCGGCGCGCACGGTGTCGTCGTACCGGAGCGGCGTACGGCGTCGATGTCGGCGTCGGCGTGGAAGACCTCGGCCGGCGCCGCGGCCCGGATCCCGGTCGCCCGCGCGGGCAACCTGAACCGTGCGCTCAAGTCGTACAAGGACGCCGGTCTGCTCGTGATCGGCCTGGACATGAACGGCGCCGTCGAGCTCCCCGAGTTCGAGGCGGCCACCGAGCCGATCGTCCTGGTGATCGGCTCCGAGGGCAAAGGCCTCGCCCGCCTCGTCCGCGAGAACTGCGACCTGATCGTCTCCATCCCGATGACCAGCGCCACCGAATCCCTCAACGCCGGCATCGCCGCCGGCGTAACCCTCTACGAAATCTCCCGCCGCCGCGGCTGACGCATGATTGTGGGGCCGGAGAGGTCTTCTCCGGCCCCACAATCATGTCTGGATCAGTAGACGCTGACGCCGTACCTGGAGAGGGCTTCGGTGACGGGCTGGAAGTAGGTGGTGCCGCCGGAGGAGCAGTTGCCGGAACCGCCGGAGGTGAGGCCGAGCGCCTTGGTACCGGCGAACAGGGCGCCGCCGGAGTCGCCGCCTTCTGCGCAGACGTTGGTCTTGATCAGACCGGTGACGGTGCCCTCGGCGTAGTTCACCGTGGCGTTCACCGCCTGGACCGTGCCGCTGTGCACGCCGGTGGTGCTACCGCTGCGCTTGACCGCCTGACCAACAGTAGCGTTGCCGGCGGACGTGATGTCCTGCGAGGAGCCGTTGTACAGGTCCACGGTTCCGGGGTGGTTGGTGTACGAGGTGCTGTACTTCACGATCGCGTAGTCGTTGCCCGGGAAGCTCGACCCGTACGTCGACCCGAGCAGCGTGGTCTTGGCGGAGTTCGCGTACCAACTGGAGGCGATGTTGCCGCAGTGACCAGCGGTCAGGAAGTAGTACGTGCTGCCGCTGCGCACGTTGAAGCCGAGCGAGCAGCGGTACTGACCGCCGTAGATGGCGTCGCCGCCGGCGATGTACTTGGTCAGCTTGCCGGACATCTTCTCGAGCGTGACCCGGGTACCGAACTGCTTGGTCGCGCCGGTCAGCTGCGCCAGCTTCGCGCCGGTGACGGTGTCGTCGTACGACACGATGATCCGGCCGTCGGGATCGGTCTCCCATGCCGTGCCCGGGATCGTCGCGTTCTCGCTCAGTGACGACGTGATGGCCGCGGCGGACAGGGTGGACGGGTTGACCGGTGCGGCCGAGGCTTGCGACGCCAGAAGTCCGGCGGCAGCAAGCCCGGCCGCGGCCAGAATTGCGGTGGTACGGCGGAGCGGGGACAGGTTCATTGGTCTCAGCCTCCTCACGATGAGGACGCCTTCGGGGCGGGGCGTCCTTGACTTCAACCGTGACGAGTCCTACCCACTATCTCGCTGAGTATTCAGACAAATTCGGAGCGTAGGGGAAACCTGCGCCCACAAGACAGCTCAGTAGATGTAGACCCCGTACGCGTTCAGCGCCTGCACGATCGGCTGGAAGTACGTCACGCCGCCCGACTTGCAGTCACCGGAACCGCCCGAGGTGAGCCCGAACGCCCACTGGCGGTAGAACAGCGGGCCGCCCGAGTCGCCCGGCTCGGCGCAGACGCTGGTCCGGATCAGGCCCACGACCCGTCCGTCGCCGTAGTTCACCGTCGCGTTCAGACCGGTCACCCGGCCGCTGTGCAGGCCACTGGTGGCGCCGGAGCGGTACACCAGCTGGTTGAGGCCCGGGTTCATCGCGGTGGTGATGTCCTGCGAGTGGCCGTTGTACAGGTAGACGCTGCCGCCCGGCGGCTTGGTCTTGATGTCGGTCCGGTACACGACCAGCGCGTAGTCGTGGTACGGGTACGTGGCGTTCCAGACGGCACCGGTGAACACCTTGTGGGCGGCGTCCTGGTACCAGCGGGCCGCGTCCTTGCCACAGTGACCAGCGGTGAGGAAGTAGTACTTCCCGCGGCGCTGGACGTTGAAGCCGACGGTGCACTTGTACTCGCCGCCGTACGTCGCCATGCCGCCGCTGATGTACTTCTGCAGCTTGCCGGGCAGCTTCTCCATCTTGACGTTGGCGCCGAGCTGCTTGGTCAGGCCGGTCAGCTTGGTCAGCTTCGTACCGGTGACGGTGGAGTCGTAGGACACCACGACGGTGCCGTCCGGCTTGGTCATCCACGCCGTACCCGCGGTGTGGATCTGGTCGTTCAGCGTCTTGGTGATCGCCTTGGCGGACAGGCGGGGCGGCTTCACCGGATCTGCCCCGGCCGGTACGGCGGCGGTGAGGGCAAGCGCGGCGGCCGCCACCACGGCCGCAGTTCGTCGCAGAGGTTTCATGGTCATCAGCCTTCCGGGGCGTACGGCTCTGATGCACGAGATGGCAGCAAGAGGACGGTGCCCAACCTTAGATGGCCGACTGGTTCAGTCGAGGCGCAGGGAGTGCAGGACGAAGGAGGCGAGTTCGCGGTACGCCTCGGCGTCGTTCAGGCCGGTACGCCGGGCGATGTCGCCGCGCTGGATCGCCTGCATCGTGTGCGCGATCATCTCGGCCGCGAACGCGATGTCGACCTGCCGGAAGGTCTTGTGGTTGATGCCGTCCTCGATCAGCTGCCGGACCCGCTCGGCCGCGATCCGGGTGTTCCGCTCGTACACCGAGCGGGCCGGCGCGAACGTCGCCACGTCGTCCAGGAAGGTCCGGCTGGCCGGCCGCAGGGCGTCCGCGACCGCGCCGAGGTACGCCGCGATCCGCCGGTCGTGCCGGGTCTGCCGGACGACCGCGGACTCCACCTGCGCGGTGGCGTTCTTGAAGTAGTGCTTGACCACCTCGACGGCAAGCTGCTCCTTGCTCGGCGCCAGCGCGTACAGCGTGGTCTTGCTGCAGCGCAGCTCGGCGGCCAGGTCGTCCAGGGTGAACCGGCTGAATCCCTGTTCGAGGAACAGGGACAGGAGCCGGTCGAGCAGCTCGGACTGCCGGCGGGTGCGTCGCCCCGGAATGACTGTTGTCATATCGAGACAGCATAGAACGATACTCAATTGTGTGCTTCAGTATCATTCACAGTATCGTTTCAGGTATCTGCTGAGAGAGGCGTTCCTGATGGCTGTGGACCGGCTCCTGCCGACTGAGGAATCCATCGAGCTGCTCGCACTGGTCCGGGACCTGTGCGCCCACGAGCTCGCGCCGTACGCCGCGCACGCCGAGGAGACCGAGACGTTCCCACGGGACGCGTTCCGGACGCTCGGCAAGGCGGGCCTGCTCGGCCTGCCCTATCCGGAGCAGTACGGCGGCGCCGGCCAGCCGTACGAGGTGTATCTGCAGATGCTCGAGGAGGTCGCGTCCGCCTGGATGTCGGTCGGCGTCGGCGTCTCGGTGCACACCATGACGTCGTACGGGCTGGCCACCTTCGGCAGCGACGAGCAGAAGGACAGGCTGCTGCCGGACATGGTCGGCGGCGAGTTCCTCGGCGCGTACGCGCTGTCCGAGCCGCAGGCCGGCTCCGATATCACCGGGATGACCACGCGGGCCGTCCGGGACGGCGACTCGTACGTGCTGAACGGGACGAAGGCCTGGATCAGCCACGGATCGCACGCCGACTTCTACACCACCTTCGCCCGCACGTCGGACGACCGGAGCCGCGGGATCTCCGCGTTCCACGTGCCGGCCTCGGCCGAAGGGCTGAGCTTCGGTGCGCCGGAGCGGAAGATGGGCCTGACCGGGTCCACCACGACTCTGGTCAACTACGACGACGTCCGGGTCCCGGTCGCGAACCTGATCGGCGCCGAGGGGGACGGCATGCGGATCGCGCTGTCCGCGCTCGACTCCGGCCGGCTCGGGATCGCCGCGTGCGCGGTCGGTCTGGCGCAGGCGGCGCTCGACGTCGCGACCTCGTACGCGAAAGAGCGGCAGCAGTTCGGGCAGGCGATCGCGGACTTCCAGGGCATCCAGTTCCTGCTCGCCGACATGGCTGCGGCGGTGGAGTCCGGCCGGGCGACGTACCTGCACGCCGCGCGCCGGCGCGATCTGGGCCGGACGTTCAGCCGGGAGGCCGCGATCGCGAAGCTGGTCTGCACGGACGCGGCGATGAAGGTCACCATCGACGCGGTCCAGGTGCTCGGTGGGTACGGTTACACCCGGGAGTTCCCGGCCGAGCGGTACATGCGCGAGGCCAAGGTGACCCAGATCTTCGAAGGTACGAACCAGATCCAGCGACTGGTCATCAGCCGCGACCTGCTGAGGAGTGCTACATGAAGTTTGGTCCGTCGGACGTCGCGCTCGTCACCGGTGGTGGTTCGGGGCTTGGAGAGGCGACCGTTCGACGGCTGGCTGCGGACGGGCTCGGCGTGGTGATCGTCGACCTGCCGTCGTCGGCGGGCAAGGCGATCGCGGACGAGCTCGGCGACCGGGTGGTGTTCGCGCCCACCGACGTCACCGACGAGGCCGCCGTGACTGCTGCGTTGGATGCTGCTTCGGAGCTCGGAACGCTGCGGGTCGCGGTGAACTGCGCCGGTGTCGCGACCCCCGGCCGGGTCGTCGGTCGCAAGGGGCCATTGCCACTGGCAACGTTCCGGCAGGTGATCGAGATCAACCTGATCGGCACCTTCAACGTCCTGCGGCTCGCCGCCGAGCGGATGATCGCGTCGGAGCCGTCCCCGGACGGCGACCGCGGCGTCGTGGTGATGACCGCGTCGATCGCTGCGTACGACGGCCAGGTCGGCCAGGCAGCGTACGCGGCGAGCAAGGGCGGCATCGTCGCGCTGACGCTGACCGCCGCGCGCGACCTCGCCGACAAGGGCATCAGAGTCGTGACGATCGCACCGGGCACGATGGAGACGCCCATGCTCGCTGGGCTGCCCGAGGAGACCCGGACCGTGCTCGAGCAGCAGGTCCCGCACCCTTCCCGCCTCGGCAAGCCGTCCGAGTACGCCGCCCTGGTGCGCCACATCCTCGACAACCAGCTCCTGAACGGCGAGGTCATCCGCCTCGACGGCGCCCTCCGGATGCCGCCGCGCTGATGCGCCCCCGCGCCCTGCTGCTGCGGGCGGGCTCGCCCTTTGCACAGTTGTGGTTTCGCATCCGCAAACCGACGACATTCGGCGTGAAGGCCCTGATCCGGCACCCGGACGGTCGCTTCCTCGTGGTCCGCCACTCGTACGCCGACACCCGCCGCTGGGGCCTACCCGGCGGCGGCTACAAACCGGCCCGCGAAACACCGGCCGAAGCCGCCGCCCGCGAGATCCACGAGGAGTTGGGCCTCACCATCCGCCCAGCCGACTTCACCGTCCTGGACACCACCGTCACCACGCTCGAAGGCAAGCACGACACTCTCACGACGCTCACCGCCTTCAGCGACACCGACGTCACCACACTCTCACCGGAGATCGCCGAGGCGCGATGGGTGAAAAACCTTCAGGAACTAGGGAATGCGCCGCTGTCGAAGTGGTTGCTTTCGGCCCTCATCGAATAGTTCCCGAGCCTTTCGACCTCGCCCGAAACCAGGTGCGTCCTTGGTTGGCCGACCGGCACTCTCGAAGTGTTCGGCCCAACCACGAAAGGTACGGATCATGAGCATTCGCAGGGTTTTCTTCAGCGTCCTGGCCGGTGGAGCGATCGCAGCAGGCGGACTGGCCGTCCCGGCTGCCCAAGCAGCCGAAGCCCCGGTCACCCCGTCCGCATCGACGGTCGTTGCCTCCGACAACTGGGAGTACGTCGGCGACTTCTTCTGGCAGTCCGACTGCCACGCCGCCGGCGCCGCCGGCACCAAATGGACCAAGTACAAGTGCATCAACGGCTCAGCCGTCCCCGGCGACGACTACGAACTCTGGGTCGTCTACAAGTAGCTCCTTCCTCAGATCGGAGTGCGGAGCTCGAGCCAGCGGACGCCGTGTGCGGGCACGGTGTCCGCTGGCTCAGTAGCCGGCGTGCCGGTCCACAGGTCGCGGGCCGGGGCGGGGAGATCGGCTGGCAGCGTGACCTCTCGGGATGCGGCGCCAGTCCAGAAGATGGCTGCGTACGAGTGGTTGGGGGCTTCGGCGGTCCAGACTATTAGTTCGCCGTCGGCCAGGGGTTCGCGGATGATTTCGCGGGCGTTGGTCGAGGTTGTCAGGACTTCTTGGAGGGCTGGGTTCTTCAGCAGGGCAAGGGTTTCCGGAGAGGTGGTGGGGAGGTCGCCGCCCATCATCAGTGGGGATCTGGCCATCGCCCAGAGGGTGAGCAGGGTCTTCTGCTCGTCGACAGTGAGGCGGCTGTTGCGGTCGTCGCCGCGTTCGGCGCGGATGCCGATGTGGCCGAGGGGGAGCATGTCCGCGTCGGCCCAGCCGCCGGGTTGCTGGAACGGCGCCCAGCGCGCCAGTCGCGCGAATTGGGCGTGCACGTCCTCCCATCGGTCCCAGAGGTCGTCCGAGATCCGCCACAGCTGCGCGTTCGAACGCAGGTGGTCGAGATGATGCGTCGACAACATCGTGCCGGGCGACAACGACAGCACGATCTCCCGCCCGCTGCGCTGGATCGCGCGCGCGTACGCCTCGATCTCCCGCGAGTGGTACGGCGCCAGCATGTCGTCGGCCTTCACGAAGTCCACGCCCCAGTTGGCGAACTGCGCCACCTGCGCGTCGTAGTACGCCTGCGCGCCGGGGTGGTCGTGGTTGAGCCCGAGGTTGTCCGGGTTCCACGCGCACACGTTTTCCGGGTCCGCGATCTCTCCCGCCCGCCACGACGTCCCGTACACCGGCAGGTCCAGCTCGACCGCCCTGCGTGGGATCCCGCGCATGATGTGCAGCCCGAACTTCAGGCCGAGCGCATGAACCCGCCCCGCCAGCGGACCGAATCCGGCACCGTCCGCGGCCGACGGGAACCGCTGCGGCGCCGGCAGTTGGCGACCGTACTCGTCGAGGACGACCGGAGCGTTCTCGTTGTAGCCGTGCGAGCGCGCCGTCGGGTCGTACCAGGCGATGTCCACGACGACCGTGTCCCACCCGAACGGCAGCAGCTCGTCGTGCATCACCTGCGCGTTCGCCAGGACCTCGGCCTCGGTCACCGTCGTACCGAAACAGTCCCAGCTGTTCCAGCCCATCGGCGGCGTCACCATTCGGCGAACGATCCGTCGTCGTGGCGCAGCACGGGCGAGCGCCAGCGGTGCGGGTCTGCGGCTGCTGCGCGTACGGCGTCCTCGTTCACCTCGATGCCCAGTCCGGGACCGGTCGGGCGCTGCACGTGTCCGTCGGTGAAGGCGAAGACGCCCGGGTCCACCAGGTAGTCGAGCAGCGCGTTCCCGCCGCCGTACTCGATGCCGAGGCTCTGCTCCTGGATGAGGAAGTTCGGCATCGCGAAGTCCAGTTGCAGGCTGGCGGCGAGGGTGATCGGGCCGAGGGGGCAGTGTGGCGCGACGCTGACGTCGTACGTCTCGGCCATGGCGGCGATTCGGCGTACTTCGGAGATCCCGCCGGCGTGCGAGACGTCGGGTTGCGCGACCGCGATGCCGGCGGGCAGTACGTCCCGGAAGTCCCAGCGGGAGAACAGGCGTTCGCCGGTTGCGATCGGGATGCTGGTGGACTCGGTGATCCGGCGCAGGTCGCGGGCGAACTCGGGCAGCGTCGGCTCCTCGATGAACATCGGGAGCAGTGGTTCGAGCATTGGAAGTAGTTGGCGGGTGGCTGCCGTACTGAAGCGGCCGTGCAGGTCGAGCGCGATGTCGATGCCGTCGCCGAGTGCGTCGCGGAGCGCCTCGACGCGGCTGACGGAGGCGCGTAGCTGTGCCGCGGACGGGATCGGGGGGAGCGCCTCGGACAGGTTGAGCTTGAGAGCCGTGAATCCCTTCGCCACCTTGGCCTGCGCCTCGTCGACGAGTTGGGCGTTGTCGCTGCCGTGGACCCAGGTGTAGACGCGCGCCCGATCGCGGACCGGTCCGCCGAGCAGTTCGTGCACCGGTACGTCGTGGTAGCGCCCCTTGATGTCCCACAGCGCCTGGTCGATCCCGGCCAGCGCACTCGACAGCACCGGACCGCCGCGATAAAAGCCGCCCTTGGCCATCACCTGCCAGTGCTCCTCGATCCGCAGCGGATCCTGCCCGACGAGGTACTCCATCAACGCCCCGACAGCCCCCTGAACCGCCTCGGCCCGCCCCTCGACGATCGGCTCACCCCACCCACTGATCCCCTCATCGGTATCGATCCGCAAAAACTCCCACCGCGGCGCCACCAAAAACGTCTCGTACCCAATAATTCTCACGTTTCAACACTAACCACCATCCGCCGACAGCCGCCGTCTGCAGGTGTCACAAGGGTGGACATCCGCTGCTCTCGGGGGTTCTTCGTTCGCACACCAGCAGAGAACCCTCAACACGAGTGGTTAACCTCGCGAGTTGTCCCTTCCCCGCGCGCAGACAGTCCCGCGAAGGGCGGCTGCCGGCACGGCGCGCTAGCGGTGTGGGGGTTTGAAGGACTTGGGTGGGTCGAAGAGTTTGGCGGGTTCCAGTTGGTTGTGGGGGCCGGTCAGGGTGATGGTCATGGCGGCGCGGGTGACCGGGGAGCAGACCGAGTAGGACAGGTGGACCGGCTGGGTCTTGTTGCCGGAGTGTAGGAGGACGACGAACTCACGGGCAGCCGGGTCGTTGCAGCCGGCCTGGGCGAGCGGCACGCTGCGGAGTTGCAGGGCGGCGAGGACCTGGGCGCTCAGTTCGAGGAGCTTGTCCGCCGGTACGGCTGAGCCCGCGATCAGCGAGCCGTTCCAGTACTCGCAGATCGATGCCGAGGTCACCTGTCCAGCGAGGTCCGGCGGCTGGTTCGGCCCGCGCGCCGGCCGCTGCGGGCTGCAGCCGTACGGGTCGGTGCCTGTGATCGGTCGCGCGGAGTCCAGGATCTTGTTGCGCAGGGCATCGTCCTTCGTGAGCACGCTCAGTTTGACGCCACCGACCACGCGCGTCTCCTCGATCCAGCCGCCGTCGTACCGCGTGATCCCGGGCGCCTGGACGTCGCCGAACCAGAGATATTGCCGCCGCTGGGACAAGGGCAGCACGGCCGTGCTGCAGGTGTAGCGGCGGCTTTCCGGCCAGCCGTCCAGGCGCCCGATGGTCGGGGAGGACGGGGTGGTCAGCAGAGTGCAGGGAGCGGGACCGGAGATGTACTGCGTCCAGGTGGACGGGACCTGTACCTGGACTGTTTTGAAGGACTCCCAATGCCAGCCGGCCGGCAAGGTCTGCGCGATCTGTGGGTCGGTGTGCAGTTGGGTGTGGGAGGCCGTGAAGGCGGTGGCGACGGCTGCCGCGGCGACGACGACGGCGCCGAGCGCGCGTCCGGTACGGCGGCGGTGCAGGCGGGCGTGCACAGCGTCCAGGAGGCGATCGTCCGAGGGAGCGTCCGCCGCGTGCTTCGACAGGCTGTCGGTGATGAGTTGCTCGGTGCTGTCCATCAGCGTTTGACCTCCTCGGTCCCGATGGTGGTGCGCAGCGACGCCAGCGCACGGTGGATCTGCGAGCGGACGGTGACGGCGGAGCAGTCCAGGATCACGGCGATCTCCGCGTCCGGGAGATCCTCGTAGTACCGCAGGACGACGGCTGCGCGTTGTTTTGCGGGAAGCGTCGCGCACAGTGCCCAGACCGCATCGTGCTCGGCCTGTGCGACGGCGTGATCTGGTGCAGCGTCGCTGGGCGCCGACGTACCGGCGTCCTCGGTCGGGGTCTCGCGGCGGAAGAAGCGCCGCCAGCGCGAGATGTCCGCGTTGACGATGCAGCGCCGTACGTACGCCTCCGGATCTTGCACACGGCAGATCCGCGACCAGCGCGAGTACGCCGCGATCAGCGCATCCTGTACTGCTTCCTCGGCGCGACTGTGGTCGCGCGTGACGAGGTACGCGAACCGCAGCAACGCCGCACCCCGCTGCGCGACCCAGTCGTCGAAGTCGGGTGACTCCATCCGGCACCTCCCACCCAGTTCACGCCGGCGAGGCCCGGAACGTTGCAAGCCTCAGTCGGGTTCAGGCAGCGTCGGGGTCGGGAGGGCGAGTTTCTCGTCGGGTTTGGCGCTCAGGACGTTCTTGACGTAGGAGCGCGCCGCCTCCATCGTGTCGATCTCGTGGCCGGCCTGTTCGGACAGGAACCAGCGGTGCTCGAGGACCTCGTGGAAGACCTCGGCGGGCTCGAGCTTCCGGTTCAGATCACGCGGCACCGAGCGCACGACGGGCTCGAAGACGTCGGTCAGCCACTGGTGCGCAACGATCTCCTCGTCCTCGTTCTGCTGGTCGGTCGCGGCGGCGAACGAGTCCAGGTCGTTGAGCAGCCGCCGCGCCTGGTTCTCCTCGACGTCCAGCCCGGTGAGGCGGAGCAGCCGCCGCGAATGGTGGCCGGCGTCCACGACCTTCGGCTGGATCCGGACCTGGCTGCCGTCCCAGTCGGTGATGATGTCGATCTCCGCGACGTCGAACCCGAGCTCGTTCAGCCGCCGGATCCGGGAATCGAGCCGGTGCATCTCGTCCTCGCCGAACTCCTCCGGCGCGGTCAGCTCGGCCCACAGCGCCTCGTACCGCTTCTGGATCGACTCGACGGTCTCCTGCGGGTCGATCGACTCGTCGAGCAGCCCGCCCTCCTGCAGGTCGAGGAACTCACCGAACAGGTTGATCTCCGCGGTGTAGAGGTCGTGCGCCCGCTGGCCGTCGGAGATGTCCTGGTGCAGCTCGCCCGTCTCGGCGTCGACCAGGTACGCCGCGAACGCGCCTGCGTCACGCCGGAACAGCGTGTTGGACAGCGAGCAGTCGCCCCAGAAGAACCCGAGCAGATGCAGCCGTACGATCAACGCAACCAGCGCGTCGATCAATCGGTTCACGGTGTCGGGGCGCAACGTACTGGAGAACAGCGCCCGGTACGGCAGCGAGAACTGCAGGTGCCGGGTGATCAGGATCGAGTCGATCGGTTCACCGTTGCGGTCGACGCGGTCGGTGATGACGCCGACAGGTTCGACCGACGGGGACTCCAGCCGCTCGAGGTCGCGGAGCAGGCGGTACTCGTGCAGCGCGAGGTGCTCGAGGACCTCCTTGATCGCGTACACACTGCCGTTGACCCGGACGAAGCGGACCACGTGCCGCGAGATACCGCGCGGCAGCGCGACCAGCTGGTCCTCGGGCCAGTCCTCCAGCGGAACGTCCCAGGGAAGCGACAGCAGGCCGGTATCCGGGCGGGTAGCGACGAATCGGGGCACGAGCACCAGTCTGTCAGCAACCTGACCTCGCAGGCAGCCAATTCACTCCGCGAACCTCTCCGCGGCCGTCGGCCCGACGCAAGTGCTTGCAAGAACTTGCGTGGAGAGGCGTAGTGTTTGCGGCATGACGAGACGTCTTGCTGAGGTGGCGAAGAAGGTCGGAGTCAGCGAAGCCACGGTCAGCCGGGTGCTGAACGGGAAGCCCGGCGTGTCCGAGGCGACCCGGGAGGCGGTGCTCACCGCGCTCGACGTGCTCGGGTACGAGCGGCCGACCCAGCTCCGCGGCGACCGCGCGCGGCTCGTCGGACTCGTGCTGCCGGAATTGCAGAACCCGATCTTCCCGGCGTTCGCCGAGGTCGTCGGCGGTGCGCTCGCGCAGCAAGGTTTCACCTCCTTGCTCTGTACGCGGACGCTCGGCGGCGTGTCCGAGGCCGACTACGTGGATCTGCTCCTCCAGCAGCAGGTCTCCGGGGTGGTTTTCGCCGGCGGGTTCTACGCGCAGGCCGATGCGCCACACCAGCACTACGAGTTGATCCAGGAGCGCAAACTCCCGACCGTACTGGTGAACGCGGCCGTCGATCACCTCGGCTTCCCGCAGGTGTCGTCGGACGACCACGTCGCCGCGGAGATGGCGATCGGGCACCTGCGGGCGC
Organism: Kribbella sp. NPDC048928; assembly: GCF_043197975.1. Taxonomy (NCBI): domain Bacteria; kingdom Bacillati; phylum Actinomycetota; class Actinomycetes; order Propionibacteriales; family Kribbellaceae; genus Kribbella; species Kribbella sp. NPDC048928. The sequence continues at coordinate 174,422 of NZ_JBICUC010000007.1, read as the reverse complement.
TCGGTCACCGGCGGATCGGGATGGTGCTCGGTCCGCGCGACCACATCCCTTCGCGGCGGAAGCTGGATGCGTTCCTGGCCGCCGACGAGGCCGATCCGGCGCTCGTCGAGCACAGCATGTTCTCGCTCGAGGGCGGGCATGCGGCCGCGACCAAACTGCTGAACGGCGGCGTCACCGGCATCGTCTGCGCCAGCGACATCCTCGCGCTCGGCGCCATCCGCGCCGTCCGCCGAGCCGGCCTGACCGTCCCCGGCGACGTCTCGGTGATCGGGTACGACGACAGCGCGATGATGAACTGCACCGATCCGCCGCTGACCACCGTCCGGCAGCCGATCGACGCCATGGGCCGAGCCGCCGTGGACATGCTGGTGGCCCTCATCGAGCGAGCCACCGTCCCCGCCGACGAACTCCTCTTCGAACCCGAACTGGTGGTCCGCGCCTCCACCGCCAGAGCGCGAGCCTAGCCCCGCACACCCCGAGCAGCCGCCGGCCTTCGTGGTCGGCGGCTGTTGTCGTTTGCCCTCCAGCAGGCAATCTCCCATGAGAAGTCACGTTCTTGCAATCATCTATTGAAGTATTGCGCTCCGGGGTTCGGTTCCCTACGGTGTCGGCACCAGGAAAGGGAGAGGGTGGACATGACCACAAGGCGCCGCGGGCTCAGCCTGCTGCTGGTGATGGGACTCGGGCTGGTGGCCGCGTCCTGCGGGTCGGACGACAAGAAATCGGCAGGGGAGACGGCTGACGGTCCGGTCACGATCACGGTCGGCTGCGAGCCGCCGAAGAGCAACCCGAAGGAGCGCGAGGCGTGGGAAGCCGACGTCGCCGCGTTCCAGAAGGCGCACCCGAACATCACGGTGCAGGGCAAGGACGCGTTCCCCTGCATCAACCCCGACACGTTCCAGGCGAAGCTCGCCGGCGGGACGCAGGAGGACGTCTTCTACGTCTACTACACCGACGTGCGGAAGATCATCGACAAGAAGCAGGCCGCCGACATCAGCCAGTACGTCGGCAGCGTGAAGCCGGTCAGCGACCTGCGCAAGGACGTGATGAGCGTCTTCAAGGACGGCGATCAGACATACGGCCTGCCGCGGAACAACTACAACATGGGCCTGGTCTACAACCGGAAGCTGTTCACCCAGGCCGGTCTCGACCCGGCGAACCCGCCGAAGACCTGGGACGACGTCCGGGCCGCCGCGAAGAAGATCGCCGCGCTAGGCCCGGGGTACGTCGGCTTCGGTGAGTACTCGGCCGGCAACACCGGCGGCTGGCACTTCGCCGCTGAGCTCTACGCACGCGGCGGGTCGATGGTCAGCGACGACGGGAAGACCGCCGCGTTCAACAGCGACCAGGGCAAGGCGGTCCTGGAGAACCTGAAGAAGATGCGCTGGGACGACAACTCCATGGGCAGCAAGCAGCTGCTGCAGTGGGAGGACCTGATGCGCATGATGGGCGGCGGCAAGCTCGGCATGATGATCGGCGCGCCGGACGTCGTGCAGTCGGTGAACAACGACTTCAAGGGCAAGTTCGAGGACTACGGCGTGGCTGCCGTACCGGAATCGAGCGGGCAGTCGTCGCTGAGTGGTGGCGACGGGTACATGTTCAACCCGAAGGCCTCACCGGAGAAGATCAAGGCCGGCCTGCAGTGGCTGGAGTTCCACGAGCTGACGCCGGGACAGGGCCAGTTCAACTACGCGCGGTCGAAGGAGCAGGGCCGTCCGGTCGGGCTGCCGATCCCGGACCTGTACGGGACCAGTGCCCCCGGCAACCAGATCAACGCGCTGCGCAAGCAGTACGCCACGATCCCGATCGACAACTTCGCGCCGTACGTCGCGGAGCAGGGCAACATCACCAACAAGCTCGAGCCGCCGAAGGCCCAGGAGCTCTACGCCGTCCTCGACGTCGCGATGTCCGCGGTCCTGACCCGCAAGGACGCCGACGTGGGCAAGCTCCTGTCCGACGCGGAAGGCAAGGCCAACAAGATCCTCGCGAAGAACACCTGATGGCTGTTACCGAGCAGCAGGTCCGTCGCCCGCAGAAGGTGCGGGCGGCGGACCCGCCGGACGACCACGGCGCGTTGAAGCGTGCCGTGGGCAGGAACCTCACGGCGTACGGGTTCCTGTGTGCCGCGTTGATCTGTTTCGCCTTGTTCTCCTGGTATCCGATGATTCGGGAGATCGTGCTGAGCTTCCAGCAGAACAACTTCGTCGACCCCGGCGAGTGGGTCGGGTTCGACAACTTCCGTACCGTTGTCACCGATCCCGCCTTCGCGGCCGCCTGGTTGAACACGGCAGTCTTCAGCGGGCTGGCGCTGGTCATCGGGTACGCGGTGCCGTTCGTGCTCGCCGTCGTACTCAACGAGCTGAAGCATGCGAAGGCGTACCTGCGCTTCGTCGTCTACCTGCCCGTGATGCTGCCGCCGGCCGTCGCCGTACTGCTCTTCAAATGGTTCTACGACCCCGGATCGGGTCTGTTCAACCAGGCGTTGGGCGCGGTACATCTCCCAACCCTCAGCTGGCTGGACTCCACGAGTACGGCACTGATCAGCCTCGTACTCGTGTCGACCTGGATGAACCTCGGCACCGGCACGTTGATCTATCTCGCCGCGCTACAGAGCATTCCAGGCGACCTGTACGAGTCCGCCGAGCTCGACGGTGCGGGACTGTTCCGGCGCGTGTGGCATGTGACGATCCCGCAGACCAAGCTGATCCTGCTGGTGATGTTGCTGCTGCAGGTCGTCGCGACAATGCAGGTCTTCATCGAGCCGTACCTGCTGACCGGCGGCGGCCCGGAGAACGCGACCGTCACCGTCGCGTACCTGATGTACCAGTACGCCTTCAACTTCGGCGACTTCGGCGGCGGCTCCGCCCTCGGCCTGATGCTGATGATCGTGCTGTTGGTGTTCTCCACGATCTACCTGCGGGTGTCGCGTGAGGAGGCCGAGCGATGAGAACCCTGGTGTCCCCGTTGGCGTTGCGCACCCCGCGCGGCCGGATCGTCTACTGGACGCTCCTCACGGTCACGGTCGTCGGCTTCACCGGCGCCTTCGTGTTCCCGCTGTACTGGATGGTGACCGGCGCGCTGAAGTCGCCGGACGAGCTCGCGCAGATCCCACCGGGCTTCTTCCCCAAGCACTTCGACTTCCACGTGTACGTCGACGCGTGGCAGCAACTGCAGCTCGGCGTCTTCCTGAAGAACACCGTGTTGTACGCCGGCGGTGCGTGGCTGTTCACGCTCGCGGTCGACGTCAGTGCGGCGTACGCGTTGTCGAAGCTGCGTCCAGTACTGGGCAAGCTCGTCCTCGGGGCGATGCTGGCGACGTTGATGATCCCGCCGATGGTGTTGCTGCTGCCGACGTACCTGGTGGCGAAGGATCTGCCGGTACTGCATGCCGACCTGCTGAACACGCCGTGGGCGATCTGGTTGCCGGCGGCAGCGAATGGATTCTTCGTGTTCCTGCTCAAACGGTTCTTCGACTCGATCCCGCGCGAACTGCTCGAGGCGGCCGAGATCGACGGTGCGGGACCGCTGCGGATCCTCTGGTCGATCGTGCTGCCGGTGTCCCGGCCGATCATCGGGGTGGTGTCGATCCTGTCGGTGGTGACGGTCTGGAAGGACTTCGTCTGGCCGCTGCTGGTGCTGCCGGACACCGGGAAGATGTCGATCAGCGTCGGCATCGCGTCGCTCTCGGCCCAGATGCCGCAGAACGTCCTGATCGCCGCACTGGTGATCGCCAGCCTGCCCACGATCCTCGTGTTCTTCGTGTTCCAGAGAAGCATCATGGCCGGCCTGACCGCCGGAAGTCTTAAAGGATAGATACAGCACCCTCGCTCCGCTCGGGGGTGGGTGGTTGGTCCGGCCTGACCGCCGGAAGTCTTAAGGGTTAAGGAGAGTTCATGGCCGACGAATGGTGGCGGGGAGCCGCGATCTACCAGGTCTACCTGCGGAGCTTTGCCGATGGCAACGATGACGGGATCGGTGATCTGGCCGGGCTGCGCGCGAAGCTGCCGTACCTGGCTGAGCTCGGGATCGACGCGATCTGGCTCAACCCCTGGTACCCGTCGCCGATGGCCGACGGTGGGTACGACGTCGCGGACTACCGCGCGATCGACCCGGCGTTCGGCACGCTCGCCGAGGCAGAGGCCTACATCGCCGAGGCGCATGCGCTGAACATCCGTACGATCATCGACATCGTGCCGAACCACGGCTCCGACCAGCAGGACTGGTTCCGGCAGGCGCTGGCGGCCGCCCCGGGATCGCCCGAACGCGATCGGTTCCTGTTCCGCCCCGGCCGCAACGATGGCCCACCCAACGATTGGCAGTCGATCTTCAACGGCCCGGCCTGGACCCAGGTCGCGGACGGCGAGTGGTACCTGCACCTGTTCGCCCCGGAGCAGCCGGACTTCAACTGGCGCAATCCGGAGGTGGTCGACGAGTTCCACGACATCCTCCGGTTCTGGCTGGATCGCGGCGTCGACGGCATCCGGATCGACAGCGCCGCCGTGCTCTTCAAGGACCTGGACAGCATCGAGGAGTCGTACACCGATCACGACGAGGTGCACGAGGTGTACCGCGGCTGGCGGCAGATCTCGGACACGTACGAGGAACGCTTCTTCGTCGGCGAGATGTGGATGCCGGACCAGGAACGGTTCGTGCTCTACCTGCGCCCGGACGAACTGCAGACCGCGTTCAACTTCGACTTCCTGTCCCGCGCCTGGGACGCGTCCGAGCTGCGCGCCTCGATCGATCTCACCCTCGCGACCCACGGACCGATCGGCGCCCCGCCGACCTGGGTCCTCTCGAACCACGACGTGACCCGGCCGGTCACCAAGTACGGCCGGGCAGACACCTCGTTCTCGCACCAGGACCGCAAGCACGGCATGCCGACCGACCTGGTCCTCGGCGAACGCCGCGCCCGCGCCGCCGCTCTCCTGGCAATGGCCCTACCCGGCGGCCTGTACGTCTATCAAGGCGAGGAACTCGGCCTCCCCGAGGTCGAGGACCTGCCCGACAACGTACTGCAGGACCCGATCTTCACCCGCTCCGGCGGCACCGACCGCGGCCGAGATGGTTGCCGAGTCCCCCTACCGTGGTCCGGCAACGAACCCCCCTTCGGCTTCGGCAACGGCACTCCGTGGCTACCCCAACCACGAGACTGGAAGAACCTCATCGTCGACTCCCAGTCCAACAACCAGAACTCGATGCTGACCCTCTACCGAACCGCCCTGACCCTCCGCCGAACCCACCTGGGCGACGGCCGCCTAACCTGGCTCAACTCCCCACCCAACGTCCTGACCTTCAACCGCGACTCGGGCCTGATCTGCATCACGAACCTAGCCTCCGCCCCAATCGAGCTACCAACCCACAGCAGGTTGCTGCTCGCCAGCAGTCCGCTCGACAACGACCTCCTTCTACCCGACACCACGGCCTGGCTCGTCTAGCCAAAGACAGTTCGCGGAGCAAGCAGGATCCACGCAACCAGGCCCGGGTTGGGGAAGATTCCTTCCCGATTCGGGGGCAAAAGCCTCCCCAGATCGGTCAGGTGAGGGGTTTGAAGTTTCGTAGGCGGAGGCTGTTGGTTACTACGAAGATGGAGCTGAAGGCCATGGCGGCGCCGGCGAGCATGGGGTTGAGGAGGCCGGCGGCGGCCAGGGGGAGGGCGGCCACGTTGTAGGCGAAGGCCCAGAACAGGTTGCCCTTGATGGTGCGGAGGGTGCTGCGGGACAGGCGGATCGCGTCGGCGGCCGCGCGGAGGTCGCCGCGGACCAGGGTCAGGTCGCTGGCCTCGATCGCCACGTCGGTGCCGGTGCCCATGCTCAGGCCGAGGTCGGCCTGGGCGAGGGCGGCCGCGTCGTTGACGCCGTCGCCGACCATCGCGACCACGCGGCCTTCGTCCTGCAGCTTCTTCACCGCGTCGACCTTGCCGGCCGGCAGTACCTCGGCGATCACCTCGTCGATGCCGACCTCGGTGCCGACCTTCGTCGCGACGGCCTCGTTGTCACCGGTCAGCAACACCGGCCGCAGCCCCAGCGACTTGAGCTGAGCGATCGCCTCCACCGACGTCGGCTTCACAGTGTCCGCGACGACGAGCACCGCTCGTGCCTCGCCGTCCCAGCCGACCGCAACCGCCGTACTGCCCTCAGCTTCGGCGTGCGCCTTTGCGTGCGCGAGGTCCGAAGGCAGGTGCTGGCTCCACTCCTCCAGCAGTCGCGTCCGACCGACAAGGACGGCGTGCCCGTCGACGATTCCCTGTACACCAAGGCCTTCGACGTTGCCGAAGTCCTCGACCTCGGGCAACTTCCCTTCAAGAGCAGCCGCCCGCGCCACCGCGGCAGCGATCGGGTGCTCGCTCGAGTGCTCGAGTGCGCCCGCGAGTCGCAGTACCTCGGCCCGATCCTGACCAGGAGCCAGCAGTACGTCGACCAGCTCCATCCGGCCTGTAGTGACGGTGCCTGTCTTGTCCAGTACGACGGTGTCGACGCGGCGCGTGGACTCGAGCACCTCCGGCCCCTTGATCAGGATGCCGAGTTGGGCGCCCCGCCCCGTACCGACCATCAACGCGGTCGGCGTGGCCAGGCCCAACGCACACGGGCAGGCGATGATCAGTACGGCGACGGCAGCGGTGAACGCGACCTCCACCGGCGAACCGTTGCCCAGCCAGAAGCCGAGCGTCGCGAGCGCGAGCCCGATCACGATCGGTACGAAGATCCCGGACACCTGGTCGGCCAGCCGCTGGACGGCGGCCTTCCCGTTCTGGGCGTCCTCGACCAACCGCGCCATCTGCGCCAGCTGGGTGTCCGCGCCGACGCGCGACGCTCGCACGACCAGCCGCCCGCCGGCATTGACGGTCGCACCAACGACCGCGTCCCCGGCACCGACCTCGACCGGTACGGACTCGCCGGTCAGCATCGACGCGTCGACCGCGCTGCTGCCGGTGACGATCACGCCGTCGGTGGCGATCTTCTCGCCGGGCCGGACGACGAACTCGTCACCCACGACGAGCTGATCGGCCGGGATCCGTGTCTCGGAACCGTTCCGCAGTACGGCGACGTCCTTCGCGCCGAGCTCGAGCAGGGCCCGCAACGCGGCGCCCGAACGGCGCTTGGCGCGCGCCTCGAAGTACCGCCCGGCAAGGATGAACGTGGTGACGCCGGCCGCGACCTCGAGGTAGATCTCCTCCGCGCCGCCGCCCCGGGACGGGATCAGCGTGAACGGCATCTTCATGCCCGGCGCTCCGGCCGAGCCGAGGAACAGCGCGTACAGCGACCACAGGAACGCGCTCACCACACCGAGCGAGATCAGCGTGTCCATCGTGGCGGCGCCGTGCCGCAGGTTCGTCCAGGCGGCCTTGTGGAACGGCCACGCCGCCCACGTCACCACCGGGAACGCCAGCGTCAGCGACGCCCACTGCCACGAGTCGAACTGCAGCGCCGGGATCATCCCGAACGCGATCACCGGAACCGCGAGCGTGATGCTTGCGATCAGCCGCTCCCGCAGGGGTTTCAGCTCGTCCGGCTCCGCGGCGGACGTCTCGACGGCCGGCGTCGGCAGGGCCGCGGTGTAGCCGGTCTTCTCGACGGTCGCGACCAGGTCGTCGGTGGAGATGCCGTCCGGGTATGTCACCTTGGCCTTCTCGGTGGCGTAGTTGACGGTCGCGGTGACGCCGTCCATCCGGTTCAGCTTCTTCTCCACGCGCGCCGCGCAGGAGGCGCACGTCATGCCTCCGATGATCAGCTCAACGGACTGGTTCTGACTCATGGGTGTGTGCCTCCTCTTCATGACTCGGTACGGTGGCCGGCGGGACGATCGTGGTTGTGTCGGAGCCCACCCGGACGGTGAACTCGGCGGTGTGGACGGCGCCCGCGTGCTGGAAGTCCAGGAACAGGCTGTACGTCCCCGCGGTCGGGAAGGTTGTCGCGAAGGTGATCGACGGCCCGCCCTTCGCCCCCGGCTCAGCATGCTCCGCCGGGTGGTTGTGCAGGTAGGCGAGGTCGCCGCCGCGCAGCGAGACCAGGTGCCCGAAGGCTCCCAGGTACGGCTGGAGGTCGGTGACCGGTTTGCCGTCGCGGCTGATCTTGAACGTCAGCTCGGACTCCTTGCCCGCGACGGGCGTGCCGGCCAGCGTCACGTCGTACCCGTGGAAGCTGTACACGCTCGCCGGTTCGGCAACCGGGACCGGAACGTACAGCCCGGTGACGTTGACGTCCGTGCCGAGGGTGATCGTGCTGTCGTGGCCGGCCGGCTGGAAGTCTGCGTACAGCCGCCAGGTCCCACCGGCGGTGAACGTGAACGGGATGCTCCACGTCCCGTCCGCCGCCATCGTCGGGTGCACGTGGTGGAACCCGGACAGGTCCCGGCGCACCACGATCAGGTGCAGGTCCTTCTCGTGCGTCTTCGTGTACTTCGTGACCGGCTTGCCGTCGGGTCCCTGGATCGTGAACCGCAGCTCGTCCTTCACTGCCGAGGTGAAGAACGTCTTCGCCGGCGCGAACGTGTACCCGGCGTCGGACACCGCCAGCCCGGGCAACTGCCCACCGCTGTCGTGCCCGCTGTGTCCGGAGGTCTGCTCCATCCCACCCATCTCCTCTCCGTGGGCCGGTGCCCCGGAGGTGCCGTCGTCGGCCGCCGCGATCGGGTCGATCGCGGAGCCGATACCGAACGCCGCCCCGAAGGCGAGCGCCAGCGCACCGGCGAACGCGCCGAGCCGGAGCGCGGCGGCCCGGTTCACGACGCTGCCAGTTCGTAGCCCGCCTCGTCGACGGCCTCGCGTACGGCGGCGTCGTCGAGCGCGGATTCACTGGTCACCCGGACCGCGGACGTCCCGCCCGCGACCAGGTCGATCTGCACCTCCTGGACACCGGCAAGCTTGCTGAGCTCCTCGGTAACGGCTGCAGTGCAGTGCCCGCAGGTCATGCCCGACACGGAGTAGGTCGTGGTGGTGCTCATAGCAGTGCTCCTTGCTCGAATTGGTTGGATTGCCCGGAAGAAGGCTCAGCTGCGGACGAGGCGGGCGATGGCGTCCGAGGCCTCGCGGACCTTCTCCTCGGCCTCGGGCCCACCCTTCTGGGCGGCCTCGACCACGCAGTGCGAGAGGTGCTCGTCGAGCAGCTCCAGCGAGAAAGACTGCAACGCCTTGGTGGCCGCGGACACCTGGGTCAGGATGTCGATGCAGTACTGGTCCTCTTCGACCATCCGCTGCAGGCCGCGAACCTGTCCCTCGATCCGCCGCAGCCGCTTCAGATGGCTGTCCTTCCGAGCGGTGTACCCATGCACGTTCTCGCCGGTCATCTCACGGTCCTCTGCTCGCCTCAACTACCCCTTGGGGGTATATCCACATCCCTGAAGGTACCCCCTCCGGGTATGGAACGCAAGCGCGGTCAACCTCGCCGCTGGTGGGTTGGCACCTCGCATGCACGAGGCCAACCCACCAGCTCGAAGGTCAACCTCTGAGTTGGTGGGTTCGGCTTGTGGTGGGGGTCAGTTGGTTGGTTCGCCCGCGGTGCGGCGCCGGCGGCGAAGGGCGCCGATCCCAGCGATTCCGAGCGTGAGCAGGGCGGCTGCCGCCCCGGCCGCCAGCCCGTAGCGCAGCCCGGGTGGGACGAACGTGCAGTCGACGTGGTCCGCCGTACCGGTCAGGCGGACGGCCATCAGACCGCCGAAGTCGCTCGGGACCTGCGGCTTTCCGCCGCCCGTACAGGTCCAGCCGTTGATCTTCGGTGCGCTGACGATGGCCCAGCCCTGGCTGCCCGCGGGCAGCGTCGCGTGGATCGAGTGACCGCCCGCCTGTACCTGTGTCGCGCCGGTCGTGCGTAGTCTCTGCACGGCCTTCTCCAGTGCCGGCGGGCTCAGGCAGCCGATCGCGTTCCGCGGCGGGATCCCTTGCGGGGCAGCGCCGAAGTTCACCTCGACGAGCACGACGCCGGACGCGGGTACGGTCCCGAGTTCGACCATCGCACTGCTGGTGTTGATCCCTGGCCGGCGTGACGAGCTGAGCTCGCGCCACTCGCCGTCGGCCAGCCGGGCGCGGCCGCCGACCCGCGGCATGTACAGGTACGCAACACTCGTCGGCGCGCAGCGCGCGACGATCTTGACGTCCCCGCTCGCGAACCGGGTGCCCTTGTACTTCGGGACCTCGTACACCGTGGAACCGAGCAGTCGCTCCTGCGCGACGTACGGGTTCGGGGCGGTGGTCTCGACCGGGGCCGCTGCGGCGAGCCGGCGCCGTACCGTGACCAGCGGCGGAGCTTCGGCCTTGCTGATCTCCGGCGTACCGTCGACCAGTCGCATCCGCGCGCCGACCGAGAAGATCGCGTCGGTCACGGGATTGTCGAGCGAGCGTGACGCGCGCCCGTACCCGGACCAGCCGAACCCGAGCGAGGTCATCATCTGGTTCACCGAGTACGGCAACAGGCTGCTGTACAGGCCTGCACCCTGCCCGCCGAGCAGGATCGGGTCGTTCGGGGTGATCGAGGTCCCTGCTTCGGTCCGGTACGTCGGCCAGTCGCCGGCCTGGCGGAGCGCGTCGTACCGCTCCGTCTGCTTCGCGTCCCAGGGCAGGTTCGACGTGCTGAGGATCTTGGCGCGGTACTCGTCGGTGATCACCGCGGTCCAGGTCGTCTCCGCGGCCACCACCGCGAGCAGCGCGGCGAACGCGGCCACGACCGGCAGGCGCCACCGCCGCGTGCGGGGGATCCGGCGCAGCAGCCAAATGGTGCCGAACGCAACCAGAGTCGCCACTCCGACCGCGATCAGCACGCTCATCCAATGCCGTTTCAGCAGGGAACTGCCGTCGGACACTACGGCGATCAACGCCAGCAGTGCGCCGCCGCCGAGCAGCGCGATCGGCCCGGGCAGCTTGTGCGCGACCGACACCCAGGCAGCCACCACGAGCAGCCCGCAGAGCACGAACGCCTCGCGGTACTGACTGCCGTTCGGGGTGTCGAACGCGTGCCAGAACTCCTGGGTCGGCGCCCATCGGAACGACAGCGTCACGCCGACGACGGCGATGATCCAGATCACCTTCGGCCGCCACGGAACGAACTTGTTGAACGGCAGCGTCAGCGCGAGCAGCAGCGCGACCGTACCGACGTACAGGCTCGCGGTCCGCCCGACGCCCTCGGACATCGGCAGCAGCCGGGACAGGAAGATGCCGATCGGCGTGGGCCGGAAGATCCCTGACGGGGACGGCGTTGCGTCGCGGTTCGCCAGGTAGATCGGTAGCAGGATGGGCGCGGCCAGGGCCATCCCGAGCGCGAACGAGACCCCGTGCCGCACCAGCGACCGCAGCCGCAGCGACCAGGTCAGATCGCTGCTCAGCAGCCGGGCGAGCAGATAGATCCCACCCGCGAACGTTGCCATGTAGGCGGTGTAGAAATTGGACAGCCAGAAGACGGCGACCACCAGCACGCTCAGCACCCGGTTGGTCCGGCGCAGTGACCACTCCGCGACCAGGAAGAACATCGGCAGGGCGATCAGACCGTCCAGCCACATCGGGACGTAGGCTCCGTCGTCGATGGCCCAGCCGCAGACGCCGTAGGAAACTCCCAAGATTGCTGCAACCCAACGGGGTCCTCGGCGCATCTTGAGTAGTGCGGCCGTCATTGCGGCGGCCGCGAGGCTGAGCTTGAGAATGGTGATGACGAAGACGGCCAGGTCGATCTGGTCGCGGGGGAAGAGGCGTACCAGCAGGGACAGTGGGCTGCCGAGATCGACGCCGAGGTCGGCCAGGAAGCCGACCCCGAAGGCGCTCTGCCAGTTGAACAGCAGGTCGCCCTGGGCCTGGCCGTGCAGGACGTCCCACAGGTGGGCGAAGAACGGGATGTACTGGGTGCCAAGATCATTGGTACTGCGGGACAACGAACCGAAGGGAAAGGTACCGCGGATGATTCCGGAGGCGACGAACACCGCCGCCACCACGGCGGCGGCGACGCAGGCAGGCAGCAGCGCCGAGCGCCCCCGCCCGGGCTGTCCTTCACCGATGTCCTCGGAAACCATTGGCCGCCCCTTCGATCCGGTCGTACGGCCGCCAAAACTAGCGGTTCATACTGGTCTGGACAACAATCGCATCATGATGGCAACCCGGGGCGGATGGGGACGACGATGCGGTTGAGTCTGGTAGTGCCTTGTTACAACGAGGTCGAGGTGATCTCCCGATTCCATCAGGCGCTCAGCCTCGAGCTGGCCGGCACCGGTCGGCCGTACGAGATCGTGTACGTCGACGACGGTAGCGCTGATGGGACGCTCGACGCCCTGGTTTCGTTGGCGGCCACCGACGAATCGGTCCGTTATCTTTCCTTCAGCCGGAACTTCGGCAAGGAGGCCGCGATGCTGGCCGGCCTGCGGTACGCGACCGGCGACGCCGTGGTGATCATGGACGCCGACCTGCAGCACCCGCCGGAGCTGATCGGGCGGATGCTCGCGGAGTACGAGCGCGGCTTCGACCAGGTGATCGCCCGCCGGAACCGGACCGGCGACCCGGCGACCCGGACGCTGTTCGCGCGGGCGTACTACTGGCTGATCAACAAGTGGGCCGACGTCGAGCTGATGGACGGGGTCGGCGACTTCCGGTTGCTGTCCCGGCGCGCGGTCGACGGCCTGCTCGAGCTGAACGAGTACAACCGGTTCTCGAAGGGGCTGTTCGCCTGGATCGGCTTCGAGTCGTTCCTGTTCGAGTACGACAACGTGAAGGCGGCCCCGGACCGGAAGAGCCGCTGGACGTTCCGTCGGCTGCTCGAGTACGGGCTGGACGGGCTGCTGTCGTTCAACAACAAGCCATTGCGGGCGGCGATCTACATCGGCCTGCTGCTGACCGGGGTCGCCGCGGCGTACGCCGTCTGGGTACTCGTGGCCGCGCTGGTGCACGGGGTCGACATGCCTGGGTACGTCACGCTGATCGCCGCGATCACCGGCCTCGGCGGGCTGCAGATGGTGATGCTCGGCGTGATCGGCGAGTACATCGGGCGGATCTACTACGAGACCAAGAAGCGCCCGCACTACCTGCTCAAGCAGACCAACATGGACCCGGCGGACCGGCTGAACATGCCACCGGCCCCCGGTGGCGGAACCACCAGGGGCCGGTAGAGGTACAGCTGCCGAGGATCAGGCGGTGAGCCGCTCCTCGGTGGAGGTGGAGAACAGGTGCAGCTTGTCCGGCACCGCCGCGAGGCGGACCGTGGAGCCCTTCTCGACCTGCATCCGGGCGTCGATGCGAGCCACGATCTGCTGGGTCTCACCGTCGGTGGTGTCCGCGGTGCCGTACAGGTACGCGTCCGCGCCGAGCTCCTCGACGACGGCGACCTTCACCGGCAGGCCCTCGTCGGCGACCTTGAAGGCCTCCGGGCGAACGCCGACGGTCAGGGTCTTGTCGCTACCGGCCTTGGCCAGGATGTCGCGGCCGATCGGGATGGTGTAGTCGCCGACCTTGGCGCCGCCCTCGGCGATGTCCGCGGTCAGCAGGTTCATCGCCGGGGAGCCGATGAAGCCGGCGACGAACTTGTTCTTCGGGTGGTCGTACAGGTTCAGCGGGGTGTCGACCTGCTGGAGCAGACCGTCCTTGAGGACCGCCACCCGGTCGCCCATCGTCATGGCCTCGACCTGGTCGTGCGTGACGTACACGGTCGTGACGCCGAGGCGCTGCTGCAGCTCGGCGATCTGCGTACGGGTCTGGACCCGCAGCTTGGCGTCGAGGTTCGACAGCGGCTCGTCCATCAGGAAGACCTGCGGGTTACGCACGATCGCGCGGCCCATCGCAACACGCTGACGCTGACCACCGGAGAGCGCCTTCGGCTTGCGGTCCAGGTACTCCTCGAGGCCGAGCAGCTTGGCGGCCTCCATGACGCGCTTGGCACGGTCCTCCTTGGAGACACCCTGCATCTTCAGCGCGAAGCCCATGTTGTCCGCGACCGACATGTGCGGGTAGAGGGCGTAGTTCTGGAACACCATCGCGATGTCCCGCTCTTTCGGCGGGCGGTGCGTGACGTCCCGGTCGCCGATGTAGATGGAGCCCTCGTTGACCTCTTCGAGGCCGGCGAGCATCCGCAGCGAGGTCGACTTTCCACAACCCGACGGGCCGACGAGAACCATGAACTCGCCGTCCTCGATCTCGAGGTTGAGCTTGTCGACGGCGGGGGTGTCGCCACCCGGGTAGATCCGGGTTGCGGACTTGAATGACACAGTGGCCATGACTGTACTTCCCTTCACCGGCAGGAACGTGCCGGACGATCCGAGTAAAGGTTCCCCCGGGCGGGGGAGTAGTTGGCCTATCCTCGCCCGGCGCCACTCGTCCTGACAAGGTTTACGGCGTGTGACGTGTCCGTTCTGTTCACGGAGTGGACATCCCTGCGCAGTCTGCAAGTTCTTGCAGGATCTTGCTGAAATGTCAGCGGCGTCTGGGTACAGTGCCCCGCGTGAGCAGCAGAGCACGGCTGGCGGACATCGCGGCCAAGGCGGGGGTCAGTGAGGCGACGGTCTCGCGGGTGCTGAACGGAAAGCCGGGAGTCGCCGAGGACACCAAACAATCGGTCCTGACCGCTCTCGACGTCCTGGGATTCGAGCGGCCGGCGCGGTTGCGGCGGCGCTCCGCGGGCCTGATCGGGCTGGTGATGCCCGAGCTGATGAACCCGATCTTCCCGGCGTTCGCGCAGGTCATCGAGTCGGCGTTGTCGCAGCGCGGGTACACGCCGGTGCTGTGTACGCAGTCTCCGTCCGGCGCGACCGAGGAGGAGTACGTAGAGATGCTGCTCGAGCGCGGCGTCTCCGGGATCATCTTCGTCTCCGGCCTGCACGCGGACACCGGCGCCGACCACGCCCGGTACCAGGCCCTGGTCGAACGGCGGCTGCCGGTGGTGTTCGTGAATGGGTGGCTGCCGTCGGTCGAGGCGCCGTTCGTGTCGTCGGACGAGCACGCCGCGATGGAGCAGGCCGTCTCGCACCTCGTTGCCCTCGGCCACCGTCGGATCGGCTTCGCCTCCGGGCCGGAGAGGTTCATCGTCGTGCAGCGGAAGCTGGCCGGGTACCGGACCTCGATGAAGGCCCAGCTCGGCCTGTCGGACGAGGACCTGGACCCGATGGTTGCCCTGAGCATGTTCGGCGTCGAGGGCGGCGAGGCGGCCGGCCGGCAGTTGCTGGAGGCCGGGGTGACCGCGGTCGTGTGCGGCTCCGACATGATGGCTCTCGGCGTGATTCGCGCCGCTCGCCAGCGTGGGCTCACCGTCCCGGGCGATATCTCGGTGGTCGGCTACGACGACGCACCCATGATGGAGTTCACCGACCCCCCGATGACCACCATCCGCCAGCCCGTCCAGCCGATGGGCCTCGCCGCCGTCCAATCCCTCCTCGAAGAGGTCCGCGGCCACACCACCCCCCACACCGAATTCCTCTTCCGCCCCGAACTCGTGGTCCGCGGCTCAACCGGCCCCGCCCCGGCGTGAAAACTCCGGCCCGGTGTCGTCCCCTGCCGGGCGACTCCGAGCCGGAGGCTCTTGGTGGACACCCACGCAGGCAGAACCCCCGAAATCGGGCCGTTTCAGCGTTGGAAACTGGGGTTCTGCCTGCGTGGCGGTACTACTTGGAGGTGTGGAAGGCGGTCTTGGCGAGGTTGAAGCCGTTTGACCAGAGGGAGTTGACCTTCGAGCGCTCGGTCGAGTCCGGGTAGGCGTTGGTGCACGACGGGCCGGGGCCGCCGCCGGACATCAGCTCCGAGCACGGGCCGGTGTAGTGGTCCGGCAGGCCGAGGACGTGACCGGTCTCGTGCGCGACGATCCGGGTCTTGTCGTACTGCTCCGCTTGCGCGTAGTCGATGAAGACGTACCCGCTGCCGTGCCCGTCGGTGGACGCGTACGAACCACGCGGGTCGTTGCCCTCGGTGTAGTAGAAGTCGTAGTTGCTGCCCTCGGCGAGCTTCACGTTGCTCACCGACGAGTTCCAGATCTGCGCGCTGGACGAGATCTGGGACGCGAACGTCGGCGCGTCGACCGCGTACGTCACGGTCACCGCGGTGACCTTGCGGCCCGACTTGGCCTGCTGGGCCTGCTTCGCGCGGGCGGACTTCATCACGGCGTCGTAGAACGCCTTCGAGGCGGCCTCGTCCTGCGGCGAGCCGACGTACGCGGCGCGGGTGGCGGCGGTGGAGGCGTTCGGGTTGGTGGCCTGCGCGGCAGTCGAGGGGGACGCTGCGAGCGCGGGAACGGCCAGAGCGGCAGCGGCGAGCGCTGCCAGACTGGTCAGGATACGGCGATGCGACATGGAGGGCCTCACTCCGGATCGGTGGCGGATAGCGACGGGCGGATTACCGATCGCCACCATCGGATGCTCCCAAGGGCTCCGGATTTCCGCAGCAGATCGCGGCAAATCGAGGGGTTAACCCGCGTCGCGGGCCGGCCGTTCTATGCCTGGCATAACTGTCGGGCTATGGGCGATCGTGGGTGGTCAGGAACGTTCGGAGGTCGTTCGCGATCCGGTCCGGGTACTCGCCGTTGATCGCGTGCGACGCGTCCGGGTAGTACGCGACCGTCTTCGTGCGCAGGGCGCGTTCGGCCGTACTGCGTGCTGTCTCGGGACGGTGCATCACCGAGCGTCCGGCGATGATCGCGAGCACCGGCATCGGCAGCGCGGACAGTTGCTGCTCGGTGATCCGTCGCGGCTGCGGCTGGCGCATCGTGTAGTTCTTCATCCCGGACTCGATCATGTCCGCGACCGGCACGTGCTCCACCGGCCTGCCGCCCGCGGTGTAGGAGTTGAAACTGTCGCGCCAGGAGCGCGGCAGCCATTTCATGGCGGCAGGCAGCGATCGCAGTACGGTCTGCGCGGGGATCCCGTCGTACACGTTGACCGCGTCCAGTGTGGTGACCGTGGCGATCCGGTCCGGCCGGCGGACGGCGAGATTCATCGCGGTCCAGCCGCCGATCGACATCCCGAGCAGGTTGAACCGCTGCTCGGGGAGTGCCGCGAGGGCCTGGTCCAGCCAGGCTGCCTTGTCCTCGTCGGAGCTGATCGGCCGGTTCTGGACGCTCATCCCGGGCTCGCCGAGCAGGTCGATCGCGTAGGCGTCGGTGATCGCGAGCAGTGACTTCAGGTTGGCCGCCCACACCGGCGTCCCCGACGAGGTGCCGGGGAGCAGTACGAGCGGATCGAGACCGCCCTTCGCGCCGGCGTACGCGTACACCCGGACGTCGCCGTAGTCGGTGCCGACGTCGCGAACGGTCGTCGCGGCCGGGAGGTCCCGCATCGCGGCGTCGTACTTGGCGCGATAGTCCTCGTGGCCGGCGGCACTGTTCCAGTGGCCGATCGGATTCCTGGGCATGAACCTCTCCTAACCGCTTGGTAGGTAATCCAACCATACGGTAAGTTGAGATCATGCCTTCAGCGCGTGGCCGGAACCTGACCTTCACCGAGGAGGCGCGCCGCGGACAGTTGATCGACGTCACGATCGAGCTCGTTGCCGAGCACGGGTACGGCGCGACCTCGCTCGGGCGGATCGCGGAGAGCGCCGGCATCACGAAGGCCGGCGTGCTGTACCACTACCCGTCGAAGCAGGCGCTGGTCGAGGCCGCGCACGAGGGCGTGCTGTCGGAGCTGGTGACGGCGGTCGGTGCGGCGGTCGACGCCGCGGAGCCGGCTGACGGGCCCGCCGCGTACATCCGGTCGATGGTCGGGCACCTGCGAGAGCGGCCGCGGCATGTACGGATGCTCATCGAGGCGATGACCTCGGTCACACCCCTCACCGACTCCAAGGCGCGCTGGTCGGCGGTCGCAGACCTGGTGTCGGCAGCGCGGGCCGCACGCGGGGTCGACGGTGAGCTGGATCTCCGGACCGCGGCGCTCGTGATCGGCGGCGGCATCGACGCGATCGTCGCCGAGTCCCTGACTGACCCGTCGTACGACGCAACCGCCGCCGCCGAACTCCTGATCACCGTTGTGGACCAGGGCCTACTGACCTGAGGGCCCTAGTGTCTCGCAAGCGATGTAACTTGCCGCTAGCTCTCGCCGGGGATGCCGACGTTGAGGAGGCGGGCGCCGGGACCGCGGGTGGAGAGGCGGTCCTCCTTGTTGTAGAGGTTGCAGCGCTGCAGGCTCAGGCAGCCGCAACCGATACAGGTGTCGAGGTCGTCGCGGAGGCGCTCCAGCTCGGAGATCCGCTCGTCGAGACGGCTGCGCCACGACTTCGACAACTTGCTCCAGTCGGCCCGCGTCGGCGTCCGGTCCTCGGGGAGCGAGTCCAGCGCCTGCTTGATCTCGGCCAGCGCCAGCCCGACCCGCTGCGCAGCCTGCACGAAGGCAATCCGGCGCAAGGTGCTGCGCTGGTACTGCCGCTGGTTCCCGGCCGTACGGCGGGACAGGATCAAGCCCTGGTCCTCGTAGAACCGCAACGCCGACGCCGCCACTCCCGACCGCTGCGCGATCTCCCCGATCGAGAGCCAGTGCTCCTTGCTCGGGACGTTCTCGTCTCGCATACCGCCACCCTAGAACGGCGCTCCAAAAACTCAACCATGCTTGAACTGTGCGAGCCCGATGCCGAGAGCACCAGTCGATCGACTGGTCTGCTCCGCAGCGCCCCTCGAACCCGCCGGGGATGACTTTGTGCATCAGATCCGTGCCGACGCTGCCGAACTTTGCGGATCTGGTGCACAAAGTCGTCCGGAGTCAGGCGCCGGGCCGCGATGGGGGACCAGTTGGGCGGGTGGTCCGGCGGGGGGTGGGGTGGTCGGGGTGGTCGTCACGATCGGTTATACTTTTGTGGTGTCGGTGCGCGCGTCGCGTCACCAGAGTTGTTCCAGGCGCTCCGACCCGTCGGTTTCAGCAACCCGCTGAAGGTCCCGGCGACATGGGTGCAACGCGATAGCACCCGCAGGTCGATGCCCGTCTCCTGCTGAAGTACGTGTCCGGTCATGATTCGTGACCGGCGCTCACGTGCGACTGCGATCCGGCGCCTATCGTCCGTGAATCCGAGAGAGAGTTTGCGTGACCCAGCACCACCAGCACGACGACTCCGCCGACGGGCGGAGCAAGAAGCCACGACACAAGAAGCACCAGAACCAGTCCTACGGCGAGCGCCTCGCCGCAGAGCCGAACTACGTCGCGCCGCGGGAGACCTCGCGCGACGAGCCTGCCGTGAAGGGATACCGCTCCGAGCAGCCCCGCTCGGACCGCGGCCAGCGCTCGTCCGACCGCCAGTACGACCGCAACGACCGGCCGTCCTACAACCGCGACGACAAGCCGGCGTACAACCGGGACAACAACCGGTCGTCGTACAGCCGTGACGACAAGCCGGCGTACAACCGCGATAACAATCGGTCGTCGTACAGCCGCGACGACAAGCCGGCGTACAACCGCGATAACAATCGGTCGTCGTACAGCCGTGACGACAAGCCGGCGTACAACCGGGACAACAACCGGTCGTCGTACAGCCGTGACGACAAGCCGGCGTACAACCGCGATAACAACCGGTCGTCGTACAGCCGTGACGACAAGCCGCAGTACAACCGGGACAGCCGCTCGTCGTACAACCGGGATGACAAGCCGGCGTACAACCGGGACAACAACCGGTCGTCGTACAGCCGTGACGACAAGCCGCAGTACAACCGGGACAGCCGGGATAACAACCGGTCGTACAACCGGGACGACCGTTCGTCGTACCGGCGGGACGACCGGCCGCAGGGTGAGCGGACCGACCGCCCGAGCTTCAACCGCGACGACAAGCCGCGCTACGAGCGGAACGACAAGCCGCGTTACGAGCGTTCCGACCGGCCGCGGTTCGAGCGGGACGACAAGCCGCGCTTCAACCGCGACGAGCAGAGCGTTGCCAAGGACGTTCCGGTCGACCTCGGAACTGTTGCCGACGACAACCAGTTCGCCGCGCTCGGTCTCGCGCCGCGGCTCGTGCAGCGGCTGGCCCGGGACGGCATCACCGCGCCGTTCCCGATCCAGGCTGCGACGATCCCGGACGCGCTGGCCGGCAAGGACGTGCTCGGTCGCGGTCAGACCGGTTCCGGCAAGACGCTCGGCTTCGGTCTCCCGACGCTGATGCGGCTGGCCGGCGGCCACACCGAGTCGCGCCGCCCGCGCGGGATGATCCTGGTCCCGACCCGCGAGCTCGCGATGCAGGTGCACGACGCCCTCGAGCCGCTGGCGCACGTGATGAACGTGTCGCTGAAGCTGATCGCCGGCGGCCTGCCGTACCCGAAGCAGATCGACGCGCTGCGCCGTGGCGTGGACCTGCTGATCGCCACCCCGGGCCGGCTGATCGACCTGTGCGAGCAGGGCGCGGCCGACCTCGGTGCCGTGGAGATCGCGGTGCTGGACGAGGCCGACCACATGTGCGACATGGGCTTCATGCCGGCGGTCACCACGCTGCTCGACATGACGCCGCCCGAGGGCCAGCGGCTGCTGTTCTCCGCGACCCTGGACAACGACGTCGACAAGATCGTCAAGACGTACCTGAAGGACCCGGTGCAGCACTCGACCGAGTCCGGCCAGGCGACGGTCACCACGATGGAGCACCACCTGCTCGTCATCGAGCCGGCGCACAAGCAGTCGCTGACCGCGGAGCTCGCCAGCCGGGAAGGCCGGACCCTCGTGTTCGTCCGGACCAAGCTCGGCGCCGACCGAGTGGCGACCCAGTTGCGGGATCGTGGCGTGATGGCCGCTGCTCTGCACGGTGGTCTCACCCAGGGCGCCCGGAACCGGACGCTCGAGCAGTTCAAGGACGGTTCGGTTCCGGTGCTCGTGGCAACGGATGTCGCGGCACGCGGTATCCACGTCGACGACGTCGGCCTGGTTGTTCAGGCGGACCCGGCGGCGGACCACAAGGACTACCTGCACCGGGCCGGTCGTACGGCGCGAGCCGGTGGCGAAGGCGCGGTCGTGACCCTCGTCCTGCCGCACCAGCGGCGTGGCATGGTCCGGCTGGCCGAGTCTGCCGGTGTCGACGTCGAGCCGGTACGGGTTCGTCCGGGCGACGACGTGATGACCGGCCTGACCGGCGGCAGCAAGCCGTCCGGGTACCCGGTGAAGCTCCCGGCGCCGAAGCCGCGTGGCAACAAGGGCGGTCGTCGCTTCGGCAACACCCGTCCGGGTGGTCGCGGCAACGGTCCGCGGCGCAGCTCCGGCCCGCGCAAGACCTACCAGCACTGACGATCTGCACACGTTTGAGGGGTTAACCCACCAGCGTGCCCGTTACCTCGCCGCATGCACATGGCGAACGGGCAAGGTTGGAGGTTAACCCCTCAAACGTTTCGGGGTGGTGGGGTCAGGTGAGGACTGCCCAGAGGCGGGCCAGCAGGGTGCCGATCTCGTCGGCGTCGAGCGGGATTAGCTCGAGTTGGAGTTCGCCCTCGGTCATCCGGTCGGTCATCACGTAGATCGACGGGGTACCGGCCTCGAGCTCGGTGGCGACGCGCTTGGCGTCCGCGACCTTGAGCAGGACGCGGGACACCGGAAGGCCGGACGGATCCAGGACCGACCGGACCTCGACGCCGGGGATCCGCGCCACGTCGGCGACGAACGCGTCCACCTTGGCGCGCTCGTCGGCCTGCCACTTGACCCGGTCGAACGCCTGCCACTCCTCGAGCGCGGCGAGTACGCCGATGATCGACTCCTTCGTCGGCTTCATCACCCGGCCGATGCCCTTCTCCTGGGCACGGACGGCCTGCACCAGCGACCAGGTGCCGGCGACGAGTCCCGCGGTCGGCGAACCGAGGTACTTCTGCCCACTGACGAGCACCAGGTCCGCCCCGGTCGCGAGCAGGTCCGCGATCCGCGGGAACTGCGCCGCCCCGTCGATGATGGCCGGCACGCCGCGGCGGTGCGCGGCCTTGATCGCCGCCGTCAGGTCGAGCGGCTCGCCACGGGTCAGCCGCGACGACACCAGCATCAGGCACGCGACGTCCGGGCCGTCGAGCTCGGCCTCGAGATCGTCGATGGTGCAGCCGTCCTCGTCGCCGGCCAGGTCGACCTGCGCGCCGGCCAGCCGGATGCCTTGCAGGTTCGAGTGGCCGTAGTCGATCACGTGGCAGGCGGGCAGGACGACGCGGTTGTGCATGTCCGTTGCGTCCGGCAACGCGGCCGTCCGCCGGGGGTCGCCGCCGGTCATCGTCGCCGCGGTGGCCAGCGTGATGCCGGCCGCGGTGCAGTGCACGACGGCACCTGCCTGGGCGCCGGTGACCTGCGCGATGGCCTCGCTGGCGCGATCGCCCAGCTCGTCCATCACGAAGAACTCCGGCAATGCCTGTGCGACGGCCGCAGCCACCCCGTCGGAACTTCTGGACACCCCGAGCGGGGTGTACGTCCCCTTGGCGTTGATCACCACACTCAACCGATAGCGGTCATGAATGCTCATGGTGTAGCCGAGCGTAGTGGTCACCGAGTGCAATTGGCGAGAGTCTGTCGGTACGAGTTATTGACCCGAAGCTACTGGTGAGTCATCCTCACTTTTACCGACCTGAGGAGGGCCCGTGCTCCGCCCCGCACTTCGAACCCGCCTTCGTACGACAGCCGCCGCGGCCGCCGTCGTCGCCGTCCTGGCAGCACTGCCCGCACCGACCCAGGCCGCCCCGGCGGCTGTCCGGCAGACCGTTGCCGGCACCCCCGGAGATTATTGCCTCGAGCAATGTCGCGACATCCTGCCGCCGGGCCAGAACGGTAACGCGACCTTCACGGATCTCCTTGCTTTCAAGGCGTTAGGGGTCCGTCCGCCGCACTTCAGCGACAGCCTGAAGCCGTACCAGGATCTGGTCTGGAACTCCCAGGGCATCACCGACGACGGCCTCGCGCAGTACTACGACGACTCGTCGTTCGGCGTGAAACCGGACGACATGGCAAGCACCGCGCATCCGCGCAGCGACGTGACGATCGTCCGCGACAAGTCGCTCGGCATCCCGCACATCACCGGTACGACCCGGCTGGGAACGATGTTCGGAGCTGGGTACGCCGGCGCGCAGGACCGGCTGTTCGTGATGGACGTGTTCCGGCATCTCGGGCGCGGTCAGCTGACCCCGTTCGCGGGCGGTGCCGCGGCGAACCGTGAGTTCGAGCAGGAGTTCTGGCGGACGGCGCCGTACACCGAGGCTGATCTGCAACGGCAGTTCGACGACGCGGCCAAGCTGTACGGCGCGGACGGCGTGAAGATGCAGCAGGACATCCAGGCCTGGGTCGACGGGGTCAACCACTACATCGACACGGTCGGCATCGCCTACCCGGGTGAGTATGTCGCGCTCGGTCTGCAGTGGCCGACGCCGCACTGGAAGGTGACCGACGTGGTCGCCACCGCGGCCGTGGTCGCGGGCATCTTCGGGACCGGTGGTGGTGCCGAGGTCACGTCCGCGCTGGCGCTGCTCGAAGCGCAGGCGAAGTACGGAGTTGCCCAGGGCACCAAGGTGTGGGAGTCGTTCCGTTCGCAGAACGACCCCGAGGCCAGTACGACGGTGCACAACGGAACGACGTTTCCGTACGGAACCACCGGCCCGAACCCGGCCGGTCGTGCGCTGCCGGATCGCGGTTCGGTGACCGCCGAGCCCGAGGTGATCGACCAGACCGTCGACAAGACGGCGGCCGCGAAGCCCGCGCCGAAGGGATCGGAAGCGCTCAAGGGGATCTTCGACGGCGGAATGTTTCCGGACGGTTTCGGAAAGAAGGCCATGTCGAACGCACTCGTGGTTTCCGGCGCGCACACGCAGTCCGGCAATCCGATCGCGGTCTTCGGCCCCCAGACCGGGTACTTCGCGCCGCAACTGCTGCTCCGCCAGGAACTGCAGGGCCCCGGCGTCAGCTCACGCGGGATCGCGTTCGCGGGCCTCAACTTCTACACGCTGATCGGCCGCGGGCCGGACTACTCCTGGAGCGCCACGTCCGCCGGGCAGGACATCACCGACACGTTCGCCGTACCGCTGTGCGAGCCCGGTGGCGGCACGCCGACCAAGAACTCGCAGTACTACGTTTTCCGTGGCCAGTGCACGCCGATCGAGCGGCTCGAGCGGCACAACGCGTGGTACTCGAGCCTGGGTTCCTCGGAGCCGGCCGGCTCGTACACGTTGGTTGCCCTGCGCACCAAGTACGGCATCGTCACACATCGCGGAACGGTCGGCGGAAAACCTGTTCTGTTCACCAAGGACCGGTCGACGTACGGCAACGAGGCAGGGTCCGCGCTCGGGTTCATGCAGTTCAACGACCCGGACAAGATCCACTCCGCCGCGGACTTCCAGAAGGCCGCCGCGAACATCGGGTACACCTTCAACTGGTTCTACACCGACAAGAATTCCATCGCGTACTTCAACTCCGGCGACAACCCGGTCCGCGCCGACGGTGCCGATCCGAACCTGCCGACCTGGAGTTCGTACGAGTGGAAGGGCTGGAACCCGGACACCAACCGCGCGACCTACACCCCGCCGGCCGAGCATCCGCAGGTCGTGAACCAGGACTACCTGACCAGCTGGAACAACAAGCAGGCGCCCGGGTACTCCGCGTCGGACGGTCAGTGGGGGTACAACTCGGTCTACCGCAGCCAGCCGCTCGACGACCGGATCAAGGCGGTCATCGACGGCGGGCAGAAGTTCACCCGCGGCAAGCTGGTCGAGGCGATGGAGGATGCGGCGACCGTCGATCTGCGCGGTGACGAGGTCCTGCCGTACCTGTTGCGCGTCCTGAAGTCCGCGCCGATCACCGACCCGGCGGTGGCCGACGCGGTGCACAAGCTGACTGCCTGGCAACAGGCCGGCGCCCACCGCAAGACGCCCGGCCCGAGCTCGACCATCTACGACAACGCCGATGCGATCCGGCTGCTCGATGCGTGGTGGCCCCTGCTCGTCCCGGCTGAGTTCAAGGACCTCGGACCGGACCTGTACGGCGCGCTCGTCGCCAACCTGAAGATCGACGAACGCCCGAGCGCGCAGGGGTCGGCCTTCCAGAGCGGCTGGTGGGGCTTCGTCCAGCGCGACCTGCGGAAGGTCCTGGGCGACCCGGTCAAGGCGTCGCAGCCGGTGACGTACTGCGGCGGCGGGTCCCTCGCGACCTGCAGGTCGGTCCTGACGGAGACCTTGCTCGCGGCAACCAAGGTACCGGCGTCGACGACGTACCCGGCGACCGCCGACTGCGCGGCGGGCAACCAGTTCTGCGCCGACCAGATCGCGCACAACCCGATGGGCGGCATCACCCAGGACCGGATCGCCTGGGTGAACCGGCCGACGTACCAGCAGGTGGTCGAGTTCCCGGCCAAGCGCGGAGACGACGTCAGCAACCTGGCGGCGGGCAAGACCGCGACCGCGAGCAGCTACGAGAAGGGCTGGTACAACTCGCCCCCGGCGCAGGCGGTCGACGGAAAGTCCGACACCCGGTGGGCCAGCGATTGGTCCGATCCGCAGTGGCTGAAGGTTGACCTCGGCAACGAGCAGCAGGTCGGCCGGGTGGTGTTGCAGTGGGAGGCGGCGTATGCGAAGGCGTACCGGGTCGAGGTCTCGCGGGACGGGTCGACCTGGCAGCAGGTGTCCGCGACGACGGCCGGCAACGGCGGCGAGGACGTCCTGCGATTCGCCGCCGTACCGGCCCGCTATGTCCGCGTCACCGGCACCCAGCGCGCCACGTCGTACGGCTATTCACTCTATGAGCTGCAGGTCTTCAGGTGGTGATGGCCGGGCGCCTGTCAGGATGGGTGCATGAGCCAGAACTTTCCTCCGAACCAGCCGTTCCCGCCGCAGCAGGGTTACCAGCAGGGGCCGCCTCCGGGCTACCAGGGACCGCCCCCGGGATACCAGCCCGGCCCGCCGCAGCAGCAGGGGTACGGACAGCAGGGCAACTACCAGCCGGCGCCCCCGAGCGTGCCGCACGTTGCGCCGCAGGGGTCGCCGTACCCGGTGCTGGTTTCGACGATGAACGACCTGCCGGGGTACACCGCGGAGACGGTGTTCGGCGAGGTGTTCGGGCTGACCGTGCGGAGCCGGGACTTCGGGTCGAACTTCACCGCGAGCTTCCGGTCGCTCGGCGGCGGCGAGGTGCCGGAGTACACCCAGATGCTCGCCGAGTCGCGGCACGTCGCGGTGATGCGGATGTGCCAGATGGCGCAGCAGATGGGCGCGAACGCGATCCTCGCGATGCGGTTCGACTGCAACGAGATCGCGCAGACGATGAGCGAGGTCGCCGCGTACGGCACGGCGGTCATCGTCCGCAAGGTCGAGCCGCCGCGCCCGCAGGACTCCACCCCGGACGAGGATGATGCGAATGACAGCTGATCTGGCCCCGTCGAGCTCAGCGAGCGAAGAACTGACTTTTCCGCCTGGGTTCAGGTGGGGGGTGTCGACGTCGGCGTACCAGATCGAGGGCGCCGTGGCCGAGGACGGCCGCGGTCCCTCTACCTGGGACACGTTCAGTGCCGAGCCGGGCCGCACGCTGAACGGCGACACCGGTGCGGTCGCCTGCGACCATTACCACCGGTACGCCGAGGACGTCGCGCTGATGCGCGAGCTGGGCATCGACACGTACCGGTTCTCGTTCGCCTGGCCGCGGATCCAGCCGACCGGGAGCGGACCGGGGAACGCGGCCGGCCTGGACTTCTACGACCGGCTGATCGACACCCTGCTCGGCGCCGGGATCCAGCCGGCGCCGACGCTGTACCACTGGGACACCCCGCAGCCGCTCGAGGACGCCGGCGGCTGGCTGTCCCGCGACATCACCGATCGGTTCGCGGAGTACGCGGCCATTCTGGGCGCCAGGTTCGCGGACCGGGTGCCGTTGTGGATCACGATCAACGAGCCGATGGTGCTGACCTTGATGGGCTACTCGCTCGGCGCCCACGCGCCCGGCAAGGAGTTGCTCTTCGACGCGCTCCCGGTCGCGCACCACCAGCTGCTCGCGCACGGCCGCGCGGTGCAGGCGCTGCGAGCTGCCGGCGCCACCCAGATCGGGATCGCGAGCAACCACGCACCGACCTGGCCGGCCGGCGACAGCGCGGAGGACAAGGAAGCGGCGGCCCTGTACGACAACCTGATCAACTGGTTGTTCGCGGACCCGATCATTCTCGGGGAGTATCCGTCGGGGATGGGGGACGCGATGCCCGGTCCGGTTGCCGACGATCTGAAGATCATCTCGACGCCGCTCGACTTCTTCGGTATCAATCACTACGCGCCGGTGTCGGTCGGCGTCGCGACCGGTCACGCCGACACTGCGGCGACCGACGGCGTGCTGCTGCCGCCGGGGTTGCCGTTCGAGCCGCGGACGTTGACCGGGTATCCGACGACAGACTTCGGCTGGCCGGTGGTGCCAGAGGCGCTCGGGGAGATCCTGCGGATCTTTCGGGAGCGGTACGGCGAGAAGCTGCCGCCGATCTACATCACCGAGAACGGGTGTGCGATCAACGACGAGCCGGTCGACGGGGTGGTGGACGACCAGCGCCGGATCGACTACCTCGACGGGTACCTGCGATCGCTGAAGGCTGCGATGGATGACGGGGCCGATGTTCGCGGGTACTTCCAGTGGTCGTTGCTGGACAACTTCGAGTGGGCGGCCGGCTATTCGCAGCGGTTCGGGTTGGTCCACGTGGACTTCTCGTCGCTGGAGCGGACGCCGAAGGCCTCCTACCACTGGCTGCAGGCGCTGATAGCCCAGAACCGCTGATGATCCCGGGCGAGCCTGCTGCGTTGGCCGAGCCCGTCGTTCGGGTGCGGGGTGGGTGGACGGCGGCTGTTGTGCTGGCCAACGTCGGGGTGTTCGCGGCTTGGCTCGGACCGATCCAGGTCTTGCTGGCGAAGCAGTCCGAGGCGGTTGCGCCGGGCAACAAGGAGTTCGTGTTCGGGCTGGTGACCGGGGTCGGCGCGGCGGTGTCGGTGGTTGCGAACCCGGCGTTCGGTGCGATCTCTGACCGTACGACGTCGCGCTTGGGGCGGCGGGTGCCGTGGGTGGTCGCCGGTGCCGTTGGTGGAGCCATCGGTCTCGGCATCTTGTCCGGCGCCCGTGTGATCGCGCTGATGCTGCTCGGCTGGTGCCTGATGCAACTGTTCGGCAACGCACTCCTGGCCGCGGCGACCGCCGTCGTACCGGATCGAGTACCCGTTGCACAGCGCGGAGTCGTCGGCGGCTGGGTGGCCATCTCCCAGGTGCTCGGCGCATTGGTCGGTACGGCACTCGCAGCGGCCTTCAACAACTACACCCTCGGGTACATCGCCTGCGCCGCGTTCCTGCTGTTCTCCGTTGTGCCCTACCTGCTCCGCAGCCATGACACCGTTTTGGTGGAGCGACCAACGTTCGTACTGCGGAACTTCGTGACCAGCTTCTGGATCAGCCCGCGGCGCTACCCCGACTTCGGCTGGGCCTGGCTGACCCGGTTCCTCTTCAATGTGGGCAATGCGCTGGGGACGCTGTACCTCTTCTACTACCTGCAGGACGAGGTCGGCGTCGACGATCCGGACACCGGCGTACTGATCCTGACCGCGATCTACAGCGTGTGCGTGCTGGTGACCGCGATCAGTCTGGGCCGTTGGTCGGACCGTTCCGCGCGGCGGAAGGTGTTCGTCACCGCGTCCGGCTGGGTGATGGCCGTCGCCGGCGTGATCCTTGCCGTCTGGCCGACCTGGACGGGTGCGATCACCGGGGCGATCGTGCTCGGCGCCGGGTTCGGCGTGTACCTGTCCGTCGACTTCGCGCTGCTCACCGAGGTCCTCCCGAACGCCCGCGACCGCGCGAAGGACCTCGGCGTCATCAACATCGCGAACTCCCTGCCGCAGGTGCTCGCACCGGTCATCGCCGCGCCGATCGTCAAACACCTCGGCGGCTACCCGGTTCTCTACCTGCTGGCCTCCGCGGTCACGGTCCTGGCCGGCGTGCTGGTGACGAGGATCCGCTCGGTCGCCTAAATGAGCTGCGACAGGCGCTTGGCGGCCGGTGAGGTTGCGGTGATCTGGATGCGGTCGAGGTTCAGCCAGGCGGCCATTTGACGGAGCTCGGCGGCCAGCGGCTCGATGAAGCCGGGGGAGTCGGGTTCGGGGGTGAGGGTGGGGACGAGCAGTGCGGAGTTCTGGCGGTCGGCCTTCAGGTCGACGCGAGCCACCAGTTGATCGCCGAGCAGGAACGGCAGCACGTAATAGCCGTGGATCCGTTGCGGCGCGGGGGTGTAGATGCTGATCCGGTAGAAGAAGTCGAACAGGCGATGCGTACGGTCGCGATTCCAGATCAAGGGGTCGAACGGCGACAACAAGGCCTGCGCGTCGATCGGGCGGTCCTGCGCCTGGTGCCACAGGTACGACTGTTGCTTCACGCCCTCGACCCGGACCGGAATCAGGTCGCCGGCCTCGACCAGCTCCCCGATCACCTCGCGACCTGTTGCGGCAGGCAACGGAAAATGCGCCTGCCCGCTGCCCCCGCACAGCTCTTTGAGGGTTGCGATCCCGAGACCGCGAGCCGCGATCCGTACCAGCTCCCGGCGGGCCTCGTCGGCGGTCGGCTCCGGTGCGTTCAGTACGTCGCTCGGCAACACCCGTTCGGTCAGGTCGTAGATCCGCTCGAAGTGCCGACGACCCGCGATCGTCACCTGCCCTGTGCAGAACAGGTACTCGACGGCGATCTTCGCGTCCTGCCAGTTCCACATCTTGCCGGTCCCCGGATCCGGATCGGGGTCGGTGCGCTTGCGCCGTACGCCGTCCGGACTCGCCTCGCCCGCGGTCACCGGGCCCTTCTCGCGGACGAGCTCCAGGACCTGGTCGACGTACCCGGGCCGCTCCGCCGTCAACCGGCGCATGCCCGCCACGACCGACCACGGTGCGGTCACGTCCGGGCTCAGCTCGTCGTCCCACACCTGCCGCTCGGCCGCCCGCATCCGCCAGCGCATCAGCGGGTGGTTGCCGAGCGGGATCAGCGCGGCCTTGTGACCCCAGAAGTACTCGAACAACTCCCGGTCCGCGCCCCAACTCAGCTCGTCGAGCGTCGACTGCGGATAGGCGCCCGCCCGCGCGTACACCGGCAGATAGTGCGAGCGGCACAACACGTTCACCGAGTCCAGCTGCAGTACGCCGGCTTGCTGGATCGCTGCCCGTACCTCAACGCGTTCGCGCGGATCGCCGAACCCCTGTGCGGCCAGGGCGATCCGCCGCGCACACGCCACCGAGACTTCGTCCCCAACGGCCATACCCCGAACCTATAGCGCAGCAGCGGTCACGTAGGTGTCGCTGATCGCGTGGAAGACTGCCTTGGGTTCCCAATTGCCGTTCGGGTTGACCATGACGACGCCGTACGAGGCGAGATCGAGGTCCTGGCGTGGACCGGGCCGATGCGGGAACTTGTAGTTGGCGAAGGTGTACCAGAACGCGGTGTCGATGCCCTCGGCGTCGAAGATCGCGATCAGCTCCCGGAAGTACGTCGCCTGCCCCTCCTCGTCGCGTACGTAGTCGCCGTCCAACTGCCACGGCTCGTGGTTGCGATCGATGATCATCCAGCCGCGGCCGCCCCGATCGCCGGCGCCGCGGAAGGTCGCACTGCCGAACTCGGTGATCACGATCGGCCGCCCGTGCCGCCGCAGCCCGGCGATCTCCTGCCGGAACGTCGCGGCGTTGTTCGCTCCGCGGTAGGCGTCGACCGCGACGAAGTCGAACAACGTCCAGTCCACGCCCTCGAAGGGCAGCGCCGCGTACGTCAGCTTCCCACCGAAGATCGGCCGGACAGCGCCGACGACCTCGCGCAGGAACGCGTTCAGCCTCGGCCGGACGCCCCTGGCTAGCTCGGCCAGCTCGGGCCCGCGCTGCGAGAAGACGGCCAGTCGCTGGAAGAGATCGTCACCGGGTACGAAGCCGCGGGCAAACAGACTCAGCTCTCCGCCGAGTACGAGCGCAACCTCCGCACCCTCCTGCCGAAGCTTCTCGGCGCGACGAGCGCAGTCGACGAACAACTCGTGCATCTCGTCCTCGGTCAGGTCGCATGGGAACGGCGAGATCCAGGCCTCGAGCCCGACCGCAGCCGCGGATGAGCCCGCGATCGCGAGCCGCTCCGGGTCGCTGCCGGTGATCCGTACCGCGGTGCAGTGCAGGTCGTTCGCGATGACTCCCAGATCGCGCCGTACGACGTCGGGGTCGAAGGCCGGCCGCGTGTGCCCGCCGCTCAACTGGGAGCCGGTGTCGTAGGCGATTCCCTTACCGCGCATGGGCCACCGCCCGCTGCCGACGGCTGCGGAACCAGAGCGCGCAGCCGGCCAGGAGCGCAAGGGCGCCGACGTGCAGGATCGGCGACAGGTTCGCCATCGTGTCGAGCGGGAGCGAGTAGATCAGCACGAGGCGGACGATCGCGTCGATCAGCAGTACCGCACCGAAGAGCGCCGTCAGCAGGAAGAAGTGCTTCCGGAACGCCGTGTCGGTCCGCCAGCGTTCGGTCCAGTCCGGACCCTTGGCGACCTTGCTCGCCAGCGTGTAGACGAGGGGCTTCCCGATCAGGCACGAGCCGACGAGCAGCAGTCCGGCGGCGCCGGAGAGTACGGACTCCTTGGCGAGCAGGATCCGCGGGTCGTCGGTGAGGGCCGAGAGCGCCAGCAGGATCGCGAACGTCCCGCCGACGACCGCCGCGATCGCGTCAAGGCGGCGGTGCAGGATCGCCACGAAGGCGACCCGGAGCAGTGCCGCGACGGCCGCGGCGGTGAGGGCTGTCTGTACGTCGTACCCGATCGCGTGCGCACCGTAGTACACCGCGGCCGGTAGTCCGAGGTCCCAGAGCAGACCGATGAGCAGCTTCCGCATGATCCGAATCCTTTCGATTTAAGATACTGGTAGTAGCTTAGAAAGGATCGAGTGCGGCTGATTAGGCCGAATGTCATGGGATACTCTGGGTATCTCTCAGGGTGTCTCTTCAGGGGAGGACCGGATGGCTCAGGTGACGCGCCGCCGCGGTGCCGCGCTCGAGGAGGCGATCCTGCGCGCTGCCGTCGAGGAGTTGCAGGAGGTCGGCTACCGCGATCTGACGATGGACGGGGTCGCCGCGCGGGCCGGTACGTCGAAGAACGTCATCTACCGTCGCTGGCCCAGCCGGGCGGCGCTGTGCGTGGCGGCGTACCGCGAGATGCTCCCGACCGGAGCCGGCGGAGCCCCCGACACGGGCTCGCTGCGGGGCGATGCGCTCGCGCTGCTCACCAGGGCGAACGAGCGGATGTCGTCGCCCGTCGGCCGGATCCTGCGCGAGCTGCTGGCCGACATCCACTCCGATCCCGAGCGCCTGCGCGAACTCCGGGACCAGGTCGCCCACGCCGGCGTCTCGCATTGGCTCACCGTCCTGGCGCGCGCCGTCGCCCGCGGCGAGGTCGGTCAGGCGGCGCTCACCCCGCGCGTCGCCACGGTCGCGGTCGATCTGCTCCGCAACGAGTACGCGCTCAACGGCGCCAGGTCCGTGGCGCCCGAGGTCCTGACCGAGATCGTCGACCAGGTCTTCCTGCCACTCACTAGGCAGGTACAGGCTCCAGGGAGTAGCTGAGGTTCAGCCTGCGGTACGCCGCGCTCGCGAACGCCAGCAGTACGACGACCAGCATGACCAGGCTCGCGACGACGAACGCGAGGGCGATGCCACGGGCCTGACCCGCGCCCAGCAGCCAGCCGAACGTGGAGCGCCCGGACGCCGAGTCCATGTACGGGATCAGCAGGAACTGCGCCGCCGGACCGATCGCGAACGCGGCGATCGGGGTCGACGCGGTCTCGATGCTCTGTGCGAACCCGAACACCCGTCCCTGCTGCTCGAACGGCACCATCCGCTGCAGGATCGTCTGCTCCGCCGCTTCGGCGATCGGGACGAGCAGGAAGAAGCCGAGCATGCCCAGCACCAGCAGCGACTGCCACTCGCGCACCGCCGTACCGATGCCGACGACCGCGATCGCGACGTTCGCGATCAGCAGCACCCGCAGCGGCGAACGGCCCAGTCCGAACTTGGCGACCAGTGCACCGCCGGCGATGAATCCGATGCTGGTGATGCCGAGCACGACACCCCAGGACTGCACCGAGAACAGGTTCAGCCCGTACGGATCCATCAGCGCCATGAAGACGCCCATGATCAGGTTGTTGAAGGTGCTGAACAGGATCAGCGGCAGCAGACCCGGAACGCTCTTGATTGTGCGCCAGGCGGTACGGACATCGAGCCGGGCCTGCTGGTGGTGCTCCGGCCGCGGCTCGTCGAGGTGGATCGCGAACAGCAGGTGTACGAGGACCACGGCGGTGAACCCGACTGCGATCGCGACGGTGCCGCCCATCCCGACGAAGCCCACCGACAGGCCGCTGAGCACGCTGGTGATCAGGTGCGCGACCCCGTTCACGGTGCCGACCAGGCCGTTCGCCTTGTCGCGGCGGTCGGCGGGGACGAGCAGCGTCACGGCCGTCGACAGCGCGATGCTGCGCAGTTGACCGGCGGTGCTGCCGATCAGGATGAGGAGCGTGAACGCCCAGAACCACGGCCCGTGCCAGTCAGTGAGGTGCCGGCCGACCGCGACGTACAGAACGCCGGCCAGCGCGAACGCCACGCCCGTGATCGAGGTCGACAGCGTCATCGCGGTCTTCTTCCGGTGCGAGTCCACGATCGCCCCGAAGATCGTCCCGGAGGCGGCGCCGATCAGCATCGAGACACCGGAGACCACGGACGCCGCGAGCACCGAACGCGTCACCAGGTACACCCAGAACGCGAAACCGAAGCTCAGGAACGTGGTCGTCACGTTCGCCGCCAACGTGTTGATCAGCAACTGCCTGAAGGTCCTGTTCATACTTCTACGTCGGACGGGACCTCACGGAATTGACATGGTTTCCCGAAGTTTCTCGAAGTCGGCGGGGTCGAGCGGGACCAGGCCGCGGCGTAGCTGGTAGCCCCAGTTCGGGGACTGGGTCAGCTCGAGGGCCAGGTCGTGGAGCGCGGCGCGGCGTACCGGGAGGAACTCGATCCGGCGGCGCCAGGGCTGGATGGTGCCACGATCGCCCATGGACATCGGTTCGGCCTGGTACGGCGCCTCGTCGACGACCACCCCGAGCGCCGTGAACGCCCGCAACGGCCGCTTCTCGAGATACCGCTCGGTCGGCGAGTAGATCGCGAAACCGTCACCCTGGCGCAGGCGCGCGACACCGTACCGCTTGCCGTGGTTGAGCTGGATGAAACCACCCTGGACGGCCCGCTGGGTGTGGTCCGCGGAGACCACACCCAACCAGGCTCTCTGTATGTTCATGGACCCAGTGTCAGGCCGAAATTACGACATCTTTCGTCATGATTTTCCGGCGCAGTCTCGCCACCAGCGGCCAGGCGATCATCACCAGGATCCCCGCGTAGATCACGTACGCGACCGGTCCGCCGACCAGGCCGGAGGCGTCGCCGTTCGAGAGCTGCAGCGCCATCCGGGCCTGCCGCTCCGCGATCGGGCCGAGAATCACTCCGATGATCAGCGGCAGTACCGGCAGCCCGAAGCGCCGCATCGCGAACCCGAGCAGGCCGAGGAGCAGCAGCAACAACAGGTCGAGCGGCTGCGCGTTCACGGCGTACGCACCCATCGAGGCGAAGAAGATGATCCCGGCGTACAGGTACGGCCTCGGGATCTGGAGCAGCTTCGCCCAGGCCGGTGCCAGCGGCAGGTTGAGCAGCAGCAGGAACAGGTTGCCGATGAACAGGCTCGCGATCAGTGCCCAGACCAGCTTCGGCTCGCGCTGGAACAGCAGCGGTCCGGGCTGGATCCCGTACGACGTGAACGCGGCCAGCATCACCGCGGCCGTCGCATTCGTGGGGAGGCCCAATGCCAGCATCGGGACCAGCGTGCCGGCGGCCGAGGCGTTGTTCGCGGCCTCCGGCCCGGCGACGCCCTCGATCGCGCCGTGCCCGAACTCCTCCGGGTGCTTGGACAGCTTCTTCTCGGTCGCGTACGAGAGGAAGGTCGGGATCTCCGCGCCGCCGGCCGGCAGCGCCCCGATCGGGAACCCGAACGCGGCCCCGCGCAACCATGGCTTCCACGAACGCCGCCAGTCCGACTTGCCCATCCACGGCCGGCCCACCGGGATCACCGTGCCCGGGTTCCGCCGCAGATGCGCCGCCACCCAGAGCGCCTCGCCGACCGCGAAGATGCCGACGGCAACCACCACGACATCGATGCCGTCGGCAAGCTGTGGGATGCCGAGCGTGAGCCGCTGCTGGCCGGTCACCTTGTCGATCCCGACCAGGCCGATCACCAGCCCGAGCAGCAGGGCGGCGAACCCGCGGATCCGCGACGAGCCGAGCACCGACGTCGCGCCGGCGAACGCGAGCAGCATGATCGCCAGGTAGTCCGGCGCGCCGAGACTGATCGCGAACTTCACCACCTGCGGCGCGACCAGTACGAGCAGCAGCGTCCCGATCGTCCCCGCGATGAACGAGCCGATCGCGGCCGTCGCCAGGGCCTGCGCGGCCCGTCCGGCGCGGGCCATCTTGTTGCCCTCGATCGCCGTCACCACCGAGGACGACTCACCGGGGGTGTTCAGCAGGATCGACGTCGTCGAGCCGCCGTACATGCCGCCGTAGAAGATGCCGGCAAACATGATGAACGCCTGCACCGGCTCCAGCCCGTACGTGATCGGCAGCAGCAGTGCCACCGTCATCGCGGGACCGATCCCGGGCAGTACGCCGACCGCAGTACCGACCGTGACACCGAGCAGGGCGAGCAGCAGGTTGACCGGGGCGAGGACGTCGCCGAACCCGTTCAGCAGGTTCATCAGGTTGTCCATCAGAGAATCCCTTGCAGTACGCCGGCCGGCAGGTTGACGCCGAGGCCGATCGCGAACGCGTAGAACGTGATCAGCGACAGCGCAACGGCGATGAACACGTTGCGGATGTGGTGCCGGCTGCCGAGCGCGAACGCCGAACCCCAGAACAGCAGGGTTCCGCTGATCACCCAGCCGAGCGGCTCGATGGTCAGCAGATTGACCACGAACGCGGCGATCAGCAGCAGCACGGTGCGCCAGTCGATCGGGGACGACACGTCGACGTCCTCGCCCTCCTCGGCCGCGCCGGTGCCGCCCCGGGCCACGTCCACCGCGTACAGCACGGCGACCACCAGCAGCAGTACGCCGAGCACGATCGGGACCGGCTTCGGGCCGATCGGATCGTTGCTGGTGGCAATGTGCCGGAGCCGGGCGGCGTCGACGACCACCAGGACGCCGACCACCGCCAGGAACCCACACACTCCGTACTGCGCTGTGTCCCGCCGCGTTGTCGCGGCCGTCATGCCGCCAATCCGAGCTTGGTCAGGATGTCGGCGACCGCCTTGTCCTGGTCGGTGAGGAACGTCCCGAACTCAGGCCCGGTGACGAACGCGTCGGTCCAGCCGTGCTTCTGCATCTCGGCCTTCCACTCCGCGGAGTCGTGCATCTTGGTCAGCGCGTCGATCCAGACCTGCTTGTCCGCGTCGCTGATCCCGGGCGGCGCCACGATCCCGCGCCAGTTGGTGAACACCAGATCGATTCCGGAGCTCTTCAGCGTCGGTACGTCCTTCAGCGCGTCGACCGGCTTCTCGCTGCTCACCGCGAGTACCCGGACCTGACCGCTCTCGACCTGGTCGAGGAACTCGCCGAATCCGCTGGTGCCGAAGGCGATCTTGCTGCCGAGCAGCGCGGGCAGCAGCTCGCCGCCGCCGTCGTACGAGACGAAGTTGACGTCCTTCGGGTCGATGCCGACGGTCTGCGCCAGCTGCATCGGCAGCAGGTGGTCCGGTCCGCCCGGCGACGAGCCGCCGCCGACAGCCATCCCCTTCGGGTTCGCCTTCCAGGCCGTGACCAGGTCCTGGATCGTCTTGTACGGCGAGTTCTTCGGGACCACGATTGCTCCCGCCTCCTCGATCATCTTCGCGATCGGGGTGGTCTGGGTGAGCGTCGCCTTGGACTTCGACGTGTACGTCGCACCGACGACGCCGAGGCCCATCTGCATCGCGAGCTTGCCGTTGCCCTTCTCGTTCACGATCCGCTGCAGGCCGACCGTTCCGCCCGCGCCGGGCAGGTTGAACACCTGGACGCCGGTCGCGATCTTCGCGTCCTCCATCGCCTTCGCGGCGACCCGGGCGGTGGTGTCGTACCCGCCGCCGGCAGTGTTCGGCACCATCAGCCGCAGTCCGGTGGCAGGCTTGTCGCTGCCGCCGCCGGTGGTGTCCTTCTTCTCCGCGGTCGCACCGCAGGCCGTCAGGGCGGTCACGGCGAGCAGCGCCGTGGCTGCGAGGAGTCTGGACCTCATGGCGGAGTCCTTTCGGTGGGGATCAGGTGGCGACGATCGTGGACCTCCAGGGGTACAGACGTCTGCGTTGTGGCCGCAGCGGTGGTTGAGTTCATTGTGGTCACAGGCGGAACCTGGCTGAAGTGTGGCACTTGGGCCGCTGACCGGTGATCATGCGGTGCGAACCGACGAGGAGGTGACGATGGCGATCCTGGGGCGACGACCGACGCTGGCCGGGCAGCTGCTGGTGCTGCAGCTGGCGATCGTGGTGATCGTGCTCGTCGCCGTCGCCGCGGTCTCACTGGCCCAGTCCGCTGCCACGTTCAACCGGGTCGAGGGCCGCCGCGTCACGTTGCTGGCCGAACAGCTGTCGGCCAGCCCCACACTGCGGTTCGGGATCCGGAACCCGGCGCCGGCGGAGCTGCTGGCGCCCGCTCTGCAGACGAGCATCGCGCAGTCCGGCGTCACGTCGATCACCGTGGCGAACGCGCACGGGAAGGTGATCGCGGCAACCAATCCGACGCAGATCGGCACCATGCTCACGCTCGGCGTTCCCGAGGTTGCGCAGGGTCGCGGGTGGTCCGGCGAGCTCCGCGGCGACGGTGGGACCGAGCTGGTGGCGCAGGTCCCCGTGCTCAGCGAGGGCCGGGACGCGCAGGGCAACCCGGACGGGACGCTCGGCGACCACATCGGGACCGTGATGGTCGGGGAGCGCGCGCCCTCGGTGGTTCAACGGTTGCGCGGCGCGTCGTCGTACCTCGCGATCTATCTCGGGATCGCCTGCCTGCTCGGGCTGCTCGGGTCGTGGCTGCTCGCGCGGCGGATCAAACGGCAGACGCTCGGGCTCGAACCGCGCGAGATCGCCGGACTCGCCGAGCACCGGGAGGCGATGCTGTACGGGCTCGCCGAGGGAGTCGTTGCCCTGGACCCCCATCTGCGCGTCACGCTGGTGAACGACGTCGGCCGCCGGCTGCTCGACCTTCCGTCCGACGCGGTCGGGAAATCCCTGCGGGAGCTGGGAATCGAGGGCCGGCTGCTCGAGGTGCTGTCCGGCGCGGACGAGTCGCTCGACGCGGTTGTCGTACGGCGTGGACGGGTGCTCGTGATGAACCGGATGAGCGTCACCAAGGACGGCCGGTCGCTCGGATCCGTCACCACGCTCCGGGACCGGACCGAGCTCGCGCAGCTGGAGCGGGAGCTCGGGTCGTTCCGGTCGTCGGCAGAGCTGCTCCGGGCGCAGACGCACGAGTTCGCGAACCAGTTGCACACGATCTCGGGGCTGATCCAGATCGGGGAGTACGACGAGGTGGTCACGTACGTTGGTGCGCTCAACCGTTATCGCGAATCGCTGGACCTGACGGTGACCCGGCGCGTCCACGACACCACGGTCGCCGCCTTGCTGATGGCGAAGTCCTCGCTCGCCGCCGAGCGCCGTGTCGAGCTCCGGGTGTCGGAACGGACCACCTTGCTCCGGCTCGATCCGGGGTTGTCCGCCGACATCGCGACAGTTCTGGGTAACCTCGTAGACAACGCTGTCGATGCGGCCGCACAGTCCGGTACGCCGTTGTCGCCGGCGTGGGTCGAGGTCGAGCTGCGGCAGGACGCGGCGAGCGTCGAGATCGTCGTCCGCGACTCCGGACCGGGCGTGGCACCCGAGCTGGCGCAGGAAGTGTTCGCGCACGGGTTCACCACCAAGGCGGCGGCCGAGGGGGAGCGCGGGATCGGGCTCGCAATGACGCGCCTGATCTGCCGGCGCCGCGGCGGCGAGGTCGCGGTCACCAACCTGACCGACGGCGGCGCCGCGTTCGTCGCCCGGATGTCCACCCAACGTACGCCGGAAGGAGCCCGATGATCACGGTCCTGGTCGTCGACGACGACTTCATGGTGGCCCGGATCCACCGTGGGTTCGTCGATCGCGTGGACGGCTTCGAGGTCGTTGGTACGGCCAACTCCGGCGATCACGCGGTCGCCGCGCTCAGCTCGCTGGCGCCCGATCTGGTGCTGCTCGACCTGTACCTTCCGGACGTCTTCGGGCTGGACCTGATCGCTCGGCTCCGCGCCGTACAGCCGTCGGTCGACATCCTCGTGATCACCGCGGCGCGGGAGGCGGAGGCTGTGCGGGGAGCGGTGCGGCAGGGGGTGGTCAACTACCTGCTGAAACCGTTCGGCTTCGAGGACCTGCGGGTGCGGCTCCAGGAGTACGCCCGGCGGCGCGCGAGCGTACCGGACCAGGTCACGACCCAGGCCGACGTCGACCGCGTCCTCGCGCCGGCCCGCCCGCGCACCAACCGCCTCCCGAAGGGCCTCTCCCAGGAAACCGCCGACCTGGTCACCGCCGCCCTCCGCAAAACCCCCGACAACCTCTCCGCCGCCGAATGCGCCGAACTCATCGGCATCTCCCGCGTAAGCGCCCGCCGCTACCTGGAATTCCTGACCACCCAAGGCCAAGCCCAAGTAACCCTCCGCTACGGCACCACAGGCCGCCCCGAACGCCGCTACACCTGGCAAACCTAACCAACCGAGCACCCTCCCCGGACACCGACGATAGGCAATTGCTTATCGTCAGTCTCCGGGAGGTGCTGCGCGGCGGGCGGCTTGTTCGATTTGGGCTTGGTGGGCGGGCCAGTTGACGGTGGGGTCGGCATCGGACGCGCCGTGTACCTGTTCGCGGAGGATGTCGGCGTGGCCGGCGTGGCGGTTCGACTCGGTGAGGACGTGGACCAGCACGTTGAAGAGCATCACGTTCGGGCGTGGCCACCACGGGACGGTGGTTTCAGCGTCGATCGGGAGGGCGTCGATGGTGGCGTCGGCGTGGGCGCAGGCGCGGTGGTAGTTGGTGATGATCTGCGCGCGGGTCTCGGCGGCTCGTACCCACAGGTGGTCGCGGTTCGCGTAGTGCGGGTCGGTGTAGCTCGGGAGTGGGTCTGCGTACGGGCGGTTGAAGAGCTCGCCGAAGTACCGGGCTTCGGTCATCGTGAGGTGCTTGACGAGGCCGAGAAGGTTGGTACCCGTGTACGTGAGTGGCCGGCGTACGTCGTACTCGGACAAGCCTTCGACCTTGTCGATCAGGTCAGCGCGCACCCAACGCAGGTTGCCGTGCAGGTACGTCTTCGCGAATTCGTCGATCACGCACCTAATACACACCCTGGTCGGGGGCTTGCGGCACACAACAGCGCGGACCTGCCACCCACCTCACCAGCCAGCCAGCCAACCGGGCCGGCGGCGTACATCTCAACAGGTAGTACACCCTGGGACACCGTACGCGCGTTGCACTTTCACGCTCAGGTGCACTACCCACCAACCAGGAACCGATCGACACCTCCTGTCCTCCTGCCTGCCCCGGACCACACGCAGCCACAACAGAACAGGAAGGGGGGCCGGTTAACCTCGCACTTTGTCCCTTCGTCTCCTGCACGCCGTGGGCGAAGGGGCAACTTGAGGGGTGAACCGCTCAAACGGTTCTCGACTTGTCAGGGGAACACCGGGTCGCGACGGCGGGATGGTTGTGGGCCGCGAAGTCAGGCTTGGTGCTCGATGAGTTCGACTGTGGTGGCGTGGCGTTGGGCCAGGGCGTGGTAGACGGCGGCGTTGTGGTCTACGAAGAGCTTGGCGGTGCCGTCGAGGGGGATGATCTTCTTGGCGGGGCTGCCCATGGCTACGGATTCGGGTGGGATGACGGCGCCGGGGGTGACGGTGGCGCCGGCGGCGACGAGGGCACGGTTGCCGACGGTTGCGCCGTCGAGGACGATCGCGCCGTTGCCGACCAGGGCCTGTTCGCCGATCGTGCAGTCGTGGATCAGGCACTGGTGGCCGACGGTCGCGTTCGGGCCGATCTCGCAGCCGTTGTGGCCGACGTGGATGACCGTGTTGTCCTGGATGTTCGCGCCGGCGCGGATCGTGATCGTGCCGAGGTCGGCGCGGATCACGGCGCCGTACCAGATCGACACCCCGGCCTCGACCACAACGTCCCCGACCAGCGTTGCGGTCGGCGCGATCCATGCCTCGGGGTGCACCTGAGGACGCTTACCTTCGAATGAGTACAGCGGCATGCGGCTGACACTAACCGGTGGGAAAGAAACTGGCGCGCGGTTACGGTGGGCGGAATCCAGCTGCAGGGAGGGTGGCATGACGGAGATTGCGAAGTCCGGGGCCGCGGTGATCAGCAGGGCCGACGGGCGCGACGACGGCGAGGAATGGACCGAGAACTACACCGAGCTGCCTGGCGGAGCCGGGGTCTCGCTGATTCTGGAGTCGACCACGAAGGAGGGCGTCGGGCCGCGGTTGCACCTGCATCCGTACGCCGAGACGTTCATCATCCGCCGCGGTTCGGCGACGTTCACGGTGGACACCGAGGAGATCGTCGGCACGGCCGGCCAGATCCTCGTGGTCCCGGCGGAGACGCCGCACAAGTTCCGCACCGGGCCGGGCGGGTACGAGGCGATCCACATCCACGCCAACGCGACGTTCGAAACGACCTGGCTCGAGTAAGACCGGTCAAGCCCCGCCCGGTGTAGCTCAGTCGGGCGGGGCGTACGCCGCCAGCAGCGTCGCGGTGATGTACGGCGCTGCCTGATCGGACGTGATGCGCCCCGCCTGGAGCTCGCCCGCGGCGCCGTGCATCACGTTGTGCATCACGCTGACCAGCCAGGACGTCGGCAGGTCGCTCCGGAACAACCCCTCGGCGCGTCCCCGCTCGATCAGCCCCTCCACGCGCGCCATCGGGTCCGCGTGCAGGTCCCGTACGCGACCGGCCGGCAGGGCCTCCTGAGCCGCGATCAACAGCGACCGGTACTGGTCGACAAGCTGCCAGCTCGGCTCGATCAGCCGCCCGAGTGCCGCCCGCGGATCACCGGTCAGGTCGATCTGGCCGAGCGTCTCCTCCCCGGCCGCGATCGCCTGCACGAAGACCGCGTCGACGAGCTCGGCCCGCGACGGGAAATGCCCGTACAGCGTGACCCGGCCGACGCCGGCCGCCTTCGCGATCTCCGATGTACTCGCCGACGGGTTGCGGCCGAGGCACTCCGCGGCCGCGGTCAGGATCGCCGCGATGTTCCGCTGCGCGTCCGCCCGCCTGGTGGTCACTACCATCCGGCCTCCCGATCTCGAACACCATTGTACGAATTCCTCTTGTCGAACACCAGTGTACGAGTTACCGTGAAACCCGTACACGCCTGTTCAACTTAAGGAAGAAGCTCATGACACAACCAGACCCCCGGCGGTGGCGACTGCTGGGGTTGCTCGCCGTCGCGCAGTTCATGCTGATCCTGGACGTCACCGTGGTGGCGATCGCGCTGCCGAACATCGAGACCGACCTGCACCTGCAGCGCGAGACGCTGACGTGGGTTGTCAGCGCGTACACGCTGATGTTCGGCGGCCTGATGTTGCTCGGCGGCCGTGCTGCCGACCTGTTCGGCTCCCGCCGCG
Organism: Kribbella sp. NPDC048928; assembly: GCF_043197975.1. Lineage (NCBI taxonomy): Bacteria > Bacillati > Actinomycetota > Actinomycetes > Propionibacteriales > Kribbellaceae > Kribbella > Kribbella sp. NPDC048928. Next base: position 131,864 of record NZ_JBICUC010000007.1, on the reverse strand, counting down.
TCGTACTGACCGGCCTCGGCGTCTTCACCCTCGCGTCACTGCTCACCGGTCTCGCTCAAGGCCCCGAGGTGCTGCTCGCCGGCCGTGTCGCACAAGGCATCGGCGCCGCCATGCTCTCGCCCGCAGCGCTGTCCGTCGTCACCAAGACGTTCGACGGCGACGAGCGGAACAAGGCGCTGGGCATCTGGTCCGCGATGGGTGGTGGCGGCTCCGCGATCGGCGTACTGCTCGGTGGTCTGCTCACCGCAGGCCCCGGCTGGCAGTGGGTGTTCTACATCAACCTGCCGATCGGCGTGATCGTGTTCGCCCTGCTGATCCGGATGCTCCCCGCCGACCAGCCAAGCGAAGAGCAGGGCCGCCTCGACGTACCGGGTGCGCTCGTCGTCACGGCCGGCACCGGTACGGCGATCTACGCGCTCATCAACGCCGGCGATCGCGGCTGGTTGTCCGCCGCGACTCTCGGCACCCTGGCCGGAGCCCTTGTCCTGTACGGCATCTTCGCGTGGGTGCAGCGCACCGTGCGGTCGCCGTTGATGGACCTCCGGATCCTCACCCGCCGACCCGTTGCCGCAGGCACCTTTATGCTGCTGGTCGCGACCGCGCTGATGATCTCGCTGTTCTTCCTCGGCTCGTTCTATCTGCAACATTTCCAGCAGTACGGGGCGCTGCGCACCGGTCTGCTGTTCTTGCCGGTGGCGGTTGCCGCGATCGTCGGCGCCCAGCTGGCCGGCCGACTGGTTGGCACGATCGGTGCGCGGGCGATCGCGATCGCCGCGTTCCTGCTCGCCGCGATCGGCATCGCCGCGCCCGCGCTCTGGGACGGCACGGTCGCGATCGTGAGCGGGATGACGGTCGGGACGATCGGGCTCGGTGCGGTGTTCGTGGCGGCGTCGACCACGACCTTCGCGCAGATCGACTACCGCGAAGCAGGGCTGGCGTCGGGGATCCTGAGTACGTTCCACGAGTTCGGTGCGTCGCTCGGTGTCGCGGTGGTGTCGAGTATCGCGGCCGCGAGCCTGGCCGGAACGGTGTCGTCCGGCTTCGCCCGGGGCTTCACGTTCGCCGCGATCCTGGCCGCGGTGGCTGCCGTTCTGATGCTGATCGTCGTACCGTCGTTCAAGCCTGCGAGGGGAGCGAGCCATGCCCACTGAGATCCGCCGCGCGGTGGTCGCGGATGCGGAGACGGTGCTGATGCTGATGGGGGAGCTGGCCGACTACCAGGACCAGCGGCAGTACGTGACCGCGAGCGTGCCCGATTGGCAGGGGTTCCTCGCGCGGGACGAGGTGATCGTGCTGATCGCGGAGGTCGACGGGACGCCGGCGGGGTACGTCTCCGCGCTGCGCCGGCCGTACCTGTGGGTGGGCGGCGATCAGCTCGCGCTCGACGATCTCTATGTCCGCCAACAGTTCCGCGACGGTGGTGTCGGACGCCAACTGATGCTGGCGCTCGCCCGTCTCGCCCTGCCGGACCGGCTCCCGATCGGCTGGGGGCTACGCCTGGAGAACGAGGGCGGCTACCGCTTCTACGAACGCCTCGGCGCCCGGCTCGTCACGAAGACCCAAGCGTCCTGGTCGGCGGACGCCTACGAACGTCAGCTGAGCGAGTAGGTCGCCGCGAGCGGCAGGTGGTCGGACGCGAAGCTCAACGGGACCGATGCGGCGGTCGGCGCCAGTTGCGCATTGTGCAGCTGGTAGTCGATCCGCTTGATCGGCAACGGCACCGGGCTGGTGAATCCGAGCCCGAAACCCTTCTGCGGCCAGGTGTCGGTCCAGTGCGTCGTCAGCGTCCTGACCTCGGTCGACGTCGGTACGGCGTTCAGATCGCCGACCAGCAGCGTTGCTTCGGGAGCGTCCTTGAGCAGCGCGACGATCGCGTTCACCTGCTCGATGCGCTCGCCGTCGTTGATCGTCGTCAGGTGCGTGTCCGCGAAGCGCAGCGGCGTACCGGCGACGTCGATCAGGGTCTCGAGCAGGCCGCGCTGTTCACTGCCCGCGTGCAGCGGCAGCAGCGTGTTGCGGGAGTCGACGATCGGGTACTTCGAGAGCACGAGCGTCCCGTACTGGCGACGCGGCTTGCCAGGCTCGGCCGGATCCCAGTCCAGGTTGGCGGCGAAGACGTAGCTCATTTTCAGTCGCGCCGCCAGCCAGGCCGGCTGGTTCTCCCAGTTGCTGCGCGCGTCGAAGTACTTGTCGACCTCCTGCAGCCCGACGACTCCCGCGCCGGAGGCCTCGATGGTCTTCGCGACCCGTTCGAGGTCGAGCACGCCGTCGACGCCGGCGCCGTGATGGATGTTGAAGGTCAGTGTCTTCACGGTCGTGGCTTCCGTTTTCGCGTGGGCGGTCAAGGGCGACACCACGAGTAGTAGACAGCCGGCCAGTGCGGCAAACATCCCCGATCGACGCATGCCCGCAGTATCACCGGATGCCGGGGTCACTTTCACAATCCTGAAAGCAAGGAAACGAAGCACTTTCCGGAACGTCATGGCCGGACGGCGGCGCGCTTCCTACCGTGAGTCCTGTGCGAAGAAGCGTTCCGCCGCAGCTGTACTTCATCGTCAGCGCCGTGTTCCACTACCTGGGCCCGGCGCTGGCCGTACTGCTGTTCACGCGGATCGAACCGCTCGGCGTCGCATGGTTGCGGATCGCGTCGGCCGGCCTGATCTTCGCGGCCTGGCGACGCCCGTGGCGGGCTTGGCGGATCCTCGACGCCCGCACCCGCCGGCTGGTCGTCGCCTGGGGCGCTGTCCTCGCAGTGATGAACTGCTGCTTCTATCTGGCCATCGATCGGGTCCCACTCGGGACGGTCGCGGCGGCCGAGTTCGCGCCGGTGATCGTGCTGGCGGCGATCGCGGTCCGCAGCCTGCGGAACGTCCTCGCGCTGATCCTCGCCGTCGCCGGTGTGTACGTCCTGACCGACATCCGCCTCTCACACGACTGGATCGGCCTGCTGTGCACGGCGCTCAATGCGCTGCTGTTCGCCGCGTACGTCGTCCTCGGCCACCGGGTGTCGCGCGCGGCCGGGCTTCGGCGGATCGACGGTCTTGCGCTGGCGATGGGCACGGCGACGGTGCTCGCACTACCGGTCGGCGCGTGGGTGGCCGTTCCGGCGTTCCGGGACGTGCGGTTGCTGGCCGCCGCGGTGGGCGTCGGGGTGTGTTCGTCGGTGATTCCGTACGTCGCCGATCAGCTCGCGATGGCGCGGCTGAAGCGGTCGACGTTCGCGCTGATGCTGGCGTTGCTGCCCGCCACGGCGACGGTGATCGGTGCCGTCGTCCTGCGGCAGATCCCGCAGGTTGCCGAACTGGCGGCGGTGGCGATCATCGTCGTCGCGGTCGGGCTGCATCGCGAGGCTAACTAGCGGAGCCTGGTACCCCCATCGCCCGTACGGACAGTTCCTGCCAGTCCTCCCAGGACTTGAGGCGCTCGGCGTACACCTGCTGCATCATCGGGAACCCCTCGGTGCCGAAGAAGATCCGCAGCGGCGGGTTGGGGGTGTCGGCGAGCTCGAGGATCGCCTGCCCGGCGGCCGCCGGATCGCCGAAGTCGGCGGTGGCGAGATGTGTCGCCAGCGCCGCGCGGACGTCGTCGTACAACGGGTTGGGCGTGGACCGCACGCCGCCGGTGACGCCATCGGTCGCATAACCGCCGGGCTCGAGCATCGTGACCTTGACGCCGAAGGGCGCAGCCTCCGCGGCGAGTGCTTCGCTGAGTCCCTCGAAGGCGCACTTGGACGCGCAGTACGCCCCGCCGAGCGGTAGCCCCGTCAGGCCGGCTACCGACGACACCTGGATGATGCGCCCGCCGCCCTGCGCACGCAGGTACGGCAGCGCGGCCTGGACGACCCAGAGCGGCCCGAAGAAGTTCGTCTCGAACTGGTCGCGGACGTTGGTCTCGTCGAGTTCCTCGACCGCGCCGGTCAGCCCGTACCCGGCGTTGTTGACGATCACGTCGAGGCGGCCGAAATGCGCGTGCGCCTGCTCCACGGCCTGGAAGACCGCCGCCTTGTCGGTCACGTCCAGGACCAGCGGCAGGACTGCGTCCCCGTACTGCTCGGTCAACTCGGCGAGGCTCTTGCGGGCGGTCGCGGCGACCCGGCCGCCACGGGACAGCGCAGCCTCGATGAACGCGCGGCCGAGCCCGCGGGACGATCCGGTGACGAACCAGACCTTGCCCTCGCCGGCGCTCATGCAGGCCGCACGTTGTGGTTGCTGGCGAACACGTTTTCCGGGTCGTACTCGCGCTTCACGGCCGCGAGCCGCTCGTACGTCTTGGCCGGATAGACCGCGGCGACATCGGCGTCCTCGGCATCGGACAGGAAGTTCGCGTACGCGCCGTTGGTGTGCGGGGTCAGCCGATCCCACAGCTCCTGGCCGGCAGGACGCGTCGCCGCGATCACCGGCGGCGGGCCGATCACGGTGAGCGCGAACATCAGCTCGGCCTGCCGGTACGCGTACGCGGTTGCGTCGTCGGCGATCTCGGCGACCGCTCCGCCGACACTGCGAATCGCGATGATCGGCGAGCCTTGCGACGTACCGGTCTCGGCGAGGATCCGCAGCGCCTCGGGCACGGAATCCTTGTCGACAAAGGCACTTCGCGTCACCAGCTGGATGCCCGGCGGCGGGATCGCGCCGTCCACGAGCACCTCGGCGTACGGCGTCAGCGTGACGTCGTCGGCGAGCACGGTACCGAGCGCACGGATCGGGTCGATCGCCTGCGCGGCGAGCTCCGCGTCGTCACCGTCGTAGGCGAGCTCGATCTGCAACGGCGCCTGAGGTCCGCCGAGGAACGGGTTCGCGAACGACGCGATCCCGGTCAGCCCGGCGGGTGCGGTCCGCATGTAGTCCGCCCAGGCCGGCAGTACGTCCGCGATCTCGGTGGCCGGAAACAGGATCTTTCCGAAGAAGATGTCGGTGGTCGGATGCGCCGCGAACTCGAACGCGGTCACGATCCCGAAGTTTCCGCCGCCGCCACGGATCGCCCAGAACAGCTCGGCGTTCTCGTCGGCCGCCGCACGGACGACCGCACCCGCGGCGGTCACGACCTGCACCGCAACCAGTTGGTCCAGGGCCAGACCGTACTTGCGGACCTTCCACCCCATCCCGCCGGTCAACGTCAGTCCGGCGACGCCGACGCTCTTGGTGTCGCCCGACGAGATCGCCAGATTGTGCGGCTGGAGCGCCGTCGCGACCTGGCCCCAGGTGGCGCCGCCGCCGACCCGCACCACGTGCTTGTCCTTGTCGATGACCTCGATCCCCGCCAGGCCGGCCAGGTCGATCACCAGACCGCCGTCGTTCGTGCCGAACGCGGCGAACGAGTGTCCACCACCTCGCACCGCGAGCGGCAGTCCGCTCGCGGTGGCGTACCGGACGGCCGCCTGTACGTCCTCGACACTCGCGGGTCTGATGACATAGGCCGGAGTGCCGCCGGCCAGCACGGTCCGGCTCGCCGCGTCGTACCCGGGATCGTCGGGCCCGACGATCTCCCCACCAAATCCTTCGATCACTGCGCTCATGACGTTCCTTCGTGTTTGTCCTCTTCGAACAAACACCTGACGACCGCCATCCACCCTCTGTGACGTGAACAACCGCACATCACAAACCACCGGGCTATTTCGTCGCGCGTCAGCACGTGCTCGACGCCCGAAGCTCTTCGCTCACCGACGCTCAGTCCGACGCCTCCCACTCCGTCGGCAGTTCCCGGACCGACCGTAGCGGCGACAGCAGGAACGGCACGCAGGTCACCGCCGCCAGAGCGGCCGCGAGCCAGAGGGTTGCCTCGTTGCCGTACGTCGTGGCGATGAGACCGCCGAGCAACGCTCCGACAGGCACGGCTCCCATGGTGACGAACCGCCGTGCCGAGGTTACTCGTGCCATCAGGGCTCGGGGCGTCACCCGCGCGTTCATGCCGGTGGAGCTGATGCTCGAGACGACCAGCAGCAGACTGAAGCAGAAGCTGCTGGCGGCGATGGGAACCAGGCGTGGCAGCGGCAGGACGACGGTCAGCGGTACGAGCGCGAAGGCGACTGCGAGCAGGGAATAGCACACCATCACGGCCCGCACGGACCCGAGAAGGTTCTTCACCCGCAAGCCGATCAAGGATCCGGCGATGCCGCCGACTCCACCGATCGAGGTCGCCAGCCCGAACGCCGCAGGTGAGACGCCGAGATCTCGCAGAACGAAGACCGCGAACACGGCGCTGTAGACGCCCGCACCGGTGTTGATCAGAGCGCCGGAGATGAGGAAGGTCCGCAGCACGGTGTTTCCGCCGACGAACCGGAGACCCGTCGTCAGGGCTCTGACGAACGGCTCGCGGACCGGCTTCTGCGCCGGCGGTTCGGCGACCCTGACCCGGTAGACCAGCAACGACGACACCACGTGCATCACCGCTGTGACGCCGTAGACCAGGGGTCCGCTGCCGAACCCGAGCACCTGCCCGGCCAGACCAGGCCCGACCACCCGCAGGGTGGTGTCGCTCGTCTGCAACCGCGCCGACGCCTCCGAGACATTCTCGCGCGCGACGATCTCCGGCAGGATGCTGGTGTGGGCGATGCTGAAGAACAGGCTCGCGGTACCGACGATTGCTGCCACCAGCATCAGTTGCACGATGGTCAGCAGGTCGAGCGCGAACGCGACGGGAACACTGCCGATGGCCACCGCCCGGGCAATGTCGGCCACCAGCAGCACGCGGCGTTTCGGCCAGCCGTCGATCCACACGCCGGACGGGATCCCGAAGACCAGGAACGCCGCCGACCCCAGCGCCGTCAGGACGCTGACCTGCAATGAGCTGGCGTGCAACGTGGTCACCGCGGTGACACTCAGCGCGAGCGCACCGAACTGGTACCCGATCCCACCGGCCAGGTTCGCCAGCCACAGATTCCGAAACCCGGCAATCCGCAGAACGCCAACCCGTGGCGAACGCTCAGTTCTGGTACTCAAGCGGATGCTCCTTCAGCTCACCGAGAAACCGCTCCTGGGCCCGGTCGAAGTTCGCCCAGTAGTCGACCTCCTCGACCCGGCCATGACCGCGGCCGTTCTCGAGGATCGTCAGCTCGACCATGGACAGTGCCCGGGACACCACGAAGACGGGATGGATGTGGTCCTTCAGATGTGTGTAGTCACGGTCGCTGACGATGATCGAGATCATCTTGCCCGGACCGGGTGTTTTGTGCCGTATCAGCTGGGCGAGCACGGGAACGGTGTCGATCCGCTCGGCGGCGGCGATGGAAGCGAAGTCCTTCCAGAAGTAGAACTCGGTGGGGTCGTTCTGCGGACCGACCGCGAAGGCGAGCGATGGCAGGTCTGAACGCAGGCAGTTCCGGATCGCGACGTACCCACCCGCCGACGGCCCGTGCCAGGCCACACCCCGGAGTCCGTGGTCGGCGCAGATCCGTTCGGTGAGGCGCGCGAGGACCGGCCAGAACTCGTCATCGCCGAGGAGGTACCAGCCGATCGAGGAGTCCTCATCGAAGTACAGCACGGGGTCCGAGACGAACAGGCACACAGCGCCGAGCCGGGTAGACGTGTTTCTCCGGTGGTAGACCGGAGGTACGAAGGCCGCCCGGTCCAGCTGGCCGTGGAAGAAGACGTGGAGCAGCGGGTCGCGGACCTCGGCCGGTTCCCGGAGCAGCACCGACATCCGGTAACCCCGGGAGTGCTGGAACTCCATCTCTTCTTCGGAACCCATGACTCTCCCCTTCTCCTGACCCGGCCGCACCGGTTCGTTGGCTCTCATCTCATCGCTGCCTTCGACAGATCGTTCGGTAGCAGGGGCGGGAACAGCAGCGGTCCAGGCCGCGGCAGGCCGGTTCGAGGTGGCCCCAGTACCTGTCGAGGTTCGAAACTGACCCGGGAGTCCCGAGCGATGCGTTCCAACTGGTACGCAAAAGGCTCGTAGACGAAGTTGCGTCCGCCTGTTGACCGGTAGAGCAAGGTTGCCGGGATACGGTCGAGCAGAGCCGCTGGGAACGCCTCCGGAAGCGACAGCGTGTAGTACCTCGCGCGCCACCGCGGCGTCAGCCCGAACGGCTTGGCCGGCCCGAAAGGCTGGATGTTGGAGAACATCGCGAAGGCTGCCTCGCTCCGGTAGCCGAGCACAACCGATCCGAGGTTCAGGACCGCTGCCGCGGTGATCACCACCGCCAGTGGTGTGAACCAGTCGATCGGTCGCGGCGAACCATGGCCGCTCGCGATTGCCGCCGAGTACACGGTCAGCGCGTACAACCCGGCGAAAGTCCCAGCCGCGAGGGCTCCGACTCGCCTCTTCCGATAGACCGACCGGGTGGTCAGAAGCAAGCCCGCCACGAACACAGCCATTGTTGCGGCGAGGCCGGCCGCAGACGGGGTTCGGAGCCTGCCGGCCGGATCCATCTGCAGCGCCCAGAGGACGACGGCGACCAGCGAGAACGGAAAGTTTCCGGAGATGCCGAAGACGAAGTGGAGCCCTACCGCGACGACGAAGAGCGGCTGCACCGGGAGGTTCAGTAGCAGACCAGCTCCGAGCCCGAGCTCCACCACCGCCACTGCCACCGGCGCCGCTCTGAGCAGGATCTGCGGCGGACGGATCCGCAGGTACCCGGCATAGAGCCGGATCATCGTGCGACCGTAACTCTCTTCCGATCGGAGAAACTGGCCGTTGAGCTTAAAGGCGCCGGCCGAGGCGTACATCGCGCCGAGCAGCAGCGGGCTGACTGACCCCCGGCCGGCGGGCAGTTGCAGCAGCACGAGCGCGACGAAGGCGAGCCACACATGATTCGCCAACCGCCAGTTCTGGACCGATATCCAGGCGGCCAGCAGGACAACGGCGAACCATCCGTAGGGCACCGGCAGCAGCCAGTAGATCAGCGCACACGCGGGTAGCGCCAAGATCTGCAACGGCATCGCGAGCACCGCCGGCGGACGCCACCCGAGCACCGGCGCGAAGCCGTGTCTCAACGACTCCGTCCCATCGCGCAGGACCGTGTTGAGCTGATGACAGATCAGCGCAAGGACCAGCACCAGGTCATAGGTCATACCGGCTCCTCATCTGGGCAGATGATGACGGTTCGTGTAGAGCAGACCCGGGCAGACGACTCTGACGACGGCGAAGTCGGTTGTCGACGACAGGTCGACCACGATCGGTTCGAACCCGTTGACCTCAGCGACCTGATCGGCGACAGCCAGCAGTTCCTCACCTATGCGAGCGTGGTCGAACGACAGCGCGTCGAGGCACTCGTCCCAGTCGAGGTCTCCGGCGTCGAACGTGGGCGAAGCCACCCCCACCTGTAGAGCGTCGTTCGAGGAAGGAATGTCGTCGCGGGTGCCGGCAATACCGGTGAGCCTGGTCTGCACCGCCTCGGTGACTGCCCTGGACAGCGACACCAAGGGGTCGGAGTGGCACCCCGCTCCCGCGCAGACGACGGGGTACTCCGGCGACCAGATGAAACAGACGTGGCAAGGAACCCCGAACTCGTTCGGGACAGCTGACAGCTCTGTACGGACGTCCGCTGCGCTCAGCGCGGCCAATAGTTCACGGCAGTGCCCGGCCGGAACCGATTCAGGTCTGATGGTTCGCCGGTTGTCGAGGGAACCGTCGCGCAGCGAGCTGGTCGTGTGCCGCTCGATCAGCTCGTAGAGGCCGTGCAGGGCCGCTTCCGCGACTGTGTTCCCGGAGGCCAGACCGTTGCTCGACTGCATGAACGCGGCCGGTTTCCAGTCGTGCCCGCTCGACAAGCTGAGCCCGACCATGTCCAGCGGCACAGGTATCTGCTTGCCATTCACGATCCCGAGTCCTGTGACCCAGTTCAACGGTGCCCCCGTCCGGCCGATCCGCGCGTCGGGCCGCAGCGGCAGGTCCGTGATCCGGTACGGCAACTCGAGCGTTTCTACAGGGGCAGTGAAAGGCGCCGGGCGCGGCCTCTCCGCGTGCCACAGCTCGATGGACTCCATCGCCGCAGAGATCTTGGCCAGCTCGAGGGTCGCCCCCTTGCCCTGGGACACCGCGAGTGTCTCGGAGTCGGGGCGGATGGCCATGCACACCGGAACGCCGATGCAGTCGAGGTGCGTGACATCGGCGACCCGGGTGATACCGACTTGGTCGAAGTACGCCGAGATCGTCGACCAGGTGGCGTCTGGCCGCTTGAGGCGGTGGGTACCGGCGAGTCTCAGCTTGGTGTCGATCGAACTCATCTCAGCCGGCCACCTTCGCTGCCGCCTCCGGGCGGTCCGCAGACCGGATCTGCTGGAGATAGCCGAGGACGAACGTGAGGAAGGTCTCGACGGCGTCCTCGGAAGTCCGGAACCCGCGCGTCGCCGCCACACGGCTCAACGAGCGGGCCTCCACCGCCCACAGTTCGCACAGAACTCGTTCCGCGACGGGACGCCGCATCAGCAAGTGACTGCGGCCCGGCCAGCGACGCGCGAACTCCGCATTGGTGGCCAGAGCAGTTCGGCACGCGCTGAGGTCGGCCTGCTGCTCGTGCCCGAGCAGCAGGGTCACCAGCTCCGCTGACCCCAGATGCAGACGTGGCCGAAAAAGCTCCGAGGCGGGAACCTGTGATCCGCCCGCGCCGCCGAGCACGGATCGGATCCGCCGGCCCAGTGGGGCCGGCTCGGCACCGTCCACCGGGCTTCCGGACAGGCGGTCCAGGTACTCGGTCCAGATGTCGGGGAACCCGGGCAAGAAGATCTGCTGGTACTGGACGCGAATCCTGACCGGCAGATCCCGAGCCGTGGCGTCCGTCGCGAAGTAGTTCACCCAGTCCCGGTAGAAGCCTGTCCGCCACGTGTGCCGATCGAGCCGGGGATCGGATCTGTGATGCAGCGTCGCGGCCGCGCGTCGTACTGCCGGAATCGCCGCGACCACGTCCGCTCGCTTGATGTTGCAGAACGTCGGTTCGGCTCCGAGCCGGGCGGCCAACCAGTCGACGAAAGCCTGGTGCTCCGGTCCGACCGCCGCGCGGATCGTCAGCAGATTCCGCTGTGGGTAGTAGATCTCGCGGATCCGCTCAACGAGAACGCCGGCCGCAGCAGGACCGACCACGCCCGCTGCCAGCGCGCTGTCGACCATCGCTCGTGCGTTCACCATCGGAATGCTGAGCGCTGCCCAGGCGCCATCGGGTCGTTGTGCCACGGCCACCTCGTCATCGCCCTCGACGACTCCTGCCGCGTAGAGCTCGAACACCCGCCCGAGCCCCACCATTCCGAACGAACGAAGCTCCATGGCACGCAATGCGCCGATGCTGGAACTTCCGAAGACGGCGATCCCGGCGCTCAGGGCATGCAAGATCTCCTTGTGCCGCAGGGCCCTCGCCTGGTGGAAGACACCGTCCACGATCAACACACTGTCTCCGGGACGCACATCCGGGTCGAACAGATCGCCGTGCTTGATCGGGCCGTGCAGCTCGAGACCCGCACAGAGCTCTGGCTCGTCGGCGGGATCGAAACTCGGTCCGGTGTATAGGTGGATCTTGGGCGGCCGGGCGGGGTCGTCCGTACGTGCACTCACCTGATGACCTCGATCGCTGTGAAGAAGGGCGGAGTGGGAGCGGCCGGCCGATGGCCAGGGCCCGCAATCAGTGGACCCTGGCCACCGGTCAGCGACTAGCGGGACCGATCAGTCCTGGGTGGCGGAGTCGTGGCACCCCATCGTCGGCGACAGGTCTTCGAACAGCTCCACGAAGTCACCCGCCTCGATCTGGCGCGCGACGCTCTCAGTGGTTTCGGACGTCTCAGGAGTTGGCGGCATACCAAGACACCTCTCTTCGGCCGGGGTCCGGTTGACCCCGAGTCGGCTCAGCGTTTCACGGTTCTCCGCCCGCCGCGCCGCGATCCGGCGCATTCTGCAGGTTGTTGCAATCGGCTTGCCAAGCGTGCGCCGAGCAGGTTAGATCGGCTAGGCGTCCGAGTCGGTCCCGACATTCCAGGGGGTCCTGTGCAGCGGCAGCTGGTGCTAATTGCAGGAAGCATTCGTACTGGCTCGATCAGCGACGTGGTAGTGAAAACCGCTGCTACTTTCACGTCGGCGAACTATTCGACCGAGATCTACGATCGGATGGCTTTTCTCCCGCATTTCAATCCAGACCTGGATGGGGAGGATCTGCTGCCCGAAGTGGCTCACCTGCGCAGTGTTCTGGACCGCGCCGACGGCTACCTGTTCTGCACTCCCGAGTACGCCGGCGCCCTGCCCGGCGCGCTCAAGAATCTCCTCGAGTGGGCGATCGGCGGGTGCATGTACCAGCGTCCGGCAGGGTGGATCAACACGGCTCGGGCGCCGGCCGACACCGCTCGTGCACACCAGTCCCTGGAAACGGTGCTCAACTACACCGGTGCATTGGTGGAGCCGTCGGCGTGTGCGGACATCCCGGTGCAACGGGACCTGGTCGGCCCCAACCAACTCGTCTCGCACGGCGTCACCCGGGCCCTGATCGCCGCGAATCTCGAGCGACTGGCAGTCGCTGCTGAGCGCGCGCCGGACCGTGGCCGTTACTGAGCGATCGAAGGAGAACCTTTCAGTGAACTCGGTGCAGCCGGTAAGGCAGCCGGCGTCGACGACGCGTGTCCCGGAGGTTCGGCGTCGGGCGATCGACGACGAGGCCGCCGACTACATAGCCGGCCGGCCACCGGTCAGTTGGTGGACACCGCGGCTGGCTGAACTGCTCGGCGTGACCACCGAGGCCGACGGCGCCGCGATCTTCGCCTCGACGGATCCGGTCCTCGTGCAGTCCCCGCAGACCGCGGGCTTCGACTTGGCGGACTTCGCGGAGCGGCTCTCGAACGTGCGCGCGGACTGGCCACGCATGCGAATGGCCGCGGCGGGAAAGACTCTGCCACCCGACGACTTCTGCCTGAAGAAGGACAGCCCCGGGCAGGGAGAGCTGTGGTATCTAAACTCTTTCGCAGTTCGCGAAAATCTCGCAGCCGGTGCGACCCTGGTCATCGACAGCGTTCAGGAAATCTCGCCGTTCGTGCGTTCCTGTGCGCTGGCGATCGGCCGATACTTCGGCGCTTCGGTGCAGGCCAACATGTATATATCCGAACGGTCCGATTCCGCCTTCAACTGGCATCAGGACGGCCACGCCACGATCATTCAGCAACTGCAGGGAAGTAAGAACTGGGAACTGGAACCGAAACTCGTGACAAAGGGAAACCGCACGTTGATTCCACGGGTTCGCCGCGGTGCTTCGCTCGAGTTGTCGGTGGGGCAGGCGATGTTCGTTCCCCATGGCTACTGGCACAACGTCACGGCCCGGCAGGGACGCAGTGTCCATGTCACCTACGCGCTGCCGGTTTTCAACCAGGCCCGTTTTGTCCGCGAGCACACGGCAGCCTTGGTTCCGCCGAGGAACCTGCCTCCAGGTGAGGCCGACGGCAGCTTGACCACGCTCGCCGTCAAGGCCGCCGACGTGGCGCGCTGGGAAGCGGTGCGAAGAGTCCGGCACGTCGCTCTGCCGATGGACGCAGGCCTGATCGTCGGCGACCTTGACTCCGAGGAACATGGAGTCCTCGAGCTCACCCTGTCAGCGGGCCCGGTCATCCGGCCTTCGGCAGTGGACTCCTCGCTGGTCGACGTGATCACGATGGCAAACATCTTCACGATGGGCCGAGGCACCTGCGGGCTGCTCGAACGGCTGCTGGAGCCCGCCGAACCCCTTCTTGTCGAGGAGCTCGCGGAAGACGAGCTCCCCCACGCCTACGCGCTTCGCCGGGCAGGCATCCTTCGATGGCGCAAGCTGCCGGCGACCTGAGCTGTCAAGCGCCGGTCCTGTGGCGGGGCCTTCCTTCGCTCCGGTTCGGTTACTCCCTCCGCGCTCACCGCAGCCTCAACCTCGCAGATCGACGTGTGATCGAGGACCCGATCTTCCCTGGGTTCATGCATCGCAGCCCACGCAGATGGGCGACATCATCACTTGCGAGCGGTCGGGCCTACGCTGGACCAGCGGCCACCAGAGGGTCTTCACGTGTCGTCACAAACCGGGACGATCAGACGGTGGCTGCCCCGTCTTCAGCGCAGGCCGGCCGAGGATCACGCGTTACGGCTGAAGTACCAGGAGGACACATGCGACGAGGCGAGGTCTGGTGGGTCGAATTCGATGAGCGACGGCCTGTCGTGCTGCGGTTTGTGCAACCCTCCACGGACCGGGCAAGCGCCGAGAGGGTGGTTTCGCTTGAGTGGTCCACCCCTGAGGCGGACCCTTTGGCACGTGCAGGCAGGTAGGGAACGGGCAAGTTCAGAGGTGAACCGCCCGCACGGTCCAGAGGACGTTGGGCGGCGTTACCTCCCGAACGTTCGTTGGCTAGAAGTTTCCGCATTCTGCGGTGGTGGCGGCGGTGGCTTGGGCCGCCGCGAAGAAGTCGTCGACCAGGGGTGACCTGCGGGAGGCCGCTGCGGCGAGGCACACCTGAGCCGGTGCAAGCTCCGGGACCGGTACGTAGCTGATGTCCGGACGCGAGTAGAACGTCGTCTCCGAACGCCCCACGAACGAGATGCCCCGGCCGGCCGCGACGTGCTCGAGCTTCTCCTCGATCCCACGCACGCGAAGGCCGGAGTCGGGGTGCGGCCGCCGGGTGGGCCGGGTGCTCGGGTCGGCATGCCAGACCAGCGGTTCACCAGCCAGGTCGGATTCGTCGAGCTCTTGTTTGCCGGCCAGCGGGTGGGTCGCGGGCAGCACGACCAGCAGCGGCTCGGTGTAGAGCGGCATCACCCGCAGACCGGTCTCGTCGATCGGCAGCCGCACGTAACCGACGTCGACGCGGCCGTCGAGCAGCATCAGGGCCTGGTCGTCCCACTCCATCCGCTGCACGTCCAAGACCACGTCCGGATGCTGCCTCTCGAACGCCTGCGCCGCCGGGATGACCGGGATGCCGGCCCGGAATCCAACGACCAAGCGCTGGCTGCCTCGGGCAGCAACGGACACCCGGCTGCGGACCGCGCGAGTCGAGGCCAACAGCGGGCCTGCGTCGTCCAGCAGTTGCCGGCCCGCGTCCGTCAACTCCACCCCGTGGCGATCCCTGGTGAACAAGGCGGCGCCGAGATCATGCTCCAGCGCGCGGATCTGGCGGCTGAGCACCGGCTGCGCGATGTGCAGCTCCTCGGCGGCCCGGCCGAAGTGCAACTGCTCGGCCACGGCGACGAAGTAGCGCAGTTTGCGCAGGTCCAGATCCATGGCGCCTCCCGGCCGTGGTGATGCCTCGACGGTATCACCACGGCCGAAAGAGGTCTTGGACACCGACTCCGGCCGGTGGCAGCCTCGAAACGTACCCAATGAAATTTCAACCACAACCGCCGGGTAGGCGCTTCTACCCAGCTCCGGAAAGCAGGCATTCGTATGAATAGCATCAGCATCATCGGCTCGGGCAACATGGCCCGCGCCCTGGCCACCCGGGCTCTCGCGGGCGGCAACACGGTCGAGATCATCGGCCGCGACCAGGCCAAGGCCAAGGAGTTGGCCGCCACGCTCGACGGCGCCACTGTCGGCACGATCGGCGTCGCACCGGCCGGCGACATCGTGATCCTCGCCGTGCTGTGGGACGGCGCAGTGCCGGTGGTCAAGGAGTACGGCGACGCACTCCGCGGCAAGGTCATCGTCGACATCACGAACCCGGTCGCCCCCGATCTCCAGGGTCTTGTCACCCCCGAAGGCAGCTCCGGCGCGCAGGAGATCGCCAAGGCGGCCCCGGCCGACGCGCACGTCGTGAAGGCGTTCAACACCCTGTTCTCCCACGTACTGGCCGCTGGTAACGGGCTGGACGTGTTCATCGCCGGCGACGACGCGCAGGCAAAGGCGCAGGTGTCGGCGTTCATCGAGAGCCTGGGCATGCGCGCGCTGGACACCGGCAAACTGCCGTTGGCGCGTGCCCTGGAGAACGCCGGTCTGCTGGAGATCGGGCTGGTCGCCAACTCCTTCAACCACACGAACTTCTCCCTCGGCGCCAACACCCTGAGCTGAGCGCTCCGACACGATCACAAGGACGAATCGCATGCATGTCTTCGTCACTGGCGGAACCGGCCACTCCGGTTCGTACATCGTCCCCGAACTGATCGCCGCCGGGCACGAGGTCACCGGCCTGGCGCGGTCCGACGCCGCCGCGGCGACGCTGTCCGCGCTCGGCGCGAAGGTGCGCCGCGGCGACCTCGAGGATCTCGACGGGCTGAAGGAGGCGGCCGCGGCGTCCGACGGCGTCATCCACGTCGCGCACCGGCAGGACCTGCTTCCGTCCGGCGGGATCCACGCCGTGGCTGCGGCGGAGGTCCCGATCATGCTCGCGTACGGCGAGGCCCTGGCGGGAACGGGAAAGCCGCTCGTCGCAGCGGGGAGCATCGGCTCGCCAGGAAACCTGGGCCGGCCGGCCACCGAGGCAGATCCGGCGCTCCCGGTCGGCGAGGAGCACAAGGGCACGCTGCGGGCTCGCAATGTCGTGGAGACCGCAGTGATCGGCCTCGCCGAGCAGGGCGTTCGGTCGTCGATCGTACGGATTGCCAACATCGCCCACAGCACGACCGATGGCGCCGGCTTCCTCGTGCGGCTGATCGCGCTCGCGAAGGAAAACGGTTTCGTCGGCTACCCCGGTGACGGCACGAACGTGTGGAACGCCGTACACGCACGCGATGCCGCTTCCTTGTTCCGGCTGGCACTGGAGAAGGGGGCTCCCGGCAACTACTGGCACGCGGTGGGGGACGGGGCGATCCCGCTGCGCGAGCTCGCCGAGGCCATCGGGAGCCGGCTGCACCTGCCGGTCGTGAGCGTTCCCAGGGACGAACTGATGATCCCTGGGTACTTCGGGTTCCTCGCGAACATCGTCACGCAGAGCTACCCGGCGTCGAACCTGATCAGCCGCCGGACCCTCGGCTGGGAACCCACCCAGCCCGGCCTGCTCGCCGGTCTGGACAACGGACACTACTTCGCTGCCAGCTGATTCTCTGCCGTCTGACGACCAGGGATCCGTGGATACTGGCCTGATGTTCTTCCGGTTCGCGGTCGGGGCGCTCGAGTGCGTCGTGGTGAGTGACGGTCAGCCCGAGCCGCCGTGGGAGCCGTCCCTGGAGGACTACTTCCCGGCGGTGCCCGGCGACGTACTGCGGGACGCTTGCCATGGACGCTCGACGCTGACGTGCGGGTACAACTGCCTGTTCGTCAGCACGCCCGACGGGATGGCGGTGGTCGACACCGGGCTCGGGGCGAGCTTCCTCGGGTACGGCGAGTACATCGAACCGTTGGTCGGGCAGCTCGAGGGCGGGATGACCAGTGCCGGGTTGTCCCGCTCGGAGCTGGCCGCGGTGGTGTTCACGCACCTGCACCAGGACCATTCGCGCGGGGCGATCTGGTCCGGTGACGTCAGGTTCCCGGTCGCGACGGCGTTCGCGCATGCGTCGGAGGTCGCGTTCTGGTCGGCTTCCGTCGACCTTCCGTCAGCGCAGCCGCATCTCGAGGCCGCCCGCGAGACGATCCGGCTGTACGGCGAGAAGCTGCGACCGTTCGAGTACGACACCGAGATCCTGCCCGGCGTACGCGCCCTCGCCGCGCCTGGTCATACGCCCGGCCACTCGGCGATCATGCTGCAGTCGCGGGGCGAACGTCTGCTGTGTGTGGGCGACACGTTCTACGACCCGCTCCAACTCACCAACCCGACGTGGTCCACCCCGTGGGACCTGGACGCCCCCGCGTCCATCGCCTCCCGCCGCCACCTCCTGGAACGCGCCGCCGACGAACACATCCTCATCCACGCCTACCACCTGCCGTTCCCCGGCCTGGGCCACGTCGAGCGCCGCGGCACCACCTTCACCTGGCACCCGATCAGCAGTTAGGAAAGGCAGCCGCGGAGGGCCGTGATGAGGCGGGTGGCGCGGGGATCGCCGTGGCCGAGCATGCGGTTGGCGGTGTAGGCGAAGGCGACGCCGTACTCGTCGTCGCCGAACGCGAACTGGCCGCCGGCGCCGTCGTTGCCGAGGCTGCGCGAGCCGAGCGTCGGACGGAACGGGGAGTCGAGCAGGAACCCGGATCCCCACCGTGCGCCGGCGTCGAACCCGAGGAATCCCGCACCCGACGACACCTCACGCGCCGCGTCGCTCACGGTCTCCGGCGTGAGTAACCGCGGCGAACCGTCGATGCCCGTGACAGCCGCCGCGTACACCCCGGCGAGCCCGGACGCCGACGCGACCGCGCCCGCACCGGGCAGCTCCATCCCGAGCAGAGCGGGATCGTTCCAGCCGTGCGGTACGTCCAGACCGGGGAACTCGAGCGCTCCGTTCATCGTGACGATCCGCATCAGCAGGTGCTCGGGATCCAAGGCGGGCGGCCGTCCTTCAGCCTCCTCGAGCCGCGCCAGCGACGGCAGCTCCGCCTCGGGCAGCCCGATCCACGCCCGCAGTCCGAGCGGGTCACCGATCGCCGTCCGGAAGTACGCACCTGGTAGCTGTCCGGTGAGCCGCCGCACGACCTCACCGAGCACGAAGCCGAACACGTGCCCGTGGTACTCGTACGTCGTTCCGGGCTCCCACAACGGCTTCTGCGCCTCGATCGCCGCAACGACCGGATCCCACGCCGCGATCTCCTCGAACGTCGGCGTCCGGTCCAGCACCGGGATCCCGGCACGATGCCCGAGCACCATCCGGGACGTGACCGCCTCTTTGCCCTCAGCAACGAACTCGGGCCAGTACGTCCCGATCGGAGCGTCGAGGTCCAACCGCCCTTCCTGCGCGAGCAGGTGGACGACCACGCTCACCAGGCCCTTCGCGCAGGAGAACACCGGCACCACGGTCTCCGCGGACCAGGCCCGGCCCGGCGCCGCCTGACCGTCCCACAGCTCGACCACCTTCCGCCCACCGGAGTACACGGTGACCGCCGCGCCCAGTTCCGGGAACAACGAGAAGTTCTCCGCGAACGTGTCCGCGACCGTACCGAATCCGTCGTCCACCCATCCCTGGTTCATGGGCGACAACGATAGGGTCTCCGGCCGGGACGAACGACCTAATTACGGCAGCGCCCACTTCTGGTTCAGACCGTTGTTGCACAAGTAGATGATCAGCTTGGTCCCGTTCGCGGAGGATGCGCCGGTGGCATCCAGGCACATCCCGGAGGCCGCGTTGACCAATGAACCGTTGGCCTGTGGGATCCACCGTTGCCCGGCGGAGCCGTCACAGGTCCACAGCACGGCCGGCGTCTTGAGCGTCGTACCGCGAGCCGACAGGCACTTGCCCATCGAGCGGACCGTGCCGTCGTCGGTCGACGGCGTCCACTGCTGGTTGACAGCACCCTTGCACGTGTAGAGCGTCGTCGGCGTACCGTCCGCGGTCAGCGCGCGGTAGACGTCGATGCACTGCCCGGCGATCCCGACGCCGTACCCGGTGTCCTGGAACACCCCGAACTCCCAGAACGAGTAGTAGCTCCCGGCAACGGCTCGTTTGGTGGCGGTGATCCGGACGTACCGTGCGGACGTCGGCGTGAAGGTCACGTTGTCCGTCCCACCGTCGCCGGTGATCGTCGACGCCACGGTCCTCCACGTGCGACCGGTCGCCAATGTCTGGATCTGGTACGACTTCGCGTACGCGGTCGACAGCCAGTTCATCGTGACCCGGTTGATCACCTGGATCGACCCGAGATCGACCTGGTACCACTGCGGATCGGCCCGCGCGCTCGACCAGGCCGTACTCATCGAACCGTCGACAGCCTTCGATGCCTCGCGTCCGGCCAGATAGACGCTGGAGGCAACTGCCGGACGCCCGCGCGCGAGGTTCCGCTTCGCGCCGTACATCGCTGTGTACGTCGTCGGCGCGGCCGGCGCCACCAGGTTGTGATCCCGCGCTCCTCCGTCCGACCACAACCCGAACCGGTACGGCTGGTTCGCGACCAGTTGCTGCGCATCGGCCGACACCGACACGCTCGAACCGACGATGGTGGTCGCGTCGAGCGGGCCTCTCCCGCTCTTGCTCAGAACCGTCACCGGCAACCCGGCCGGCGAGCTCGTGAACTTCATCGCGACCGTCTTCGGGTCCAGCCGCACGCTCTTCGTATCGGTCAGGCCCTGCGCATCCGTCGCCGTCAGCTTCAGTTCCAGGTACGACGGATACTCGTGATCCGGCGCCGTGAACGAGCCGGACGCGCCGCTCAGCGACGTGATCGTGTGCGTGTGGCAGTCGCTCGGGCAGTGGTGCATGATCAACGTCCAGGTCAACGCCGAACCCGGCAGCGTGCCCTGCTCCGGGTCGGTCGCCGACCCGGAGAATTTGATGGTGTCGCCAACCTTCCAGGCGGTCGCCGGGCCGGGAGCGGTGATCAACGCCGTCGGTGCGGTGTTCGCGACGTTGATCTGCGTCGACGTCGTACTCGAGGTCTTCCCGTCCGACACCCGCAATCGTGCGATTGCGGTGCCGGTCGTCGTGTAGGTGTGGTTGACGGTCGCTGCGGTCGAGTCGTCGTACGCCCCGTCGCCGTCCAGATCCCAGGCGTACGTGAGCGGATCGCCGTCGGCGTCGTTCGACTTGCTGCCGTCCAACGTCACGGTCAGCGGCGTCGGCCCGCTCGACGGGTCGGCGTGGATGATCGCGGTCGGCGGGTTGTTCGTCCCGTTGTACACGTACCGCAGGATCCGGCCGTTGTCGTAGTCAACCGCGAACAGATCGCCACCAGGGCCCGTCTGCAATCGGGTCGCGCCGTAGCCGGACGCGAACAGCTTGATGTTCGCGGGATCCGGGAGACCGTTGCTTCCGGCCATCATCGACCAGACGCACCGGCGGCTGTAATCGGTGAAGAACAACGCACCGTCGTACGCCGCGGGGTAGTTTCCGCCCTTGTAGAAGGACAGTCCGGAGATCGACGAACTGCCGGTGGAGCAGGTCCCGGCGACCTGGTCGTCGTGCTTGTAGGCGTAGTACGGAGCCACGACCGCGGATGCGCCGGCGGCGTAGAGGTTCTCGCAGAGGTTGAGGTTCGCGGCGTCGTACCCGGGATGCCGGGCGGCGCCCTCGTAGCACGGCCAGCCGAAGTTCGTGACGTTCGCGGCCGGGGTGGCGACGCGGTCGATCTCCTCCCAGTTCCCGTACCCGACGTCGCCGATCCACAGCTCGTTCGTGCCGGGACGGAACGTGAAGCGCATCGGGTTCCGCAGGCCCTCGGCGACGATCCGGCGCGCGTTCGGGTCGGCGCTCGCGGTCAACGGGTTGCCCGGCGCGGCCTGGCCGGTGTCGGGATCGATCCTGATGATCGAACCGTCCAGCCCGGTCGGATCTCCGGGCGTCCGAAGATCCTGTGCGCGCAGCGCACCGCCCTCGGCCGTCGGCGGCGTCAGCGTCGTGCCGACCGGCGCGGGCCCGTCGCCACAGGGGTTGTCGGGCGTCAGGTCGGACGAGGGGTAGCTGTCCTGCCCGTAGTCGATGTAGTTGAAGCTCCCGCCGTCGCCGCCACCGGCGTACAGCATGCCGTCCGGCCCGAACTCGATCGAGCCGATCGAGTGGCTCGGGTACACCTGGCACCAGTCCTCGACGAGCACCTGCTCGGCGCCGTTCGCGTTCAGCACCGAGAGTCGCGCACTGGCCTGGCAGCCGTCACCGGTCGGCCCGGGCGGTGTCGGGCACGGGTCGTCGGTGGTGTTCGGCGTGCCCCACTTCGGCGTCGGGCCGCCGATCAGGCCGTCGTGCGTGTACAGCACGTAAATGCGTGGATCCGCTGGGAAGTTGGGGTGCAGCGCCAGTCCGAGCAGGCCACGGTCCCAGTAGTTGTAGACCTCGGTGCGCAGGTCGGCGTACACGCTGGGGGTCGGATCGTCGAGCGAGTCGAAGACCTTGATCAGTCCGCTCTTCTCCGCGACGAACACGCGACCGTCCGGCGAGAACGCGACGTTCGTCGGGTTCGTCAGCCCGCCGAACACCACCTGCTCACCGAAACCGGTCGGCGTGACTGCGGCGCGTGCCGGCGCCACGACCGCGAACGGCAGCAGCAGGACGAAGCACAGCGTGGTCAGCGCACGGCGCAGCCACTGGGCAGAATTCCTCACAAAGCCCCCCAGGCCCGATCCCCGGCGCCCGTCCCCACAGCCCCCTGCGAGCACTCGGATCGCCCGTCAGAATGGACTGTTCGGACGATGCTGTGCAAGACCCTGCAGGTATTCGTTTCAAACACGCGACCAGAGTTCGACGCGGTGTCAGATCACCTTCGCTCTGTGTGCATCGGACGCCGGGCGGAACTGCAGAAGAACGTGTAGAAGCGTGTCCGGAACCGTGGGTCCAGCATCAGCTCGAAGTACCGATCCAGCTCGGCGCGCGTGAGTCCGGACCCTGCCAGGAATGCTGCCTCGAGTTGCTGGACGTAGTTCAGGTTCAGCAGGCAGCCCGTGCTTCCGCCGGTTGCGGTAGACGAGTACTGGATCGTCTGCGGGTCCACCAGGCCAGCTTCGACCATTGCCTCGTCGAGCTCGTGGGCCCAGTGGTAGGAGATCCCGTACTCGCGTTCGCAGTGTGCGTGCGCCAGTTCCTGTACGCGCTGGAACAACAGCTCGTCGTCCGCGCTCGGTGCCGCGAGCGCCCGCTGCGGTACGCCGGTGTACTCGCCGACGACCAGCGCTCCGCCAGGGGCGAGTGCATCGGCCAGGCTCTTCAGGATCTCGCGGCGCCGGCTGAGATGCATGAGCACCAGCCGGATGTGGATGACGTCGAACGGCCCGTCGACCGGTGGCCCCTCGTTGATGTCGTGGCGATACACCTCCACGCACGAGTGATGCTGCAGGTCATCGAGCCAATCTGTGTCCAGGTCCACGGCCACGACTGTGCCGTCCGGGCCGACCTGATCGGCGAGCCAACGGGTGATCGAGCCGCCACCGGCGCCGACGTCCAAGCAGCGCAGGCCCGGCCGCACTCCGGCCCGCGACAGGCACTCTCGCGAGTAGGGATCCAGTAACTCCTGCAGGTAATCGAGCTGCCGCCGTCCGAGGTCCGTGGCGGTGTTCAGCGCGTACTCCCGTTCCATCTCGTGTCCTCCCCTTGGATTTCACGCCATGCTCCCGGGAGCTCCTTTCACGGATCTTTCGCGAGCCTGCGCTCCAGGGCAGTGACGTCGGTTCCGAGCCGCTGGAAGATCCCGAGTGCCTGCTGCCAGTACGTCGGCCCGTTCTGCTCGATGTCGCCGATCCCCACCAGGGCAACGGCTTCGTCGTACGGCGCACCGCTGGTCACCGCGATGTCCAGGGCCAGGCGATGATGCGCCAGCGCCTGCTCGGCGTTCCCGTCCGCGCGGTACAGGTCACCGGCGGTGTTGTGGACGATCATCCCGACCAGCCGCTCGTTGGTACGGGTGGCGACCGCGAGACTGTGTTCGATGCAGGCGAACGCCTCGTCCCGGCGCCCGAGCTGCCAGTAGACGTGGGCCAGCGGCGCGACGAATGCCTGGATGAGCCGGTTCCCGGTCTCGAACGCCATCGACCGGGACCGCTCGAGATGAACCTTCGCGCGGTCGTAGTCGCCGGCGCGCTCGTAGAGCGTCCCGATGACCATCTCGGCGTCGACGCGGTCCCGCGGCCTGTCCGGGTCCGCGACCGCGAGCGCGGCGTGCAGGTACTCGAGGGCGGTCGGGTAGTCACCGAGCAGCCGGCTGAGCCAACCCAGGTACAGCGCCGCAGCGTCGGCGCCAGCGCGGCCGCCACCGTCGGCGATGCCTGCTCGGCAACCATGACCAGGTTCGTCCGCTCGCGATCCAGCCATCGGCTGTCGCCGGTCTCCACGGCGGTTTTGGCAGCTTGCAGGTAATGCTCGAACAGCCTCGTGCGGGCGTCGGCGCGGTCCTCGGCCGCGGTCAGTTCCGCGGCGTAGGCACGCAGCAGGTCGTGCGCCCGGTACCGCCCGGGGCCGATCTCGTCGATCAGGTGCGCACGCCGAAGTACAGTGAGGGAGGGACGGGCGTCGGCGCGGAGCAGCGCGCTCATCGCGTCGACGTCCGCGTGCGGCCCCGGATGCACTCCGAGCAGCCGGAACAACCGGGCCGCCTCCGGCGGAAGCTGGTGGTACGACCAGGAGAATACGGCCCGTACGTCGGTCTGCGGGTCGCCGCCCGCGTCCAGGATGTCCAAGGCCTGCTGCGCATCGGCGAGCTCGATGGCGAGGTCCGCGAGGCTGCCGGACAGCCGCGCGTTGACCAGTTCGGCGACGATCCGCAACGCCAACGGCAGGCGGGCGCAGCGCGCTATCAGGGTCCGGGTGGCTGCGCCGTCGTCGTCCACTCGGTGACCGACAAGACCGCGGAGCAAGTCCGTCGACGCCGAATCGCTGAGTGGGTCGAGCTGGACCCGACGCGCTCCTTCGCGGGCGACCAGTCCGGCCAGCGAGTCCCGGCTGGTCACCACGACAACGCTGGACGCGTCGCCGGG
The DNA here is from genome assembly GCF_043197975.1 of Kribbella sp. NPDC048928. Classification (NCBI taxonomy): domain Bacteria; kingdom Bacillati; phylum Actinomycetota; class Actinomycetes; order Propionibacteriales; family Kribbellaceae; genus Kribbella; species Kribbella sp. NPDC048928. Next base: position 107,541 of record NZ_JBICUC010000007.1, on the reverse strand, counting down.
CAGTAGCGGGCGTACCTGGTCGGCCGTCTGCGCATTGTCCAGCAGTACAAGGATCCGGCGTCCTGCGATCAGCGAGCGGAACCGTGCTGCCCGCTCGGCGCAGTCAGTCGGAAGGTCCGTTCCGTCCACGCCGAGCTCACGCAGGAAGCCGGCCAGTGCGTCGTCCGGTGTCATCGGCGGTTCGGGTCCGTAGCCGCACAGATCGACGTACAGCTGGCCGTCGGGGAAGCGGTCGCGGACCCGGTGCGCCCAGCGAACGGCGAGTGCGGTCTTGCCGACTCCGCCGGTGCCTGTGATCGCGCAGGGCATGGGCGTTCGAAGCAGGTCGTCCAGGCGGGCCAGTTCGGTGTCCCGCCCGGTGAAGCCGACGATGTCGTGCGGCAGTTGGGCCGGTGGCGCGGGCGTCCGGCCGAGGATGTCCGCGTGGATGTCGCGGAGCTCAGGTCCCGGTTCCTGACCGAGCTCGGAGACCAGTGCCTGCCGCGTCCGGCGGTACACCTCCAACGCGCGATCCTGCTGGCCGCAGCGATAGAGCGCGAGCATCAGCAGGCCTTGCAGCCGCTCCCGCAGCGGGGCGGCCTGGGCCTGTCCGGCCAGTTCGCCGACGATTTGGAGGTGTCGCTCGGTCGCGAGTTCCGCCGCGTACAGCTCCTCGAGGGCGGCGAGCTTCAGATCGGTGAGCCGAACGGCCTCGGCGGCCAGCTCCGGGGAGTCGGCATCGCTGAACGGTACGTCGCGCCACAGCTCGATCGCCTGCCGCAGCAGCGCGACGGCCTGCCCCGGGTCGTTGCCGGCGGCATCTGTTCCGTTCCTGATCAGCTCTTCGAAGCGTTCGGCGTCGAGTTCGCCAGGCGCGACCTGCAGCTGGTAGCCGCCCGGTACGGACACGAGCCGCTCGGGATCCGCGAGCGCCCGGCGCAGCCGATGCACGTGCAGGTAGAGCTTCGCGGTCGCCGGCTCGCCCCACAACGCTTCGGCCAGGACATCAGCGGGTACGGGGCGGTTCGCGCGGGTGAGCAGGACGGCCAGCAGTACGCGCTGCAAACGCCCCGGCAGCGGTACGTCGTCGTCGCCCCGAGCCCGTACCGGCCCGAGAATCCCGAACTCCATCTTGGGCACCACCCAACCGCAGCGTAACGTGAGCGGGTGTCAGACCTGGGGGTTCGCGAGTTGCCGACCGGGCCGGGGGTGTACCGGTTCCGGGACGCGGGCGGCAAGGTGCTGTACATCGGGCGGGCGCGCAACCTGCGGCGACGGGTGCGGTCGTACTGGCTGAACCTCGGCGACCGGCCGCATCTGGCCCGGATGGTCCGGCGGATCGCCCGGGTGGAAGGCGTCTGGTGCGACTCCGAACACGAGGCCGCCTGGCTCGAGAGGAATCTCCTCGAACACTCCAAGCCGCGCTGGAACCGGACCGAGGGCGGTCAGGAGGTGGTCGGCTACATCCGGCTCGGTGACGGATCCCGGCCCGGTCTGCGGTTCGAGCACACGGTGCAGGGGAGCGCGCCGCACTTCGGGCCGTACCTCGGCGGGCTGCGGATCCGGCAGGCGATCTCCGGCCTGCATCGCGTGCTGCCGTTGCAGTACACGGTGGAAGGGGACGGGTCGGCCGAGGAGTTCGGGCGGATCTTCGGCATCGGGCCGGGGGATCGCGCCGCGCTCACGCGGACCGTGATCGCCGTACTGGAACGGGATCCGGCGGCGGTCGATGCGTTGCGGTCCGCGCTCGTCGAGCGGCGGGATCGGGCTTCGGGCGAGCTGCGGTACGAGTTCGCGGCGAAGGTGCAGGGGGAGCTTGAGGCGCTGGACTGGATCGTCGCGGAGCAGAAGGTCGCCTGGATGGAGCCGCGGGACGCTGACGTGTACGGGTGGGCGGACGGGGTGCTGGTGCGGTTCGAGTTGCGGGCTGGGCGGATGTGCACGTGGACGCAGCGTGCGGCGGGGGAGGCGACGGCGCGGGAGCGGGTGGCGGCGACGCCTGAGCTGTGGCGGACATTCGCGGCGCGAAACGCGGAGCTGGCGGCTCGGCTGATGACTTCCTGAGTCCCTAGCATTACTGGTATGACCCAGCCCCCGGTACCGCCGAACGAACCCCCCGGCCCGCCGTACCAGGGTGGGCCGGGTCAGCCGCCATACCAGGACGGCTCGGGTCAGCCGCCGTATCAGCCGGGGGCGTTGTTTGGGGCGGGGCCGTCCGGCCCTCCGTTTCCGCCGGGGCCACCGAAGCAGTCCCGGGGCCCGCTGTTGCTCGTCGGTGGTCTCGTCCTCCTGCTGGTTCTCGTCGTCGGCACCGCCGTCGTCCTGATCGCCAACCGCGGTGACGGCAAACCATCCGCCAGCAACTCGTCGGCCGCGCACACCAAACCCTCCGACCCGAAAGCGGTCGAATTCCGCCGCGTACTCAACTCAAAGACGGGCACCTGCCCGAGCCCGGCCGCGTCCGGTACGGCCTGCGACGACGACGGCATGATCTACACCCTCGGCAAGGTCGAACTCGACGGCAGCCACGTCTCCAAGGTGAAGGCCGGCAACGACCCCGCCCAAGGCGCATCCTGGACCATCGCCATCAGCCTCGACCACGAAGGCGCGAAGCTGTTCGGCGACCTGACCGCGAGCCTGGCCAAGCAAAGCCCGCCGGCCAACCAGCTCGCCATCGTCGTCCACGGCCGGGTCGTGGCCGCACCGACCGTCCAGTCCGCGATCCCCGGCGGCCAGATCCAGATCTCCGGCAACTTCACCCGCGCCGACGCCGAAGCCCTCGTCAAACAAATGACCGGCTGACCTCACCCCCCGGGTACACCCGTCTCCTGAGTGAATCCTCCGGCCGCGCGGACCCACCACCTGAGAGGTTGACCTTCGAGATGGTGGGTTTGCGTCTTGCATGCCGCGTGCCAACCCACAACCTCAGAGGTTCACCTCGCACCCAGGCAACCTCCGGCCGCGCGTGTCTGGCGCAGGCGTCAGCGGTTGGTTACCTCGAAGGCGACGACGGCGGCGGCCACGGCGACGTTCAGAGACTCAACGCCGGCGTGCAGCGGGATCTGCAGGTCGGAGTCGGTAGCGACGGTGATGCCGTTGGTCTCGCCGCCGAGTACGTAGACCGCTCGCGGTGCGAGCTCGGTCCGGAACAGCGAGTCCTGCGAGCGGGCCGACAGCCCGTACACGTGGTACCCCGCCTCCCGCAGCAGGTCGACCGCGGCCTTCGCGGTCGACGTGTTCACGATCGGTGCCTGGAACGCGATGCCGGCCGACGCCTTGATGACGAGCGGCCCGACATGCGGCGTACCGGCACGGGGGAGGATCACCCCGTCGAACCCGGCGCCGGTCGCGGTCCGCAGGATCATGCCGACGTTCCCCGGGTTGGTCACGCCGTCGAGCAGGAAAACGTTGGTCGGCCGTTTTCCGCGGTTCCGCACGAACTCTTCCAGCGGCGTCATCCGCGGGGCGTTCACGTCCGCGACCACACCCTGGTCGTGCTTGCCGTTTCCAGCCAGCCACTTCACCCGGCTGGCCGTCGCGCGCTCGACGGGCGTACCGAACCTCTCCGCGGCCCGGAGGATCTCCTGCATCGACTGGCCGGTCGCGTTGTCCGCGAGCACGACCTTCGCCACCGACAGCTTCGGATCGTGCAGCGCCTCCAGCACCGGCTTGCGGCCGTACACGGTGATCCACTTGTCGCGCGGCGATTTCTTCGAATCCACCCGCTTACGGTACGCCGGACCACATCCCGTGGTGGGTGGCGGCTCGGCTCAGGCGTTCAGCGGGTTGGTGGCCTTGCCGTCTAGCCAGAGCAGGTTGCTCGAGTCGGAGTGAGTGCCTTTGGTGCCGACGTGCTTGTCGCTGATCTGCGGTCCGTTCTTGATCACGTGGACCAGCGCCATCCCGTGCCCGCGCCCCAGTTCGTACTCGCCCTTGAGCCAGTCACAGATCACGCCGGAAATCGACACCGCCGATCAGGAAACTTTCCGCAACGTTCCGAGCACGGTTTCCGCGGAGCGGTCGATGTCGGCCGGGCCGGTGGTCCAGTTGGTGACCGAGATCCGCATTGCGGCGCGGCCCTGCCAGGTGGTGCCGGACATCCAGCAGGTGCCTTCGTTCTGGACCGTGGTGATCACCTGCCGGGTCAGGGCGTCGTCGTCGCCGAAGCGGACCAGCACCTGGTTCAGGATGACGTCGTTCAGTACGTCGGCGCCGCCGTCGCGGAGTGCGTCGGCGAAACGGTTGGCCATCGCGTGGCAGCGGTCGACGATCTCCGCGATCCCGGCACGGCCGAGGGCGCGAATCGCGGCGTACACCGGGATGCCCCGAGCGCGCCGGGAGAACTCCGGGTTGTAGTCGAGCGAGTCCCGTTCGCCGTCTTCGTCCTGGATCAGGTACGCGGCGCGGATCGACATCGCGGCACGGTGCGCCTCGGGATGCGCGCAGAACACGAGCCCGGAGTCGTACGGCACGTTGAGCCACTTGTGCGCGTCCGTCGCCCACGAATCGGCCAGCTCGACGCCGTCCAGCAGCGTCCCGAGCTCGTCGCTCATCGCGGCCCAGAGCCCGAAAGCGCCGTCCACATGCACCCACGCGCCGTGCTCGTGGGCGACCTCGCAGACCTCCCGAATCGGGTCGAAGGCGCCGGTGTTCACATTGCCGACCTGCGCGCAGACGATCACGCCACCGGCGCCGTCCGCGAGCGCTTCGGCAAGCGCGTCGGGGCGCATCCGGCCCTGCTCGTCGACCGCGATCGACTCGATGCAGCTCGTCCCGAGCCCCAGGAACCGCAGCGCGCGGTCGATCGTGTCGTGCCGCTCCGCCCCGGCCAGCACCCGGATCGGCGGCGCACCAATCAAGCCGTCCCGCTCCACGTCCCACCCGGCTCGCCGCAGTACCTCGTGACGCGCCGCCGCGAGGCCGGTGAAGTTCGCCATCTGCGCGCCGGTGACGAACCCGACCGACGTGGTCGCGGGCAGCCCGAACAGCTCCACGAGCCAGCTCGCCGCGATGTCCTCGACGACCGCGGCTGCGGGCGAGGCAGCGTACAGACCCGCGTTCTGGTCCCAGGTCGTCGTGAGCCAGTCCGCGGCCAGCGACGCGGGCGTCGCGCCACCGAACACGAAACCGAAGAACCGGCCGCTCCCGCTCGGCAACAGTCCGTCATCGACCCCGTCCGCAAGCTGTGCCACGACCTCGCGCGGGTCCGTCGGCCCGGTCGGCAGCGGGCCGCCGAGCGCAGCCTGGAGCTCGGCGGCGGTCGCACGCGGGCCGACGCGCCGTTCCGGAAGCCCGGCCAGGTAGGTCGTCGCGCGCTCGAACGCCTCGGTCAGCGGTCCGTCCCAATCCACCATGTCTCCTTTGTACGCCCCGTTTCCGGTCCGGCCCGCGTACAGTGCGCGCATGCAGATCCGGAGTCGGTGGTCGGCGATCGTCGGCTACTCCCTCGTCGGCGCGGCCACCCAGCTGGTCTGGCTGAACTTCGCCGGCGTCACGACCGTCGCCGCCGAGCGGTACGGCGTGTCCGAAAGCGCCATCGGCTGGCTGGCGCAGGTGTTTCCGCTGCTGTACGTCGTACTCGCGATCCCATGCGGCCTCGTCCTGGACCGCTGGTTCCGCGGCGGACTCGTCGCGGGTGCAGTACTGACAGCTCTGGGCGCCGTCGTACGGCTGATCGGCGACGACTTCGGCTGGCTGCTCGCGGGCCAGATCGTCGCGTCGATCGCGCAGCCGCTCGTGCTGAACGCGGTCACCGGCATCACCGGACGCTATCTACACGTGAAGAACCGCCCGACAGGCATCGCGATCGGGACCGCCAGCATCTTCGCGGGCATGGTGATCGCTTTCCTGCTCTCCGCGGTCTTCACCACGGCGTCGTCGCTGCCGGCGATGCTGGTCGTCACCGCGGTGTTCTGCGTGGCGGCAGCCGTCGTACTGATCGTTGCCCTCTACACCGTTCAGGCGCCGTTCGCCGCGGTCGGATCCAGCCGGCCGGACCGGAGTGCGCTGGCCGCCGCGTGGGGTGATCCGTTGATCCGGCGGCTGTGCGTGCTCGCGATCTTCCCGTTCGGTGTATTCGTTGCCATGAGCACCTTCGCGCAGGCGCTCCTCGAACCTGCGGGCGTGAGCGGCGGCACCGCCAGCACGATCCTGCTCGTGAACGTCGTCGCCGGTGTCCTCGGCAGCGCGACGATCCCGATCCTCGTCGTACGTCGCCGTGCCGAATCCGCACTGCTCGTGATCAGCCTGTCCGCCACCGCTGCTGCCTGCGTACTGCTCGCGCTGGCTCCGGGCGCGTTCACCGGCTTCGTCGCGATCACACTGATCGGCCTGCTTCTGCTGCCCGCGCTGCCGATCGTGCTCGAGTTGGTCGAACGCCGTACCGGAGAGGCCGAAGGCACCGCGGCAGGCCTGATCTGGATGGCCGGCAACCTCGGCGGCCTGATCGTCGCGGTCGTCGTCGGGCTGCTCGTCGATCACCCGGTGGCCGCGTTCCTGGTGATGGCGGCGATCGCGCTCATCGCCGTACCGGGGGCTCGCGTTCTTCGTCGCCCGATCGCCGAACTGCGATCGCAGTCGCAGCTGTAGCGACCAGACCGCCCGCGCCCGCGGCGATGAACGTCGTACGAGCGTTTGTGTGCTGCAGGAGCAGCCCGCCGGCGAGATACGACAGGCCCGCCGCGAGGCCGATCGCGCCGTACAGATTGCCGAACACACGACTGCGAAGATGCGCCGGTACGACCCGCTGCAGGTGGGTGTTGACGCCGACGTCGATGCAGGCGATCCCGAGCCCGCGGATCACCTGGAGCGCGAGCGCCGCCCAGATCGCCCACGCCAGACCGGTGACGAGGTTGCCCAGACTGCTGACGGCGAACCCGAGCAGCATCAGTACGGGCATCCGCATCCGGCCCGCGTACCGCGCCAGGATCGCGAACCCGGCGATCAGCCCGATGCCCGCACCCGCGTACAGCGTCGACGCCGCCGAGTCGGACCCGTGCAGCTCGTCCTTCGCGAGGAACACCATCGCGACGTCGTCCACCCCGTTGAACGCGACGACCGCGAAGAACCCGATCCCGATGACCCTGATCGGGGCCGACCGGAGGATGTACCCCAGACCGTCTCGCGCATCCTTGACCACGCTGTGCCCGGACGGCTTGGACGGCGGGATCTTCGGCAGCCTGCTCAGCAACGCCGCCGAGACGAAGAACGTGGCCGCGTCGATCAGCAGGATCCCGCGGACGTCCGTGATCAGGAACAGCCCCGCGGCGATGATCGGCCCGATCGCCTCCAGCCCGTTCGTCCCCGCCCCGAGCGCGGAGTTCGCCGCCTCGAGTTGGTCGTCGCGGACGAGCGCCGGCATCGCACTGCGCGAACTCGCCTGGAAGACCTGCGCCGTAACGCTGCGTACTGCGACCAAGACCAGCAGAACAGTCAGCGGAGGCATCGTGACCGCCATGACAACGGTGAGCACGCCCTGGACGACATCGCAGCTCACCATGACCTTCTTCAGGTCGAACCGGTCGCCCACCACTCCCGCGAACGCCCCGAACAACCCCGGCACGAAGTCCCCCGCCAGCAGCAACAACGCCACCGCCAACGCGGCCCCCGTCCGCCCCTGCACAAACAGCAGCAGCGCCACCAGCCCCAGCGAGTCCCCCAAGAACGAAACCGCCCGAGCACCCCAAAGCCCCCGAAACGCCCCCGACCCCCGCAGCAGCCCCCACACAATCCACTACTATGTACCCACACACCCGCCGGTGTGGCGCAACTGGCAGCGCACCGCTCTTGTAAAGCGGGGGTTAGGGGTTCGAGTCCCCTCACCGGCTCTCGTCTCTTTCCGCAGGTCGGCGGACCCGGCGAAGTATGCACTCTTCGCGCAGTGGGCTGAGAAGGAGTTCCGCTTCAGGCGAAGACCATCTGGACCCGGAAGGCTGCGGCACGACCGAGTCCGGGTGCAACTGCGGACACGAGCACGACACCGGAACCGGGGGCGCCCAGCGTCGCCAGAGCCCTGCCGGCTTCCGGCGGCTAGACGGCGCGCAACGCGTCCTCTAGCCCGGTGACGGCTCCTTCGCCGGGGAACCGGCGGCGCAGTTCCTGGTCAAGCTCGCTCGCGATCATCCGAAGGTGCACCTTGCTCTGCCGGCCATCTTTGAGCCCTTCAAGGCCCAAGCCGACAGCCTCCTCCAAGTCACCCTCACGACCGGCGACGAACGCCAGCGTCAACCTGCACTCGCTGATCCGCATCGGGCTCAACTCGGTTCCGTCCGGCGCGATGTTGTCGTGGATGACCGAGGTTGCGTAGTCGCTCGCCCGGGCGTTGTCTTGCGCCATGCGGTGAATGTCCATCGAGTAGTAATCCCACTTCGCAGGATCGACCTTGAAGTGGTTATCTGGCCGGTCCGGATAGGGGAGCTTCGTGAGCAGATCACGGCCGGACTCCAGCACCGTCGTCAGCCCGGACTCACCGAGTCGAGCTTTCGCCTTGGCTTCCTGGGCAAGGAGTTGCACTTGCACGCTGGTTCCTTGGGCTACTGCCTGCCCGCGCCGCGATGCGTCGACGGCCTGCCGGAACCGGCCTTGCGTCAACGCGAACCAAGCGGTCATCTCGTGGCCCCACCCCACGATCTCGGGGTGCCCGGCTTCCAAGCCGAGTTGCGCGGCCGCTACCCGCGTGGACTCCGCAGCGGTCCCCATTCCCAGGTCGTACTCAACACACCCCGCGAGCAACGCCAACCAGCCACCGGCCACCAACAGATCGGTATGTGCTCGGAGGCCAACCGGTCGCCGCAGCAGCGTCCCCACATAGGCCAACCATTCGTGGGCTTCGGTGCGCAGTTCTAGCGCGTCGCGCCGGTTGTACTGGCAGCACAACTCCTCAACCGTCGAATGCAGCGACTCGATCGTGTTCGGCGTCGTGTCTGAGGTCTGCAACCGGGAGACCAGTTCGGCCGTCTGCCACGGCCGGTCGTTGACCTTCGCAGTCGCGTCGGTGCGCGCTGCCGTGATGAGTTCGCCCTTCGCCCGCAATGCCGCATCACATGCCCGCGCGATGTCCTCGGTGGCGGGCTTCCGGCCGTTCTCGACGTTCGACAGGTAGGACCGGCTGAAGTGCGTTGCTCGTGCCAGGTCGCCCAGCGACCACCCGCGATGGTCACGGTACTCACGGAGACGACTCCCGAAAGTCATAACCCCAGTGTCACCTACGCCTTGTATCCCTGTCTCCTGATGCTGAGGGATACGCGGGAGTGATCGATCTGGGGCGCTGGAGGGATGATGCTCGCCTCATGAACGACCGAACGCGGGGAACCCTGAAGGACGGCAAGCCCTGGCCGGAACTGCCAGCCGCGCAGGACGTCGACTGTGACGGGGAGAACCCCACGACCAGCTGTCGATGCGTCCTGGGGCACCACCGGGGTCGCCACCGCGACAGCAGCGGTGCGGAGTGGCTGGACGACTGACGCCGTCCCGGTGCGACTTCCGGATCGGGCGGTTGCGCCGGATCGACGGCAACGCTGCAGGGTGTTCCAGGACAGGTGTTCGTTGCCGCACCTACCGCGCTGGGGGAGGCGGCGCGGATCGACGAAGTGGGGGAGTGGGGGGCTTCTCGCGGGTCTACCTGCCGCCGGTCCGTTCGGCCTGGCGGCGTTGGCGATGATCGGCTCGGTCTGTTCGTGATGATCCTTCTCGTGTACTGCGGTGCACTCGCTGGGTGCGCTGGCGGTCGATGTGGATGGTGTCGCGCTCAATACATCCCCGCTCGCCCGGGTGCTGCGGTACGCGGTTGTCGGCCGACAGATTGTGGATGACCTCGCCGCACGGTGGGAGCCGTTCGGCCGCGTCGTACGTCCTAGCGGCACGAATCGATCGAGTGCAAGGTAGTCGCGTGAAACAGACGAAAGCGGGCCGCGCCTATGGCTTGGCTGCGTTTTGCTTCGCGGCGGCTGCGGTGTTCGGAGTCCTGGGTGGCCTGGAACTGTGGCACATCCACTCCTTGAGGCTCCGCGGCGAGGTCGTTCTCGGTCACGTCGTGGCCTCCGACATCCCTGAATGCGTGGGAGGTCGCGGCGGCTGTTCCCACCCTCGCCGCGACTGGATCGAGGTGGAGTACGTGACGCTGGCCGGGCAGAAGCTCCGGCACAAGACGACGGGCGGGATCCGTGACAGCGCGACAGTCGGCAGCTGGATCGAGGTGAGATACGACCGTGAGAACCCGCAGCTCGTTCAGGACGCGTACTCGCCCCTGGGCTACACGGTTCCGCTTGCCGTCTCTGGCGGTTTCACAGCCCTGTTCCTCGTCTTCGCCGCGCTCCTAATGCGTAAACGCCGCCGAGATGACTAGCGGCACGGATCGCTGGGACGATAGCCGTCGATGAGTGGTGACGTTGGCCGAGCTTGAGTTGGTCTACGCGAGCGGGGTCATCTGGGCGGTGGTTCTGATCGCCTTTGCCTTCGTCTTCGTCGCCTACACGGACGGTACGTGATTTCTCGGCATGGGCCTCAGCCTCGGTGGCGAGCGCTTGGCGTCTGGGACGCTTCGCGAAGGGGACGAACGTGAGCTTGAGGACCTGGCCGTCCGGCTAGCTCAGCAACCCGTAGTAGTGCGATTTACGGCCACGCGCACGGACGCAGGCGGTTGTGCGACGACGTTGCCGTGGGAGAACCCCGGCCCAGGCCACGGAAAGTTTCGCTTCATGTTCCCAGTGCCGGACGCCGCATAGAGCCCGCCGTCAACCGCTCGGCGGCTGGGCGGGAGGATAGGGCCGTGGATTGGGCTAGGCGGCAGGCGGGGGCGCTGCTGGGGCTGGGGTTGGGCGGCGGGGTGGTTTGGGCGGCCGTGGTGGGGTTGTCGATGCCGAGTTGGTTCGAGCCGGACGAGAGTTGTGCGCGCAAGTTTCCTGATGTCAGGGATGTTTCGGAGATTCGGACCAGCTGGTTCCCGCCTTCGGCGAGTTGTGTGTACGGGGACGATGTCCGCGAGTACATGTCGACCACCCGTTCGGTGATTCTGACTGTCGTCGGCGTACTTCTGCTGGGCCTCATCGTGGTCGGCCTGATCCGGACCGTGCGTCGTCGCGACAGCGGCGACGGATCGGTCAGTACGGCCGACGGCACCGACCTTGCGCTGCGGCGGCGTTCACATCTGATGTTCGGGGCCCTAGGCATCGGCGGCGTACTCGTCGTACTGACGTTCGTGGGCTGGGTCGCGATCGTGTTCGGGGCGCTGCCCGGGACCGCACTGTTCGCCGTCGCAGCGCTCGTCGGCCTGAGCGCGTTCGGCACGCTGCTGGACCGGCGCCTCGGTCCGCTGCCGACCACTGCTCGCGCGTCCCGCCGGCGCGGAACGGTCGCCGGCCTCACGACGTTCGCCATGGTCCTCGCAGCAAACGTCGCCTTCGTCTGGGCCTACGTTCCGCTCTCCTGGCTCTGGGCGGTCCTGCTAGGCGCTATCACCTACGCCGTCGTCGCCGCCGCCCAATGGTCGCGCGTCCGCGTTGCTGAGGTCAGGTAGTACAGGCCGCCGGCGACGAGGGAGCCGGAGAGCCAGGAGAAGTCTGTGTTGTTCATGGCGATGGCGATCGGGCCTTGCATGACCGGGACGAGGCCGTACTGCCAGCTCCAGCCGGCGACCAGCCCGAGACCGAGGCTGATCAGGGCGCGCGCGTTCCATTGCCCGTACGGTGATTTGGCTGCGCGTGCGTACAAGCCAGGGATGTCGAGCCGGCCGCGTCGCACGACGAGATAGTCGACCGCGACGATCGCGGCCCAGGGGCTGATCCAGACCAGGATCGAAACCATCCAGTTGTCGAAGGCGTGGCCGAAACTGTCGGCGCGGACGAAGATCACCAGGACGGCGGACGCGACGGTCCCGGCTATCAGGGTGAGCTTCCAGCGCGCGATGTCGACACCGATCGACAAGGCGGCCAACGAGCAGGAGTAGAGGTTCAGGATGTTCGTCGCGATCGGTCCGTGCATGATGAGCAGCAGTACCGGGACGGCCATCACGCCGAACGCGTTGATCACCAGGGCCGAAGGATCGCTGCCGGTTCCGGCGCTGGCCAGGCAGGCACCGAGGGCCGCCAGCCACACCGTCGGGAGGTACATGCCCAGCGCGGAGGCCCAGAAGACCGAGCGGCTGGAGGCTTCCGGCCTGACGAAGCGGCTGTAGTCGGCGGAATACGGCAGCCAGGTGATGCCCCAGCCGACCCCGATCGCGGTCGTCAGCTGCGTCATCGCCGTGAACTTCTCGGCAGGCGTCTCCGCGGTGGCTGCCGTCCAATGCAGGTCAGCGCTGCTCAACGCGAGGACCGTCATCGCCGCCATCACCAGCACGGTCAGCGGGACGGTCCACTTCTCGAACGTACGGATCGCATAGAACCCGTACAGCGCCAGCCCGAGCTGGGCGAGCATGATCACCGCGGCCACCAGGTACTCGAGCCCGACGCCGCCGGTGATCCCGATCTTGGCGAGGACAGCAAGCGCCAGGTCGAGCACGACCCAGGTGTTCACGCCGACCCAGGCCATCGTCAGCAGGCACTGGACCACGCCGGGAACGATCGCGCCGCGGCGGCCGAACGGCGCCCGGCCGAGCACCATCTGGTTGACCGCGGTCCGATGCCCGATGACGTTCAGCAGGCCGAACAGCGAGCAGCCGAGGACATTGCCGATGGCAACGACGAGCAGGGTCTCCAGCAGGCTCAGGCCAAGTGTGATGCCGAGGGCGCCGAGCACCCAGTTGATCGGGGCGAGGTTGGCGCCGGCCCAGATCCAGAACTGTTCCCGCGGGCTGGAGTCCCGGGCCTCCGGCGGGATCGGGGCGACGCCGTGGGCGTCGAACGGAACTGCCTCGGCTGGTGCGGGTGTGGTCATGACGGCCTCCCAGGGGAACAAGTTGGCTCAGGGAACCAGCAGCGACCGCGCCGGGGCAGTAGGCAGATGTCTAGCGATTTGGAATCTCACTGGATATGTTCACAGCATGTTGAGTCTGGGAGCCCTGCTTGGCAACCCCGCGCTCGAGCTGCGGCTGCTGGTACCCGGGCCCGCGGGAGCTCTCGAGCGTGAGGCGTTATGGGTCCACAACACGGAGTTGCCGGACCCTTCGCCGTACGTGCGTGAGCGTGAGATCGTACTGACGAACGGCCTCTGGCTGCACGAGGCGACCGCGGACGCGTTCGTGACGAAGGTCCGCGGGATCGGTGCCGCCGGCATCGTCTTCGGCCTGCGTACGGAGACGCCGGTAACACCACCGGAGCTGATCGCGGCCTGCGAGCGCGAAGGGCTGCCGCTGGCCGAGATCTCCATCGAGGTCCCGTTCACCGCGGTGACCGAAGCCGCGTCCGCGATGCAGGCCGATCAGCGCCGCGACGCGCTGGTCGGCATGGTGCGGCGCGGCGACGCGCTGGCCTCGGCGATCTCCCACGGCGCCGGAGCGTCCGGCGTACTGGCCGTCCTGCGGCGCGAACACGACCTGCCGCTCGCGGTCGTCGACCGGATGGCCCGGCCGCTGGCGGCAGCGGGGGCCGAGTTGACGGCCCAGCAGCGCCGGATCGTGGCCGATGGGCTGGCTAGGCACCCGCCGCCACTCGAGGTGGATCTCGGTGGCGGGAAGGGGCGCGCGACGATCTTCCTGGTCGGCGCGGTCGGCGACACCGATGCCGCGCTGGTGTGCCTGCGGCAGGTGGGCGGTCTGAGCCGGCCGGAGCAGGACGCGCTCGATCAGGCGGCACGATTCCTCAGCCTCGAGGTGGCCAAACAGCAGGCGATCCAGGCGATCGAGCTGCGGTTCGCCAGCGAGTTGCTCGACATGATTCTGTCCGGCGCGCAGCGTGCGGCCGAGGTTCCGGACCGGCTGCGGGCGTTCGGCGTCGATCCGTCGGGGGAGCTGGTGGTGCTGACGATCGCCTTCGCGGCCGGGTCCGAGTCGACCGTACCCGGGCTCACCGAGACCGTCAGCGAGTTCTTTCTGCGCGAGAGCCTGGCGGTCGTGGTCGCGGGCGGCAGTCACGACGTGGTCGCCGTACTGCAGCGCCCGGGGCAGGACGTTGCGCGGCTGGCGGAGGCGTTGTGTTCAGCGGTGCGGAAGAGATTCCCGGAACGTTCACCGGTGGTCGGGTTCGGCGACATCGCGGCCTCGGCGGCGGAGTTGCGCCAGCCGCTGGTGCAGTCGCGCGAGGCGTGTCAGGTGCTGCGGCGCCGCGGGAACCAGGCGGTGGCGTCGTTCCGCCAGTTGGGTACGCATCGCCTGCTGCTCGGCCTGCAGGACTCGGCGACCCTGCGAGGCTTCGCGGACGGCGTGCTGGGGCCGCTGCGCGAGTACGACGGTCTCCGGGACGCCGACCTCGAGGCGACGCTGCGGGCGTTCCTGTCGAACGACGGGCAGTTCGGTGCGACCGCCTCCGCGCTGCACGTCCACGTGAACACGCTCCGGAACCGGTTGGCGAAGATCACCGAGCTGACCGGCCGCGACGTCGCCCGTACCGACGACCGGGTCGATCTCTACCTGGCGCTCGAAGCCGGCGACATGTCCCGGTCCCGCTAGGGCACGTCTCCCTAGCGCAGGACCTCGATCGCCAGGTCCGTCGGACCGTTGCCGTTGATGACGGTCAGGTCCTGCGGACAGGCAGAGACCACGACGGCGCAGTCGAGCTCCGCGCGGAAGGTGATCGAGTCACCCGGAGCCGTTGTTGCAGGCAACCAGTCCAGCGTGTCGCCGGCGACCACCGGTACCTGCATGAAGACGTTCACCGGCTGCGGTACGACCTCGACGCCGGCACCGAGCGCGGTCCGCAGATTGCGCGCGCAGGACGGGTGATCCGGCACCCCGAGCGCCGCGTAGCGAGCGTCGTCGCAAGCGGCGATCAGGAGGTCGTGGCGACCCGGCGAGGTGTCCTCGACCAGGGTCAGGATCGGCCTGCGATGATTCGTCACGAAGGACTCGCCGATGGCCGGGAACAGCCTGCTCGTCGAGGTCCGGGTGTGCGACGCGCTCAGATGCTCACCCGTAACGCCCGCGGGCCCCACCACGTACGCGAACAGATCCCCGACCTGCTGGCCCTCGACGTCGACGACCCGTACCAGGTCGCCACGCCCGACCCGCACGACGCGGCCGGTCCGCGCGGGCACGAGGGTACGGAGAACGGTCCCGCTCCTGTCTGTCATGCCTCCAGCCAACCAGGCTGTCCCGCGCGGTTCAGTGGCGGATTCTCCACCATCGGCGTCGATTGTTGTAGATCGGTCCATCGCCCAGCGGCGTACTCCGATGCTGAAGTGGTGTGCATGGAGCAGACAACGACTCGCGTTCACCCCGCCCTGGAGCCGGCCCGGATCGGCGGTATCGACCTTGCCAATCGCCTGGCCGTGGCGCCGATGACCCGGGTCTCCGCCACGCCCCGCGGTGTCCCGACCGCCGAGATGGCTGACTACTACGCGGAGTTCGCGGCCGGCGGGTTCGGGCTGCTGATCACCGAAGGTACGTACCCGGACGCGGCGTACAGCCAGGGCTACCTCAACCAGCCGGGTCTCAGCACGGCAGAACAAGCCGAAGGCTGGCGTGTGGTGACCGACCGGGTGCACGAGGCCGGCGCGAAGATCGTCGCGCAGCTGATGCACGCCGGGGCCTTGTCGCAGGGCAATCCGCACCGCCAGGGCCTTGCCGGGCCGTCGGCCGTGCAGCCGCTCGGCCAGATGATGCCTGAGTACGGCGGCAGCGGTCCGTGGCCGGTGCCGCACGAGCTCTCGGTCGGGGAGATCGGCGAGATCGTCGACGGCTTCGCCGCCGCCGCGGTGCGCGCGCACGCCGCCGGTTTCGACGGCGTCGAGATCCATGGCGCGAACGGCTATCTGCTGGACCAGTTCCTGACCTTGTACACGAACCAGCGCAGCGACAATTACGGCGGACCGGTCACGAACCGGATCCGGCTGACCGTCGAGATCGCGGCGGCGGTGGTGGCCGCGACACCGGCGGACTTCGTCGTCGGCGTACGGCTGTCGCAGACGAAGGTGAACGACTTCGAGTACCGCTGGCCGGGTGGCGCGTACGACGCCGAACTCATCTTCTCGGCGTTGGGTGGCACCGGGATCGACTACCTGCACATCGCCAGCGAGGGGCGCAACTGGCTGGAGACCGCCCGCCTGCAAGGCGGTCAGACGATCACCGGCCTGGCGCGCCGGATCGGCGGCCTGCCGGTGATCGCCAACGGCGGCATGCACGAGTCCGCGCAGGCGGAGCGGGTGCTGACCGACGGTCACGCCGATCTGTTGTCCGTAGGTCATGGCGCGCTGGCGAACCCGGACCTGCCGCGCCGGCTGGCGGCCGGCGAGCCGCTCGAGAACTTCGACCGGACGATGCTGGAGCCGTCGGTGACGTTGGCCAACGCGAAGCAGTGGCAGACTGGTCGGTCATGACGGAGTCGACCTGGCATGGCGGGGCGGCAGCCGTCGCCACGCTCACCTTCGACGTGGATGCCGAGACACCGATTCTGGCGGCCGGCCGCCAGTACGCCGGTCACCTGATGACGATGTCCCATCAGGCGTACGGCCCGGATGTCGGCGTTCCGCGGATCCTGGAGCTGCTGGCGGAGCTCGGCGTACCGGCGACGTTCTTCGTACCGGGCTGGGTGGCCGAGCAGCGACCGGGGCTCGCGGCAACGATCGTCGAGCACGGGCACGAGGTCGCGCATCATTCGTACAGTCATCGTGCGCCGACGTCGATGAACGCGGTGGAGGAGCGCGCTGACTTCGAGCGCGCTTTAGAGGTCTTTGATGCCCAGGGCATCGAAATCAAGGGGCATCGGGCGGCGTTGTGGGAGGCCACGCAGACCACACTCGATCTGGTTGCGGCCCACGGGTTGACGTACGACTCGTCGCTGATGGGTGACGATCGGCCGTACGTCCTCGGTGTCGACGGCCGGCGGATCGTGGAGCTGCCGGTGCACTGGTCGCTGGACGACTGGGAGCAGTACGCGTTCCTGCCGTCGCCACAGATCGGGACGGTCATCGAGTCGCCGCGCAAGGTACTGGAGATGTGGCAGGCCGAGCTGGACGCGATGCGGCACTACCGCTGCCTGTTCAACCTGTGCATGCACCCGTTCCTCACCGGCCGTCCGAGCCGGCTGCTGGCGCTGCGTGAACTCATCGAGTTCGCGCACTCCCGTGGCGACGTTCACTTCACCCGCTGCCGCGACCTGGCCGACGCCACCCACGCCGACCTCAGCCTCGAGGAGCGCGTTCCGCCTGCAGTCACCGCGGATCCGGTGGTTTACCCGGACTGACCGTGGTGCACGTCACTGGCCGTGGGTGTCACTCGCGCCGGGCCGGCGACATCTGGTGGTCAAGGAAACCAAGTCGGAGAAAGAAGGAGCTATGAGCAAGGTCTGGTTCGTCACCGGTTCGTCGCGCGGTCTGGGTCGTGAGTTCGTGGAGGCTGCGCTGTCGCGCGGCGACCAGGTCGCTGCGACCGCCCGGAACGCCGCAAGCCTCGACGATCTCGTCACCAAGTACGGCGACGCGGTACTGCCGCTCGCGATGGACGTGACCGACAAGGATGCCGTCCGCGCGAGCGTCGACCGGGCGAAGGAGCACTTCGGCCGCCTGGACGTGATTGTCAACAACGCCGGCTACGCACAGATCGGTGCCGTGGAAGAGCTGACCGAGAAGCAGTTGCGCGACCAGATGGAGACCAACCTGTTCGGGGCGGTCTGGGTCGTACAGGCCGCGTTGCCGCACCTGCGTGCGCAGGGATCCGGGCACATCTTCCAGCTGTCCTCGGCCGCGGGCCTGATGGCGATGCCGCTCGGCGGCGCGTACCACGCCTCGAAGTGGGCCCTCGAAGGCCTGAACGAGGCGCTCGCACAAGAGGTCGCGGAGTTCGGCATCAAGGTCACCATCATCGAGCCGGGCGGCTACGCCACGCGCGGCGGCAAGAACCCCGATCCGCTGAACAACGGCTTCCTGGCCGAGCCGAACCCGGCCTACGCCGCACTGCGCGAACGCCTGTCCGGTGCCATGGGCAAACAACCGGCCGGCGACCCGGCCGCCGCCGCCGAGGTCCTCCTCGAACTGGCCGACACGGACAACCCACCCCTACGCATCCTCTTCGGCCAAGGCTTCCAGCCCATGCTGGAAAAGGTCTACGCCACCCGCCTCCAAACCTGGACCGACACCCAAGCCCTCTCCCGCCGAGCCCAAGGCACCACCGAATAACCAACTCTCGTGTCCTCTGTGGGTCCGGAGAGCTGGCTATCCGCTCGCGTCGAGGGTTCTGTACCGATACGCGAGCGAAGAACCCTCCAGGCCAATGGCCCCCTGGTGACGCAGGTCTGGGCGTGCTGTTTCAGGTCTTCGTCGAGTCGTGGATTGTGGCGGCGAAATCCGGCCGATCGCGGCCACGATCCACGACTCGACGATCCGGGGTCCAGCCAAACGCCACGGCTCGGCGCCAGGGGCAGAGGCAGGGCGTGAGGCAGGAGCAGGCTCGAAGTCACGGCCAGCTGTCGCGCTGCCCGGGATCAGGGTGATCAGCACCCACACGTCGGGCAGAAGAGCCAAACAACCCTCCGTCGTCCATGCCGATCCCGCGATCCCGCGCACAGCAGCGGATACTGTTGGTGATGGTGCTGCTACTTCGGGTTTGCGATAGGAGACGCGCTTGTCCGAGCTGAGAGGTCGTCGCGGCAGTGACGACCCGGGCGCGGGCGACACCGCGGAGGAACAGTCTCGCGAAGCCGGGCAGTTGGAGCATGAGGTGTCCAGGCGGCCGGACAGCGTCGACCGGCGACAGCTGACAAGCCGTGACGCTGACGGGCGAGGTGGACCTCATGAGGCGACACCCCCGTTGACTCCACGCGAGAGGCTGGAGCAGCGGCTGGATGAGATGTACTGGCCGGGCTACTCCCGCGGGGCACCGGCTGAGCGACCCGACGCCCCAACCGATCGACAGTCCGCCGCCGATGTCTCTCGGACTCCGGCGAACAAGCAAGAGGATTCGCGGTCACTCGGTCAACTTCAGCCGAGGGAAGCGCGGCCCCCGGGGGCTGGCCCACCTGACGACGACGACCGTCAGCCCTCACACCCACTGACACCTCGCGAAAAGCTCGAGCAGCGGCTCGACGAGATGTACTGGCCTGGGTACTCCAAATGGTCCTCAGCCCAACCGCGCGATGACGAGCCGGCCGGCCGAGCGCCGGTCGATGTACCCCCGGCCCCAGCAAAGACGCCGGTACCCGATCGACCCAACCCGGACGACCCACTCACCCCCCAATCACCAGAACCTCAGGCCAACACGCCTGCCGACGACAACCCACCGAACGCCGCTCCCCAGCCCACCTCCCGCGACGCGGATTCGGCCGATCTGATTGAGTCGCCGGACGGGCGAGGCTCAGCCGGGGGCTTGCGTGACGAGGCAGCCAGAGACGCGTTGCCGGAAGACGATGGCGGTACGTCCGCATCAGGTGGTGCCGACGAAATGGGCGATCGCGACATTGCCGTCCCGCCTGTTTCCGACCGGTCGCCGGCACGCGGAGAGGGGGCCGGGGCCGCGGAGCAGGAGTCGGTCGTCAATAGCGGCCGAGCTGCTGAGAGCACGTCGTTCGAGCCGAACGACGTTGCCGCTGGCATCGATTCGGAACAGGCGGCGGACGCCGGCACCGACGAGGCGGACGAACTGCAGCACGAGTTCATCGAAGATTCCACCCCGGAAGAGATGGCCCAGTACCGCCGGATCCGGGAGGCCGACGACCTGGACGCCCTCGCGGACCACAGCGGGATGCCGCGCGAGGTCATCGAAGAGGCCAAACAACACCTCTTTCAACACCAACACGACGTGGCGATCGGCCCAGGCGATGTCCGGCACGGATACTTCACTCCGGCCGCGCTGTACGGCGATCTGTGGGAGAAAGTCGCCTCCGGCGCGGAGCTGACCGACAAGAATCGAGCGGAGTTCTGGTCGCTGCTGGCGCACGAGTACGTTGAGTCCAAGCTGATGGCGGCTGGACTGCCGTATCTGTCGCCGGACCCTCGGGCGTGGGACGAGTACGGGATGCCAGATCCTTCACCGGACTACCCATCGGCGCACAACACTGCGCCGCCGAGTACTCGCTCGTCGAGGACGGACCTGCTGATTCTCTGGGGTTCGGTGCTGGAAATACCGCGGAACAACTTGCAGGTGGCAGAGGACCTGTTGAATCTTGACGAAGTGGTACGCGTGGCGAAGAGAGGGCTGGGCCTGTGACTGATGTTGCAGCGTGCGAGAGACTGCTGACGCGGCTGGCGGCCGCGAACTGGGACAACTCCGAGGCCGAGTTGCGGCACTCGAAGTCGCGAGGCTTGCTCACCCTTGAGTATCTGCGCCGGATGGCAGTCTGGGCTGATGCGCTTGGTGTGCCGGGAAAGTGGCCGTTCTTCGACCTGGCGGTGGTGTTCGATCCGTCGGTCGGGACCGATGCAGTCTGGTTGCAGCGCTTGGAGACCCAGGTTGGACGCGAGCTGGGGACCCTGACCGAACAGGTGCTCACCGATATGTTCCGGTGGGCATCGCTCGGCGCCCGTCCCAAGGATCGATTTCCTGACTTCGACGATCCGTACGAGCCGATGGTGCAGGTGTTCGAGCGCGGCGGCGAGATCTATCCCGGCCACGGCTTCATCGAGCTCCTGGCTGCCCCGGTTCCGTACCGCCGCATCACCGATCGCTTGGCGCAACCACCGTTCCCGATCGACGCCGCAACTCTGGAAGAGGCGGACGAGAACGAGCGAATCAGAACCGAGGAAGGACTGGACCGCCAAGCCGCAAAGCGTGCTCAGCAATCGCAAGAGGGGAGATAACACCAGCCTGCTCGTCCCCGAGGCACGAAGGGCATCGAGCGCGAGCCGACAGGTCCTCAGTGCCTCGGAGGAGGACCAGCACCGTCAAACCGAGGAAGTACAGAAGGGTCTTGGCTTGTGATGGACACGGCGGCGTGCCGTGTCACGTGGGCTCTTGGCAGCTGAGTACCTGCGCCGAACGGCGGTCTGGGCCGATGCCCTGGCCGTGCGGGGAAAGTGGCCGATGTTCGATCTGGCCGTGATGCTCGATCCGGCGGTGGTAAGCGACGCGGTCTGGCAGCAGCGGCTCTACCGTGAGCTCGAGTTCTACGGCGGCTCAGTGCCCTTCCGCAGTATTGCCGAGCGGCTGACCCAAGCCCCGTTCCCGATCGACACTGCAACCTTGGAAGAGGTGGACGAAAAGGAGCAGATCAGGACCGAGGAAGCAATGGCACGCCGCTCCGAGCAAGCGTCCGCTGAGATGCAGCCGCCGGCCCAACAGGCGTAGAACTCATCGGGCTGCCGCACCGCAGATGTTTCAGCGCTTCTCCGGGGCGTGGCCGCGGACGGCTTCGGGTGCGAAGCGGGACGCGGAGTTGGCCATCTTGAGGCGCGCAGCCTCTGCGAGGTCGACGTTCAGGACATCGGCCAGTCGGACGAGGTAGAGCAGTACGTCGGCCAACTCCTCGCCGGCGCGTCTGCGGAGATGTTCCTCGCGAGCACGCTCAGCTGCGGCGTCGGCCGGCAGCCATTGAAAGAGTTCGGCGAGTTCACCGACCTCGCCGACGAGGGCCAGGATCAGGGACTTCGGGTCGTGGAACTGGGCCCAGTCCCGTTCCTCGGTGAATGCGCGCATGCGGTCGCGTAGTTCGATCAGGTCGGACACGCCGCGAGCATGACACGGATCGTACGCGCGCTGCTTGCTGGGTAGAGTTTGAGGCGCGGCCCGACGGGCTTCCGCCGAACGTCAGCGTTCACAGGACATGCCCCCACCCGCACGACCTTGTTTCGTGCTGCCTGGGGACTTCACTCGTGACGCTGTTCCGCCAATCCGGCGCTGGGTTCGTGATGCTGACGCTCGAGCAGCAGTTCGAACTGAGGATCGCCGAGCAAATGCGCTTCCACACCGGCCGTCGTGCGGCACCGGCGGAGGTGAGGTCGTGGGAGCGGAGCCTGCCGGTCCTCGCCCAGGATCTCGAGCAGGCAGGCCTCGGCAAGGTCGAAGTACTCGTCGAACATCACCTGCCGCTCACCTCGAAGCGCGCCGACGTCGTACTGGCCGGGCGTCACCCGCGAACCGGCGGACCGTCGTACGTCGTTGTCGAGCTCAAGCAGTGGAGCCGGGCCGCCGCGTGGGAGGACGACCGGGAACTCGTTCTGATCGACGGTTACTCGGATGCTCCCAGGCTGCACCCGGTCGCGCAGGTTCGCGGATACTGCGACTATCTGGCCGACTTCACCAAGTTCCTGGACGGGCAGTCCGATGCGGTTGCAGGCGCGGCCTACCTGCACAACGCGATGGCTGAAGCGGATGTTCGGGATCTGTACGACTATCCCCAGGACAGTCGCGGACAACTGTTCACCGGCGCACGCCGCCACGACTTCATCGAGTTCCTTCGCTCCAGGCTCGACCCTGACGTTCCAGGGAGCCCGTACGCCGACCAGTTGATCAACTCTGCGGTTGCACCGTCGAAGCAACTGCTTGCTGTAGCCGCGGACGAGGTGCAGCGAAGAGAACAGTTTGTTCTGGTAGCTGAGCAGAAGCTGGCGCATTCGCTGGTGGTTCACGAGGTCGAGCGTGCACGGCGCCGAGACCGGAAGTCGGTCGTGATCGTCACGGGAGGTCCGGGCAGCGGTAAGAGTGTGATCGCCTTGTCCCTTCTCGGGCACTTGGCTCGTCAGGGACGAAGTGTTCTCCATGCGACGGGCTCGCGATCCTTCACGCTGACGCTCCGTGGCGTTGCCGGCAAGCGAGCGCCTCGCGTCGAGAAGATGTTCAAGTACTTCCACCAGTTCATGGAAGCCGAGCCCAACGATCTGGACGTGCTGATCCTGGATGAGGCGCACCGCATCCGGCAGACGTCGGTCTCGCGGTTCACGCCGGCGTCACTCCGGATCGGCCGCCAACAGGTCGACGAACTGATCGCGGCTGCCCGGGTGCCGGTATTCCTGCTCGACAAGCACCAGGTCGTGAAACCTGGCGAGGTCGGCACGCCGGAAGAGATCAGCCGGTACGCCGCTGCTCACGGCTTCGACGTACATCGGGTCGACCTGGATGCTCAGTTCCGTTGTGGTGGCAGCGAGGAATACGTTCAGTGGGTCCAGCGCCTACTGGGCCTGGCAGACGGCGAACCGACCGATTGGCCGGGCGATCCGGCATTCGAGGTTCGAGTTGCCGACAGCCCCGAAGCCATGGAGGCATTTCTCAGGGGGAAGCTCGCCGCCGGCTACGGCGCGCGGATGTCCGCGGGTTACTGCTGGCCGTGGAGCAAGCCGCGCGCCGACAAGACGCTCGTCGAAGACGTTCAGATCAGCGGTTGGGCGCGACCCTGGAACGTCAATTCGGACCGCAAGGTCGGGGATTATCCGCCGGCGGCGCTCTGGGCAACCGACCCGAACGGGTTCGGTCAGGTGGGCTGCATCTACACAGCGCAGGGCTTCGAATACGACTGGAGCGGGGTCATCCTTGGCCCTGACCTCGTCTGGCGTGACGGTCGCTTCACCACTGTTCGCGACGCCAACAAGGATCCCGTCTTCAAGAATCGGAAGATCACCGACGATGCGGCGTTCGACAGCCTGATTCGCAACACCTACAAGGTTCTGCTGACCCGCGGCATGACCGGCACCGTGCTCTACTCCGTCGATCCAGAGACCCGGGACGCGCTCCATCAACTGGTCAGTTCTGCAGACTGACAGCAGAGCGTCTGAGCGCCGGGAGCTCAGTGCACCTCAGACCACAACCGAAGAGCGCTGTTCTGCTTTTGGTGGGGTTAGGGGATTGTGATTACTAGTTTGCCTCGGGGGTGGCCGGTGGTTAGGTGGTGGAGGGCTTTGGGGGTTTCTTCGAGGGGGTATTGGCGGTCTATGGCGGGGTAGACCTTTCCGGATTCGAGGAGTGGGGTCAGGTCCAGGAGGAGTTGGTGTTTCTCGGAGTTGACGAAGGTGCCCAGTCGCTGGCGGACGAACGGGGAGAGCAGGATCGCGCGGAGTTGGCGGTCGCTGCCGCCGAGGAGCTTGCCGGGGGACTCGCCGCCCATGATGACGAGGGTTCCGGTCGGCGTGAGGGTGTGGCGCAGGCGTGACAGGGCGGTGTTTCCGGCGATGTCGAGAATCACGTCGTACTGGTGTCCGAGAGCTGTGAAGTCCTGTTGGGTGTAGTCGATGACGTGGTCGGCGCCGAGGGAGCGGACGAGGCCGAGTTTGGTGGTGCTGCACACCGCCGTGACCTCCGCGCCGTACACCTTCGCCAGTTGGACCGCGTAGCTGCCGACGCCGCCGGACGCGCCGGTGATCAGGACCTTGTCGCCGGAACGGACCCGCCCGTGGTCGCGAACCCCTTGCAGCGCGGTCATCGCGGAGATGGGCACGGCCGCGGCCTGCTCGAAGCTGAGATGCGGCGGCTTGGGGGCGAGCTTCGCCTCGCTGACCCGGGCGAACTCCGCGAACGTGCCGTGCCCCAGGCCGAACACCTCGTCGCCGATCCCGAACCTGGTGACGTTCTTGCCGACCGCTACGACGACGCCGGCGACATCCATACCGGGCACGGGATTCTTCGGTGCGCGAACGCCGTAGCCTGCGAGCCGGATCGGGTACGGCAGGCCGGTGACCATGTGCCACACGCCACGATCCATGCCGGCCGCTCGGACCCGGACCAGTACCTCGGTGTCGCCGATCGTCGGCATGTCGATGTCCCGGAGCGCGAGAACCTCCGCCGAGCCGTAGTGCTTCTGCGTGATTGCCAACATGCTGTTTCGCCCTGCTGTCACACCGGTTGTGGCTGGGCCGGGTGCACCGGTCGCGCAGGTGCGAATCCCTTGGCGATCAGCCAGATCGGCATCAGGACGAACTCGAACAGACCTCCAGGGATCAGGAGCAGTTGCCCGGCTCCTGCGCCCATGTCGAGTGCGCCGAGAAGATCAAGCGGCACCCCGGCTGTGAGCAGGAAGTACCCAAGAAAGCCCAGGGCGGCGATGGGCCGGGGAACCAGCCCGGACGTCAGCAACAAGTACGTCAGGATCAATCCGCCGATGCCCGTCGGAATGTAGACCCAGAGCAGGTGATTGGGAACGACGCCGGTGGTCATCCGTGCGCGGTCGGTGTTGCCGTCCACGAAGGCCTGGATCAAGGATGTGCCGAACACGGCAGTGATCATTTGGACAGCGAACAGAATTCCAACAGCGATCGCAATTCTTCTTCTGGACATGGCAACATCCCCCCGTGCTCACCGTGCGCCTACTTCGGCCGGATGTCCAGGTGTGGGGTCCGGTCGAGAAATCAGGACTTGTGGGGGAGGCCGATTTCGGTGCGCCAGGCTGCGTGTAATGCGGTGAGGTGTTCGGCGAGGTCTGGTTCGGCTGTGTAATGGTTGGATTTTTCGGCGAGATCGGTGCCGAGGTTTGTCAGGAACCAGCCGTCGCCCATCGGCGCGTGTTCGTAGTCGCGGAGGTGGGTGGTTTGTGGGCTGGTGGGATCTACCCAGGAGAGTTTCCACTCACCTTCGCGGACGGCCCATTGGAAGCCGCAGTCCCAGTGCAGGGCGGTGTGGGCGTCGGCTGATTCGCCTCGTAGCAAGGGAAGTAGGTCGAGGCCGTCGGATCGGGTCTGGCCGCCGGCTGCGGCGAGGAGGGTCGGCACCAGGTCGAGTGTGCTGACGAGGGCGTCGTTGTTCTCGCCTGCTTGTACTTCTCCGGGCCAGCGCCAGAGCATGGGTACGCGGATACCGCCTTCCCAGACGGTGTACTTCGTACCGCGCAGGGGAGTGTTGTCGGCGAAGTTGCAGGTCGAGCCACCGTTGTCGGTGGTGTAGACGACGATCGTCTCCCCGGCTGTTCCGGTGCTGTCGAGGAGATCGAGCAGTCTGCCGATCTCGGCGTCCATCAGCTCGAGTTGGGCTAGGTAGTACTCGCGCCCGTACGGGAGGTTCGGCACGATCACGTCGTCGTACCACTCCATGTACGAGCGGCCCGAGTCCGGCTGCCAGTCGTTGTAGCTCGGCAGCCCGCGCTTGGCCAGTTCCTCTTCGGGGAGTTGCCAGCAGAAGTTGTGTACGGCGTTGAAGGCGACCATGCAGAAGTACGGGCGTTCGTCGTCGGCCGCGATGAACTCCGCGGCGTTCCGACCGAGCTCGCTGGTCAGGAAGCCTTCGTACTCGACCGGTTCGTCACCGGACAGCAGGGGCTGGACGGCCATGTAGCGCGCGGCGTCGGGGCCGTACTCGCTCTGCGACTGCTCGGAGTGGTGCAGGTAGTTGAGGCGCCCGAGCGACTGGCCGGCCAGACCGTACAGAGTGGTCTCGAACCCGTGCCGCGGCGGGCAAGCGCGGTCGCCGACGTTCTCGGAACCGTAGTGGACCTTGCCGAAGTACCCCGTTCGGTAGCCGCGATCCTGCAGCAGTTCGGCGAGGCTGGGTACGTCGTCCGGCGCGAAGCTCGCGGAGTCGAACCACCGACCGCCCCAGCGCTGCTGGTACTGCCCGGAGATGATCCCGGCCCGGGACGGGCTGCAGATCGGCGCCGTCACGTACGCACTCGTACAGCTCGTGCCCTCGGCCGCCAACCGGTCCAGCGCGGGTGTCCGAACGTCCGGTTGATGACCGAGCGCACTGCGGTCGGCGTACCCGTGGTCGTCCGACACGATCAACAGGATGTTCGGCGCCGCCATCGCAATCTCCCAATGCATTGGTTGTTTAGCTGCGAAACCTCATACTTCCGAACATTTTTGCGCACCGCAAGCGTCATGGAAGTGGCGGAACTCTGGCGGAACTTGTAGGTTGGCGCCTATGGCATCACGGCAGATCCCGGTCGGCTGGACGTCCGCGTACCCGCGCCGGCACCGCGCCGAGCGACTTGCCGACGAGTTGCGCGAGCAGATCCTGGACGGGAAGTTCGCTGACGGCCGGCGGCTCGACGAGGGCGAGCTCGTCGCCCGGCACGAGGCCTCGCGCAACACCGTTCGGGAGGCCCTGGAGCTGTTGCGCCGCGAAGGCCTGGTCGAGCGCAAGCGTGGCGCGGGAACGACCGTCCGTACGCCGAAGTACGGGCATGGCCTGGACAGGCTGTCCGGTCTCGCGGAGGCGTTGGCCGGGTACGGTACGGTCCGCAACCAGGTGCTGTCCGCAGAACGGTTGCCTGAGGCACCCAAAAGCGTCTCCGATCAGCTGAGTCTCGCGCCGGCATCCGGCGTCGTCCGGCTGGAGCGGGTGCGGTACGTCAACGACGAGCCGTTGTCGTACGACATCTCCTACCTACCCGTCGATGTCGGAGAACCCTTGCTGGGTGAGGATCTGGCTAACAACGACGTGTTCGGTCTGATCGAGCGGACCACCGGTCAACCACTGGGCCGCGCCGAGCTGACAGTGCATGCAACCAACGCCGAGCCGGACGTCGCCGCCAAGCTCGCACTCGCGCCTGGGGCCGCAGTGTTCACCGTCGAACGGCTGACCCGGCTCAGCGACGATCGGCCGGTCGACTCCGAGCTCCTGCAGATCCGGGCGGACCGGTTCGCGTTCGAAGCGGTCGTTCATCGGGACCGCCGTACGGGCGAATCTGGCAAGGGAGCTGAATGGGTGACCTGACACCACTGGCCGGGGCCCTCCTCGCACTCCTGGGCCTGGCCGGCGGGATCGGTATCACCGCGATCGGCCCTGGCGGCGTACTGCCCACAGTCGGACTGGTCGCGCTCTCCACGCTCAGCCCGGCGCAAGTGGCCGGTACGTCGATCGTGACCCACGTGGCGACCGGAGCCCTCGGAACCGCGGCCTACCTGCGATCCGGCGAACTGCGCGTGCCGCAGACCCGGAGGACGGCCTGGCTGCTCGCCGTCACCGCACTGATCGGAACGGTGATCGGCATCAGGATCAACGCGGCCCTGTCACCGCGATGGTTCAGCGCATTGCTCGGCGTACTGGTCGCCGTGGTCGCGGCCCTGGTGCTGATCCGCAACCGAGCTGTTGGAGGCGCCCACAAACACCCGCCGCTGCCTGTCGTGCTCGCGATCGGCCTCTTCGTTGCCGTGGTGGCAGGAATCATCGGCATCGGAGGCCCTATGCTCACGGTCCCGCTGCTGGTCGCTGCCGGATGCGAGGTGCTGGAGGCGCTGGCGGTCGCCCAGGCGCAGTCGGTGGTCATCGCGACCGTCGGGACAATCGGCTATCTCGCCCAGGGCAGCATCGACTGGCCGGTCGCCGTACTGATCGGTGTTCCCGAGCTCGCGGGCGTCCTCATCGGCTGGCGGATCGCGCGCGCTCTGCCCACCCGAATTCTCAGAAACACGATGGTTGTCGCGCTGTTCGCCCTCGCGCCGTACCTGGCGTTTCGCTGAGTCCCCCGAGTCCGTGCGGGTCGTGAATTGCAGTGTGCAATGCTTGCGGCGACGAAGTGTGGAGGCGTGGATGGGTTTGCCGCCGGTGAGTTGGGATTCTCTCCTGCGCAGCTGGCAGGTTGCGCCGGTTTGGCTCACGGTCGCTGTGGTGCTCGCGGCCGGTTACACGGCTCTGCGTATCCGGGCTCAGGGGCGTTCGAGCGTCCATCCGTGGCGCGTGGTGTCGTTCGTCAGCGGTTGCGCGCTGCTGTGGGTCTGCGTCGCGTCCGGGATCGGCAGTTATTCCATGGCCGTGTTCTGGGTGCACATGGTGCTGCACCTGCTGCTCATCATGGTGGTCCCCGCGCTGCTTGTTCTCGGGCATCCGATCACAGTCGTGCTCGAGTCGCTCCCTGCTGACCGCCAGGCCAGGGCGCGACGTCTGGTGGGCTCGCGGCCGGTCGGCGTCCTCACCCACCCTGCGGTCGGGTTGGGGATCTACTCGCTGGTGATCGTCGCGACCCATCTGACGGGCTTCATGGATCAGATGGCGATGCACACCTGGTTGATGCCGGCCGAGCAGGTCCTGTACGTCGTCGCCGGCTATTGGTTGTTCCTGCCGCTCCTGGGAGAGGAGCCGACTCGCGTCCCGACCGGGTACTTGTTGCGGTTCGTACTGTTCCTGATCGCGATGCTGCCGGACACCGTCGTCGGCATCGTGCTGCTGCAGGCCACGCGTGATCCGTTCCCGATGATGATGGGGATGCGTCCGGCCTGGGCTCCGGACCCGTTGACGGATGTCCACACTGCCGGCGGACTGATGTGGGCGGCCGGTGACGGGATCATGATGTTCATCGCGGTCGGGCTGATGATCAGCGTCGTGACGTCACCCGCCAAGCGCGAGCGGATGACCGGCCGTTGGCTGGATTCGGTACGCCGGACGGTGATCACGAACGAGGTCGGCGCCGACCCCACGAAGCCGCTCGATCCCGACAGCGACGAGGCGTACGAGGCGTACAACCGCATGCTGCAACGACTCAACACCGATCAGCACGACAGCTCGGAGCACCGGTCGTAGGTGCGCCCCGCGATATTCGGCCGGCTGATTCTCTGGACGTTCCGGTCTAGCAGGGTCACACTGCCTGCAGGAATCGATCGCGGCTGGGGGCGGGCGTGGAGACAATCGCGGTACACGCGAAGCGTGGGGAGTTACAGCGCAATCTTGTCATCGCTGGGGTGTTCGTCGTGCTGGGCGTCTGGATAACGGTCGACGGGCATGTGCTGGCGGGACCGTTCTGCGTCGTCGTCTTCGGGCTCGGGGCAGTTGTCTACTTCCGCCGGATGCGGGCCGACGGGATGCTGTTCGAGCTGACTCCGGAGGGTTTGCGGCCGTCCATCGGTGGCATCGTGCCGTGGCGAGACATCGAGGTCGCGGGTGTTGGTGTTGGCCCGAGGTCCCTGGGAGTGGTGGGCATTCGGTTGTCCGACTACACGGCGTATGCGCGCTCCCTTCCGCCGGACAAGGCGCAGTGGAAGTGGGCGGCGATCTGGGCCAAGACGCGCATCGTGGCCCGGCCGACGCCGGCCGACCTGGCCGGCATGTCCATGAACTGGGCGCTTCTCACCGAGAAGGAGCAGGACCTGGCCGGCCTGCTGATCTGGAATCGGAAGAAGTACGGCGGGCTCGACATCTTCTGGGTCGAGCGGATGCTCCCGGACCCGTCGCAGGTTGTCATCGGCCAGATCCTCGACTACCAAGCGAAGGTCCTGAGTCGCTGAGGCGTCACGTGTTGCGGCCGGCGCCGGGTTCGGTGGGGAGGCGTACGGCGTTGGTGACGTACGAGATGGCGTGGTACCAGCCGGCGACGAGGAGGAGGTCGAGGACTGCCTCCTCGTCGAGGTGGGCGCGCAGGTCCTGCCATTGCTCGTCGTCGAGGTCGCTGTGGTGGTGGAGCGCGTCCACGGCCCGGATCACGGCGCGGTCCGCGGGGTCGGTCCAGCAGGGGTCAGTGTGGTTGCCGGTGGCAAGCGAATGCTGTTGGGACGGTGTCAGGTTCGCGCGTTCGGCGAAGACGTCGAGATGGATGGCCAGTTCGTACTCGGCTCCGCACAGCGCGGTCGTTCGGTCGATCGCGAGTTCTCGGTGGCGCAGTGACAGGGCTGATCGGCGCGAGAGGTAGTAGCTGCCCCACCCGTGGATCCCGTGTGCCCGATCAGGGCGTCTGGCCAGCAGGCGGAACAGCGCGATCGGCGGGCCGAGCTCCTCGATCGCGACCGCCGACGCCTCGTCGAACGGCGCCTCGAGCGGTGCGATCCGCGATCCTGCGGCGAGCGGGTCTGGATGCATGCACTCCAGACTAGATCGCGCGCTTCGAAAAGAGAAGCAAAAGATCAGCGCAGGCGGACGACGTACTTCCCGGCTCCGGTTCCGGTCGCGAGTCGTTGGTGGGCCTCCGGCGCCGCGGTGAGGCCGTCCAGAACGATCGGATGTACGGCGAGACGTCCAGCAGCGAGATGGTCGACGACTCGGGCGATTGCCCCGCGTACGCGGGCCGGGTCCGAGGCTGAGAGTGCTGCCAGGCTGAAGCCGCCGACTGCGGCGTTGCCGCCGTACAAGCGGCCGGTCGCAGGCAGTTGGCCGAGCTCCCCGCCACCGGCATTGCCGAACAGGATGATCCGTCCAGCGGGCCGCAAGATCTCCAGATCGGCGTCGAGGGACGCTGTACCTTGCGGATCGAAGACGACGTCGACGCCGCCGGGAACTGCGTGGCGGACGCTGTCGACGAGGCCGGCATCGCGGACGTGCGCGCTGTCGTAGCCGGCTTGCAGGGCCGACTCCAGGCGCGCGGTCGAGCCGACGATGCCGATCAGGGTGACGTCGCCGACGAGGCGCGCGAGGGGTGCGATCGCCGCGCCGACGGCGCCCGAGGCGCTGTGGACGGCGATCACGTCGTGCGCCTGGATCCGCGCGTAGTCGTGGACGAGGAGCTCGGCGGTGGTGAGTGCACCTGGGACCACCGCGGCGACCGCGGGGTCGAGGCCGTCGGGGAAAGGTGCCACCAGGCCGGCGTCGGCGATCGCCACCTCCGCGAGCCCACCCGCGTTCGTCAATGCCACAACGCGATCGCCAGGTCCGGCGTGCTTGACCTCAGCGCCGACGGCAATCACCTCGCCCGCGACCTCGAGGCCGGGGATGTGTGGCCAGGTAGGCGCATAGCCGGGGTCGCCGCGGCGGGCCATCACGTCCTTGAAGTTGATTCCGGCGTACTGCACCGCGATCGCGACCTGCCCCGGCCCGGGTGCCGGCCGATCGACGGTCGCGACCCTGGTCGTGGCCGCATCGGCGGCCGGGCCGTCGAAGACCAGCGCCTGCATCTGCTCACCCACTGCGATCTCCTTCGATAGCTGGCGAAGGAGATTCACGGTAGCATGACCTTCGACAATCATCGAAGGAGATCCGGTGCCGGCCAATCCTCGCCCTGAACTCAGCCATCCAGGGATCGACGACCTCTCGTTGGTCGGGGTCCTGCACGCCCTCGCCGACCCGACCCGGCTGACGATCGTCGGCACCCTGACCCGCGAGGCCGACGGCCGCGCCTGCGGTACGTTCCCCGTGAACGTCGCCCCCTCCACCTTGAGCCACCACTTCAAGGTCCTCCGCGAGGCCGGCGTCATCCGCCAGGAAGAGCGCGGCAACCGCCGCTGGACCTGGCTCCGCACCGCCGAACTGGAGACCCGGTTCCCCGGCCTCCTGCAGGCCGTGACCGATGAAGGTCAGTGCATGTAAAGACCGCCGTCGATGTTGAGGGTCTGGCCGGTGATGTAGCCGGCGTCTTCGGTACTGAGAAAGGCGATGGCGGAGGCGATGTCGTGGGGGTCGCCGATGCGGTTGACGAGGAGGTCGGCGGCCATCGCGGCCCGGCGATCCGGGGTCAGCGGGCCGCCCATGATGTCGGTGTCGATCGGGCCTGGGGCGATGGCGTTCACCGTGATCCCGTACGAGCCGAGCTCGCGGGCCAGGGCCCGGGTCAGGCCGATGACGCCCGCTTTGGCCACGGAGTACGGCGTTTTGCTGTACGTACCACCGCCCCGCTGCGCCGACGTCGACGAGACGCTGACGATCCGGCCGTACTCATGGCGGACCATGCTCTCCGCGACCCGCCGGGTGACGTAATGGACGCCGTTCAGGTTGATGTTAATGACCCGGTGCCACTCGTCGGAGGTCAGTTCGAGGTACGGGACCGGCGAGCTGACACCGGCGATGTTGGCCAGGGCAGCGAGCGGCGGCAGCGCGGCCTCCAGCTCGTCGATCGCCGTACGGACCTGGGCCTCGTCCGCGACATCGGCCGCCACGGCCCAAGTCTTCACGTTGTACTGCGTGGTGATCTCGGAGGCGAGCGCCTGGCCGCCGGCGAAATCGATGTCGAGGACGCCGATGTTCCACCCGCGTTCGGCGAGTAGCAGGGCGGTCGCGCGACCGATGCCGCGCGGTGACGCCGCGCCGGTCACCACTGCGGTGCGGTTCACTTCGCGGCTCCGTAGTCCTGGCCGGGTTTCCAGTCGCTGAAGGCGTAGTCGGCGTCGGTGACCTTGGCGCCGGCCGCCTTCGCCTTCTGCAGGGCCTTGGCGCGGTCGGCGGAGTTCGCGTCGCTGAGCTTCTTCAGCTCACCCTTCAGGTCCTTGATCGATCCGCCCAGATAGCCCTGGACGATGTTGCCGACGTGCGGGGTGATCGGCTTGCGGAGCGCGTCGACGCTCGCCTGGGCGGGGTTCTTCACGATCGCCTGCGGCATCTGGAACACGTTCGTCTTGCAGTACTCGACACCCTTCTTGTACGCGTCGATCGCCTTCGACGACGCGACCAGGTCCAGGTTGAGCGGCGGCTGGTCCATCGCCTCGATCATCCCGGTCTGGTAGTCGTCGGACATGAACGAGGCGATCAGCTTGCCGGCCGCGTCCGGGTTCTTGCTGTTCGCGGAGACGAAGTACCCCGACGAGGGGCGGCCGCGGTAGCACCAGGCGTCCATCCTGGACGACGGCACCAGGACCTTGCCGGAGGCAAGCTTGTCGACGATCGCCGGCGACAGCGCCTTCGATCCGCCCGCGCACCAGATGCCGTCGATGAAGACGCCGACCGCACCGGACGCGAACCGGGTGCGGGCGTCGACGACCCCGAAGTTGTTCGACCCGGGCATGATCAGCTTGGCATCGTTCAGTTCCTTGAGGAACTCGATCACGGTCATGTAGGCCTCGTGGTGATACGCGTACTCACCGGTGGCGAACTGCAGGCCCTGGTACCCGGGGAAGCCGGCGGTCTGCGCCATGTCGTCGACCTGGTCCCGGATCCGCCCGCCGTCCGCGCCGATCGCCAGCGTGAGCGGCTGGACGCCGGCCGACTTCAGCTTCTCCAACGCCTCCTTGAACGACGGGTAGTCCGTGGGGACGTTGTTCGGATCGAGACCTGCCTTGGTGAAGTGGTCCTTGTTCACCCAGACCAGCGTCGAGCTCTGCCGGAAGCTGAACAGCGGGAACCCGTAGAGCTTCCCGCCGAGCTGCGTGATGCCCTCGGTGAACGCATCCTTGGGCAGCTTGGACTTCACGTCGGCCGGAAGCGTCAGCTCGTGTACCCACTTGCCGCTCACCAGCGCCGGCAACGGCAGACCGATCACGTTCGAGTAGACGTCCGGCATCTTGTCGGCCTGGTGGGCGAGCTGGAACGCCTGCGGTGCCTTGGACGCGTCGTAGTACGTGTGCGTGACGTTGGTCTTCAGCGTCGGCGACTCGCTCTTCGCCCAGGCGTCGTTGAGATGCTGGAACGAACTGAAGTGATCCCACCAGTCCAGCGTCCCGGTGGCGCCGGCGCTCGCGCCGCCGGTCTTGGTACTGCTCGAGTTGCCGCATCCGGTCGCGGCGCCGGCGACGGCGAGTAGCGATGCGCCGAGCAGACTGCGACGTGTCATTCCGGACATGTTCGACTCCTTCGGTTACGACTTGACGGCTCCGGAGATTCCCTCGACGAAGTACCGCTGCAGGAAGATGAAGAGCACCACCACGGGGACGATCGAGATCACGCCGGCGGCGGCCATCCCGGTCCAGTCGGTCGCGGTCTCGCCGACGAACGCCTGCATGCCGACGCTCACGGTGCGCAGATCGGGCCGGCTGAAGGTGAAGACCAGCGGCAGGAAGAACGCGTTCCAGGTGGTGATGAAGGTGAGTACGGCAACGGTCGCGGTGACCGGCATCGCCAGCGGCAGCATCACCGAGAAGAACGTCCGGACGAAGCCCGCGCCGTCCACGACCGCGGCCTCCTCCAGTTCGCGGGGGATCTGCCGGAAGTACCCGTAGTAGATGAGGATCGCCGACACGTACGCGCCGCCGCTGAGAGCGAGGATCAGCCCGCTCAGCGAGTCGATCAGGTGCAGCTGCATCGAGATCTTGACGACCGGGATGATGGTGTAGCCGGTCGGTACGAAGAGCGTCGCGATCAGTACGCCCAGGAACAGCTTGGAGCCACGGAAGCGGTAGCGGGCCAGGACGTACCCGGCGGTCGCGCAGCGGATCGTGACGATCACGACGGTGAAGGCCGTGACCACGACGGTGTTGATCAGGTACCGGCCGAAGTGCGCGTCGTTCCAGGCCCGCGCGTAGTTGTCCCAGACGAACTTCGAGGGCCACAGCTTGAGGCCGCCGGTGAACATCTCCATGTTGTCCTTCAGCGATGCCGACAGCATCCAGAGGAACCGGAAGATCCAGAGCACCGCGATCCCCACCAGGAACAGCGCGGCGATCCACCACGGCACCCGGCGCCACAAGCGGCGGTGCCGATCTGTGGGGCGATCCGTACGTACGGCGAGCGTCGTCATCGCTGGTCTCCTCTCAACCGGCGGCCGGCGTACACGCCCCACAGCTGAACGGCGCCGACGATCGCGACGAGCAGCCCGAAGATCACGGCCGCCGCGGATGCGTGCCCGAGCTGCGGGATCGGTGCGGCGAACGCCCACCGGTAGATGTAGATCTCGATGATCTCGGTGTGGAAGTACGGCCCGCCCCCGGTCAGCGTGTACATCAGATCGAAGTTGTGGAACGTCTCCTCGACGGTCAGTACGGTGATGATGATCAGGAACGGTTTGAGCATCGGCAGCGTGATGTGCCGGAATAGCTGCAACGCCCCCGCGCCGTCGATCCGGGCCGCCTCGTACAACTCGTACGGGATGGTCTGGAGCGCGGCGAGCCAGTAGATCATCGTGACGCCGAAGAACTTCCAGATGTACAGCAGGGCCGCGGTCGGCAGCGCCAGGTGCTGGTCACCCAGGAAGTCCACACCGCCACCGCCGAGCTTGAGCAGTGCGGAGTTGATCGGCCCGCTGGACGGATCCAGGATGAACCGCATCACCACGCCGATGATCGCGGTCGTGGTCACCACCGGGATGAAGAACGCCGACCGCAGCACGCCGATCAGTGGCAGCTTCGGCGAGTTCAGGACGATGACGAGCACCAGCGTCAGCAGTACCCGGGCCGGGACCACGAGCACCATGAACAGCAGCGTGACCTTGAACGAGTTCCAGAACAGCGGATCCGCGAACACCTCGCGGTAGTTGCTCAGGCCAACGAACTGCTGGTTGGCGTCGAACCCGTTCCACTCGACCAGCGAGTACCAGTAGCTCGCGATGATCGGGTAGATCGTGTAGACGCCGTACAGGACCACCGTCGGCAGCAGGAAGATCCAGATCCAGGTGCTCTTCTTCCAGTCGCGAACCCTGCCGGCCACGGTCGGCTACCTGATCTGGCTGATCGCGAAGGTGCGCGGATCGCTGCCGAGCCGGTTGCCGGCCTCCAGCCCGCTGACCGCCGCCAGTTCCGCGTCGGTCAGCTCGAAACCGCCGAGCTCGAAGTTCGCGCGGATCCGCTCGCGGTTCACCGACTTGGGGATGACGATGTGCCCGAGCTGCAGATGCCAGCGCAGGACGACCTGGGCCGGCGTCGCGTCGTGAGCGTCCGCGATCGATGCCAGTACCCGGTGGTCGAGGTCGCCGCCTTGCCCGAGTGGCGAGTACGCCTCGACCGCGATCGACTGTTCACGGCACAGCTCGGTCAGTTCGTGCTGCTGGTAGGTCGGGTGCAGCTCGATCTGGTTGACGGCCGGGACGATCTCGCTCTCCTTCGCCAACCGGTCGAGGTGTTCGGGCAGGAAGTTGGACACGCCAATGGCCCGCACCCGGCCCTCGGCCTGGATCCGCTCCAGCGCGCGCCAACTGTCGACATAGCGATCCATGGTCGGATTCGGCCAGTGCACGAGATACAGGTCGGCGTAGTCGAGTCCGAGCCGCTGCAGGGTTTCGTCGTACGCAGTCAGCGCCGACTCGTACCCGTGTTCGCCGTTGCGCAGCTTGGTGGTGACGAACAGCTCATCGCGCGGCAGCCCGCTGGCGCGTACGGCGGCGCCGACACCTGCCTCGTTGTTGTACGCCGCCGCGGTGTCGATGTGCCGGTAGCCGATCGCGATGGCCTGTTCGACAGCGCGCTGCGTGTCGTCCGGCGGGACCTGGAAGACGCCGAACCCGAGCTGCGGGATCCGTACGCCGTTGCTGAGTGTGATCATGTCCATCAGCTCACCGGTTCGAGGACGAGTAACGATGCCGATGGCAACGGAAGCGACACCTCGAGGGCGACGTCGCCCGTGACTGTGAGGGTCCGTTCGGCCTCGAGTTCTTCCAGTCCTTGCCGCTCGTGGATCGCGGCGAGCTGTTCGGCGGTGGGATCCTGCGGAGAGCCGAGCTGTTGCCAGACCGTGAAGGCGTTGCTGTGCTCGGCGTCGATGCGCAGGTGCCGCAGCCGGTACGACCCGGGCTGAAGGTTGCGCACAGCAACGTTGGCGGTGGTGGCTGAGTCGCTGGTCTGCCATTGGTCGTCGGTGTGCCGCCAGACGAGTACCGCGACGCTGCCGTTCTCCGCTCGCGAGGCCAGGACGTCGACCTCTTCAGGCATGCTGCTGCCGTCCGTGTTCTCGAGCGCGCCGACCTGCCAGGCCGCGTCCGAGGCCGCCTGCAGTCGGTCGGTGCCGAGCAGCGTGAGCATCCGGTACGCGTTGAGCAACGGCTTCTCGACACCGCCCGCGGTCATGAAGGAGCGCGTGCCTTCGAAGTACCGCTCGGCCTCGAAGTAGAAGCTCCAGCTCGTCGCGTACGCGACCTGCGCGGTCTCGGTCGCGTTCAGATCGAGGATCTTCTTCATCAGCTTCGCCTGGAAGACCGGGTAGTACTCGGTGTTCTGGAAGCTGTAGTTGCGGTTGTCGTACCGCCCGAAGTGCGCCGGCACCGCGGCGTCGCACTCGTCGACGATCACGGGCAGGTCGGCGTACGCGTCGTACGAGCCGATCAGCCGGTTGAACTCGCGCAGGTCGAACAGCATCTTGGTCGACGACGGGCTGAGCAGCTCGGCGGGCTCCTCGGCGAACGGCTTGTAGTCGCGGGTCGGGAAGTGGCAGCCCTTGGTGTGGTACGAGATGAAGTCGAGCGGCTCGTCGCGGTCGGAGGTGTAGTCGAGGAAGCCCTTGAGGAAGTTCAGGCCGCCGCTGGTGACGGCCGGTCCGCCGACCTTCGCCTCGGGCAGAACGGCCCGGATCGCTTGCACCGTTGCGGTGTAGAGCTCGTTGTACTGCTCGAGCGTGCCGCGCCAGTAGTCGATGTCCGGCTCGTTCCACAGCTCCCAGAGCCAGGTCTTCACCTCTGCCTCGCCGTACCGCTCGACGCAGTGCTGGACGGTCGCGCCGATCAGGCCGCC
This sequence comes from Kribbella sp. NPDC048928, assembly GCF_043197975.1. Classification (NCBI taxonomy): domain Bacteria; kingdom Bacillati; phylum Actinomycetota; class Actinomycetes; order Propionibacteriales; family Kribbellaceae; genus Kribbella; species Kribbella sp. NPDC048928. Next base: position 69,468 of record NZ_JBICUC010000007.1, on the reverse strand, counting down.
CCATTTGCCGTAGTCGCTCGGTGGGTAGCCCCACGCACCGGCCTCGTAGTTCGTGTAGGCCGTTGGGCTGCGTACGACGGTGAGCTCGGCCGCCTCAGGAGGCAGCAGGTCGCGCGGCGTGAAGCCGAGCTCGACGAGCAGGTGATGACCGGCGCCGACAATCGCGTCGTACGCCTGGTCGAGCAGCGTGAAGTCGTAGTACGGATTGCCGTCGACGTCCTCGTGGTAGACGTTGCCGGAGCTCCAGTGCGGGATGCCGAAACCGCTGCCGGAGCAGTACATGTAGTGCGGGCGGACGAAGTACCCGCCGCCGGAGAAGTCGGCGAAGGTCTGCAGCAGCCGTTTGCCCGCGGGCATGTACGTCCAGTTGAACTCGTCGTACCCGAAGCTCTCCCAGACGCGGGCCAGCGGGCCCTGGACGTGTGCGGCGTCGACGTCGATCGTCGCCGCGACGACGTGCGGCGCATCGGGGATCCGGGGAGCGGCCGGCGGGAACGGGCCGAGGGCCGTCCGTCCGGTGTGGACCGGTGTGTCGGTGGTCATCGTCGCGTGACCTCTCTGCCCGGGGGGATCGGGCTGCCTCACGGTCGGCCGGGCCGACTGCCGGCGCCGGCCGTCCTGGCTGAGTGGAGGCTCCGAGTCTGCTCCGGCGTTTCGTTTACTGTCAATGACTTACTGTTTACAATCTACAGAGCGAGCTGCGCAGCGGTAGGGTTCGATCCGTGGAAACTGCGTTGAGGAGGTGGTCGGCGTGATGCCCGACGACGTCGTGTCGCTGCCGTCGCAGCGCGCTCTGGGTGATCTGGTCACCGATGTGCTGCGGGAGATGATCACCGGCGGCAGGTTCCAGCCCGGCCAGCACCTCAAGGAGACCGAGCTCGCCGAGGCGCTCAAGGTCAGCCGCGGGCCGATCCGGGAGGCCCTGTCCCGGCTCGAGGAAGAGGGTCACGTCGAGCTGCGGCGGCACCGCGGCGCGTTCGTCAGCACGCTGACCAGGACCGACGTCGAGGAGGTGCACACCCTCCGCGGCGCGATCGAGCGACTGGCCGCCGGGCGTGCGTGCACCAGGATGCAGGGCGCGGGCTTCGCCGAGATGGACGCGGTGCTGGAGCAGATGAAGAGCGTCGACACCAAGATCGTTCCGGAGGACGCGGTCCGGCTGGACCTGCAGTTCCACGACATCATCTACGCGTACTGCGACCACGCTCGCGTGCAGCGCGTCTGGGAGTCGATCCGTGGGCAGGTGACAGTCTTTCTGCGGGCCCGGAACGCGAGTTTCCCGGATTTCCTCGACGTCGGTTACAAGGAGCACAAGGAACTGCGCGACGCCCTGGCGCTCGGCGACCCACAGGCCGCCCAGGACGGCATCGACAAGCACATCCTCGGCGCCTACGAACGCCTGAAACGCCTCAACCTCCCGGACCGCTGACCCGAGGCAGTCAGGAGACTGAGTCGAGGTGGTAGTCCATGCCGGCGAAGGTGAAGGTGTCGCCGGTTTGCAGGCCCTTGATGGCTTCGTACAGGAGTGCGTCGGTGGCCATGCCCTCGTAGGTCACGCCGTCGCACTCGAACGCCGAGCTGATCACGCCGACGACGTAGTGATCGCCGTCGAGCACGACGATCGCGCCCGGCCGCACCTCGGTCGTCGGCGAGAAGTCCATTCCCGCCAGCGCGGCGACTGCGGCGTCTGTTGCTCGGAGCTCGGCCTCGAGGTGCGCCTTGAGCGCGGCTTTGACCCGCTCCTTGCTGTTCATCGCGCATCCTCTCGTCGTGATCGCGCGTGCGGTGTACCGAACAAGTGTCGCGCACGCGTTTCCGCCGGTTCCGGAACCAGTTCCGGAACCGGCAGGGGGTGTTGGTGCGGGTTGCGGCGACCTAGAGTCGGCCTGCTTTGTAAGGGCTTTCCGTGTCGGCGATGGAGGGTTTGTGAGGCGGACTCTGAGTTTGGCGGCAGTGGTCGGGGTGGTGGCGGCCGGGTTGGCCGCCGGAGGCGGACCGGCGATGGCGCAGCGGGGTGCGGTGGTGCAGGGGACGTACTCGAGCGGGACCGCGCACCGGTGGGAGCCGCTGCCGTCGACGTACGTCGGGAACGACGGGCCGGCCGACACGACGGTCGTGGTGGATCCGAGTGTCAGCAGGCAGCAGTACACGGGGATCGGCTTCTCACTCGACGAGACCAGCGTGTCGAACCTGTGGAAGCTGACGCCGGCCGAGCGGGACCGCGCGATCCGGCTGCTCGCGGACCCGAAGACCGGCGCCGGGTTCGACCGGTTCCGGTTGACGATCGGCAGCCCGGACCTGATCGAGCACCTGCCGTTCTGGTCGTACGACGAACTGCCGGCAGGGGTCGGCGAGGACCGGAACCTGAAGCACTTCTCGATCCAGCGGGACGTCGACCTGCACATCGTCGACACCGTGAAGCTGATCCAGAAGTACAACCCGCGGGCCACGTTCTTCGCGTCGGCGTGGAGTGCGCCGGCCTGGATGAAGACCAACAACCGCTTCACCGGCGAGGTCGCGCTGAAGCCTGGCAGTACGACGTCGTACTACCAGGTCGGCAAGCTCCGCGACGACTGCATCGACGTGTTCGCGAAGTACTACGTGAAGTACCTGCAGGCGTACGCGAAGCACGGCATCAAGGTCGACGCGCTGACGCTGCTCAACGAGCCAGGGATCGACGTGGTGTACCCGGCGATGGACATCAGCGTCGAGCAGCAGCAGAAGCTTGCGGTCGCGATCAAGCGTGAGGTACGCAGAGCCGGGCTGCGCACCGACCTGTACGTGCACGACTTCAACTTCTGGGACTGGCGCGATCCGAACAGCACCGAGACCAAGAACTACTACCGGATCTTCAACGATCCGCAGACCCGGAAAGCGGCGGACGCGATCGCGTTCCATCCGTACTGGGGAGACCCGACGGTGATGCGGGACGCGTTCGAGGAGTTCGGAAAACCTGTGCACATGACGGAAACGAGCGATCTGAATCCGGAAACGATTCTGAACTATTTCCGGCTCGATGCCTCGTCGTACGTCATGTGGGCGCAGACCACCGATCAGGACGGCGGCACCCTGCACTGGACACCGGCCCGGGACAACAACGTCGACTGGGAAGAGGTCGGCCGGACGACGAAGTGGCCGAACCGGCTGGTGACCGTCGACACGAACACGAAAACGTTTTCGGTGCGTTCCGAGCTGTCCGCGATGGGGCAGTTCGCGAAGTACCTCGGGCCGGAGCACACTCGCGTCGAGTCGAGCGGCACGGCGAACGGGATCAGCAACGTGGTCTTCAAGGACCGCTCGGACAACTTCGTCGCGATCGTTGGGAACTCCAACACCACGCCCAGCAAGGTGCGGATCACGCTCGCGGGCAGGTCGTTCACCGTCACGGTCCCGGCCGGCGCGTACGCGACGTACCGCTGGCACGGCGATGTCCCGCGGCACAGTCATGCACCTCAGTTCCAGGACGTACCGGAGGTGACGGCTGACCAGTACCAGACCACTCAGCTCCAGTTGCGCGCGACCGATCGTGACAAGGACCGGCTCGGGTACTACGCAACGGACCTGCCGGCGGGCGTGACCCTCGACGGGAGCACCGGGCTGGTGACCATTCATCCCACGGTCGCCGGCGAGCAGGACCTGAAGTTCCACGTGACGGACGGCGCGGCGCATGACGACGTCACGGTGCATCTGACCGTACGGCCGCACGGTGCGCATGTGGGGGAGAAGGTCGAGGCGGAGTCGTACGTCGCGCAGCACGGCTGGACCGAGGGCGGTGCCGACTTCATCGAGAGCAACCCGTCCGCGAGTGGCGGGAAGAACGTCGGGTGGACGGCCGCGGGGAACTGGTTGCAGTACCGCTTCGACGTCGCGCAGGGTACGTACAACCTCGAGCTCCGGGTCGCGAACGGTAGTGGCGCCGCGGCCCCCGACGCGATCTCGATCCGCGATGCGAACGGCGCCGTACTGAGCAAGGTGACGGTCCCCGACACCGGTGGGTGGGCCAACTACCAATCGATCAGCACCCCGATCACCCTCCCCGCCGGCGACCGGCCCCTGACAATCTACTGCGAAACCGGCAACTTCAACCTCGACTACCTAACCCTGACCTGACCCCCACCCAAGCCCCACCCCACCCCGTGCCCCCTGCCCCGGGTCCCGTGCGTTTGGGTGGTTCACCGCTCAGATTGACCCTCACCTGCTTGTATGCGAGCGGCGAACGGGCCATTTCGAGGGTGAACCACCCAAACGGGGAGGGGGCTTGAGCGTGCGGTGGACGGTGCGTTGACCCGGTTTGTGAAACGTGTCAATGTTGGGTGGGCAGTGTGTGGTGGAGTGCTGCTGGCTATGCGGTATCGCGGATTGAAACGTGAGGAGCGGTCAGTGACGCGTGTTGCCTTCCTGCATACCGGGGCTGTGGTGATCCCGACGTTCGCGAGTCTGGCGGCGGAGCATCTGCCGGGCGTCGAGGTGCAGAACCTGCTCGACGACAAGATCGTGGCCGACCTCGGGCGGGGTGGTGCCGCGGATCAGGTCGGGCAGCGGCTCGCGGACCTCGGTGACGCGGCGGTCGCGGCCGGGGCCGAGGCGGTGATGTTCACGTGCTCGTCGATCTCGCAGTACGCCGGTCCGCTGGCGGAGCGTCTCGGCGTACCGGTGTATCGCGTCGACGAGGCGATGGCCGACGAGGCCGTACGGACCGGTGAGCGCGTCAGCGTGATTGCAACGCTGGCGACCACCGTGCAACCAACCGCGGCACTCCTCCGCGAACGTGCCGAGCTCCAGGGGCGTGACGTGCAGATCGACGAGGTCGTCGTGGACGGTGCTTTCGAGGCCGCTGTCGCCGGGGACCGCGCTCGCCATGACGACCTCGTCGCGGCAGCCATCAAGGAAGCATCTGGCGACGTGGTCGTGCTCGCCCAGGCATCGATGGCATCGGCGGCCGAAGGAGTAGACCGCCCCGTCCTCACCAGCCCAGAACGCGGCATCCGCCGCCTCGCCGAATCCCTCAGCTGACCTAGTTCTGCGTTTTTGTTTGTTGGCGGCGGGCCAGTAGGCGGTCGAGGACGCCGTAGCCTGCTAGGCCGAGGGATCCGAGAGCGATCAGGAACAGCACGACCGCGACCGAGATGTTGACCGGCCGGGCGATCAAGCCGGCGACGGCCAGCACCACACCGATCGCGGCGAACGTCACAACCAGTCGGCGGCTCATCGGCTCGTGGATCACGACCGCGATGCTAGGCCATCCAGCCGGCCACTAGTGCGCGGCGAGGCGTCCGGCGAGGCGTTCGTGCCGCTCGGCGCTGGCTGCGTTGAGCCCGATGATCCGGACCCTCTTGCCGTACCGCTCGTACTTCGTGGTGATCGCATCCAGCGCCGCCACACTCGAGGCGTCCCAGATGTGTGAGTCGGTCAGATCGATCACGACGTCGTCCGGATCCCCGCGATAGTCGAACTGCTGCAGGATGTCGTTGCTGGAAGCAAAGAAAAGCTCCCCCGTGATCCGGTACGTCTTCGTGCCGCCGGCGACCTCACCGGACACCTCCGTGAAATGCGCGACCCGGCGAGCGAAGGCCACCATCGCGACCAGTACGCCGACCACGACGCCGATCGCCAGGTTGTGCGTGGCGACCACGACGACGACCGTCGCGACCATCACCGCGGTCTCGCTGCGCGGCATCCGGCGCAGGGTCCGCAGGCTGTGCCAGTCGAACGTACCGACCGAGACCATCACCATCACCGCGACGAGCGCGGCCATCGGGATGTCGCCGACCAGGTCACCGAGGCCGACCACCAGGATCAGCAGGAAGGTGCCGGCCAGGAACGTCGAGATCCGGGTCCGGCCGCCGGAGCCGCGGACGTTGATCATCGTCTGGCCGATCATCGCGCAGCCGCCCATGCCGCCGAACAGTCCGGTGATGACGTTCGCCGTGCCCTGGCCCCACGCCTCGCGGGTCTTGTTCGACGGGGTGTCGGTGACGTCGTCGACGAGCCTGGCGGTCATCAGGGATTCGAGCAGGCCGACGAGCGCCATCGCGAGCGCGTACGGGGCGATGATGCGAAGGGTGTCGAGGTTGAACGGGACGTTCGGGAAGAACAGGGAGGGCAGGCTGTCCGGGAGTTTGCCCTCGTCGCCGACGGTCGGCACGTGGAAGCCGCTGACGGCGACGACCAGGGTCACGACGAGGATCGCGATCAAAGGCGCCGGGACGGCCTTGGTCAGGCGCGGCAGGAAGACCATGATCACGATGCCGGCCGCCACCAGTGGGTACACCAGCCACGGCACGTGCAGGAGGTGCGGGAGTTGTGCGAGGAAGATCAGGATCGCCAGCGAGTTGACGAAGCCGACCATTACCGAGCGCGGGATGAACCGCATCAGCCGGGCGACCCCGAGCAGGCCGAGTGCGATCTGCAGGATGCCGGCCAGGATCACGGTCGCGACGAAGTAGTCGAAGCCGTGGTTGCGCATCACCGGTGCGATCACCAGCGCGACCGCTCCGGTGGCCGCGGAGATCATCGCGGGGCGGCCGCCGAGGAACGCGATCGACACCGCCATCGTGAACGACGCGAACAGGCCGACCCGCGGGTCGACACCGGCGATGATCGAGAAGCTGATCGCCTCCGGGATCAGGGCGAGACCGACGACGAGGCCGGCGAGTACCTCGGTGCGCAGGCGGCGTGGCGAGCGAAGTGCGGCGCGGACGGACGTGACAGGCAGAGCTGACTCAGGCGTCAGCGAAGACATACGGAACTCCAGGGGATGGGCGGCAGGGCGATTCTATCGGCCGGTCGCTGAACTCTTGACGCCGGTCCAGCACCTGAGGCAAGGTTTTACAGCGCTGCATTACAGCGCTGTAAATGGCAAGAGAACAAAAGCACCCTCGCTCCGCTCGGGGTTGGGAGTGGGAACTAGCACCCTCGCTCCGCTCGGGGTGGGGGGGAGGTGGCGCTCCCGCTCGGGGTGGTGGCGACGAACAGAGAGTGGGGTAGATGCGGCCCGACATTGTGGTGGTGATGACTGATCAGCAGCGGGTGGGGCTGAGTCGGCGGAGTGGGTTTGCGGTGGACACGATGCCGTTTGTCGACGGGCTGGCCGCGCAGGGGACGGACTTCCGGCACGCCTACACCGCGGCGCCCGCCTGTGTTCCGGCCCGTACGAGCCTGCTCACCGGCCGCTTCCCGAGCGCCCACCAGGTCCGTCAGAACAGCAACGCCCGGTACGCGCACTACCAGCAGGACCTCCTCGACGTACTGCGGAACGCGGACTACCAGCTGCACTTCGCCGGCAAGCCGCACATGCACCGTGACGCCGCCGACTTCGACACCTTCGCCGGCCCGTACTTCCACACCAACGGACCCGAGCGCAGCGCCGACGAGAAGGCGTTCGACGAATGGCTCGACCACCTCGACCACGGCGTCTCCGACGAGCCCACGCCGTACGACGTGACGACCCAACTCCCGTACCGGATCACCAGCGACGCCCTCAAGGCGATCGACGAGGCGGATCCGGAGCGACCCGGCCTGTTCTGGGTCTCGTACCCGGAGCCGCACAACCCGTACCAGGTCCCGCAGCCGTACTTCGACTTCGTCGCGCCCGAGGACGTCCCGGACCGACTGACCGGCCCGGAAGCCGCCGAGCACAAGGGCGGCACCTACGCCTGGCTGCGCAGACTCCAGGAAGAAAAGCGACCCGGGTACGACGACAACTGGCGCCGCTACGCCGCGAACTACCTAGGCATGCTGCGCCTGCTCGACGACCAGATCCGCCGCCTGCACGAAGGTCTGGCGCACCGCACCCGCCCGCGGCTCACGATCGTGCTCGCCGACCACGGTGACTACGTCGGCGAGTACGGCCTGCAGCGCAAGGGCGCCGGCCTGTCCGAGTTCCTGATGCGGATCCCGATGATCCTCGCCGGCGACGGCGTCAAGGAGCAGCAGCGCGACGAGCCGGTCTCGATCGTCGACCTGCTCCCGACGATCTGCGAGGCCGTCGACCAGCCCATCCCCGACGGGGTCCAGGGCCGCAGCCTGCTGCCGCTGGCCCACGGCGAGCCCGCGCCGGAGGCGGAGTTCGGCAGCATCATCGCCGAACAGGGCTACGGCGGCCGCGCGTACGAGGTGACCGCCCGGCCACCGCTGCACTTCCGGTACGACGGCCCGTCGTTCGACGAGCTCAACACCGTCACCCAGTCCGGCGGCGCGCGCATGCTCCGCAGCGGCAAGTGGAAGCTCATCGTCCACGCAGATCTCGACGGCGAACTCTACGACCTGGAGACCGACCCCGCCGAGCTCGACAACCTCTTCGCGGACGACCGGCACCTGGCCGTTCGTGCCGGCCTGCTGCACCAGCTCACCCGCTGGCAGGCGCGCCTGACCGACGACCTCCCGAACGGCAACTACACCCCGCTCCGCCTGCCCCACAACTGGCGGTGGGCCCCCCAAGGAGAAGCCCCATGAGCACACTGAGCCGCCGGACCCTGCTGGGTCTCGGCGCCGCCGCTGCGGCAGCGATCACGATCCCCGGCTGCTCGGGGAAGTCCGGCCCGATGCGAGTCTCCTGGTACGGACCCGATCCGGTCACCAAGGCGCTCAACCAGGCCCTCGCCGCGTGGAAGTCGAGCGGCGGCGCGGAGTTCACGTCGGAGAGCGCGCCGTTCGACGACTACTGGGACAAGCTCGCCACGCAGACCTCCGGCAACAACGCTCCTGACGTACTGCGGATGTCGATGAGCTACTTCAGTGACTACGCCGGCCGGAGCGCCCTGAAGGACCTCGGATCGCTGGGGATCGACACGTCCGGTCTCGACAAGGACGTCGCCGACAGCGGTGTTGCCGACGGCAAGAACTTCGGGATCGGGCAGAGCTCGATCAGCTACTCGATGTACGTCGACGAGGCCGCGATCAAGAAGGCCGGCGGGACGGTCCCGACCCAGGGCTGGACGTGGGAGCAGTTCGCCGAGTTCGCCAAGGGGTACGCCGGGTCGGTGCAGGGCTCGTTCGGCTGCGGCGACCAGGCCGGTGGGCTGCAGGTGTTCGAGGTGTACGCCCGGCAGCACGGGACCGAGCTGTTCAGCGACGACGGCAGCAAGCTGCTCGCCACCAAGGACACCGTGCAGGAATGGTTCCAGTACTGGGACGACCTGCGGAAGGCGAAGGCCGCACCGCCGCAGAACATCAGCGCCGAGACGGACACGATCGAGAAGTCGCTGATCGCCAAGGGCAAGGCGCCGGTGCAGTTCGGCTGGGTCCAGCAGGTCACGTTCTACCAGCCGCTGGTGAAGAGCCCGCTCACCATCCTCCCGGTCCCGCAGGTGACGGCGGGTGACCTGAAGGGCCAGTTCGTCAAGGGCCTCGACCTGTGGTGCATCTCGGCGGCGAGCAAGCACCCCGAGGACGCGGCGAAACTGATCGGGTTCCTGCTCAACGACGAGAAGGCGATCAAGGCGATCGGCATCCTGCTCGGCGTACCGCCGTCGAAGAAGGCGCGGGACCTGGTCTCCGCGGACGCCGGCTCGGCGGGCGCGCGGGCGATCAAGTACGTCGAGGACATCACCGGCAAGGTCGGCCCGTCGCCGAAGCCGTGGCCGAAGGGGTACGGCGAGCTGCTCACCGGCTTCGGCCGGATCGCGGAGAACATCGGCTTCGGCAAGACCACGCCGGCCGCGGGCGCTCAGGAGTTCGTCGACCTGGCCGGAAAGACCCTCGGTCAGTGACTGCGCCCACTCTTTGGCAGCGCCTCCGGCAGAGCGTTCCCGCCTACCTGTTTCTCCTTCCCTGGTTGATCGGCATCGTTGGCCTCACCATCGGCCCGATGCTGTTGTCGCTGTACTACAGCTTCACCGACTACGCGCTGCTCAACACCCCCGAGTGGCAAGGTCTGCACAACTACACGGCGCTGTTCCACGACCCGCGATACCTCCAGTCGCTCAAGGTCACGTTCATCTACGTCGGCGTCTCGGTGCCGCTCGAGATGGCGTTCGCGCTCGCGGTCGCCGTACTGCTCAACCGTGGGCTCAAGGGCCTGGCCGTCTACCGGGCGCTGTACTACGTACCGAGCCTGCTCGGCGGGAGTGTCGCGATCGCCCTGCTCTGGCAGCAGATCTTCGGTAGTGACGGCCTGCTCAACGACATCCTCGGCGTGTTCGGGATCCACGGACGCGGCTGGATCTCCGAACCCGGTACGGCGTTGTGGACGCTGATCGTGCTCCGGGTCTGGCAGTTCGGCGCGCCGATGGTGATCTTCCTGGCCGGGCTGCGGCAGATCCCGGACGACGTACTGGAGGCCGCCGAGGTCGATGGTGCGGGCCGTTGGCAACGATTCTGGCGGGTCACGCTGCCGCTGCTGTCGCCGGTGGTGTTCTTCAACCTCGTACTGCAGATCATCGGCGCATTCCAGGCGTTCACGCCGGCCTTCGTGATCAGCGGCGGCAAGGGCGGCCCGTCGGACTCGACGCTGTTCTACACGCTGTACCTGTACCAGCAGGCGTTCGGCAACTTCAAGATGGGGTACGCCGCCGCGATGGCCTGGGTGCTGCTGCTGATCATCGCGGTCTTCACCGGGCTGAACTTCGTCCTCGGCCGCACCTGGGTGTTCTACGGAGACGAAGGGGTACGTCGATGAAACGCGTGCTGGCCCACGCCGGCCTGACCGCCGGCGCGCTGATCATGCTGTACCCGCTGCTCTGGATGGTCAGCGCCTCACTGCGCAAGAACACCGAGATCTTCGACCATCCCGGGCTGATCCCGGAGCACCCGACGCTCGGCAACTACGCGCTCGGCTGGTCCTCGACGGGGACCAGCTTCGGCGTTTACATCATGAACTCGCTGATCATCTGCGCGGCGGTGGTGATCGGCAACCTGGTGACGTGCTCGCTGACCGCGTACGCGTTCGCGCGGATGACGTTCGTCGGGCGGAAGGCGCTGTTCGCGCTGATGCTGGCGACGCTGATGCTGCCCGCGCACGTGACGCTGATCGCGCAGTACTCGATCTTCCGGAAGCTGGACTGGATCGACACGTTCTGGCCGATGATCGTGCCGAGCTTCCTGGCCACGGACGCGTTCTTCGTGTTCTTGATGGTGCAGTTCATCCGGTCGATCCCGGTGGAGCTCGACGACGCGGCCCGGATCGACGGCTGCGGGTACTGGGGCATCTACCGGCGGATCATCCTGCCGCTGCTGTCGCCGGCGCTGGTGACGACGGCGATCTTCTCGTTCATCTGGACCTGGAACAACTTCTTCAGCCAGCTGATCTACCTGTCGACCAGGACGAAGCTGACGGTGCCGGTGGCGCTCCGCGGCTTCCTGGACGCGACCGGCAGCTCGGAGTGGGGCGGGCTGTTCGCGATGAGCGTCGTGACGCTGGTCCCGGTGGTCGTGGTCTTCGTGGTCTTCCAGCGCCGCATCCTGGCCGGAATGGCCCACACAGGTCTCAAGTGACAAAATCCAAGTCATGAGGCCTCGTTTGACCGATGTCGCCGAGGCGGCCGGGGTGTCGATGAAGACGGTGTCGAACGTCGTCAACGGGGCCCAGCACGTCCGCCCGGAGACCCGGGAGAAGGTGCTCGCCGCGATCGACAAGCTCGGCTACCGGCCGAACATCGCGGCCCGCAACCTGGCCCAGGGCCGCAGCGGCGTGATCGCGCTCGCGGTCCCGCAGCTCGACCGGCCGTACTTCGCCTCACTGGCCGCCCGGATGCTCGACGAGGCCGAGTCGTTCGGCTGGATCGTGCAGTTCCACCAGACCGGCGGGCGTCGCGAGGCCGAGCTGGCGCTGCTGAACGATCGGCATCCGGCGCGCCTCGACGGGATCGTGATGAGCCCGCTCGGCCTCACGCCCGAGGACGTCAAGGAGCGGGCCCCCGGGCTGCCGCTCGTACTGCTCGGCGAGAAGGCCGGCGCGGAGCACCACGCCGACCACGTCGGGATCGACAACCGCCGGGCGGGCCGGGTCGCGACCGAGCATCTGCTGGAGCTCGGTCGACGGCAGGTGATGGCGCTCGCGCCCGGTCCGAGCATGGACGACGAACGGATCAACGGGTACCGCGATGCGCTCGCCGCAGCCGGCCTGCCTGTCGACGAGGACATCGTGCTGCCGACCGGCGGCCTGCGTGGTCAGGACGCCGAGCGCACGCTCGGCGAGTGGCTGGACTCGGGCCACCCGGCGCCGGATGCGATCTTCACCGCCACCGACTGGCTGGCGATGGGAGCGATCCGGGCGCTGGTGCTGCGCGGTCTGCGGATCCCGCAGGACGTCGCGGTGGTCGGGTTCGACGACATCCCGTACGACCTCGCCACCCTCCCGACCCTCACCACGGTCGCCCCCGACCGCGTCGCCGTCGCCCGCCTCGCCCTGCAAGCACTCCGCGACCAGCGCCCGGACGCCGAGCCGGTCCGCCTAGAGGCCCCCTTCACCCTCGTCGTCCGCGAAAGCACGACCGGCATCGACTGAGGAACTCATCCAGGCCACTGCCAACGCCACGGCGGCGACTGTGCCGATCAGGCCGAACCAGCCGACGGCTTGGGTGGGGGAGGTCCGGTCGGCGAGGATGCCGGCGAGCAGCGGGCTGATGCCGGTGGCGGTGGTGAGGCCGGCGTTGCCCATGCCGATCGCCTGACCGCGCCGCTCCTCCGGGACCCGGGTCGTCAGCGCCGTCGTCGTCTCCATCGCCACGATCGTGCCGAACGCACCCGCGAGCACGAAGAGCACGATCGACACCACCAGTCCGGGCCGCAACAGACACAAGGCCACCGGTACGGCAGAAGCGACCGCGAACGGACCGAGCAGACCGGGCCGTCGCGACTCCGGCACGAGCTTGCTGTACAGGAACACGCCGACCACGCTCCCGAACGGGTCCGCGGCCAGGATCAGCCCGACGACAACGGAGCCACCACCGAACGCAGCGGCGTACGGCGCGGCCATCCCCTCGTACACCGCGACGAGCGCCATCAGCCAGAGCATCAGCACCAGCGTCCGCGTCCCGCGATTCGCGAACAGCAGGTCGAACGACTCCCGCCACGGAGCCCGGGCCGATCCCGGCCGGACGACGACCGGACGCGGCCGCAATCGGGTCCGGATCAGTACGGCCGACCCGAAGAACGTCAACGCGTCCAGCGCGAGGACCACGTACGGGTTGAAGATCGCGATCAGCAACCCGCCGCCCGCGAACCCGGCGAGCTGCGCGGACTGCACGGTGATGCTGCGGACCGCCATACCGGTCGGGAACAGTTCCTCTCCGAGTACGTCGGGCAGCAGGGCGATCTGCGCCGCCTTGAACACCGGTTGCAGCAGCGACACGAAGGCGACCAGGACGCACAACACCACGAACGGCATGCCCGGAATCGCCACCAGGACGACCAGGCAGCCGCGGAGCGCGTCGATCCAGCAGATCAGCTCACGGCGCGGGAAGCGATCCGCGAGCCCGGTCAGGAAGACGCCGCCGAGCAGGGACGGTACGAAGGTCAGCGCGTAGGTCAGCCCGGTCAGCGCTGCCGATCCGGTGTGGTTGAACACCAGTACGGACAGGGCGACCCGGGCCAACTGGTCGCCGGCCACCGACTGCAACTCGGCCAGCCACATCGCCCGGAACTCGACCACGCTCAAGACATCCCGGTAGCTCCTCCTCATCCCCGGACCATAGATCCACCGCCGACGCCCAAGCCGCCCTTCGAAGGTTGTCGAAGCGAGCTAACGACAGGAGGTAGTCGCAGTCCGGGACGCAATCGCGGTGCCGTCAGGCGGGCGGAGCGGCGTCGGCATCGACTACCTCCTGTCGTTCGGGGAGTTCTGGTTCGACAATGGGCGGCATGGGTGGGGGAACGGTGGCGATGTTGTTCTCGGACATCGAGGGTTCGACGGTGTTGTTGCGGCGGTTGGGGGACCGGTATCTCGAGGCGCTCGAGGAGCACCGGCGGATCCTGCGCGCGGCCTGGGCGGCGTACGGCGGGACCGAGCTGGGGACGGAGGGCGACAGCTTCTTCGTCGTGTTCGCGACCGCGGGCGAGGCGGTGCGTGCGGCGGTCGACGGGCAGCGCGGTCTCGAGGGGCAGCGCTGGCCGGGCGGCGAACGGTTGCGGGTGCGGATGGGTATCCATACCGGTACGCCCGGGGTGCACAACGGTGACTACTGGGGGATGGACGTGCACCTCGCGGCGCGGATCGGGGCGGCTGCGCACGGTGGCCAGATCGTGGTGTCGGCGGTTACGGGTGAGCTCGCACACGTCACGCTGCGCGACCTGGGAACCCATCATTTGAAGGACATTCCGGAGCCCGAGCGGCTGTTCCAGGTCACCGCGGACGAGTTGCAGGCCGACTTTCCTCCACTGCGAACCGTCGGCACGGCGACGAGCCTGCCCGCGCCGGCGACGCCACTTCTCGGCCGCGCGGACGACGTCGTCCGGGTCACGAGCCTGCTGGCGAATCCCGACGTACGACTGGTCACGCTCACCGGGCCTGGAGGAGCCGGCAAGACCCGGCTGGCGATTGGTGCCGCGGCGGAGTTGACGACGAGGTTCCCCGGCGGGGTGTACTTCGTTCCGCTCGCCTCGGTCACGTCCGGGCCGGTGCTCTGGTCGACGATCGCCGAGGTTCTCGATGTCCCGCCACGAGAGCGTGGACGCGTCGCCGGGTACCTGGCGCGGCGCACCTTGCTGCTGGTGCTCGACAACCTCGAACAGTTGCCGGACGCCGATCAGGTCGTTGCCGAGATCATCGAAAGCGCACCGCAGGTGAAGGTACTCGCGACGTCCCGCCGCGCGCTCGGGCTGCTCGGTGAGCATCAGCATCCGGTGGCTCCTCTTCCGGCGGGCAGCGTGACCTCGGCCGCCGTGCAACTGTTCGTGCAACGTGCTCGTGCGGTGCGTCCTGGGTTCGCGTTGACCGCGGAGAACACGGCCGATGTCGTCGCACTCTGCCGGCGGCTCGACGGACTGCCCTTGGCGATCGAGTTGTGTGCGTCGCGTCTGCGACTGCTCAGTGTCAAGGAGCTGCATGCGCGCGTCGATCAGGCGCTGGACATCGTGTCGACCAGCGCGGCGACGCCTGAACGGCAGCGGACGTTGCGGGCCACGATCGCCTGGTCGGACGAGCTGCTGAGCCCTGACCTTCGCCGGACCTTGCGCCGGCTGGCTGTCTTCGCCGGCGGCGCCGACCTCGCCGCTGTCGAGAAGGTTGCCACCGGCACCGATCCGTTGGAGGCCGTCGCCGAGCTGTACGACGGCAGCCTGATCACGCTCACCGAAGGGCCCGACGGGACTCGCGTGCGGCTCTTGGAGACCATCCGGCAGTACGCCGCGGACGACCTGACCGACGAGGCCCGTCGCGTCCACGCCGAGTACTACGCCGAGCTCGCCGAGGCCCTGGAGAACACCAAGCAGACCACGCCGGATTACCCGATCGAGCGCGCCGAGATCGACCTGGACAACTTCCGCGCCGCGCTCGCATGGGCGACCGCGAACGACGTACCAACGGCTCTTCGGCTGTGCTCGGCGCTCGGTTGGGTGTGGATGGTCGGCGGCTACCTGATCGAGAGCCGCAGCTGGCACGAGCGGGTCGTGACCGCGGCCGGTGCAACGTCCTCGCCGGAGCTGGCCGCCTGTTTGCGTGGGTTGAGCAACCTGCTGCTGATCCAAGGGGAGATCGATCGCGCGTACGAGGTGACCAACCGTAGTGTGGAGCTGGCGCGCTCGCTCGACGATCCTGCGGGAATCGCCTTCGGATTAACGGTTCTCGGTTCGGTGCAGCGTGCGCAGGGCGACATCGATGCTTCGCGGACGACGCTGGCCGACGCCGTCGTACGGTTGCGGGAGCTGGATGACCCGTGGCGGCTGGCGCGAGTACTCGGGCATCTCGGCGGGATCGAGGAGGAGCTGGGCAACTTCGCGCGGGCCGAGGAATTGTTGCGCGAGGCACTCACTCTCACGGAGGAGCTGGGAGACGTGCATGAGATCGCTGCCCAGGGACAGAATCTGGCCTATCTGCTGACGCTCGCGGGGCGGCTCGACGAGGCAGCTGACCTGGTCCGTGAGTTGCGGCCGACGATCCTGGCGCTCGGCAGTCCGAGTCTGACGATGGCGTTCTCACACACCGCGATGAACTTGTCGCTGCGGCGCGGCGATCCGGTCGGGGCGGCGCGGCTGTTCGGCGCGGAGGAGGCGATGGGCGAGCGGCTGCAGATCCCGAACCCGTACCTGGACGAGGAGCTCGCCGAGGCGCTCGAACTGCTCGGCGACACGCTGTCCCGCGCCGACTGGGAGCAGCACCGCCGGGCCGGCCGCGCCGAGCGGGTCGAGGTCCTGCTGGACCGGCTGAGCTGGTAGCCGGAGCCTGTTGACCACTGAGAGTGTTGAACTCCATACTGCTTTCACCGCCGTCGGCGGTGCTGCTGGGGGGCAGCGGGGGTTTGTTCTCGGGGATACAAGGGGGCACGTTGTGCATGCCTGGAAGTTGATTCGTGCTGCGCTGATCACGGGGATCCTCGGAGCGTCGCTGGCGGTACCGGCGACCGCGAACGCCGAGGACCCGCCGCCGACCAGCGCGGTGGACGTCAGCGCGACGACGCTGAATCCGGGAGACACCTTCACCGTCACGCAGACGGTCTACAACAAGATCGCCGGCCCGATCGAGGGCGGCAAGGCTGCGCTGTACGCCCAGGGCGCGAGCCTCACCGACTGGCTCGAGCTGGTCAGTTGCACCGGGGCAACGAGCTGCGGGGTCTACAACGCGGAGCATTTCCGCGCGGGTCTCGGCGATGTGGGGCCGGGCGAGAGCCGGACGGTCGTCTGGACCTTGCGGGTCAAGGACAGTCCGCGGTCCGGCCCGTTCGTACTCGGCCACCAATTCATCGGCGACAACTACGCGTTCGAGCCGATCACCGGTCCGACGATCACCATCACGGCGAGCGCCGCGGACATCGCGGTCACCATGAGCGCGGCGGTGCGTCTCGTGGGGACGGCCCGCATCACCTACACCGTCACGGTCAAGAACAACGGGCCGGCGAGCGCCGACGGCATTCGGGTGGTCACGACGTACCCGGCTGCGACTTTGTTCTCCTCGACCACCTGTACGCGGGTCGGGTCCACCCGTACGGCGAACTGCGACTTCGCCTCGTTGGGCAGCGGCGAGGCTGCGACCCGCACCCTGACGGTGCAGACGGGGTTGCTCACGACCGGTGCGCTCACGGCGACGGCGCGGCGGACGGCGAGTTCGCCGGCCGATCCGGTGGCGGCGAACGACAAGGCGAGCCGCACCTGCAACGCCCTCACGGGGCTGATCGTGCACTGCTGACGACTTCCCTGAAGTACCGAAGACGGCCGGCGGCCGCGGGTTCTCGAGTCCCCGTGGCCGCCGGCTCTTGTGTTGACACCTTGCGTTCGGGGCGGAGTGAGGTTTACGGTCCGGGTTAACGTTTAAGTGAGTGTTAGTGAGCATTTCTTCGAAACTTGGAGCAACTATGATCAGTCGGCGGCGGTTTTTGCAGGTGACCGGAGCGGCGATCGGCGCCTCGACGCTCGTCGCGTGTGGGGACGGCGGAGCCTCGAGCGGGGGTGCGAAGGCGTCCGGGGAGCTCAAGCTGCCGACGTACAAACCGTTCGAAGGGCTGCCGCCGGACCTCGCGGGAGCCGAGTCCGGCCTCGAGCCCGGGTTCCTGAAGTTCCCGGCGGACGCGGTCGCGAGCGTCAAGACGCCGCCGCTGAAGAACGCGGTGACCGCGCTCACCGAGACGTTCGCGACGCCACCGCCGCCGATGGGCAGCAACCCGATGTGGCAGGCGCTGAACTCGGCCCTCGGCGCCGAGCTCAAGCTCACCATCGGCACCGACCCGGGCTACCCGGAGAAGTTCGCGACGCTGCTCGCCAGCGACTCGCTGCCGGACCTGATGTGGCTGCCGCCGAACCAGGGCATCCCGAACATCGGACCGATGCTCGAGGCGAAGTTCCAGGACCTGACGCAGTACCTGTCCGGTGACGCCGTACTGGAGTACCCGAACCTGGCCGCGCTGAAGCCGGCTTCCTGGCGGACCGCGGTGGTGAACGGCAAGATCTGGGGCGCCCCGATCCCGTCGACGCCGTTCGGCCAGGTGATGATGGGCAACCCGAAGACCTGGCAGAAGGTCGGCGGCCTCCAGTGCACGACCGCGGACGAGTTCTTTGCCAAGTGCAAGGAGCTGACCAGCGGCACGAACTACGCGCTCGAGCCCGCGATCATCAACATGCTGCACATGTTCGGCGAGTGGTTCGGCGCCCCGAACGGCTGGCGGGTCAACCAAGACCGGTCGCTCACGTACCTGTACGAGACCGACAACTACAAGGCCGCCGTCGAGTACGCCGCGAAGCTGTGGGCGGCGAAGGTCTTCTACCCGGACCTCAACCTGGCCGACGCGACGCCGAAGACCGTGAACGGCCAGATCGCCGCGCAGGTCACGGTCGGCCCGCGGGCGACCGCCGACTTCCGGAACCTGGACCCGACGCTGTTCGTGGACACGATGATCCCGTTCGGCCACGACGGCAAGGCGAAGCCGACGTACGACATGGGCTACGGCACGGTCGGGTTCACGCCGTTCAAGAAGACCGACGAGGGCCGGATCCGCGAGCTGCTCGCGCTGATGAACTACCTGTCCGCGCCGTTCGGCACCAAGGAGTACCTGGTGAAGAACTTCGGCGTCGAGGGTCAGCAGTACGCCCTGGATGCTGCCAAGAACCCCGTACTGACGAAGGCCGGCAATCAGCAGGCACCGGGTCTGGTCAGTGCACTGCAGATCATGAACGCGCCCGAGAGCGTGATCTTCAACCCGGCGTTCCCGGACGACACCAAGAAGATCTACGCCACCGAGCAGAAGCTGCTGAAGTACGCGATGCGGAACCCGACCGCGGGGACGTACTCGGACACCAGCTCGAAGGTCGGCCCGAAGCTGACCGCGGCGTTCCGGGACACGATCGTCGACATCGTCACCGGCCGGCAGAAGATGGACGCGTACGACGCGGCGCTGAAGCGCTGGAAGTCCGGCGGCGGTGACAAGATGCGCGACGAGTTCGCGGCCGTGCTGCCCTCGAGCGTGCCGGTCACAGGCTCGTGATGCTGAAGGCGAATGCGACCAAGCGGCAGGCCAAGAACGGCTTGCCGCTGAAGGTGAAATGGGCCCGGGACTGGCAGATGGTGCTGCTGATGATCCCCGGTGTGGTGTTCCTGCTGGTGTTCTTCTACCTGCCGGTGCTCGGCAACGTGGTCGCGTTCCAGGACTTCCAGCCGTACCTCGGCATCATGCACAGCGAGTGGAACGGCCTGCAGAACTTCGTCAGTCTGTACGACAACCCGGACTTCTGGGACGCGCTGCGCAACACGTTGCTGCTGGCCGGCGTCCAGCTGCTGCTGTTCTTCCCGGTGCCGATCGGGCTCGCACTGATCGTGGATTCGCTGGTCAGCAACCGGCTGCGCAAGTGGTTCCAGACGATCGCGTACCTGCCGCACTTCCTGTCCTGGGTGCTCGTCGTGACGCTGTTCCAGCAATCGCTGGGCGGGGCCGGGTTCATCAACAACCTGCTGCGGCACGCGGGGCTGGACCCGATCCCGTTCATGACGAATCCGGACACGTTCCCGCTGCTCGTCGTCGCGCAGCTGGTCTGGAAGGACGCCGGCTGGGCGATGATCATCTTCCTCGCGGCGCTCACCACCGTGGACGTCTCGCTGTACGAGGCCGCCGCGGCGGACGGTGCCGGGCGGTGGCGGCGGATGTGGCACATCACGCTGCCGGCGCTGCGGACCGTCATCGTGCTGCTGCTGATCCTGCGGATCGGCGACATCCTCAGCGTCGGGTTCGAGCAGTTCATCCTGCAACGCGACTCGGTCGGGCCGGGCGCTGCCGAAGTACTGGATACGTTCACGTACTACGCCGGCGTGGTCGGCGGCGACTGGAGCAGCGGCGCGGCGGCCGGACTGGCGAAGGGTGTCGTCGGCGCCTTGCTGCTCTGGGGCGCGAACTCACTTGCTCATCGGCTCGGTGAGCCCGGCATCTTCCAGAAACGGGGCGTGTCATGAGGCCGGTGTGGAAAGAGAACCCGTCGCCGGGCTACCAGGCGATCAAGGCGCTGATCCTGGGTGGGTTCGCGCTGGTGATCGTCGTACCGATCCTGGTCGTGATCTCCACGTCGCTCGCCAGTGACAAGGACATCATCAACGCGGGCGGCTACGTCTTGTGGCCGTCGCATCCGACGTTCCGGGCGTACCGGACGCTGTTCAGTGGCGGGCTGATGGGCCGGGCGATCCTGGTCGGTGTGTTCGTGACGCTCGTCGGTACGGCGATCGCGCTGGCGGTCACGATCGCGCTCGCGTACGCGACGTCGCGACCGGTCCTGTTCGGGCGGCCGGTGCTGCTGATGGTGCTGTTCACGTTGCTGTTCGCGCCGGGCATCATCCCGATGTTCCTGGTGGTGAAGCAGCTCGGGCTGCTGGACAGCCTCTGGTCGCTGATCCTGCCCGGGGCGCTCGGCGCGTTCAACTTCGTCGTGCTGCGGACGTTCTTCATGAACGTACCGGGTGAGCTGCTGGAGAGCGCGCGGATCGACGGCGCCAGCGACCTGACGATCCTGCGGCAGATCATCATGCCGCTGTCGAAGGCGGTGATCGCGGTGGTCGGCCTGTTCTACGCGGTCGGGTTCTGGAACGCGTTCTTCAACGCGCTGCTGTACCTGAACGACACCTCGAAGTGGCCGGTGCAGGTGATCCTGCGGACCTACGTGCTGCAAGGCAAGTCGTTGTCGGCCGACCAGCTCGGCGTCACCCCGCTCCCGCAACCGCAGTCCCTGCAGATGGCCGTCGTGGTCGTCGCCCTGGTCCCGATCGCAATGGTGTACCCGTTCCTCCAACGCCACTTCACCAAAGGCGTCATTACAGGTGCGGTCAAAGGTTAGGTCGTGCCCGAATCTGACAGAATCAGGATATGTCCTCACCTTTGGCCGAGCGGCCGACGCTGCGGATGGTGGCGAAGGAGGCGGGTGTCTCGGTCGCGACCGTGTCGTACGTGCTGTCCGGGCGGCACCGCAGCCACACGATCAAGGAGTCGACCGCGGACCGGGTCCGGGAGGCTGCGTCGCGGCTGGGTTACCGGCGCAACGACGCGGCCCGCGCGATCCGGACCGGCAAGTCCGACCTCGTCCTGCTGTCGCTCAGCTACCTCGCGGACCCGTGGTCGCAGGCGGTCGCGGCCACGGTCAGTACGGCGGTGAGCCCGCTCGGCAAGACTGCGCTGATCGTCGCCGACGGCGACTGGCGGACGGTGCTGGCGAACCGGACACCGGACGTGATCTTCATCGACAGCATCAAGCCGGACCCCGCCCAGATCGCCGAGCTGGAGGCGTTCGCGTCCCAGGGCGTCCAGATCGTGGCGTTCAGCGAGACGCTGGAGCCGCACGACTTCGACGTGATCCGGTCCGGTGCCGAGCCGCGCTGCCACCTCGCCGTCGAGCACCTGCTCGAGCACCACGACCGGGTCGGTGCGCTGACCTCGCGGACGACGGGTTTCGCCCGGTTCGACGCGTACGTCAACACACTGCGCGCGGCCGGCAAGCCGATCCGCGACGAGGACGTCGAGATCTTCGAAGTACATCCCGAGGGTGCGTACCGGGCCGCGATGGCGTTGCTGTCCCGGCCCGACCGGCCCACCGCGCTGTACTGCACCACCGACTTCGCCGCGATCGCCGCGGTCCGGGCGGCGCACCGGCTGCGCATCGACGTACCGCGAGACCTGGCAATCGTTGGCGTCGGCAACACACCCGAAGGCGAGAACCTGGACCCGTCGCTGTCGACCGTCGGGCCGGTCGGGTTCAACGAGGCGCTGGCGCGGATCATCGTTGGCCGCCTCACCGATCGCGAAGGCGCCCCCGGTGAGGTCTTCGATTTCCCCTGGCAACTGATCGTCCGGGAGTCTTCTTGAGTCCGATTCTCAAGCACACCAGGGATCGCGTTGCGCAAGCCACCGGGTGAAGGCTGGATGCCGATCGAGATCGGCGAGTCCGACACGTCCGTCTACCGCCGAGGTAACGCGTACGCCAAGTGCTGTGACGCATCCGGTGTAGCAGACCTCATCGCCGAGCGGGACCGCATCCGGTGGCTGGCCGGCACCAGCTTCCCCACCGCAACGGTTCTCGACTGGTCGGAGTCGTCGGACGGGGCGTTTCTGATCACGTCCGCCGTTCCGGGGGTCTCGGGTCAGCAGCTCCCGCCGTCCGCGTACGAGCGTGCCATGCGCAACCTGGGCCTGGCATTGCGGGACCTCCATGCCTTACCGGGCTGTCCTTTCGAGCGACCTCTCGAGGACGTGATCGCGACGGCGGCCGACGTCGTCCGGCGCGGTGCCGTCAACCCCCAGTTCTTAACGGACGAATGGCGGAAGCTCCGCCCAGAAGAACTCCTGGCCGAGGTAGTTGCTGAGCGCCCCTACATCGAGAGCGTCCTGGAGCCGGTCGTCTGTCACGGCGACGCCTGCCTGCCGAACGTCTTCTTCGACCCGGAGACGCTCCAGGTGACCGGCTTGATCGACCTCGGCCGGCTCGGCGTCGCGGACCGCTACTCCGACCTGGCGCTGGCGGCGATCCAGCTGCACGACGAGTGGTCCGCCGACCCGTCCCCGTTCTTCCAGGCCTACGGTGTACCCGAACCGGACCCCCGCCGCCTGCACTTCTACCACCTCCTCGACCCACTGACCTGGGGCTGACATGACCGCTGTCGAGATCGTCGCGCTGATGGTGTCCGGGCGGCATGCCTTCGAAGGACGCCCGCAGGACGGCCCGCGCGAGGATCCGGAGCCGGTCGCGCGGACCTCGATCGAGGTCCGCGCCGGGCTCGGCATCGTCGGCGACCGGTACTACGGCCAGGCGATCCACCGGAACGCCGCGATCACGCTGATCGACGCCGCCTCGCTCGACGAGGTCGTCCGGACGCTCGGCCTGCCCGCACCCCTCGACCCACACCTGGCCCGCCGGAACATCACGCTCCGCGGCTTCCCGATCGACGACCTCGCCGTACGCAGAGCAGCCGACGGCACCCGCATCGAAGGCCGCCGCTTCACGCTCGATTCCGGCGCCGGCCCAATCACCTTCCAGGCCAACCGCCCCGCCAACCCCTGCGCCTGGATGGACCAGGTCCTAGCTCCCGGCGCAATGCGCGCCCTCCGAGCCCACGGCGGCATCCGCACAACACCCCTAACCTCAGGCACCCTCCACCTGGGCCCAGCCACCCTCACCGTCCTCGACTGACCGCCCGCGTGCCGAATGACGGGTAGTGGTCACCCTCCCAACCGTTCAGCCGGAGGGCACAGACCGCGCGCAGCGTCGGCGGCAGCACCACTACCCGTTCGTCGGTACGTTGGCTGCTTCGCGGATGAGGGTGGTGGGTTTGCCGGCCAGGGCGGCCGGGAGGAGGGTGCGCAGGCCGGGTAGGCGGAGGAGTTTGAGGAGGGCTCGGCGGGCCAGCAGTTCGGTGCGGGATCTGGGGAGGAACCAGCGGGCCGTCGAGCGGGCGACCTTTTGCTTCTCCTCGATGACAGGACGCCAGACCCGTTCGTACTCCGCGGTCCCGGACTCGATCGACGGGGCACCGACCAGTTTCTCGGCGAGCAGGTACGCGCCTGCGATCCCGAGCGACGCTCCCTGACCGGCGAGTAGCGAGACCGCTCCGCAGGCGTCGCCGACCAGTACGACCCGCCCCGAAGTCCACCGCGGCATCACGATCTGTGCGACGTGGTCGTAGTAGATCTGGTCCGCGTCCGGGCACAACGCCAGCGCCTGCGGCACCACCCAGCCGAGACCGTCGTACGCCGACCTGATCGCGGCCCGGGTGTCCTCCGGTACGACAGGATCGTCCGTTCGGTGGACCGCGAACGAGGCCACCCGCCCGTTCCGCAGCGAGTAGAACCCGAACTGGCTGCCCATCGTGTCGGTCAGGCAGAACCGCCCGGCCACCTCGTCGTGGATCGCCGGCGCATCGAAGCTGTACGCCGCCGTGTGGAACCCGAGGAACCTCAGGTACGACGCCTCCGGCCCGAACACCTCCCGCCGTACGGCCGAATGGATGCCGTCGGCACCTATCAGGAGATCCCCGTCCAGCGTCGAGCCGTCCGCGAGCTGCACCTGGACCCCGTCGGCGCGCGGCGTGACACCGGTCAGAGCGACGCCGTACCGCAGGTTCACGCTGCTGGGCAGGTGATCGCGCAACACTCCCTCGAGGTCCGGCCGCATCACGCTGAGCAGCTCGCCCTCGGCGAACTGCCGGATGTTGATACCCGCCTGCCGCCGGCCGTTCGCGTCGACCAGGACGCCTTCCTCGACGTGGTACGCGACCTCCTCGAGCGCGGGCAGCAGGCCCATCGCGGCCATCGCGTCGTACCCGGGACCGAAGAAGTCGATCATGTAGCCCTGCTGGCGCGGCCCGGGGCTGCGTTCGAGGAGGGTGACCTCCTGGCCGAGGGTCGCCAGCCGGTTCGCCAGCGCCAGTCCGGCGATGCCGGCTCCACAGATGATCGCGTGCATTCAACTCACCAGCCTTTGCAGAACACTTGCGACAGAAGGGGATTCCGGCGTCAGGGCCCGATGCAGGAGGAGACCGTCGATGGCGGCGGCCAGCACCGCGGCGGTCGCGGCGGGCTCGGGGACCTGGTGGATCGTGAGCCAGTCGGCCACGCGGTTCCGGAAGTCCGAGACGAGGCCGGCGATCTGTGTCCGCAGCCGTTCGTCGCGGGTCGCGGCCAGGTACGTTTCGACGAAGAGCAGCGACATCGGGTCGGTGCCGTCGTACTGCTCGACCGAGGCCAGCATCGCCTCGATCGCGGCGGCCGGTGTGGTTGCGGCGGTGAACAGTTCGTCGCTGGTCGCGAGCACCTGTCGCATGGCGGTGATCGCGGACTCGATGAGCACTTCCTGCACCGACGCGAAGTGGTAGTGCACGACGCTCGGCGTCACCCCCGCCCGCTCGGCCAGGATCCGCGTACTCACCGCGGACCAGCCGCGCTCCGGGATCAACGCGGCCGCCGCGGCCATCAGCCGGAGCCGAACCTCTTCCCCCTGCTTCGCCGTCGGCGTCATCCACACCCTCCAGGGCAATCGTCCTGTACGAACGTCCTGATCGTAGGCCGAAGAACAGCCCGGGCGCAAGCCCGGGCTGTCGAGGGTCTACTTACTTACGGCCGAACTTCCACCACTTCGGCTTGTTCATCTTGATCTCGTCCGGCTCCATCGGCGGCGGCACCGGCGGCCGCGACTCCTCGGTGAGGAAGTCTCCGGACTCGGTGTCGTACGGGGTGACGCCGAGCCGGCGGCTGATCTCCATCACGATCGGGATCGAGCGTGGGCCGTCGTTGAGGTAGAACGTGATGTCCCGGACCTCGACGCCCTTGCCGATCGTCATCTCGACGTCGTACTCCGGACTTCGCAGCGCCAGCCAGGACGGCTTGCTCGTGTCCACGTCCGGCACCACTTCCCGGACCGCGGCCACCACGTCCGTCACCATCCCGACCGAGGGTGGCTCGTAGTCGACCGGCATGTCGTCGAGGCGACGTACGCCCCCTGGTCCGCGTACCGCATACACAGCCCAACTCATGCCTTCAGCATGCCAGGCGATCAGCGCTTACGGGCGGCCAGGATCGCGAACGTCAGGTACTGGCCGTTGTCGGCCTCGAGCATGTCAAGGGCGCCGTCACGCTCGCCGCGGTACTCCGAGACCGCGTGCGACCACGCGACCCAGTCCGCCCACCCGTTCTCCTGGAGCCGTGCGGCCGTGACGTCGACGAGCTCGGTGATCTCCCACTGGAAGCGCCACCAGTCCGCGGTGTGCCAGGCCAGCGCCTCCGGCCCGACGAGCTTCTTGATGTGTTCGGGGATGTAGCCGAGGTCGCGGACCTCGCGGGTCATCGCCGGCGTCGCGACCCCGAACTGCCCGCCGGGTTTCAGGAAGCTCGTGATGTACGCCAGGTAGTTGTCGGCCGTACCGAAGTACTCGTAGGCATCGATGCACACGATCGCGTCGAAGAACCCCTGCGCGAACGGCAGCGTGTGTGCCTCCGCCTTCAGCGTCACAATCTCGGGGTTCGCGATCTGCCGCGCCGCCTCCGTTGGGTCGACCCACAGGTCGGCCGCCCACACCTGGACGCCGTACTCCTTCGCGAGGAAGACCGACGTGGCGCCGTTGCCCGATCCGAGGTCGAGCACTCGCATCCTGGGCTTCAGGTCGAGGTCGCGAGCGAGATCCTCGAGCAGCCACAGCGGGTTCGGGCCCATGTCGCGGGTCAGCACCCAGTCGGCGTCGTATGTGTTCGACCGGGGATAGTCCGTGTGCTTCAGTTCCACCACGCGCACAGGGTAGTGGCGCAGGAGCCAGGCGGTCCTGCGATTTTCGCCGCATACAAATAGTGTCGAAATGACTACATTCTGTGGCGAGGATCGCGAAACGGTGTCAAAAGCTGCAACTCGGTTCTCCGCGTGCCGGTCCAGGCCGTAATATCAGCCGGCGGCCGGCACTGGGGGTGTTCCGGCCATTCTGACGAGTTGGGTGGGACCGGTAGCAGCCGGTACTGGGGAGAAGCGGGACACACATGGCGGACAAGCCGGCACCTAAGCCTGGTCATTTCCTGCCGGGCGGCGACGGTCAGCAGACCACAGGGGACAACCGGAAGCCGGACGGCTCGGCACCACTGGCCGCGCCTACGCCGAGACTCAGCGGCGGCGACGAGCAACTGGCCCACCCGCAGTACACCGGGAGCCGTATCGATCCCAGCCGGACGACGCTGTCCGGCAGTCGGCTCGGTCCGCCGCCTGCGAACGACCCCGCGGCCGCCGCGTACCGCCAGGTGTTCCACCCGGAGCCGATCCCGTTCGAGCCGAAGAAGCGGTCGAAGGGCCTGATCGCGCTGATCGTCGTTGCGGTGTTGCTGCTGGTCGGCGGCGGCGCGACGTTCGTGGTCAAGGTGCTGCCGAAGGTCCGCAACTACGCCACGACCCCGTTGGGCACACCATCGGTGCAGCCGACCGATGGGCAGTCGGCCAAACCGGTCGGCAAAGGCACGCCGGACGCCGACGTCGTCGCCAAGAACGCGATCTACGGGGTCGGGAAGCTGCCGGTGGTGAAGTGCGAAGAGCCGTCGTTCCGGCCGACGTCCAAGGAGAACGTGCGCTCGTACTACGAGGCGCTGACGGCCTGCATGGACAAGGCCTGGGAGCCGATCGTCAAGAAGGCCGGGTTCGCGTTCCACTCGCCGCGGCTGATCATCTTCGACGACGGCGAGGAGACCGCGTGCGGCGTCCAGAAGGACCTCGCGCTGTACTGCCAGGACGACGACGGCGGCAGCGTGACGATGCCGTGGCAGAAGGCCGTCGAGGACTACCCGAAGCACAAGGCCGAGGTTCGTGCCGCGATGGCGCAGTCGTTCGGCTTCGTGTACGGGGTCCACGTGCAGAACCTGACCGGAGTGGTCGACGCGACCGACAACCTCGCCGACACCGCCGCGAACAAGGCCGCCGAGCTGGAGCAGAACCGGCGGGCCACGCTGCAGGCGTACTGCTTCGGCGCGGTCTTCTTCGGGGCGGCCAAGGCCAGCTTCCCGCTGCGCGGTGAGCTGCTGAACCAGTGGAACAGCCTGATCCAGCGTAGCGGCGACGAGCACAGCAAGGACAAGGTCCGCGACCACGGCTCGAGCAAGAGCCTCGCGGCCTGGATGAATCAGGGCTTCACCACCACGAACCCCGGCTCCTGCAACACTTTCGCCGCAACGTCTGCCAAGGTCGCCTGAGCGAGATGGGAACGATCGATGCCTGACACCGAGGAGGACACGCCGCAGCCGGGACACTTCCTGCCCGGCGGGACCGGCGAGTCCGTGCCCGGCAGCCGGCCGCTGACGCTGAGAAGCGGGCAGCCCGCAGGCCTTGGGAAGGCGCGGTCGGTCGACTTCGACGACTCGTCCGTCCGCCGGAAGGCGCGCCCGATCCCGACCGAGCCAGGCACCGAGAGCGACTACAGCGGCCCACCGGTCGCGCCGCTCGCCGGCGGTCCGGCCGCCCCGCTGACCGGCACCCGCCGCGCCGGCGGCCCGCGCCGTACCGGCTGGCAGTCGAACCCGCCCCGGACCGGCGCCGGCGCCCAGTTCAAAGCAGAGCTGCCGCCGGTGAAGCCGCCCCGCCAGACGTCGCGTCCGGTCGTCGCCGGCCTGGCCATCGTGCTCGTGGTGGTGCTCACCGCGGCCGCGATCGGCGGCTTCAAGCTGGTCGACCGGTACGGCGTGGAGCGTCCGCTCTCCCAGCCCGTGGTCAAGCAGCCCGAAGGCCCGCTGCCGGCCCCGCCGAATCCGACGGTCACCGAGACGGCGACGGTCGTTCCGGACGTCGATCGGCTGCAGAAGAACACGATCTACGCGGCCGGTCAGGTGGCCTCGGTCAGCTGCAAGGAACCGGCCATCAAGCCGAACTCGCAGTCCGCGATCCTGCGCTACTACAAGGCGTTGCTGCCCTGCCTGGACAAGGCGTGGGCGCCGGTCCTCAAACGGGCCGGCTACCCGTTCCGTTCGCCGAAGGTGGTGCTGCAGACCAACCAGACCGAGGCGGACACCGGCTGTACCGGCGAGGAGGACGTCGCCTACTACTGCGGGGCCGACGAGAGCATCAACATCAGCTGGAAGAACGACCTCAAGTTCTACAAGGACGATCCGCTCTCGGCGCGCGTGTGGATGATGGACACGATGGCGCACGAGTACGGTCACCATGTCCAGGAGCTGACCGAGATGCTCACCGCGGCCTGGTCGCGGGAGGGCTGGGCGAAGAACAAGGCGGAGGAGCTCGACTGGACCCGCCGCAAGGAACTGCAGGCCACCTGCTTCGGCGCGGCCTTCCTCGGGGCGAACAAGAAGTCGCTCGGTCTGTCCGGCAACAAGCTCAAGATCTGGCAGTGGGAAGCGCAGCACTCCGGCGACGAGTACAACCCGAAGAAGATCCGTGACCACGGCTCGCGGAAGAGCAACTGGGCCTGGTCCGCCCCGGCGTTCGCCTCGGCGAACCCCAAGTCCTGCAACACGTTCATCGCGCCCGCGGCCAAGGTGAGCTGAACCATGCGCAAGGCGGCTGTGGTCGCCGCGTTACTGGTGATGCTCTCCGGCTGTGGGCGGACGGCCGTACCAGTCGCCGCTCCGCCGTCGGGCTGGGTGATGCCCGTACCGGTGACGCCGACCGCGACCACGGCTGCCCCCAGGACACCGACGCCCAAGCCGCCGGCGGTGCCGACCACGTCGGACACTCCTCCGGATCTCGACTCCTTGGACGACGTCTACCTGCTCAAGAACGACGTCTATGCCGCCGGGCAGGTCCCCGCGGTGCCCTGTTCGCTGCCGAATGTCACGTTGCGGACGAAGAAGGACGTGCAGGGCTACTCGAACGCGATCGTCGACTGTCTGCAGCGGGCCTGGAAGCCGCTCGTCGAGCGTGCCAACGTCGTCTTCACACCGACCCGCCTGTACGCCGTCGACGAGGACGCGAAGACCGGCTGCGGAACCTTTGGTGATGCCAACGACGGGTTCTACTGTCCGTCGAACACCGACATCTACCTCGACTGGCACGAGTACGTCGTGGGCGGCGGCAGCGACCGGACGTGGGCACAGGTGTACCTGCAGTTCGTTGTGGCCCACGAGTTCGGGCATCACGTGCAGCAGCTGGTCGGCATCATGCAGTACTACGACGGCCACTGGGCGGCGACCACGGGTGCGGGTGCGGCCCGGCTCGAGCAGAGTCGCCGCCTCGAACTGCAGGCATCCTGCTTCGCGTCCGCGTTCCTCGGCGCGAACCAGACAGCGCTCGCCCTGCGCGGCGAACGGCTCCAGGACTACCACGACGCCGCGTACGGCGGCGACGACGACGACAAGGCGGCGCCACGCGACCACGGATCCCGCAAGAGCAGCACCTATTGGTCGAAGGCCGCCTTCAAGGCCAAGTCACCCTCGGCCTGCAACACGTGGGCCGCACCTACAAAGCGAGTCACCTGATGCGCCGCGTCGCCACCGCCCTCCTGGCTGCCCTCCTGCTGTCCGGCTGCACTCAGACAACAGCCCAGCCCGAGCCCAGTCCCACAACCAGCGTCCCGGCCTCCAGCCCCGCCGCAGTGCACACGCCGGTGGCGCGAGTCGCGCTGGCCCCGGAGCCGATCAAGGAAGAGTTCCTGCTGCACAACCCGCTCTACCGAGCCGGCCAGGTCACACCAGTCACCTGCTCCCTGCCCACCGCGAAGCTGACGAACAAGCAGACGATGGTTCGCTACGCGAATGCCTTCGTCGCCTGCCTGAACAGGGGTTGGGCGCCGGTGATCACGCGCGCCGGGTTCGACTTCGCCCCACCGTCCGCCGTGTACTCCGCGCCGACGGGAACGAAGACCGACTGCGCAGTGATGGGCGAGGACTACACCGGCCTGTACTGCGATTCGAATCGTGGCATCTACATCAACTGGCCGAAGTACATCGGCGGGTGGTCGCAGGAAACCGCGCGGGCGGGCGTGCAGTACCTGGTCGCGCATGAGTACGGGCACCATGTGCAGCTGCTGACCGGCATCGCCGACCAGTACGGCGACCGCTGGTCGGCGGTCGGGACCCCGGCCCTGCAGACGGTGGAGCAGAACCGGATGGAGATGCAGGCGCACTGCTTCGCGGCGGCGTTCCTGGGCGCCAACCAGGACACGCTCCGGATCCGCGGTGATCGTCTGGCGCATTACGGGCACCCCGGTTACGACCGGAACGAGTCCGGGTGGGCGAACTTCGATCGGTGGTTGCGGCTCGGGTTCAAGGCGAAGGGGCCTGCTGCTTGCGAGACCTGGGACGCGCCCGCGGGCAAGGTTACCGGAGCTTGAGTTTGAAGCCTTCGTGGGTGTTTTCGAAGCCCAGGTTGGTGTAGAAGCGGTGAGCGTCGGTGCGGGTCTTGTCGGAGGTGAGCTGGACGAGGGCGCAGCCGCGGTTGCGGGATTCGTCGACGGCCCACTGGACGAGCGTGGTGCCGAGGCCGGAGCCGCGGGCCGAGGTGGCGACCCGGACGGCCTCGATCAGGCCGCGGGTGGAGCCGCGCCGGGACAGGCCCGGGATGATCGTCAGCTGCAGCGTGCCGATCACCTCGTCGTTGCGCTCGGCAACCATCAGCAGTTGGTTCGGGTCGGCGTCGATCTGCTCGAACGCGGTCAGGTACGGCGTCAGGTCGTCGACCGACTCGCGGGTCGCGCCAAGTTGGTCGTCGGCGATCATCGCGACGATCGTGGCGACGTCGGAGGCGGTGGCCCGGCGGATCACGAGATCGTTCATGGGTCCAGGATCCCAAACGCCTGAAGCGGTTCAGTCGCCGGGGTAATCACCGAAGTACCGAAACAGTGATTGCCTTATGCAATCACCTTTCGTTGCCCGCCTCGCCGGTGATTGTTGTTTGCCTCCGGCATCGGAGGGTACGAGTGATACTGGACACCACTGCATCCGCCCGTGCCGGGGTCGGGGCAGTCATGTGCCGACAGCGGATGCGGGCCAGTCCCGGAAGGAACGTTCGATGTCAGCGTTAGCGATCGATTTCACCCAGCCGTTCGAGGACGCCTTCGGCAAGCTGCTGGGCTTCATCCCGAACCTGCTGGGCGGCCTGGTCATCCTGGTCATCGGCTACTTCGTCGCCAAGGTGCTCGGGAAACTCGTCGGCAAGCTCCTCGGCCGGGTCGGGTTCGACAACTGGATGGAACGGGCCGGCGTCTCCGGCATCCTGCAACGGTCGGGCACGGGGCTGACCGCTTCGGCGATGCTCGGCAAGGTCGTGTTCTGGTTCGTGTTCCTGATCAGTTTCACGATGTTCGCCTCCGCGCTCGGCGTGCCGGAGATCTCGAACTTCATGAGCGACATGCTCGCGTACATCCCGCGGATCTTCGCCGCGATCGTGATCGTCTGCCTGGCGGCCCTGTTCGCGAACTTCCTGGCCGCGATCATCCGGAGTGCCACCGGCAACGAGACCCTCGCCAAGGTTGCCCGGTACGCCGTGCTGGTGTACGCCGCGTTCGCCGCGCTGACCCAGCTCGGTGTTGCGGTCCAGCTGACCGGTAACACGCTGCTGATCGTCCTCGCGGGCGCGGCGCTTGCTCTCGGTCTGGCTTTCGGCCTCGGGGGCCGCGAGATGGCCGGCCGGGCGCTCGGCAACCTGTTCGACAAGAACAACATCAAGAAGCCGGCCGCCGACCCGAACGCGATGGGCTCCAACGGCACCGCGGAGTACCCGGCCCAGGGCGGCTACCAGGGCAACTACGAGGGCGGCTACCAGCAGCCGGCCCAGCCTGCTCAGCCCACGCAGCCGGAGCAGCACCCGGCCGCGCACAGCAGCGGCACCTGGTCCAACGGCCATGCCCAGAACGGCAACTGGCAGCAGGGCCAGTAGAAGCAACCCTCCTCAAGCGGGCGGCAACCCCACCGGGTTGCCGCCCGTCAGGCGTTGCCTGGACCGGCGTTGCGAACTTCTTCGACCTTCGTCATGGCGGTGCGGAGGTCGGAGAGCCAGGTTTCGCTGTGCTGGGCGACGAGTTTGACGCACCAGCCAAGGGCATCGCTGCGGGACCGGGCGACGCCGGCGTCGACGAGGGTGTCGAGGACCTGCCGCTCGGGCTGCCGGAGCCGGGTCATCACCGGCGCGGACAGCGAGGTGAACACGGTCCGGGTGTCGCCGCAGCGCACGCCCCAGGCGACCTTGCGCCGGGCCGCATGCTCCAGCTCGCGGGCGATCTCGATGCGGCGCTCGCGAGTGTCCTCGCGGAACTGCTTGATCCGGCCGCTCTCGGCCGCGGAGCGCTCGGCGGCGCTCACATCCTTGTTCTGCTCGGGCGCGGGGATCCGGCCGACGATCAGGATCTCGTCCCGATCGATCGACAGCTCGGTGTCGCCCTCGAACCAGTCGCCCGGCAACCGCCCGGTCAGCCAGCCCCGCACCTTCTCCTGCCCGGTCTCTGTACTCATGTAATCATGATTACACCCAAGTAGATCGAGCTCAAGGGATCAGTGGTACTGCACCGTGTACGCGGCGTGGGCGTCGCCCTGTGAGAGGCCGACGTTCGACACTCCGATCACGAGCGTGTGCCGGGTGACGTCGTTCCGGTACGTCACGTACGTCGTACCGGCCGCGCCCTCCGTGGCGATCCGCGTCCAGTGCGGGCCACCCGTGGCGGCAATGCTGTGCAGCTGCTTCGTCGCCGCCGAGGTCGCGTAGTACGAGGTCCACTTCGTGTCGCCGCGTCCCCAGGCCCGGACCAGGTTGTCCGACCACTGGACCGCGTTCCATGCCTGCGGTTCGCCGCTGAACCTGGCGGTGGAGGCGGCGTGCCAGCCGCCGGACGACCGCAGACCGACGTTCTGTACGCCGATCGTGAGGTTCCCGCCGCGGGCATCGTCGTGGTACGTCACGTAGATCGTCCCCGCGGCGCCCTCGGTGGAGACGCGCCGCCAGTGGATCCCGCCGACCGCCGCCTGCTCGAAGAGCGTGTGCGCCGTCGCGACAGAGGAATAGCAACTGGTGGCCTGGGTGTCACCGCGGCCCCAGGCGCGGACGAGCCGGTCGGCGTACGTCTGCGCCGGAACGTCCGACGCGGACGCGAGATTGCCGCAAGTGGCGGTGCTTGTTGTGGTGCTTGTCGTGCCTGCGTTGGCCGGCGCGGCTCCGGTCAGTACGAGCGGTCCGGTGACCGCCAGTGCCGCCGTAGCGCCGAGACCCATGATCCTTCGAATCATCATCGACCTCCCGAGTGGATGTGGTCTTACTGGTGGGACGCCACACCGCACGCAAGAGTTTGGGACTGCAACAGGCCTGCAACATCACGCAGCGACAGTGGATCAACTGACGGGTCGGCCCGCGGTGTCGAAGACCTCGTCGCGGGTGGTGCTCAATGCGGACTGCAGTGCGCCGGTGAGCACGGGGTCCTCGCTGATCGCGGTCATCATCAGCTGCGGCCGCGGTACGGCAAGCTCGGCGAGCTCGTCCTGGATCAGCCCGCGCAGGCGTTCGCCACCGGCGGTGATGACGCCGCCGGCCAGCACGATCAGCTCCGGGTCGACGACCGCCACGATCGCGGCCAGGCCGACGGCGAGGCGGTGGGCGAACTCCTTCAGTACGGCATCGCCGGAACCCTCGGTCCGGAGCGCGACCGCGATCGCGGCTTCCGCGGTCCGGGCCTCCAGGCCGTGTTCACGAGCCAGCTCGAGAACGGGCTCGCCGCCGGCTAGTTCCTGGAAGCCGCCGGCGTTGTTGCGGCCGACATCGCGGATCAGCGGCGTACCGGGCAGTGGCAGGAACGCCACCTCGCCGGCGCCACCGGTCGCGCCGCGATGCAGGCGACCGTTGATGACGATCGCGGCACCGATGCCCTCGTCGCCCCAGAGCAGCACGAAGTTGTCGTGCTCACGGGCATGGCCGACCCGCTGCTCGGCGATCGCGGCCAGATTGACGTCGTTCTCGACCTCCAGCGGCACACCGATCGCGGACGCCAGTTCGTCGAGCAGGTGGGGGGCGTGCCAGCCCGGCAGGTGCGTCGCGTACCGCAGCCGGCCGGTCGTCGGGTCGAAGCCGCCCGGTGTGCCGATCGACACCCGGCGCAGGCGTTCCCGGCTCAGACCGGCTGCACCGACCGCGCCCTCGATCGCCTTGACCACTCGTTCGACGGTGCCCTTGGCGCTACGTCCCGGTGTACTGAGCTCGTAGCGTCCGACCACCGTGCCGGTCAGGTCCGCGACCGCGGCCCGGATCCGATCGGGCGTGACGTCCAGCCCGCCGACGTACGCGATCTCGCCGTTGATCTCGTACAGCTGCGCGTTCGGCCCGGGCCGGCCGGCCGTCGTCCCGCTCGGACGGACCAGTCGCGCTGCCTCCAGCCGGGCGAGCAGCTGGGACGCGGTCGGCTTGGACAGCCCGGTCAAATTGCCCAGCGTGGTGCGGGACAGCGGCCCCTGGCTGAGCAGCAGGTCCAGCGCGGCGCGATCGTTCATCGCGCGCAGCAGGCGCGGCGTTCCGGGTGTCGTTGCCATGAGCCAACCCTGCCTCCCGTCGCTGTCCGTGCCGACTCGCCGCGCTGAGCGCAGAGGTTGTTAGGAAGGTTTCCTATTAGCGCGTGACCGTACGGCGGAACGGGCGCGGGTGTCAACGGCTCCATTGGGTTAGGGTTGCCTAACTATGGCGGCTGGGGAGCTTTTGAGGCGGGCGGTTCGGCGGCATCGGGGCCGGATGGTCGCGGGAATTCTGGTGCTGTCGTTGCATCAGGCCACCGAGGCAGCAGTACCAGTGGCGATCGGTCTGTTCGTGGATCGCGCTGTGTCGACGGGTCGCGTGCAGCCGCTGCTGTGGTGCGTGCTGATGATGGTGGTGCTGTTCGCCGTACTGTCCAACGCCTGGAAGACCGGTGCGCGGCAGGTGGTGCGCGCGATCGAGTACGAGACGCACCTGCTCCGGCTGGAGATCGCGGCGCGAGTGCTGGATCCACGTGGTCACCGCACCGGCCTGCGTTCAGGGGAGCTGTTGTCGATTGCCACGTCCGATGCCGAGAAGGCTGCGTACGTGATGCGGGGCGTCTCGATGGGCGCAGCCTCTTGTACGGCACTGATCGTGTCGTCGGTGTCCCTGCTGCTGGTCGACGTACCGCTGGGGCTTGGTGTGCTCATCGGCGTACCACTGCTGGTGCTGGGGATTCAGGCGCTGTCGCCGCTGTTGACTCGTCGTACGTCTAGCCAGCAGGAGGCGGTTGCGCAGACGACCGCGCTGGCTACTGACCTGGTGAGTGGGCTGCGGACGCTGCGGGGGATCGGCGCGCAGCACAACGCGGCCGAGCGGTACCGGCGGTCCAGCCAGGCGACCCTGAACGCCACACTGCGCGCTGCGTCGACGAACGGGCTGCAGGACGGTGTGACGACCGCACTGAGTGGACTGCTGCTGGCAGCGGTCGCTGGTGTGTCCGGGTGGTTCGCGTTGAACGGACGGATCACCATCGGCGAGCTGATCACGGTGGTCGGGCTGGCCCAGTTCGTCGCAGAACCGGTCGGAACGCTCGGCTACGCCAGCCAGGTCATAGCCCGCTCCCGCGCCTCCGCACAACGCCTTGCTGCAGTTTTCAGCGCCCCACCGCTGACCGTCACCGGCAGCTCGACCGCCGTCTCCGCGGACCAGCCTCCTCTTGCTCTGGAAGGCGTTTCGCACGGGACCCTGTCGTCGCTGACCCTGGTACTCCGTCCGGGCGAGTCGGTCGGAGTGCTCTGCTACGACCCACGGGATGCTGACGCGCTGCTGACCGTGGTCGCCGGCCGCGCACCGGACCACACGGGCACAGTGCTGGTCGGGGGCACCACCCTGGAGGAGTTGGACGTCGATGCAGTACGGCAGACCGTGTTGCTGGAGCGTCATGAGACGGACCTGTTCGAAGGCACACTGCGCAGCAACCTGCTGGCGGAGAGGGGCCTTGAGCGCGTCATGATCGCAGCCGGTGCGGCTGACCTCATCGACGAGCTGGATCGTCCGCTGGCCGACCGTGGTCAGTCATTGTCCGGCGGGCAGCGGCAACGGCTCGGCCTGGCCCGGGCGCTGCTGGCTGAGCCTCCGTTGCTCGTATTGCACGATCCGAGTACTGCGGTGGATGCGGTGACCGAGGAGCTACTGGCTGAAGGGCTTGCCCAGGAGCGGAAGGGGCGCACCACGCTGGTGCTGACGAGTAGCCC
The DNA here is from genome assembly GCF_043197975.1 of Kribbella sp. NPDC048928. Taxonomy (NCBI): domain Bacteria; kingdom Bacillati; phylum Actinomycetota; class Actinomycetes; order Propionibacteriales; family Kribbellaceae; genus Kribbella; species Kribbella sp. NPDC048928. Next base: position 32,764 of record NZ_JBICUC010000007.1, on the reverse strand, counting down.
CGCACTGCTGGGAAAGATGGATCGGGTCGTGGTGATCGCCGACGGTGTGGTGGTTGCTGAAGGCATGCATTCTCAGCTGGCTGAGCACGATCCTGCGTACCAGGAGGCGGTGCTGCGATGAACCTGTTGCCGATCGCCGGGCCCCGGGAGACGTGGGCCGTTCTGTGGCGGGAGCTTCGGCGGCTGCCCGTACTGTCGGTTGTCGCGGCCGTGGTGATCACCGGGGCCAGTGCGGCCGGTCTGGTCGCGCCGTGGGCTCTTGGCGTGCTGATCGACAACATCGGCGACAAGTCGGCCATCGTACGTGTGGTCGTGATGATCGCGCTGGCGGCAGTGCTCTCGGGCGTACTGACGGCTCTCGGTGTGACGCTGGTGGCACGGGTCGGTGAGACCGTGCTGGCGCGAATCCGTGAGCAAGTGCTGGACCGCGTACTGCAACTACCGGCGCCCGTGCTGGAGAAGGTACGTACCGGCGACCTGCTCTCGCGGGTCGGTGACGACGTGGCAGCTGTTGCCTCGGCGCTGACCGAGGTCGGTCCGTCGGTGCTGGGTGCCGCGCTGACGATCGTGCTGACCGTGGGCGGCATGTTCGCGCTCGACTGGCGGCTGGGTCTGGCCGGCCTGCTCGCTGTACCGATGTACTACCTGGCCCTGCGCTGGTACCTGCGGAGATCCGCGCCGTACTACGAGCAGGAACGCGTGGCGATGGGCGAGCGGTCCGAGGCGATCATCGCGTCGCTCCGCGGCAGCCAGACGGTTCGCGCGTACCGCCTGGAAGACCGTCAGCTCGCGAAGATCGAGGAGACGTCCGGTACGGCACGGGACATCTCGATCAACGTGTTCCGGCTGTTCAGCTTCTTCTCGGCACGGATCAACCACGCCGAGTTCACCGGGCTGACGGCGATCCTGGTGACCGGCTTCTTCCTGGTCCGGGCGGACGCGGTCAGCGTGGGTGCCGTGACGGCGGCGGCCTTGTACTTCCATCGCCTCTTCAACCCGGTCAACGTCGTCTTGATGGAGTTCGACCAGATCCAGACGGCTGCGGCAGGGTTGTCGCGGCTGGCCGGCGTACTCGAGATCCCGCCGGCGCCGGAACCACCGGCAAGCCCTGACCCCGCTGACGCATCGCTGGAGCTGCAGGACATCAGCCACCACTACGACGGCCCTGAGGTACTGACTGGGATCTCGCTGCGGTTCGAGCCGGGTGAGCGGGTCGCACTGGTCGGTGCGAGTGGTGCGGGGAAGACGACGCTCGCAGCCGTTGCTGCTGGGGTGCTGGCGCCGTCCAGCGGTGCAGTGAAGCTCGGTGGCGTCGACCTACGCGCGCTGGGGGAGGACCGGACTCGTCAGCAGGTCGCCCTGCTCAGCCAAGAGGTGCATGTCTTCTCCGGAACGCTGGTGGAGGACGTGCAGTTGGCACGTCCCGAGTCGACGCCCGAGGAGGTGGAGGCTGCTCTGGAGCAGGTAGGGGCGCTGGCCTGGGTACGTGCGCTGCCGGAAGGTCTGGACACAGTGGTTGGCGAGAACGGCCACCAGCTGACCGGTGCGCAGGCACAGCAGCTCGCCTTCGCCAGACTGGTGTTGGCTGACCCACCAATCGCAGTACTGGACGAGGCGACAGCTGAAGCCGGTAGCGCCGGTGCACGTGAGCTGGAACGCGCTAGTGCAGCGGCCACCGCGGGCCGGACCACACTGGTCGTCGCACACCGGCTTACCCAAGCTGAGCAGGCGGATCGGATCGTCGTACTCGACCAGGGGCGGGTGGTCGAGTCAGGGACGCATGACTCGTTGCTGGCGACAGGTGGTCGCTATGCACAGCTGTGGCGCAGCTGGACGGGTACGTCTACGCCTGGTCAGCCAGGAGCGCGAACGACACCAGCCAGTGCGTCGACATGAAGTCCCCGTCGGTCACCGTCGGCAGCACTGCGTCGACCTGACGATCCGCACCGGCACGCAGTACCTCTGCAACGTCTGGCAGCGCCGGGGCGATCGTCCGCAACTGCCATGCCCTGCTCAGCGCCAGACCGGACAGGTGCGCCAACTGGCCGTCGCCCGACTCGTCAGTCACCGGTACGTCCAGCAGGTGCTGGTGCGCGTCCTTGCCGAGCCCAGGAAGGAACGCGGACAACCAGCTGCCGAACTCGGCCTCCGGGAGGACCCGTCGCATCAGCTCCGCCTCTGACAGCGCGGGCGACAGGAAGTCCGTACCGGACGGCTCGAACCGGGTGTCGTACGCCGTGTCGTTGCCGTACCACTCCAGCGACCGGGCCCGGATCGCCTCGACCACATCGGGCCGGCCGAGCTCGCCGTACGCCTCGTGCAGCAAGGCGAGCGCGAAGGCGGAGTTGAGATGGACGCCGTGGCGCACCGGGTACGCCTGCTTGGGCAGCCAGGCGAGCACGAGGTCCGCGATGACGTCGCCGAGCGGAGTGAGCGCCGCCGCCCACGGGGTCGTGCGGGTGGCCGCGGTGAGCATGGCTGCCCAGGCCCAGCCGTACGGGCGTTCGTACGACGGATGCTCCCGCAGGTACGCCGCCTCGGCCGCGACGGCGTCGGGGGCGAAGCGCTGATCGAGCAGCTCGGCGGGGCGCGGGCCGACCTCGTCCGGCGCCAGCGCGAGCAACCGGACCAGGGACCACTGCATGTGCACGCTGGAGTGCCAGTCGTACGACCCGTGGAAGGACGGATGCAGGCGGTCCGGCGTCACGTCGACGTCGTCCGGGCCGGCGGACGCGTGCTGGGTCGCGTACGGATAAGTGGTGTCGAGAACCTGGCAGGCGATGTCGGCCCACGCGGCGGCGTACTTCATCGGACTCCTTGCTATCAACTAGAAGGCGAAGACGTACATCAGGACGATGTTGCAGGCGAGCAAGGGGATCGCGGTCGGGATCTGCGCTTTGATCGGGCCGTACTGGTCCTTCATCTCCAGCAGCGCCGCCGGGACCAGGTTGAAGTTGGCGGCCATCGGCGTACACAACGTGCCGCAGAAGCCGGCCAGCATCCCGACCGCGAACACGACTGCCGGGGTGCCGTGGAACTGCTGCACGAGCAACGGCCAGCCGACCGCGGCCGTCATCACCGGGAAGGCCGCGAACGCGTTGCCCATGATGATCGTGAACAGCGCCATGCCGATGCAGTACAGCGCGACCGCGGCGATCAGCGAGCCCTTCGGGATCAGGTGATCGGTGACGTTCCCGACCGCCTTGCCGACGCCGGACGCGGTGAACAGCAGACCGAGCGTGGCCAGCATCTGCGGCAGGATCGCCGCCCAGCCGATGTGCTCCAGCAGCCGGCGGCCCTCGTGCAGCGGGACGGCGGGCGACTTCGGCCGGAAGAGAACCATGCCGACGACCAGTGCCAGGATCGACGCGACGCCGAGGCCGATGATCGTCGCCGAACCGGCCTCCAGCAGCAGCTTGCCGTCGCCGAGTTTCACCTTGGCCAGCCAGGCGCCGAAGATCGCCGCGACGACCGGGATCACCAGTGCGGGCAGGAAAAGCTTGTTGCCGAACTTGTTCGCGAAGTGCTCCCGCTCGGCCGGTGTCGTGGTCCGTTCCCGGCCCCGCGTCGGGTAGCCGAAGCCGGCCAGCGCCGCGATCGCGATCACCGCGATGCCGAGCAGCCAGGCCGGAGCCTGCTTGTGGACGACGAACGTGCCGTAGCCGAACGAGACCCCGAGGAGGCCCCAGAACGCCGCGCTGCCGAGCCGTTTCGGGTTGCCGCGGTCGTTGACGACCTGCAGCGCGATCAGGACGAAGAGGATCCCGCACAGCCAGTAGAACCACTCGACCTTGATCATCGGGCGGCCTCCTCGGTCTCGAGCCCGGCCTCGGCCGCCAGCTTGTCCAGCTGCCGGTCGAACAGCCACAACCGGGTGCCGTGGATGAGCAGCGCGCAGATGGCGGTCGGGATCGCCCAGACGGCGATGTCGATCGCCTCCAGCTTCAGGCCGTACGTGGTGTCGACGAAGCCGGTGATCAGCAGGATCGAGCCGACCGCGACGAAGATGTCCTCACCGAAGAAGACGCCGACGGTGTCGGAGCTGGCCGCGAAGCCCTTGATCTTCTCCTGCATCTTCTCCGGCAGCTTGCCGTACTTGCGCTCGGCGGCGCCGGCGGCCATCGGATGGATCAGCGGCCGCACCGCCTGTGCGTACCCGCCGATGCTGGTCAGGCCGACCGCGGCGGTGCCCTGCCGGATCACCATGTAGAGCGCGAGCAGGCGGCCGGTGGTGAGGACCTTGAGTTTGCTGATCAGCTTGCGGGCCTGATGCTGCAGGCCGTAGCGCTCGATCAGCCCGATCACGGGCAGCGTGACGATGAAGACGGTGACGGAGCGGCTGCCGGCGAAACCGTCGCCGAACGCGTCCAGGATCTTGACCGGCGACAGGCCGCCGATCAGGCCGGCCACGATCCCGGCCGCCGTGACGACCAGCATCGAGTTGATCCGGAGCGCGAAACCGACGACGACCACCGCGATAGCAAGCAGAACCCACATGGTTCCTCCGGGGGACGGAACGGTGTTGCAGGGGGGATGTTCCGCTCACCATAGGAGATTGTTGAACGATCCTGCAATGCATCATTCAAACAAATTCTGGTCCGGACAGCAGTAAGCGCCGGAACCCCGAGGGCTCCGGCGCTTCGGTGAGAGCGGTTAGGGCAGGCGCCAGTCGACTGGGTCGGCGCCCTGGTCGGCCAGGAGGGCGTTGACTCGGCTGAAGGGGCGGGAGCCGAAGAAGCCGCGGTCTGCGGACATGGGGCTCGGGTGGGCGCTCTCGACGTACGGGGTGCTGCCCAGCATCGGCTTCAGGGTCTGGGCGTCGCGGCCCCAGAGGATCGCGACCAGCGGGCCGCCGCGGTTCACGAGCGCGTGGATCGCCTGCTCGGTGACGGACTCCCAGCCCTTGCCGCGGTGCGCGCCGGACTTCCCTGGCTGGACCGTGAGCACCCTGTTGAGCATCAGTACGCCCTGGTCCGCCCACGGGGTCAGGTCGCCGTTGGACGGTGCCGTCACGCCGACGTCCGCCATCAGTTCGCGGTAGATGTTCTGCAGGCTGCGCGGAATCGGCCGTACGTCTGGCGCAACCGAGAAGCTCAGGCCTACCGGGTGCCCGGGCGTCGGGTACGGGTCCTGGCCGACGACGAGGACCTTGACCTGCGCCAGCGGGCGATGGAACGCGCGCAGGACGTTCTCGCCGGCCGGCAGGTACGCCCGCCCCGCCGCGATCTCGCTGCGCAGGAACTCGCCCATCTGCGACACGGTGCCTTCGACCGGGGCCAACGCCTCGGCCCAGTCGGGTGCTACGAGATCCGCCAACGTCTTAGGACTCACCCGCCACAGTCTCGCAGTACTGCGGCACGTGGTGCACCCCGGGTTGTTGCCCGCTGTTCGCGTGTCGCTCAAACGCCGGTGTGGTGACGGAGTGTACAAAGGTCGCGGCCCCGCGAAGGTATGAGCTCGCGGGGCCCATTCATGTCGCCAGCTTTCGTAGTGCAGCGGCGTAACGACGGGCGGCGTACCGCTGGGCCAGGCGGGTCACAGGCCCGCCGAGGCTCGCGTACCAGGTCGCAGCGCGGCTGTACGCGCGGATGGTGAAGTGAATGCCGTCCGCTTCGCGCGTGACCACGAAGGACTCTTCACCGGCCTCGGGGTGCCCTTCGAGCGTGCCGTACGCGTAGCCGACGCGGTCCGGCTCGTTGGCGACCCATACGACCCGACAAGGAACTGGCAGGCCCACTGTACGGAAGCGGGGAATCAAGAGGCCGGGTCCGAGGCGCCCGAGTGTGCTTGTGCCGACCTGTGGCGGCGTCTCGGTCGCCGTCATGAACAGTCCCGCCGTGCGGTGCATGCGCCACGTCAGCAACGCATCGGCAGCGCGCTGGAACACCTCGTCCCCACTACCGATCCGCTCCCGGTGTTCGAGCCGGTGGAAGCCCTCAGGCGTCTCGTCGTGCTGCGTCGAGCCCACCTCGTCGTACGTCAACTTCAACCCAGCCAGGTCATCCAGCTCCATCAAACCGCTCCCGCCGCATCGCCAGCACCCCGCACAACCCAAACCCAACAGCATTCGCCACGCCATGCGTAGCAACCATCCACCGCAACGGCAGGTACGGCGTGTCCACCACATGCCCCAGCGCCCACATGACCGCCAGCACCATCGTCACCACGAGGACGGATCCAGAGATCACCAGGAGGATCGCCGTACCCCGGTCTGCACGCCGCGACCGCCGCAAGAGATTCCATCCAACCAGCCACATACCTGCGGTCAGTACGAGGGCTCCTGCGAGCTCAACGCCGTCCCCGAGAAAGAACCCGAGCAAGACCGTCACAGTACCCAATGGGACGCTCACAGCCGCTAGACCGTCAGCAGCGAGGTACGCCATCAGTGCAGCCGCAAAGCCCGCGAAGTGGAAGTGGGCAACTGTTAACGACAGCACGGTGAGGTTGAAGCCGAAGAGCTCGTACGACGACCGCTCGGCGACCAGTGCGAGTGCTGCGATCGCGGGAGTGGCCAGGGCGGTGTAGAGCGCTACCAGTCGTGCGTTGAGCCGCCTGTGGCGGAGGAGGTGCTGTGCGGCCAGCGTGATCAGTACGAGCGTGCCGGCGAGGTAGACCGATGCCAGGACGATCGAGAGTGCACCACGGGGCAGCCAGAGCGATACTGCGCCAGGTACGGCGAACGCGAACCACCAGCGGGTGCTGGTGGTTCGCGTCGGGAGCAGGGTGAGTCCTAGCGGTACGACGATGAGCATGCCCAGGCTCACCACGGCATGGACCAGGACGGTCAACTGCTCTTCAGGCCGCTGGTGTTGTCCTGCTTGATCGCGTCGAAGAGCGCGGTTGCCTTCTTGGTGTCCCACTTCACCGCGACCCCGCGGTTGTGGCCGAGCTGGTAGTTGTCATCCGCGATCGGGACGGTCAGCGTGACACCGCCGCTCCCGGAGATCGCCCGCATACCCTTGGCGAACCCGATGAAGTTGAACAGGCTCATGTCCTTGTCCACGGTCAGCGCGTCGACGCCCTTGGTCGCCACGTTGTAGTACCGCACCGGGTTCAGGAAGGTGGACGGCGAGCTGGCCTTCTTCGCGATCGCGCCGACCATCTGCCGCTGCCGCTCGACCCGGCCGAAGTCGTTCTTGCCGTCCGCGTGCCGGGAGCGCACGTAGCCGAGCGCGTTCGGGCCGTCGAGCTGCTGGCAGCCGGCCGGGAGGTTGATGTGCGCCTTGTCGTCGTTCATTGCCTTCGGCAAGCACATCTTGATGCCGCCGATGCTGTCGATGACCGACGCGAACCCGCCGAACCCGACCTCGACGTAGTGGTCGATGCGCAGGCCGGTGGTGTTCTCGATGGTCTGGATGAGCAGCGCCGGGCTCTTGCCGAACGCGGCGTTGATCTTCTGCCGGCCGGAGACGCCGGGGATGTTGACCGCGCTGTCGCGGGGGATGCTGATCAGCACGGTCGGGCCGGACTTCGGGACGTGCATCAGCATGATCGAGTCGGTTCGCGGCGGGCCGGCGTCGCCGCCGGTGTGCAGCCGGGCACGGTCGGCCCGGCTGAGGTCCTCGCGGGCGTCCGAACCGACCATCAGGTACGTCGTACCGGGGGTGGCGGCCGGCCGGTCACCGGTCGGCATCGCGTCGATCTTGTCGATTCGGCTCCAGGCGTAGAGCGGGACCGCGATCAGCATCAGAACAAACAGCAGGACGATCAGTCCGACGGTCCGGAGGAACCAGTTGCGGCGCTTCTTGGGGCGTCGCGGCGACGGGTTCGCGTATCGCGGGTCGATGGGCTGCGTTTCACTCATGGACACGACCGTATCGGTGCCCAGCCCTCAAACACGTCACCCCACTGAATGGTTTTACACGTCGGAAAGTCGATGGCGCCTCCGTCAAAGGGAGGAAATCCGCCCCGAGACCGAACCGGAGCGCCGGAACGTGATCGGCGGCATCCCAACCCTGGCGGTGAACAGACGACTGAAGTACGCCGGGTCGTCGTAGCCCACCCGCCGTGCGACGGCCGCCACGGAGAGGTCTTCCTCGGCGAGCAAAACCTTTGCGTAGCTGAGTCTTGTGGTCACGACCAGTTCATGGGGAGTTGAACCTGTCGTCCGTCGAACCGCGTCGCGCAGCTCCTTGACCGTGAGACCGAGCACGCGGGCGTACTCCTGGATGCTCATCGGTGTACAGGCCACCTCAGCGAGTCGTGCGGCCACGCCGTCGTCCTGTGCCGGTGCAACCTGCGCGAGCAGGTCGTAGAGCGCTCCCGTGAGCTGTACGGCGTTGTGTTGCGTACTGACGCGCAGCAGCCGTGTGAAAGCGCGATCCACCGCCCGCGGGTCCGCGTACTGGCGTACTGGTCGGCTGACGTCGAGGTGGCCGAGTGAGGCGAGCGCCGCCGTGGCTGAGCCGCCCAGGAGCGTCCAGGCCTGACGCCAGCGCGTTGTGGGGCGGTAGCCGTGCACGACGCCCGGGAAGAGCGTCAGGAGCGCAGGCGCGCGTACTTCGTACAGCTGGCGATCAGGTCCGTGGAGCAGGCGGCCCCGACCCTCCTTGATCCAGACGAGCGCATGGCAGCCGAGCGCCCGCTCCGGCGCGGCCGCCGCACCATGCGTCTGCTCACCGGCGCCCAGGCAGAAGAGTCCAAGCTGGCGCTCTACAGCGCCTGGCGTCAGGTAGATCGACCAATCGTGCACGTCACAAGAGTCCAAGAAGCTCATGCGTGGTGTCCATTCCGCTGCACGCACGGTGGCGCTGCAATGGACAGGTGCTGACGTCTAACGGATACGTGCTGGATGCGGAGCGGCTGGGCGAACTGGTCGCCGTGCCTGAGCGGGAGCGTGGAGAACGCGCGACGCTGCGGGCGAGGCTGCAGCGGGACGGGTACCTGTACCTGACCGGGTTGCTGGACCCGGATGTGGTGTTGGCGTTCCGGGAGTACTACTTCGGGGTGACGCGCACTGTTGTGGACAAGGCGTCGTACCGGAAGGTGCTGTTTGAGGACATCGTGCCCGGACCGGAGTACGCCGCCTTCTGTGCGCAGCCGGCCTTGAAGGGGTGGTTCGAGTGGTTCCTCGACGGGGAGCCATTCCTGCACCGCAGGAAGATCATTCGGCAGACGGCGCCGGGTGAGAACGGCATCGGTACGGCGACGCAGGCGCACTACGACCTGGTGTACCTGCGGGACGGTACGGACCAGGTGCTGTCCGCGTGGATCCCGCTGGGCGACTGCCCGGTCAGCCGCGGCGGACTGACGTACCTGGAAGGCAGTCACCACAGGGTGCTCGCCGAAGAGGCTGCTGGGCGGTTGAAGCGACCTGCGGCCTCCATCACCGCGGACCTGCCCGCACTGGCCGCGGAGTACGACGCAAACTGGCTGGTGGCGGACTACCGGGCCGGGGACGTCGTCGTACACACCGCGCACACTGTGCACGCAGCGCTCGACAACGTGTCCACCGAGCTGCGGCTGTCGACCGACATCCGCTACCAGCGCGCCGACGACGCCGTCGACGCCCGCTGGCAGAACCACTGGCACGATCGCGACGGCCTCTGAACGGACCCCTTCTCGCTAACGACAATCATTTCGGTTAAGGTACGGCTGGGAAGTGTGAACCGAGTCTGAGGAGAGCCGTGAACCGGAGCGAACTGATCGCCGGCGTCGCCGCCAAGGCGGGCATCCCGCAGAACCAGGCGGAGAAGGTGATCGACGCGCTCGGCGACGTCGTCACCGAGGCCGTGCAGCGCGGTGAGAAGGTGTCACTGACCGGTCTGCTCAGCATCGAGCGGGTGCTGCGCGCGCCGCGGACCGGCCGCAACCCGCGGACCGGCGAGCCGCTCGCGATCCCCGCCGGCTACTCCGTGCGCCTGTCGTGCGGAAGCCGCCTCAAGGCCGCGGCCCGAGGCGACCTCCGCACTGCACGCTGAGCTATTTCAAGCTGAGCTATTTCAAGAACCGGATCGGGTCGCACTCGCCGTCGTCCATCGAGTGCTTCGCCGGCTTGGTGGAGACCGCCGTGACCCAGTAGGCGGTCTCCGGGGTCGGTGGGGTGCTGAAGCGGGCGTTCGGCAGGTACAGGTGGCTCCCGAACGCCGCCATCGTCGTCGGTACGTCGAAGTCCGGGCTGGTGATCTCCCGGACCACCTGGCCCTTCGTCCCGGCCCGGTCCAGGCTGACGACCGCGATCTTGTTCAGCTGGTTCTGCACGACGTACAGCGTGCGACCCGACAGCAGTAGGCCGTCACCGTTCGTCATCAGCGCGCCGCCGAGATCGATACGCCGGGCGACACCGGTCTTCGGGTCGACGCGGAGCAGGAAGCCGGTGGACGACTGCACCATGATCAGCGCGCGCCCGTCCGGGGTGAGTGAGATGCCGTTGGCGTTGTTGCCGGGCAGGTGCTGGTAGTCGCCGGTCAGCGCGATGGTCTGGGGCTTGGCGTTCGCACGGCCGAGCGGGACCTTGTAGAAGACCGGCTGCTGGGAGTCGGTGAAGTACGCGGCGTCCTTGCCGAGGATGACGTCGTTCACGAACGTCGGGGTCTTCGTGGTGAACGTGTAGCTCTGCAGGACCTTGCCCGTGCGGGTGTCGATCACCCGGCCGTTGCCTCCGGCGGCCCCGGCGACGTACAGGCGGCCCTTGGAGTCCACCTTCATTCCGAGCGAGCCGGTGCCCGGGCCCTGGCTGATCACCTTGCCGCGCCCGGTGCGCAGGTCGGCGGCGTAGATGTCGCCGTCGGCGCGGGACCCGAAGTACGCCGTACCGCGGGCGATCGCGATGCCCTCCGGCTGGAATCCGTCGGGCAGCTCGATCCGGTCCGGGAACGGGACCGACGGCCGGGCGCTCGTTGTGGCGGTCGTCGTGGTTGGGGCGGCGGTTGCAGCCGACGCGCTCACCAGACCCAGCAGTACGACGGGAACACTGGCCAGTGTGGTGAGCCGACGGACGAGGTGTGACATGGGCGGGTCCTCCCTGATCCGTGGTCTTTACCGGAAGAACGTGCGGATCCTGTGGATAGTTCAGAACGGCCTGATCGCGAACCGGGTATGTTCGCTGGCAGTAACTCGACATGGGACAAGGGGTCAGGGATGACAGCAGGAATCGACGGGTCGCCCGCGGTGCGACCGCAGGACGATCTGTACCGGTTCGTGAACGGTGCGTGGCTGGCGGAGCACGAGATTCCCGCGGACAAGGCGATCCACGGCGCGTTCCACGCGCTCTGGGACACCGCCGAGCAGGACGTCCGCGCGATCGTCGAGAAGACCGCCGCCGCCGGGCACGCCGAGGGCAGCGAGCCGCGGAAGATCGCCGACCTCTACAGCAGCTTCATGGACACCGAGACGATCGAGCGGCTGGGCGCCGGGCCGATCGCCGGCCAGTTGGAGCTGGTGCAGGGCGTGACCGACGTCGCCGGGCTGGTCTCGGTGCTCGGGCAGCTCGAGCTGCAGGGCGTCCCGGGCGTCTTCCACTACTGGGTCGACGCGGACGCGAAGCAGTCCGACCAGAACATCGTGCTCCTGACCCAGGGCGGCCTCAGCCTGCCCGACGAGTCCTACTACCGCGAGGACAGCTTCGCCGAGATCCGTACGGCGTACGTCGCGCACGTGGCGAAGCTGCTCGACCTGGCCGGCCTGCCGGACTCGAGCGGTGCCGCGGAGCGGATCCTCGAGCTGGAGACCCGGATCGCCGGCGCGCACTGGGACCGCGTGAAGGAGCGGGACGTCCAGCTGACCTACAACAAGCTCGACCGGGCCGGGCTGGACGCGCTGACACCGGGCTTCGACTGGGCGACCTGGCTGACCGGTGCCGGCGTACCGGAAAGCGCGTTCGCGGAGGTCGTGGTCCGCGAGCCGGACTTCCTGACCGCCGCGGCGGCCGCGCTGCAGGAGGTCGACGTCGACCGCTGGAAGGAGTGGCTGAGCTGGCGGATCGTGCACAGCGCCGCGCCGCTGCTGAGCCAGGTCTTCGTCGACGAGAACTTTGCCTTCTACGGCAAGACGCTGACCGGTGCGCCCGAGCTCCGCGAGCGCTGGAAGCGTGCGGTCGGCGCGGTCGAGTCCGCGCTCGGTGAGGCGCTCGGCAAGCTGTACGTCGCGGAGCACTTCCCGCCGGACGCCAAGGCCCGCATGGTCGAGCTCGTGCAGAACCTGGTCGCCGCGTACCGGCAGCGGATCGAGGCGCTGGACTGGATGGGTCCGGACACCCGGCAGCGCGCACTGGAGAAGCTCGGCACCTTCGTACCGAAGATCGGGTATCCGGACGAGTGGAAGGACTACTCGGCGCTCGAGATCGACCCGGCCGACCTGTTCGGCAACGTCCGCCGCTCGGTCGCGGTGGAGACCGCGCGGGACCTGGACAAGCTCGGCAAGCCGGTCGACCGCAACGAGTGGCGGATGACGCCGCAGACCGTGAACGCGTACTACAACCCCCGGATGAACGAGATCGTCTTCCCGGCCGGCATCCTGCAGCCGCCGTTCTTCGGGCTGGACGCCGACGACGCCACGAACTACGGCGCGATCGGCGCGGTGATCGGTCACGAGATCGGGCACGGGTTCGACGACCAGGGCTCGCGCTACGACGCCGACGGCAACCTGAACGACTGGTGGACCGACGCCGACCGCAAGGCTTTCGAGCAGCGCACCGACAAGCTCGTCGCGCAGTACGACGCTCTCGAGCCGGCCGAGACTCCCGGCCAGAAGGTGAACGGCAAGCTCACCCTCGGCGAGAACATCGGCGACCTCGGCGGCCTCTCGATCGCGTACGTCGCCTACCAGCTCTCCCTGGACGGCACCGAGCCGGACGACGAACTGCAGGCCGGCGCCGAACGCTTCTTCGCTGCCTGGGCGCACGCCTGGGCCACCAAGACCCGCCCCGAAGAAGCCGCCCGCCGCCTCACCATCGACCCGCACTCCCCACCCGAGTTCCGCTGCAACGCAGTAGTCAAGAACATCGACGCCTTCCACAACACCTACAAAACAACCCCCACCGACACCATGTGGCTGGACCCCAACGCCCGAGTCCGCATCTGGTAACCCTCCGCCCGGCCACCTGCCCGCCCATCCGAGCAGGCGGAACGGTCGAGGGGTGATCGTGGGCCTGATCGTCATCGCGGGTGGCGATCAGGCGCGTAGGGCGGCGACGCTTCTGAGTAGGCCGACGTGCTCGAGCGACGTGAGGACGTCATCGACACTGCCTGGAGGGTTCTGCCAGGCGTCGGCCATCCGCTGCACTTGGGCGTACACGGACTGCTGGTTCAGGTCGATGAGATCGAGCATGAAGTCGTCAGCACTACGAGCCTCGATGTTCCACGGCAGCAGTTGCGCCCGCGGGAAGTCCTTCAGATTCTCGGTCACGATCACTTGTGCACGCGCCTTGACGGCCGCGGCGAGGACATGCCGGTCGTCGGGATCCGGTAGGTCCAGAACCTCGATGAGCGGCTCGTAACCAGTGACCCGGACGTCCCGGATCGCTCGGTTCATCAACTGGCGCGTCCGATCGAGTTTGGCCGGATCGAGATCGGGTCTGACGCGCTTCAGGCTTCGGAAGGTCTCGTCGAGGATCTTGTCGGTCCACTTCGCCTCGACAAGACCGGCTTGCGCGACGCGGATCAGTAGATCGCGCAGGCTGTTGGGGTAGAGGACGTTGGCGTCGTAGATGACGATGAACGACACGTCAGTACAGGCCCATGTTTCGGTTGAGCTCGGTCAACTCGTCGGCGACCTCGCGACGGTCTTGGTCGTCCTTGCGCTTGTAGTCCATCAAGGAGTCGGCTCGGACGCGTCGATGGGTGCCTACCCTGCGGTACTCGATCGCGCCGGCGTCCAAAAGGCCAATGAGATAAGGACGAGAGACGTTCAGGATGGATGCCGCCTGCTGGGTTGTCAGCTCGGCATGCGCGGGGACAACTGAGACGGCTTGGCCGGCGGCCATGTGTGCGAGGACCTTGGCCAAGAGTTCCATGGCGCTGCGCGGAACAGTCAAGGTGTCGTCTGGGTCGCCGCCGACCAGCACACGAATGTCGCTCTCTTCGGCGTGGTTGACCAAGTAGCGCTTGACTCTCCGCATGGCGATCTCTGCGGAATGAATCTGAGTGGCGTCCGGCTGCGCGCCTGCGGGTTCTGCGGTGCTCATGGCTGACTCCTCCTGACATCTGAAGTATCCGCAATAAACGCAGCAAACGCAACTGGTGGATGCCCTGTCGGGTGGCCGCAGGGCTGCAGGGCTGTCGCGGTTAGGGGTTAGTGGGGTGTGAGGGAAGGTGTTGGTGGGGTCGTAGGTTTGTTTGAGGTGGTGGAGGCGGGTGAGTTTGGCGGGGGTGTAGGCGCGGTGGACTGCGGTCGGGTCGTTGTCGGCGATGGTGTTGACGTAGGTGCCGCTGGTGTAGGGCTCGAGGGCGGCGGCGTAGGTTCGGGCTGCGCTGATTCGGGCGGCGTCCTCGGTGGGGTCGGTCCAGTCGTCGCCGGTGGTGAACTCGACGAGTGCGTCGCGATGGCTGTACGCCGTCTCGTCGTCCGGTACGTCGCCGATCGCGCCGCCGTTCAGCGTCAGCCGTGCTCCCGGATTGTTGTCCCAGGCAAGGAACGCGTCGATGGCGGCGTCCGGCAGGGAGCGCAGGTAGTGGCCCTTGCAGTAGCGGCGTAGTGCGTGCCGTTCCTGGTCGTCCGACTGGGTCTGAAGCTCCAGGTAGCTGAGCTCCCGGATCCGCCGTGCCACCGGTTTGCCGATGCCTTCGTACGACGCCATCAGCCGACGTCCCTCTTCAACATCCCCGACCCACACATACCCGACGCTCGCCATCGGCCGCCCGCCGTACTCGTTCCACTGCCCGACCCGCGCCACCGAGGTCGCCTGCCGTGGCGTGTCCGCGAACAAGTCCCGCCAGCCACGCAATGCCGTACCGGCATCGTCCAGGTCGTAGAACAGGTCCACGGTCAACGCCTGAGTCCCCACCGGATGCAGCCGGAACTCGAACGCGGTCACCACCCCGAAAGCCCCGCCGCCACCACGCAGTCCCCAGAAGAGGTCCGGGTGCTCGTTCGCGCTGACCCGTAGTACCTCCCCGTCCGCGGTGACCAGCTCGTACGACGCAACGTTGTCGCAGCTCAGTCCGTACGCACGCGCCAGCCAGCCGACTCCGCCGCCCAGGGTGAGTCCGCCCACGCCCGTGTGCGAGACGTTGCCGGCCGTGGTCGCCAGCCCGTACCGCTGGCTCGCGACGTCCAAGGCGCCCAGCAACGCACCCCCGCCCACGCGAGCCCGGCGGCTGACCGGATCGACCTGCACGGAGTTCATCGCGGACAGGTCGAGCAGCAAACCGTCCTCCACTACCGGCAGCCCGAGGAAGCTGTGCCCGCCGCACCGGACGCCGATCTCCAGCCCTGCCTCTCGGCCGTAGCGCAGCGCCGCGACCACGTCCGCCGTACTCGCGCAGCGCGCAATCAGCGCCGGCCGCCGATCCACCATCGCGTTCCAGACGGACCGGTCGGAGTCGTACTCCGAGTCGCAAGGCCGGATCAGGCGCCCGTCGAAGGCCGTGATCGTCATCGCAGGCCGCCCACAACTGGAGCCAGGACCGCGCGGATCGACGAGCGGCGGAACCAGGCGATCACGCTTGCCACCAGGAGGTAGACGATCGGAATCGCCGGCGACGCGCCCAGAGCGATCAGGTTGGTCAGGCTCGCGCCCACCAGCAACAGCGTCAGCCCGAGCGCGGCGAGACCGCACAGGCGCGGGATCAGGAGGCCGATCGCTCCGGCCAGTTCCAGTACGCCGACCACGTACCGCAACCACTGGCCGACGCCGACCTCGTTGAACAGGTCGACCATCACCGGGTCACCCGACAGCTTCGGCAGCGCCGCCATCACGAACTGCGACGCCAGCAGGACCTGCACCACCCACAACACCACGACGCCCGGCCGGACCCTGCGCGTCGTCGTCATCGCTGTACTCATCGCTACCTCCGAGAGAGTTGTTCTGGTACGACGACCTTCGCGCCGGCGACCCGCGCGCCACATCCGTACTGACCACGGATCCACCACGGAGAGCCCACGGATCGGTCATGATGGGGCGCGTGAACGAGGTGTCCGCACGGGAGGCCGAGGTACTGGAGGCGGTGGCCGAGCACCGGTCGAACGCACAGATCGCCCATGCCCTGCACATCTCGGTCCGTACGGTCGAGAGTCACGTCTCGTCCTTGCTCCGCAAGTACGGCGTCACCGACCGCCGAGAACTGGCCGACCTGATCGCACTCGAAGCGCCGCGCGGGGAGCGTCCGGGCGTGGGTAGGGAGCGTCCGGTCGTTGGTGGGTTGCCTGTTGGGCGGACTGCTTTTGTTGGGCGTGCAGGTGAGGCGGCGGGCTTGCGAGAGGCGCTTGGCCGGTCGCGGTTGGTGACGCTGCTCGGTCCGGGCGGCATGGGGAAGACCCGCCTCGCCGCGATGGTGGCGGGCGAGTTGGCCATGACCGGTGCGTTCGTGGATCTGGTGCCGGTGCGGGAAGGCCTCGTCACCCGGGCCGTCGCGACCGCGTTCGGGCTGAGCGAACGTCCGCCGCAAAGCCTGCAACAGGTCCTGATCGAACACCTGCAGCAGGACCGATCACTCCTGGTCCTCGACAACTGCGAGCACCTGGTCGACGAGGTCGCCGTACTCACGGAACAACTGCTCAGCACCTGCCCCGAGCTGACCGTTCTCGCCACCAGCCGCGAGCGCCTCGGCGTACCGTCCGAGACGACCGTCCTCCTGCCGCCGCTCGACGCCGCGACCGAGCTGTTCACCGACCGGGCGCGCGCGGTCGCCCCCGACTTCACTGCTCCCGACGAGGTCCTCGCGGAGATCTGCGCGCGGCTCGACGGCATGCCGCTGGCGATCGAACTCGCCGCGGCCCGGATCGGCTCGCTCGGAGCGGACGGCCTGCAGGCGGCGCTCGACGACCGGCTCCGGCTCCTCGCGGGCGGGCGTGGTGTGGACGTACGCCACCGATCGCTGGCCGCCGTGATCGGCTGGAGCCACGATCTGCTGGACGAACAGGAGCGGCTGCTGTTGCGACGGCTCGCGATCTACGTCGGAGGGTTCGACCTGGACGCCGCCAGCGCGACCAGCCCGGAGTTCGGGCGGGGCGAGGTGGCGGATCTGCTCGGGCGGCTGACCGACAAGAGCCTCGCCGTACGTCGGGGCTCGCGCTGGAGGTTGCTCGAGACGATCCGCGAGTTCGCCCGCGACCAACTGACCAACGACGAACTGTCCACCGCGCAAGACCGCTGCCTCCACTGGGCCGCCACCGCCGCCGCCACTCTGGAAGCCCAACTCGACGACACCGTGCTCGGTGGGAAGGAGTGGTGGGGGATTTATGACGCGGTGGCGGGCGATCTGCGGGCTGCGTTGGCGGCGACGGGGGCAGTTGCTGATCCCGTCGCGCATCGGTTGGCGCGGTCGCTCGGTCATCTGGGCTTTGCACGGCGGGAGTTTCAGGAGTCGGTCGGTTACTACCGGTCGGCGGCCGAACGCGCCGCCGACGGGGTCAGCGCTGCGCTGGATCTGCGCTCGGCAGCCGATGCCACCCTCGCGATCTCGGACGCCGAGACAGGGGTCCAGCTGCTCCTCGACGCCGCCGACCGCGCCGTTGCTGATGGCAACGTTCGGGCGACGATGCTGGCGCTGGCCGTGATCGCGGTGAACAGGTACCCGACCGGATCCCTGTACGACGTGCCGTCAGCACGCAGCGCACACCTGCTCGAGCAGGCCCTGGAGTGCGCACAACCCGGTGACTCGCAGGTGTCCGCCCTGCTCGCGACCGCCAAGGCGTGGGAGTACGGAAAGCGGCGCATCGGTGCTGATCCCGAGCTCGCCCAGCAAGCCGTCGAAGCAGCGCGGCGAACGGGTGACCCGGTCCTGATCGCGGGCGCTCTCGACGCATCGACGGTCGCGGCCGGGAACGCGGGCCGGCTGCGCGACGCGCGCTCGTACGCAGTGGAAAGGATGCGGCTGGTCGGCCCGCTGCCGCGGCACGAGCCGTACGCGGCGGCCGAGATCATCGACGCGTTCCACGTCGCGCCGACGACGGCGACCGCGGTCGGTGACCTGCCCGCGGCGCGTGCTGCGATCGGTGTGCCGGACGATCCGGTCGGCGATCATCCGTACATCTCGCTGCCGCGGCTGATCCGCGTCTCCGCGCTCACCGGCGAGTTCGACACCTGCGTGGAGCACGCGGACGCACTCTGGCAGCGCTGGCAACGCGCCGGCGCACCGCCGATCGAGTGGATGTCGTCCGCATTGTCGGCGGCCGCGATGGTGCACGGTCTGCGCGACGACGGCCTGTTCGACGTCTGGCAGTCACGATCGCTCGAGGTGGCGAGGTCCGCGGTCCCCGAGGACGCCCCGTGGTTGGCCGCCCCGTACGCCTTTGCTCAAGCCCGCGTTGCCATCCACCTGATCGACACCAACCGGCCAACTACCGCTGAGCGGGCCGATGTCGTGCGGCGGGGGTTTGAAAGGTTTGCGGAGGGGTGGTGGGCGCCGTACGCGCGGGCCGCCGCGGCGGAGCTTGCCGTACTGGCGGACCTGCCCGATGCGCCGGCGTTGCTCGCGGCCACTGAGCAGGACGCCGCGGAGAACGACTGGGGCGCCGCCTGCCGCACTCGTGCCACAGCACGCTCCACCGGAGACCTCGACGCGATCCTGGCCGCCGCCGAAGCCTTCGAACGTATCGGCGCCCGCTTCGAACGAGCCGCCACGCTCGCCCTGCACCCAGCCCACGCCGCCGAGGCCCGCGCCGAACTCACAGCCCTGCGGGTGGCCGTTCCGTAGCGAATCAGGACGCCATCCAGGCTTGGATGGCTTCGGGGGTGCGGGGCATCGCGTCGGAGAGGTTCTCCGGGGTGCCGTCCGTGATCAGGATGTCGTCCTCGATGCGGATGCCGATGCCGCGCAGGTCCTCGGGGACGGTCAGGTCGTCGGACTGGAAGTACAGGCCGGGCTCGACGGTGAGGACGTACCCGGGCTTCACGGTGCCCTGGCGGTAGGTCTCGTTGCGGGCGGCGGCGCAGTCGTGGACGTCAAGGCCGAGCATGTGGCTGACGCCGTGCAGCGTGTAGCGCTGGTACAGGCGGCTCTCCGGGTCGAGCGCCTCCTCGGCGGACACCGGCAGCAGCTCCATCGCGTCCAGACCGTGGACGATGACCTCCATCGCCGCCTCGTGCCCGGCGCGGAAGGCGGCACCGGGGGTGAGCGCCGCGATGCCGGCGTTCTGCGCGTCGAGAACGAGTTGGTACAGGTCGCGCTGGCGCGGCGTGAACTCGCCGTTCACCGGCAGCGTACGGGTGATGTCCGCGGTGTACAGCTGCCGGTTCTCGACGCCCATGTCGAGCAGCATCAGCGTGCCGTCGGTCACCGGGCCGTCGTTCTCGATCCAGTGCAGCGTGGTCGCGTGCGCACCGGCCGCGGCGATCGAGCTGTAGCCGACGTCGTTCCCCTCGGCCCGCGCGCGGCGCCAGAACGTGCCCTCGATCCAGCGTTCGCCGTACTGCCGGACCTTCTCCATCTCGGCGAGGACGTCGGAGAATCCGCGGTGCGTGATCGCGACCGCGTCCCGGAGCTGGTCGAGCTCGTACGCATCCTTGACCAGCCGCAGCTCGGACAGCACCGACGACAGCTCGTGGTCCTTCGGGTCCTCGGTCCGGGCGCCGCTCAGCAGCGAGGCGATCGAGGCGTCCTCGTCGCGCCGGACGCGGGTCGGTACGTCACCCTTCAACGCGTCGGCCAGCTGGTCGACGTGCCGGGTCTCGATGCCGAACTCCTTGGCGGTCTCGGTCAGCGACGGACGCCGGCCGGCCCACAGCTCGCCGTACATCCGGTCGCGCCAGAACTCCTCGCCCTGCGAACGGTCGGCGCGCGGGCGGAAGTACAGCACGGAGTCGTGGCCGGTGGTGCCGTTCGGCTCGAGCACCAGGACCGCGTCCGAGGTCTGGTTGCCGGTCAGCCACACGTAGTCGGTGTGCGGGCGGAAGACGTAGTCGGTGTCGTTCGAACGGACCTTGTACGTACCGGCCGGGATCACGAGCCGCTCGCCGGGGAACGCCTGCGACAGCGCGTCGCGCCGCTTGGCCGCCCACACGCCGACGTCGCTCAGCGACAGGTCGTGCCGCTCGGAGTCGGCCCAGCCCGAGTTCATGAAGGCCCGCAGCTTCGCGCTCGGCTGATTGTCGTGCGACGCCGTCTTCGGCGCGGTGTTCTCGGCAGCGTTCTCGGTCATCGGCGACCAGTCCTCATCTCGCTACGGGTGCAGTTGGTCCCCACGCAGCGTTCCGGTGTCAGGAAGCGCCTCCGCGGGGTCGGAGCCGATGCGGGTGATCGCATTGTGCTCGTCCACGAAGACTACGCTCGGTTCGAAGACCTTGGCCTCGGCGGTGTCGAAGGTCCCGTAGGCGATCAGGATCACCAGGTCACCCGGGTGGATCAGGTGCGCCGCGGCCCCGTTGATGCCGACGATCCCGGACCCGCGCGGTCCCTCGATCAGGTACGTCGACAGCCGCTGACCGTTGGTGATGTCGACGATGTCGACCTTCTCGCCCGGCAGCAGGTCGGCCGCCGCCATCAGGTCCGCGTCCAGCGTGCACGACCCGACGTAGTCCAGGTCCGCCTGCGTGACCGTCGCCCGGTGCACCTTCGACTTCATCATCTCGCGCCACATGGCGGGAATGATCTCGTCGTACCCGGCCCGGTGTCAGTGGTGGCGGTCACCTTGCGATCAGTTCGCTCTCGCGTGGCGCGTCCCGTCGCAGCGCGTCGCCCTCGACGTCGACCGTGGGGAGCAGGCGGTCGAGCCAGCGCGGGAGGTACCAGGCGCGGCGGCCGAGCAGGGCCATCACGGCGGGTACGACGGTCATCCGCACCACGAACGCGTCGATGGCGACTGCGAGCGCGAGGCCGAAGCCCATCTCCCGGATCAGCGCCTGCCCGGACAGGATGAACCCGGAGAAGACCGCGGTCATGATCACCGCCGCCGCCGTCACCACCCGGGCGCCGTGCGCGAAGCCGTCGACGACCGCGTCCCGCGCCGCCGCGCCGTGCACGTGTTCCTCGCGCATCCGGGTCACCAGGAAGATCTGGTAGTCCATCGCGAGCCCGAACACCACCCCGATCAGGAAGATCGGCAGCATGCTGATCACCGGCCCGGTCTGCCCCGCCACCCCGAACAGACCCGCGAACCAGCCCCACTGGAACACCGCGACCACCGCACCGAACGTCGCCGCCACGGTGAGCAGGAACCCGAGCGTCGCCTTCAACGGTACGAGTACCGACCGGAACACCAGCATCAGCAACAGGTATGCGAGCCCGACGATCAGGGCCAGGTACGGCGCCAGTGCGCCACCGAGCTTGTCCGAGATGTCGATGCTGATCGCGGTCGCACCGGTGACGGCGACGTCGGTGCCGTCCAGATCGGGCAGCGCACGGATCGCCTGCACCAGATCGTGGGTCTGCGTCGTACTCGGGCCGCTGGCCGGGATCACGGTCAGCAGCGCGGTGTTGCCGGCCGGGTTGAAGCGCGGCGGGCCGACCATCGTGACATCGGCGAGGCCGCGGATCGCCGTTGCGGTGCTGGTCGCCGCTGCCTGCGGATTCGGCGCGGCGCCCGCGTCGACCACGACCATCAGCGGACCGTTGAAGCCGGGACCGAAACCTTCGGAGAGCAGGTCGTACGCCTTGCGCTGCGTGGAATCCGGCGCCGCCGTACTGTCGTCAGGCAGCCCGAGCTTCAGGTCGGTCGTCGGGATCGCGAGCACGCCGAGGCCGATCACGGTCACCAGGAGGACGGCCAGCGGCCGCCGCGTGACGAACCCCGCCCAGCGCCGCCCGAGCGCCGGACGCTCCGCAACAGGCTGTCCCGGGCGAGTGAACACGCGCCGGCCGGGATTGCCGACGCGGCGACCGGCGAAGCCCAGGAGGGCAGGCAGAAGGGTGAGGGCAATGCCTACCGCGATGACGACGGTGAAGGCGGCCGCCAGACCCATCTGAGTGAGGAACGGGATGTCGACGACGAACAGGCCGGTGAGTGCGATCACCACCGTCAGCCCCGCGAACACCACCGCCGATCCGGCGGTTCCCACGGCACGTCCGGCGGCTTCCTCCGGCTCGAGGCCGGAGCGCAGCTCGTGCCGGTACCGGGACATGATGAACAGCGCGTAGTCGATCGACACCGCGAGTCCGATCATCAGCGCGAGGATCGGCGTCCCGGATCCGATGTCCACGAACCCGCTCAGCGCCGTGATCGCGGTCGCCCCGATCCCCACCCCGATGATTGCCGACAGCAACGGCAGTCCGGCCGCGATCAGCGAACCGAACGTGATCAGCAGCACGACGGCCGCCACCCCGAGCCCGATCACCTCGGTCAGCTGCTGCCCGTCCTGCGGTTGCAGCGCGTCCCCGCCGTACTCGACGGTGAGCCCCGCCGCGCGGGCCGGTTCGATGGCCGCGTCCACCGCCTCCTTGGCCTCGGGCGTGACATCGGCCGCGCCGACGTCGTACGTCACCTGGGCGTATCCGGTGCGGCCGTCCGCGGAGACCGCCTTCGCGCTGAACGGGTCCAGGACCCGCGCGACCTGTGGCGCGGCCGCGATCCGGTCGAGGGTCTGCCGGACCTGTGGCGAGTCGGTGAGCTTCTGGCCGGCCGGTGCCTGGAAGACGATCCGGGCGGTCGCGTCGTCGGCGCCGGCCTGCGGGAAGCGCTCGTTGAGCAGGTCCGCGGCCCGCTGCGACTCGGTGCCGGGGATCGAGAACCCGTTGGCGGTCGGGCCGGACAGTGTGGCCGCGCCCGCGATCCCGGCGGCGAGCAGCCCGAGCCAGATCAGGACGACGAACCGGCGCCGGCGGAAGGCGAGGCGGCCGAGGCGGTAGAGATACGTAGCCATGCGGCTGATGCTTCCGGCGACCGGTCGTCGCGCGCGTCCGCCGCCCGCAGGCTTCTCGCCGTACCGCGCTCGCCGTACCGACTACCGCGCTTGCGGTACGCCGGGCCGCACCAGGCCGGTCTGGTACGCCAGGACGACGAGTTGTGCGCGGTCGCGGCAGTCGAGCTTCACCATCGCGCGGTTGACGTGGGTCTTCGCCGTCGACGGGGACAGCACCAGCCGTTCGGCGATCTCGTCGTTGGACAGGCCGAGCGCGACCAGGCCGACGATCTCGCGCTCGCGGTCGGTGAGCACGTCCAGCACCGTGGGACCGACCGGCTGACCGGGGCTGGGCTCGGCGAGGAAGCGGTTGATCAGGCCGCGCACCGCCTTCGGGGACAGCAGCGCCTCGCCGCGCGCGACCACCCGGATCGCGTCGATCAGCTCGGCGGGCTCGACGCTCTTGCCGAGGAAGCCGCTGGCGCCGGACCGGATCGCCTCGAACACGTACTCGTCCACCTCGAACGTGGTCAGGATCAGCACCTTCACGCCCGCGAGCGACTCGTCCGCGGTGATCATCCGGGTCGCCGCGAGCCCGTCGACCTCGGGCATCCGGATGTCCATCAGCACCACGTCGGCCCGCTCGGACCGGGCGAGCTCGACCGCGTCCCGGCCGTTCGACGCCTCAGCAACGACCTGCAGATCGGGCGCTGAGCCCACCAGCACCCGGAACCCGCTCCGGATCAGCGTCTGGTCGTCCGCCAGCAGCACCCTGATCGTCACCCGCATCTCCCGTCTCCAGAGGAAGCACAGCCCGGACGGAGAACCCGCCCGCGCTCTGCGGTCCGGCATCGAGCGTCCCGCCGACCGCCGTGACCCGTTCACGCATACCGGTGAGGCCGTGGCCGCCCAGATGGCCGGCGGCCGGTGACGTACCTCCTGAGTCCGACACCTCGACCGACAACGACCCCACCTCCCAGCAGATGCTCACCCGAGCGGCCGCACCAGGGGCGTGTTTGAGCACGTTGGTGAGTGACTCTTGGACGACGCGGTACGCCGTGAGCTCCACAACGTCCGGCAGCACGCCCGGCGCCGCAGGTGGTGTCCACTCGACCTGTACGCCGGCCGCCGTGAAGGACCGGATCAGCGCATCCAGCTCATGCAGGGACGGCGTAGGTGCTGTCGGTAACGGAGAGCCAGAGCGACGGAGGACGCCGAGAAGGACAGTCAGCTCCTGCAGCACCGTACGGCCGCCGGAACGGACCAGGGCGAGCGCTCGCTCCGCCTCGTCCGGTTGAGAACGCAGTACGTGGGCTGCCACGCCGGACTGCACGTTCATGAGAGCGATGTGGTGCGCTATGACGTCGTGGAGTTCGTGAGCGATCCGCAGCCGCTCCTCCATCACCCGGCGCTGCGCCTCCTCGTCCCTCGACTGTTCAGCCTGTACGGCGCGCTCTTCCAGCTCACGCAGGTACGCGCGCCGGTACTGCGTCGCCTCACCGATCGCTGCGCCGATCAGCACGACCAGCCCGTTCACGAGGTTCGCGAACAGTTCCCCGTCCGTATAGACCGCGGCCGCGACCACCGTCACGGCCACCACACTGACAATCGCGGCGGCCCTCGTACGCCGTTCTGTCCGTTGCACCACCGTGTACGCGGCACAGGCCATGAAGAGCCCGATCGGGCTCTTCGCCTGCTGCGTGATCGTGTACGTGATGCCGACGATCGTGGTGAGACACAGCGAGCTGATCGGCATCCGCCGGCGCAGCACCATGAACAGGGCACCCGCGATGATCAGCAACGACCCGGAAAGCGTCAGGGCGTGCCCGTTGCGCCGCTGCCCCAGCGCGGCGCCGTTGGCCAGCAGGATGCCGAACGCCAGGACGCCGTCGAGCAGCAGCGGGGGCACCCGGAGGTCCCGCCACCACCGTGACAGTGCGTCCATGACTTCACAGTACGTGGCCGCCCCGAACCCCGCGTCGTCCTCCAGCCGTATCCGCCGAGTACCGCGAACGCAGTACTAAATGGATGACGCCTGGACTGCTAGCTCTCGCAGGGACTCGTAGCGCGTCCTCAGGTCAGCGAGACGCGACACGTCCTCGGCGGCCGGCGTCAGGTGCTCACCACCGGCCTCTGGCGACAGGCCGAGCGCCACGGCTGCGGCTCCACGCGCCCCGACCTCGGGCTCCGCGCAGACCGTGGTCGGACGGGCGAACGTCGCGGTGAGGCAGCGGCGCCACCACTCCGACGCGTCGATCCCGCCACCGCCCAGTACGACCTCCAGCTCCTGCCCGAAGAGCTTGTCGAGCTGCCGCAGGCCACGATCGATCTCCAGCGAGGCGCCCTGCAGCGCGGCCGCGAGCAGGTCCGCGGAGCTGTCGTCGAAGGAGAGCCCGAAGTACACGCCCGAACCACCTGGCACGGTCGCGGGCGGTCTGGTGCCGGCCATGAACGGGATCGCGATCGCATGCGTCCCGCCGATCTCCACGCCGAGCGGCTCGTCGGACTCCAGCCGCAGTACGCCGGTGAGCCACGCGTGCAGGTTCCCGGCGGCGGAGAACGCCATGCCGGTCACGGCGCGCTTGTCGTCGACCCGGTACCGCCACAGCTCCCACGGCAGCTCCGGTGCGTTCTCGATCGGGTGCACGACCCGTACGGCTGCAGACGTACCGACCGTCACGGCGGCGGTGCCTGCGTCGTACCCACCGGTACCTACGTTCGACGCGGCACCGTCACCGGTCGGAGGATGCACCGGTACGCCGACCAGGCCGGGCCAGCGACGGGCGTACTCGGCGGACAGCGTGCCCGTCCAGCCGGTCGGCACGATCTGCGGCAGCCGGTCGGCCGTCACACCAGCGATCTCGAGCGCCTCGTCGTCGTACGCGCCGCCGGCGAGGTCGAGTGTTCCGGTCCCGGACGCGATCGAGACCGACGTGACGCGCTCGCCGGTGAGCCGCTCGAGCACGAGATCGGGGAGCCCGGCGAACTGCTCCGGGGACCCCGAGGACAGCAGCCACGGGATCCGGCGCGTCCAGTACAGCCGGTGCAGCCAGGTGCCGGTCCGGGCGTGGAACGCCTGCTCGTCGAACGACGCGCCGAGGCCGTGGTCGATCGCGCGGGTGTCCGCCCAGGTGATGACGGGCGTCTGCGCGACACCCTTGTTGTCCAGGGCAACGATCGAGTGCCACTGCGAGGACAGCACGATCGCGCCGATGCCGTCCAGGTGACCGTTCTGCTCGAGCTCGTCCAGGCAGCTCAGGAGTCCCTCGACGTACTCGTGCAGGTCGAGCGTCGCGGACCCGTCGTGCCCGTACGTCGGCGCGATCTTGTGCCGGGCCAGCGCGCCCGGGATCGGCGCGGCGTCGCTCTCGGAGAGCACGAGTGCGCGCGCGGACGACGTACCGAGGTCGAGGGCGAGTACGCGCCCGTCATTCTTCGTCATGCAGTGCCTTCAGGAAGGTCTGGGCCCAGATGTTGACGTCGTGCGCGGCGAGGTGCTTGCGCATCGCCTTCATCCGGCGGCCGAGTTGTCGTTCGTCGGTGTTCATCGCATCGACGATGGTGTCCTTCATACCGTTGATGTCGTGCGGGTTCACCAGGAAAGCCTGCCGGAACTCGTCCGCCGCGCCCGCGAACTCGCTCAGTACGAGCGCGCCGGTGTCGTCGTACCGGCAGGCGACGAACTCCTTGGCGACCAGGTTCATGCCGTCGCGCAGCGGGGTCACCACCGCCACGTCGGCCGCCCGGAACAGTGCGGCCATCTCGGTCCGCGAGTACGACGTGTGCAGGTAGTTGATCGCCGGCGTACCGATCCGA
Organism: Kribbella sp. NPDC048928; assembly: GCF_043197975.1. Taxonomy (NCBI): domain Bacteria; kingdom Bacillati; phylum Actinomycetota; class Actinomycetes; order Propionibacteriales; family Kribbellaceae; genus Kribbella; species Kribbella sp. NPDC048928. Next base: position 6,075 of record NZ_JBICUC010000007.1, on the reverse strand, counting down.
CCGTGCTCACCGTTGATCCGGCCGACGAGCAGCTCGATCTCGTCGCGGAGCACGCGGTACTGCTCGACGCGCTCGCGGGACGGCGTCGCCACCTGGATGAAGACGGCGTCGTCCACCGACACCCGCTTCTCGTCCAGGAGCTCGCCGAACGCCCGCATCCGCTGCCGGATGCCCTTGGTGTAGTCCAGCCGGTCCACCCCGAGCAGGACGTGCTGCGGGTTGCCGACCTCCTGACGCATCTCGGCCGCGCGGGCCGTGGTCTCGGGCTGCCGGGCCAGCGTCTCCAGTTCGCCGACGTCGATCGAGATCGGGAACGCCTTCGCGCGGACGATCCGGTCGTCGGGCAGGTGGATCCGGTCGCCGCGGGTCCGCAGGCCCATCCGGTTGCGGGCCAGGCGGGCGAAGTTCGACGCGGCGCCGGGCCGCTGGAAGCCGACCAGGTCCGCGCCCATCAGCCCGTCCAGGATCTGCCGCCGCCACGGCATCTGCGCGAACAGCTCGGTCGGCGGGAACGGGATGTGCAGGAAGAACCCGATCCGTACGTCCGGACGCAGCCGCCGGAGCATCGCCGGAACCAGTTGGAGCTGGTAGTCGTGCACCCAGACGTCGGCGTTGTCGTCGGCGGCCTCCGCGGCAGCCTCCGCGAACCGGCGGTTCACCGCGACGTACGACTCCCACCACTCGCGGTGGAACTCCGGCGGCACGATGACGTCGTGGTACAGCGGCCAGAGCGTGGCGTTCGAGAAGCCCTCGTAGTACAGCTGGACGTCCTCGGCGCTGAGCATCACCGGGACCAGGTGCATGCCGTCGTTGTCGAACGGGTCGACCTTCTCGTCGGCGCTGCCGGTCCAGCCGATCCAGGCGCCGTGGTGGCGCTGCATCACCGGCGCCAGCGCGGTCACGAGTCCACCCGGGCTGCGGCGCCAGGCCGTACTGCCGTCGGGCATCTCGATCCGGTCGACCGGCAGCCGGTTGGCCACCACTACGAAGGAACTCCTACCGTTCGGCGCTGTAGACATGGTTGGCGTCATCCACTCAGGTCGTCGTCGTCACCGGGGTAGCGGACCCCGATCTGGCTCCGGGTCTCGTCGAGGAGATCGAGAATCTCGAGGGTGGCGGCGTGGGGGAGGTCAGGGACCTCGAGCAACCCCGCGCGCAGCGTCTGCATCACTGCGCTTGCCTCGTAGTGGTACCCACGGCCATGCGTCGGTACGTCGATCCGCTCCGCTCCGGAAGCGGTCGTGCGCACGTAGTACTCGGGATGGTGGAAGCGGTGCGGGAGCGTCAGGTTGCCGTCCGGGCCGCTGATCGACGCGACCCACGGGTTCTGCGAACGCAGGCCGCAGGTCAGCGCGGCGACCGCGCCGGAGTCGTACCGCCAGGCCATCGCGACGTTCAGGTCGACGCCGTCGTCGTTCAGGGAGCCGACTGCCTTCACCTCCGCCGGGCGGCCGAGCGCCATGTGCGCGAACGTCATCGGATAGATGCCGCCGTCCATCAGCGAGCCTCCACCGAGCGCCGGGTCGAGCAGGCGAACCGGCAATGAAGCTTTGTAGAACGCGAAATCCGCAACCACCTGCTGTGGTTGACCGATCACGCCGCGGCGCAGGTCGACGAAAAGCGCCTGGACGACCGGATCCGTACGCATCCACATCGCTTCCGCGAACAGCGTCCGGTGCTCTGCGGCCACGGCGATCAGGTCCCGAGCCTGCTTGGCGGTCAGCGTGACGGGCTTCTCGCACAGCACGGCGATGCCGGCCTGCAAAGCCGTCCGGGCGATCGCGTAGTGCTGTGGATGCGGCGTGCCGATGTAGATCACGTCGACCTCGCCGGAATCGATCAGCCGGCGGTAGTCGTCGTACGCGTGCGGGATGCCGAACCGGGCGGCGAACTTGTCCGCGCTCTCCTGCGAACGGGAGGCGACCGCGGTCACCGCGGCGTCGTCGGTCAGCAGCCCCAGGTCCTCGGTGAACTGGGTCGAAATGTTGCCGGTCGCAACAATTCCCCACCTGACGCGATCTATGCCCACTGGGTGAACTCCGGGGTCGGGAACGGTCCGTCTGCAGCGATTCTCGCGGTTTCGAAGGCGTGAGCCAAGCGAATGAGCGTGACCTCACTCCGCGCAGTACCGCTGATCGTCAGCCCGACCGGCAGCCCGGAGACCAGGCCGGACGGGACCGAGAGCAGCGGATAGCCGGCCAGGGCGGCATGTGAGGACGAGCTGCCGAGCACGTGGTCGCCGTTCACCAGGTCGATCGACCAGGCCGGTGAGTACGACGGGCTGACCAGGGCGTCGAGCTGGTTGTCGCGGAGCAGGTTGTCGATGCCGTCCCGGCCGGCGCGGAGCGCGGCCAGGCGGGCAGCGACGTACACGGGAGAGTCAAGGCCGTCTGTGGCCGCGGCGCGTTCGAATAGGTCCTGTCCGAACCACTGCAGCTCCTGGTCTGCATGCGCGTTGTTGAACGCGATGAGGTCGTCAAGCGTGCGGGGACCGCCAGGGACGCGGGTAGCGAGGTACGCGGCCAGGTCGACCTTCAACTCGTGTGACAGCACCTGGAGCTGGTCCTCGTCACCACCTGGTGTCGGCAACGACAGGTGGTCGACGAGAGTCGCTCCACACTGACTGAGCAGCTCCAGTGCGTGCTCGGTGACCTGGTCGAGTCCCTTGGAGTAACCCCACAGTGGCCCACGCGGTACGCCGATGCGCACGTTGCTGAGGTCCGTGCCGCGACAGGCCTCCCGGTAGTCCGTTTGGCTGCCGGTGAGGACGGTGAGCAAGGTCGCGGCCTGCTCGACCGTGCGCGTCATCGGTCCGGCGGTGTCCTGGGAGTGCGAGATCGGGACGATGCCGCGCTGCGGGATCAGTCCGACGGTGGGCTTGAGGCCGACGACGCCGTTCAGGGCGGCGGGGCAAACGATTGATCCGTTGGTCTCGGTGCCGATCGCGTACTCCGCGAGGCCGGCCGCGATCGCTGCGCCGGAGCCGGAGGAGGAGCCGCCGGGTGAGCGGTTCAGTGCGTACGGGTTGCGGGTGAGGCCGCCGTACGCGCTCCAGCCGGACGAGGACGCCGAGCCGCGGAAGTTCGCCCATTCGCTCAGGTTGGTCTTGCCCAGGATCACGCAGCCCGCGTCGCGCAACCGGCGTACCAGCGGCGCGTCCTCCGGCGGAGGGGGCTGGTCGGCCAGCGCGAGCGAACCGGCCGTGGTGGGCAGGTCGGCGGTGTCGATGTTGTCCTTCACGAGCACCGGTACGCCGTGCAGTGGCCCGCGGACGCGACCCTCGTCACGCTCGGTGTCGAGGCGAGCGGCCTCGGTGAGCGCGTCGGGGTTCGGCGTACAGATGGCGTTGACCAACGGGTCCACCTCGCGAGCCCGCCCCTGCAGCTCCTCCACCAGCGCGGCTGCGCTGAATTGCGTCCCCACCCCACCACCCCGGTCAGATCTGGATTCCGTCCCCGCCCCACCGCCACGGTCAGGCCGGCTTGAGCTCACCTTCACGATCCTGCCAGAGTTGAACCCGTCCGGCTGCCGAGTCAGCGACACGCTTCGTGTCGGTCCTCGGTGAATGACATTGCTGTTGTTCAACACGTACAGTGGCTGGCGGACGGACGATCACCGACCGCACAGGAGTCAGCAGCAGATGGACAGCGCCAATGCCAGCTCTTCCGGCCCCGCCGAAGCAGCATTGCCGGCCGTCGACGGGCTCTCCGAGCGTGACGGGCAGATCCTTGCCTTCGAGCGGCACTGGTGGAAGTACGCCGGCGCCAAGGAGCAGGCGATCCGCGACCAGTTCCAGATGTCCGCGACCCGGTACTACCAGGTCCTGAACGCGCTCATCGACCGGCCCGAGGCCCTCGCGCACGACCCGCTGCTGGTCAAGCGTTTGCGCCGCCTCCGGGCCGCCCGTCAGCGCGCCCGCTCCGCACGCCGACTGGGCATCGAGGTCTGACCATGTCCCGCCGCCTCAGGGCGTGCCCTACTGCCCCACGCCCTCGGGGCGAGCAGGGGCAGGTGCTCTCGTCCCTCGTCGCGGTGGCTGCCGTGGTGGCGATCGTGGCCGGCCTGCTGGTGCTGTTCGGGACCCGGGGACACGACAGCGAGGCCGACGAGAAGCCGGCCGCCGCGACCTCCCCGTCGGCGAAGCCCTCGTCGGGGCCGTCGACCGTGGGCGCCAGCATCCCGCGGCCGTCCGAGAAGTCTTCTGAGAAGCCGACCGAGCAGCCGCCCAGCGAGACGCCGCCGCCGGAGCCGACCGAGCAGCCGACCAAGGCCCCGTCGAGCACCGAGCCGACGCAGCCGCCCAAGGCCACTGAGACCACCGGCCACCCGACCCAGCCGGTGACGATCCCGGTGGAAGAACGCCCGGCGATCGAGGTCTACAACAACACCCCGCGCAAGGGCCTCGCCGACACGGTCGCGGGCCGGGCGCGGCAGGCCGGCTGGACCGTCGCCGGGTCGCCGGACAACTGGCACGGCAAGGTCGCGGAGAGCACGGTGTACTACCCGCCGGGCATGCTCGACGCCGCGAACCAGCTCGCCCACGACATCGGTGTCGGGCGCAGCAAGGGTGCGCTCGACAACATGAAGAAGGACCGCCTGACCGTGATCCTGACCACGGATTACGCAGGATGAACAGTCCGGTCATCGAGACCGACGCAGGACACGAAGGCTGGAACGCCATCGTGTCCGACCCCGCATCAGCGGTGATCGCCTCGGACTTCGACGGCGTACTGTCCCCACTGGTCGAGGACCCCGCACGGTCCCGCCCGGTCGATGGCGCTCTGGACGCGCTGGCCCGGCTGGCCGCGTCCGTGAATCAGGTCGCGATCGTCACCGGCCGGCCCGCGCTGATCGCGACCGAACTGTCCGGCGTCAGCGGGCACCCCCGCCTCGGGCGTCTCGTCGTGCTCGGGCACTACGGCCTGGAGCGGTGGGATGCGGCGACCGGCAAAGTGACGAGTGCCGCGGTTCCGGAAGGTGTCGCGACGGCCCGGGATCGGTTGCCCGGTCTGCTCCAGGAGGCCGGCGTACCGGATGCGTTCGTGGAGGACAAGGACAGCTCGTTGGCCGTACACACCCGTCGGCTGGAGGATCCGGCCGGCGCGTTCGCGCTGCTCCGTGGGCCGTTGACCGCACTGGCCGAGGAGACCGAGCTGCGGCTGGAGCCCGGCAACCTGGTGCTCGAGCTGCGACCGCCCGGCATCGACAAGGGTGTCGCGATCAGCAGCCTGCTCGAGTCGACCGGCGCGCGTTCGATCCTGTACGCCGGCGACGACCTGGGCGATCTGGCCGCGTTCCGGGCGATCCAGGCACAGCGCGACGCCGGGCTGGCTGCCGTACTGCTCGCGACCCGCTCGTCGAACGCGACCGAGCTGATCGACGCCGCAGACGTCGTGGTCGACGACCCGAGCGGCGTGGTGACCGTCCTCACGGCCCTTTCGGACGCGATCGCAGCCCGCTGAACGCCTGCGTCACGGTCTTGCCGATTGGCTGCACCGGACGCTCGACGTACCCACCGTCCTTGAGATTCGCGAGCCGCTCGAACGGGTTCCGCGACGCCGGATCGCCGGTGAGCACGAACGAGATCACCACCCCGACGACGTACAGCGGCAGCATCGGCAACCCGATCAGGCAGAAGTACTGCCACGAATGCCGCTCCTCGTGCCGCACCAGCCGGTCATCGTCGAAGTACGACCGCTCGTGCTTGCTCAGCACCACGTTCCCGATCGTGAACGCCCCCGCCACCGGAAACCCCAGCCGATACCCGTTCCCGAACACCAGCCCCCGAGGCCCCAAGCTGAACCGGGCCCGCCCCAACATCCCCACACAAACCCCAGCCACCGTGGACAGATTGAGCAAATTCCCCACAACCTTCACCCACTGCCAGGCGGTCATGTCCTTCAGTGTGCCGTAACGACAGGAGGTAGTCCTGTTCTCGCGATTCACGCTCAGCCGTCCAGGCGTGCAGGGTGCCCGCCGAGGGGACTGTCAAACGAACGGTGTAACTCGGGTTGAAGAGGGTTAGTTGCGTCCGGTGGTGAGGCGGCCGTCGAAGGCGATCTCGAAGGCGTTGAG
>NZ_JBICUC010000006.1:483617-619195 GCF_043197975.1 Kribbella sp. NPDC048928 | reverse complement strand
TGAAAAATATGACAAACAGTCCAAAGACCGTGAGTCGACAACTTCAGTCGATCCTTTGAATCAGAAACAACCAATAACTGGCTTGTCATCCGTATATCAAAGGAATCCGTCACAGACATTGAATGCCTGTGATCGGGGTTAATGCATTTCGGCATTGACTTTCGGCACGCTGTTGAGTTCTCAAGAATCGGACGCTCACCGCGCTTCAGACTTTCGTTTGAAGCTCCGGGGCAACTCGCCCTACTTTACTGTTTCGCTTCCAGCCGGTCAAATCGGCCTTTTTCGATTCAGTCCCCTGCGCGACTCAGTGTCCGAAACCCGCCGAGGCGTGTTTCGGCTTCCGAGACCTTCAGGGAGTTTGCTGGAGGGCCGGCCGCTTTCGCGTCCTGCGCTTCGCTCCAACAAGAAGAACATTACTGACATTCATGGTGCGGATGCAAATCGGGGTCCTGGACCGCTGTCCGAGGCCCCCGGCACCCGTCCTCGCCGCCGTTGACCGGCGTCGAGGGAAGCAGTGCTCGTCCCTCTGGTCACAACACTCACTCACGTCTCCGCGAGCGACACTTCCATCATGCCTCGCCACGCAAACGGTTTTCGGAGCGGGGTGAGACGACGAGGTGGGAGCCGGTCAACCGACTCCCACCTCTCAAGCACTGCACCGTCCAGAAGACGCCTCTCGGCGAGTGGCCGCTCGTAGCGGCTGAGGTTGAGGCCCGGGGTCATGAACCGGACGGCATCAGGTGTAACCGGGCAGCTCCCGCACCTATTCCCGGACGCAGTCGAGCACGACTCCCTCCTGGACGAAGACCAACCCGTCCTCGCGCACCTCGAACCCTGACTCGGTGTTCATCGCGTTGAAGGTCGTCGCAGAGCGCGCCATGAACAGCTGCGGACGCTGACCGCCGAACGTCGCCTCAAGCCCGCTCCCCCAGCGCCCGATCGTCAACGCCATCCTGCCGTCCAACCGGTAGGTGCCCTCCAGCTCCGCCAAGAGGTCGTCGCTCGGCAGGTCCGGAACGTCGACCTCGTCCGGGTACTCCTCCCAGCCGTGCGCCGAAGCGATCGCGGCGAATGCCCGCTGCACGACCCAACCTCCGCGGTCGCCGTTCGTCATCACAACAGCGCCCTGCCCGGTGTCGCGATCAGCCAGCAGGTGACAAGAGAACCCGGCGTTCCCCCCGCTGTGCCCGAACCGCCGGCCGGAGTCGTCGAGAAAGAACCCAAGCCCCAGGTGCCCCAGCCCGCCTATGCGTTGGCCTGCCCTGATCTGGTGCGTCAACATCTCCCTGGCCAGCTCCGGTGACAGCAGAGCACCGTCCGCTCCGGCGTACATCTGCTGCACGGCGATGGCCACCTTGGCGAGATCTGTCGGAGTCGTCCAGAGTCCCGCGGCTGCCTGCTCGGGATAGGCATGCCAGCGGCCCTCGAGCGGCCGGCCACTCCCGTCGTGCGCCACGGCAGCCTTGCTGTGGCGCTCTGGTGGCAGCGGCTGCGCATAGTCGCTGTCGGACATGTCGAGGGGCTCCAGTACGAGCTCGTGGACCAGTTCACGGAACGGGGTGCCCGTGACGTCCTGCAAGAGCTGCTGCATGACGATCGTTCCGCCGCCGGCGTACCGGAATTGCGTCCCCGGCACGAGGTCAACGCGGACACCGAACGTGTTGGTCGGTCGAACCCCGTCAAGGATCTGGACTGTGGTGGGCAGTGGTTCTCCGGCGGCGTACCCAGGGAATCCGTGCACAGTCAGTCCGGCGCTGTGGCTGGCCAACTGCCGCAAGGTCACGACGGGCTGCCAGGAGCCGGTCGGCGGAACCTGCCACGACGTCAGCTTCTGGTTCACGTCCTCGTCCAGGTCCAGCACGCCGCGATCGACCAGACGCAGCATCGCCAGTACGGCGATCGGCTTGCTGATCGATGCAGCCTGGAACAACGTGTCCGGCGCGACGGCCTCGGATCCGCTTGAGTCCACCAGGCCGGCCGTACCGGTCTCGTGCACGGCTCCGTGCTCGATGACTACCCAACTCGCGCCGGGCACGTTGAATCTCCCGAGATCGGCGTTGATCTCCTCATGCAGCATGTCCGTGTCCCTCCCGATCCACTTCTGTGCTGGAACGGTACGACGGGCGCGGCTCGCTGGAGGCGGATTACCGCGAGGGCTGCGGTGCTGAACAGTCGATCTTGGGGTTGGCACCGATGTAGTTGAGCGGGCCGGCGACGACAGTCACCAGCGTTGTGCCGACTCTGGCGCAGTTCGCACCGGAGCCTGAGAAGTAGTTCCGCTGTGCGGCTGCCGCGAGTCCGATCAGCAGCCAGACCACCACAATGACCGCGACGACGCGGGACCCGTTCGTAGACGCTCTACGAGTGCGCATGTCCACCTCCGGAGCTGGGCGCTTCCCCCGTGTGAACGCTCCACCAGTGCCCGCCACAAGACGCGCGAAAACTCAGAGCTCGCGGAAGTCGTAGTACGGCTTGATGTGTTTGTTGACGTAAGCGCCGATGCTCTCGGCGGCCAGCAAGGCCGCGTACGTCGGCTGCGGAACGTCGAAGTACTGGTAGGTGTAGCCGTTCACGTACTCGAGCTCCAGCGTGCCGTCGGACCACCCGACCGATCGCACGCTCGACGAGTCCACCGGGCGTCGCCTCATCCGCGCTCCTTCCGCGCTCACGCTGCGCCCAGTGTGCCTCCCGCCACGCTCCAGGCGGCGGTCACCACGGTGTCGACATGGTGGTCAAGGCGACGGAGATCGCTCCGGGCCCTCTGTCTGCAGGCGTTTCAGAGCGCGGGCCAGGTCGCCGAGCGCCGTGTTGAGCTGGTTCAGCACGGTGTTGTCGATCGGCACCCGGCGCTCGCCCAGGCCGAGGTTGGCGGCGAACCGGACGTGCGCATCCGGCGGCGCCTGGTTCAGGTACGTGTCGAGGGCCTCCTGGAGGTAGGGACTGGGCACGAGCTCTGGTCTCTCGCGCCACTTCGTCAGCGTGCGCGGCGAAATGCCCAACTGCTCGGCGAAGGCCTCGTTCGTCAGGCGCAGCGCCGTGCGCAGGGCATGCGCGTGCCGCCCGGTCCACTCGTCGATGACTGTCATCCGTTGTCGCTCCTTTGCGAGTCGATCACTCCCTGCAATGAGAATATGGCGATTCGGTGACCATCGGTGGGCAGAATTTGTGCGCTGTGGATACCGGTTGAGTTCCTGGTGCGGACCGCCGGTCCCGCGTTGACTTGGCACATGGACGAGATCAGCGGAACCGCGACGCTGTTGCGCAGCACGCAACGGCGTCACCTGCGAGTCGCGAACAGGTCCGGACCACGCCTCTTCCAGCTGATCCGGCACGAGGACGTCTCCGGCGTCAGCGGCACCGGCATCGTCGCGGAGGGCGTCGAGTGGAGCGACGGGACGGTTGCGCTGCGATGGGGTGGCCGGTTCCCGACCACGACCGTCTGGCAGGACGGCGTCGACGCGCTGCTGGCCGTCCACGGGCACAACGGGCGGACCACCATCCGCTGGCTGGACGCGTAGCCATGCGCACTGGACCCCGGCGGGGCGGGCCCACCCTGCAGACAGCCCGTCTCGCCGGTCTACTCGGTGAAGAACTGCTCCCGGTACTTGGCGTTCTTGGCCTGATCTGGGCCGGGGCCGGTCAGCTCGGACCTGGCGGGACCGCTGTCGTGGCCGCCGTTCTGCTGGTCGGTGCCAGCATGCCGTGGGACCGGACGCTGCTGCGACGCGGCCGTCGAGCCGGTCCCCTTCGCCGCCGCGACGTTCGAGGCGGAGACATTTGCCGTAGCGACGGTCGCGTCCGGCGTGGTCTGAGCTGTCACGTTGAGTTCTTCGATCTCCGTGCTGAAGGCGAGTTCGGCACGGGTCGGTCGCTGGCGTTCGATCTCCTCGGCGGTAGTTCGCCGGACGGGGAGGTCGTTCGCCGCGGCCGACAACTCCGAGAGCGTGTCGAGCAGACCGAGCGCCGTCTCGACCTCGCCCGGATGATTCACCAGCCACCAGACCGCTGCCGATCCCGGCGTCGCGAAGACGTCGTCCTTCAGGTACGTCCGTTTGTCCTGTTCCATCCGCCGCTCGAGCAGAGCCGTCTGCTCCCGGCGGTGCAGCGCCGCAAGGTGCTGCAGGTGCTTCTGATCCGCATCCGGCAACCGCAGACGTACCTCGGTCGCCCAGCTCCGCACCTGCCCCTTCTCGTCGAGGGCGGGCTCGCCGAGAAGTGCAGCCAAGCGGTGCTGGTTGAGGGATTCCTCGGTCACCTGCTGCCGGGACGTCAGCGAACGGGCCCGATCGAGCAGCGCATCGACCGCGAGCGCGCCGAGGTCGGCATGCCGGGACCCGGACAGGACGGTCGACCACTGCACCACGGCCGAGAAGCTGAACTGGAAGTCGGGCGTCGCGGACGGCAGCCGGACATCGGCGACCGTCCTGGACGGCGGCCCGGAGAAGACCGGATCGGGATCAGGCAGTACGACGGACGGTGCCGGCGCAGGCCTCGTGACCACCGGACGGGGCTCCTCGGGCTGCTTCCACACGACCGCCAGCAACACCAGCAGCACCACGATCAGCACCACCGCTGCCCAGGCCGGCAGGCCCGCGACCAGCGAAACCAGGTACAGCACCAGAACGATCGCGGCAGCCGTCAGGAGCGAGTTCCGATGGAGCTTCATGGTGGCGTTCCTTCACCGCGTCGGGACACGACGAGTCCACAAAAAGTTTCACACGCCCAGCGCCATGCAGCCCCCGAAAGCGTGTCGGTCAGCGCTCGGGCGCGGTCAGCCGGTGAGGGAGCGGAGGGCTTGGCGAGAGGGGGTGAGGAGGACGGGTTTGTAGGGGCAGCGTTGGTCGGTGAGGGTTTCGTAGGCGCGGATGGCGCGGTTGGCGGCGTCCCAGCCTTGCTCGGCGGGGGTGCGGCCGAGGCCGCGGTTGCGGACCAGGGCGCCGTAGAAGGCGGAGCAGAAGACGGTCGCTTCGTACCAGCCGATGACGGCGCTGGTGCCGATGTAGGTGATGTCGTCCTGGATGCAGTCCCGGATCGCGCGTTGCCACTTGCCGATGCCGGTCTTGCAGCCGTCCGCGATGACGACTCCGCTGGCGATACCCCACTGGTGATCGAGGAACCAGTCGGCGAGGGATTTCAGCGAGACCTGGGTCTCGCCGTCAGTCGACAGGAAGGACGGCTCCTCACTGTGGTCACCGTGTGCCATCACGTGCAGGACCGTCGACGGGGTGGTGAGAGCCGAGAACGCGGTCTCGTGGTCGCGGCTGCGGACGAAGTTCACGTCGATCACCGGGCGGTTCCAGCCCGCGTTGATGTTCGCGGTGATGCCCTGGACGAACGTCATCGACGCATCGAACGAACTGTCCAGACCGAGGTCCACCAGAGTGATCAGACGGTTCTTCATTTGCCCACCCCTCCAACGTGTTTCGAGGCCCCACGCCCCCATCATGAACCACGGCTCCGACAGTTCGGGAGGCCGCTTCCCGGGCGTGAGACAGGGCGTCCCGCCGTACGCCGTACGGCCAGGCCGGGGTCCGCGACGGAGGGTGCGGACGGTGATCGACGTACGGTGTCCGAAGCAGCGGTCGACGAAGGAGAAGACGAATGAGCCAGGCGCCAACAGTCACACTCAGTCACGGAACTGCGATGCCGCGGATCGGGCTGGGAACGTCGCCGATGAACGACACGGACGCCGAGCGGGCGGTACGGACAGCGCTCGAGCTCGGGTACCGCCTGATCGACACGGCCGAGAACTATCGCAACGAGGTCGGAGTCGGGCGGGCGCTGAAGGACGTAGCGCGGGACGAGGTCTTCGTGACGTCGAAGTTCAACAAGCGCTGGCACAGCGTGGACGGCGCGCGGCAGGCGTTCGAGGCGAGCGCCGAGAAGCTCGGCGTCGAGTACCTGGATCTTCTGCTCATCCACTGGCCGAACCCGGCGCAGGACCGGTACGTCGAGGCGTGGCAGGGGCTGATCGCGCTCCGCGACGCCGGCCTGGTGCGCGCCATCGGTACGTCGAACTTCAAGCCGGCGCATCTGCAGCGGCTGATCGACGAGACGGGCGTGACGCCTGAGGTGAACCAGGTCCAGCTCAGTCCGGTCTGGACGAAGGCGGCCGAGCGCGAGTTCCATCGGCAGCACGGGATCGTGACGGAGGCGTGGAGCCCGCTCGGCAAGGGCACGGAGCTGCTGGGGCACCCTGCGGTGCAGGAGATCGCCAAGGCGCACGGTCGCTCCCCCGGCCAGGTCGTGCTGCGGTGGGAGACGCAGCAGGATGTCGTACCGATCCCGAAGTCGGCCGATCGGCAACGGCTGGCGGACAACCTTGCGGTCTTCGAGTTCGAGCTGACCGGGGCGGAGCTGGACGCACTGTCCGCGCTTGACGGCAGCGCCAAGCCGCCGGCGGATTCGGACCACGCCGGGCACTAGCGGGCGGGGTTCAGGGGCCAGGCCCTGGACGCACCTCGGCCCCCGGGGGAAGTGGGAAGTTCCCGGGGGCCGTGGTGCTATCAGTTCAGGTGGTGCTATCGGTTCGGATGCTGCGTCAGTTCAGGTGGTGCGTCAGTGCAGTGGTGCGTCGGCTTCGGTTGGTGCGGGGTCAGCTGCAGCCGGAGGTGCTGCCGCAGCCTTCGCAGACGTAGCAGGAGCCGCTCGGGCGCATCTTCGTACCGCAGGTGAAGCAGAGCGGGGCGTCGACCGAGGTGCCGGTGATCAGCTCCAGCATCTCGGCGGTGGTGTGAGCCTCGCCCTTGACCGGCCGGGCGGCAGCCGCGTCGGCATGCTTCTCAACGGCCGCTGCAGTCTCGGCGGCCTCGGCGGCCTCCGTCACGTCAGCAACCGGCTCGACCGTCTTCAGGGACTCGGGCTCGGACACCTCGACCGGGGCCAGCTCGTAGGAGCCGGTGTCGAGCTGCCGGGACCGCTCGTCCGCCGAGTAGATGCCCAGGGCGGCCCGCTCGTCGAACGGCAGGTAGTCCAGGGCCAGGCGACGGAAGATGTAGTCCATGATCGACTGCGCCATCCGGACGTCCGGGTCGTCGGTCAGACCGGCCGGCTCGAACTTCAGGTTGGTGAACTTCTGGACGTAGGTCTCCAGCGGGACGCCGTGCTGCAGCGCAATCGAGATCGCGATCGAGAACGCGTCCATCACCCCGGCCAGGGTCGAGCCCTGCTTGCCCATCTTCAGGAAGACCTCGCCGAGACCGTCGTCCGGGTAGGAGCCGGCCGTCATGTACCCCTCGGCGCCACCGACGGTGAACGAGGTGGTCCGCGACGGGCGCGACTTCGGCAGGCGCTTGCGGGTCGGCCGGTACTCGATGATCTTTTCGACGATCTTCTCGGCGACGGCGGCCTCGGCCTGTACGGCGTCGGCGGCCTTCTTCGCCTTCGCGTCCGCCAGCGGCTGACCGACCTTGCAGTTGTCGCGGTAGACCGCGAGTGCCTTCAGGCCGAGCTTCCAGCCCTGGAAGTAGACGTCGGCGATCTCCTCGACCGTGGCGGTCTCCGGCAGGTTCACCGTCTTCGAGATCGCGCCGGACAGGAACGGCTGCGCGGCCGCCATCATCCGTACGTGGCCCATCGGCTTGATGGCCCGCTCACCCATCGCGGTGTCGAAGATCTCGTAGTGCTCCGGCTTCAGGCCCGGGGCGTCCACGACGTGGCCGTTCTCCGAGATGTACTCGACGATCGCCTCGATCGTCTCCTCGGTGTAGCCGTACTGGCGCAGCGCCCGCGGGACCGTGGTGTTGACGATCTGCATCGAGCCGCCGCCGACCAGTTTCTTGAACTTCACCAGCGAGAAGTCCGGCTCGATCCCGGTGGTGTCGCAGTCCATCATGAAGCCGATGGTGCCGGTCGGTGCGAGCACCGAGGCCTGCGCGTTCCGCCAGCCGTTCTTGGCGCCGACCTTCAGTACGCCCTCCCACGCCGCGGTGGCGTGCTTCTGGACTTCCTGGTCGATCGGGTGCACGGTCCGGATCGCGTCGTTCGCCGCGGCGTGCTTGCGCATCACCCGGGTGTGCGCGTCCTTGTTCCGCTCGAAGCCGTCGTACGCGCCGACGATGCCGGCCAGCTCCGCGGAGCGCTTGTACGACGTACCGGTCATCAGCGAGGTGATAGCGCCCGCCAGTGCGCGACCACCGTCGGAGTCGTACGCGTGCCCGGTCGCCATCAGCAGCGCGCCGAGGTTGGCGTAGCCGATGCCGAGCTGCCGGTACGCACGGGTGGTGTCGCCGATCGCCTCGGTCGGGAAGTCCGCGAAGCAGATCGAGATGTCCATCGCGGTGATGATCAGCTCGACGGCCTTGACGAACTTGGCCGAGTCGAACAGGTCGTCGTCGCGGAGGAACTTCATCAGGTTCAGCGAGGCCAGGTTGCAGGACGAGTTGTCCAGGTGCATGTACTCCGAGCACGGGTTGGACGCGGTGATCCGGCCGGTCTCCGGCGTGGTGTGCCAGTCGTTGATGGTGTCGTCGTACTGCAGGCCGGGGTCGGCGCAGGCCCACGCCGCCTGGGAGATCTTGTCGAACAGCTGCCGCGCGTCGACGGTCTCGATGACCGAGTTGTCGAGCCGCGCGCGCAGCCCGAACTCGCCCTTCTCCTCGACCGCGCGCATGAACTCGTCGGAGACCCGGACCGAGTTGTTCGCGTTCTGGTACTGCACGGAGGCGATGTCGCGACCGCCGAGGTCCATGTCGAAGCCCGCGTCCCGCAGGACCCGGATCTTCTCCTCCTCGCGCATCTTGGTGTCGACGAACTCCTCGATGTCCGGGTGGTCGACGTCGAGCACGACCATCTTCGCGGCCCGCCGGGTGGCGCCGCCGGACTTGATGGTGCCGGCCGACGCGTCCGCGCCACGCATGAACGAGACCGGGCCCGAGGCGGTGCCGCCGCTGGACTGCAGCAGCTCCTTCGAGGAGCGAATCCGGGACAGGTTCAGGCCGGCGCCGGAGCCGCCCTTGAAGATCAGGCCCTCTTCCTTGTACCAGTTCAGGATCGACTCCATCGAGTCGTCCACGGCGAGGATGAAGCAGGCCGACACCTGCTGCGGCGAGGACGTCCCGACGTTGAACCAGACCGGCGAGTTGAAGCTGAAGTACTGGTGCAGGAGCAGCCAGGTGATCTCGTGCTCGAACAGCTCGGCGTCCTGCGGCGTGGTGAAGTAGCCGTTGTCCTCACCGGCCTTGCGGTAGGTCTTCACGACCCGGTCGAGCAGCTGCCGCAGACTCCACTCGCGGTTGTCGTGGGCGAGCGCGCCGCGGAAGTACTTCGTGGTGACGATCGTCGAGGCGTTGACGCTCCAGAAGTCCGGGAACTCCACCCCGCGCTGCTCGAAGACCGTCTCACCGGTCTTCCAGTTCTGCTGGACGACATCGCGACGCTCCCACGTCACCTCGTCGTACGGGTGGACGCCTTCGGTGCTGAAAATGCGCTCGATGGTGAGTCCCGTGGGCGCGTTCTTCCGCCCGCGGAACCCGGCCGCCGACCGCTTGGTCGACCCCGAGTGGCCGGTCACCGTCTCTGTCATGGTTGCTCCTCGCCCTGTGTCTGCTACCGCGGTCTGTCGGGACCGCCCCGTTGTGTACTGCGTAACGCCGTTACTGCAACTACGTGGAACTACTCGTTCCCCCGGTTTACGTCTGCTGGGTCGGCTTCAGCGCGCCCGGCTCGGTGCCCTGCGGCTCCTTCTCGGCGCGCAGCAGCGCGATCTCGGTCTCGAAGTCGTCGGCCGACTCGAACTGCCGGTAGACGCTCGCGAACCGCAGGTAGGCGACCTCGTCCAGCTCCCGCAGCGGCCCGAGGATCGCGAGTCCGACCTCGTGCGCGGGAACCTCCGGCGAGCCGCCGCCCTTCAGCGCGTCCTCGACCTTCTGGCCCAGACGCGCGAGCTGGTCGGCGTTCACCGGCCGGCCCTTGCACGCCTTCCCGACCCCGTTGATGACCTTCTCCCGGCTGAACGGCTCGGTCGCGCCGGAGCGCTTCACGACCGTGAGCTGCATCTGCTCGACAGTGGTGAACCGCTTCTCGCAGACCGGGCACTGCCGGCGGCGGCGAATCGCTCCGCCGTCCTCGGCCACCCGGCTGTCGACGACCCGGGAATCGGCGTGCCTGCAATACGGACAGTGCACGACGAATCACTCCTCCCGTTGGGCCGCCCGGAGGGGCAGCCTGTGGATCAGCCTGGGGACAACTTGTGTAGAACCTGTGTGCAACTAACCACTACCTGTGGAAAATTACACCCGTGTAACCACTACATCTAGCGATCCTAGATCGCTGCTCCGACAGTTTGCAAGCAGGCCTGTTTGCCCGCGCGTGTCTCAGGTTTCAACAACCGCGCGGGCCCGTGTACTCCCGCGTGGCGCCGCCGCGACGGGCGTTCGGAGGCGCAAACTACGGCCTCCACAAGCACCCCCGCCGGCACCCTCCGAGCACCCTCCGAGCACCCTGCGAGCACCCTGCGAGCACCCCACGACTGCTCCGCGGCAGGTCCGGTCACCGGTCGGGCGATAGGGTTCGGCCGGACCCAGGGAGGATGTGGTGAGCGTGACCGAACCGGCTGCCGACCATGCAGAGAATGCACAGGACGGCCCTTCAGAGGACGGCCATGCGCCGCACGGCTACATCGGCGACAAGAAGGCGTACCTGCAGCGGCTGAAGCGGATCGAGGGGCAGGCGCGCGGGCTGCAGCGAATGGTCGAGGACGAGAAGTACTGCATCGACATCCTGACCCAGATCTCGGCGATGACGAAGGCCCTCGAATCGGTCGCGCTCGGCCTGCTCGACGACCACCTGACGCACTGTGTGGTCGACGCCGCCGCGGCCGGTGGCGCCGAGGCGGACGAGAAGATCAAGGAAGCGTCCGCCGCGATCGCCCGGCTGGTGCGCTCCTGACCAGCGAGCCCGGCGGGCCCGACGGCGGGCGGACGCCGGTGATCCTCGACGTGGACACCGGGCTGGACGACGCGTGCGCGCTGTTGCTGGCGGCCCGGCATCCCGGTCTCGAACTGAAGGCGGTGACCTGCGCGGGCGGCAACGTCGGGATCGACGATGTCGTACGCAACACGCTCACGGTGCTGGATGCCGCGGGGCGACCTGACGTGCCGGTGGCGCGCGGTGCCGCCGTACCGCTGATTCAGCCGGTACGGCCGGCGCGGCATGTTCACGGCGAGGACGGGCTCGGAGATCTCGACTGGCCGCGGTCGACCCGGACGACGGATCCGCGCCATGCGGTCGAGTTGCTCCGGGACGTACTGCAAGACGCCGCTGCGAGCGGGGAACTTGTCACGCTGATCCCGCTGGCGCCGTTGACGAACATTGCGTTGCTGCTCCGGACGTACCCGGAGGCCGCGGCCGGACTGCGCGAGATCGTGTTCATGGGCGGGGCGGTGGGGATCGGCAACGCGACCGCGTCCGCGGAGTTCAACATCTGGAGCGATCCCGAGGCGGCGGCGATCGTGCTGGCCGCGGCAAACGACCTGGGAATCGCGGTCACGATGTACGGGCTGGACGTGTTCTACGACGTCGTGGTCACGGTGGAGCAGGCGCGGGGGTTGACCGGATCGCCTTCCGCTGAGCTGGCCGGGAAGCTGATCGAGAAGCGCTGCGAGCGGTACGGGTCGGACGGCGCGACCATCGGGGACGGCGGTGCGGTCTGCGCTGTCATCGATCCGTCGGGGCTGACGACGCAGCCGTACCCGTTGCGGGTCGAGTTGTCCGGCGGCTGGTCGCGCGGGCGGACGATCGTCGACACCCGCGGCGCGTCCGACCAGGCGAATGATCCGCAGGGACAGGCCCCGGTGATTCAGGTCGCGACAGCCGTGGACGGCAAGCGCTACGCCGAGCTGTGGCTCTCCACGGTCAGCTGAGGAGTTCTGACAAGCGAGCGCGGACGCCGCGGAGGAACAGGTCGAGACCGTCGGCGAAATGATCCGGGCCGTTCGGGGGCTCGGCGACGACGGCGGCCAGGGTCCAGCGCGCAGTGACCTCGAAAAGGTGTCGCGCGGCCACGTCCGGGACGCCGATGCGGACCAGGGCCTCGATCTGCGCGCGGACGAGCTCGGCGCGGGAGCCGGCGCCTTGGTCGCGGTCGGGCGTGGCCTTCGACTGGATCAGGCCCGCCAGCCCGGCATGCTCGGCGTAGAACGCGCGGAGCTCGAGGGAGCCTGACCTGGTCAGCTCGATCCACTCGTCGACAGTCCGCAGCTCTCCGTACGCCGCGCTGTCGGCCGCGAACTGGTCGAAGGCGTTGCGAGCGATCAGATCGAGCAGCTCGGACTTGTTCTGAACGTGGTGGTACAGCGACGGCGCTCGGACCTGCAGCCGCTCGGCGAGCGCACGCATGGTGAGGCCGTCGACGCCGTCGGCACGGATGACGGCCAGGGCGGCGTCGACGATTGCGGAGATCGTGATGCCTGCTGCCGTGTGGGAGGAACGGTCGCGTGTGGTCACAGAGATTCTCGTTTGTCCGAGCGGGTTGGTCACAGGTAGTGTCTAACGTCATTAGACAGCATAGACGAGGATGACACCGTGACTGGATTCCGACCCGCATATCCCCTGCTGACCGAGCGGCTGGAGCTGCGGCCGCACCGGATGGACGACCTGGACGACCTGTTTGCCTTCCACTCGCTGCCCGAGGTCGTGCGGTACACGCCGTGGCCGGTGCGGGATCGCGATCAGACGAAGGCCGCACTCGAGAAGAAGCTGACCCAGGGCGAATTGACCGAGGCCGGCCAGTGGCTGGTGCTGGCGGTCGAGCTTCGTGAGACCAAGACGGTCATTGGCGAGGTGCTGCTCAAGTGGGAGAGCGAGTCTGATCGCCAGGGCGAGATCGGCTTCGCGCTGCACTCGGCGTACCACGGCAAGGGACTGGCGGCGGAGGCCGCACGGGAGACGCTACGGCTCGGCTTCGAGGAACTCGGGCTGCATCGGATCGTCGCGGTGCTCGCCGACCAGAACACGGCGTCGGCCAAGCTGCTCGAGCGGCTCGGGATGCGGCGCGAGGCGCATCACCTGCATGCCTTGCAGTTCAAGGGCGAATGGACGAACCAGTACGTCTATGCGCTGCTCGACGACGAGTGGCGCGCGGCGCGGGGCTGATCAGCCGACGACCGGGATGCGGAGGGTCCGGCCGGGATTGATGTCGGCCGGACTCGACAGCTTGTTGAGGTCGGCGATCTTCTCGACGACGATCGCCGGGTCCTGACCGGGGTTCGTCGACTGGGCGATGGACCAGAGCGTCTGACCGGGGGCAACCTGGACCGGCACGGTGTGGGTGAAGCGCGGGCCGGGCTCGAGAACGCCGCTGACCCGCAGGCCGAGGACGACGATCGCGGCGCCGAACACCACGACGGACACCGCGGTCAGCAACATCCGGCCGCGCCGGGTCAGGCGGAGCGCGACCGGCTCGGCCTGTTCCTGGACGCGGAGACCGACCGATTCGCCGGAGCAGCCACGTACCGGCATCCGGTCGGTGGTCGTGCCCTCGATGCGCTGCCGCCGCGGCCTGACCACGGCCGGAGCGGCAGGCGTCGTCCGGACGGCAGGAACCACCGTGAGGTGCGCAGTCGCCGTCCGCGACGCGCCCTTGATCGAGCGGCGCGGGGCCGGAGTGTCGGCCGCTACAGCTGCTGTGCTCATCGGGTCCTCCAGACTCGTTCGGTACGCGTTCTCGGTGCTTGGGTCTTGTCTACCGGGCCCCTCCGACAGTTTCTGGAGAGTGGCCTGTTCGACCGACCCGAACACTTGTTCGATCGAACGTCTGTACGAATCATTAACCGACAGCCGCCCTTCGCGCAACCACTACCAACCGCGACACGCCCAGGAAATTCCCTGACGCCGCAGCACCCCGCGTACGCCTTATAACCCGACACCCGAACAAACATGCGAACCGACACGCCTTCGAACAGATGTTTGAAGAATCTCAGAATTCGGTCTACGGTCGTCTCAGTCGAGCAAGCAACGGCTGGTGCGTGATCGCCGGCCCGACCTGAGGAGCAATCAGCGATGGCCAGGACGCCGAGCGGTGCCAGCAAGGACAAGGATGCGGACCGGACTGTCGCCGAGCTGCCTGACGGACCGGCGGACGCGACCGGCCTGACGCCGCGGCAGCGCCGCGTCCTGGACGTGATCCGCGACTCGGTGGACAGCCGGGGATACCCGCCCTCGATGCGCGAGATCGGTGAGCGGGTCGGACTGACCAGCTCCTCCTCGGTGTCGCACCAGCTCCGCGTGCTGGAGCAGAAGGGCCTGCTCCGCCGGGATCCGAACCGCCCGCGGGCGATCGAGGTCCGCTACCCGGGCGAGGTGGACGCCGCCGCGCGGCGGTCGGCGCTCGGCTCGGTGCGCCAGACGGCGTACGACGAGACCGGTGCGGGAGACGTGCACCCGGACGCGGTGTACGTGCCGATGGTCGGCCAGATCGCCGCCGGTAACCCGATCCTCGCCGAGCAGGAGGTCGAGGAGGTCTTCCCGTTGCCCAAGGCAATGGTCGGCGAGGGCACGCTGTTCATGCTGAAGGTCAAGGGTGAGTCGATGATCGAGGCGGCCATCTGCGACGGCGACTGGGTGGTCGTCCGGCAGGAGCAGACCGCGGAGAACGGCGACATCGTGGCCGCGATGATCGACGGCGAGGCTACCGTGAAGACGTTCAAGAAGACCAAGACCGAGATCTTGCTGCTGCCGCACAACCCGGCTTTCGAGCCGATCGACGGCAAGGACGCGATCATTCTCGGAAAGGTCGTAACAGTTCTGCGTCGCGTCTGACATATCGGACGGCGAGCGAAGTTCGGCGTGACGTGTCAGCATTGAGTCATGACGACTGTCTATGACTTCAGCGCGCGCCGGATCGAAGGCAATGAACAGTCTCTTGCCGATTTCCGCGACCAGGTGCTCCTGGTGGTGAACACGGCGTCGCAGTGTGCCCAGACCCCGCAGTACACGGGTCTGCAGAAGCTCTACCGGAGCTACCGCCGGCAGGGCTTCGCGGTACTGGGTTTCCCCTGCGACCAGTTCGGCCACCAGGAGCCCGGTGACGAGACCGAGATCGCGAACTTCTGCTCGACGATCTACCACGTCACGTTCCCCATGTTCGCCAAGGTCGATGTCAACGGATCCCGCACGATCCCGTTGTTCAACTGGCTGAAACGCGAGCAGGGCGGCCTGCTCGGCGGGCGGATCAAGTGGAACTTCACGAAGTTCCTGGTTGGTCGGGACGGCGCGGTGATCGCGCGCTACGCGCCGACCCATGCGCCGGAGAAGCTGGCCGACAAGATCGAGGCCGCGTTGGCGGTTCCGGCACCGTCGCCGAAAACGAACGACTGACAATCCCGGATTTCTGCGACAGTTGAACAGAAAATGTCGCAGCGGTGCAGTTCGTTCACCGCATTGCGAACAATTCCGCGGCTCGCCCGCATGTCGTGAAATGCATTCAGGTGTTGTCCACCAGAACCGATTCCGGGTTGATGTCGAGGCGTAAACCGCGCCAGACCGGATGCCGCAAGCGGCCGTCGCCGCCCCAGCCCGAGTAGGTCACTTCGGCGACCAGAACCGGGTCCAGCCAGTGCGCACGCCGCCGGTCCGTCATCGGGATCCCGGCCGGGTCGAACGCGGGCCGGTCGACCTCGAGACCGGTCAGCTCCGTACTGAGCAGGTCAAGGGTCGCGAAGTCCAGTCCGGAGCCGACCTTGCCGATCAGTACCAGTGCGTCACCGGCGTACGCACCGCAGTAGAACGAACCGATCTTTCCTTCCCGGTTCCCCTCCCCCGGATGCCAGCCGCACAGGATGACGTCCCTGGTCTGCACCGGCTTGATCTTGATCCAGTCCGAGCTGCGCCGGCCGGGCAGGTACCGCGACTTGCGGCGCTTTGCCACGACGCCTTCGAGCCCCTGCGCAGCAGACAGATCGAGCGCGGCGTCGCCGTCGGTCAACGCGGCCGGCACCTCCCAGAACGGGTCGCCGATGTCGAGCGACTCGAGCAGCCCACGCCGATCGTCGTAGGTTGCCTCCAGCAACCACTTGCCGTCGAAGCGGAGCAGGTCGAACAGGCGCACCGACACCGGCACCTCGGTGATCAGGTGCCGGAGCTGGCGGGGATCGCGGACGTGCATCCGCCGCTGCAGCAGGCCGAACGACGGCGCGCCGTTCTCGTCGAGCGTGACGATCTCCCCGTCCAGTACGGCGGGCAGCCGCAACCCCGGCGCCTCGGCCAGACCGATCAGCTCTGGGTACCCGCCGGAGACGTCGTGGCTGTTCCGCGACCAGAGCCGGCAGACGCCGTCGTCGACCTCGGCGATGACCCGGATGCCGTCCCATTTCAGCTCGTACGACCAGCCTGCGCCCGAGGGCATCTTGCCGAGCGCCGCCATCATCGGCAGCACCGGCGGACCGGCCGCCGCACTCACGACGGGCTCACGTGGATTGCAATCGCTTCAGGGCTCCGAGCACCTTCTCACGATCGGCCGTCGGCCACATCGGCGGCAAGGAGGCGCGCAGGAACCCGCCGTACCGCTGGGTGACAATGCGCGGGTCGAGGATCGCGACGACACCGCGATCGGAGCTGCGGCGGATCAGCCGGCCGGTGCCTTGCGCAAGCAACAACCCGGCATGCGTCGCGGCGACGGACATGAAACCGTTCCCGCCCGCTTCGTCGACGGCGCGCTGGCGGGCTGCCATCAACGGCTCGTCCGGGCGTGGGAACGGGATCCGGTCGATGATCACCAGGTTGCAGGTCGAGCCGGGGACGTCGATCCCCTGCCAGAGCGACAACGTGCCGAACAGCGATGTCTCCGGGTCCTCGACGAACTCGCGAGACAGCTCGCCAAGCTGTGCGTCGCCCTGGCACAACACCTTGAGATCGGTGGCCTCGCGCACCGCCGCGGTCGCCGCCTCCGCCGCGCGGCGGGACGAGAACAGGCCGAGGGTCCGTCCGCCGGCCGCGGTGATCAGGTCGACGATCTCCTCGAACTGTTTCTTGCCCAGCCCGTCGCGGTGCGGCGGGGGCAGGTGCTTCGCGACGTACAGAATCGCCTGCTTCTCGTACTCGAACGGGGAGCCGACGTCGAGGCCGCGCCACGGCAGCGGGCCGCGCTCGTCGGACTCGTCGAGGTCCGGCATCTCGTCGTCCTCGGCGAGCTTGTCGCTGGGGCGCAGGCCGACCTGGCGGGCGATCGCGTCGAAGTCGCCGCCGAGGGTGAGCGTTGCGGAGGTGAGGACCGCCGTACGGTCGCGGAGCACCAACTCGCGGAGCAGGCCGGCCACGGTCAGCGGGGCGATCCGGAGCTCGCGGCCGAAGCGGTCGCGGTCGATCATCCAGACCACGTCGGCGTCGCTCAGCGCGGCGACCCGTTCGGCGACGTCGAAGATCTCCTTGACCGCGCCCTTCGACTGCCGCTTGGCGCCGTCCGGGTCGTCGTCCTTGTCGTCGGACTTCTTGTTGAGATCGGAGTACAGCCCGCGGGCGGCGTCGCGGACCAGCGCGGCCGCCTCCAGGACCGGTGTGTTGGACGGCTCGATGCGGCCCTCGCGAGTGCCTTCCAGGGCGGCACGGAGCGCATCGGAGGCGTCGGCCAGGTCGTCGGCCTTGTCGTCGTCGACGAACCGGCGGGCGCGCTTCGCGGCCCGCTCGACCAGCTGCGGCGAGAGCTCGTCGCCCGCGGCGCCGGTGACGCGCGCCGGCAGCTCGTGCGCCTCGTCGACGATGATGACGTCGTGCTCCGGCAGGACCGTGCGGTTCTCGAAGGCGTCGATCGAGAGCAGCGCGTGGTTGGTGATGACGATGTCTGCTTTGCGGGCGTGTTCCTTGGCCTTCTCGGCGAAGCACTCCTCACCGTACGGACACTTCTGCGCGCCGAGGCACTCGCGGGCGGCGATCGCGACCTGCTGCCACGCCTGGTACTGGTGCGAGGGGGCATGGTCGCGGTCGCCGGCCTTGCCGTCCGCGAGCTGCTGCTCGGCCCAGTCGCGCAGCTCGATGACCTGGCGGCCGACCTCACCCGGCGGCGGCACGTCGATCAGCATGCCGTCGTCGTCCGGCGCACCCTCACGGATCCGGTGCAGGCAGGCGTAGTTGTTCCGGCCCTTCTGGATCGCGTACTTCGGTCTGCGCGGGAGGAGCTTCTCGGTCGCGTCGAGCAGCGCCGGGACGTCGCGGTCGACCAGCTGGGACTGCAGCGCCAGGGTCGCCGTCGACACGACCACCCGGCGGTCCTCGATGGCGTGCACCAGGGCAGGCACGAGGTATCCCAGGGACTTACCGGTGCCGGTGCCGGCCTGCACGAGCAGATGCGATCCCTCATGCATCGCGGTGTCGACGGCTTGCGCCATCTCCACCTGCCCGGGCCGGGTCTGCCCGGCGATCCCGGACACGGCAGCTTCCAGCAGTTCCCGCACGTCAACACCCACCGGCACACCCTAGCCCCCGTCACGGACAGATTCCGCTCCGGCGGGCAGGGGTGTGGATAACCTAGACGACTGCTCCGCGGTCGGGTTGGGCGTCGCGGTCTACCTGGGGGCGTTTGGGGCGTGGCGGTGGTGCCGGGAAGCGACGTTCCAGCTCGAGCAGCAGGGGTGCTGCGGTGAGGTTGGACGAGTACGTACCGACGAGGATGCCGAGCAGCAGTGCGAGGGCGAAGTCGGCGAGCGAGTCGCCGCCCAGGAACAGCAGTGCGCTGAGGATGAACAGCGTCGAGATGCCGGTATTGATGGTCCGCGGCAGTACGTTCACGATCGCGGTGTCGATGATCTTGCCGAGGTTGCCAGTGGACCGGGCGGCGCGGGTCTCGCGGATCCGGTCGAAGACCACGACCGAGTCGTTCACCGTGTAGCCGATGATGGTCAGGACCGCGGCCAGGAAGATGCCGTCGATCGGCTTGCCGGTCCAGGCGAAGACGCCGACCACGACGGCGACGTTCTGCACCAGGGCGAGCACAGCGCCGGCGCCGAACGTCCAGCGGAACCGGGCCGCGAGGTAGGCGAGCTGGGCCAGCAAGGCGATGCCGAGCGCGATCAGGCCCTTGTTCCGCAGTTCGTCACCGAGCGACGGGCCGATGCTCTCGTTGCGGATCACCTCCGCGTCGCCACCGATCCGGCCGATCGACTCCTTGATCTTCACGGCCTCGTCGTCGCTGATCGTCCCGGTCCGCACGGTGATGTCATCGGTCCCGGACGCCTGGACGACGGCGCTCGGGTAGCCGGCCTCCGCGACGGCGGCGCGCGCTTGATCGGGCGTGATGCGTTGTGCCGTACTGACCTCGATCAGCCGGCCGCCGGTGAACTCGATGCCGAGATTCAGCCCGCGGATGGCGACACCGGCGACGCTGACGATGATCGCCACCGCCGTTATGACGAGCCAGCGTCTGCTGTGCTTCATCAAGGAGGGTTGCCGGGCCTCCAGCCAGGTCCGTACGCGGCCGTGGCCGGCGATCCCGCTGAGGCCGGGACGGCGCAGCACGAAGCCACGGGACACCACGAACTCGGCGAGCACCCGGGTCACGACCAGTGCGGACAGCATGGACGCGAGCACACCGATGGACAGCGTGACACCGAAGCCGCGCACCGGGCCGGCGGCCAGGAAGAACAGCAGGCCGGCGGCGAGCAGGGTGGTGATGTTGGAGTCGGCGATCGCGGACAAGGCGTTCTGGAACCCGCTGCGCAGCGATCTGCGCAGGCCGTCGGTGCGCCCGGCGGTGTAGTCCTCACGGGCACGTTCGAAGACCAGGACGTTCGCATCGACCGCCATCCCGATCGCGAGTACGAAGCCGGCCAGACCCGGGAGGGTGAGGGTGGCTCCGATCACGGTCAGGGCGGCGTACGACATCGCGGCGTACCCGAGCAGGCCGAGGACGGCCATCAGGCCGACCAGGCGGTAGACCACGGCGATGAACAGGGCGGTCAGCGCGAGGCCGATGATCGCGGCGAGCGCGCTGGCCTGGATGGCGTCCTGACCGAGCGACGGGCCGACCGTGCGCTGGTCGATGACCTGCACCGGTACGGGCAGCGCACCGCCGGAGATCAACGCCGCTAGGTCTTTCGCCTGCTCCTCGGTGAAGGCGCCCGAGATCGTCGTACTGCCGCCGCCGATGCCGACGTTGCAGAGCTGGTTGCCGCCGTTCGGGTCGACCTGCGGGGAGCTGATCACCTCGTTGTCGAGCACGATCGCGATCAGGCGCTGCGGCGTACCGACCGGTTGGCAGGCGGCCTTGCCGGTGATGCTCGCCCAGATCTTGCCGCCGTCGCCCTTGAACTTCATCTGGACGAACCAGCCCTGCGCGACCTGCTGCGGGTCGAGCAGGCCGTCGGCGCCGCTGACCAGCTCGCCGGTCATCGCGGGTTTGGCGAGCCGCAGGATGCCTTGGCCGTTCTCGCTCGGCAGGTACGTCTCGCCGGCTGCGGGTTTGGCCGGTTTGGCCGCGACCTGGTCGAGGACCTCGTGGAAGGTCAGCTGCGCGGTCTTGCCGATCACCTTCGCGGCCTCGCGCGGGTCCTGGACGCCGGGCAGCTCGACGATGATCCGGTTCTCGCCCTGGCGGGTGACGTTCGGCTCGCTGACCCCGAGCGCATCGATCCGGCGGTGCAGGACCTGGGTGGCCTTGTCGGTGGTCTCCTTGGTCGCCTTGACCGTCGGCGAATCCTTCGCCTCGAGCACGATCTGCGTCCCGCCACGCAGGTCGAGGCCGAGTTGCGGCTTCGCGGTCAGCGTGACGTACGTCGATGCAGCCAGGATCAGGAACGCGAGGAGCGCGCGGACGAGGGACGACCGGTTCACCGAGGCCTCCGGAGGTGGGCACCCACAGTACGGGTGTCATGACAGAGAGCATCCACAAGGACGTGGAACGCACAGTGTACGAAGCCATTCAAGCGCCGGCCGGCCGGTTGTGGGTAGACCACGGCACCTGGTTGCCCAAGGCATGCACTCGGCAAACGTCATTGCATTGGGATCGAATCGGTTGTCCGGGTTACCGAGAGCGGTACTAACGTGACGGAGAGTTGCATAAGGCAACGATGTTGTTTTCGTTGACGCGAAAGGCAGATGTTCTATGAGATCGATCGGGCGAATGGTTGCGATGGGCGCCGCTACGGTCGCTGTGGTCGCGGGCGGCGCCGGGATGGCGCACGCACAGACTCAGACCATCCACACCGTCACCTGCGCGAACCAGGACGAATGCATTCAGAAGCAGAACGTGTACCGGCACTACGGGTACGCGGTGTCGGACGTCTGGTACCACGACCCCGACTCGACCTGCGCCCCCGAATGGCCCTGCGCCCCGGGCTGGCAGTTCCAGTGGGAAGAGTGACCTCGGTCGCCTGACCCAGCGGGTGGCATCCCGTCTCGGAGGCGGGGTGCCACCCGTCACTCGGCTGTGGCCTGGCGGTCTTTCGGCCTCAAGCGCGCGGGGACGAGTTACTCGCTCAGGCCGTTTTCTATTGCGTAGCGGACGAGTTCGGCCCGGTTGTGGAGTTGGAGTTTGCGGAGGGTGTTCTGGACGTGGTTCTCGACGGTGCGGTGCGAGAGGACCAGGCGGGCGGCGATCTGCTTGGCGGTGAGGCCGCGGGCGACCAGGCGGAGGACTTCGGTTTCGCGGTCGGTGAGTTGCGGGACCTCGGGTCCGGTGGCGCCCAGCCGGCGGTACTCCCCAAGCAGCAGTCCAGCCAGGCCGGCGCTGAAGATCGCGTCACCTTCGGCCGTACGGCGGACAGCGTCGTCGAACTCGTCCAGCGACGCGGACTTCACCAGGTAGCCGGAGGCTCCGTTCTTCACCGCGGCGAGTACGTCGTCCTGCTCGGCGCTGGCGGACAACACCAGTACACGCGTGTCGGGAAGGGCCGTGGTGATCTCGCGGGTCGCGTCGACGCCGGATCCGGTACCGAGTTGCAGGTCCATCACCACCACATCCGGGCGGGTCGCCAGCGCGATCTTCACCGCGCTCGCCACATCCGACGCGGTCGCACACACGTCGTACCCCCGGCTCCCCAGATCCCGCGCAACCCCCTCACGCCACATCGGGTGGTCGTCGACAATCATCACGCGGGTCATGGGGCCTCCCGGTCTGGACTGAGGAGCGGAGCGACGAGGGAAGAACGGGAGTAACAGCCCCAGGACCACGCCGGCGCCGGAGGCCCGGCAGAAAGCACTGTCATAACTTCAGCTCCCATTCGGTTCCTTCGCCGGGGGCGGTTCGGATGGTGACGGTGCCGCCAAGGTCGGTGATGCGGCCGCGGATCGACTGGCTGACGCCGAGGTGACCGTCCACGCGGGCCTGTTCGAGGCGCGCGGGCGTCGTACCGAGTCCGTCGTCGCGGATCGACACCACAACGTTCTCCCCCAGCTCCTCGACAACCACCCAGGACCGTGCATCCGGGCCGGCATGCTTGATCACGTTGCTCAGCGCTTCCTTGACCGCGGCGACAAGTTCGGCCGCGGTCGCGGCAGGCAGCAGTACCTGCCCGGCCGGTACGACGACGTCCACCCGGGTCGTGGCCAACGGCAACAGCAGGCCGCACAGATCGACGCGATCGCCTTCGGCCACAGCCGGTCGCGACGACATCAGCGTCCGCAAAGCCACTTCCTGCTCGGCGGCCAGGTCAGCCAGTTCGAGCGCCTCGCCGCCGATCGCCGTACCGCGCCGCTGAACCTGCGCCAGCACTTGCAGTACGCCGTCGTGGATCGACCGATTGAGCCGCAGCCGTTCCGCGGTCGCGCTCTCCGCGGCGATCGCGTCCCGCAGTCGCTTCCCTGCCTGGCGCATCGTCGAGGCCGCGTACCCGACGACCAGCCCCGCGACGAGGAGCAGCTGTACGTTGCTGAGGATCTTCGACGCATGCTCGACCCCGCGCAGTGAGAGCAGCGCCAGGCTGATCGTGGCCGCGCCGAGCAGTCCGCCATCGCGCCCGCGGGAGATCGCCAGCGCGAGCACCGGCCCGGCCGCCCAGACCGAGGTCAGCACGGACGCACCGGCGCGGATGTCGAGCAGCGGCTGCGCCCAGAGCGTCGCGTACATGCAGCCGACCGTGATGATCAGGTCCGCGAACGCCAGTCGCGTGTTCCGGCGCCCCCAGCGGCGGCTGTAGCCGTACGACGAGACGAGCGTCCAGACGCCCATCACGGTCAGCTGGAGCACCGCGCCGTACGGCCGGACGATGCCGTCCCAACGGGTCCACACGCCGAAGCACGCGAACGCCCAGGTGAGCGCACGGAACACGACCAGCGCACGCCACAGCGGCTGCAGCAGGTCGACAGTCTGGCGCTCCACGCCGACAGTCTGCCAAGCGCCGGGCCTGTTGCGCGTGAGCACATCTACTCAGGGCGCAGGTTTCCCCGCAGCTTCACAGGATTTCCTCAGTTCCACTTCAGCTCGGCGGATTTTCCCCGTACTCTCGCTGCAATTCACGCTCGGGGGAGCTTCGAACACACTGCGTCACCAGACACGGAGGGGAATCGTGCGCAAGCTACCCGCCGGGCTGTTCAGCCTGGCCCTGGCGGCCACGACCGGGCTCGGCATCGCCGCAGCCTCGGCCGGAAACGCCGCCACACCGCCCAAGCAAGGGTCGGCGCCGATCGCCAGCGAGGCCGCGCCGGGACCGGACGAACTGTCCAGCCCGCTCGAGGACAAGCGTCGCGAGCTACGGCAGGAGGCCCTGACCAAGGTCATCAACGGGCAGGCCGCCCCCGAGCAGCGCAACGGCAGTACGGTCGTGAACCTCGGCACCAAGGCGGCCGGCGCGAAGGGCACCAAGAACGCCAAGGGCAAGGTCGACCAGTACGTCGAGCTGTCCCGCGAGAAGACCGACCGGATCTTCGTCATCCTCGCGGAGTTCGGCAACGAGCGCGATCCGAAGTACCCCGACCAGGACACCGCACCGAGCGTCCCAGGCCCGGCCCGCTTCGACGGCCCGCTGCACAACGAGATCCCGGCCCCGGACCGTTCGGTCGACAACTCGACCGTCTGGCAGGCCGACTACAGCCAGCAGCACTTCCAGGACATGTACTTCGGCAACGGCAACTCGCTGAAGAAGTACTACGAGAAGCAGTCGTCCGGCCGCTACTCGGTGTCCGGCGAGGTCACCGACTGGGTGAAGGTCAAGTACAACGAGGCCCGCTACGGCCGGTCGAACGGTTACCCGTGCACCGGCAACGTCTGCAACAACACCTGGAACCTGATCCAGGACGCCGTCAACCAGTGGGTCGCCGACCAGGAGGCCAAGGGTCGCACGAAGGCCGAGATCACCACGGACCTGAAGTCGTTCGACCAGTGGGACCGCTACGACTACGACGGTGACGGCAACTTCAACGAGCCGGACGGCTACATCGACCACTTCCAGATCGTGCACTCCGGTGGCGACCAGGCCGACGGCGACCCGTACCAGGGTGAGGACGCGATCTGGTCGCACCGCTGGTTCGCCGGCTTCCCGGGCGGCCCGGCCACCAACCCGAGCGGCGGCGCGCAGATCGGCGACACCGGCCTGTACGTCGGCGACTACACGATCCAGCCGGAGAACGGCGGCGTCAGCGTCTTCGCGCACGAGTACGGCCACGACCTCGGTCTGCCGGACGAGTACGACACCTCCGGTGCGGCCGTCGAGAACGGCGTGAACTGGTGGACGATCATGTCCCAGAGCCGCGTCGGCAAGCCGTCCGACGGCGGGATCGGCGAGCAGGCGGCCGACTTCAACGCGTGGGACAAGCTGCAGCTCGGCTGGCTGGACTACGAGATCGTGAACGGCGGCCAGAACCGTACGGTCGATCTCGGCCCGCACGAGTACAACTCGAAGAAGGCCCAGGGCCTGGTGGTGACGCTGCCGAAGAAGGCGGTCACCCACGACCTGGTGCAGCCGGCCGCCGGGACGAAGGACTGGTGGAGCGGTCAGGGCAACAACTTCACGCACACGATGAGCCGCCAGGTCGCGCTGCCGGCCGGTCAGCCCGCGAGCCTGACGTTCCAGGCGAACTGGGACATCGAGGACTGCGGTACGACGGCGTGTGACTACGCGTACGTCGACGTGAACGACGGCACCGGGTTCAAGACGATCAAGGGCAGCATCACCAACGATGCCGAGGGCAACGGGATCGACGGCACCAGCGACGGCTGGAAGCCCGCCACCTTCGACCTCTCGGCGTACGCCGGCAAGACGATCACGCTGCAGTTCCGCTACGCCACCGACCCGGCGGCCGGCGGGATGGGCTTGTTCGCCGACGACATCAAGGTCATGTCCGGCTCCACCACGGTGGTCGATTCCGGTGCGGAGACGTCGCCGGACGGCTGGACGCTGAACGGATTCAGCTCGGTCGGTTCGTCGTACACGAGCCAGCACGACAACTACTACCTGGCGTCGAACATCAACTACGTCGACCACGACAAGTACCTGCAGACCGGGCCGTACAACTTCGGCTGGGCGAGCACGCTGTCCGACAAGGTCGAGCACTTCCCGTACCAGGACGGTCTGCTGCTCTGGTACTGGGACACCTCGCAGGAGGACAACAACACCAACGAGCACCCGGGTGAGGGCCTGATCCTGCCGATCGACTCGCACCCGACGCCGATCAACCGCATCGACGGCCAGCTCTGGCGTCCGCGCGTGTCGGCGTACGACGCACCGTTCGGTCTCGAGAAGGCGGACTCGTTCACCCTGCACGTGAACGGTCAGGCCAGCTACATCCGCGGCCAGAAGGCCGTCCCGACCTTCAACGACAGCAAGTCGTACTGGTCGGCGGACCAGCCGACGAGCAGCGTCAAGGTCCCGAACAACGGCATCAACATCAAGGTCCTGTCCAAGACCGGCACCTCGATGAAGGTCCAGGTCACCAAGCGCAAGTGATGTAACGACAACAGCCCCCGAGGTCCGCGAGGACTTCGGGGGCTGTTGCTTTGGATCAGGCGGTTGCGTACGGGGTGAGCTCGCCGGCCAGGGCCGGGTGGACTCGGGCGGTGATGTGGGTGCCGTCGGCGGTGTGTTCGAGTTGTTCGACGGCGCCTTCGGAGTGCATGCGGGAGACCAGGTCGCCGCGCTCGTACGGGAGCAGGACCTCGACCTCGAGGTGCGGCTGCGGGAGCGCGCCCTCGATCAGCTCGCGGAGCTTGTCGAGGCCCTCGCCGGTGCGGGCCGACACGACGATCGCGTGCGGTTCGCGGTGCAGGACCGGGGCCAGCGCGAGTGGGTCGGCGGCGTCGGCCTTGTTGATCACCACGATCTCCGGTACGTCGGTCGCGTCGATCTCGGCCAGCACCTCCCGAACGGCCTGGATCTGCGCGATCGGGTCCGGGTGTGAACCGTCCACCACGTGCAGCAGCAGGTCCGCGTCCGCGACCTCCTCCAGCGTCGACCGGAACGCCTCGACGATGTCGTGCGGCAGGTGCCGGACGAACCCGACGGTGTCGGTCAGCGTGAAGACCCGGCCGTCGGACGACGTCGTACGACGCGTGGTCGGATCCAGGGTCGCGAACAGGGCGTCCTCGACGAGCACGCCGGCGCCGGTGATCTGGTTCAGCAGGGAGGACTTGCCGGCGTTGGTGTATCCGGCGATCGCGACCGACGGGACCAGGTGCCGGCGACGCTCCTGACGCATCGTCGAGCGGGTGCTCTTCATGTCCTTGAGCGTCCGGCGGAGCTTCGCGATCTTGGTGTTGATCCGGCGCCGGTCGGTCTCGATCTTCGTCTCACCGGGACCACGGCCACCGATACCGCCACCGGCCGCACCGACCCGGCCACCGGCCTGGCGGGACAGGTTGCCACCCCAACCACGCAGTCGCTGCTTCATGTACTGCAGCTGGGCGAGCTCGACCTGAGCCTTGCCTTCCTTGCTCTTCGCGTGCTGCGCGAAGATGTCCAGGATCAGCGCGGTCCGGTCGACGACCTTGACCTTGAGCTTGTCCTCCAGGTTGCGCAGCTGCGCAGGGGCCAGCTCGCCGTCGGCGATCACCGTGTCCGCGCCCAGGGCCGCGACCAGGTTGCGCAGGTCGGCCACCTTGCCGGAACCGATGAAGGTCGCCGGGTCCGGCTTCTTGCGCCGCTGGATCACGCCGTCCAGAACCTCGGAGCCGGCGGTCTCGGCGAGCAGCTTCAGCTCGGCCAGCGAGTTGTCCGCGTCCTCGGCGCTGCCCTCGGTCCAGACGCCGACCAGCAGCACCCGCTCGAGCAGCAGCTTGCGGTACTCGACCTCGCTGATGTCGGTCAGCTCGGTCGACATGCCGACGACGCGGCGCAGAGCCTGGCGTTCCTCGAGCTCGAGGCCCTCGGTGCTCAGCTCGTGATCGTGTTCGTCGTGACCCGTCAACGAATCGCCTGAGTCCTCGCCCTCAAGGAGGTCAAGTTCGACGTCGGTGGTCTCGTCGTAAGACTGTGAATGGGTCGTCATATGCCTTCCATGGTGGCACGGGCCTCAAATACAAGCGACCCGTTTACCAGGAGTCAACGCCCCACGCAGGATTCAGATTCCCAGCCACGCACGGTCGAACTCACCGCGCGCGTGCAGCACGGCCGGACCGGTGAGCTCCAGGTGGTTGTCCGCACGCCACGTGACGCTCACTTCACCGCCCGGTACGCCGACGCGGTACGTCACCGGCAACTCGTCGCGGGCCGCCCGCGCGGCCGCGACCGTGACGGCGCAGGTCCCCGTCCCACAGGACCGGGTCTCCCCCGATCCGCGCTCGTGCACCCGCATCTGGACGTCGTGCGCGTCCCGCCGTACGACGAACTCGATGTTGACGCCCTGCGGGAAGGCGGCCGTCGGCGTCCAGGACGGCTGGTCGCACAGGTTGCCCGGCTCGTCGAGGCTGTCGACGAACGCGACCGCATGCGGGTTGCCCATGTCGACTTGCACCGCCGGCCACTGGTGACCGTTGGCCTCGACCACGATCCCGGCCGCATCGGGAAGCCGCGGCGCACCCATGTCGACGGTGAGCGTGCCGTCGTCGTTCTGCGCGACCTCCTTGATGCCGGCGCGGGTGCCGATCCGGACCGGCTTGCCGTCGATCAGTCCCGCCTCGGCGAGGTACTTCACGAACACGCGGACACCGTTCCCGCACATCTCGGCGATCGAGCCGTCCGCGTTCCGGTAGTCCATGAACCAGTCGCCGCCGTCCTCGACGTACGTCTGCTTGTCGCCCTGGATCACCCGCAGCACACCGTCGGCGCCGAGCCCCGCGTGCCGGTCGCAGAGGAACCGCACCAGCGCCGCATCCAGCTCGCCGTGCACGGAACCGTCCGGGTCGGGCAGCACCACGAAATCGTTCTCCGTGCCATGCCCCTTCAACCAGGGAAACCTACTCATGCAGCCAAGGGTACGAGGCGGACCTCCACCACTCGGCAACCGGCGGCCGCGGGGCAGTTGCACGCTCGGCCGTCGACCGGCAGCACGCGGCCGGCGGGGTTGGTGAGTGTTGCAGGTTCGGGGACGTACGGTTTGGGCATGATCGCGTGCTTCTGGGAGCGGGAGGATGCTGCTGCGGTCGCCGAGCGACTGGGTGGGGTGGTGCGGCGCGGGCGGTTCCACGGGGAGGACGACGACGAGGATCATCCGTGGGTCGTCACGCTGACCGAGGTGGATCGCGGCGCGCTCGACGAGTTGCTGGACGAGTACGACGGGTGGCTGGAGGTCGACGACGGCGCAGGCGAGGCCGGTGCGACCGGGGCGGCGATTGCGGATCCGCCGGCGTTGCCTAGTGAGCCGCGGCGTTTCAAGCGATGATGCGGCCGGGCCGGCGGCCGGTGGGGGTGCCGTTGGTCAGGGCCGGTTCGCCGGCGACCAGGACGTGCTCGACGCCGATGGAGAGTTGCCAGGGATCGTCGTACGTCGACTTGTCCGCGACTCGTGCTGGATCCAGGACGACGAGGTCCGCGATCGCACCGGGGCGGAGGACGCCGCGGTCGGTGAGGCCGAGGCGGGATGCTGGCAGGGCTGTCATCCGGCGGATCGCTTCGCTGAGGGTCATGACGCCGCGGTCGCGGGCGTAGTGGCCGAGTACCCGCGGGAACGTTCCGAAGTTGCGCGGGTGTGGGTGGCCCGGGCCGGTGGCGTCCATGATCCAGCCGTCGCTGGCGATCGCCGTCCGCGGATGTTCGAGGACTGTGGTGACGTCCTCCTCGCTCATGGCGTGGTTGACGACGCTGACCGCCGCCTGGTGGGACTCGAGGATGCGGAGCACGATCTCGGCGGCGTCCACCCCGTCGCGGCGGGCGATCTCCGCGAGGCTGAGCCCGCGACAGTCCTCGTACCGGCCGGGTGGCAGCGAGGCGATCACAACCGTCTCAGGTGAGAGCAGTCCGTCAGCACGTAGCGCATCCGCAATCCGCCCCCGCTCCGCCGAGTCAGCAAGCCGCTCCAGTAGCACCCCGCCTGCGAGGGCCCAGGTGGGGAGGCGGGTGGTGAGGGTGGTGCTGGTGGCGGTGTAGGGGTAGGCGTCCCAGCCGAGGTCGACGTCGTGCACTGCGTCGAGGTGTTCGAGGGCACGGTGGACGAGTCCGTAGTTGGAGGTGCCAACGGCTTTCAGGTGCGAGATCTCGAGCCGGGCGCCACCGGCTCGCGCTGCGGCGATCGCCTCGTCCAGCGCGGCGAGGAGCCCGGCGCCTTCGTTGCGGATGTGGGTCGAGTAGAGCAGACCGCACTCCGCGGCGGTCGCAACAAGAGCGGCGACCTCCTCGGGCGACGCGTAGGCACCAGGTGCGTAGATCAACCCGGTGGAGAAGCCGACCGCGCCCTGATCTGCGGCCTGGCAGAGCAGGTCCTGCATCGTGCGCAGCTCCGTGGGCGACGGAGGTCGCTGGGCGCTACCCATTGCGGCGATCCGGAGCGTGCAGTGGCCGACCTGCAGCGCCAGGTTCACCGCCGGTTCCAACGTTGCAGCGAAACCGGCCAGCTCGGTCCAGGACCAGTCGTGCTTCGGGTCGAGGAACGCCGTACCGGCCCGTAGGGTCTCGAGATCGCCGACCGGGAACGGTGACCACCCGCAGTTCCCCGCGACCAGCGTCGTGACACCCTGCGCGAGCTGCGACTCGGCCGCCGGACTCGAGCCGAGACTGAAATCCGCATGTGAGTGCAGATCGACGAATCCCGGTGCCACAATGTTGCCTGTGGCATCGATTACCTCGCCCTCCGGCACCGGATGGGCCGGCGGCAGCACCGCACTGATGCGGTCGCCGTCGACCAGGACGGTCCCTGGCCGCGGTTCGCTGCCGGTGCCGGTGCCGTCGACGACCAGTCCTCCGGTCAGGACGATGCGCACGGAATCACTCCTGTTCTGGACCGAGGGTGAGCTCGGCGACGGTGTTCGCGGCGATCAGCTCCCGGTTCACGGCATGCCCGAGCCCGGCGGCCTGTGGGACCTGGACGACGCCCTGGACGGCGGTCACGGCGGGTTCGACGACGTCCCGGGCGTAGTACTTCTCCGAGGCGGACACATCCGATGGGAGGGTGAAGCCGGGGAGGCTGGAGAGGGCGACGTTCGCGAGCCGTCCGATGCCGAACTCGTGCATCCCGCCGCACCAGACCGCGACACCGGCGTCCCGCGCTCGATCGTGTGCCGCCCGGGCCGCGGTCAGGCCACCCATCCGTGACACCTTGATGTTGAGGATCTGCAGCGCTTCTAGCCGCAGTGCAGTCTCCAGATCGGCGACAGTCTCGATGCTCTCGTCGAGGCAGACCGCGGTGCTGATCCGGCGCTGCAACTCGGCATGCGTGAGCAGATCCCGCGGCGCGAACGGCTGCTCGATCATCGTCAGACCGTACTCGTCGAGCCTCTGCAGGTGCGTCAGGTCGTCGGACGTGTAGATCCCGTTCGCATCCACGTGCAGATCCAGTTCCGGGTACGCGGTACGCACCGCCCGCACCGGCTCAACGTCCCAGCCCGAAGCGATCTTCAGCTTCACCCTCGGGTATCCGGCGTCGACCTGATGCTGCACCTGCACCAAAAGGTCGTCGATTGTCGGCTCGATGCCCAGCGAGACGCCCGCGACCACCTCGGTCCGCGTGCCGCCCAGAACTGTTGCCAGGGGCAGCTGTTGAATCTCGGCCCAGAGAACCCAGGCGGCAGTGTCCGCGCCCGCCTTGGCGAAGTTGTTGCCACGAACCTTCGACCACCGAGCCGCGAGCTGATCCGGATGCGTCCACGGCTGGTCGAGTACGGCGGGCAGGAGGTACTTGGACGCGATGTGCCAGCAGGTCTCCACGGTCTCCGGCGCGTAGTACGGATCCGAGGACGAGGCGATCTCGCCCCAGCCGACCGCACCCGAGGCGTCCTCCAACTCGACCAGGATGTGGTCGAGGAACGCCTTGCGGTGCGAGCTGGTCTGGAATGCGTGCACGAGTGGCATCCGCACCCGGTGCAGCCGCGCCGCGACCACCTTGAGCTCAGTTGACATACAGCCCCAGCTCCGTGTTCAGCCGGTCCCGCTCGACCAGCCGCCGGCGGGCGCCCTTCGCGCTCGCGGTGGTCAGCGTCGCGAGGACGTGCAGCACCGACGCGACAACGGTCGGCGAGTCGACGTACGACGCGCTCCCGGTCGCCACGTAGATGGCCTGATCGGCGATCTTCGCCAGCGGCGCGTCCTCGAAGTCGGTGATCGCGACGAGTTCACCTCCGGCGTCGACGAAGCGCTGCGCGATGTCGACGGTGTCGCGCCGGTACCGCCGGAACGAGAACGCCACCATCAGATCGTTCGACCGGACGTCGGCGAGGACGTCGACGCCGCGCACCACGGTGCCGTCGACGAGCGTCACCTGCGACAGGCCGACGCCGAGATCGAACGCCAGCAGGGATGCGTACGAGTACGACTTCGCCGAGCCGATGATGAAGCGCCGGCGGGCCGCGACGATCCGTGCGGCGGCCTGCGCGATCGACTCGTCGGTGAGGATCTGGTCCAGGGCCTCGTCGATCGAGGCCCGTTCCTGCTCGACGACGCGGCGCTGCAGCAGCGTCGACGAGCGGCGTTGCAGCCTGGCGTCGTACCGCTCCTGAGGGCTGGTGAGCTCGCGGTTGTCACGCATCGTCGGCCGACCCGAACAGGTAGAGGCCGGCCCCGTCCGGAAGCCGGCGGCAGGAGACGGCAACGAGCCCCTTGCCCAGCAGCTCCTCGAACGAACGGCGAAGGTCGGTCGTTGGTACGGCCAACTCAGCCACCGGAGCCGCAGGCACCGGATGTTCGCGGGTCAGGTCCCACTCGACCACGACGCGGTCGGTGCCGGGACCGTACAGATCCGGCGCGAACCAGCGGCCGCGGGCGCCGAGGACGTCCAGGTTGAAGTGCGCGTTGCGGATCTGCGCCGGATCGTACGTCCAGCGCATCCGCGACATACCGTGGCTGAGGGCAACTTCCTTCTGGGCGTGCTTGAGCATCCGGCCGAGGCCGCGGCCCTGCTGGTCGGCGGCCACGACGGCGGACTGCGAGTAGTGGTAGAAGCCGCGCCGGTCGGTCCCGCAGAAGCCGTAGGCGAACGCGACCAGCCGATCGCTCTCGTCGAGAATGCCGACCACCGAGCCACCGTTGCTCGCCAGCGCCCCGAGCAGCCGCGGGTTCAGCCCGTAGGCCGGGTCGAGGTAGCCGAACACCTCGCGGTACAGCGCCGACGCCTCGGCGAACCTCGACGCCGTGGTGAGCGAGACCGCCCGGAAGCTCACCTCAGAGATACGATTCATATCCTGATCGTATCCCCGCTCAGCAGAACTCGGTCAACCGTGGGCCGGATGATGATACGTTGACTATCTATGATGATCGAGCGACTCCGGGAGTACGTCGGCGCGGAGACCCCGACCGGCGACGCGGCGGCACTGAATGCCTTCGCCGACCGTTTGGCAGCCCGCTACACCGAGCTGGGCGCGAGCGTCCGCCGGGTGCCGATGCCGACCGGCGACCATCTGGTCGCGGACTTCCCGGGCCGCGCGGAGGCCCCACTGCTCTTCCTCGCGCATCACGACACGGTCTGGCCGATCGGGCAGCTCGACGGCGCGATGCCTTGGCGTGCAGCGGACGGGATCATCCACGGTCCGGGTGTCTTCGACATGAAAGGCGGCCTGGTCGTCCTGGAGACCGCTCTCGAGCAGGTCGCGGGCCGCGATCACCGGCCGCTCCGCATCATCGTGGTCGCGGACGAGGAGGTCGGATCGCCCTCGGCGCGCGACCTGGTGACCGCCGAGGCAAAGGGCGTGTACGCCGCCTTCGGGTTCGAGCCGCCGCATCCGAACGGCGACCTCAAGACCTCCCGCTGGGGCAGTACGCGGGTCCGCGTCGAGGTCACCGGCCGCGAGGCGCATGCCGCTCTCGATCCGGACAGCGGCGTCTCGGCGATCGACGAGCTCGTCGACCAGCTGATCGCCGTACGGAAGATCGTCGCTGAACACGACAATGTGCTGTGCAACGTCGGCACGGTCACGGGCGGCGGGCGCACCAACGTCGTACCGGGATCGGCGGCCGCCGACATCGGGTTCCGGTTCGTGGACCCTGCGACCGAAGAGTCCGTGCTTGCTGCCGTGAAGGCACTGCAGCCAGTGCGGGACGCCCGATTGAGTGTGCAGGTGTTGTCGAACCGGCCGGCCTGGCAGCCATCGGCGGCGACCGAGGCACTGCTGGCGAAGGTCGCCGCGGCCGGGCGTTCCGTGGGTCAGCAGGTCGGTGGCGCGGCCGCATCCGGCGCGGCCGACACCAACCTCACCGGATGGTTGGGCATCCCAACGCTGGACGGCCTGGGGCCGGTGGGCAAGGGCGCCCATGCCGTCCATGAGCAGGTGATCGCGGCGACCCTGACCGAACGCGCGGACCTGGTCGCCGCCATCATCACTTCCCTCTGACGACTCCCGCCGCTCCCCCACCACGTCGCTGCGGCTCGGCGGCGGCAAGGATCGCACCACCTGGCAGGAACTCGAGCGCCGCGACCGCACCGATCTCCGCGGCAGAGGTCCCCGGCGCACCGGCCGGCGTGAACGTGTGCCCGTACGGTGCGAGTGCCGCGCCGTACCGATCGATGAACGACTGCTCGGCCGTCACCGACGCGGTGTTGCGCTGCGACGCCCGTGGCGCCGCGATCGCCTGCGGCAGCGTCATCCGCCGGTCCAGCCGGTTCGTCAGCGTCTGCAGGACTGTCGTGATGATCGTCGAACCACCCGGCGAACCGATCGCCATGTACGGCTTGCCGCCGCGCAGCACGATCGTCGGCGACATCGACGACCGCGGCCGCTTCCCGGCCTCGACGATGTTCGGGTCCTTCGGATCCGGGACGGCGGAGAAGTCGGTCAGCTCGTTGTTCAGCAGGAAGCCGCGTCCCGGCACGGTGATGCCGCTGCCGCCGGTCTGCTCGATGGTCAGCGTGTACGACACCACGTTGCCCCACTTGTCCGCCGCAACGAGGTGCGTCGTCGACAGGCCCTCGGTGTCCGGGCGCTGCTCGACAGCACTCCCCTTGCCGCACCGTGAGTACCTGCCGTCCGGCGAGCCCGCCGGGACCGGCTTGGTCGCCGCGTGCTGCGGATCGATCAGGCAGGAGCGTTCCGCCCCGAATCCCCTCGACAGCAGTTCCTTCAGCGGTACGTCGACGTACGCCGTGTCGCCGACGTACGCACCGCGATCGGCGAACGCCAACGCGGACGCCTCGAGGTAGGTGTGCAGGGCCTGCGTGGTCGACTGCTGCCGCAGGTGCTGCGGTTGCACGATGTTCAGCGCCTCTCCGACCGTGCTGCCGCCGGACGACGACGGCGGCATCCCGTACACGTCGAGCCCGTCGTACCGGACCTTGGTCGGCGTGCGGTCGATCGCCTTGTACGACGCCAGATCGCCCGTCCGCAGGTAGCCGGGGAAGAACGGCAGCGTCGCGCCCGGGGTCTTCGGCGGGTTCTTCGCGACGGCGGCCATCTCGCCCGCGAGCAGTCCGCGGTAGAACACCGACGAACCCTGCTTGCCGATCAGCTTGTACGTCGCGGCCAGCTCGGGGTTCTTGAACAGGGCGCCGACCTGCGGCGCGTCACCGTTCGGGAGGAACAGCTTCGCGGTCGGTACGACCTGCGAGAAACGGTCCTTGTTCTCCAGGGTCTGCAGGTGGAACGTCGGGTCGACCACGAAACCGTGCTCGGCCAGGTCGGCAGCCGGCTTCAGTGCCTTGCCGAGCGACAGCGATCCCCACTGCTTCAGGGCGCTGTCCCAGGTGGCAAGCGTTCCCGGTACACCGATGGACACACCGGACGTCACCAGCTGCGC
Source organism: Kribbella sp. NPDC048928 (assembly GCF_043197975.1). Taxonomy (NCBI): domain Bacteria; kingdom Bacillati; phylum Actinomycetota; class Actinomycetes; order Propionibacteriales; family Kribbellaceae; genus Kribbella; species Kribbella sp. NPDC048928. The sequence continues at coordinate 584,030 of NZ_JBICUC010000006.1, read as the reverse complement.
GAACGGGTACGGCTGGTTGGTCGCCGGATCCATGAACGCGTCGGACGGCATCGTCGCCGGTGCGGTCTCGCGGCCGTCGATCGTCAACACCTTGTGGTGCTTGGCGTTGTAGTACACGAAGTACCCACCACCGCCGAGGCCGGCCGAGTACGGCTCTGTGACACCGAGCGCTGCGGCCGTGGCGACTGCGGCGTCGACGGCGTTACCACCGCGGCGCAGGACGTCGAGACCGATGTTCGTGGCGTCCGGGTCGACGGACGACACCGCGCCGCCGTACCCGATCGCGGTGGGCTGCCGGGTAGGTGCTTGCGTCTGTTTCGCGGTGGCTGTTGCGGTTGCGGTGAATGCGGTGAGGACGAGGGTTCCTGCGGACAGGGAGGCGATCAGCTTCTTCACGAATTCCCCCACACGAGCTCGGCGGGACAGGGACAAGCCCTTGCCTATCTCAAGTGCGGTTCGTACGCCAGTCCTAACTGACAGTGCAAGAACCCATGAAGCGGCGCAGTACGTCGTCCGGCCACTCCACCGTGCCGGTCGGGAGCTCCACGAGCAGCCACTGGTCGGCGACCTTCACCTGACCGGTCAGCCGGCCGCTGACCGTACCGATGTGGAAGGTCTTGCCGTTCGCCGCAGTGACGCGCGGGTGCGTCAGGGTGCGCGCCTTCGGGGTCGCCTGCAGCACCACCTTCGCGGCGGAGTCCGCGGTCCGCATCTCCACCTTGGACAGCACGACGTGATCGGCCGCGATCGGCGCCTCCGCCGACCAGCCCTTCGGCGCGAGGCCGCAGCTGATCGTGCTCCACGGCTGCTTGTTGGCGACCAGCTCCACGACCGGGGCGCCGAACATCGAGATCGTCTGCTTGGAGGTCGGTTTCGCCGGCGGTGCCGACGACGGAGCCGCCGCCGAGGCAGAGGCCGCGGTCCCCGGCTCGACGGAGCCACCGGCCACCTCGCTGCCGCTCCCCCACCACTTCACCTGGTTGCCGATCGCGAGCACCAGAGCCGACGCGGCCGCGACGCACAGCACCCCGGTGACCCGGCGCCGGCGCTTGACCCTGCGCAGCGCGCGGCGGCCGCGGGTGACGTCCGCGTCGATGTCCGCGTCCGGCAGCCCAACGGCGGCCTGGTCCGCGAACCCCTCCAACAACCTCTTGACCTCGTCCATCGGCGGTCTCAGCTACTCCCCGTCTCTTCCGTCATCAGTTCCTTGAGGCGCTTGAGCGCCTTGGCCGTCTGGCTCTTCACCGTGCCCTCGGTGCACTCCATGATCCGTGCGCAGGTCGCGACGTCGAGGTCCTGGAAGTACCGCAGCACCAGCACCGCCCGCTGCCGCGGCGCGAGGTCCAGCAACGCGTCCCGGATCGCCAGCGTGTCGGCCTGGTCCGGTACGTCGGTCAGCCGCGGCTCGACCGCGTCGGCGGTCACCACCTCCGGGTGCCGACCCGCACGGCGGCGTTCGTCGAGGAAGGCGTTGACCAGGATGCGGTGCGCATACGGCCCGGCGCCTTCGTGCTTGATCCGGTGCCAGTGCACGTAGACGCGCGTGCAGGCGGTCTGGACCAGATCCTCGGCGGTGTGCACATCCCCCGCGGTGAGCAGCAACGCCGTACGCATCAGCCGCGTGCGGTCCGCGAGCAGGTACTCACGGAACTCGGCCTCACGGTCACCCCCTCGCATCATCGGCCCCTCGGCCTGTTGTCACCTCAACTACGCCGGGGGCGCCCGCGCGGTTGCCTTCGGCCATCACGGTTTCGAGCACGTCGAGTGCCAACTCCTGCAGATCGGGGGCGTTGTACGGGAGCCAGGTGATACGCGGGTCCTTGCGGAACCAGGAGTCCTGCCGACGCGCGAACCGGCGCGTGGCCTGGGCGGTCCGCTCCCGGGCCTGCGCTTCGTCGAGCTCACCGTTCAGCAACGCGATCACCTGCGAGTACCCGAGTGCCCTGTTGGCAGTTCTCCCCTCAATCAAACCCTTGTTCAGCAGTCCTCGCACCTCGGCGACGAATCCCGCGTCGAACATCCGGTCCACCCGGCGGTCGATCCGCTCGTCGAGAACCGGCCGCGGGACGTCGAGACCGAGCTGGATCGCGCCCTCGTACACGTAGTGGTGCTCCGGCAGCGTCGCGACGTACGGGCCGCCGGTGATCTCGATGACCTCGAGCGCCCGGACGATCCGCCGGCCGTTGCTGGGCAGGATCTGTTCGGCGGCCTTCGGGTCCTTCGCCGCCAGCTCCTCGTGCAAGGTCCCGGAGCCTTTTGCCTCGAGCTCGGTCTCCAGCCGTGCGCGGACCTCCGGGTCGGTGCCGGGGAAGACGAAGTCGTCGAGGATCGCGCGGACGTACAGCGCGGAACCGCCGGCCAGGACCGGGACCTTCTGCCTTTTCAGGCAGTCGTCGATCGCGGCCCGGGCCAGGGTCTGGAACTCGGCGACCGTCGCGGTCTCGGTGACGTCCAGGATGTCGAGCAGATGGTGCGGTACGCCGTGCTGCTCCGCCGCGGTGATCTTCGCCGTACCGACGTCCATGCCGCGATACACCTGCATGGCGTCCGCGTTCACCACCTCGCCGTCCAGGTGCTCGGACAGGGCGACGGCGAGATCGGACTTCCCGGCCGCGGTGGGACCGACGACCGCGACGACGAGTGGAGCAGGCATCGCTCCAGTCTGGCAGTGCGCCCTGAAGAGTTTGCCAAGAGGTACTGACCGGCCTTGTGGATGACCCGGAATGTTCGGTAGTACTCCTGGGGAGTTCGGAACATTTCTACGGGAGGAAACGAAGTGACGAATCCGTTCGATGAAGAGTCGGCGAAGGACGCCGCGGGGGAAGCTGCCGAAGACCTGACCGCAGCCAAGCGCAGCGGCGGCGACGTCGAGGCACGCAGTGGTGGTGACGTCGAGTCCCGCAAGAGCGGCGGCGACGTCGAGTTCAGCGCGGACGACGTCGAGCCGGGCGACGGCACCGACTCCGGTGGCGACGTGGAGTCCGGTGGGGACGTCGAATCCGGCGGCGCCACGACCGACAGCGGTGGCGACGTAGAGTAAGACGCGTCCGGCATCGATTTGGGTACGGCGCTCGCGGAGATCCCACAGTTGAGGCGTTGCAGGTGCGAAGATCGCCGCTAGCTGTCTGTAAGCACTCAACTACGCAGGAATGGGAGCCCCGAAATGGGCATCTTCGACAAGTTCAAGGGCAAGGCCGAGGACCTGAAGGACAAGGCCGCGGACCTGGTCGACGGTCACGGCGACAAGGTCGGTGAAGGTCTGGACAAGGCCGGTGACTTCGTCGACGAGAAGACGGGCGGCAAGTACGGCGACAAGATCGACGGCGGTGTCGAGAAGGCCAAGGACGGGTTGGACAACCTGGACGGCCAGAACGACGACATCCCGGACAACAACCCGAACCAGTCCGCCTGAAGTACCCACCGAAGGGCCGCAAGCATCGCGCTTGCGGCCCTTCGGCCTGCCCGGGCTCGCGTGCCTCGATCGCGCGGTCCTCGTCCGCGGATTTCCAGACCGCGCTGATCACCTGCACCGGAGCCTGACGTGTACGTCGGTTCTAAGATCCAGGGATGCGTGACGGATCTCTTCAGCTCACGGTGCTTGGGTGCGCGACGCCGTACCCGGCTCTTGACAACCCGTGCTCCGGTTACCTCGTGGCGGCGGGCGGTACGCGGATCTGGATGGATGCTGGGAGCGGGACCCTCGGTTCGCTGCAACGGCACGTGGGGCTGGACGAGCTCGACGCGATCTGGATCTCGCATCTGCACGCGGATCATTGCGCCGATCTGCTGACCGCGTACTACGGCGCGCTGTACGCCGACATCTCGTTGCGCGCACCGATTCCGCTCTACGGCCCACCGGGTATCGCGGACCGGCTCGCGGGCTTTCTCACCAACGGTCCGACTCGCAGTCCGATCGAGTCGGCGTTCGAGATCATCGAGCTGTGCGACGGACATGCGACAGCCGTCGGCGCGGTCCGGCTCACCACCCGCGCCGTCGAGCACGGGATGCCCGCGTATGCGGTACGCATCGAGGCCGGCGACCGTTCGCTCGCATATTCCGGCGACACCACGCCGTGCGACAACCTGACCACACTGGCGGCCGACTGCGACGTACTGCTCTGCGAGGCCGACTCCCAAACCGAGGACCCCGCGCACCACACGCCCGAACAAGCCGGCGACACCGCACGGTCAGCGGCGGCGAGCCGCCTGATCGTGACCCATGTCGGCCGGTCGCTCACCCCATCACAGGCAGCGGCGCGGGCCGCTGAACGTTTCTCCGGGCCGACCGAGTACGCCTCCCCCGGTACGACGTACCTCATCTGACGTTCCGGACGGGGATCGTCCGGAAGCCGTCGTACGCTCGGCTCATGGCCAAGACGAAGGTGACGGTCGAACAGTTGACGGTACGGGCGTTGACGCCCGAGACCTGGGATGCGTTCGCTGCGCTCGCGGAGCGGCACAACGGCGTGTGGGGCGGGTGCTGGTGCACCTTCTTCCAGACGATGCACGACGAGAAGACGTTCGAGGCCACGAGCAATCGGGACCTCAAACACCGCCTCGTCCAGGAGGGGCGCGCCCATGCCGCGCTGGTGTTCGACGGGGAACTCGCGGTCGGGTGGCTCGAGTACGGCACACCGACCGAACTGCCGAACATCAACCACCGCAAGGAGTACGAGGCCGGCCTGGATCGTCTCCCCGACTACCGCATGACCTGCTTCTTCACCGACCGCAACTACCGCCGCCAGGGCGTCTCCGCGGTAGCCCTCCGCGGCGCCCTCGACCTGATCGCCCAATCGGGCGGCGGCCTGGTCGAGGCGTACCCCCAAGACACCGCCGGCAAGAAGATCACCGCCTCTTTCCTCTACAACGGCACCCGCTCCCTCTTCGAACAAGCCGGCTTCACCCACCAACGCCCCAAAGGCAAAAACCACTGCGTCATGACAAAAACTGTCTAGCCGAACCGCTCGAGCTCACTCGCCGAGGCTAGGCACTGCGGCGAGCGCTTGTGCGATGGCGGGCGCGGCCTCGGCCCGCGAGATCTGCAGGCGCCAATCCAAGCCCTCGGGACTGGTGAAATCGACGCTGCCGTACAGCATGATCGGCAGGACGGGATTGTTCGAGTACCGCCGGTCGGGGCCGCCCTTGACGTTGACGTACTGCCAGGTTTGATCGACCTGTTGAGCATCCCGCGGCACTCGTGCGGGCGACTCGATGAATCGCTGCCGGTACCCGTTCGCGCGGAGGTGACGGTAGCTCACGTCGCTGTACCGCTTCTGGTCACAGATCAGGACGCGGTCCGGGAGAAAGTACAGACTGGACTTGCCGGATGTCACTGACGGAACCGCGATGTTGGTCGCGAGGTGGCGCGGTCCCTTCAGACCTGCGTTCGCCGACAAGCGGTTGACGAGATTGCTCGCACCGGCATTCGTCTTGTGCTGGTAGGTGGTCTGAACGCGGCCGTTCTGAACTTCTCGCCACAGCTGCTTCGACTGCGTGAGCCACGGCCACACGCCGACGAGGGAATCGAACCAGGCGGCGGGGCTGCCATCGACGTCATAAAACAGGATGACGGTGCGCCGCGCTCTGTCGCGAAGGAAGAGCCACCAGCACACCGGGACCGCAAGTATCCAGATCACAAGCCCGAACGGCATCATGAACAACCCCAGAACCCCAGCAGCGATCGCCGTCGGCCAGCCCCAGCCACGGCGTACGGCAGCTGCGTTCAACTGCTGAACGATGTCTCCGCCGCCGGTCGGCTCGAGCGCCATGGAGGTGACGCCGGTAACGTCGTCCATCTCTACTCGAGCGGGCGGCGAGACCGGCGGCACACCACCACGAGTCTTCGTCGGCGGCGTCAGCGTCGCGCGGTAAGTCACACCCGCGCCGCCGACGCGCACAAAGTTGCCGCGCGGCCCAGCTCCTACTCGGAAGCCGGGCACACCCGCGCTGACGCCGAGTCCAGACGTGCCCAGGGAGAACCTGAACGGTCCAGCTTTGACAGAGCTACGAACGTAGAACATCCAACCCCCAAAAGACCCAATGGCCGCCGGGCTGCCTGATGAAGACGGAGCCACGCAGCACCCACCCAACGGAGCAACGACCAACCGTTTCTGATACCTCAGTCAGCCGAGACATCACGAGGGTCGTTCAGCACGCCCCTCGACGGACCCCTCCAACATCAGACGATCGTCCGCCGAGTCGTGGCGGATGGTTCTGGGCCGGTTCGTCGAGTCGTGGATGTTGGCTGGGTTTGGAGCAGGTTTCTGAGCCAAGATCCACGACTCGGCGAAACCGGGGCGTCGGGGCAGGGCAGGCGCGAGGGTTTGGGGCTGGGGTGGTTAGGGTCGTGGGATGGATCGGTTTCGGGTGGTGCCGGCGGCTTATGTGATTGTTCGGCGTGGGGATGAGGTGTTGTTGTTGCTGCGGGCCAACACCGGGTACATGGATGGGTTCTGGGCGGTACCGGCGGGGCATGTGGAGAGTGGGGAGTCGGCGGTTGCGGCGGCGTTGCGGGAGTTGAAGGAGGAGGTCGGGCTGGAGGTCGAGCCGGCGGATCTCGTGCCGGTGACCGCGATGCATCGGACGGGTGGGAACGGCGATCCGATCGACGAACGGGTGGACTTCTTCTTCACCACGTCGCGGTGGACCGGTGAGCCGAGCATCATGGAGCCGGAGAAGGCGGCCGGGCTTGATTGGTACCCGCTCGACAAGCTTCCGGAGCCGCTGGTGCCGCACGAGGCGCGCGTGCTGGCCTCGCTGACATCCGAAGCGCTTCCCGCGGTGATCGTCCAGGGTTTCGCCTGAGTTCACCGGCGGGCCGTGCGCCACGCTCTACTGTGCCGACGTTGTCAACGACCTTGGGAGCGTGGGGCGATGGACGAGCAGTACGAGACGAGCCGCCGTGGACTGCTGGGGGCGATCGGGGCCGGAGCAGTAATCGCCTCCGGCACGCTCGGCACCGGATCCGCAGCCGCGACGCCGACCCAGGCGACCGGCCAAACCCAGACCGGAGCAGGACAGACCGGAGCAGGGCAGACCGCCGCGGACCAGGCCGGGTCGGCCAGGCGAGGGAGCGGGATCGACACCGAGCATCCGCAGTTCACGCTCGCGGTCGTGCCGGACACGCAGTACCAGTTCGACCAGGACCGTGGTGACGCGGCGCCGCTCAGCGCCACGTTCAAGTACCTGATCGACCAGCGCGCCGAGCAGAACATCGTGTTCGTCGCCCACCTCGGCGACGTCGTGGAAAATGCGCTGGCCAGCGAGTTCGCGCTGGCCGACCCGGTCTTCAAGATCCTCGAGCGCGCCAAGTTCCCGTACTCGGTGCTCGCCGGCAACCACGACATCGACGGCTCGAAGGACGACACGCGCGGCCCGTCGCCGTACCTGGACACGTTCAATCCGCGCCGGTTCCGCTGGATGCCGACGTACGGCGGATCGACCGCGAACGGGTACAACTCGTACCACGTGTTCCGCGCCGCCGGCCGGCAGTGGTTGCTGCTGGCAATGGACTGGCGGCCGTCGGACGCGAGCTTCGCGTGGGCCCGCGCCGTCATCAAGGCACACCCGAAGCTGCCCGTCATCCTCACCATCCACGAGCTGGTGAACGCCGACCACGGCAACCCCGTCGCGTACTTCAGCGACCACGGCAACCGTGTCTGGGAGCAGCTCGTGGATGACAGCGACCAGATCTTCCTGACGCTCAACGGGCATTACTGGCCGCCCGGCCGGGTCACCCGGAAGAATGCCGCGGGCAACGACGTGCACCTGCACATCACCAACTACCAGGACCGGTACTACGGCGGCTCCGGCATGGTGCGGCTCTACCACTTCGACCTCGCGCGGAACACGATCGACGTGGAGACCATCTCGCCGTGGATCATGGCGCAGGACCCCGCGCGGCGCAGCGAGCTGGCCGCGGCGGAGATCGAGCTGAGTGACGACACGAACCGGTTCGGCATCCCGATCGACTTCACGCAGCGGTTCGCCAAGTTCGCGCCGGAGCCGGTCCGCCCGGCGCGTCCGGCCAGGCAGCTCCTGATTCCTGGTACGGCTGCGTATTGGCGATTCGACGGTCCGGTCACGGACCAGGTGATCGACCAGTCCGGGGAGGGCAACGACCTGACCCGGGTGCAGCTCAGCAACGACCTGCCGACTGCTTCGGCGGAGTACCACCCGGACCAGCCTGGGCATGCGAGCTGGCAGTTCCCCGGCGGCAAGAACCCGGCCCGTGGCGGGTACCTGAAGACCGCGGACAACGCGCCGCTGAATGCGATGACGTTCCCGAAGGGGTACACGATCGAGGCGTTCGTGAAGCTGGCCGACGACGGGCAGGACCATTCGTGGGAGGGTCTGTTCACCCGGCTCGGCACCGGGCGGGACGCGGGCAAGACCGGCAGCGATCCGGACGAGCCGGCGGCCAAGCTCGGGTTCTCCGGCGGCCTGCAGGTGCAGTGGGCGGTGTACCCGGCGGACAAGAACGACACCTTCACCAACTGGGGTCACGAGCAGCGGGCCGGCGAGTGGTTCCACCTGGCGATCGTGAACGACGGGCGGCACAGCGTCGTGTACGTCGACTCGTCGGAACTCCTGCGCAACCCGGCCACGCCGTCGAACGGTCTCGCGACGGCCGGCAAGCCATGGCTGGTTGCCGCCGGCCACTACGCGAACACCGTCGACCAGGCCTTCGCCGGCCACCTCGGCGAACTCCGCGTCGTCACCCGCCCCCTCAAGCCATCACAGTTCCTGAACGCCTAACGACAGGACGTAGTGCTTGCGGGCGACCCTTCGCCCGCTTGCTCACGGTGGTCGTCGCACCCTGGCGGCGACTACCTCCTGTCGTTAACAGTCAGAGCAGGGAACGGATGAGGGCTTCCTGTGCGGGCAGGCGGCCGCGCTCCTCGTCGGAGACGTTGGCGTCGCGGGCGCGCGACGCGAAGGCGGCGGAGAGCTCCGGGGTCGGGTCGATCGAGTTGGCGAGGTACGCCGCGAGGGCTTCCCGGATGATCGGGGCGAGCTCCTCGTAGGACGGGTCGACGGCGACCTGCGCACAGATGATCGCGGTGGTCGCCACGTCGAACGCGGGTGAACCCTCGTGGGCGTTGCACCAGTCGATGACGACCGGGCCGTCCGCGGTCGCGATCACGTTCAGCGGGTGCAGGTCGCCGTGCACTACGACGCGACCGGGAGTACCGCTCGGTGCCGGGATCGCTTGCAGCCGACGGTGCAGGTCGGCGTGGATCTCACCGAGCTCCTTGCCCGTGAGGTTCCCCGCGATCGCCGAGTCGGCGAGGGTCGGACCGGCCAGCCGCTGGAGCACCATGTCCGGGCCGTCGACCTCACGCACCTCGGGCACTGGGTAGCCGTGTTCCGCGACGTGCCGCATGTACTTCGCCTCGTCGCGCACCGGGTGACCATTGCGGTAGCGGCGCAGAACCCACCTGTCATCAACGGCGTACAGGTCAGCATCGCGCCCGAACGCGAACGGCTCGGCGCCTGGCGGAAGGAGAGCGGACAGACTGCTCTGCGTCATCCGATCTGGCAGCCGTTCGTTGCCGGCTCGAGGGGCTTGGCGCCGAGGGTGGGCATCCCGAGCATCACGCCTGATGCCTCCGGCGGCGCGTCCTGGGCTCGCTGCCACGCATCGCCGGCGCGCGTCCGGCGTACGGCCCCGAACACGTCCGCGACCAGGTGATGCGGAGCCGCATACGTGACCTCGACCGTTGCCATGTCACCCGGCCGCGGTGCCTCGACACCTTCCGGTACGGCGAAGTGGACGAGCCGATTGTCCGCGCCACGGCCGCTGAGCCGGTGGGTGGCGGCGTCCTTGCGCCCCTCCCCCTCCGCCACGAGCACCTCGACCGAACGCCCGACGAGCGACTTGTTCTCCTCCCAGGCCATGTCGTCCTGCAGCGCGACGAGTCGCTCGTACCGCTCCTGGACGACCTCGCGCGGGACCTGGTCCGCCATCGACTCGGCCGGCGTCCCCGGACGCTTCGAGTACTGGAAGGTGAACGCTCCCGCGAACCGCGCCTGCCGCACCACGTCGAGCGTGCCCTGGAAGTCCTCCTCGGTCTCCCCCGGGAACCCGACGATGATGTCGGTGGTGATCGCGGCGTCGGGCATCGCAGCCCGGACGTCTTCGATGATGCGGAGGTACCGATCGCGGCGGTACGACCGGCGCATCGCCTTCAGTACTGTGTCGGACCCGGACTGCAGCGGCATGTGCAGCGAAGGCATCACATTCGGTGTCTCGGCCATCGCCTCGATCACGTCCGCGGTGAAGTCCCGCGGATGCGGCGACGTGAAGCGGACCCGCTCCAGGCCCTCGATCGAGCCGCACGCGCGGAGCAGCTTCGAGAAGGCGTACCGATCGCCGAACTCCACGCCGTAGGAGTTCACATTCTGGCCGAGCAGGGTCACCTCGAGCACGCCTTCGGCGACCAGCGCCTCGACCTCGGCGAGCACGTCGCCCGGCCGGCGGTCCTTCTCGCGGCCGCGCAGCGCCGGCACGATGCAGAACGTACAGGTGTTGTTGCAGCCCACGCTCACCGAGACCCAGGCGCTGTACGGCGACTCCCGCCGGGTCGGCAGCGTCGACGGGAACACGTCCAGCGACTCGAGGATCTCGACTTGCGACTCCTGCTCGACCCGGGCCCGCTCCAGCAGCACCGGCAGCGCGCCGATGTTGTGGGTGCCGAACACGACGTCGACCCAGGGCGCCTTCTTGGTGATCGACGCCTTGTCCTTCTGCGCCAGGCACCCGCCGACGGCGATCTGCATGCCGGGTTTGCGCGCCTTCACCGGCGCCAGGTGGCCGAGGTTGCCGTACAGCTTGTTGTCGGCGTTCTCGCGGACCGCGCAGGTATTGAAGACGACGACATCCGCCTCGTCCCCCTCGGGCGCGCGGACATAGCCCGCATCCTCCAGCAGCCCGCGCAGCCGCTCGGAGTCGTGGACATTCATCTGGCACCCGTAGGTGCGGACCTCATAAGTACGCATGACAGCCACCAAGAGTACGTGCCGGGGTAGACATTTCCCTACCCGGACCGGGCCCCTGCGACCCCTGCGCAGGGGGCTGGAGCAAACAATAGTGATGGGCATGAACAGTTCCCGCCGTCAGTTCCTCGCCCGTACCGCCGCCGGCGCCGCAGTTCTCGCCGGTGGCACGTTCACCGCCTCCGCCACCGCCACGGCCGTCGCGAGGCCTTCCCGGATCACCGCACTCACCGATGTCACCGTCGTCGACGTCGTCAGCGGTCGCAAGAAGCCGCATCAGACAGTCCTGCTCAACGACGACCGGATCATCGGCGTCGGCCGGATCCCGGTGCCGCGCGGCGCCGTGGAGATCAACCTGTCCGGGAAGTACGTCATCCCCGGTCTCGCCGACATGCACGTCCACAGCCTCGGTGACGAGCGCGTCTCGCCGCCGCTCTACCTCGCGAACGGCCTCACCACCGTCCGTGAGATGTCCGGCGCCAACCCGGCCCTGTACGACTGGCGCGACCGGATCGCCGCCGGCAGCCTGCTCGGCCCGCGGATGGTGGTCGCCAGCAACATCATCGACGGCGACCCGACCCTGTGGGACCCGAACCTGATCAAGGTGATCGTGGTGGACAACGCCGCCGACGCACGGGCCGCCGTACGCCGGGTGAAGTCCGAAGGCGCGGACTTCGTCAAGGTGTACTCGCGGGTCAGTCGGGAGTCGTGGCTCGCGATCATCGACGAGGCCCGCAAGGTCGGGCTGACCGTGCACGGCCACGGCCCGGACGAGGTCAGCTCGAAGGAGGTCAGTACCGCGGGCCAGCGCAGCATCGAGCACATCCACTCGCTCGGCCTTGCCGTGTCGACGCGCGAGGCCGAAGTACGACGGATGCTGCTGAACATCAAGGTCGGCACCGGCGACTACAACAGCTGGTTCCGCCAACTGCACCCGATCGAGTGGATCGCCGCGAACACGTACAGCCCGGCCCGCGCCGCCGACGTGTTCGGAACGCTGCGCCGCAACCGGACTCGCGTCACACCGACCCTGACCATGCACAACGTGCTCGACCAGATCGACTACACCAGCCTCGATCCGGCGCTGGCGAAGTACCTGAGCGAGGACTCGATCGGTACCTACGACTACGTCATCCAGAACCTGTACGCCGCGAATCGCACCGCGGAGGAGATCTCCCACCAGCACGAGATGTGGGCGTGGCGGCAGCGGTTCGTACGGGAACTGTTCGCGCACGACGTACCGATCCTGGCCGGCACCGACACCGGCACGCCCTACTCGGTTCCGGGCTTCGCGCTGCACGACGAACTGGAGCACCTGGTCGGCGCCGGCGCGACGCCGCGTCAGGCCCTGTACGCGGCCACCGTCGAGCCGGCCAAGTTCCTCGGAATGCAGGCCGATCTGGGATCCGTCGAGGCGGGCAAGATCGCGGACCTGGTTGTATTGGACGCCGATCCATTGACCGACATCCGCAACAGCCGACGCATCAACACGGTGATCACCCGGGGCCGGATCATCTCCCCCGCAGCACGTCAGCAGCTGCTCGCAGGCGTGGAGGCCGCGGTCAAGGAGCCGCCGACCGCCGCGTCGATCGCTGCGGGCGGCTGTTGCGGAGGCGGGGCAACCGAGCACTCAAGTGCAGACCGGCGCGGGCTGTGATCGTTCGATCACAGGCCGACCGGCTTTATTGCAGATCGTTACCACCGTGGAACCACCCGGGCCTGCGACCGCCCCCTCGGCTCGGCTAGGTTCTGGCCATGAGCGATTCCGACACGCTGACGAAGAACGGTCTGGTAGCGCTGACCGGCGTCAACAAGCATTTCGGCGACCTGCACGTCCTGAAGGACATCAACCTGTCCATCGACCAGGGCGAGGTCGTCGTCGTGATCGGCCCGTCCGGGTCCGGCAAGTCGACGCTCTGCCGCGCGATCAACCGGCTGGAGCCGATCGACTCCGGCACCATCATGCTCGACGGCCAGCCGCTGCCCAGCGAGGGCAAGGCCCTGGCCAAGCTGCGCGCGGACGTCGGCATGGTCTTCCAGTCGTTCAACCTGTTCGCGCACAAGACGATCCTGCAGAACGTCACCCTCGGCCCCCTCAAGGTCCGCGGCCAGTCCAAGGCCGACGCCGAAGAGCGGGCCAAGGCGCTCCTGGACCGGGTCGGCGTCGGCGCCCAGGCGGCGAAGTACCCGGCCCAACTGTCCGGCGGCCAGCAGCAGCGGGTGGCGATCGCCCGCGCACTGGCCATGGACCCCAAGGTGATGCTGTTCGACGAGCCGACCTCGGCCCTGGACCCGGAGATGATCAAGGAGGTCCTGGACGTCATGGTCGACCTCGCCGGTCAGAGCATGACGATGGTCGTGGTCACCCATGAGATGGGCTTCGCGCGCCGGGCGGCGAACCGGGTCGTGTTCATGGCCGACGGGCAGATCGTCGAGGAAGCGGAGCCGGAGAAGTTCTTCACCGACCCGCAGAGCAAGCGCGCCCAGGACTTCTTGTCGAAGATCCTGACGCACTGAATCACTGATGAACCGCCCACATCCGTGCCCAGCCCAGTACTGAACCAACGGAGGAAAAGAATGCGACAGCGGATCATCGCTGCCCTCGGCATCGCGGGTCTGGCCGCGGCCGGCCTCGCCGCATGCGGCAACGACTCGGGGTCCGGATCGGGCGGCAGTGGCGACAAGGTCACCATCGGCATCAAGTTCGACCAGCCCGGTATCGGCCTGAAGGAAGGCGCGAACTACACCGGCATGGACGTCGATGTCGCCAAGTACGTCGCCAAGGAGCTCGGCTTCGACGAGAAGAACATCACCTTCAAGGAGGCCCCGTCGGCACAGCGCGAGACGCTGCTGCAGAACGGTCAGGTCAAGATGATTCTCGCGTCGTACTCGATCACCGACGCCCGCAAGGAGAAGGTCTCGTTCGCCGGCCCGTACCTGGTCGCCGGCCAGGACCTGCTGGTCAAGGCCGACAACACCGACATCACCGGTCCGGACGCACTGAACGGCAAGAAGCTGTGCTCGGTGACCGGCTCGACGTCGGCGCAGAAGGTCAAGGACAAGTTCGCCGACACGGTGCAACTGCAGAACTACGACACGTACTCCAAGTGTGTCGAGGCGCTCGGCGCCGGTGCCATCGACGCGCTGACCACGGACAACACGATCCTGGCCGGCTACGCGTCGCAGGCTGCCAACAAGGGCAAGTTCAAGGTGGTCGGCAAGACCTTCTCCACCGAGCGCTACGGCGTCGGCCTGAAGAAGGGTGACACCGACACCTGCAAGAAGGTCAACGACGCGCTGAAGAAGATGGTCGACTCCGGCGAGTGGCAGAAGGCCTTCGACAAGAACCTCGGGGACTCGGGGCTGAAGCTCGACCCGGCGACCAACCCGCCGAAGACCTTCGACGCCTGCGCCTGATCCGACCCGCCGGGGAGGAACCGTCCGCGGTTCCTCCCCGGCGTGCTGATCTCCACCTCGTTCCCCTGCAGGAGAAACATGGACGTGATATCGGAGTTCTTCTCCGAGTACGACGGTCTGCAAGCCTTCCGGACGACGATCTACCTGACGCTGCTCTCGGCCCTGTTCGCGCTGGTCATCGGCACGGTGGTCGCGATCATGCGGGTGTCGCCGATCCGGGTGCTGCAGATCATCGGCGCCGGCTACGTGAACATCGTCCGGAACACGCCGCTGACGCTGGTCATTGTGTTCTGCAACCTCGGGTTGTTCCTGCAACTCGGTCTCGCGCTGGCGAACAAGGACTCGCACACCTTCATCAACGACAACAACTTCCGGCTCGCCGTGCTCGGTCTGTCGGTCTACCACGCGTCGTTCGTGGCCGAGGCCATCCGCAGCGGTGTGAACACCGTTCCGCTCGGCCAGGCCGAGGCAGCTCGTGCGATCGGTCTGCCGTTCTTGAAGACGCTGCGGTACGTCGTCCTGCCGCAGGCGTTCCGCGGCGCGATCGCACCGCTCGGTAACGTACTGATCGCGCTGACCAAGAACTCCACGGTCGCCTCGGTGATCGGTGTCACCGAGGCGTCCTCGGTGATGAAGGTGATGATGGAGAACCGGCCCGACAAGCTCTTCGTGGTGTTCGGCATCTTCGCGGTCGGGTTCGTGATCCTGACGCTCCCGGTCGGCGTGCTGTTCACATCGATGTCGAAGCGGCTGGCGGTGAAGCGATGAGCGGCAGCGTTCTGTTCGACGCACCCGGCCCGCGGTCGAAGCGGATCTACCTCGGCGTCAGCGTCGCGTCGATTCTCGTCATCCTGCTCGCGCTCTGGTTCGTGCTGGACAAGTTCCAGGCGAAGGGCCAGTTGGCCGCGGACAAGTGGAAGCCGTTCCTGACCGGCGAGATCTGGACCCAGTACATCTTGCCGGGCCTCGGCGGGACGCTGATCGCGGCGGCCATCTCCGTGGTGTTCGCGATGGTGGTCGGGGTGCTGCTCGGCGTCGGGCGACTGTCGTTGCACGCGTGGGTGCGTTGGCCTTGCAGCGTGATCGTCGAGTTCTTCCGCGCCGTACCGGTGCTGCTGATGATGCTGTTCATGTTCGCGCTGTACGCCAAGTACGAGATCTTCCCGCCGGAGCGGTACGCGCTGGCGGCGGTCATCACCGGGCTCACGCTGTACAACGGCTCGGTCGTCGCGGAACTCGTACGGTCCGGCGTCTACGCGCTGCCGAAGGGGCAGGGTGAGGCCGCGATGGCGATCGGGCTGACCAACGGCAAGTCGATGCGGCTCATCCTGTTGCCGCAGGCAATCACCGCGATGCTGCCCGCGATCGTCGGCCAACTGGTCGTGATCCTGAAGGACACCGCGCTCGGCTACATCATCACGTACGAGGAACTGCTGCGTAAGGCCGAGCAGATCGGCAACTACAAGTCGAACCTGCTGGCGGCGTTCATCGTGATCGGCGCGATCTTCGTCCTGATCAACTACCTGCTGACCGTCGTGGCCCAGCGTGTCGAGGGCCTCATGCGGCGCCGCGGCCGCTCCGCGGGCGGCCCACTCACGGCGGACCCCGTCGACCAAACCGGCGCCCTCGCCGGCAGCACCAACCTCGGCACCCCGCCAGACAACAGCGGCACCTGAACATCTCTCACCTACAAGGTCCCGGGACGCTCCGTCCCGGGACCTTTTCTTTGCTCCAGGCAACTGATGACTTTCCGTGGCGCTATGCTGACGTTCGGTTACTCAACATCTTCGACAGGGAGGATCGATCATGCGAGTTCCGCAGGTTTTGACGGCCGCGGTGACCGCCGTGCTGGCGCTGACGGCAACGGCCGCACCCGCGCACGCGGCCGCGGCGCGCCCGAAGTGCGCCGTACCCAGTGTCAGCAAGGTGTTCGACCACGACCAGACCGGCGGCTGGTGGGCCATCACGGTCGATATGCACTGCGACCACAAGTACACGAAGGAGTTCGTGCTCTCGGTGTACAACCGGCGTACGGGCGAGCCGTACTTCTTCGAGACCAAGCCCACCCTGGAGGGCACCTACCACAAACTGGTCACGGTTCCCTCCACGCCGCCGAGCGCGAAGGAGTCCGCGTGCGTGGACGCGTCGGCGGCGATCTACGGGCCGAACGAGGATCCGCTGCACAGCGAGCGCACCTACGACTGCTTCCCTACCGCCTCGCCGGCCTGACGAGGAGACGACGATGAAGCGAACCCGGGTACTCCTCACAACCATCGCCGGTACGGCGCTCCTGGCCGGCCTGCCCGCGACGGCGACCGCTGAGCTACGACCGACCGGCCAGAGCCAGGACTTCTGCTGGGACGCCGATGCGAACTTCGCACCGGCCGACGGCGGCACACGTGGGCGGGCCAACGTGCGCGCGCACTGTGAGGCCAACTCGGAGTCCTGGCGGGTCGACGTCTACGTCAACGGCGAGTGGTGGGCGTACAGCACCGGTGGGAAGATCCCGGGGATCGGCGAGCGCTGGATCGGGGTCGACGTTCCCCGGATGCCGAAACCGAACGACAAGCGGGGCAACTTCGTCTGGGCCAAGGTGACCTACAAGCTTGGCACCTGGGTGAACGTCTACCGGGAAGAGCTCGGCTGGTTTCCCTGCAAGACCTGTACCGACTGAACGAATAGGCCCCCGGTCGCCCGGGGGCCTATTCGTTGTCAGCGGAGGGTGTTGAAGGAGTCGCGGATGATTTCTAGGGCTTCGGTGGCTTCTTGTTCGGTGAGGGTCATGGGTGGGGCCATTCGGAGGACGTTGCCGTAGAGGCCGCCCTTGCCGACCAGGAGGCCGCGGTTCTTGGTTTCCTGCTGGAGTTTGGCGGTGGCGGCCGGATCGGGGGTGTTGTCGTCGGGTTTGACGATCTCGGCGCCGAGCATCAGGCCCTTGCCGCGGACGTCGCCGAGCTCGGGGAACTCGTCGGAGATGCCGCGCAGGCCGTCGACGAGCTGGGCGCCGCGCTTGGCCGCGTTCGCCTGCAGGTCCTTGTCGAGCAGGTAGTCGATGGTCGCCTTCGCCGCGGCCGTCGAGATCGGGTTGCCGCCGAACGTGGACAGCGAGTTCGCCTTGATGCTGTCCATCAGGTCGCCGCGCGCCACCACACCGCCGATCGCGAACCCGTTGCCGAGCCCCTTCGCGAACGTCATCGCATCCGGTACGACGTTGTGCGCCTGGATGCCCCAGAAGTGGTCGCCGGTGCGCCCCCATCCGGTCTGCACCTCGTCGGAGATGAACAGGATCCCGTACTCGTCCAGCACCTCCTTGAACGCGGCGTACAGGCCGTCCGGCGGCGAGGAGAACCCGCCAACGCCCTGGATCGGCTCGGCGATCAGGCACGCGACGTCGCCCGCTGTCGTGGTCTCGATGACGTTGCGCAGATCGTCGACGCAGACCTTGATGTAGTCCGCGTCGGGCAGCTCGCGGAACGGGCTGCGGTACCGGTACGCACCCTGCAGGTACTGCACGTTCACGGGCGACAGGCTGCTCGCGGACCAGCCGCGGTTGCCGGTGATCGCCACGGTGCCGAACGCGCGGCCGTGATACGAGTTGCGCATCGCCAGGACCTGGTTCGAGCGGCGCGCTTGGGTGGCGAGCAGGAGCGCCGTCTCGTTTGCCTCGGTACCGGAGTTCGCGAAGAAGACTTTCGCGTCCGGGATGCCGGACAGCTCGGCGATCTGCTCGGCCAGCTCGATCTGCTTACGGATCAGGTACACGGTCGACGTGTGCGCGATCCCGGTACTGAGCTGTTCGCGGACCGCATCGGAGATCTCCGCGATGTCGTAGCCGATCGCATTGGTCAGGATGCCGGCGAAGAAGTCGAGGTACGTCGCGCCCTCGGCATCGGTGACCCGACGGCCGGACCCCTGCACAATCTCGATCGGCTCCTCGTAGTACAACGCGAGCCATGCCGGCATGACGGCCTTGTGACGCTCCCAGAGCTCCGCATGTGTCATGTCCAACCTTTACACCTCATCGTGCACACCTAGCCAGCTAGGGTGCTCTGCGTGACGTTGCCGAGCATTCCGCATGTGGATATCGAGTCCTTGGACCAGTTCGACCGGCTGCTGGCGGCGGGGGCGACCGCGATGGCCGGCTGGCGGCTGCAGTCAGTCGATCTCACCCGGCGTACGGCAGAACTGCTCGCACTGAAGCCGACCGGGTCGGTGTTCCTCGGCTGCGTGCTGGCGGAGCAGGCCGATGCGTGGGTCCGGGACGGCGGTGGGCTGGTGTTCCCGGCGATCCCGGAGCTGCCGTTCGACGCCTACCGCGGGCGGCTGTACGACGCGGACGAGCTCTACGCCGGCCTGGAGTACGGGTACGAGGCCACGCCGGACGCGCGGATCTACGCCTGGTCCCGACAGCACGACGAGAAGGGCGACACCAGCCGTACGCTCGCCGCGGCCCTGCACGACCACGCGATCGCGGACGCCCTCACGGAGCTGCCCGACGGCAAGCCGTGGGTCGGTGTGATGGGCGGTCACGGCGTACTGCGCGGCGACCCCAACTACCGCGCCGCCGTACTTCTCGGACGCACGCTGGCTCGCCAGGGCCACCTGGTTGTGACCGGAGGCGGTCCGGGCGCGATGGAGGCCGCCAACCTGGGTGCCTCGCTGGCGGAGTACGACGACGCCGCCGTGGAGCGAGTGCTGACCACGCTGGCCGCCGTACCGTCGTTCCGTCCGTCAATCGCTGCCTGGGCGACGGCCGGTCTGGACGTACGGCGGGAGTTCCCGGGCGACGGTGGGGTGTCGATCCCGACCTGGTTCTACGGGCACGAGCCGCCGAACGTGTTCGCGTCTGCGATCGCGAAGTACTTCTCGAACGCGCAACGCGAAGACGTCCTGCTCAGCCGTGCCCGCGGCGGCATCATCTACCTCCCCGGCGCCGCCGGCACCGTCCAGGAAATCTTCCAGGCCGTCACCCCGAACTACTACGGCGACCCCGCCACCCAGATCCCCCTGATCCTCGTCGACATCGACCACTGGACCAACAAACTCCCAGTCTGGCCCCTCCTCCAGTCCCTCGCCGGCACCCGCCCCATGGCCCGAACCACCCACCTCGTAAACACCATCACCGAAGCCACCACCCTCATCAGCTGAGCACCTTCGTCAGCTTGAGGTCCTCCTCGGCGAACCCCAGGCGCTTGTAGAACGCGCGGGCGTTGGCATTAGCTGCACCGGTGTCGAGGGTGATCGCGGTGAGCCCGTGCTCGAGAAGTTCACCGTGTACACCGGCAGCACCTCCACGCCGATGCGCTGGAGCGGAAACACAGCTGCCGAGTTGCCCACGTGTCCGTACGCAACCGCTGACTGGATAGAGAGGATCTTCACCAACCGATCATCCCATTCCCCCACGACCCGGCCACACGGGTCTACTGTGCGCCCATGGGTGAGTTCGTACTGGTACCGGGAGCTCGGCTGGGCGCTTGGGCATGGGACGCCGTCGCGGGGAGCCTGCGCGGTGCCGGGCATGCGGTGTACGCCGTGACCCTGAGCGGCCTGGCGGAGCGCCGTGATCCGGATGCAGACCGGGTCGGGCAGCAACAGCACGTCGACGACATCGTCTCGGTGATCGAGGGCAACGAGCTGTACGACGTGGTACTGGTCGGACACAGCTACTCGGGGATCCCTGTCGGGCAGGCTGCCGGGCGGATCGGTGACCGTCTCCAGCGGGTGGTGTACGTCGACTCGAGCATTCCGGCCGAGGGCCAGTCGTTCGTAGACGGGTGGGACGAGGACGACCGGGCGTGGCTCGAGGAGCAGCTCGTCGAGGGCGACGGCACTTGGCTGCCGGCCGAGGCGGAGCACTTCGTCGACCAGGACCTGTCCGACGAAGCGGTCCGCCAGCTGGTGCTGCGCAGTACGCCGCACCCGGGCCTCACGTTGACGCAACCGGCGCAGTTGGCCCGGCCGATCGGTGAGCTGCCGACGACGTACGTCAAATGCCTGATGGCAGGCGATACACCCGCGCCCGACGTACGGGAGAAGCTGGAGTCACCGCACTGGGAGCTGGTCGAGCTGCAGACCGGTCACTGGCCGATGCTGTCCCAGCCCGAGGCGCTTGCTCAGCTGCTCAGCGCTGCTGCTCGCTGAGCTTGGCCTCGGCCAGGTCGAGGAACTGGTCGACCTCGTCGACGGAGTAGCCCTCGCGGAGCCGCACCGGGGTGAAGGAGACGTTGCGGACGTCCTCGGGCGTCATCGGCGGCCCGATCGGCTGCCCGTTGAGCGTCGCGGCCAACCGCTCGACGAACGCGTCGACCTCCTCCGGCGCGTACCCCTCGCGCCAGCGGACCCGGCTGAACTCCGCAGGCCCGATCATTTGCTCGCCGCCGCCAGCTGCCCGCAGGCGCCGTCGATCTCCTGGCCGCGGGTGTCGCGCACCGTCACCGGGATGCCGCCTGCCTCCAGGCGACGGACGAACTCGCGCTCGTCGGCCGGGTCGGAGGCGGTCCACTTCGAGCCCGGGGTCGGGTTCAGCGGGATCAGGTTGACGTGCACCCAGCCCCAGTCGCCGCGGGCGTTGAGCTTCTCGGCGAGCAGGTCGGCGCGCCAGGCGTGGTCGTTGATGTCGCGGATCATCGCGTACTCGATCGAGACCCGGCGCTTGGTCTGGCGCGCGTACTCCCAGGCGGCGTCGAGGACCTCGTCGACCTTCCAGCGGTTGTTGATCGGCACCAGCTCGTCGCGCAGTTCGTCGTCCGGCGCGTGCAGCGACAGCGCCAGCGTGACCGGGATCCCCTCGGTCGCGAGCTGGTTGATCCGCGGCACCAGGCCGACCGTCGAAACGGTCACGCCGCGCGCGGAGATCCCGAGCCCTTCCGGCGACGGGTCCGTGAACCGCCGGACGGCGCCGATCACGGCCTTGTAGTTGGCCATCGGCTCGCCCATGCCCATGAACACGATGTTCGAGACGCGACCCGGTCCGCCGGCAACCTCGCCGCGCGCCAGCGCCCGCGCGCCGTCGACGACCTGCTCGACGATCTCGGCGGTCGTCATGTTCCGCGTCAGGCCGCCTTGGCCGGTCGCGCAGAACGGGCATGCCATCCCGCACCCGGCCTGCGAGGACACGCACATCGTCACGCGCCCCGGGTACCGCATCAGGACCGACTCGACGAGCGATCCGTCGAGCAGCTTCCACAGGGTCTTGCGGGTCTCCCCGTTGTCGCACTCCAGGTCGCGGACCCGGGTCAGCAGCGGCGGCATCAGGTCGGCCACCAGCTTGTCCCGGCTCGCGGCCGGCAGGTCGGTCATCTCGGCCGGGTCGGACACCAGCCGGGAGAAGTAGTGGTTGGACAGCTGCTTGGCACGGAACGCGGGCTCGCCCAGCGCCGTCACCGCCGCGCTGCGTTCCTCCCCGGAGAGATCGGCAAGGTGCCGCGGCGGCTTCTTGGCGCGGCGCGGCTCATCGAAAACAAGAGGCAGGGAGGTAGACATAACTGCCCCATTCTCCCCCGCCCGCGCCACGCTTCACAAATTCACATCCCATGCCGCCGGTCACACCGGATCCCCAGGCCGACTTTGTGCACCAGATCCGCGCTTCGAGGCGGTTCGCGTACGGACCTGGTGCACAAAGTGCGCGAGGGCGGGTGGTTAGGCCGCGTAGCCCTTCGGGGGGATGAGGGTGGCTAGTTGGTTGAAGGTCAGCCAGTACGTCGCGGTCGGGGCGAAGCCGGCTGGGTCGGCGATCAGTACGGTCTGGTCGCTGGAGTCGTACCCGATCACGGTGAAGTAGTGGTAGATCGTGTAGTTCGGGTAGCCCGGCGGGTGGTTGCTGGCCGGGGCGACGATGTTGGCGACGATCGGGTAGTTGTTGTCGATGTCCAGGACGACGTCCCGCCAGAGCAGGTCTCGCTGCGCCTGGGTGGGCGGGTCGTTCGGCATCTCCTTGGTCTCGTACCAGCCGGTGCCGAGATGGTTGTTGAGTACGCGAGTGACCTGGCCGATCCAGTCGGTGCCGTTGGTCGTGGTCGGTAGCTCGTTGGCCAGTTGCTGCTGACTCGGCGGCGAGATCCGCGCGGAGAGCGCGATCCGCGTCGCGGCCGGGCCGCACCAGTACCCGGTCTGCTGGTACTGGAAGTCGATGTTCAGCGTCTTGACGCTCTGCGTCGAGTAGCCAAGCTTCGGCACCGGCTTGGAGGTCGCGACCGGCACGCTGTCAGGTACGGCGGTGGCAGCATTCGCCGGAAGCACCGCGGCGGCGATCAGGGCCAGACCGCCTAGGGCGGCCTTGAACTTCGTCGTGGGAATCATGTCAGCTCCTCACTGGGACGACCGGGGCGGATCGTCCTGTGTTTGATCCTGACACATAGGGCTGCTCTGCGGTGAAAAAATCACCGACCTATTCGATCTGGGTGGAAGGGTCGATGATCTCCCGCACGAGCCAGCGCACGGCCCGCTCCGGGTACGGCCGCGGGAGCGACAGCACGATGTGGTCGAAGCCGAGCCCGACCGCCTTCGCCACGATCGCCCGCGTCCCGGCCGGGTCGTCGTAGGAGACGATCTGCTGCAACGAGCGGCTGATCGTCGACGGGTCGCGCCCGATCCGCTCGCACTCGGCGTCCAGCCTGTGCATCCGGTCTACGAGGGTGTCGAAGTCGGTGTGCGGCGGGCCGCCGATATTCCACTGGTCCGCGTACTGCGCGACCAGTCGCAGCATGCGATTGCCCCAGCCGCCGATCAGCAGCGGCGGTCCGCCCGGCTGAACGGGCTTGGGCGAGTTCCGGTTGCCTTCGAGCGTGTAGTAGCGGCCGCGGAAGTCGAACTCCTCTTCGGTCCACATCCGGCGCAGGATCTCGATCGTCTCGCGGAGCCGGTCGACCCCCTCCCCCGGCGGAACGAGCGTCAGTCCGTACGCGGCGTACTCCTCGATCGCCGGATTCGGCCCCGGGATGCCGCTCAGCCCAGCCGGCTGATGCGTGCCGCCGGCGCCGAGCCCCATGATCAGCCGGCCGCCGGAGATCACGTCGAGCGTGCTGGCGATCTTGCCGAGGACAGCCGGCGGGCGGATCCGGTTGCTGGTGACGAGCAGGCCGAGGCGGAGCCGCGTGGTCTGGGCGGCGAGCGCGGTCAGCAGCGTCCAGCCCTCCAGGACGTCGCCGTTCTTCGGGCCCGCCAGCGGAAGGAAGTGGTCCCAGAGCCAAGCGTCCCGGATCTGGGGCACCTCGTCGGCCTCGAGCCAGACGCGCTGGATGTCGGCGTACGGAACATGCATCGGGGTGGTCTTCAGACCGAAGGTGGGTTGCATAATCATCAGGATAACTGATGATCAGCACTCCTGACGATCAGTTGCCCGGTAGATTTGCGGTATGGCGTCCGACCGGCTGGGGTACCTGCTCAAACACGTCCTCGCGCAGCTCACCGAGGCGCAGACGAAGGCGCTCGCGCCGCACGGCCTGAACGGCCGCGACCTGGCCGTGCTGTCCGCGATCGTCTCCGGCGAGCCGCTCTCCCAACTGGAGGTCGCGGCCCGGCTGCGGGTGGACCGGACCTCGATCGGCGACCTGCTGGACGGGCTCGAGGAACGAGGCTTCGTCGAACGCCGGCGTAGTCCGGAGGACCGGCGCCGGAACGTCGTCGTACTGACGGAGCTGGGCGAGTCGACCTTCGAGACCGCCGAGCGGATCCGGCTGGATGTCGAGGAATCGTTCCTGGCTCCACTGGACTCCCCTGCCCGTTTCCGTGAGGACCTCCGGCTGCTGCTCGGGGAATGAGGGCTCCGGCAGGCAGGTTGGACTTTGCATGCTCTCGGTTCCGCTGTCAGTACTGGACCGCTCTCGGACGCGTGTAGGCGAGACGGAGGCGGAGACACTCCGTGCGACCGTGCAGGTGGCACAGCAGGTGGAAGAGCTTGGCTACAAGCGTTTCTGGGTGTCTGAGCACCACAGCGTGCCTGGTGTGGTCGGCTCGGCGCCGACGGTTCTTGCTGCGGCCGTTGCCGCGCAGACCGATCGGATCCGCGTCGGCACCGGCGGTGTGATGCTGCCGAACCACAGGCCGCTGGTCGTGGCGGAGCAGTTCGGCGTCCTCGAATCGCTGTTCCCGGGCCGCATCGACATGGGCCTCGGGCGCTCGGTCGGCTTTACGAACGGCGTCCGGCGGGCGCTCGGCGTCGACAAGGATGCGGCGGACGACTTCACGACTCAGGTCCAGGAACTGCTCGGCTTTCTCGCCGGTACGGCACCCGACAGCGTCCACGCCCGACCAGGCGAAGGACTGCACATCCCGCCGTTCGTCCTCGCCGTCGGCGAAGGCGCCACGATCGCTGCGACACTCGGGCTGCCTGTCGTGCTGGCCGCGCGTCCTGACTCGGTCTCGTTGCTTGAGGATTATCGGACTACGTTCCGCCCGTCTGCCTGGGCATCGGAGCCGTACGTCATTCTCGCGGTCACTGCCGGGGTAGCCGACTCGACCGAGAGTGCGCGGGAACTGTTGCTGCCCGAGGCGTGGGCGAGTGCGTACTCACGGACCCGTGGCGTGTTCCCTCCGCTACAGGCCGACGTGCCGACTGAGCTGACCGACCGCGAACGGGAGTACTTCGAGAACGCCTTGCGCGGACAGATCTACGGAACGCCCGCCGAGGTCGATGAGACGCTCAGCGACCTGGTCCGCCGTACCGCTGCCGACGAACTGCTCATCACGACGAACACCTTCGACCGGGCGGCCCTGCTGGCGAACTACGCCGCGCTGGCGAAGCTCACCGGCTGATCCGGTCCTCGAGCCGCTTCCGCACGTCCGGCCACTCGTCGGCCAGGATCGAGAACACCACGGTGTCGCGGAACGAACCGTCCGCCTGCACCATGTGCCGACGCAGGACACCCTCACGGGTCGCGCCGAGCTTCGCGATGGCGGCCTGCGAACGAGTGTTCTTCAGGCCGGTCTGGATTTTCACGCGGCCGAATCCACACGTCTCGAAGGCGTGCTCGAGCAGTAGGAGCTTGGCGGCCGGGTTTACCGCGGTCCCCCACACGGCCGGTGTGTAACCGGTGTAGCCGAGGTGGATCCGCTCGTTGCGTACGTCGACGTCGGCGAGGCTCGACGTACCGACAACGGTGCCGTCGGCAACCAGGCGGACGGCGTACGCGAACCGGTGCGCCGCGGCCGGGATCCACTTCGCGCGCATATCCTCCGCGCTCGCCGGCATCGCGGCAGGGCCGCCGCCGAAGCCGCCGGCATACACCTGCTCGTTGCCGATCGCGGCGTAGAGCTCGTCGATATCCGATGCCTGCAGCCGATCGAGGCGCACGACGTCGCCGACGAGCGGGCGGCCATCCGGAACAACGGTCATCATTTCACCAGCAGATGTAGGAGGAGCCAGACGATCGGGGCGGTGGCGAGCAGCGAGTCGAGGCGGTCCATCACGCCGCCGTGACCGGGCAGCAGGTTCGACATGTCCTTGATGCCCAGGTCGCGTTTGATCATCGATTCGCCGAGGTCACCGACCGTCGCGGTCAGGACCGCGACCGCGCCGATGATCGCGCCGACCCACCAGTCGCCGTCCAGCAGGAAGACGACAGCGGCGATCCCGGCGCCGATGCACACCAGCGCCGAGCCGGTGAAGCCCTCCCAGGACTTCTTCGGGCTGATCGTCGGCGCCATCGGGTGCTTGCCGAACAGGACACCGGCCACGTAGCCGCCGACGTCACTGGCCACCGTGACCGCGAAGAACGTCACCACCCGGCCCGGGCCGTCCGCGTCCGGCTGCACGAGAAGGATCGCGAAGCCGGCCAGCAGCGGGACGTACCCGATCAGGAACACGCCGGCGCTCACGTCGCGCACGAACCCGACCGAACCGCCCGGCATCCTCCAGAAGATCGTCCCGAGAACGGTGACGCCGAGCGCCACGAGCAGCGCCATCGGGCCGCCGAAGTACGCCGCGAGCAGCATCGCTGCCGTACCGACGAACAGCGGGACCCTCGGGATCACCGCACCGCCGGTCCGCAGCGCCTTCATCATCTCGTCGACCGCGACCAGCACGACCACCAGCACGAGAACGACGAACAGGACCTTCTGCCAGTACAGCGAGCCGAGGATCAGCGCGATGAGCCCGACGCCCACCGCGATCGCGGCAGGCAGGTTGCGGCCGGCGCGACTCGGGCTGGGACTCGGCGCGGGCGTACTCTCGACGCCCATCACACCTCGAGCAGTTCGGCTTCCTTGTGCTTGAGCAGGTCGTCGATGGAGTCGACGTGTTTCTTCGTCAACCCGTCGAGCCGCTTCTCAGCACTCTTGCCCTCGTCCTCGCCGGCGTCGCCGTCCTTGACCGTCTTGTGCACCTGGTCCATGGCGTGCCGGCGGATGTTGCGGACCGAGACCTTGGCGTCCTCGGCCTTGGTCTTCGCGACCTTGATGTACTCCTTGCGGCGCTCCTCGGTCAGGGCCGGCAGCACGACCCGGATGATCGCGCCGTCGTTGCCCGGGTTCACCCCGAGGTCGGAGTCGCGGATCGCCTTCTCGATGGCCGCCATCGCGCCCTTGTCGTACGGCGAGATCAGCACCGTGCGGGGCTCCGGAACCTGGAACCCGGCCAGCTGCTGCAGCGGCGTGGGACTGCCGTAGTAGTCCGCCAGGATGCCCGCGAACATCTGCGGGTGGGCGCGGCCGGTGCGGATCGCGGCGAAGTCGTCCTTCGCAACCTCCACGGCCTTCGCCATCTTCTGGTCGGCGTCGCGGAGAGCTTCGTCGATCACGACATTCCTCGCTTCCTCTGGGCCGCCTCGGCGCAGCCACGTGTGCTTCCCGATCCTAGTCGTACGGGGCCTACAACCGGTTACTGCCCCCGGGAGACGACCGTTCCGATCTTCTCGCCGTGGATGACCCGCTCGATGTTGCCCTCTTCGAGACCGAAGATCACGATCGGCAGCGCGTTGTCGCGGGCCAGGCTGATCGCCGTGGCGTCGGCGACCCGCAGGCCGCGGGCCAGGAAGTCGTCGTAGGACAGCTGGTCGAACTTGACCGCGTCCGGGTTCTTCTTCGGATCGGAGTCGTAGACGCCGTCCACTCCCTGCTTGCCCATCAGCAGCGCCTCGGCGCCGACCTCGAGGGCGCGCTGGGCGGCGACGGTGTCGGTGGAGAAGTACGGCATGCCGGAGCCGGCGCCGAAGATCACGACGCGGCCCTTCTCCAGGTGCCGCTCGGCCTTGCGCGGAATGTACGGCTCGGCGACCTGACCCATGGTGATCGCGGTCTGCACCCGGGTCTCGATGCCGAGCTTCTCCAGGAAGTCCTGCAGGGCCAGGCAGTTCATCACGGTGCCGAGCATGCCCATGTAGTCGGCCCGGTTCCGCTCCATGCCGCGCTGCTGGAGCTCGGCACCGCGGAAGAAGTTGCCGCCACCGACCACCACGGCGACCTGGACACCGGCCCGGGCCACATCGGCGATCTGCTTGGCGATCGAGTTCACCACGTCCGGGTCGACGCCGAGCTTGCCGCCGCCGAACACCTCACCCGACAGCTTCAGCAGCACCCGGTGATAGGCAGGCGAAGAGGCCGGACTCGTCTCGGTCCCCATGGTTTCCGTCACGATTCCGGCCTCCTCGTTAGCTGCGTGTGCGCTCGGATCCGGCGCGGATCAGGCGCCGACCTCGAAGCGGGCGAACCGCTTCACGGTGACACCGGCCGCGTCGAGCACAGCCTTCACAGTCTTCTTGTTCTCCGTGACCGACGGCTGCTCGAGCAGCACGACGTCCTTGAAGAAGCCGTTCACCCGGCCTTCGACGATCTTCGGCAGGGCGCCTTCCGGCTTGCCCTCCTCGCGGGCGGTCGCCTCGGCGATCCGCTTCTCGTTCTCGACCGTCTCGGCCGGGACCTCGTCGCGGGTGGTGTACAGCGGGCGCATCGCGGCGGCCTGCATGGCGGCACCACGAGCGGCCTCGACGTCGTCGCCCTCGAACTCGACCAGTACGCCGACCTGGGCCGGCAGGTCCGCGGCACGCTTGTGCATGTACGCCGTGACCTGGCCGTCGAAGACGGCAACCTTGCCGAGCTCCAGCTTCTCGCCGATGACCGCGGCCAGCGCCTCGATGTTCTCGGCGACCGACTTGCCGTCGGTCAGCTTCTCGTTGAGCAGGCCCTCGACGTCGCCGACCTTGCTCGCCGAGGCGTGCGCGACGATGTCGGCGGCCAACTGCTGGAACTGCTCGTTCTTCGCGACGAAGTCGGTCTCGCAGTTCAGCTGGACCAGCGCGTTCTCCGCCGCGGCCACCAGGCCGTTGGTGGCGGATCGCTCGGCGCCACGCTTGGCGGCCTTGGCCGCGCCGTGGATGCGCAGCTCCTCGATCGCCTTCTCGAAGTCGCCGTCGGTGGTCTCGAGCGCCTTCTTCGCGTCCATCATGCCCGCGCCGGTGGCGTCGCGGAGCTTCTTCACGTCAGCGGCGGTGTAGTTCGCCATTCCTCGTTCTCTCGTCTTGTCGATGCGGCTGGATGGGCGGGGCTGTCAGGTTCCCGCGGGCCGTGCGGCCCGGTTCTGGCCTGTGACGGCCGGTCACCGGGCGCGGCACGGCATCCGCAGCGGTGGTGCCGCCCGGCGATGAACCGGGCGGCACCCGCGGCTGTCAGGCCTCGTCGGCCTTCGGGGCCTCGGCGGCCGGGGTCTCCTCGGCGGCCGGGGCCGGGGTGGCCTCAGCAGCCGGAGCGGCCTCGGTGGTCGCCTCGGCAGCCGGGGCCGGGGTGGCCTCAGCGGCCGGAGCGGCCTCAGCAGCCTCGGTGGTCGCTTCAGCAACCGGAGCCTCAGCGGCCGGCGCCTCGGCGGTCTTGGCGTCGGCAGCCTTCGCGTCGCCGGCCTTGCCGTTCTGGCTCTCCAGCAGCTCGCGCTCCCAGGCAGCCAGCGGCTCCTCGGCACCCAACTCCTCGCCCGCGGCGGTGGAGCCCTGGCCGGAGCGGCCCATCAGGCCGTCCGCGACGGCGTCGGCGACGACCCGCGTGAGCAGGCCGACCGAGCGGATCGCGTCGTCGTTCCCCGGAATCGGGTAGTCGACCTCGTCCGGGTCGCAGTTGGTGTCCAGGATGCCGATGATCGGCAGCTTCAGCTTGCGCGCCTCGTCGACCGCGAGGTGCTCCTTCTTGGTGTCCACGATCCACACGGCGGCCGGAACCCGGGCCATGTCGCGGATACCGCCGAGGGTCTTGAGCAGCTTGTCGTGCTCGCGACGCTTCTGCAGCAGCTCCTTCTTGGTGACACCGGAGGCGGCGACGTCGTCGAAGTCGATGAGCTCGAGCTCCTTCAGACGCTGGAGCCGCTTGTTCACGGTCTGGAAGTTGGTCAGCATGCCGCCCAGCCAGCGCTGGTTCACGTACGGCATCCCGACGCGGGTCGCCTGCTCGGCGATCGCTTCCTGGGCCTGCTTCTTGGTACCGACGAACAGGATCGCCCCGCCCGACGCCACCGTGCTGCGAACGAACTCGTACGCACGGTCGATGTAGGACAGCGACTGCTGCAGGTCGATGATGTAGATGCCGTTGCGCTCGGTCAGGATGTAGCGCTTCATCTTCGGGTTCCAGCGCCGGGTCTGGTGCCCGAAGTGCACGCCGCTCTCGAGCAGCTGCTTCATGGTCACGACGGCCATGAGGTGTTCCTCCTACGGACCCGGGTCTCCCGGGCCACTTCTCGGTTGTCTCGCCCCGGACCGGATGGTCCGCAGCGCCTGATGCCCGTCGCGCAGATCCACCCGGAATACTCCGGGACCGAAGGAAACGACGCACTTGTGCGGGCATGCGTAGTCGCCCCGTTCACACAGGGCGCCACCGGAAGTGTACGTGACCGGCAGCCTGCAACGCGAACCGGGCCTGGTTGTCCACAGCCCCGAAACGGCCGGCCGGAAATCGCGCCGAAAACGGCATCTTCTCCGGCATGACGACAACCCTTCTGACCCTCACCACGCTGACCCTCCCACCCACGATCCCCGCTGCCGCACCCTCCCGCTCGGCCGCGCCGCCTGCCGCCGGCTGGCCGCTGCAGCCGCGGCCCGAGGTCGTGCACGGGTTCGAACTGCCAGCGAAACCGTGGCTTCCCGGCCATCGCGGCGTCGACCTCGCCGGCCGCCCCGGCCAGCCCGTCCTCGCCGCCACTCCAGGCACGATCACGTACGCCGGACCGCTGGCCGGCCGCGGCGTCATCACGATCACGTACGGTGCGCGCCGCACGACGTACGAACCGGTCGTCCCCGACGTCAAGGTCGGAGCGGCAGTGCAGACCGGCACCGTCATCGGCCGCCTGTCCGCAGCCGGCTCCCACTGCGTCCCCAGCACGTGCCTCCACTGGGGCCTCCTCCAGGCCAAGCAATACCTCAACCCTCTGAGCCTGCTCCCCAAGCGCCCGGTCCGCCTTCTCCCCCTCACAGACCTCCGCGCGAAAGACCTCCGCCTCCCAGCCGCGCACCCACGATCAGCCCCACCTACTGACCAGCACGCCGCCTCACCCCACAACGCGCACACCGCCCCGCCCGGCGACTCGGCCTACCGCAACCGCCGCGCGGCGAAGCTCGTGATTGCCGCCGCGGCCGCCCTCAGCCTGACCGCCGGCCTACTGCTCAGGCGCCCGTGAGCAGGCCGTCCCGTTCCCGAACAGCCCTGCCCCGGTGAGTGCTCAGGCGTGCGGGAGGTTGAGCTGCCACGAGACCCCGAACCGGTCGTTCACCCAGCCGAACTTCTTGCTGAACCCGTAGTCCCCCAGTGGCATCAGCGCGCCGCCACCGTCGACCAGCGCGTTGTACAGGCGCTCGAGCTCCGCCTCGTCCGCACAGTCCACGAAGAACGACATCGAAGGCGTGAAGGTGAATCCATGATGCTGGTAGCTGTCACTGCACATGAACTGCTGCCCGGCCAGCCGGAACACGGCGACCATCACCGAACCCTCGGGCCCCGGCCCTTCGGCCCCGTGCTTGACCATCGACACGATCTCCGCGTCCTCGAACAGCGACAGGTAGAAGTTCATCGCCTGCTCCGCGCCGCCCTCGAACATCAGGAACGTCTTGATCTGCTGTTCGGCCATCATCCATCTCCTAAAGTCGTCGCTTATATAAGTGACGACCGTAGCACCAGCTCAGCTCCCCGGCACCCGCGCCTGCCAGGCATCCTCGTCCCGCGAGCGGCGCTCGACGCCGGCCGGGAGCTTGTTTCTGGCGAGATCGGTCAGCGTGGTGTTCTCCAGTACGTCGCGCAGGCTGGCGCGCGCAGCGATCCAGACCCGCTGCAGGACGACGGCGTGCTCGTTGTACGAGACGCTCTCCGGCCGGACTCCCGAGATGCTCACGATCGGCCCGTCGACAGCACGCATCACATCGGCGACGGAGATCTCGTTGGGGTCGACGGCCAGTCGCCACCCGCCGGACTGCCCACGCTGGCTCGACAGGACGCCGGCGCGTCGCAGGTCGGCGAGGATCCCCTGCAGGAATCCGTGCGGAATGCCCTGCGCCCGGCTCAACTCCTCGGCCGACACCACCGAATGGTCGTTGGCCACCCATCGCTGGGTGATCTCGATCAGAGCTCGCAACGCATAGTCAGACTTCGCCGAAACCCGCATGTCCCGCAGTCTGCCGTATTCCGGTCCTCGGCCGCCGCATTCCCCAGGCACAACCCGGCCATTGCCGCGTTCCGTGCCGTCCGGGCGCAGGTCTGTACGGGCCTGTCGCAGACCGCGCCGCGATGGCGGTCAGGCGCGGGGATGCGCCTGCTGATAGGCCTGCCGCAGCCTCTCGGTGGAGACGTGCGTGTAGACCTGCGTGGTCGCCAGCGATGCGTGACCGAGCAACTCCTGCACGCTGCGCAGATCCGCGCCGCCTTCGAGCAGATGCGTGGCCGCCGTGTGGCGGAGGCCGTGGGGAGCCATGTCCGCGTCGACGACAGCGATCCGCTCATGCACCAGCCGCCGGACCGTGCGCTGATCGATCCGGCCACCGCGCGCCCCGAGGAACGCCGCCGGACCACTGCCTTCGCGTGCCAACTTCGGACGCGACTCGGCCAGCCAGCGATCGATCGCCCGCCCGGCCGGCACGCCGTACGGCACCGACCGCTCCTTCCGTCCCTTGCCGAACACCCGGACGACCCGGCGCGACATGTCGATGTCGTCGACGTCGAGGGCGCACAACTCGCCGACCCGGATGCCCGTCGCATAGAGCAGTTCCATGATCGCGAGGTCGCGGAGGCCGACCGGGCTGCCGTCGTCCGCGGCAACGGCCGCTGCGTCGAGCACGGTGCGGGTGTCGGCCTGGCCGAGCACACCCGGCAGCGTCTTGTGCGCCTTCGGACTGGCGAGCAACGCTCCGGGATCCGTACCGATCCGTCCGGTTCGCTGGGCCCAGGCCGTGAAAACCCTTGCGGCCGCCGCCCGGCGGGCCATCGTGCTGCGGGATTTCCCCAGACTTTGCTGCTTGGCCAGCCAGGACCGCAGCCCCCGGATATCGAGGCTCCCGAGATCATCGTGACCAAGCCGAATCAAATGTTCGAGTAAATCCGCGACGTCTCCGATGTAGGCTCTCACGGAGTGAGTGCTGAGGTCTCTTTCCGCCGTTAGATGCCTTTCGTAGTCAGCCAGTAACACAGTGAAACCTTCCGGCCTGGAATGGTTTCCGCTGACTTCGTCGGGCGTCATACCTCGACGATGCGTGAGGCGGCCCGGCACTGCAAGCAGCCGCGCGGAGCCGAGGAAGAGGAGGACTGGTCGATAGCCCGACGGTCGACTACTGTTCGGCCCGATTGCCCTAGTAGCAACGGAGGCACCCCTGACCATGGCCCCCTCAGCGAACGGACAGACCGTAGGCCGGCGTCTGCCGGTCGAGTCGGCGTTCACTCGAGTCGAGGACGCGCGGCACCGTCTGCCGCGTTTGTTCGGTCGTCGCGACCTGGTTGTACTCGGCCTGGGCGTGATGATCGGCTCAGGCATTTTCAGCATCAGCGGTGTCCAGGCGGCAAATGTCGCCGGACCGGCCGTGATTTTGTCGTTCGTGATTGCCGCGATCGTCTGTCTGCTGGCCGCGGCCTGTTACGCCGAACTGTCGTCCACGATCCCGGTGTCAGGTAGCGCGTACACCTTCAGTTATGTGACCTTCGGCGAGATGTGGGCCTGGCTGGTCGGCTGGGCACTCGTGCTCGAGCTCGTCACTGCCGCCGCGATCGTCTCGCGTGTCTGGTCGGCGTACTTCATCGCCACCCTGGACGGGTTCGGCGTCACGCTCCCGAGCGGGATCGCGCAGTTCTTCGGCCCCGAGGCGAAGGTGAACCTCGTCGCCCCGCTGCTGCTGCTGATCCTGACCGCGCTGATCGTCACCGGCACCAAGCTCTCCTCCCGCGTGCTGACCATCGTCGTGATCGCCAAGGTCGCGGTGATCCTGCTCGTGGTGATTGTCGGCGCGACCCACATCAAGATGGCGAACTACCACCCGTTCGTGCCGCCGTCCCGGGCCGCGCCAGCGACGGCCGACCCCACGGTGCTCGGCTGGGTGCTGGACTCCGCGTTCGGGACGTTCGGGACGATGGGCATCTTCACGGCCGCGAGCACGATCGTGTTCGCCTACATCGGCTTCGACCTGATCGCGACCGCGTCCGAGGACGCCCGGAGCCCGCGCAAGACCGTGCCGCAGGGCATGCTGCTCGGCGTCGGCGCGGTGACGATCCTCTACATCGCGATGGCGGTCGTCCTGATCGGCATGCGGCCGTACGCGAAGCTCGGCGGGTCCGCACCGGTCTCCGAGGCACTGTCCGCGGTCGGCGTCGGCTGGGCGGCGAAGGTCGTCAATGTCGGGGCTCTGCTCGCGCTGATGACGGTGATCATGGTTGTCCTGATTGCGCAGAGCCGAGTGCTGTTCAACATGGGCCGTGACGGCCTCCTGCCGAAGAGCCTCGGCCGCGTCAGCCGCGTGTACTCGTCGCCGGCCCGCGCCGCAGCCGCCGCAGGTGTCGCCGCGCTCGTGCTGACCCTCTATCCGAAGGTGCTGGAGCTCGAGGAGCTTCTGGTCATCGGTGCGCTCTTCTGCTTCGCGTTCTGCGCTGTCGGTGTGCTGAGGCTGCGGCGTACAGAGCCGAACCTGGAGCGTGGTTTCCGGGTCCCGCTGGTGCCGCTGATCCCGCTGCTGTCGCTGGCCGCGACCGTGTGGCTGATGCTCAACCTGAAGACCGGCACCTGGATCAAGTTCTTCGTCTGGATGCTGATCGGGATCGCGATCTACGGCCTCTACGGCCGCTGGCACAGCCGCCTCGCCAACGAGGACAGCTGGGACTTCGACCTCGGGGACACCGATCCCGGCACGGGCGGCCTGCAGGCGATCCGCCACGACCACGAACGCCCCAACGAGCTGCGCGCGATTCGCACGCCACCCGACCAGCAACCCTCGAAATCCACCCGCGGCAAACACATGCGCAACTAGGGTGCGTCATTTCGCTGTCGGCAGCGACGGTTGTCCACAGCTGAAAAATGGCGGGTGAATTCTGGCCCGAAACCGGCATCTTCTCTGCCGGAGGTGGTCATCAATGCACACCAAGACCGCAGTCGGGCAGTACGGCGAAGATCTCGCCGCGAGGTATCTCACCAGCAACGGCTTCGCCGTGCTGGAGCGCAACTGGCGTTGCGAACTGGGCGAGATCGACATCGTGGCGCGCGAGGGCGACACGCTGGTCATCTGCGAGGTGAAGACCCGCCGCGGGCTGAACTACGGCACCCCGCTGGAGGCGATCACCTACAAGAAGCTGACCACCCTCCGCAGGCTGGCCGGGCGCTGGCTGCAGACGCATCAGGTCCGGGCGGCATCGATCCGGATCGACGTCGTCGCGATCGTCTTCGACAACACCACTTCGCCCCAGGTGGATCACCTCCGGGGCGCGGCCTGATGGCGCTGGCCCACACCTGGTCCGTCGCGCTGGTCGGGTTGGAAGGGCACCTGGTCGAGGTCGAGACCGACATCTCCCAGGGCCTGCCGAAGACGACTCTCATCGGCCTGCCGGACGCCTCTCTGACCGAGGCTCGGGATCGCGTCCGCGCCGCTGTCGTGAACAGTGGCGAGCGGTTCCCCGATCGCAAGATCACCATCGGTCTCTCACCGGCGACCCTGCCCAAGACCGGCTCGCATTACGACGTCGCGATCGCGCTCAGCCTTCTCACCGCGGCCGGTGTCGTCGACCGCAGCGCGCTCCGGCAGACGGCGGTGATCGGCGAGCTCGGCCTCGACGGGCGGGTCCGGGAGGTTCGTGGCGCGCTGGCGATGACGCTCGCGGCATCCCGAGCCAGCTTCGAGCGCATCGTCGTCCCAGACCTGAACGCCAACGAGGCTCGCCTGGTTCCGGGCATCGAGGTGTACGGCGTTCGCTCGCTCCGGCAGGTGCTTGCGCTGCTGCGCGGCACCGAGGTCCCTGACGAGGCGCCGTCCCGCGCCGAGCCACGGTTGCTGTCCGAGTCACTCGCGCGGGTGCCCGACGTCGACCTCGACGACATCATCGGCCACCGCGACGGGCGGCGCGCGATCGAGGTCGCCGCGGCCGGTGGCCACAACCTCTTCCTGCACGGCCCACCCGGGTCCGGGAAGACGATGCTCGCCGAGCGACTCGGTGGGCTGCTGCCGGACCTGTCGATGGAGGATTCGCTGGAGGTCTCAGCCGTGCACTCGCTGGCCGGCATGCTCACCAGCGATGCCGAGCTGGTCACCCGCCCGCCCTTCATCGCTCCACATCACACCGCGTCGCTCGCGAGCCTTGTCGGTGGTGGGTCAGGAGTGCCTCGGCCTGGAGCGATCAGCTGTGCCCATCGCGGCGTCCTCTTCATCGACGAGGCAGCCGAGATGCACCCGCTGACCATCGACACGCTGCGGCAGCCGCTCGAGTCGGGATACATCGAGCTGCACCGGGCTGCCGCGGTCGCCAAGTTCCCGGCGAGGTTCATGCTCGTGATGGCGGCGAATCCGTGCCCGTGTGGGTTGTCCGGGACGGATCAAGGGACGTCCTGCACCTGCACGCCGCAGTCGCTGATGCGCTATCGGCAACGCATCAGCGGCCCGATCAAGGACCGGCTGGACATCCAGCGGCAGATCCTTCCAGCGGCTCGCACGCTCGGCGACAGCTCGACGTCCGAGTCGACCGCTGTCGTCGCCGCCCGCGTGACGAGTGCCCGTGACCGGCAGGCATTCCGGTACCGAGAGACGAGCTGGGTCCTCAACAGCGAGGTCCCCGGTCCGGTTCTGCGCCGCGAGCATCCGCTCGACTCCGCCGGCCAGAAGCTGCTCGAGGAGCTGTACTCCGCCGGCCGGATCACCGCGCGCGGCCTCGATCGAGTCGTCCGACTCGCCTGGACGCTGGCCGACCTCGAAGACACAGACCAACCGACCGTCGAGCACACCCACCAAGCCTTCCAACTCCGCACCGGCGAACCCCTCACAGACCTCGCCGACCAACGCCCCCTCAAAGGACTCACCCGATGACCATCCCCTCCCCCAACCTCGTCTCCGTCCCGGCCGTACGCAATCGAGCTCCCGCCCTCTCCCTCGTCACTCTCCCTCCCACCCTCGCTGTCATCAGTTCCGCGCCCACCCTCACCCTCAGCAGCTCCTCGCCCCGCTCCTCCGTCAGTCCTGCCAGCTCGGCCGACTCCGCGCGTATGGATGGTGGGCCTGTGGGGTGTGGGGGGTCTGGGGACGGGGTGAGAGCTGCGAATGGTGGGGCCGGGGGTGATGACAAGGAGCGATTGGCGCGGGCGGGGTTGTCTCGGGTGGTTGAGCCGGGGGATGTGAAAGCGCTGGAGTCGTTCGACGGGATGGAAGCATCGGAGATCTGGGAGCTGTTGCGCCGCAAGACCCCAGGAACCGAGCGCTGGTCGTCGCGCCTGGCGGAGGCCGAGCCGGAGCGCGATCTGGAGCGGGCAACCGAGATCGGAGCGCGGTTCGTGATCCCCGGCGACGAGGAGTGGCCGGAGCAGATCGAGGTGCTGGCCGAGGCCGGGCAGCTCGGGCGCCGGGCGGGCGTGCCGTTCGGGCTCTGGGTCAGAGGCCCGCTGAAGCTGCGCGCCGCACTCGAGCAGTCCGTCGCAGTCGTCGGCTCTCGGGCAAGCTCGTCGTACGGGGAGTATGTCGCGGCGGAGCTTTCATCCGGGATCGCGGACAAGGGCCTCACGGTCGTGTCCGGTGGAGCCTTCGGGATCGACGCGGCAGCTCATCGTGCCGTTCTCGCCGCCTCCGGAGCGACGATTGCCGTGCTGGCGTGCGGTGTGGACAAGTTCTACCCGCGGCAGAATTCAGCGCTGCTCAGCCGCATCGCCGAGCAGGGCATGCTGGTCAGCGAGCTGCCGCCGGGTTGCACTCCGACCCGGCTCCGCTTCCTGGCGCGCAACCGGCTGATCGCCGCGTCGACGCTCGGCGTCGTGGTCGTCGAGGCTGCCACCCGCAGTGGCGCGCTGAACAGTGCCGGCTGGGCCGAGCAGTGCGGTCGCGCGGTTCTCGCCGTCCCTGGGCCCATCACGTCCCGGATGTCTGAAGGCAGTCACCTTCTGGTGCGGGAGCGCGGCGCAGTCCTCGTCACGAGCGTTGCGGAGGTCCTCGAAGCAATCTCCCCGATCGGTACGCACCTGGCGGCACGTCCCACGGGGCCGAGCAAACCGTTCGATCAGCTGGACCACGACATCCGCCGCACGCTGGATGCCGTACCTGTCCGGTCCGCCCGTCCCGCGAGCCGCGTCGCCAGCGAGGCGGGGCTGGACCTCCAGACGACCCAGGACTGTCTGGAGGCCCTCGCCGAGCTCGCCATGGTCGAGTACGACGGAACCGGCTGGCGGCTAGCCACCCCCGTCACTCAGTCCGTGCCCCAGACCGGGCTCGGTTCCGCTTGAGCGGTCAGCGGCCGAAGTCGGAGTCTTTGGGGACCTCGAGGTCGGACTTCGCCAGTTCTTCGATGTTGACGTCGCGGAAGGTGACGACCTTCGCGTTCTTCACGAAGCGGGCGGAACGGTAGACGTCCCAGACCCAGGCATCGGCCATCGTCACCTCGAAGTACACGTCACCGCCCTCGGTGCGGACCTTCAGGTCGACCGCGTTGCACAGGTAGAAGCGCCGCTCGGTCTCGACGACGTACTTGAAGATCCCGACGACGTCCTTGTACTCCCGATAGAGCTGCAGCTCCATATCGGTCTCGTACTTCTCAAGGTCGTCGGCGCTCATACCTCCACCTCGCTACGCTCAGTTCCGGTATGAGCGCTGAGGGCGGCTCTGCTCTTTGTTCGCTCGCTACGCTCGCTCATACCTCCACCTCGCTACGCTCGCTCACAGGTTCTCCACTCCGGTGGGACTGGTGACATTCTGTCCCATAACAGGCCGCAGACTGCGGCGGACATTCTCGAACCGCCGTCGATGTTGTGGGCACGGGCCGTATTCGTCCAGTGCCGCCTGGTGTTCCGGGGTGCAGTAACCCTTGTGGATCCCGAACCCGTACTGCGGGTACTCCTTGTCCCAGTGCTCCATCACGCGATCACGGGTCACCTTGGCAATCACGGATGCCGCCGCGATGCAAGCCGCCACGCGGTCACCCTTCCAGATCGCCAGCCCCGGTACGTCCAGACCGTCGACGCCGAACCCGTCGGTGAGTACGTACGACGGGCGGACGTCGAGCCGGAACAAGGCCCGGCGGAGCGCCTCCACGTTCGCGACATGCATGCCGAGGCGGTCACACTCGGCCGCCTCGATCGAGACCACGGACCAAGCCAGGGCGCGGTTGCGGACCTCCTCGTAGCAGCGCTCCCGTGCCTTGGCGGTGAGCAGCTTCGAGTCCGCCAGCCCGGGGACCTGACCGCGCTTGCCGTCCGGCAGGATCACCGCGGCGGCGACGAGCGGACCCGCGCACGGCCCGCGGCCGGCCTCGTCGACGCCGGCGATCGGATCCAGGCCGACCCGTCGCAGGGCCCGCTCGTACCCGTACAACCCGGCGTCTCGCCGTACCGTGCTCCCGCGCGGCAGCGCGCTCATCCAGCCCTCCGCATCACACCACTCACACTAGACACGACCGGCGACAAGTTCAGCCTGAGGTCTTGGGTGGTGGAGTGAGAGAGATCGAGGGTTTGTCGGGCGCCGGGCCCGCGGCCGGGACGCCCTTGAACGTGTCGGGGACGCCGAGTTTGCTCCAGCGGCCCGCCGGCCAGACGATGGCGATTGCCCGTCCGGTGACCTTGTCCAGCGGCACGAAGGCCGCGTCGCCCTGGTTGCCGCCGTTCGCGTCGAGGTCCTGCAGATGGACG
This sequence comes from Kribbella sp. NPDC048928, assembly GCF_043197975.1. Taxonomy (NCBI): domain Bacteria; kingdom Bacillati; phylum Actinomycetota; class Actinomycetes; order Propionibacteriales; family Kribbellaceae; genus Kribbella; species Kribbella sp. NPDC048928. The sequence continues at coordinate 544,375 of NZ_JBICUC010000006.1, read as the reverse complement.
CGAGAGTCGCCGGACGCGGAGCGGTGGTCGCCCATCACGAAGATCCGGCCGGCCGGGACGGTGACCTGGAAGTCCATCTGGGACGGGGCGTCGCCCGGATACAGGTAGCTGGTCTCGTCGAGGGGCTGACCGTTCACCAGCAGGCGGCCCTTGGAGTCGCAGCACGCGACCTTGTCGCCCGGCATGCCGATCAGGCGCTTGATCAGGTGGCCGTGGCTGGAGTCCGGCAGCAGGCCGACGATCTCGAAGAACCGGCCGACCGAGCCGCGCTTCTGGCCGCTCTCCTCCTGGCCGAGCCAGCCGCCCGGATCCTCGAAGACGACCACGTCACCGCGCTTGACGTCGGTGAGCTTCTCGACCACGACCCGGTCACCGACCAGCAGCGTGTTCTCCATCGACTCGCTCGGGATGATGAACATCTGCCCGACGAACGCCCGCAGGATCGACGAAACGATCAGGGCGCCGACCACGATCAGGACGAACTCGCGAGCTGCTGCGGCGAACCCTGAGCGGTGGGCGGGTTTGGCGTCCGTCTTGGTCGGTGTATCTGTCACTTCTTCAGCCCCGGCTTCTTGAAGGTATCCGGAGGACGCAGCATCGTCATCCGGTCAGACGGCCAGATTATGCAACAGGCCCGGCCCACCACGTTCTCGACCGGGACGAAGCCGCCGCCGGGCCCGCCCATATGGGCGCGCGAATCGGCCGACTCGGCCCGGTTGTCGCCCATCACCCACAGATGGCCGGCCGGGACCAGCACGTTGAAGGGCACCTCGGAGGGTTTGGCGTCCTTGAGCAGGTACTCCCGCTCGTCGAGCGGGATGCCGTTCACTGTGATCTGGCCCTGCTTGTCGCAGCAGATCACCCGGTCGCCGCCGATGCCGATCACCCGCTTCACCAGGTGACCCTCGCCGCTGCGCGGCAGGATGCCGACGAACTCGCCGATCCGGCGCAGCGTGCCGGGCTGCGGCTCGGCCTCCTGCAGCCAGTTGGCCGGATCCCTGAAGACGACGATGTCGCCGCGATCGACGTCGCGGTGCATGTAGCTGACCTTCTCGGCGAGGATCCGGTCGTCCTTGGTCAGGGTGTCGTACATCGACTCCGACGGGACGTAGAACGCCTCCGCGACCAGCAGCCGCAGGACGACCGTGATGACGAGCGCGAGCACCGTGACGGTGCTCATCTCGACCAGCAGGCTGAGCAGCGGATTCCGCTGCTTCAGCCTGCGGTGACGTCCCTTGCTACGACCCGCCCTTTTGGAAACCGGGCGCGGGCGAGCGCGAGTCGCGGTGCTCGGCGCCATCGGTGACCGTCGTCGTTACGCGGCGTCAGGAGGCCGGAACTTCGCGCTTCTCCTTGATCTTCGCCGCCTTGCCGCGCAGCTCGCGCAGGTAGTACAGCTTGGCGCGGCGGACGTCGCCGCGGGTGACGACCTCGACCTTCTCGACGATCGGGGTGTGCAGCGGGAAGGTCCGCTCGACACCGACGCCGAAGCTGACCTTGCGGACCGTGAAGGTCTCCTGCAGGCCACCACCCTGGCGCCGGATCACGACACCCTTGAACACCTGGACGCGGGACCGGTTGCCTTCGACGACCTTCACGTGCACGTTCACGGTGTCACCGGCGCGGAAGGCCGGGAGGTCGTCGCGCTTGCTCGCGTTGTCGAGCTCGTTCAGGATGTTGCTCATCTTCAGGTGTCTCTTCCTCGCGCGTGCCACAGGTCACCCACGAATCTCGGTGGTGATGAAGTCATCAGAAGGCTGCCGGTCGGTGGTCACCCCCTGTGGCAGGAGCACCGAAGGGCAGCAACAGGCAATCTTGCCATACGCCCCACACGGTGACGAAATCAGCCGTGTTGGACTACTTACGGCGACGGCGCTTCGCCAGGTGGACCAGGTCGACCTTCGGCGTCTGTGCCTCCCGGCTGATCTCCCGGTAGCCCGCCTTCCGGTACAGCGCCAAGTTCCGGTCGCTCAGCGCACCGGTGTCCAGGGCGTACGACGCGACGTCGGCCGGCGCGAGCTGCTCAGCGGCGCGCAGCAGCCTGATACCGAGCCCACGGCCCTGCCAGTCCGGGGCGACGATCAGCCGCTCGACATGCCCCACCCCGTCGTCCACGACCAGCTGGACCGAGCCGACGATGCGGGTACCTGCGACGGCCTTCAGGACGTTTCCACGCTCCAGGCGGGCCGCCGTGGCCGCAGGGTCGTCCGTCAGCGGCGGGATCGTGTAGTCGTCGTACAGCCGCGCCTCGGACAGGAACGCGGCGAGCTGCAGCACGTGGATCTCCCCGGCGTCAGCCGCCGTGGCCGGGAGGATGCGGACGCCCTCGGTCGACTCGCTCTTCCCCGCGAGTACGTCTCCCCAGGCCGCCAGCAGGTCGGGCCGGCGTTCAGCCGTACGACGTACTGACTCGTCATGGTGCCAGTCGGCGATCAGGCCGTGGTTCCCGGACAGCAGGACCTCGGGTACGTCGTGCCCGCGCCAGGACGGCGGCTTCGTGTACACCGGGTACTCGAGCAGGCCGTCGCCGGAGTGGGACTCCTCCGCGAGGGACTCCGGGTTGCCGATCACACCAGGCAGCAGGCGCGCCACGGCCTCGACCATCACGAGTACGGCGACCTCACCGCCGTTCAGTACGTAGTCGCCGATGGACACCTCGTCGACGCGCATCCGCTCGGACGCGTACGCCGCCACACGCGCGTCGATGCCCTCGTACCGGCCGCAGGCGAAGGCCAGCCACGGCTCGTTGGCCAGCTCGTACGCCAGCGACTGGGTGAACGGGCGCCCAGCCGGCGTCGGGACGATCAGCCGGGGCTGCGCGGGACCGTCCGGAGGCGCGAGCGCGTCCAGCGCCTGGCCCCACGGCTCCGGCTTCATCACCATGCCCGCTCCGCCGCCGTACGGGGTGTCGTCGACGGTCCGGTGCCGGTCGTGGGTCCAATCGCGCAGATCGTGTAGGTGGACGTCCAGGAGGCCGCTCTTGGCCGCCTTGCCGACGAGGGATACGTCGAGTGCGGCCAGGTACTCAGGGAAGATCGTGACGACGTCGAGTCTCATCCGTCGGCTTCCGAGGTCTCCACCACGTCGGCGCCGTCGGGGTCGAGCAGGCCGGGGCGGTCGGCCACGACGACGTACTGCTTGTCGACGTTGATCTCCGGGACGAGCTCCTCGACCAATGGGACGAGTACGGCGTTGCCCGCAGTACGGCGGATCTCGAGGAGGTCCTGGGACGGGAGGTGGACCACGTCGATCACCTCGCCGACATCGGCGCCGTCGGTGGTGCGGACCGCGAGACCGATCAGCTCACGGTCGTAGTACTCCTCCGGGTCCTCGGGACGCTCGTCGGCATCGACCTCGGACTGGACGACCAGGTTGCGCAACTGCTCCGCGGCGGTCCGGTCCGGCGCCTCGGCGAACTTCACCAGCAGCCGGCCACTGTGCCAGCGGGTGGATTGCACGGTGAGGGTCCGCGGCGGGTTGGTCGTCGTGACGAGCTTCGCACCGTCCGCGAAGCGCAGATCAGGGTCGTCAGTACGGACTATCATCCCGATCTCGCCCTTGATCCCATGCGCCCGGCCGATCTGGCCGACATTCACCAGCACCGCAGTTCCTCTCCAAAAGCCCCGACAACAACGGCACAGTCTAGAGCGCTGTTTGCAGGGTGATGCTCTGAGGGACGAAGCCATGGCGGCGGTAGAACCTTTGCGCGGCCTCGTTCGCCGCGTACGCGCTGACCGTGACGAAGGCCGCCCGCTGCCCACGGGCCCACGTCAGGAACTGCTCGGTGAGGAGTCCACCGATGCCCTGACCACGGACGTCCTCGAAGACGTAAATGCTCTCGAGCACGGCGGCGAGACTGGCGCGAGTCGGGGTGGGTTCACTCAGCCGGCCGACCAGATGGCCGACGCCCCGGTCCTCGTCGTCGTACGCCACGAGTTGCAGCCAGGCGGGATCGCCGACCAGCGCGCCGTATCTCGCGACGCCTTCGCGCTGTGGCCAGGTGATGTCGGTGAACCGGTCGTGCCGGCCTGCATCGTCCCGGAAGAGGTTGGTGACCGACTCGACCAGTTGGTCCACATCGGCGGCGGTGGCGACCCGAATCGTTGGCATGGGGCCGAAAGTAGCTCGCCGGTGGACCATCTGACGGTCCCCAGAAAGCGCGAAGGCCGCGTTCCCTTGCGGGGAACGCGGCCTTCGGGTGAGTCAGGTCAGCGCCGGGGGCGCTTGTTGAACTCGTCGACGAAGTCGATGCGCAGCGAGGACTCGGAGCTGAGGGCGCCGACGACGGTCCGGATGGCGGTGGCGGTCCGGCCGTTGCGGCCGATCACCTTGCCGATGTCGTCGGCGTGGACGTGCACCTCGAGGGTGCGGCCACGCCGCAGGTTCCGGGAGCGGACGCTGACGTCGTCAGGGTTGTCCACGATGCCTCGGACCAGGTGCTCGAGCGCCTCGGTCTCCATCATCGTCAGGCCTCGGTGGTCTCGGCCGCAGCCTCGTCGGCCTTGGCCTCGTCAGCCTTCGGAGCCTCAGCCTTGGGGGCGTCAGCCTTGGGGGCGTCGGCCTTGGGGGCGTCGTCAGCCTTCGCGTCAGCCTTCGCGTCAGCCTTCGCGTCAGCCTTCGCGTCAGCCTTCGCGTCAGCCTTGGTGTCGGCCTTCGCGTCGGACTTGGCGTCCGCGGCGTCGTCCTTCTTCTCGGCCTTCTTGGCCGACTTCTTGGCGGTGACGGCCTCGGTCTTCAGCGAGCCGTGGGCCTCGGCCAGCGCCTCGTTGAAGATCTCCTGCTTGTCCCGCTTCGGCTCCGCGACCCGCAGCGGCGCCGGGGCGTCCAGGCCCTTGAACTTCTGCCAGTCGCCGGAGGCCTTGAAGATCGCCTCGACGGCCTCGCTCGCCTGGGCGCCGACGCCCAGCCAGTACTGCGCCCGGTCGGAGTCGACGCGGATGAACGACGGCTCGGTCTTCGGGTTGTAGATCCCGATCTCCTCGATCGCCCGGCCGTCCCGCTTGGTGCGGGCGTCCATGACGACGATGCGGTAGTGCGGGGTGCGCTTCTTGCCGATGCGCTTCAAACGGATCTTGACTGCCACTTTCGGGTGGTCTCCCTTGGAAATACAGACTGGGTGAGCAACACAGCGCGTCGTGGGGACAACGACCGAGTGCTCGAATGGGCCGCACCAGGACAGTGGAGTTAGAGGGCTGCACAAAACCTGGACGGACTCAGCCTGACATTCTGCCAGATCCCACGGCGACAACCAATTCCCGCGGTCCCACGAGGCCGCCCGCGAGGGGTCAGTGCTTGACGAACTGGCGGAGGCCGGGCAGCTCGGCGGCGTACGTGTCGAGCAACTGGTGCGCCACCGTGACCGAGTCGATCAGCGGATGCAGCGCAAACGCCCGCTGCGCCGCCTCACGCGAACCGGTGGTCGCGGCCTGGATCGTCGTACGTTCCACTGCCTTCACCGCGCACACCAGCCCGGCCTGATCGTCGCTCAGCTGCGACACCGTCAGCGGAAGCGCCCCGTTCGCGTCCACGGTGCACGGGACCTCGACCACGGCGTCGTCGTCCAGGTGCCGCAGTACGCCCCGGTTGCGGACGTTCAGGATCAACGACGCCCGCTCGTTGTGCCCGATCGCCCGCATGAGCGACAGCGCGACCTGCTCGTACCCGCCGGCCGCCATGTCGCGCTCGTCGCGCTCCCCCGCGTCGGCGACCTCACGGCTCTCCACCATGTACGTCGCCTCGCGCTCGGCCCGCGTCTTCCGCCACAGCTCCAGCGCCTGATCCGGATGCGCACCGGTGTCCGCGTAGAACGTGGACTGCTGTTCCAGCAGGAACGCCCCACGTGTCTGACGCACAGCCTGTACGGCGGCCAGCGTCTCGCGCGCGAAGTAGTAGTAGTGCAGGTACTCGTTCGGAATAGAGCCGATCGAGCGGAGCCAGTCCGCACCGAACAGACGGCCTTCCTCGAACGAGCTCAGGGCGTCCGGCGACTGCAGGAGCTCCGGGAGCCGATCCACGCCGCCGGATCGGAGGCCCCGGAGCCAGCCGAGATGGTTGAGGCCCGCGTAGTCGTAGAACGCGGTCGCCGGATCCACGCCGAGCGCCAACGCAGCACGGCGCCCCAGACCGGACGGTGAGTCGCAGATGCCGATGACCCGATCGCCCAGGAACGGGATCATCGCTTCGGTCACCATGCCGGCCGGGTTGGTGAAGTTGATCGTCCAGGCGTCCGGGGCGACCGCCGCGATCCGTTGAGCGATCTGCCGTACGACGGGGAGCGTCCGGAGGCCGTACGCGATCCCGCCTGCGCCGACTGTCTCCTGGCCGAGCACACCGAGGTCCAGGGCGACCCGCTCGTCGAGCGTACGGCCGGTGAGTCCGCCCACGCGGATGGCGGAGAAGATGAAGTCGGCACCACGCAGGGCCTCGTCGAGGTCGGTCGTCTCGGTGACCACCGGCGCCGCGAGACCACCCAGCTCGGCCGAGGCAGCCGCAGCCTGCTGGCCGAGAACCGCGCCGATCGCCGCGAGGCGGGTCCGATCGGTGTCGTAGAGCATCACGTCGGTGATCCGCCCGGCGCCGTGGTCGCCGAGCAACGCGTGGTAAACGAGCGGGACCCGGAATCCGCCCCCACCCAGGATCGTCAGCTTCACGCCAGGATCACCTCTACTCCTGCTCCGGCCGGCTGGACCCGGGCCCGTGCCCGGAACTTTACCCGGCCCGGTGCTGCGCCGAAGTACGGCAGCTGCCGTCCCTTGTCGTTGTCAGCGGCAACCACTTTGCGGACCCCCACGGTAAGCTGCGGAACCCAGAGCAGCAGCGGTGCGTCGGAGGAGCAACATGGTAGGCAAGCGGGGGCGGGTGATCGGCCGGATCGCACCGGGCATCGTCGGCGAGGTGATGCTGCCGGTCCGTGGTGCCACCGAGGCCTTCTACGCTTACCCCGCGACCGACGAGGTGCTCGAGGTGGGGACACAGGTGATCGTGGTCGACTTCGACCCACCCCGCACCGTGTACGTCGCTCGCGCTATCTAACTCAGTTCCCTTGGAGGGGAAATGCTCTGGACGTACCTGATCATCGCGGCGATCGCGGTGGTCGTCCTACTGATCCTGTTCCGGATGGTCTGGCGGGTGGCGGAGCCGAACGAGGCGCTGATCATCTCCGGCCTCGGCGCGCACTCGAGCACCGAGCAGGTCAACGAGACGCTCGGCTTCAAGATCGTGGTCGGCCGCGGTACCGCGGTGCTGCCCGGCTTCCAGACCGTCCGGCGGCTGCCGCTGGACATCCGGGCCACGCCGCTGACCGTGACCTGCGTGTCCAGCCAGGGCATTCCGCTGCACATCAAGGGCGTCACGGCGTACAAGGTCGGTGACGACTACGGCTCGATCGCGAACGCCGCCCGGCGGTTCCTGGAGCAGAGCGACGAGCAGGTGATGGGCACCATCCACGAGCTGTTCGCGGGTCACCTGCGGGCGATCGTGGGTTCCACCACGGTCGAGGAGATGCTGCACGACCGGGAAACGCTGACCACGAACATCCGCGGCTCGCTGGCCGGGGACATGGAGAAGCTCGGCCTGGTCGTGGACTCGCTGCAGATCCAGGAGATCGACGACGAGTCCGGCTACATCAAGAACCTCGGCCGTCCGCAGGCCGCTGCGGTCGAGGCCGCGGCCCGGATCGCGCAGGCCGAGCGGGACCGGGAAGCGACCGAGCGCGAGCAGGTTGCGGCCGCGGCGAAGGCGGCCGCGATCCGGGAGAGCGAGATCGCGAAGGCCGGCTACCAGGCCGAGGTCGACCAGGCCACGTCGAAGTCGTTCCAGGCGGGCCCGCTGGCGGCCGCACTGGCCAAGCAGGAGGTCGTCGTCGCCGAGACGGAGACCGCGAAGCTGAACGCCTCGCTGGCCGAGAAGCAGCTGGAGTCGTCGGTGCTGAAGCCGGCCGACGCCGAGGCGTACAAGCAGCGCACGCTGGCCTCAGCGGCCAGGGACGCGCAGATTGCGGCCGCCGAGGCGAACGCCCGGGAGGTCCAGCTCCGCGGTGAGGCACAGGCGAAGGCCACCGAGCTCACCGGTAAGGCCGAGGCGTCCGCCGTCCAGGCGAAGGCGATGGCCGAGGCCGCGGGTATCAAGGCCCGTGCCGAGGCGCTGGCGACCAACACCGAGGCGGTCGTGGCGCAGCAGCTGGCCGAGGCCTACCCGGCGATCGTCACCGCGGCGGCGAGCTCGTTCGACAAGGTCGGCAACATGGTCGTGCTGAACGGTGCCCAGGGCATCGAGGACACCCTGGTGAAGACGATCACCATGGGTGGCTCGGGCTTCGCGCTGGCCAAGCAGCTGATCGACTCGCTGGCCACCAAGAAGGACGACGAGAAGCCGTCCCTCGAGCCGGTACCGAACGAAACCGCCTGACCCGACCGACCAACGTCCGAAGAACTGAGGGTTGAAACCCTCGGTTCTTCGGACGTTGTTGTTTCTCAGGCGGTATGGAGGGTCAGGTGGTACGTCTGGAGGATCTCGTTGACCGGCTGGAACCAGGTCTCGCCGCCGCTGCTGCAGTTGCCCCAGCCGCCGGACGTGACGCCCTGCGCCTGGTCGCCGGTGATGAACGACCCACCGGAGTCGCCACCCTCGGCGCAGACGCTGGTCTTCGTCGCGCCGTAGAACAGCTGGCCGTTGCCGTAGTTGACGGTCTCGTTCTTGGCCAGGATCGTCCCGCAGTGCCAGTGCGACGTCGAGCCACTGCGGCACACCGACGAACCGATGGGTGCCTCCGACGACCCACGGACGAGCTGGTCGCTCACCTGTCCCCAGCCGAGCACCACCGGCACGGTCCACCAGCCGTTGCCGACCGAGACCCACGCGTAGTCGTTGCCCGGGAACGACCAGCCCTGGAACGAGCCGATGGCCGAGCCGTCCCAGCCGCTGACCGTGCCACTGCGACCACAGTGCCCCGCGGTGACGAAGCCTCCGTACACCGAGAAGCCGATCGAGCAGCGGATGTTGCTGACGTAGTACGGGTCGCCGCCGACCGTACCGGCCGAGAACGTGCGTGGTGCCTGTGCCGCGACCTCCTTGACTGTCACAGCACCTGCCTTCGCCAGCTTGGCGACGAACGCGTCGACGGCCTTGGAACGCTTACCTGCTTGGACGTTGACCACAACCGTGCCGGACTTCGGGTCGGCGGCCCAGCCGCTAACAGCAGCCGGTACTGCCTTACCGGCCGCCCTGTCGACAGCTGCCTTCTGCTGATCCAGGGCCTTTGCTGACACGGGTACGGCGACGACCTGTGCACCTGTGGCGCGTACGGCGGTCGCGTGGCCCTGGCCGACCACTCCGACGACCAGTTGCTGTGTACGCGCGTCGTACCAGGCCCCGCCGTAGGAGGCGCCGGCAGCCTTCTGAGCTGCCGGCAGCAGCTTGGCGGCTGACGTCTCGGCGGCCAGGCGTTGCTGCATCTGCTGCTCGCTCAGCCCGAAGTCACGTTGCATAGCGGCAGCCTGGCCAGGAACAGCCAGCGGCTGCGCAAGTGCCTGGGTCGCAGGCACAGTCAGTACGGCCGCCGTGAGTACGGCGGCCAGGAGGACCTTCATGTGAACTCTCCTCACCTAGGGGCGGTTCGGTGGATGAGAGCGCTCTCAGTGAACGAGAGTGGACCAGCGCGGCGTGAGCGTCAAGGGTTCAGAGCCCGAGGTACGCGAGAACGGCCAGCACGCGGCGGTGTCCCGAGTCGGTCGGCGGCAGATCCAGCTTCAAGAAGACGTTGCCGACATGCTTGTGCACGGCCGCGTCGGAGATGAACAACTTCGCGCCGATCGCAGCATTGCCGAGCCCTTCGGCCATCAACCCGAGCACCTCGCGTTCGCGCGGCGTGAGGCGGTCGAGCGGGCTGCTGCGCTTCACCATCAGCTGGCTGACCACCTCCGGGTCCAGCACGGTGCCTCCGGCCGCGACCCGGCGTACTGCTTCGAGGAACTCGTCGACGCGCGAGACGCGGTCCTTCAGCAGGTACCCGACGCCTTCGCTGCCGGCCGCCAGCAGCTCGGCGGCGTACACCTCCTCGACGTACTGCGAGAACACCAGCACCGGGAGCCCCGGCCGAACCTGGCGGGCTTCGATCGCGGCCCGCAGGCCCTCGTCGGTGAACGTGGGTGGCAGCCGTACGTCGACCACCGTGATGTCCACCTCGTGCTCCGCGATCGCCTTCGCGAACTCGTCCGCGTCGGTGGCGATCGCGGCGACCTCGAAACCGGAGTTGTCCAGCAGCAGGCTCAGGCCTTCGGCGAGGATCGGGTTGTCCTCGAGGATGATCACCCGCACGGAAGGATCACCTCGACCGTGGTCGGCCCACCGATCGGGCTCAGCAGCTCCATGTGGCCGTCGATCGCCTGCACGCGGTGCAGCATGCCATGTAGACCGCTCCCCCGGCCCAGCAGGTCGGACTGCTCGTTCACCCGCGCTCCACCGATCCCGTCGTCGGTGACGGCGAGGTAGAGCTCGTGGTCACGCCGTTCGAGCAGTACGTCGACGTGGCCGGCCGCACTGTGCTTGGTGATGTTGGTGAGGGACTCCGCGACGACGAAGTACGCAGCGGCTTCTACAGCGGCCGGGACCTCGCCAAGCTCGCCTATGCGGAGCTCCACCGGCAGTGGGCACCGAGCGGCCAGTGCGGACACCGCTCCGGCCAGACCGCGGTCAGCGAGGATCGGCGGGTACATGGTGCGCAGTACGCCGCGCAGCTCGGTCATCGCCTGCTCTGCACCGTCACGGGCGTCGTCGAGCAGCTTCGCGGCCTTCTCCGGGTCCTGCGCCATCGTCTGCTTGGCAATACCGATCCGCATCGCCAGCGACACCAGCTGGGCCTGCGTACCGTCGTGCAGGTCCCGCTCGATCCGTCGCAGCTCGGCGCCGTGGGAGTCCACCGCACCGGCCCGGCTCTGGGTGAGTTCTTCTACCCGACGCTCCAGCCTGGCCGTCTCCAACTGGTCCGCACTCGGCTCCAGCAGGTCCAGTACGGCACCCGCATGCAGGCGTGCCACCGCAGGCACGACCCAGATCAGCACAGCCAGGCTGCTGAGCACCTGCCCGGTGCCGTTGGTCAGAGCCTCGGTCCAGTTGTCCACCGGGACGCCCATCAGCGTGAAGCCACCCGGGTCTAGCTTCCACAACAGCATGCCGGCGATGGCAGCCGGAACACCGACCAAGGCAAACACCGAAACGAAGAGCTCCGGGATCATCACCAGCGGCATCAGCAGGAGGCGCAGACTGCGTTTGAACGACCTGTCCCTGAACAGGGTGACCACATCTCCGGGCGCCCGCGGCAGCGCAGGCGGCAGCAAGTCCGGTGCTCCGGCCCGCAGGTACTTGGCGGCCCGACGGCGCTCGCTGTTGGCCAGCTTCACCAGTGCGGCGGTGAACGGTGTGATCAGCCAGCCGAGCAGCAGGCCGTTCGGCAGCGCCAGCAACAGCAGGAGCGCCCGCAGATAACGCACCAGGAGGTACGCACTCGCCCGGCCGCCCCGCGTCAGGATCTTGGTGATCATGAGTCAATGGTGCGGGACGGCCGGGCGAGTGTCGGTACCGCAGGCTCTACCTTCGAGGGTCTAGCAGTCGGGAACACCTGGCAGCTTGGCGTTCGGGTCGTCGATGTAGATGTTGGTGATGTAGCCCTTCTGGTCGCGGAGCTTCGCCCACCAGTCGTTGGTGTAGCCACCGGCCGTCACAGTGTCGCCCTTCGTCTGGCATTCGACGAAGACGCGCGTCGGGCCGGCCAGCGACGTCACCACGGACGCGGACAGCTTCGGGGCCGAGCGGACGTTCACGCCGTTGCCCCAGGTGCTGAAGTTGTACTCCGGCGGGTTCGGGTCGCCGCCGTTTACCAACTGCATGTAGTAGTCCCAGTTCCAGTTCGGTCCTGGGTCCGTGTGGTCGTTGCCTGGCATCTCACTGTGGCCCTTGATGTGGTCGCGGTCCTTCGGGATGCCCCGCCGGTCGGCGATATTGGCGGTCAGCGCCGCCGACGAGCGGTACATCGCGTCGGTGAACCACGAGGGCTGGTCGACGTAGCCCTCGTGCTCGATGCCGATCGCGAACGGGTTCGCGCTCCGTGCGTGCCAGGCGGTGTCCTTCTCGGCCACCATCTGCGTGATCTGACCATCGCTGGACCGGATCACGTAGTGCGCGCTGACCTGCGCCGCCGGGTCCTTGAACCAGCTGATCGTGCCGGCGTACGAGCCCTGGGTCACATGGATCACGATCGTGGTGATGGCCTGCGTACGACCCGTCTGGTAGTTGCAGGTGCAGGCCGGGTTCCAGATGGCTCCCGGGTAGTCGGCGGCCTGCACCGACGCCTTGGACCTGGTGCCGAGCGGGGCGACCTTTGCGTACGCACCGAGGTCCGGTGTCACCTGCTGCGGCTCGGTCGACACCCCGGCGGTACGGACACCGAGGCCGATGACCTTGTAGACCTCGTCGGTGTAGAGCCGGGCGGTAGCGGCGTCGGCGGAGTGCGAGTACTTCGCGATCACGGAGTACCAGGTGCCGAGGTCGGAGCGGTTCTTCAGGCCGGCCTGGTCGGCGTACGAGTCCAGAACGGCGGCGGCGCCGAGGATGTTCGACGTGTCGTCCTTGGACAGCTTCGCGACCGGCAGCCCGGTGAGTTTGCTTGCCTCGGACATCGTCGGGTTCACGTTGTTGCTCGCGAGGTGCATGACGCCGTAGCCGTTCGCCTGGCTCGGTGCGCCGTGGTGGCCGTCGAGGTGCGTCTCCGCGAAGCCGACACCGACCAGCACCTCTCGCGGTACGTCGTACCTCGCCGACGCACTCTGGAAAGCGTTCGCGAGACTCGTGGTGGAGGGCTGCGCCGTGGAAGGCTGCGCGGTGGAGGGCTGGGCGGCGTTGCTCGGCAGCGCCGCAGCGGCGGTCAGCGCGAGTGCGCCGGCGCCCAGGAGCGCAGCCAGTTTTGGTACTCGGGACATGGGGCGGTTCCTTCCCGTAACTGGTCCGCCGAGGGGCGTCGGCGGTCCCGAAAGCCACGCTAAGGGAAGATCTTCCGTCTATACCAGCGTTTGAGTGAATTTCTTCCCGTCACCGAGAGAAGATCACGCTCCCACGCAGAGCGATCAGTCGCGGGTGCGTCAGGACCGCCGGATTCGCCCGCGGATCCTCGTCGTACACCACCAGATCCGCCGGATCGCCAGGGCGCAGCTCGCTCGGCGCCCCGAGCCACTCGCGGGCCGCCCACGACCCCGCGGCCAGCGCCTGCTCCCCCGACATCCCGATCGTGGTCAGCGCCTGGATCTCCTGCGCGACGAGCCCGTGCCCGAGGACGCCGCCCGCGTCGGTCCCCGCATAGACCGGTACGCCGGCCTCGAACGCGTCCCGCAACCGGGGCAGACGGCGCTCGTACAGGTCGCGCATGTGGGCGGCGTACGTCGGGAACTTGCCGGCCGCCTGCTCGGCGTACTGGGGAAAGTTCTCCAACTGGATCAGCGTCGGCACCACCGCCACCTCGTGCTCGGCCATCTGAGCGAGCAGGTCCGGCTCGATGCCCGTACCGTGCTCGAGGCAGTCGATGCCCGCGGCCAGCAGATCCGGCAGGGCGTGCTCGCCGAACACATGCGCGGTGACGCGGGCGCCGAGCTCGTGCGCGCGGGCGATCGCGGCGTTGAGTGCGTCGGCCGGCCAGCACGGGGTCAGGTCGCCGGCCTCGCGGTCGATCCAGTCGCCGACGAGCTTGACCCACCCGTCACCACGCCGAGCCTCCTGCTCGACGTACGCGACGAGCTCGTCGGGCTCGATCTCCCAGCCGTAGTTGCGCAGGTACCGCTTCGAGCGGGCAATGTGCCGGCCGGCCCGGATGATCTTCGGCAGATCCTCGCGGTCGTCGATCCAGCGCGTGTCGACCGGCGAACCGGCGTCCCGGACGAGCAGTGCGCCGGCCTCGCGGTCCGCGATCGCCTGCAGCTCCTGGGTCTCCTCGTCGACGCCACCGTGCTGGTCGAGGCCGATGTGGCAGTGCGCGTCGACCAGGCCGGGCACGATCCAGCCGCCGGTGTGCACGGTCGTGACATCGGCAGCGGTGGGCCGGTCGATGACCAGCCCACCGCTGAGATGAAGCTCCTGCTGTTCACCGGCCGGCAGCACCGTGCCGGTCAGTCTGAGTACGCCGGTCGTCATAGGCCGACCGTATCTGCTGACCCGCCCGGGCCGCGCTCGTGGACAGACCTACCCGTGCGAGCCGCCGCCCGGCGTACAGGTCGGGGTGGTGGTCTCGTTGCCGGCGCACGGCGATCCGGACGGGGTGTCCGTCGGGGTCGGCGTGTCCGTCGGAGTGTCGGTCGGCGTGGGGGTCGGAGTCGGCGTCGGCGTGGGTGTCGGCGTCTTCGTGGGGGTCTTCGTGGGGGTCTTGGTCGGCGTCTTCGTCGGCGTGCCGGTCGGGTGATGCGTCGGCGAGTCCGTCGGGATGTCGATCGGGTCCGGCTCGGTCGGCTTGTCCAACGGCGTCGAGGCCGGAACCTCCGGCGGCAGCGTCGCGGTGGTGCTGGCCGCGGTCGGGCTCGGCGTCTTGGGGTCGTCCGGAATGTCCGGCACCTGGCGCGGGTCGACCCGGCGGTCGGCGTTGCCGGTCGACTTCGCCGCGGCGATGTTGCCCTTCGCGTTCGGCACCAGGACCGCGTTCTTGCTGTAGACGCGCATCCACTTCAGCACAGTGGCGACGAAGTCCTTGGAGTGCTGGTAGCGCAGCAGGGCGGTGACCAGGTCGCGCGGGTTCCGCAGGTCGTCGCCCTCGGAGCACAGCACCACGGCGACCGTGGTGACCGCGTCGTACACGTTGTTCGGGTTGCGGAAGCCGTCACCGTTGCCGTCGGCCCCGAACTCGTCCCAGACCTGCGGGATGATCTGCATCGGGCCGACCGCGCGGTCCCAGGTCGCGTCGGCGTCGTACTTGCCCTTGTCGGTGTCGGTGATCCGGCCGTTGCCGTGCCGGCCGTTCAGCTGCGGGCCGAGGATCCGGCCGCGGGTCGTACCGGCCACGTCGACGCGGCCGGCGCTCGCGTGGTCGGACTCGACCTTGCCGACGCCGGCGAGCAGCGGCCAGGTGAGTCCACAGTTCGGCCGGACGACCGCGAGATTCGCGGTGGCCCGGCGGTACGCGGGGAAGACTCCGCGGGGAATGCCGTTCACGGCACCCGGCCGGCCGGGACGGACGACCGAGCGGCCGTCGGTGGCCCCCTGGACCGGGACGTCGGCGCGGGCAGGCTTGTCGGATCCGAGCTGGCCGTCCACTCCGGGACGCTGAGGCACGATCATCGTCAGTTCGTCGAACTCACCGCTGTTCAGCCCGGCCCCAGGCGATGGGGCGACCGGGCTGCCCGCCGTGAGCTGATCGGCGGCACCGGTCCCCCCGGAGGCGACGGTCACAACGGCCCCGACCAGGAGCGGGGCGGTACAGAGTGAAGCGATGATGATTTTGACCCGACGGTTACCACTACGGGTTAGGCGCATAGCCCCTTCAACGAACCAAGCACCGGAAAGTTACATCAAGACGACGCAAAGTTACGGGCCACAGAAAGCGCTCGGAAAACCGGCACCGAGGTAACGAACCCAACTACCTCGGAGACTGCTCGTGCAGCCGTTCGGACCTTACAACTCGCGCGCTTCGTGCTGCTCGCCGGGCTCACTCGGCCGGTTGCGGCTCAGCCGCCGGCAGCGGGCGGGGACGTCGGCGGCGTGGAGTCGCAGGTCGGCGGCGGGGTCGGCGTCTCCGAGTCCGTTGGCTCACTGGACGGAGTCGTCGTCGGCGAGTCACCCGGCGCCGGGGTCGTCGACGGGTCCTTCGACGGCTCCTCGGTCGGGTCGCCCGTCGGCGGCGTACAGGTCGGCGGCGTGGTCGGCGGATCGGTGGTCGGCGGCGTCGTCGTCGGCGGTTCAGTGGTCGGCGGGGTCGTCGTCGGCGGGGTGCTGGTGGTTGGCGGCTTCGTGGACGTAGGAGGCGTCGAGGTCTCCGGCGCGTGGCTCGGCGTGGTCGTCGGCTTGGTGGGCTTGGTCGAGCCGGTCGTCTTGCCAGGCGTCGGGTGCGACGTCGGAGCCGCCGGGGTCGTGGTTGCCGGCGGCGTGGTCGGTGCGGTTGTCGGCGGGGTGGTCGACGTCGAGGTCGACGTCCGGTCTGTGGTGTCGTTGTGCGAGTTGCCGTCGTCGGTGGCGGTGTCGATCTGGCCTGGACGGTCGGGGAGGCTCACCGTGTCCTTGCTGTACGACTGCATCCAGCGCAGGACCGTGGACACGTAGTCCATCGAGTGGTTGTAGCGCAGCACGGCCTGCACCAGGCCCTGCGGGTCGGACAGGTTCGCGCCGCCGGAGCAGAGGTAGTCCCCCGCCGCGCGGGACGCGTCGAACACGTTGTGCGGGTCCTTGACGCCGTCGCCGTTGCCATCGGCACCGAACGTCTTCCAGGTACCGGGCACGAACTGCATCGGGCCGACGGCGCGGTCCCAGGTCGCGCTGCCGTCGTACGCACCCTGATCGGTGTCGGCGATCGCCGCCATCCCGGGGCCGCCGTCGAGGACCGGGCCGAGGATCTTCCCGCGGGTGTTGCCGTTGACGTCCACCTTGCCGCCGCTGGCGTGGTCGGACTCGACCTTGCCGATCCCGGCGAGCAGCGGCCAGGTGATGTGACAGCCCGGCATCGAGAGCGCGAGATCGTGAGCGGCCTTCTGGTACGCCGCCAGCACGGTGCCCGGGATACCCGAGGCGTCCCCGAAGACCCCGGGAACCGGCTGCACGGTGCCGTCGGTCGTCCCGGTGAACGGAACCTCGATGGTGGACTTCGCCTGGGTCGGCAGGCTGCCGTCGACGCCCGGCTGGGTCGGCACGCTGTTCGCGAGGTCGTCGAAGACCGCGTCCTGGCGCGGTGCGGCGAGCGCGTGCGCGTCGACGATGAACGTGTTCGAGGTGACGCCGCCGACCACGAAGACGGCGACCATGGCGGTCGGCGGGGCCAAGCAGGCACAGGTGGCGTTCAGCTTCCCTCGCCACGTGTCCAGGTTCTTGAACCGCTGCCTCATCCAGACCGTCCTCGACGCATTCCGCAGTTGGTGTCGCTCGGGCGTAGGCACGATCTTAGTCGTCGAGGGTTTCGGGACAACCCGTCACGGTGCGCCGTACCTCCTCCAGGCGCGGCGCACTGTGCCCTTTCGGGAAGCGGTCAGTTGCCGCCGAGCATCTTCTTCAGGTCGTCGGGCAGCTCGAAGTCGCCGCCGTTCTGGCCGCCAAACGCGGCCGGCAGCTGGCCGGGCTGCGGCGCCTCCGGCTGCGGGGTGGCCTGGTTGGCACGCTTGGCCGGGTTGCCCGAGCCGCGCTTCTTGCCCTTCTTCTGCTGCTGCTTGGCCTTCCGGCCGCCACCACCCACGCCTGGCATGCCCGGCATCCCGGGCATCCCCGGCATGCCCTTGCCGGAGGCCATCGCGGCCATCATCTTGCGGGCCTCGAAGAACCGCTCGACCAGGCCGCTGACGGTCGCCACCTCGGTGCCGGAACCCTTCGCGATCCGGGCCCGGCGGGAGCCGTTGATGATGTTCGGATCGGTCCGCTCGGCCGGCGTCATCGAGTGGATGACCGCCTCGATCCGATCGATCTCGCGCTCGTCGAAGTTCTCCAGCTGGTCCTTGAACTGGTTCGCGCCGGGCAGCATGCCGAAGATCTTGGTCAGCGGGCCCATCTTGCGGACCGACTGCATCTGGGCGAGGAAGTCGTCCAGCGTGAAGTCCTTGCCGCCCTTCTTGGCCAGCTTGGCCGCGGTCTTCGCGGCCTCCTCGGCGTCGAAGGTGCGCTCGGCCTGCTCGATCAGGCTCATCACGTCGCCCATGCCGAGGATGCGGGACGCCATCCGGTCGGGGTGGAAGACGTCGAAGTCCTCGAGCTTCTCGCCGTTGCTGGCGAACATCACCTGGCGGCCGGTGACCTGCGCGATCGACAGCGCGGCACCACCGCGGGCGTCACCGTCGAGCTTGGACAGTACGACGCCGTCGAAGCCGACGCCGTCCAGGAAGGCCTGCGCGGTGGTGACCGCGTCCTGGCCGATCATCGCGTCGACGACGAACAGGATCTCGTCCGGGCTGACCGCGTCGCGGATGTCCGCGGCCTGCTTCATCAGCTCCTCGTCGACACCCAGCCGGCCGGCGGTGTCGACGATCACCACGCTGTGCTGCTTGGCGCGGGCCTCGTCCATCGCCTTGCGGGCCACGTCGACCGGATCGCCGACACCGTTGCCGGGCTCCGGCGCATACACCGGTACGCCCGCGCGCTCGCCGACCACCTGGAGCTGGGTGACCGCGTTCGGCCGCTGGAGGTCCGCGGCGACCAGCATCGGGGTCTGGTGGCGGGTCTCGCGCAGCCACTTGGCGAGCTTGCCGGCCAGGGTGGTCTTACCAGCGCCCTGGAGACCGGCGAGCATGATCACCGTCGGCGGCCGCTTCGCCATCCGCAGCTCGCGGGTCTCGCCGCCGAGGATGTTGACCAGTTCCTCGTTGACGATCTTGATGACCTGCTGCGCCGGATTCAGCCCGCCGCGCACATCGGCGCCGCTGGCCCGTTCCTTCACCGCCGCGATGAACTCCCGCACCACGGGCAGCGCGACATCGGCCTCCAGCAACGCGACCCGGATCTCCCGGGCGGTCGCGTCGATGTCGGCGTCGGTCAGCTTGCCCTTGCCCCGCAGGTTCTTGAACGCGGTGGAGAGCCGATCGGAGAGCGTGTCGAACACGAGAAACAGTCCGTTTCCTCGAAGCGATGAACTCCCCGAGTCTACCGGCCCCCCAACCTGTGGATAACTCCCACGCCCCAGCACCTTCACCAGCTACCGTCCTGTCATCGCCCCAACCCCCCCAGGAGCCCCGATGCCTGTCGATCCCCGAGCCTTCAACCTGGCCTTCAAACGCGCCCGGGACCGGGTCCGCGCCGGATCCGCCGACGTCGCCGAGGAACAGGTACGCCTGCGCGCGCTGATCCCGGCCGACGCCTCCGAACACGAACTCACCTGGACCACCGGCCTCGTCGACGACCTGGCGACTCCCCCGCCGCCGGTCCCGGTGCGCAGCGAGCTGTACAAGGAAGCCGAGCGCATCCACGTCGAGGTCTATCCGCCGAAGGGCAGCACCGACGAGAAGATCGCTGTGCTCGAGGACGGCCGCCGACAGATCTGGGCGCTCGCGGACCGTGCGACGCCGGAGGAGGAGTGGGACATCCGGGCGCTCTGTGAGGACCTCGAGTCGATGGAGCACGCACTTCGCAACCCGCCGTTCCCGTCGACCGATGAGCCCGCCCGGGCCGATGGCTGAGCAAGTTCCGAGAGGCTCTGCGACGTACGTCGAGTTCGCCCGGCTGTACGGCCTGGCCGCGCAACTCCAGCCGAACAGGGCCGGCCGCTGGAACGGCGAGCTGCGCGCATCGAATGGGCTCGGTCACTTCGATCACCTGACCGGGACGATCGAGGTGAACCGCACACTGCTCCGCGACGGCCTGCCGGGTGTACCGGGGAGCGATCCTCGGCTGCGTGCGCGCGCCCTGGCTACGGTTCTGCAGCGAGCGACGCAGGCTGAGATGGCCCTGGATGCAGCGGATGAGCCCAATGCGGTCCGCGACGATCGGTCGCTGGGGCTGAACGACGGCATCACCTCCGTCCGTACCGCAGAAGACTTCAGCGCGTTCGTTCAACTGGCGGGGCATCCGCAGGTGGCCTTCGATCCGTCGCAGCGCACCGGGACGGCTGCGGCGGCGAACGATCTGATCAACCAGGCATCAGGCTTGCGGGTCGACCGGGTGGAGTTGATCGACCAGCTCGGGCAGCAGCCGGTGTCGATGCAGTTCGACCAGTTGGCGGACGCTGTCGTACAGAATCGGCTGCACGACGTAGTGCGCGCGGACGATCAGCCGGCGGTTCGGCGCGAGCTGGTTGGGGCGATGTTGCATCCGGCGTGGGAGAGGTTGGCGGGCCGGTCGTCGGAGGCGGGCAAGCAGGTCGCGGAGGAGATCGGGCGGGCGCTGAACTCGAAGGTGGACGAGATCCGCCGCGAGGCATCCCGTCCGGGCCCAGACGTCGCGACCGGCGGCGCGGAGCGTGCGCCTGGCGCAGAGCGTGCTCCTGGCGGGGCAGCTTCTTCGGATACGCAGGTCGGGTCGGGTGGTGAGGAGAAGTACCGTTCGGACGCCGGGGAGCCGACGGTGGTGGGTGATGCCCCGGCGGCGCGCTTCCTGACTGGGATGGCGTCGGCGCACGGCGCGACTGGACGTACGCCGTCCCTCGGCGACGGTTCACGAAGCCAGGCCACCATCGGCGGAGCCGGGCAGCAGGCGCGCGGACCCCATGGGCCTGAGCGCAGATGAGCGAAGAGGAGAATCGCGTCGTGCGGGTTGTGGTGGATGGCCCTTCCAATTTGGGGTTGCGGGCGCCGGGGGTGGGGGTGGTGCCGGGGTGCTACAAGTTGGCGGGGGCGGTGCGGGACCAGGGATTCGTGGGGCGGATCGGTGCGGAGGACGGTGGGTGCGTGACGCCGCCTCGATACGACGTTGGCGAGTGGCAGCCCGGTGACGGGGTTTTCAATGCGGCTGCGATGGCGACGTACACGGTGCGGCTGGCGGATCGGCTGGAAGGGTTCCTGCGGCAGGAGAAGTTCGTGGTGCTGCTCGGTGGTGAGTGCAGCAATCTGCTGGCGCCGACGCTGGCGTTGAAGCGGCTCGGGCGGTACGGCGTCGTGTACGTCGACGGGCACTCGGACTTCCGGACCGTGGACAACTCGCCGCACGTCGACGCAGCCGGGGGCGAGGCGCTGGCGCTGATCACGGGCCACGGGCAGCAGGACCTGACGAACCTCGAGGAGCGCGGACCGTACACGCGGAACACCGATGCGGTGCTGATCGGAATCCGCGAGGACGACGACTACGCCGGCGATGTGGAGAAGGCCGGCATCGCAACGTACTCAGCCGCGAAGGTTGCGGAGGATCCGTCGGCCGTGGCGCGGGGCACGCTCGCGCACTTCGACGGGCTGGACGGTTTCTGGGTACACCTGGACGTCGACATCCTGGATGCCACGATCATGCCGGCCGTCGACAGTCCTGATCCGGGTGGCATCGACCACGTACAGCTCCAGGCGCTGCTCCAGCCGCTGCTCGCCGCGCCGAACTGCGTCGGACTGGACGTGGGCATCTTCGACCCGGACCTGGATCCCGACGGCCGCTACGCCGCCGAACTCACCGACACTCTGGTAGCTGCGCTGAGCTAGGAGCCCCAGACCAGGTCCTGGCCGTGGGGGGATGCGGTGCCGAGGGTTCGGGTTTTGCCGGTGGGCCAGGTCTGCAGGGTTATGCGGTACTCGTAGCCGTCCGAGCCGCGTTCGTGGGTGAGGACGCGGTGCGGTTCGAGGCTCAGGTGGGCCAGGGGCGTTGTCGGGGTGGCCTGCGCGCCCAGCTCTGTGAGGCGGGTCTCGATGGCGGTGCGGTCGGGGCGGCGGAGGTACTGCCACATGATCGAGTGCCACACCACCGTCACGTGGCCCTCGGACAGTTCCAGTCCGCGCAGGAACGAGACGGCGTCCTCGTGCCGTACGTCGGCCGACACCTCGCGGGCAATCCGCAACGCGCCCCTCAGCCGAGCTAGGCGATCCGTCATGTCTGGCCAGACGTACGACGTCAGTGTGAGCGCACCGTTGTCGGTCAGTGGATCCACCGGCGCGATGTCGCAGCCGACGCGCTCGGCGATCCGCAGGTCCGCTGACGGCACCTGTCCCGTCCAGGCCGACTCGAACACCACGGGACTGTCAGCAGGCCCGTACGATGTCCCGTCTGCCAGGTACCGGAAGTGGTCCGCCCGCAGGTTCAGTCCCCCGCTGGCTCCGATCTCGAACAGCCGCACCGGTAGCGGCACCGCTGCGACCAGTTGCAACAGACCGCCGTACAGCGCGGCCGAACGGCCTACTTCGTTCGTCTGCGGCGGCTGGGTCAGCAGCGAGCGCACCTCCCCGATCCGCGCCTGCAGCACCTGCTCGAACGCCTCCCAGCCGAGCACGGGGTCCCACGCACCGCCCGTACTCGGGTAGAACGCCGCCAGCTCAGGTGCCGTACCGGACAGCACCAGGCCGTGTACTGCGGCCAGCAGCCGCAGCCCGATCGCCTCACCGAACGACCGGCCGTCGTACCCCTCCAGGACCTGCACCGACACCCCACCGACCTCGTAGTCGTCGACGAGCAGCCGGAGCAGTTCGGCGTACATCGGCGACCCCAAGTCCTCACAGGCGGTCGCTTGTCGCTGCAGTGCCTCTACAAGTTCCACGTAGGGAGATTAGAAGGTCAGGCGATCCAGCACCGACTTGGCGGTCGTCCGCGCGTCTTCGGGTTCGAGTGGGGCGCCGTGGCGGTCGGTCAGGTAGAACACGTCCACACACTCCGCACCGAGCGTGCTGACGTGCGCGGACCGGATGTCCGCACCGGTGGCCGCAATCGCCGCTGTGACGTCGTACATGAGTCCCGGACGGTCATGAGCGCGCACCTGGAGCACGGTCGCCGTCTCGGACGCCTCCGGCAGCAGGTCGACGCGGCCGGCGACACGTGCCTGCGACGAGTCCCTCGCGGTCAGTCGCCGTACGACGTCCGACGAGTCCCGCAGCGCGACGGCCAACCGGTCCCGGAGCCGCACTGGATCGGGAGGCGATCCGGCGACGGTCCACTGCGAGATGCCAAGGCCCTCAACGGACGTGACGACAGCAGACCGCACAGCCAGCCGCTCCACTGCCAGTACCGCAGCAACCGTAGACAGCGTCCCCACCTGATCAGGTACGGCGACGTTCACCCGGAGGTCCCCGTGGTGCTCCGTCACCGTGAGGCCGAGTCGGCCGACGCCCACCACCTGGTGCAGCACCGGCACCGGTACCGGCGGTGTCTCGGTCCACATGCTCTCGCCACCACCGGCCAGGTCGCTGCGTACGCGACGGCACAGCTCCCCCACCAGCCGCATCCGCCACGGTGAGGACGCCGCCGGACCAGCCGCGCGGGCGTCCGCGTACGTCAACGCCTCCAACAGGTCCAGCGTCTCGGTGCTGCGCACGATCCCCACGACCAACTCCACGGTCATCGGGTCCTCCAGGTCGCGCCGGGTAGCGACCTGCGCGAGCATCAGGTGCTGCCGGACCAGCAGCGTGATCGTGTCCGCGTCCGCGTCGTTGAACCCGATGCGCCGGGCCACACCCGCCGCAATGCCCGCACCGGTGACGCTGTGGTCGCCGTCGAGCGCCTTGCCGAGGTCATGCAGCAGGGCAGCGACCAGCAACAGGTCAGGCCGCCGTACGTCGCGCACCATCGCGGACGCTTCCACACAGGTCTCCAGCAGGTGCCGGTCGACGGTGTACCGGTGGATCGCCGACTGCGGCGGCCGGAACCGTACGGCGTCCCACTCCGGTAGCAGCCGCGACACGTACCCGGCCTGGTCCAGCGCCTCCCACACCTCGAGCAGCCCGGAACCAGCACCGAGCAGAGCGCACAGCAGCCGCCGCGCCTCTCCCGGCCAGGGCTCCGGCAAGTCAGCAGCCGCAGCTGCCAGCCGTGCGCAGACAGCCGGCGACAGTACGAGCTCCCGGTCAGCAGCCACCGCCGCTGCACGCAGGCCGAGCACCGGGTCGCGTTCCGGTCGGACGTCCGGCATCAGCACGACCTCGCCCTCGTGCTGACCCACACCGTCGTCCAGGGCAAGCAGCAGGGGCCCACCGGTGCGCTGACGACGCCGGGACCGCGGCGGCCTGGTCATCAAGCTCTCGACGCGTCGCCACGACACGTCACACACGTGGGCGAGCCTCCGACCCGTCGCGTACACGTGTCGCAGGAGCTCGTCCCGCCCCGACAACCCGAGCCCGGCCGCAACCTCACCAGCCAGGTCGGCAACCAGCCTGTCCGTGGCCCGGCCGGCCACCTCATGCAGTACGTCGCGGACCTCGAGCAGATCGCGCCGCGCCCGCTCCACCACCGGATGCGGTACGTCGACCAGCCACGACGCCACCAGAGCACGCAGTACGACGGCATCCCGCAGACCGCCGTACGCCTCCTTGAGGTCCGGCTCGGCGAGGTGGGCGAGCTCTCCGATCGTGGTGGCGCGGTCTCGGCACGCCTGCGCCAGCCCGGGCAGGCGGGACTTCGCCGTACGTCGCCAGTCCGCCATCAGGACCGACCGGAGCTGGAGGGTCAGGTGCGAGTCGCCCGCGACATGTCGTGCGTCCAGCAGCCCCAGCGCGACCCGGTCGTCGGCAGCAGCGGCCTGCTGCGCCTCGGCCAGGGTGCGGACGCTGTGGTCCAGCTTGGTCCTGGAATCCCACAGCGGGTACCAGATCTGGGCCGCCAGCTCGTCGATCCGCGGGTATCCCTCGGCGTGCACGAGCATCACGTCGAGGTCGCTGTACGGCGACAGCTCCTCACGCCCGTACCCGCCTACTGCGACGAGGGCGACGCCCTCGGTAGGTACACCGAGGGCGTCGCAGGCCTTCGCCAGCAGCAGTTGCAGCAGTTCGTCGGCCTCCTGGGCACGGACCCGCCGCTGCTCCGCACGGTCGATCATGCTGTCCGGCCGATCATCTAGAGCGCGTCTCCGTCCAGTTCGCCGGTGCGGACGCGGACGATCGTCTCGACCGGCGTGACCCAGACCTTGCCGTCACCGATCTTGCCGGTCTGCGCGGCCTTCACGATCACGTCCACGACGTCCGCGCTGTCGCCGTCCTCGACGACCACCTCGAGCCGCACCTTCGGCACCAGGTCCACCTCGTACTCGGCGCCACGATAGACCTCGGTGTGGCCCTTCTGCCGGCCGTACCCGCTCGCCTCGGTGACCGTCATCCCGGTGACGCCGAACGTCTCCAGCGCGGCCCGCACGTCCTCGAGCTTGTGCGGCTTCACCACCGCGGTGATCAGCTTCATGCGTTCGCCTCTTCTTTGTCGGAAGGCTCAGTCTTCTCCGAGGGCTCGGTGGCGTCATTGTCCTTCCCGGCCGCTACCGCTGCGGCAACGGGGCGGGCCGAGAGCGCGCCGCGCAGTCCGGCGGCGCTCAGGTAGTCGTACGCCGTCTCCGCGTGCTCGACCTGGTCGACGCCGGTGAGCTCGTCGTCCTCCTTGATCCGGAAGCCGATGGTCTTGTCGATCACCTTGCCGAGGACGAACGCGACCCCGAACGAGTAGAGCCCGACCACCACGTTGGCCACGGCCTGCCTGCCGAGCTGCGAGGCACCGCCGCCGTAGAACAGGCCGTTGACCGCGGACGGCGCCGCCGCCGAGCCGAGCAGGCCGATCGCCAGCGAGCCGAACAGACCGCCGACCAGGTGGACGCCGACCACGTCGAGCGAGTCGTCGAACCCGAGCTTGTACTTCAGCGACACTGCGAACGCGCAGATGGCACCGGCCAGCAGGCCGAGGATGATCGCGCCGATCGGGGTGACCGCGCCACAGGACGGAGTGATCGCGACCAGACCGGCGACCGCACCGGACGCCAGGCCCAGCGTGGTGGCCTTGCCGTGGGTGAGGCGCTCCACGATCAGCCAGCCGATCACGGCGGCCGCGGTGGCCACCTGGGTGTTCACGAACGTGACGGCGGCGGTGGTGCCCGCGGTCAGCGCCGAGCCGGCGTTGAAGCCGAACCAGCCGAACCACAGCAGCCCGGCACCGAGCAGGACCAGCGGCAGGCTGTGCGGCCGCATCGGGTCCTTCTTCCAGCCGATCCGCTTGCCGAGCACGATGGCCAGCGCCAGCGCCGCGGCACCGGCGTTCACGTGCACCGCCGTACCGCCGGCGAAGTCGACGGCCTTCAGCTTGTCGCCGATCCAGCCGCCGTTGCCGTCGTCCAGGAACCACACGGAGTGGGCGACCGGGAAGTAGACCAGGCAGGTCCAGCCGACCACGAACGCGATCCAGCCGCGGAACGTGGCCCGGTCGGCGATCGCACCGGAGATCAGCGCCGGGGTGATGATCGCGAACATCATCTGGAAGGCGACGAACGCGAGCGTGGGCGTCGTCCCGCTCACCGCCTCCGGCGCCAGCAGACCCTTCAGGCCGACCTCGGAGAAGTTCCCGATCACGTGCCCGGAGTCACCGCCGAACGTCAGCGAGTAGCCGACCACCACCCACAAGATGGTGACGACGGCGATGGTGGCGAAGCTCATCATCATCATGTTCAGCACGCTCTTCACGCGCACCATGCCACCGTAGAAAAAAGCCAGTCCCGGGGTCATCAGCATCACCAGGGCGGCACTGGCCAGCACCCAGGCGGTATCGCCGGCGTTGATCTCCATCAACGTCATCCCTTCCATCGAACGGGGGTGGCCGGCGTCCTCAGTCCGGGGAGGTCTCCACAACGCCGGGGAGCCCGCCGCTCGGCCACTCCGCACACGGTGTCGGCGCGCGGTTTCAGCCGATCGGTCCGTTTGTTTCAGGCGTGTGACAAAGCGCGCTCCCAGGTGACATCGAGGTGACGGCGCTCACTACGCAGCGGAGTGTGGCACTCTGGCCTGGACCACACGGGCCGCAGCCGCGCCACTGCACCCGTCCGACCTGGGGAACATTCGAATGGAGCCGAACCACGGGGTGAGGCCGCGCCGCGGCCGGCCACGGGACCCGGAAGCCGAACCACGGATCCGCAGGTACGCCGTGCAGCTGCTGCTCGAGCGCGGATTCGACGGGATGACGGTGGACGACGTCGCCGAGGCCGCGGGGGTCGGCAAAGCGACGATCTACCGGCGGTGGGCCAGCAAGGAGCTGCTCGCCAACGACGCACTGGCCGATTTGTTCGATCTGGAGATCCCGGATGCGGACACCGGTTCGATCGCGGGTGACCTGCGCCAGGTCTACCGGGTCGCGCTGGCGTTCGCGAACACCGAGCAGGGCCGGGCGATGATCCGGCTCGCGGTCTCGGAGGCGAACCGCGACGAGCGGTCCGCTGCGGTCTACCGGGGTGTGCTGGAGCGCCGGATCGAGCTGACCGCGCAGGCCCTCGAGCGGGCCCGGGCCCGCGGTGAACCGATCAAACCCAGCGCCGATCCGGTGCTGATGGTGGAGTGGATGGCGGGGGTGTTCGTGATCCGGGCGCTGACCGGGCAGCCGATGCCGCCGCCCGAGGACGCCGACCTGCTGGCGGAGGTGACGCTGCGGACGATCCTGGAGCCGGAGTGAGCCTTCAGCTGAGGCCGATGACGATCGAGAGCGCGACGAGGATCGCGATCACGGCCACCACTGCGAGCTGGACGACACGGCGCTGCCGGCGGCGTACCGACAGGCCGCCGGCCCAGGCCGCGTCGGCCAGGTCCGGGTCGAGCACCGGGTCGACCGCCTTGGCCAGCAGCGGCCGTACGTCCTCGCGTCTCATCGGGCGTCCTTCCGGTCCCCCGCGCCCAGTGCCGTACGGAAGATGCCGAACGCGGTGAGGGCGTGGGTGTGGACGGCGGTCTGCGACATCCCGAGCAGGTCCGCCACCTCGAACTCGGTCAGCTCCTCCAGGTGCAGCAACACGAACACAGCGCGCTGTGCGGGTGACAGTTCGGCCAGCGCGAGCTCGACCTGGCCCTCCGCACCCTCGAACGGCTTCGCGCGGTTCCACGGCCGCAGGGCGGGCAGGTAGAGCTGGCGCTGGACGAAGATGTCCGGGTCGTCCACCCTGGGCCAGCGCGTCGACAGCTGCGTGAAGGCGTGCAGCAGTACCGCTTCGGCTCGGTGCACGTCGCCGTACACGAGGTACGCCGTGCGGAGCCATCTGCCCTGTCGTGCATCCACGAACGAGGCGAAATCCGGGTCGACCGTGTCGCGCATCCACCCTCCCAGCTCTATTCAACTCCTCAACTACTCCGCGCTGCTACTGCCAGACGGGTCTCTTCGGCGATCAGATCGAAGTTGAGGCCACCTGCGGCCATCAGACCGGCCCCTGCGGACGGCATGACCTGGGCCATCGGGTTGCTGACGTTGCCGGCCGCGAAAACGCCAGGAACGTCCGTAGCGCCCCGCCCGTCCACCTGGATCGCCGTACCGACCTCTACCCCGTTCGCCTCCACCAGGGTCGTTTCCAGACCCAGGTCGGCCAAGAAGCCTGCACGGGCTCGAACGGTCGTCTGAATCGCGAGCGCCTGCCGCGGGACGACCGTGCCGCCCTCCAGCCGTACGCCGGTGATCCGGTCGTCGATCACCTCGACCTCCTCGACCTTGCCTTGCACTACAGCGATGCCGCGCGCTGCCAGCTCCTCCCACTGCTCCTCGGTCGGCTCGGGTGCCGTGTGCAGGAACAGCGTCACGTCGTCACTCAGCTGCCGGAACAGCTGCACCTGGTGGATCGCCATGGATCTGGTAGCCAGCACCCCGATGGCCTGGTCCCGCACCTCCCAGCCGTGGCAGTACGGGCAGTGCACCACATCCTTGCCCCACCGCCCGGCCAGCCCTGGTACGTCGGGCAGCACGTCGGTGAGACCGGTCGTGACCAGCAGCCTCCTGCCCCGGTACGCCGTACCGTCGGCCAGCTCCACCACGAAATCACCGTCCGCCTCGCGCCGGGCCGTCGTCACGGAGCCGTCCGCGAACTCGCCGCCGTACCCCCGCACCTCCTGCCGGCCGATGGCGTAGATCTCGTGCGGCGGCGTCCCGTCGCGGGTCAGGAAGTTGTGCACCCCGTCGGCGACCGCGTTGCGCGGCGTGCCGTCGTCGATCACCAGGACCGACCGGCGGAAGCGGGCCAGCGCCAGCGCCCCGCTCAGCCCGGCCGCACCGCCGCCGATCACGATCACGTCGTATTTCGTCATCTCTGGACTCCTCTGTTCTTCAGGTCTGTCCCCGAGACTGCGTGTGATTTTCATTTTCGACAAGTATTCTTGCCGGTATGGCAAACGACGAGGATGTCCTGGAGTCGGTCGGACCGCGGCTGCGCGCACTGCGGATCGAACGCGGGACGACACTGGCGCAGCTGTCCGAGGCCACCGGCATCTCGGTCAGCACGCTGTCCCGGCTGGAGTCCGGCCAGCGGAAACCGACGCTGGAGCTGCTGCTGCCGCTCGCGCGGGCCCACCAGGTCCAGCTGGACGAGCTGGTGGACGCGCCGCCGACCGGCGACCCACGGATCTACGCGAAGCCGATCAGGCGGCACGGCAGCATCCACATTCCGCTGAGCCGGCGGCCAGGCGGGCTGCAGGCGTTCAAGCAGATCCTCCCGGAGGGCTTTCCGGGCAACGACATCGTGCAGAAGACTCACGAGGGCTACGACTGGTTCTACGTGCTGTCCGGCCGCGTCCGGCTGAAACTCGGCGACCAGGACTTCGTCGTCAAAGAGGGCGAGGTGGCCGAGTTCGACTGCCGGGTGCCGCACTGGTTCTCCAATCCGGGACCTGGACCGGCCGAGGTGCTATGTCTGTACGGCCCGCAGGGGGAGCGGCTGCACGTCAGAGCGCGAACCAAATGACAGGAGACTCGCAGTGACCGTCGCGTTGTTCACGTTGGGCGGAACGATCTCGATGGCCGGCAACCGGCGCCTCACCGGCGACGACCTGACCGCGGCCATGCCGGGGCTGTCCGGCCTGGGACACCAGGTCGAGATCCAGGACGTCGAGAAGATCCCCAGCGCCGACCTCACCGCAGCCAAGCTGCTCGAGGTCATCGACGCCGCTTCCAAGGCCGTCACAGCCGGTGCCGCCGGGGTCGTCGTCACCCAGGGCACCGACACCCTCGAGGAGAGCGCCTTCCTCGCCGACCTGGTCTGGCCGCATCCGCAGCCACTGGTGTTCACCGGCGCGATGCGCAACCCCACACTGGCGGGCCCCGACGGCCCGGCGAACCTCCTGGCCGCCCTGCGCGTCGCCTGCTCCCCCGCGGCTCGTGACCTCGGAGCGCTGGTCGTATTCAAGGAGGAGATCCACGCGGCCCGCTGGGTCCGCAAGACGCACAGCACCAGTACGGGGACGTTCGTGTCGCCGAACACGGGCCCGATCGGTCATGTGGTCGAGGACCAGGTCCGCGTTCTCACCAGGCCGCTGCGGCTGGACGGCGTACAGGGCAGTGCCGAGCCTGCTGCACTGGACGGCATCAAGGTCGCGCTCTACACCGTCACGCTGGACGACGACGGCCTGCTGCTGCGGGGGCTGGCCGACACTCACCAAGGTCTGGTCGTCGCCGGGTACGGCGTGGGGCACGTGCCGTCCGCACTCGCTCCGGTGCTCGGGGAGCTGGCGAACCGGATACCGGTCGTGCTCACGTCGCGGACCGGCGCCGGCTCGATCCTGCGCAGCACCTACCGCTCCCCCGGATCGGAAACCGATCTGTTGCAGCGCGGGCTGATCGACGGTGGCTTCCTCGATCCGTACAAGGCACGGATCCTGCTTCGGTTGCTGTTGGCAACAAACGAGGAACCGGCCGCCGGCTTTGGACAATACGTTTGATGCTTGCCTGCAGCAACATCCTGTCCGGCTCTCTGTTTACCCGCCCGGGCGGACCCCGAAACAAGCGGCACGATGATCGGACGGATTACGGTAATTCCCGGTCTTCTGCTTGACCGTGACGCCGCAGAGTGCTCGGATCGTCACCGCTCGGGGACCGAATTTCGAGGTTGGGAGATGTTGCGCCGTGGTCGAGCAGACGCAGGCCGGAACAGCCGGGGACAGCGATTACGACGCGGTCGGTGGGGGTCCGGCGATCGCATCCGTGGTGGAGCTCTTCTACCGCAACGTCCTCGCGGATCCGCAGCTGAACGGGTACTTCGCGAACAGCGACCTGGCCCGGCTCAAGCGGCACCAGGTGCAGCTGGTCTCGCAGGTGATGGGCGGCCCGGTCACGTACGAGGGCCAGGCGCTGGCCGACGCGCACAAGGGCCGGGGCATCACCGGCGGCGACTTCGGGGCGGTGGTGGTGCACCTGGTCGGTGCGCTCGAGGCCCACGAGGTGCCGGACGACATCATCGGCCGGGTGGTGAAGGCGCTGGGCGCGACCCAGGGCGACATCGTCACCGCCAACTGACGCGGTCGATGGATCCCGACGCGCTGAAGAACAGCTGGGCTCTCGTCGCCAAGGCCGGCGACGAGGTCCCGTTGTTCTTCTACTCGCATTTGTTCTTGTCGCACCCCGAGGTCCGGGAGATGTTCCCGGTCTCGATGGCCGCGCAACGCGACAAGCTGGTCGGCGCCCTCGGTGCCGTGGTCAGCAACGCCACACAGCTCGACGAGGTGGTGCCGTTCCTGCAGCAGCTCGGTCGCGACCACCGGCGCTTCGGTGCCGTGGCGGACCACTACTCGGCGGTCGGTGGATCGCTGCTGGCGACCCTCCAGCACTTCCTCGGCGCGGCGTGGACGCCCGAGCTGGCCGCGGACTGGGCGGCGGCGTACGGCCTGGTCTCCAGCGTGATGGTGCAGGCCGCCGAAGAGTCCGCCGAGGACGACGCACCGGCCTGGTGGCCCGGCGAGGTGCTCGGTGTGGACCGGCGCACGATGGACGTGACGGTGGTGCAGATCCACCCGGAGCAGCCGTTGGACTACCGGCCCGGACAGTCGGTGGCGATGGAGATCCCGTACCGGCCGCGGCGCTGGCGCTACTTCAGCCCCGCGAACGCACCACGCCAGGACGGTTCCTTCGAGCTGCACATCGGTCTGGTCCCGGGCGGTCAGGTCAGCGGTCCGGCGGTTCGCTCGCTGAAGCGCGGTGATGCGGTCCGGATCGGTGCCCCGGTCGGTGAGTCGCTCAAGCTGCCGGAGGACACCGGCCACGACGTGCTGATGATCGCCGGCGGTACGGGTCTGGCACCGTTCCGGGCGATGCTCGAGCAGCTCGACCGGCGGGCCGCCACCCAGCAGGTGCCCCGGGTGCACCTGTTCCACGGGGCCCGGATGCCCTGGAACCTCTACGAGCACAAGCAACTCAGCAACCTCACCCAGAGGCCCTGGTTCAGCTACACACCAGTGGTGTCGGACGACACGTCGTACCCAGGTCAGCGTGGCCAGGTCGGCGCGGTCGCCGCCGGCCACGGTCCGTGGGCCGACCGCACCGCCCTGGTGTGTGGTTCGCCCGCGATGGTCCGGCACACCGTCGCGGAACTCACCGCGGCCGGAGTGCCGGCCACGGCCATCCACACCGAGTCCTTGGGGACCACGACCTCGGCAGGGAGTCAGCAGTGACGCGCCAAGACCCGTTCACCCGTAGAGCGGCGCAGTCGCCGTACTCCATTCGGAACCAGCTGTTCAGCATCCGCCGGAAGGGCTACGACACCGCGGAGGTGTCGGAATACCTGGCCGACCTGTCGGAGCAGGTCGAGTACGCCGACGCGGACCGGTCCGCGCTGCGTGCGGAGGTCGAACGGCTGCGCGAGAGCACCACGGACGCGGAGCAGCGGGCGCACATCACCGCACACGCGGTCGGGTTGCTCAGCCAGGCGCAGCAGATCGCGGACAACCTGGTGGCGGAGGCCGAGGAGTACGCCAAGGACCTGGTGGAGAACGCGCGGTCACAGCAGCGTGAGGCGCTGAAGCAGGCCCACGACTCGGTGGAGTCCGCCGTGAAGCACATCCCGGCCACCGATGCCCCGGTGGCCGAGCTGGAGTACGTCCGGACGTTCACCCGGGTCGCTCACGTCCAACTGCGCTCGGTCCTCGACGCACTGGCGGAGCAGGTGGAGCGGCTGGGCAAGCTGCCGGAAGGCCCTGCCAAGCAGGACGAGGAGCAGACCCCGACCGGAGAGATCCTGTGGTGGAACGACCTGTCCGCTGCGGCGGACAACGCCGTTCTGGACACACCCGTCGGCGGGCACCGGCGGACTAACTGATCGCTGCGGCCTTGCCCATCAGGTAGTCGCGCTCCGGCAGGCTCGTCGTACCGCGGGCCGCCGCACGGAAGTGTTCGGCGGCGGTCCCGTGGTCGCCGCGCATCTCGTACAGGTGCCCGCGGGTGGCGTCCAGGCGGTAGTGACCGGCCAGCTCGGAGTCCAGCGGCTCGAGCAGCTTCAGGCCCGCGTCGGGGCCGTCCACCATGGCGGCCGCGATCGCGCGGTTCAGCTTCACCATCGGGTTGCCGGACAGGTTCTCGAGCAGGCCGTAGAGCGCGAGGATCTGCGGCCAGTCGGTGTCCTCGGCGCGGTCCACCTCGTCGTGCAGCGCGGCGATCGCCGCCTGGAGTTGGTACTCCCCCAGCGGTGGCGTGTCGAACGCCTCCACCGCCAGCGCGACTCCCTCGGTGATGTACTCGCGGTCCCACAGCGTCCGGTCCTGCTCCGCCAGTGGGATGAGCTCTCCGCCGTGGCCAGTGCGTGCACCACGCCGGGCGTCCGTCAGCAGCATCAGGGCGAGCAGTCCGGTGACCTGTCCGTCATCCGGCAGCTGAGCCCGTACGGCGCGCGCCAGGCGGATCGCCTCACCGGAGAGATCGCTGCGGTGCAACTCGGCCCCGCTCGTACTGGTGTAGCCCTCGTTGAACATCAGGTACAGCACGTGCAGCACGTTGCGCAGGCGGTCGGCGTCCGCGTCCAGCTCGAAGCTCGCGCCCTTGAGCTTCTGCTTGGTCCGGCTGATCCGCTGCGCCATGGTCGCCTCGGGCACCAGGTACGCAGTGGCGATCTCGGCTGTGGTGAGTCCGCCGACCGCCCGGAGCGTCAGGGCGATCGCCGACGCGGGCGTGAGCGTGGGATGGCAGCACAAGAACAGCAGCCGGAGCGTGTCGTCGTACTCCTCGACCTCTCCGAGCGGTATTTCGCGGAGCGCCGCGCGTTCCTCACGGCGCCGGCGGGCCTGCTGCTGGCGGACCTCGTCGATCAGTCGCCGGGAGGCGGCCTGGATCAGCCAGCTCTTCGGGCTGTCCGGCCGGCCGTCCCGGGGCCAGGTGGTCGCGGCTGCGAGCAGTGCTTCCTGTACGGCGTCCTCGGCCGCTGCGAAGTCACCGGACCAACGCACCACGGCCCCGAGGACCTGCGGCGTCAGCTCCCGCAGCAGGTCCTCCAGCTCGTAGTCAGAAGTCCTGGAGATCGCCGTCCCCGTCCATCACCCGGCGGACCTCGATCGGCTGCTCCAACGGGACGCCGCCCGGCCCGGGAGCGCAGGACTGCTCCGCCGCGATCTCCAGCGCCCGCTCCTCCGACACGACGTCGACCATCGTGTACCCGGCCAGGACCTCCTTGGACTCGGCGAACGGACCGTCGGTCAGCACCGGCGCGCTGACGCCGGTCGCCCGCACCACCTTGGCGTGCTTCGGCCAGGTGAGCGCGTTCACCTCCACGAGCTCGCCGCTCTGCCGCAGGCGTTCGATCGAGTCGCCCAGGTGCTTCATGTGGGCGTCCATGTCGGCCTTGTCCCACTCCAGCATCGGTACGTCGGTGTTCCCGCCGTCCATCGACATCAGCAGCATGAACTTGGTCATGTCATCTCCTCGTAGGTAGAGCCTTTGTCCGGAGACGGAACCGGTGGCCGATTCTCTACATCAATCCAGCAGGGCGTCGACGAACTGTTCGGGGTCGAAGGGCGCCAGGTCGTCCGGACCCTCGCCGAGGCCGACCAGCTTGACCGGTACGCCGAGCTCACGCTGCACCGCGATCACGATGCCGCCCTTGGCCGTACCGTCCAGCTTGGTCAGGACCAGGCCGGTGACGTCGATGACCTCGGCGAACACCCGCGCCTGGGTCAGGCCGTTCTGGCCGGTGGTGGCGTCGATGACGAGCAGCACCTCGTCCACCTCGGCGGACTTCTCGATGACGCGCTTCACCTTGCCGAGCTCGTCCATCAGGCCGGTCTTGGTGTGCAGACGGCCGGCGGTGTCGACCAGGACGACGTCCGCCTCCTCCGCGATGCCCTCCTTGACCGCGTCGAACGCGATGCTCGCCGGGTCGCCGCCCTCGGGGCCGCGGACGGTCCGGGCGCCGACCCGCTCGCCCCAGGTCTGCAGCTGATCCGCGGCGGCGGCACGGAACGTGTCCGCGGCACCGAGCAGCACCCGCTTGTCCTCGGCGATCAGCACACGGGCCAGCCGGCCGACGGTCGTGGTCTTGCCGGTGCCGTTCACCCCGACCATCAAGATGACGGCGGGCTGCCCGTCCCGGCGGCTCGCCTTGAGTGACCGCTCCATCGACGGGTCGACCAGGTCGATCAGCTCCTCGCGGAGGACCTCCCGGGCCTGGGCGGCGCCGACGCCCTCGACACGCATCCGGGTGCGCAGCTTCTCGACCAGCTCCTGGGTGGGCGCCACACCGACGTCGGCGGTGATCAGCGTGGTTTCGATGTCCTCCCACGCCTCCTCGTCGAGCTTGTCCCGGGAGAGCAGTGCCAGGAGCCCCTTGCCGAGCGAGCCCTGGGACCGGGCCAGCCGGGCGCGCAGCCGGACCAGCCGGCCCTGCGCGGACTCAGGCTTCTCGACCGTCGGCGTCGCGGACTCCGGCAGCTCGGTGTCCTCGAGCGTGCGGGTCGGCGTGTCGCGCGGCTCCTCGGCGTCCTCACCGACCTGGGGCTCCGCTGTGGTCCCAGCGGTTCCGGTGGTCTTGGCGGCGTCGGGTGCCTCGACGGCCGGCTTGGTGGCCGACGGCAACTCGCCGCGGCGCCGGCGGGCGACGACCAGACCGGTGGTACCGACGACCAGGACGACCGCGATCACGACGACGACGGTGATCAGGGCCTGGTCGGAGAGCAGCGAGATGAGCTGTGAGGTCACGGTTCCCCATCTTGACAGACGCCCGGCCCGCCGCACGCATTCGTCACGTCAGGCAAACCAGTTGTCGCGGTACGTGATGAGGCACCAACTCGGGGCGGTGGGTGAGCAGCACCACGGTCCGGTCGCCGGCCGCGGCGAAGAGATCCGCAAGGAGTGCACGGCCGGTCTCCTCGTCCAGGTGCTCGGTTGGCTCGTCCAGGACCAGTACGTCGCGCTCGGCGAGCAGGAGCCGGGCGAACGCGAGCCGCTGGCGCTCCCCACCCGACAGGCGGGCCCCGTGCTCCCCGACCATGGTGTCGAGACCGTCCGGCAGGGTCTCGACGAATGTCCCGAGGCGGGCCCGGTAGAGCGCCTTCCACAGCCGCAGGTCGCTCGCACCCGGCTTCGCGAGCAGCAGGTTCTCCCGGATGCTGGTGTCGAACACGTGGCTCTCCTGTGTCAACAGCCCGACAACTGACCGCACCTGATCACCTTCGAGCCTGGCCAGGTCTACACCATCCAGTAGAACCTCTCCCCCGCGTGGCTCCAGGAATCGCAGCAGTACGGCCGCCAGCGTGCTCTTGCCCGATCCGCTCGGCCCCGTGATCACCACACGGCTGCCAGCAGGCATGTCCAGGCTGAGGCCGTCCAGTACGTCCGTGTCGCCGTACCCGACCCGCAGCAGGTTCACCTGCAGATCGCGTCCCGTTGGCAGCGGCAGCGGCTCCGCGGGCTCAGTGACCGAGTCCGGAGCGTCTACGAGTTCCTGGACTCTGGCGAGGGACGCCCGTACCCGGATGGCCAGTTGGGCAGCTGCCGGGATCCCGCCGAGCACGTCGGCCAGGGCGAGCGGGGTGAGGACCAGTACGGCGAAGACCGGCCCGCTGACGTCCGCCGTACTGCCCAGGACCAGCGCGGCCACACTGGCGCCGCCGATGCAGAGGACGAGCAGGGCGCTCCCCAGGCCGGTGCTCCAGGCGGAGCGGCGTTCGGCAGCAGCCAGCCGGGCGTCGCGGCGGCTGAAATCGTCCAGAACGGTGTCGACCGCGTTGTAGGCCAGTACGTCGGCCGCTGTCAGCAGGGTCTCGGTGGCGGAGGCGGCGACGTCCCCGCGGGCTCCGGCGATGCTGCGCTCGGCCCGCTGTGCGGTGCGAGCGGTCAGCCACGGAACGACCGTGCATGCGACCAGGACCGCCAGGGCGACCGCTGCACCGGCTGCCGGGAGCAGCAGCGCGAGGAGACCGACTGTGGCGGCCGCTGTCACGGCGGCAACCGCAACGGGCAGCAGGACCCGCAGCCAGAGGTCGAGGACCGCGTCCACGTCCAGCACCAGCCGCGCGAGCAGATCACCTCGCCGCTGGACGGTCAGCTTCTCAAGGCGTCCGGTGATGCGAGCACGGGTCTCGCCCAGTACGCGGTACGCCGCATCATGACCGACCAGGCGCTCGACGTACCGGAACACACCTCGCCCGACGCCGAACGCACGCACAGCAACGATCGGGACCATCAGCAACAGCACAGGTGGTTGTGCGGCCGCTGCTGTGATCAACCACGCCGAGGTAGCGAGTAGCGCGACGGCGGAGCCGGCTGCCGCGACCCCCAGGGCCAAGGCCAGTACGAGGCGCCACACGACACCGCGCTGCGGACGGACCAATCCCTTCACGCGTGCACCAACTCTCGTGCTCCGACGGTGACTGTGCGGTCGGCCGCTGCGATCAGCGCCGGGCGGTGAGCGACCATCAGGACCGTACGGCCGCTGGAACGCAGTCCGCTGACCACCGCGGCTTCGGTGTCGGCGTCGAGTCCGGCAGTTGGTTCGTCGAGCAACAACACCGGTGCCTCAGTGAGCAGGGCTCGTGCCAATGCGACCCGTCGTTGCTGACCACCCGACAACTGCTGGCCCTGCTCCCCCACCGCCTTGTCCAGCTCCAGTTCGCCAGCACCTGCGGCGATGAGCGCCAGCCGAACGTCGTCGTCGGACGCGTCCGGCCGGCCGAGCCGTACGTTGTCGGCGACCGTTCCCAGCCGCAGGCCGGGGCGTTGCGGTACCCAGGCGAACTGCCGTCGCCACTCCGCCGGATCGAACTCGTCGGCCGCGCTGCCACCAGCCACGACCACACCTCGCTCCGGTGCGACGAACCCGAGCAGTACGGCCAGCGCAGTCGACTTCCCAGCACCACTCGCTCCGGTCAACGCCACCACCTCCCCCGGCCGCAACTCCAGGTCGAACCCGTCCAGGGCAGGCTCCTCACGACCCGGGTACCTCACCGTCACGTCGTACAAGGACAAGGGCGTCACGCGGAGATCAGGTACGTCGGTGCGATCGCCGCGCTCGGGCAGCGGTGTCTCCAGTACGCGGAACACCTCCTCGCTCGCAGCAACACCGTCGGCGCTCGCGTGGAACTGCATACCGACCTGTCGCAACGGCAGGTACGCCTCCGGCGCCAGGATCAGCACCATCAAGGCGGTCTCCAGCCCGAGCTTGCCGTTCACGAGCCGGAGCCCGACACCGACCGCGATCAACGCCACCGACAGGCTCGCCAGCAGCTCCAGCGCGAACGACGACAGGAACGCGACCCGCAGGCTCCCCATCGACGCGGCGCGGTGCTGGTCGGTCACTCGTCGTACCGCGGACTCCTGCGCCTTCGCCCGGCCGAACAGCTTCAGCGTGGTCAGTCCACCCACCACATCCGCGAAGTGATGCGCGAGCACCGCCAACGCGTGCTGCCGGCGCCGGCTACGCGCCTGCGTCACCCAACCGATCAGCGCCATGAAGATCGGGATGAGCGGCAGCGTGATCAGTGCTGTCCCCGCGGCGATCAGGTCGCCGGTCGCCATCCACCCGATCACACCGGCCGGCACGGTGGATGCCAGTACGAGCTGTGGCAGGTAGCGGGCGAAGTACGGGTCCAGATCGTCCAGGCCCTTTGTCAGCAGCGTTGTGAGCGCACTGCTGCGTTCGCCGCTCAGCCACAGCGGGCCCAGCTTGAGGGAGTGCTCCAGCACCTGCCGGCGCAGCGTCGACTTCACCACGGCCGCAGCACGCTGTGCGGTGACCTCCTGCGCCCAGACAAGCAGCGCCCGTCCAGCAACAACGGCCAGCAGACCCCAGGCCACTGTCGTGACCCCACTGCCTCGCAGTACGACACCTGCGATGCCGTGAGCCAGCAGGACCGCCTGCACGATGATGAGTGCGCCGCTCAGCACACCGATCAGTGCTGAGGCAGCCAGGAAGACCCGTGCGCCACGAGCGCGCCGGAGCAGCCGCGGGTCGAGTGGCTTCATGCGGCCACGATCCGCTTGCGGAACACCCAGTACGTCCAGCCCTGGTACAGCAGGACCAGCGGCAGGAAGATCGCCGTGATGATCGTCAGCGCCTTCAAGGTGTACGCCGAGGAGGCCGCCCCGACGACGGTCAGCGTGGACCCAGGCTCCAGTGTCGACGGCATCACGTCCGGGAACAGTGCGACGAACAACGACACCACGGCCAGGCCGATCGCGAACGTCGTACCGAGGAAGGCCCAGCCCTCGCGGCGCAGCACGTTCGCGACCAAACCGCCCGCGAAGGCCAGGACCGCCGCGATCGCGATCACGACCGAGACCGTGTCGCCGCGCAACGCCTGCGCCCAGGCCAGGAACGCGATCGCGAGCACTGCGGCGACCGCACCGGTGCGGATGGCGAGCCGGTTGGCCCGGTTCCGCAGGTCGTCGGTGGTGCGCAACGCCAGGAAGATCGCGCCGTGCGTGACGAAGACGGCGACGAAGGTCAGGCCGCCGAGCAGCGCGAACGGGTTGAGCAGGGTGCCGAGACTGCCGACGTACTCGTGCGACGCGTCCAGCGGTACGCCGCGCACAATGTTGCCGAAGGCAACGCCCCAGAGGAGCGCGGGCAGCACCGACCCGACCACGATCAGTACGTCCATCCGCGACCGCCATACCGGATCGTCGCGCTTGCCGCGGTACTCCAGCGCGACCCCGCGCAGGATCAGCCCGACCAGGATCGCGAACAGCGGCAGGTAGAACCCGCTGAACAGCGTCGCGTACCACTCCGGGAACGCCGCGAAGGTCGCCGCGCCGGCCATGATCAGCCACACCTCGTTGCCGTCCCAGACCGGACCGATCGTAGTGATCGCGGCCCGCCGTTCGCGCTCGTCGCGGCCGAGCACGCGGTACAGCATCCCGACCCCGAAGTCGAAACCCTCGAGGACGAAGTACCCCGTCCACAGCATCGCGATCGCGATGAACCACACGGTCGTCAGTTCCATCTCGAACCCCTCAGTACGCGAACGACAGCGGCTTGTCGGGCTGGCCGGACGGCTCCTCAGGTGGCCCGTCCGTCCCGGCGAGCCCGGCGCGGATCGTCCGGAGCAGCAGCTTGGTCTCGACCACCGCCAGGACGCCGTACAGCGCGGTGAACCCGACCAGCGACGTGATCACCTCGCCGCTCGTCGTACCGGGCGACACCCCTGACGCCGTCGGCAGTAACCCGAAGACCAGCCAGGGTTGCCGGCCGGTTTCGGTGAAGATCCAGCCGAACGTGTTCGCGACCAGCGGCAGCAGGGGCAGCGGGGCCGCCAGCCAGATCAGCCACCGAGCAGGCGCTCGGCCGCGGCGGGTCGTCCACAGCAGCCACAGTGCGATCGCCGCGGACAGCATCCCGACGCCGATCATCAGCCGGAACGTCCAGTACGTCAGCGGAATGTTCGGGTTGTACGAGCCGGGGCCGTACAGCTGCTCGTACGCGTCCTGCAGCGAGTTGATGCCCTTGACCTCGCCGTCGAAATGCCCGGTGGCCAGGAACGAGAGCAGGTACGGGACCTTGATCGAGAAGATCTCCTTCGACCCGTCCAGCGTGCCGATCGTGAACGCCGAGAACGATGCCGGCTTCTCGGTCTCGTACAGGGCCTCGGCCGCCGCCATCTTCATCGGCTGCACCTCGGTCATCACCTTGCCCTGCAGGTCACCGCTGATCGCCACCCCGACGCTCGCCACCAGGACGACCGAGGCACCGATCTTGAGCGCCGAGCGGAACACGGCGCGATCCGTGTCTGGGCGCCGCAGCAGATGCCACAGGGCGACCCCGGCGACGAAGGCGCCACCGACCATGAACGCGGCGAAGATCGTGTGCGGATAGGTGACGAGCACGACCTTGTTGGTCAGCACCGCCCCCAGGTCCGTCAGCTCGGCCCGGCCGCGGTCGGCGTTGTAGCGGAAGCCGACCGGGTTCTGCATCCACGAGTTGGCCGCCAGGATGAAGTACGCCGACAGTTGCGTGCCGAGCACGACCATCCAGATGCAGCCCAGGTGCACCAGCCGCGGCAGCCGCTCCCAGCCGAAGATCCACAGGCCGATGAACGTCGATTCGAGGAAGAACGCGAGCAGCCCCTCGAGCGCCAGCGGGGCG
Organism: Kribbella sp. NPDC048928; assembly: GCF_043197975.1. Taxonomy (NCBI): domain Bacteria; kingdom Bacillati; phylum Actinomycetota; class Actinomycetes; order Propionibacteriales; family Kribbellaceae; genus Kribbella; species Kribbella sp. NPDC048928. The sequence goes on along the minus strand of NZ_JBICUC010000006.1, from coordinate 503,340 downwards.
CCGAACACGTCACCGACGAACCGCGAGTAGTCGCTCCAGTTCATCCCGAACTGGAACTCCTGGACCAGGCCGGTGACCACACCCATCGCGATGTTGATCAGGAACAGCTTCCCGTAGAACTTGGTCAGCCGGAGGTACTTCTCCTTCCCGGTCCGGTACCAGGCGGTCTGCAGCCCGGCGGTGATCGCGACCAGCGAGATCGTCACCGGCACGAAGAAGAAGTGGTACACGGTAGTGATCGCGAACTGCCAGCGAGCCAGATCCAGGGTGTCCACGCGGCCCTCCCCAGGGCATCTACGACGTTACGTAGTAGATGCTAGCGCAGATCTACTACGACGTGTAGTTATACTGGTCACGTGGCCAGTGAGGAAAAGGCGCAGCCCCGTCCGTTGGGGGACCTGGAGCGGCTGGTGATGGAGCAGCTCTGGGCCGCATCGGGCGCGTTGACCGTGCGCGAGGTGCACGAGCAGCTGTCCGGCACTCGCGAACTGGCGTACACAACCGTCATGACCGTGCTGGACCGGCTGGCGAAGAAGAAGCTGACCGACCGCGAGCGGGACGGCAAGGCCTGGCGCTACAGCGCGGCCGCACCGCGCGAGGAGCTCGCCGCCGACCTCATGCGGGACGCTCTCGACCGCGCCGGTGACCGGCGCGAGGCACTGGTCCGATTCGTCGGTCAGGTCTCCGACGAGGAGGCTGCGCTGCTGCGCGATGCACTGTCCCGGTTGGACGAGCAGGGGTGACCGCAGCGGTCCTGCTGGCCGTCCTGGCGCTGGTGCTCACCGGCCCGGCCCCGGCCCTGCTGGCTCGTTCCGACTGGCCCTACCGGGTCCCCCGTGCTGCCGTCATCCTCTGGCAGGCGATCGCACTGGCCGCCGTACTCGCCGCACTCGGCGCCGGCATCGCACTGTCCTACTCGATCGCAGGGCGGCCCGGCCAGCCGCGGTTCAACCCCACGTCAGTACGGGACCTCGTGGCCGCGCTGATCCTCGCCATGGTCGCCCTGGTCGTCGTACGGCTGCTGTGGGCGATAGGCCGCGTAGCCGTCGGTACGCGAGCGAGGCGCAAACGTCACCGCGACCTGGTCGACGTACTGGCCACACCGGACGGGCTGATCCCAGGACTCCGGGTACTGGCCGAGGAGACACCGCTCGCGTACTGCCTGCCGGCGCTCCGGGGCGCACGGGTCGTCGTCTCGGTCGGCGCACTGGACCGGCTGGACGACAGTGAGCTGAAGGCGGTCCTCGCCCACGAGCAGGCGCACCTGCGTGCCCGCCACGACCTGGTGCTCGAGGAGTTCACCGCGCTGCACCACGCGTTCCCCCGCTGGGTACGTAGCGACGTAGCGCTGGAGCAAGCGCGCACCCTGGTCGAGCTGCTCGCCGACGACGACGCACGACGCCGCAACGGCCCACGTCCACTGGCCCGCGCACTGGTCGCACTGGCGGGCGCACCGGCGCCGGACGCGGCCCTCGCCGCAGCCAAGTCGTCGACCGTACTGCGGGTGCAACGGCTCGCAGGCCCCGCGGGCAACGAACGTGCCCTCTCCGCCGTCACCTACACCGCAGCGGTCGCGCTGCTCGTCCTGCCCACGATCACCATCGCCGCCCCGATCGTGAAGGCGATCGTCGACGCGGTCAGCTAGGCCGGTACCGCAGGAGTACGCCGCCGGCACCCCAGGGGCGTGCTTCGAGCAGGTCCATGGCGACGGGTGACTGGCCGGCGGGGAACGCGCTCTTGCCGGCGCCGAGCAGGATCGGGCAGATCCGGAGCTGGATCTCGTCGACCAGCCCGGCCCGCAGCAACGACTGGAACAGCGTGATGCTGCCCCAGAGGATGATGTCCTTGCCGGTGTCCTCCGCCTTCAGCGCGCGCACCGCATCCAGGTCGTGGACCACCAGACCCGGCTCGTACGAACCCCACGGCGCGTCCTGCAGCTTCGTGGACACGACCACGAGCCGGAGGGCGTTCAGCTTCACCGCGATCGGATGATCGGCCATCCGCTCGGTCGGCCAGAGGTCGACCCACTCGCGGTACGTCTGCGCGCCGAGCAGCATGGTGTCGATGCCCTCGAGCAGTTCGAGGTTGTCGTCCGGGTGCTCCGGGATCGAGCTGAAGAACTCCAGCCCGCCGTCGAGCCCGGCAGCGTAGCCGTCGAGCGTCATGTACTCCTGGAAGATCAGCCTCCGCATGCCGTGAGGCTACCCGAAATGTTTTCCCTCACCCCGCGCTACAGCCAGGAGCACCAGCCCCGACAGAACCAGCAGAACCACCATGGTGACGACGAATGTCAGCACTTCTCTCCCCGGATTCCCCACCTGCCCCAACACCAAGCCAGACGTCCTCAGCGGGCCAGAAGTTCCCCGAACGCCTTGGCGATTTCGTCGACCTGCCAGTCCAGCGTCAACGGCGTCATCACCAGCTCGGTCCACGACCAGCCCGGGACGCCGGCCGACTGCCACGAGAAACTCAACGACTCGCGGGTCCGCTCCATCCGTTCGACGGCGGCCAGCTCTATCGACTCCGCGGCGCGCGGCGCGTACAGACGGAACGAGTTCGTGTGCGGAGGCTCCGGGAAGACCCGGAATCCCTCGCTCTGCAAGGCCATTGCGACCTCGACCGCGCGCTGGTGCAGGTCGTCCATCAGCGGGAGCACCGTTCGCAGCCCGTGCCGCGCGGACACGGCGTACGGGAAGAGCGAGTAGAGGTTGCCGCCGAGCCGGCGCTGCCACCGACGTACCTCTGCAATCACGTCCTCGGGCCCGGCGAGCGCAGCGCCGCTGATCCCACCGAGAACCTTGTAGAACGACACGTACACCGTCGACGCGAGTGCAGCGACCTCGGCGAGGCTGTGGCCGAGGTACGGCGTGCTCTCCCACAGCCGTGCGCCGTCGAGGTGCAGAGGTACGCCCCGCTCCGCACAGGTCTCGGAGAACATCACCAGCTCGTCCCACGTCGGCAGCACGAACCCGCCGTCCCGCAGCGGCAGCTCCAGCGTCACAGCAGCCAGGTGACCGGGGATCGCAGCCAACTCATCGGGGCGTGGCTGCCTCGGATCTGACGTCATCCGCTCGATGCGCAGGTGGTGTACCTCCTCCAGAGCGTTCAGCTCTGCGGTCAGGAGGTGAGCCATCCCGTGCACTGCTACCCGGTTGGTGCCGGCGCGGTCGGCGTACACCCTCAGTACGCTCTGCTGCGCCATGATGCCGGTCGGCAGGAACACCGCGGCCGGCTTGCCCAGTAGGTCGGCCACTTCCTGCTCCAGAGCCTCTACCTCGCCACCTTTGCCGTAGGCATCGAGCTGGTCGTCGGTGACCACCTCCGCGAGTTGGCGCAACTGGTCCGCCGCCGGCACTCGCCTGTTCGACAGCCAGCGCTCACAGTTCTGCGCCGCGTTCTTACGGCGCTCCCGCAGGTCTTCGGAGGTAGTAGCCACAGGCCCATCCTCTCGTGCCGGGCAACCGCGTTAGATGGTGGCTGTCACCACGTGCTTCCCCTGTACGGTCCTGATCTCCACAGAGCGCACCTGGTCGAGTGGGACGAGCACGCCGCCACCGAACGTGCTGCCGTTCTTGGCGGCCTTCTCCGACACCAGCCAACTACCCGCGACCCACGAGTAGCCGTCCTTGTTCGTTACGACCATCTCGCACTGGTCGCCTGCCTTCAGCCCCGTCACCTGGACTCGCACCCAGCTCCAGCCTGGTCGCGGCTCCACCGTGGCGGCCATGGTGGCACCAGTGGTCGAGTCCGCTGTTGTCACCTGCTTGGCCCCTGCGACCGGCTGGTCGTCGGCCGGCACCGTGGATCGTCCGATCGCGACGCCGCCGCCCAGTGCACCCGCAACGACGACCAGCGCGGCAGCGACCAGCAACCACCGCGACCGGCGCTTCGCCGGCACCGGGGCCGGCTCGTGGACCGGCGGCTGCTCCTCCTCGGAGCGCGCCTCGCGCAGCGTTCGCTGCAGCAGGAGGTCACCACCGTCCGGCGGCCCGTCAAGGAACGCCTCCGGCGGGACCTCACCCAGGAAGTCCTTCAGCTCGGTCAGCTCGGCCAGCTCCGCGCGGCACTCCGCGCAGGTCGCCAGGTGCTCCTCGAGCTCAGCAACCTCTGCCGGTTCCAGTGCACCCAGGGCATAGGCGCCCAGCTGCGTACGATCGTGCTCACTCATGGGACACCTCCGCGGTTTTCTCTGCCAACACCGCGCGCAGAGCTCGGAGGGCGTAGTACGAACGCGACTTCACCGTACCGGGCGGAACGCCCAGTTCCTTTGCAGCTTCCGACACCGTCCGGCCCCGGTAGTACAGCTGCACGAGTACTTCACGGTGCTCGGGCGACACCTTGTCGAGTGCCTCCATCACCACCATGGTGTTCACCACCGACTCGGAGTGATCCACCTCGACCGGGGGCCTGTCCACCACGTCCGCCACCTCGGCCGGACGTACTGCACGAGCACGGGCCCGGTCCGTGACCAGGTTGCGCGCCACGGTCAGCAGCCAGCCCCGTACCGACCCGTGCCCGGACATCAGGTCGTCAGCGTGCTTCCACGCGCGCAGCAGGGTCTCTTGTACGACGTCCTCGGCCGCCGCACGGTCGCCGGTGAGCCGGGTCGCGTATGCGAGCAGGCTGCGCCCGTGTTCGGCGTACAGCGCACGGATCAGGGTCTCGGCGTCGTGCCGCCCCGGGGTCTCACCCACCGACCGCACGATACCGGGTATCGGCGGTGCCGACACCGGGAGAGCCTCAGTAGCCGTTGCCATTCCCTGAACCGCTCGGCTGGGTGGTGATCTTCTTGCCGTCCGCGCCGACGGCCCACCAGATGCCGCCGACCGCCTGACCGGTGGCCTGGCCCGCCTGGCTGTCACTGGCGAACAGGTACAACGGCAGCCCGTTGATGGCCAGCTGCTTGGTGCCGTCCGACCGGGTGACGGTGCTGACCAGGGACGCGTCGATCCCCTCCAGCTGCGGTGCGCCGTCGCCTGCGGCCACCGGTGGCCACTTGGCCAGGCAGTCGCCCGCACAGTTCGATTTGCCCGCGGTGTCCTTGTCGAACACGTACACGGTCCGCCCGTTGCCGTCGACAACGACCTTGCCGAGGCCGCTGACGTCCGCGGTGGCGAGCTTCACTGCCGGCTGACCGGCCGGGCTGCTCGGCGCCGCCGGTGCGCCCGAGTCGGTGCCGCCCGAATCCGAGCCACCACAGGCCGTCAGTCCGCCCAGCCCGAGCACCATCACCCCGACGGCCGCTGCCACGCTGCTCAGTCGCTTCATCCTGGATCCTCCTCGGTCGGAACCTCACCCCGCACACGTACGGATCCACCGACCGGTTCAACCGCGGGGCTATCGTTTCGCCATGAGCGATGAGATTCCCGCCGCGGTCCGGCGCGCGCTGGACGCGATCGACGCGCAGGACAACGACGCCTTCGTGGCCGCGTTCGCGCCCGACGGCTACGTGAACGACTGGGGCCGCGAGTTCCGCGGCCACGACCAGATCGGCTCGTGGAGCACCAACGAGCTGATCGGCAAACGAGCCACCTTCACCGACACCCAGGTCAGCACGGCCGGCAATCCCCTGACGATCCTGACCCAGGTCGGCGGCGAGGGCTTCAACGGCCCCTCGCACTTCACCTTCGACGTCCAGTCCGACCAACTGGCGTCAATGACCATCACGGCCTGACAACGCGTCACACGGACCGGACGGTCACCAATCCATCCAAGCCTTTGAAGTCAGCGGCGTTCCGCGTGTACAGCGGAAGGTTCCGACTGGACGCGGTTGCCGCAATCATCAGATCCATCCGCCGCGGCCGAGGATCGCGCCCCGCCGCCACCGTTAGTGCGACCAAGGTCCCGTACCGCGTCGCCGCCGGCGCGTCGAACGGCAGCGGGTCGAACTTCTTCAGCGCCGAGCTCAGAACCTCCGTGCGTGCCGCGCGCGTGAACGGGTCCTTGGCCATCCCGACGCCCTGATGTAGCTCGGCCAGCGAGACGGCCGTCAGCTCCCAACGCTCCGGAAGGCTCGTCGTCTCCAGGTCCAGCAGGTCGATATAGGCGCAGGTGTCGAGCACACCCACCAGAGGCCGTCCGCTCACGCGCGTTCGAACGGATCGTCGTGGTTTCCGATCCGGTCCTCGGAGCCGAAGAACTCGTCAGCCTCGCGCCGCATCGCGGCGCCGTCGATCCGAGGCAGCAGTCGAGCCTCAGCAAGCAGTTCCTCGGTGGTGGGCTGACGCCGTGGGGCCAACGGCCGCAGCTCCGCGACCTCGCTGCCGTTCCGGGTGATGTGGTAGGTCTCGCCCGCCTCGACGGCATCCATCACCGCCGCGGAATGATTGCGGAACTCGCGCTGCGTGATTACCTTCATGGAACCAGCGTAGCGCGATGAGACACGCGGTGCTACACAGGTTCCGCCTCGCGGATTCGTTGGGAGATTACGGCGGAGACGCCGTCGCCGCGCATGGTGACGCCGTAGAGAGCGTCGGCGACCTCCATCGTGCGCTTCTGGTGGGTGATGACCAGCAGCTGGCTGTTCTCGCGGAGCTCTTCGTAGATCTCCAGGAGCCTGCCGAGGTTGGTATCGTCCAGCGCCGCTTCCACCTCGTCGAGGATGTAGAACGGCGACGGCCGGGCCTTGAACAGCGCGACCAGGAACGCGACCGCGACCAGCGACCGCTCACCACCGGACAGCAGCGACAGCCGCTTGACCTTCTTGCCCGGCGGGCGCGCCTCGACGTCGATACCGGTGGCCAGCATGTCGCTCGGGTCGGTCAGCACCAGCCGGCCCTCACCACCCGGGAACAGCCGGCTGAACACGTGCTCGAACGCGATTTCGACATCCTGGTACGCCTGCGTGAACACCTGCTCGACCCGCTCGTCGACCTCCTTGACGATGTCCATCAGGTCGCGCCGGGACTTCTTCAGGTCGTCGAGCTGCTCGGACAGGAAGCGGTGCCGCTCCTCCATCGCCTCGAACTCCTCGAGCGCCAGCGGGTTGATCTTGCCCAGCTGGTTCAGCGCCCGCTCGGCCTGCTTGAGCCGCTTCTCGACCTTGGTCCGGTTGAACGGCTCACCCTCGGGCTGTTCTTCCTGGTCCGGCGAAGGCACCGGCGGCACCAGCTGATCCGGCCCGTACTCCGTGACGAGCGCGTCGACCTCGACGCCGAGCTCGCCGAGCGCCTTCTCGTACAGCGCCTCGAGCCGCATCTTCTGCTCGGCCCGCGCCAGCGCGTCCCGGTGCACGGTGTTGGTCAGCTGCTCCAGCTCGGAGCTCAGGTTCCGGGTCGCGGAACGTGCCTGCGCCAGCGCCTGCTCGCGATCGGCCCGCTGCGCCTGGATCGCCGCCCGCTCGGACGCCGCCAGCTGCAGCGAGGACTCCAGCCGCGCCAGTACGTGACCGGCGGCCAGATGTACGGCGTTGGCCGCCTCCGCCTGCCGCGCGCGCCGTGCCGCCCGCGCGATCGACCGGGCCCGCGCCTCGCGCTCCTGCCGCGCAGCCCGCTCCAGCGAGTCCGCCCGACCGGACAAGGCCCGCGCCCGCTCCTCGGTGGTCCGCAGCGCGAGCCGCGCCTCCATCTCGGTCGCACGCCCCGCCTTGGCGGCGTCGGCCAGCCGGTCGCGCTCCGACGTGTCCGGCTCGTCGCCGTCCTCGTCGAACGCCTCGGCGTCCACGAGGCGCTCCTCGAGCTCGGCCAGACCGGAGAGGTTCTTGTCGCGCTCCTCCTCGGCCGCTGCGATCGCCTCGGCCATCCGCTGCGCCTCGCCGCGGGACGCCTTGGCCAGCGAGCCGAAGTGCGCCAGCTGCTCCGCCACCGCGGCCATCGCCGCGTCCGACTCGTGCAGCCGGGCGAGCGTGATCTCGACGGACTCCTTCTGCCGGGCCCGCTCGTCCTCCAGCGCCTGCAGCTCGAACCGCAGCCGCTCGCTGCGCGCCGTCGCCTCGGTCAGCTTCTCCGCCGCCTCGTCGACCGCGGACTGCACCTCGATCAGGCTCGGCGCCGCATCCGACCCGCCGTACGCGAAATGCGCTCCGAGGACATCGCCGACCCGGGTCGTACAGGTGACGTCGGGCAGGTTCCGGAGCAGTGATCGGGCCGCGTCCACGTCGTCGACGACCGCGACCTTGCGCAGCAGCCGGCGCAGCGCGGGCCGCAGCGTCTCGGGGCACTCGACGACATCCACGGCGTACAACGCGCCGTACGGCAGGACCGGCCACATCGAGTAGTCGTCGGCCGGCGCGTCGCCGAGCAGCATCCCGGCGCGGCCGAGGTCGTGCTCCTTGAGGTGACCGACCGCATCCAGCGCAGCGTCCGTGTGGGTGATGGCGACCGCGTCCGCGGCCTCGCCGAGCGCCGCGGCGATCGCGGTCTCGTACCCGGGCCGAACGCTCAGCAGCGCGGCGACGGACCCCATCAGCCCGTTGACCTGCTCCGAGGCGGCCAGCAGTGCGCCGGCGCCGTCCTTGCGGTTCAGGCCGAGCTCGAGGGCTTCCTTCCGCGCGGCCAGGCCGGTGCGCTCGCGCTCGGCGTCGCGCTCCTCGGCGCGCAGCTTCGCCAGCCGCTCGTCCATCTCGTCGAGGACGGCCTGCGTACCCTCGAACTCCTCGTCGAGGCCCTTCTCACCGGCGTCCAGCCCGGCGACCTGGGTCTCCAGGGCGGTGAAGTCGTGCTGCGCCTTGGCGGCCCGCTGCTCCGCCTCACGCTGGTTGTTGGCGAGCCGGCCGATCTCGGACCCGGCGGCGGCCGCGCGGCTCTGCAGCGCGTTCACCTGGCCGGTCAGCCGGGCCAGCCCCTCGCGACGGTCCGCGGCGGCCCGGATCAGCGCGGAGATCCGGCGCTCCTCCTCGGCCTCCTGCGCCTCCAGTTGCTGGCGGCGCTCGACGGACTCGGCGAGCAGCTCGGAGTGCGCCTCGACCTCGGCCTCGATCTGCGCCTCGGTCTCACGGACCCGGGCGGCCTCGAGCTCCAGCTCCTCAGGGTCTCGGCCCGGCCGCGGCTCCTCGGCCTCGTCGTTCAGCGAACGGATCCGGTCCGCGGCGATCCGCGCGGTGCCCTTGATCTTCTCGCCGAAGCCGGACAGCTGGTACCAGGTGTCCTGAGCGGCCTGCAGCGCCGGCGCGTCCTCGCGGAGCGCGTCCTCGAGCTCGGCCTCCAGCTCGCGCGCCTCGCGCAGCTTCGCCTCGGTCTCGGTCCGGCGCTCGGTCAGCGCGGCCTCGTCGCGCAGCTCGGCCTCGAGCGCGGACTGGGCCTGGACGATGTCGTCGGCGAGCAGCCGGGCGCGGCCGTCCCGGACCTCCGCCTGGATCGTCACCGCCCGTCGCGCCACCTCCGCCTGGCGCCCGAGCGGCTTCAACTGGCGGCGGATCTCGCTGATCAGGTCCCCGAGCCGGTTCAGGTTGCCCTCGGTGGCCTCCAGCTTCCGGATCGCCTTTTCCTTGCGCTTGCGGTGCTTCAGGACGCCGGCGGCCTCCTCGACGAACCCGCGGCGGCCCTCCGGCGTGGCGCGCAGGATCGAGTCCAGCTGGCCCTGGCCGACGATGACGTGCATCTCGCGGCCGATCCCGGAGTCGCTGAGCAGCTCCTGGACGTCGAGCAGCCGGCAGTTCTGGCCGTTGATCTGGTAGTCGGAGCCGCCGTTGCGGAACATCATCCGGCTGATCGTCACCTCGGCGTACTCGATCGGCAGCGCGCCGTCGGTGTTGTCGATGGTCAGGACGACCTCGGCGCGGCCCAGCGGGGACCGGCCGGAGGTGCCGGCGAAGATGACGTCCTCCATCTTGCCGCCGCGCAGCGACTTCGCGCCCTGCTCACCCATCACCCAGGCCAAGGCGTCGACGACGTTGGACTTGCCGGAGCCGTTCGGCCCGACGATGCAGGTGATGCCTGGTTCGAAGTTCATCGTCGTCGCGGACGCGAACGACTTGAAACCCCGGAGCGTCATGCTCTTCAGGTACAAGGCGAAGCTCTCCAACCCGTGAAAGGACAGACGATACCTAAGGAACCGTCGTAGCTATTCATCACGCTGCCGCTACCCGGGGGAAGTTGTTCCGCTGCGCAGTCTACAAAGAGATTCGCGGATTCCAGCGGAGGCCGAGCCGTTCAGAGCCGGCCGGCGGTAGATCAGGGAGCACAACATTGGGTGAACATACAGAACACACTCAACATGCGGCGGCGGAGGCCCGGACGGGGGCCACCGCCGTTCGGAGTATGAAGCGGACGGTAAGAAAGTAACTCTTTGTCAGACGGAAGCGGGGGTGCGCAGTGCCTCGTCGACGGTGAGCAGCCGACCCTCGTGGATCTGAGCCACCAGGTGGTCGTTCTCTGCCTGAAGCCGCATCACGTGCGCCTCCAGATCGGCGACACGCCGGTTGAGCAGACGAACCTGCTCCAGCATGCGCGGGTCAGTGCCTCCAAGATGCCCTAGAAGAGCCTTGGCCATTGTGCTGTCCTCCGGAAGGGTTCTGGCCGGTCGCGCTCCTCAGTCCAGGTCATGCGGGAGCGCCGAAAAGTTGTGCCGTCTTTCAGGGTGACACCGGCGGGGCCGACGGGTCAACCTGGGCCACATTTGTTAACGATACCTCGCTCACCAGCGAACCTGCCGTGGAACGGGCTGACATTTCGGGCACCGGTACGAGGAACGATTCATGAACGGCTCGCGACGGATCGGCCGGCCGTCCCGCGGACACGGCGATCCCTCCTGGCCGTAAACGTTCAGCCCGCGCTCGAAGTACCCCGATTCGCCGTTCACGTTGACGTACAGGGCGTCGAAGCTGGTGCCGCCAACGGTCAGTGCCTCGGCCATCACGGCCTGCGCCTGCTCGAGGATTGCCCTTGTTTGCAAGGGTTTCAGCGTTTCGGTCGCCCGCGCGTAGTGCAGCTTGGCCCGCCACAGCGCCTCGTCGGCGTAGATGTTCCCGATCCCGCTGACCGCGGTCTGGTCCAGCAGCGCCCGCTTCAGGCCGGTCCGGCGGCGGCGGATCTTCGCGATCGCGGCGTCGACGTCGTACAGCGGGTCGAACGGGTCCCGGGCGATGTGCGCGATCTCGGCGGGCAGCTCCGCGCCACCCTCGGAGTACGACAGACCACCGAACATCCGCTGGTCCACAAACCGGACCTCTTCACCGTCGTCGGCGAACCGGAACCGGACGCGCAGGTGCCGCTCGTCGGGCGCGCCGGCCGGCTGGACGCGGAACTGGCCGCTCATCCCGAGGTGCGTCAGCACCGCATCCCCGGACGTCAGCGGCAGCCACAGGTACTTCCCGCGGCGGGCCGGCTCCGCGAACACCTGGCCCTTGAGGCGGGACACGAAGTCCTCCGGCCCCGCGACATGACGCCGGACCGGGCGAGGATGCAGCACCTCGACCGAGTCGACGGTCCGGCCGGTGAGAAACCCGGCCAGACCCCGTCGAACAACTTCTACTTCAGGAAGCTCTGGCACTGAGGTCGGCTACGGCTGCTGCGAAGGGTCCACGCTGTCGGGATGCGCGGCGCGCAGAGCCTTCCAGGCGGTCTCGGCAGCCTGCTGCTCGGCTTCCTTCTTGCTCCGGCCGATGCCGTGACCGTACGTGTCGGAGCCGATCCGGACCCGGGCCTCGAACGTCTTCGCGTGGTCCGGACCGGACTCAGCGATCACGTACTCCGGGACGCCCACGCCGAGCTGGGCGACCAGCTCCTGCAGCGAGGTCTTCCAGTCCAGGCCGGCCCCCAGCCGCGCCGACGACTCCATCAGGTCGTCGAACAGCCGGTGCACCACCCCGCCCGCGACCTCGAAGCCGCGATCCAGGTAGACGGCGCCGATCAGCGCCTCCACACAGTCGGCGAGGATCGAGGACTTGTCCCGACCACCGGTGGCCTCTTCCCCGCGGCCGAGCCGCAGGTACTTGCCCAGCTTGAGCTCACGGGCGACCCCCGCGAGCGCACGCATGTTGACCACCGCGGCCCGGAGCTTGGCCAAGCGGCCTTCACTCAGGTCCGGATGGTTCCGGAACAGCGACTCCGTGACGATGACGCCGAGCACGGAGTCCCCGAGGAACTCCAGCCGCTCGTTCGTCGGCAACCCACCGTTCTCGTACGCGAACGAACGGTGGGTGAAGGCGTGCTCCAGCAAATTGTCAGCCAGCGATACGCCGAGCCGCTCGTTCAGCTCGGCGTAGAGCCCCGTTTCGTTGACCGAATTCACTGTGACTGGTGCCGTTTAGCTCTCGACGACCTGGCGACGCTCGCCCTTCGCGCCGTACTGGCCGCAGTTCGGGCAGACGGTGTGCTGCAGGTGCTTCGCGCGGCAGGCGGGGTTCACGCAGGTCACCAGCGACGGGGCAGTGGTCTTCCACTGGGCCCGGCGGCTGCGGGTGTTGCTGCGCGACATCTTCCGCTTCGGAACGGCCACGGTTATGACTCCTCGGTTCGGCCGGAGGCCTTGGTGGGACCCGGCCGGCTCAGTCTGACGATTTCGGTACTGCTCTGTTCAGTTGTCCTGCTGGTCCTGCAGGTTACCGAGGGCGGCCCAGCGGGGGTCGATCCGCTCCTCGTGCCGGTGGCCGGGCTCGTCGGCCAGGCGCACCCCGCAATCGGGGCACAGACCCGGACAGTCGTCCTGGCACAGCGGCTGGAACGGCAGTGCGAGCACCACCTGGTCCCTCAGCACCGGCTCGAGGTCGATCAGATCGCCCTCCATCCGGCTGGCCTCGTCCGGCTCGGCTTCGCTCTCCGGGTAGACGTACAGCTCCTGGATGTCGGCGAGGAACTCGTCCTCGATGTCAACCAGGCACCGCGCGCACTCCCCGACCAGACGGCCACGGGCCGTTCCGGTGACGAGCACCCCTTCGACCACCGATTCCAGCCGTAGATCGAACTGGATCGGATCGCCTTCGGGGACGCCGATCACGTCGATACCGAGATCCACCGGCGCCGGTGCCGTAAAGGAGACTTCGCGCTGGGACCCGGCGCGGCGTGTCAGCTCGTGCGTGTCGATCACGAGTGGGGACCGCGGGTCCAGGACGCTCAGGGCAAACCTTTCAGGCATGGGCAAGGCAAGATATCGGTCTCGTCGAGACCGGTTGTCAAGACTACCAACTCCCCGCCGTACGACCCAATCCGGGGGGAACTCAGAGCTTGTTCTGTAACCGGGAGTGTACGGCTGCTGTCACGAACGTACTCACGTCGCCGCCGAGCCGGGCGATCTCCTTCACCCAGCTCGAGGAGATGAACGCGTTCTCCGGCGCGGTCGGGAAGAACAGCGTGTCGACGCCGGTCATCCGCCGGTTCAGTTGCGCCATCTGCAGCTCGTAATCGTAGTCGGCCGCCGAGCGCAGCCCCTTCACGATCACCCCGGCGCCCTCGGCCCGGCAGTAGTCGACGAGCAGCCCGTCGAACGTACCGATCCGGACGTTCGGGAACGGCTCGACCAGCTCGGTGAGCATCTCGACCCGCTCCTGCGGCCCGAACAGGCGGTTCTTCGACTGGTTCACGCCGGTCGCCACGATCAGCTCGTCGAACGCGGCCGCGGCCCGCGTGACGATGTCCAGGTGCCCGACGGTGGGCGGGTCGAAGGTCCCGGGGAAGACCGCCCTACTCATTGCGGAACCTCGCCGTTCTCGCCTTGGCCATGGCGGTGACCGTACCAAAGCCGCGCCTCGCCGTACTTGCGGTCTCGGAGCGCGGCGAAGCCCTCCGGCCAGTCCCACGGCTCCCGCTTCCCGCGCTCGACGACCACGACCGCGTCGTCCGCGAGCCGGCCGCTCGCCGCGAGGCCGGTCAGTACGTCCTGCAGCTCGGCCGTCTCCAGCTTGTACGGCGGGTCCGCGAACACCAGGTCGAACACCTGATCGAAGACCGCCGCCTCCACCGGGCGGGTCAGCAGTCTCGCCCCGGGCAGCCCGACGACCTTGATGTTCGCCGCGATCACCTCGGCGGCCCGGCGGTCCGACTCCACGAGGACGACCTGCGTGGCACCACGGGACAGCGCCTCGAGCCCGATCGCGCCTGATCCGGCGTACAGGTCCAGCACCGCCAGCCCGTCGAAACTGCCGAACTCCGACTCCAGCGACGAGAACAGCGCCTCCCGCACCCGGTCCGCAGTCGGCCGCGTCCCACTCCCCGCCGGCACCCCGATCCGCCGCCCCCCAGCCACCCCACCGACAATTCGCGTCACGGGGCCTCCCGGTCTGGACTGAGGAGCGGAGCGACGAGGGAAGACCGGGAGTTGGAGCCCCGTGACCGCCGCGACGGAGTCGCGGCATCCAATACAGTCAAGTCTTCTCCAGGTATTCCGTTGTCTCGGACTCCAAGGCGCTGCGGATGACCGATCGGAGGGCCGGGAACTCGGACAGGGTGGGGTCGACGCCGACGATCTGGGTCGCCTCGTGCCGGGCGGAGAGGATGATGTCCTCGTCGCGCAGCACGCTCAGCAGCTTCAGGCTCGTCCGCTTCCCGGACTGCGCGACGCCGAGCACGTCACCCTCGCGCCGGGTCTCGAGGTCGATCCGGGACAGCTCGAACCCGTCGGTCGTCGAGGCGACCGCCACCAGCCGCTGGTACGGGCTCGCCGCCATCGGCATGTCCGTGACCAGCAGGCACAGCCCGGGCACCTTGCCGCGCCCGACCCGGCCGCGCAGCTGGTGCAGTTGCGAGATACCGAACCGGTCGGCGTCCATGATCACCATCGTCGATGCGTTCGGTACGTCGACACCGACCTCGATCACCGTCGTCGCGATCAGTACGTCGATGTCGCCGGCCGCGAACCGGGTCATCACCGCGTCCTTCTCGTCGGCCGGCAGCCGCCCGTGCAGGATCTCGACGCGCAGGTCGTGCAGGATCTCCGTGAGCGCGTCGTACACCTGCATCACCGAGATCGGCGGGCGGGCCTGCTTCTTCCCGCCCTCGTCGGTCTCGAGCAGCTCGCCCTCCTCGTCCGCCGCGTTCTTGACGTCGTCGCCGATCCGCGGGCACACGACGTACACCTGATGGCCCTTGCCGACCTCCTCGCGGACCCGCGTCCAGGCGCGCTGCAGCCAGTCCGGCTTCTCCTTGGCCGGGACCACCGACGACTGGATCGGCGAGCGGCCGGCCGGGAGCTGGGTGAGCGTCGACACCGCGAGGTCGCCGAAGACCGTCATCGCGACCGTCCGCGGGATCGGGGTCGCGGTCATCACCAGTACGTGCGGGGTGTTCTCACCGGACTTCGCGCTCAGCGCGGCCCGCTGCTCGACGCCGAACCGGTGCTGCTCGTCCACCACCACCAGCCCGAGATCGGCGAACTGGACCTTGTCCTCCAACAGGGCGTGTGTCCCGACCACGATCCCGGCTGCGCCACTGGCCGCGTCGAGCATCGCCGTCCGGCGACCTGCCGCGTTCAGCGAACCGGTCAGCAGGCCGATCTTCGTCGCGTTGTCCGCGCCCCCGAGCATGCCCTGCTCGGCCAGCTCACCGAGCATCTTGGTGAGCGTCTTGTGGTGCTGCACCGCGAGCACCTCGGTCGGTGCCAGCAGCACCGCCTGGCCGCCGTTGTCGACCACGGACAGCATCGCCCGCAGCGCGACCACGGTCTTGCCGGAACCGACCTCACCCTGCAGCAGCCGGTGCATCGGATGCGAACGGGCGAGATCGGCGAAGATCTCCTCCCCCACCTCCGCCTGCCCCTCGGTCAGCGCGAACGGCAGCCGCTCGTCGAAGGCGTCCAGCAGCCCACCCTCGGTACGCGGCCGGGGCACGGCGTTGAGCTCGTCGGTCACGGCGCGACGCTGGGCGAGGATCGTCTGCATCACCAGCGCCTCTTCGAACCGGAACCGCTGCTGCGCGTCGTGGATGTCCTTCTCGGTGTCCGGCAGGTGCACCATTTGCAGAGCATCCCGGAGCCCGAGCAGCTTCTCGGTCTGCAGGATCCGGTCCGGGACCGGGTCCTCCAGCCGGTCGTCCAGGCTGTCCAGCACGATCTTGATCGACCGCTCGATGGTTGCGGTGGGCAACTTCGCGGTAGCCGGGTAGAGCGGTCGGAACGGCCGCGCCCGGCGCTCGATCTCGGCCTCGGTCAGGTCCTCGGAGTCGAGGATCTCGGTGCCCGGGCCCTTCAGCTGCAGGGTGTCGCGGAACTTCGTCACCTCGCCCCAGAACAGCGCCGACGTACCGGGCGTGAGCTTGGTCAGCAGCCAGGGCTGGTTGAAGAACGCGATCTCCAGGTCGTTGCGCCCGTCGGTGACCACGACCTTGGTGATGGTCCGCTGCTTGCGGAACCGCTGCACCTGGTCGGGCTTGATCTCGATCTTGCTGTCCAGCGCCCGGGCCGTGACCTTCTTGACGCGGCCGTTGACGGTCGCCTGGTCGCCGACCTCGAGCTCGTCGAACGGCGTCAGCTCGCCCTTCTTCAGGTACCGCCGCGGGTAGTGCCGCAGCAGCTCGCCGACGGTCTCGATCTCGAGCACCTCGGCGAACGTCTTGGCTGTCTTGGCGCCGAGGAAGTCGCGGAGCTTCCGGTCCATGTCGGCCTTCATGTCAACACCGTCATTCCACCCCGATCAGCAACGGGTACCTGTCCTGCCCACCGTCGTACACCACGACGTCGACATCTTTGCGTTGCCGCCGGACGTGCCGCTCGACCGCGACGGCCAGCGCGGGGTCCGCGTCCCGGCCGGTGACGATCGTGAGCAGCTCACCACCGCCGCCGAGCAGCCGGTCGACGACCTGCAGCGCGGCCGCCTGCAAATCATCGGTGATCAGCGCGAAATCACCGTCCACGACGCCCAGCGCGTCGCCGATCCGGCAGCGGCCGGCCATCGTCCAGGCGTCCTTCACCGCGATCGTCACCGCGCCGTGCCGGGTCTGCCCGGCGGCGGCCGACTGGTGCACGACGTCGTCGTCGAAGCTGCGCTCCGGATCATGGACGGCGATCGCGGCCAGCCCCTGGACCTGCGCGCGGGTGGGAATCACGGCGACCCGGATGCCGTCCTGACGCGCGGCGGTGGCGGCGGCCTCGGCGACCGCGATCGAATCGTGGTCGTTGGGCAGGATCACGATCTCGGGCGCCTGCGACTGCTCGATCGCCTGCAGCAGTTCGCCGGTCGAACAGCGCCGTCCGGGACCGCCGCGGATGATCCGCGCGCCGGCCTCGGCGAACAGCCCGGCCAGCCCTTCGCCGGCGACGACCGCGATCACGGCGCGTCCCGGGGCCGGGTCGTGGTGGTGCGCCTGGTCGTCGAAGTGCGTGACGCGGATCCGGTGCGGGCGGCCGATGCCGATGCCGTGCTCGATCGCGGCGCCGACGTCGTCAGTGTGGACGTGTACGTTCCACAGCCCGTCGCCGCCGACCACGACGACCGAGTCGCCGAGCGCAGCCAGGCTCTGCCGGAAGTCGCCGATCTTGTCGTCCGCAGCGTCCAGCAGGTACATCACCTCGTACGCCGGCCCGTCCAGCCTCGCGGTGCCCTCGGTGTGCGGCTCGACCCGCGCCGGTACGTCGACGCGCACCTGCCGCCCGGTGAGCACGGACTCCATCGCACCCAGGATCACGACCAGACCAGCACCGCCCGCGTCGACGACGCCCGCAAGCCGCAGTACGTCGAGCTGCTCGGTCGTTCTGGTGAGGGCCTGCCGGGCGGACGCGACGGCGGCCAGGCAGACGTCGGCGAGTGTCTTCCCGTCGCTGGCCGCGGTCATCGCGCCGGTCGCGGCGGCCCGGGCGACAGTCAGCATGGTGCCTTCGACGGGTTGCGCCACCGCACCGTACGCGGCGTCGGCGGCGTACTGGAGCGCGTCGGCAAAGGCGGCGGGTTCGCTCATCGGGAGGTCCGCGAGGACTCCGCCGGCCCGGTTGGCGCTGTGGGCCCTGTCGGCCCTGTCGGCGTTGTCGGCGTTGTCGGCCCTGTCGGCCTTGTCGCGTGGGAGGTTCTCGCTGAGGCGGTTCCCGCAGGCGCGGATCAGCTGGGAGGTGATCACGCCGGAGTTGCCGCGGGCGCCGAGCAGGGCGCCGCGGCCGAAGGCCTGGATCGCCTCGGTGAAGGTCAGCTCGCCCTTGGGCAGCGCGTCGCAGGCGGCTTCCCAGGTCAGGTAGAGGTTCGTGCCGGTGTCGCCGTCCGGCACCGGGTACACGTTCAGCTCGTCGATCCGGGTCCGCGCCCCGGCCAGGTCGGCCAGCGCGGTCCGGGCCCAGGCGCGCAGCACCTCAACCGTCAATTCCTCCACGCCCGGAAGGCTAACGCGTACCGAAGGACAGGAGGTGGTCCCCTCCGGCGCCGAGGTGGCGCGGCTCGCCAGGCGTGCGGGGGCATCTACGTACATGACTACGTCCTGTCGTTCGGTACGGTTCCGGGGTGAGCGGCGGCAGGAGTGTGTTGTTCTCGGCCGCGGCCGACAGCTACGAGTTGGCTGTGCGCGAGCTGCGGGGCGAGTTCGGGCGGGATGTGCGGATCAAGCGGGTCGGGGCGGAGCTCGGGCGGGTCGACGGGGTCCCGGTGGGCGAGCTGGCCGCGGCGTGCGATGTGGGGCGGATCATGTTCGTCCGGCACCTGACGCGGGAGGTTGCGGGCTACCCGCTCGACGAGCTGCCGACCGAGTCCGAGCTGGCGACGACACTGCTCGAGGAGTTCTCGGCGCGGACGGTCGCCGTACAGACCTGGATCGACGGCGCGGGCACCGGCGGTTCGTACCGGCGGCTGATCGCCGGGGCCCTGGAGAGCCGCGGCGTCGCCGTCGAGCGCTCCGGGCAGGACGTTGTGGTGTCGGGGGCTGTCGCCGGCAAGCAGCTACTGATCGGCGTGAACCGGCTCGCGGACAGCCTGTCGGACTGGCCTGGTGGGCAGATGCGGCTGGCTCGGGGCGAGGAGCGGGTGTCGCGGTCGGAGTTCAAGCTGGAGGAGGCGATCGCGACCTTCGGGCTGGACCTGCCGAACGGCGGCAACGCACTGGACCTCGGCGCCTCGCCGGGCGGCTGGACGCGGATCCT
Source organism: Kribbella sp. NPDC048928 (assembly GCF_043197975.1). Taxonomy (NCBI): domain Bacteria; kingdom Bacillati; phylum Actinomycetota; class Actinomycetes; order Propionibacteriales; family Kribbellaceae; genus Kribbella; species Kribbella sp. NPDC048928. The sequence goes on along the minus strand of NZ_JBICUC010000006.1, from coordinate 484,419 downwards.
GCGGCTGCACGGGCAGGAGGTGTGGTCGGTCGACCCCGGCGCGCTGGACCCGCGGCTGCGCGGCGATCGGCGGATCCATCACGAGGCGACCACCGCCGGGCGGTTCTTCGCGGCCAACCGGGTCACGTTCGACGTCGTGGTGAACGACATGCGCATGGATCAGGTGACGAGCGCGCGGATGATGCTCGACGCGGCCGCCCACCTGCACCGCGGCGGTCTCGCGATCGTCACGCTCAAGGGCGGCGGCAAGAACCCACTGGACGGCGCCCGCCGCGGCCTCCAGGTCCTCAACGACCAGTACGACGTACTCCACGCCCGCCAGCTCCACCACAACCGCAACGAAATAACCGCCATAGCCCGCAGTTCCCACTAGCCCACTCCCGCCCCCCACTCCCGGCCCGCCCCCGCCCGCGCCCCCGGCCCCGCTCCCTCAACCTCCCGCCCCGTCCCACCCCCGGCGCCTCCAACGCGAGCGGATATCCACTCCCGCTGAGGGTTCTCTGCCTGCATACCAGCGGAGAACCCCCAACCCGAGTGGATATCCGCTTGCGTGGAGGAGCGGGGCGCGGTGGCCAGGGCGGCGGACGGGCGGGCGGCCGCTGGGGCGGGCGGCGGGCGGCAGCGCGGCATGCAGCGGCCGGGCGGCCGGGGCGGCCGCGGCGCGGCGTGGGGTGGCGGCGTGGGGTGGGTAGACGCGAGTAGGGGGGCCCGGGGGCAACAGCCGCCCCCCCCAAAACACCAACAAGAGAAATACGAGGGGGGCCACCCCCCCCCGGCACATGACGGCCGGGTAGAAGGACAA
>NZ_JBICUC010000006.1:0-483608 GCF_043197975.1 Kribbella sp. NPDC048928 | reverse complement strand
AGGGGGGGGGGGGGGGGGGGGGGGGGGGGGGGGGGGGGGGCGGCGCGCCGCCGCCCCCCCCCCCCCCCCCCCCCTACTCGAAAGCCCTACACGGAGAAAGCTGGGTCAGCCGACGACGCGCTGGACCTTGCCGGCCTTGATGCAGGACGTGCAGACCTTCATGCGGGTCGGGGTGCCCTTGATGAGCGCCCGCACCGGCTGAATGTTGGGGTTGAACCGCCGCGGCGTACGAGCCTTGACCCGGCGGATCATCGCGCCCTTACCCAGACGGGCAACGCTGTTGCCGAACGTCGGCTGCTTGCCGCAGACATCGCACTTCTTAGACATGATTCTCCGTGTTCAGGGTCGTGACTCCGACAGATCATGTTACATGCGTGTCAGCACACGACCAATTCGGCTGCCCAGGCCCTCCTAGGCAGTGAGATAGGCCACTTCCTCGTCCGTCAGCGTCACCGACAGACCAGGTGTCGAGGTCCGCGTCTCGCTCACGTGCCGCGGCCCGATCAGCGGGAACACCGGGTACGGCTGGTGCAGCAGCCAGGCCAGCGCGACGGCCGTCGGCTCGACGCCCTTCGCGGCCGCCAGCTCCCGCGCCCGGTCCAGCCTACGGAAGTTGTCGTCGGAGTAGAAACAGCGGACCAGTTCGGCGTCCGACCTGTCCTCCGGCTTGGCCCGTCCGGTAAAGAACCCGCGCGCCTGGCTCGACCACGGGAACAGGGCGACCTGCCGCTCCCGCAGCCACGCCTGCGACGCGTCGTCCGACACGTGCCGGCAGCCGGCCCACGGCACGTCGTACGCCCGCGCGAGGCTGAGGTGGTTGCTCAGCAGCGTGAACGGCTGCTTGCTGTTCGCCTCGGCGTACGCGTTCGCCTCGTCGAACCGCTCCAGCGACCAGTTCGACCCACCGAACGCCTTGATCCGGCCTGCCTTGAAGTGCTCGTCCAGTACGTCGACGAACTCCGACACCGGGATCTCCTCGTTGTCCCGGTGCATGAAGTACAGGTCGACGTGGTCGGTCTGCAGCCGCTCGAGGCTCTCGTGCAGCTGCCGCGTGATCGACTCCGGATCGCAGTACGGCGTGTGCGCGCCCTTCCCGATCAGGACGACGTCGTCCCGGTTGCCGCGCGACGTCATCCACTGCCCGAGCAGCTTCTCGCCGCGGCCGCCGCCGTAGATGTAGGCCGTGTCGAACGTCGTACCGCCGCGCTCGACGAAGTCGTCGAAGATCACCGCGGCGTGCGGCAGCGTCTGCTGGTTGTCCACGCCCATCACGAGGCGGGACACCTGCTTGTCGACGCCCGGCACGTGGCCGTACGTCATCGGGGCGTCGGCGCGCTTGGCCAGCGGGCGCCCGGTCGCGGTCGGGACGATCGCGTCGTCCCGCTCGCTCGTGTACTGCTGCCCGATCGCCGCGCGCCACTGGTCCTGAACGGTGAGGTTGCCGAGCGTGTCCGCCCAGCTCATCTCCGGCGCCTCCTTCGCGCCGGAGGCGATCGCCGCCTGTACCGCCTCGGCCTCCGCGGTGTAGATCAGGGCCGGCTCCGCGGACAGCTCCCGCGCCTCCTCCCCGACCTTGTGCAGGACGACCTTGTTCGGCTTGCCGTCACCGCCGAACCACGGGTCGTCGACCTGGAGGTAACCCTTGCTGCCGTAGATCCGGACCTGGTTCTCGTCCGACAGCCGGACTCCGGTGGTGATCTGCGCGGTGACGCCGCCGTCGAAGAACAGCGTCGCCGCCGTCCACTCGTCGACGCCGGTCTCGCCGACCGTACCGACCGCGTTCACCGCGGCCGGGTCCGCGAACGGCTTCCCGGTCGCCACGCCCGCGATCAGCCGGGCCATCGACACCGGGTAGCCCCCGACGTCGAGGATGCCGCCGCCGGCCAGTTCGTCGGCGAAGATCCGGCTCTCCGGGTTGTACCCGGCGGCGAACGCGAACGTGGCCTGGATCGAGTGCACCGTGCCGAGCTCGCCGTCGCGGACCAGCTGCGTGATCAGCTTGGTCTGCGGCAGGCACCGGTACATGTACGCCTCCATCAGGAAGACGTCGTTGCGGACCGCGGCCTCGATCATCGCCTCGGCCCACGCGCGGTTGATCGCCAGCGGCTTCTCGCAGAGCACGTGCTTGCCGGCCTCGGCGGTCTTGATCGCCCACTCGACGTGCATCGGGTGCGGCGTGGCGATGTACACCGCCTCGACGCTCTCGTCGGCGAGCAGGTCCTCGTACGAGGCGTACCGGTTGGCGATGTCCCACTTGTCGGCGAAGGTGTTCGCCGACTCGATCGACCGGCTGCCGACGGCGACGACCTCGTTGGTCGCCGACGTCGGCACCTGACTGGCGAACCGGGACGCGATGTTGCCGGTGCCGATGATGCCCCAGCGGAGCTTGTGGTCAGTCAAAAGAAATCCCGTGGTTGGTGTGTGGTTTCAGGGTCAGAACTTCATGGCGCCCGCCGCGAGATCGGCGATGAAGGAACGCGCGCCGATCAGGAAGACGCCGATCAGGGGGATGACGCTCATCAGGGCCCCGGCCATCACCATCGAGTAGTCGGTGCCGTAGATGCCGTTCAGCTGGTCCAGGGCGACCTGGAGGGTGAGGCGGTTCGGATCGGTCATCACGATCAACGGCCAGAGGTAGTCGTTCCAGACGTTGATGAAGGTGAAGATGCCGAGGAAGGCCAGACCGGGCCGGAGCACCGGCAGGCCGACGGTCAGGTACTGCCGGAAGAAGCCGGCACCGTCGACCTTGGCGGCCGAGATCAGCTCGTCGGGGATCGCGCCCTTGGCGTACTGGCGCATCCAGAAGATGCCGAACGCGTTCGCCGCGCCCGGGATGATCAGGGCCTTCAGCGACCCGATCCAGCCGAACTGCGCGAGCGTCACGAACTGCGGCACCAGCGACAGCTGGGTCGGGATCATGAACGTCGCGAGCAGCAGGCCGAACAGCACGTTCCGGCCCGGGAACTCGTACTTCGCGAACGCGAACGCCGCCAGCGAGTCGAAGAACAGCACCAGGATCGTGACGCCGAGGGCGGCGATCAGCGTGAGCAGCATCGAGCCGAAGAAGTCGATGTTGTCGAGCACCTTGCCCATGTTCTCGAACAGGTGCGAGCCGATCAGCAGCTTCGGCGGGTACGTGAAGATGTCCGGGGTGGTGTTGGAGGCCATCACCACCATCCAGTAGAACGGGAACAGCGAGACGACCACGCCGAGCATCAGCACGACGTGACCGACGGCGGTACGTACGCGCTCAATCGACATCTGCGGTCTCCCTCTGTACAGCCGTCTTCTTGGCATTCTGTGCTGCGATCCGGCGTTCCACCCGCCGAGCGGCGCGTCGGGTCAGGCGTTCGTCGTCGGTGCCGCCGATCAGCCGCCAGTTCACGATGCTGAACAGCACGATCAGGATGAACAACGCCCAGCCGATGGCAGCGCCGTACCCGAACTGGTTCTTGATGAACGCGCTCTGGTACAGGTACGAGACGATCGTCAGGCCGGCGTCACCGGGTCCGCCGATGCTGCTGGTGTCACCGAACAGCACCCGGGACTCGGTGAAGATCTGCAACCCGCCGATCGTCGAGGTGACCGCGGTGAACAAGATGACCGGCCGCATCATCGGTACGGTGATCCGCCAGAACGTCTGCCGCGGCGACGCACCGTCGACCTTCGCGGCCTCGTACACGTCCGCCGAGATCGCCTGCAGACCGGCCAGGTAGATGATCGCGTTGTAGCCGACCCAGCGCCAGGTGACGATGGTGGCGATCGCGATCTTGATCCCCCACGGCTGCGTGAGCCAGTCGATCTTGCCGACCCCGATCGACTCGAGGAAGGCGTTCAGCAGACCGAAGTTGTTGCTGAAGATCGAGCCGAACACCAAGGTGACGGCGACCACGGACGTGACGTTCGGGATGAAGTAGGCGATCCGGTAGAAGCTGCGGAACCGGGTCGCGTTGTGCAGCGCGTTCGCGATCACCAGGGCCAGCAGCAGCATCGGCACCGTCGACAGCACCCAGATGATCAGCGTGCTGCCGATCGCCTTCCAGAACACCGGGTCGGAGAGCAGATAGCTGTACTCCTGCAGCCCGACCCATTTCATCTGGCCGATGCCGTCCCAGGAGTGGAACGAGATCCAGATCGAGAACAGCACCGGGAACGCGCCGAAGATCGCGAACAGGATGAAGAACGGCGCCACCGCGGCGTACTGCGGGAACGCCTGGCGGTACTTGTTCGGCGGCTTGCCGTCGGATGCTGCGCTCGCGGCGACAGCGCCTCCGGAGGCCGGGGCGGCCTTGCTCGTGACGGCCATCTCAGATCGCCCCCGCCCGGGTGAGTTCGCGCTCGATCTGGTGCTGGGCGTCGGACCAGGCCTGGTCCGGGTTCTTGCCGGCCGTCTCGACGTTCACCAGTTCGTTGCCGAGCGGCGTGTCGATCAGCGAGTCGTACGGCGAGAAGAATGCGCCAGGGTACTTCTTGGCGGAGTCGGCGAACACGTCCACGATCTTCTGCCCGCCGAAGAACGGGTCGGGCGCGCTCAGCCGGGAGTCGGTGTAGCTGGCCGGCGTCGACGGGAACAGCACCGGGTCGAGGAACGCCTGGGCCTGGTTCTTCGCCGACTCCAGCCAGCTGATGAAGGCGAAGGCGGCCTTCGGATCCTTGCAGTACTTCGTGATCCCGAGGAACGACCCGCCCTTGTTACCGGGCCCGCCGGGCTGTGCGGTGACCCGCCAGAGGCCCTTGGTCTTCGGGGCGGCGTTCTTGGGCCCGAGCTGCGCCCACCAGACCGCAGCGCTGAAGGCGACTAGTTTGCCGTTGGTGACGACCGCGTCCTCGTCGGTGGAGCCGTTCTGCGCGTTCGCCGACAGTCCCTCCTTGACCACCCGGACCGCGAGGTCGAAGGCTTCCCGGACATGGTCCTGGTCGCCGATGAACTGCCCGTCGGAGGTCATGTAGCGTTTCGACTGCTGGGCCATCCGGTAGTCGTAGACACTCTTGATGTTGTTCGTGATCGCCGAGCCGGGGACGGCCTGCTTGAGCTTCTTGCCGAGCTGGATGTAGGCGTCCCAGTCCGGGGCGAGCTGGGCCACCGCAGCGGGATCGATGTCGATGCCGGCCTTGGTGAAGATGTCGGACCGGTAGAACAGCGCGGTCGGCCCGGTGTCCATCGGGTACGCCATCATCTTGCCCGCCGGCGTGACGCCCCATTTCCACTTCCAGGGCAGGAAATCCTTCTCCAGCTCCTTGGCGCCGAGCTCGTACAGGTCGTGGAACTGGTCGGCGTTCGGGAAGTAGGTCGCGACGTCGTCGTTGATCGCGACGATGTCCGGGACCAGGGACTTGCCGGCCAGCGCGGTCAGGACCTTCGTCTTGTAGTTCGATCCGATTCTGGTCATCGACAACTTCATGCCGTCGTACCCGGGGATCGTCTTCTCCGCCTGGCCGATCAGGTCGTCATTCACGGATCCGACCCAGGTCCACATGCTGAGCTCGTTCTTTCCGCCCAGCGAGCTGCGGGATCCGCAGCCGGTGAGACTCGCGGCGGCGAGGGCGGTGCCGGCCGCGAGGAACTGCCTTCTGCCCAGTGTCATAGCCTCACCTGGCGCTTTCTGTTGGATTTCGCCGGAAGGTGTCCACATATGTTTACGTAGCCATAGGTAAGCGCATACCGACTGAACCGGTCAAGGTCCAGGTCCTGATGACAAGATGAACCTATGAGCTCACGCGCTGTCCTCTTCGATGCCGACGGAGTCGTGCAGCGGCCCACGCGCGACTGGTGGGGCCGGTTGACCGGGCTGGTGCCGGCCGACGGGGACGCGTTCGTGGCCGAGCTGATGGCGGCGGAGCGGCCGGCGCTGGTCGGGAAGGTCGACTTCACCGACGCGCTGGCCGACGTACTGCGCCGCTGGAACTCGACCGCCCCGCTCGAGGAGGCGCTCGAGCCGTGGACATGGTTCGCCGCGGAGCCCGCGGTGGTCGAGCTGATCCAGACGCTCCGCGCGGCCGGCGTCGGGTGCCACCTGGCGACCAACCAGCAGGCGTTCCGGCGGGCGGTCATGCAGGACGAGCGCGGGTACGGCGCGTGGTTCGACCGGACGTTCTACTCCTGCGACCTCGGCCTCGCGAAGCCGGATCCGGCGTACTTCCGGGCGATCCTCGGCGCGCTCGACCTGTCCGCGTCCGACGTGCTGTTCATCGACGACAACCAGGCGAACGTGGACGGCGCACGGAGCGTCGGCCTGCACGCGGAGCTGTACGACCTGTCGTCCGGCGTACCAGCCCTGATCGAGCTGCTACGCCGGTACGACCTTCCGCTATAGCTGCCTGAAGTAGACCGCGACCGGGAGTTTCACGCAGCCGAGGCTCTCGTAGAAAGCCCGCGCCGGGGCGTGGAAATCGTCCCCGCCGGTGCCGATCTCGACGTACTGCGCGCCCTCGCCCCGCATCGCCGCGAACGCGTGCTCGCAGAGCATGGTTGCTGTGTTCGAACGGCGGTGCTCGCGGGTGACGGCCAGGATCTCGACCGTGCCCCGGCGACGGGTCTCGTCAACGTGCCAGGCGACGTACCCATTGAGTACGCCGTCCTGCTCGGCGACGGCGACGTACTTGTGAGCGTCCGGGTCGTGCAGCGTGGGGACCTGCCGGCGGTAGTCGCCGCGCCAGTCGCCGTGCTGGCGGGTGAAGATCAGGTCGCCGACCAACGGGCGGAACGAGTCCTCGTAGAACGGACCGAAGGTGTCGATCGTCAGGCTGATCAGCGGCGTGAGATCGGCGTCGGCGTACGAACGGATGTGGCCTTCGAAATGCATGGAGGGTGCCTCTCGTGAGTGCGAATCGGGCAGGCGTGACCGGCCCATCGCCTGGTCGAGCGGCGGCGGGCCGGGGTCAGCGCCGGGTGCGCCCGGCTGCGAAGCACTCCATGCAGGTGATGTTAGCGAGTGCCGGGTGAGGTCTGGTGGGTGAGTTCAGCGCGTGGCGGCCGGTACGGCGACCGGGAGAGTGTGGATCCGGCCGGTGCGCGGGCCGTTCCGGAGCCGGTCGAGGTTGTCGGCGATCGAGTCGTTCATCCGCCACTCCGACGTGAGGATGCAGAGCGTCGGTCCGTCGAAGTCGACCAGGGTCAGCGCGAACGGCGCCCGGTTCTCGGGCAGTTCGACCGACTGCAGGATCTCGCCGCCGTCGGCGACCCGAACGACGCCTTCGCTGCCGGTCTGGACCCAGATCGCGCCCTCGGCGTCCAGGACGATGCCGTCCGGGCCGAGGTTCTCGGCGAACACGCGCCGGTTCGTCAGGCCGCCGTCGGGCTGTACGTCGAACGCGGTCAGCCGGCCCGCGAACGACTCCGCGATCACCAGCGTGCGGCCGTCCGGCGTCAGCACCATGCCGTTCGGGAACTGGATGTCGTCCGCGACCTCGCGCACCGTGCCGTCCGGCGTGACCAGCTTGATCCAGCCGGGCTTCGGCTCCTCGCCACCGGAGAAGTTGAAGTCGGCGCCGTCCAGGTAGATGTTGCCGTGGGCATCCACCACCAGCTCGTTCGCGCCTTGATCCGCCAGGACGGTGATCGATCCGTCCGGCTCGTACCGGCGCAGTTTGTCGCCGGTCGTCAGTAGACGGCCGTCCGGGGTCCAGTCGATGGACCAGCCCATCAGATTCTCGACCGGTACGTCGAAGTACTCCGCCGTACCGTCAGCGCGGACCGCGACGACCTGCTGCTCGATCCAGTTGCAGAACCACAGCCGGCCGTCGTGCCGGCGGGCGGATTCGGGCATACCCAGGTTGTCGATCAGGAGCTTCATGGGGTGGCACCTCGTTCGCTCGGGGGTGTGTTCATCCCCTACACGAACGCGGTGCGGGCAGATCGACGGCTGAGCAGGAAAAGTACGGCGAGCAGCGGGAGGGTGATCAGGTACGCCGTTCGCAGGTCCAGGACTCGCGCCAGTACGGCGAGGATTGCGGGGGCGATGAGAATCGCCGTACCGGAGGCGAGTGCGCCGACCGCGGCGAGGCGTGCGGAGCTGATGCCCGGGGTTGCTACGAGTGAGGCGAGGGTGACTGGGTAGAGCGGTGCCACGCCGAGGCCCGCGACGACCAGGCCGAGGGCTACGACCGCGGGAACGTCGAACAGGCTGACAAGGAGAGTGCCGCATGCGGCTAGCAGGCTGGACGGGTAGATCGGGGACCAACTGCGGAGCTGGATCGGGCCGATCGCGCGGCCGACCGCCATACCGATCGGGAACGCACTCCCGAGCAGCGCGGCTGTCGGCGTCGGCAGTCCGGTCGCGATCAGCCGGGCCACCGCCCACACGACGAAGCAGAACTCCACCGATACCGCGAGCACGACCCGGAGCCACCCGACCCCCACGTCCATCACAACCCGTCGCCCCACCCGCCGCCACTTCCGCCCCAGCCCCACAGCCGGAGCCGAATCAATCAACACCGCCACAACTTCCTGCTCGTGCACAGAGTCAGTCGGTTGCCGGGCGGCGCCGTTGGCGGACGGTGTGGTTGGTTGGTTGGGGGGTGTTGTTCGTTGGTGGGTGAGGAATGCCAGCAGGATCAGGGGTGGGGCGGCGGCGATCATGGCCAGGCGACCGGTGGGGCCCAGGCCGTCCAGGGTGCCGATCGCGAGCGGGGCGAGGATGCCGGTGCCGCTGGCGACCGCGTTCACGCGACTGAGCCGGGATGCCGCCGTAGGACCGTTCAGCATCAGCGGCGCGACCAGGACCAGCAGCGCGCCGCCCAGCCCGACGAACAGGCCGCCGGCGATCGCGACCACGTACGCAGGAGCAACCGCGATCAGCACCGCACCGATCGCACACAGGACCGAGCCGAGCGCGAGGACGGTCGGCATCGGCCAGCGCCGGAGCATCCGCGGGCCGATCGCCGCGACGATCAGCAGCCCGACCGCGAACCCGGACGACAACAACGCCAACCGCCCGGTCGGCTCATCCAGGTCACGCGCAAGGATCGCCACACAAGCCCCGAGCCCAGCCAGCACGAAACCCATAGCCGACAGCGCGATCCCGATCCGCACCTCATCAGCCCGACGCCGATTCTCCACCGAAGCACGCAATGTCATTCCCACCCCCACACACCCATCCCCCGCTGCTTCATTCTCGGGCTTGGAGGAGGTTGTTGAGGTGGTGGAGGTCGGGGAGCTCGATGTCAGCAGCTATGCCCTTCAACCCCGCTGTGAGCGCTCCCGAGGCCCGCCCGGCCGACAACCCGACCACCGTGTCCTCGACCACCAGACATTCCGTCACCGGTACGCCGAGCAGCTCCGCCGCCCGCACGTACCCTTCCGGATCCGGCTTCCCCCGGCTGACGTCGTCGACCGTGACCAGCACCGACGGAGCAATCCCCGCCGCGCTCAGCCGCACCTTCGCCAACTGCGCCGGCGCGCTGGTGTAAACCGCCCACGGCATCTCACGCCGTTCGAGCGTCGCGATCACCTCCACCGCACCTGGCTTCGCCACCACGCCCTCGACATCGGCGACCTCCAGGTCGAACACCCGCGTCCACGCCACGCCCTGTTCCTCGGCCGACAGCTCCGGCAGGAAGTGCGCGACCGTCGCCGCGGCAGGGTTCCCGTGCGCGACCGCGAGCACCTCGGCCGGCGACAGACCGTACTCGGTCGCCCAGCGGCCCCAACTCCGGTCCACGACGGCGTCGGAATCGACAAGGGTGCCGTCCATGTCGAACAGCACGGCCCTGATGTCGCGGATGTCGCGGATGCCCATGACCCCTCCAGTCAAATAAACTCGCTCTCCGAGCATAAGGCGAAGGGCAGCGATGACTCCAGTGCGCCGGGGACAATGGCAGACGGCTTCGGACGTCCTGACCCAGGTGGCCCGTCACCCAGGCATCACCCGGGCCGCGGTCGCGCGCACGCTCCGGCTGAGCACGGGTTCGGCCACCGAGGTGACTGCCCGGCTACGCGACGTACACCTCCTGACGGAAGCACCCGCACCCAGCCAGGGCCGCGGGCGGCCGACCACAGTGCTGCAGGCGCACCCGGAGGGCCCTGTGGTCCTCACACTCGACCTGCGGCAGAGCAGTTGGCGCAGTGCAGTCGTAGCGCTGGATGGGTCGCTGCAGCACCCGCAGTACAAGCGGCACCGGAGTCGGCGCGCACAGGTGGTGCTCAACAACCTGCGGCGCGAGGTCGAGCAGGCACACCAGCAGTACGGCGAACGCCTGCAGCTGGTGAGCCTCGCCGTACCGGGCACTGTGCGCGACAACCACCTCATGCAGGCCCCAACACTGGAGTGGGCCGAGCTGGACCTCGCACAAGTCACGGCGAACCTTGACGTACCACTGCTGGCCGGCAACGACGCAACGCTCAGCGGCGTGGCCGAGGCCCGCACCGGTGCAGCAGCAGGAGCCGGTACGGCGGTGCATCTGATCATTGAGGTCGGTATCGGCGGGACGCTGCTCATCGACGGCGTACCGGCGCAGGGCGTGTCCGGTGCGGGTGGTGAGTACGGGCATATGCCGTTCGGTGATCGCTCCCGGACCTGTCCGTGTGGCGCTCGCGGCTGCTGGGATCTGGAGATCGACGGACGCGCGCTGGCGCGCCACCTGAAGCAGCCGACTCCGGACGACCCTGTTGCGTACGCGGAGAAGGTACTGCGGCGCACCGATCGGCCTGCTCGCGCAGCGGTACTCAGGGTGGTCACCGCGCTGGGCTACGGCATCGCGGGTCTCGTCAACGCGCATGACCCGGATGTGGTCACCATCGGCGGGCTGGCGATTCCGCTACGCGCGGCGGCCGAGGACACGTTCAGGACGGCGTACGAGAGTGGGCTGATGGCGTTCCACCGCGGCTCTCCCCCGCCGGTGCTTGCCGCCACCCACCAGCCGGACGGGCCGCTACGGGGCGCGGCGGCGCTGGCGCTCGACCAAGTCACGAGCGAGTCATCCATCGCCGCCTGGGTCGCCCAACGCTAGTCGGCGACGCGCACTTCCTCGATCGCCTCTTCGGACACTGCTTCAGTCGACTCGCCAGTCGCGTCTCCGGTCGCATCCTGAGTCGCGTCCTCGGTTGCGTCTTCGGTGGCGTCTTCGGTGGCGTCTTCGGTGGCGTCTTCGGTGGCGTCTTCGGTGGCGTCTTCGGTGGCGTCTTCGGTGGCGTCGTCGTCCGCCGGCTCCGGCTTGGGCTTCGGCACGATCGGGGGCTCGACCTTCGCCAGGATCTCGAGGACGTCGTGCCGATGGTGCTGGATCTCGTGCGCCGTGTGGCGAATGATCCAGCCCAGCGTCCGCGGCGCCCGCACCGGATAGTTGTACAGCCCGAGCTTGCCCAGTTGCTGCGGCTGCAGCACCCGTGCCGCCGCGCCGAACTCGCGCGCCAGCCGCATCAGCGCGGCCGCGACCTCCATCGGGTCCTGGTCCTCGTACTTCTGCTGCTTCACCCGCCCGGTCCGGTCCATCGGCGCGTACACAGGCCGGTCCTCCGCAAGGCACTGGGCGATCCGCAGCCGTTGCACCTCGAGCACGTCACGCACGTGGCACGCGTACTCGATCGCCGACCACACCTCCGGCTCCGGCCGCAGCCGCACCACGCTCGCGTCCGGACCGGCCGCCGCCTTGGTCAGCGCCATCGCGCAGTCCGCCGCCTGCCGGATCAACAACGTCACCGTGCCTTGCAGGTCACCTGTGTCGTAGTTGAAACCGCACTGCTCGCAGTACCCGTCGACCGGGGGCTGCTGCTTGCTCAACTCGTGCTCCCTCGAAATCTCCACGCATGGTCGACCGGGCCGATGCCTTCGCCCAGGGCGAAGCCGGCTGCGATCGCTCCGGTCACATACTCCTTGGCGGCACCGACAGCACTCGGTACGTCATAGCCGCGAGCAAGGTACGACGCGACGGTGCTGGCCAGCGTGCAGCCGGTGCCGTGCGTGTGCCTGTTGTCGGCACGGGACGCGCTGTACACACGCCGTACCCCTTGACCGTGCAGAACGTCGACTGACGCCGTACCGACGTCGTGGCCGCCCTTGACGAGCACCCAGGTCGCGCCTGCGGCCAGCAGCGCCTTCGCAGCAAGCTCCCGGTCCTCCACCGTCGCCAGTTCGATGCCGGAGACCGGTCCGAGCTCAGTGAGGTTCGGGGTGAGGACTGTGGCCAGCGGCACGATCTCGGCGCGTACGGCGTCCATGGCGTCCGGCGCGAGCAGCGCGTCGCCGTGCTTGGACACCGACACCGGGTCGACCACGACCGGTACGTCCGGCGGCAGCGTGCGCAGCAGCGACGCGACAACGCGTACCATCGACGCGGAGGCCAGCATGCCGGTCTTCACCGCGTCGACGCCGATGTCGTCGACCACACTGCGGAACTGGACGCGTACCTGCTCCTCGGGCAGCTCCCACGCCCCCTGGACGCCGAGGCTGTTCTGCGCGGTGATCGCGGTCAGCACGCTCATGCCGTGCACACCGTTGGCAAGCATCGCCTTCAGATCCGCCTGGATCCCGGCTCCACCACCGGAGTCGGACCCCGCGATCGTCAGCACTCTGGGCGGGCGCATCTCAACTCCTGAAGTGGGCGTGGCCGGTCTCCGCAGCATACGGCGCGCCGTCCACGGTCACGGTCCCGGCCGGTCGTTCCTCGTTGCCCTCAGCAACCGACCCGATCACGGTCCAGCCCTCGGGCACGTCGGCCGGCTCGAAGGTCCCGACCAGCGCGTGGTCCTCGCCACCGGTCAGTACGAACTTCAACGCGTCCACGCCGGTCGCGGCCGCCACCGCCTGCAGCGGCTCCGGCACGGTCAGGCCCTTCGTGTGCACGTCGATGATCACCTTGCTCGCCGCCGCGATGTGCCCGAGGTCGGACAGCAGGCCGTCGCTGACATCGCAGAGCGACGAGGCTCCGCTGAGCGCGGCCCGCGGACCCTCGGCGTACGGGGGTTGCGGGCGCCGGTGCGCCTCGACGACGGCCCGTGGCGAGCGGAACCCGCGGGCGAGCACCGCCCAGCCCGCTTCGGCCCAGCCGAGCCGGCCGACGTACGCGACCTCGTCCCCCGGGCGGGCGCCGGACCGCAGCACCGGCTGCCTCCCGTCGAGCGAACCGAACGCGGTCACTGACACGACGATCTTGTCCGACTGCACCGTGTCGCCGCCGACGATGCTCGCCTCGACCAGCTCGCACTCGTCGACCAGGCCCTGGTTCAGCTCCAGCGCCCAGGCGGTCGGCAGGTCGGCGGGCCCACCGAAGCCGACCACGAGCGCAGTCGGCCGGGCGCCCATCGCAACCACGTCGGCGAGGTTCTGTGCGGCGGCCTTGCGGCCCACGTCGTACGCCGACGACCAGTCCTGGCGGAAGTGCCGGCCCTCGATCAGCAAATCGGTCGTGATCACCATGCGGCCGTCCGGCACCGCCATCACGGCCGCGTCGTCACCGGGACCGACCAGGACGTCCTCACTCTTGGACAGCCCCTTGGTGACGGCCGCGATCAGGCCGAACTCACCCGTGCTCCCCAACGTCTCTGTCACGTCAGCAGACCTCCCATATCGCTAGCCGGAGTCTAGGCGGTGCCTGGTGATCCCGCGCCGTAGCGAGGAGGTGCTCGGTGCGGTAGCTCGGCGTGCGGGGGGCGAAGGTCTCGATGCGGAGCATCGTGGCCTTTGCACCCGTGCGGCGAGGTGCCGTGCCGAGTGCCCCGCAGTAGGCGGGGGATTACCAGGCACCGCCCTAGGCGGTACCGTGACGTGGCAACGAGTACGCCCGGGCGCCTGGCAGTACTGTGTCCGGACCGGCTGAGGACGACTGAGTGGAGAACGACGTGGTGGTCCAGGCATACATCCTGATCCAGACCGAGGTCGGCCGGGCGGCCGACGTGGCCGCACAGATCGCCGAGGTCCAGGGCGTCACCCTGGCCGAGGACGTCACCGGGCCGTACGACGTGATCGTCCGCGCCGAGGCCCGTAACGTCGACGAACTGGGCAAACTGGTGGTTGCCCGGGTCCAGAACGTCCCCGGCATCACCCGTACGCTGACGTGCCCCGTCGTCCACATCTGAACCCACTACCTACGGGGACCCGCTCACTCTCAGCATGCCCAAGCTCAAACCCGCCCGCACCGTGATGTGGTCCGCCGCGGCCGCTCTCGGCGCGCTCCTGATCGCCGGTTGCGCCGCCGGGCCGGCTGAGGTCTCAGTTCCCTCCCCCGCGCCCGAGGTCGCCACAGCCTGTACGGACCTGGTCAAGGCGCTGCCTGACAAGGTCCTGGACGCAAAACGCCGCAAGACGACCCCTGAGAGCCCGCTGACCGCGGCGTACGGGGACCCGCCGATCGAGGTGACCTGTGGCGTCGCGCCTCCGGCCGGCATGGCCGAGGCGCAGTCCCAGTGCTTCGAGGTCAACGGCGTCGGCTGGTTCGCCAAACAGGTCCAGAACGGCACCATCTTCACCACCATCGGCCGCGCCGTCTACTTCGAGGTCGCAGTCCCCTCGAAGTACTCCCCCGAAGCCAACGCCCTGACCGATGTCTCGGACGCTGTCCACAAGTTCGACAAACTTGTCACTCCCTGTACCTGAACTCGGCATACTCACTGACGAGATCTTCTTTGGCGGGGCGTGTCCGGTCTGGCTGTTCGGGGGCGACGTCTCGGGTGGAAGCGCCCTGCGGTGGGTGCTCTGAGGACGGGAGAAGCTGATGAAGTACATGATCCTGACGTACGCGTCGCAGGAGGACTACGACGGCATGGCGGGGAAGGACACCGGGAAGCCGGCCTGGCAGCCGGAGGACTTCGCGGCCATGGGCGCCTTCATGGAGAAGCTCAACAACGATCTGGCGGAGTCGGGTGAGCTGGTCGAGACCCGCGCGCTCGCCGCGCCGGTGCTGACCAGACGGCTCGGCTCGAAGGACGGGCAGTCCGTGGTCACCGACGGCCCGTACGCCGAAACCCAAGAGGTGCTCGCCGGCTACTGGATCGTCGAGTGCGAGTCCTTCGACCGCGCCACCGAGATCGCCTCCCGACTCGCGGACACCCCTGCGCCCGACTTCGTCCGAGCGACGGCGTATGCCGACATCCGCCCCATCATCGACGGTCGTGAAGCCCTCATGGAGTGAGCGGCCGTAGCGAGTGGTCGTGGGTGGCCTGCCGGGCTGAGCGGTGAGGTGGGGTGGTGAGGTGGGATGACTGGTCGGGTCGAGGAGTTGTTGCGGGAGTTGGCGCCGCAGGTGCTCGGGGCGCTGGTGCGGCGGTACGGGCACTTCGCGACGGCTGAGGACGCCGTGCAGGAGGCGCTGCTCGCGGCGGCGCAGCAATGGCCGAGCGACGGCGTACCGGAGAGTCCGCGCGGCTGGTTGATCACGGTCGCCTCCCGTCGGCTGACGGATCTGCTCCGCCGTGAGCAGTCCCGCCGCCGGCGGGAGGATCGCGTCGCGCACTGGGCCCCGCAAGGTGACCCGGTCGGCGACACCGACGACACACTGGTGCTGCTGTTCCTGTGCTGTCATCCCTCGCTGTCTCCCGCGTCCCAGATCGCGCTGACGCTCCGGGCGGTCGGCGGTCTGACCACGGCCGAGATCGCGCGAGCGTTCCTCGTCCCGGAGCCGACCATGACGCGCCGGATCACCCGGGCGAAGGCGAGCGTGAAGGAGACCGGCGCGCGGTTCACGATGCCCACCGATCGGGAGGAGCGGCTCGGCGCGGTGCTGAAGGTCGTGTACCTGATCTTCAACGAAGGCTATGCGAGTACGACCGGACCAAGCCTGCAACGAGTCGAGCTCGCCGCCGAAGGCATCCGCCTAGCGCGCTTGCTGTACCGCTTGCTCCCCGACGACCCCGAGGTGGCCGGCCTGCTGGCGTTGCTCCTGCTGACCGATGCTCGCCGACCGGCCCGCACCGGTCAGCTCGGCGAGCTGGTGCCGATGGCAGAGCAGGATCGCTCCCTCTGGATCCAGCCACTGATCCGCGAGGGCATCGACCTGATCACCGTGACGCTCCCTCGCGGACCCGTTGGCCCGTACCAACTGCAGGCAGCCATCGCGGCGGTCCACGACGAGTCACCATCCGCCGACGCGACCGACTGGCCACAGATCGTCGCCCTGTACGAGGTCCTGCTCCAACTCACCGACAACCCGATGGTCGCCCTCAACCACGTCGTCGCGGTCGCCATGGCACGCGGTCCGACCGAGGGCCTCGAACTGTTGTCGACCATCGAAGCCGACGAGCGCATCACGAAGGACCACCGCCTGTCGGCGGTCCGGGCCCATCTCCTGGAGCTGTCCGGCGACACCCCAGGCGCAAAGGCCGCGTACGAGCAGGCAGCCACCCGCACCACCAGCATCCCCCAGCAACGCTACCTAAGATCCCGAGCCAACAGACTCTGATTCCTAGCCGGGGTGGGCCAGGAGGTGCGTTCTTCGGGGTGGGGGTCGGTGGTGGTCCCGGAGGCGGTGGCGAAGTGGCGGCTGACGCGATTGTCCGTGGTGTAGGCGGGCCAGCCGGGGTTGCCGGTTTTGGCGAAGTCGACCCAGGTCTTGTGGACCAGGTCGGCCAGGTGCTGCGGGGGTGCGGAGCCGAGCATCGTCGCGGTGGATGCGTCGTCGAGGTTGTCGAAGACGAACGGGAGCTCGACGACGTGGCAGGCGCCGAGCGTGCCGTTGCATGCGGGCGACTGCCAGCCGAACTCGTAGACGTAGGTGCCGGGATGCGCCTCGGCGAGCCAGAGTGCGGGCATGCGGTAGTACGCGTCGGTCATGATCGCGGCCAGCACCTCGCCCGGCGTGGACCCGCGGCGGTTCGCCCGATAGTGACGTACGCCGCCGATCGGCAACCCGAAACGCAGCCCGGCCGCCGCGTACAGCAGCGGAGTGCTGATCTTGGCGGCAGCGCCGGTCGGGATCAGGAACAGTCGAGCTTCCTCGCTGTTCGTACCGATCATCAGGTCGACGTCCGCGCCCGCACCGGAGCGGATCCGGTCGATCGGCGGCGCCGGCAGCAACTCCCCGTCGACGACCGGACTGAACGGCAGCAACGTCCGGGCGACATCGCCCCACTTCTTGGCGCGCGCCTTGGTCGCCTGCCGGCCGAGCTCGTCCTGCACCGCGAGCAATCGGTCGATCGGTACGTCGGCGATCGCCTCGCGGGTCGGCTCCGTACCGAGCGCGATGGCCAGCTTGGCACCGACGATCAGGGCGGTCTCCGGGCCGATGGTGTTGTGCGCGGCGCCCGATTCGGCGATCGCCCGGTGGAACAGCCCCTCCGCGCTCGGCATCGCGAGCAACGTACAGACGCTCATCGCTCCGGCCGATTCGCCGAAAACCGTCACGTTGCCCGGATCGCCTCCGAAGGCGGCGATGTTGTCGCGGACCCACTTCAGCGCCGCGATCTGGTCGAGCAGTCCGAGGTTCGGCGTACCGTCGCCGAACCACAGGAACCCGTCGGCGCCGAGCCGGTAGTTGATCGTCACCAGGACCACGCCGTCGCGAGCGAACCGGCTGCCGTCGTACACCGACAGCGCGCCGGAGCCGCTGGTGAACGAGCCGCCGTGGATGAACACCATCACCGGCGCCCGCCCGGCCAGACTCGGCGTCCAGACGTTCAGGTTGAGGTAGTCGTCGCCCGGGATGACGCGTCGCGGCACCAGCGCACCCAGCTCACCGGCCTCCGTCTGAGGTGCCGTCGCGCCGTACGCGGTCGCGTCCCGGGGCGAGGTCCACGGTTCGGGAGGTTGCGGTGGCTCGAAGCGGTTCGGACCGACCGGCCGCGCTGCGTACGGGATGCCCTTGAACGAAAGCACGTCCGCGTCCGTGCCACGGACAGGCCCGTACTGGGTGCTGACGAGCGCCATCCGGCTAGGACCTCTCGTCAGCGCAGGCCGGTCGGGCGGGTCATCGCCAGGTTCAGCAGGTGTTCGACGAGACTCGCGTAGTCCTTGCCGGAGGCCGCCCACAGCCGCGGGAACATGCTCGTCGGCGTGAACCCGGGCATCGTGTTGATCTCGTTGATGATCACCCGGTTGTCGGCGTCGACGAAGAAGTCGACCCGCGCGAGCCCCTCGGCCTCGATCGCGTCGAACGCGGTCAGCGCCTTGGCGCGGATCTCGTTGGCGAGCTCGGCCGGCAGGTCGGCCGGCACCGACAGCGCGAGGTACTCCTCGCCCTCGGGCAGGTACTTGGTCTCGAAGTCGTAGAAGTCGTGCCCGCCGCCGGACACCGCGACCTCGCCGCAGACGCTGACGTCCGGCTGCCCGCCGTCCAGGGTGCCGAGCACGCCGACCTCGATCTCCCGCGGGTCCTTCGCGGACGCCTCTACGATCACCTTCGGGTCGTGTGCCCGGGCCTCGACGATCGCGCCGTCGAGCTCGTCCAGGCTGTTCACCTTCGTGATTCCGAGACTGGACCCGCCACGGCTCGGCTTCACGAACACCGGGTAGCCGAGCGCGTCCACCGCCTCGCGGCAGGCGGCCGGGTCGCGTTTCCAGTCCCGGTCGCGGATCACGACGTACGGCGTGACCTCGAGCCCGGCCGCCTGGAACACGACCTTCATGTAGTGCTTGTCCATCCCGACCGCGCTCGACAGCACGCCGGAACCGACGTACCGGATGTCGGACATCTCGAGCAGGCCCTGGATGGTGCCGTCCTCGCCCCACGGGCCGTGCAGCAGCGGGAACACCACGTCGACCTGGCCGAGGGTGCTCGGTACCTGCTCGGGCTCGCTGACCACGAGCTCGCGGTTCGCGCCGAACAGCACCGGCATCGCGGTGACGTCGACCTCCGGGAGCTTGCCGTCGGTGATCGACAGGCGCTCGGGATCGCCGCTCTCCAGCACCCAGTGGCCGCTGGTACTGATGCCGACCGGGACCACGTCGTACTTGTCCCGGTCGATGACCTGCAGGACGTTCGCCGCGGTCACGCAAGAGATGGCGTGCTCGCTCGAACGGCCGCCGAAGACGACCGCGACCCGGGGCTTGCGTTGACCTTCTGAGTACTCACTCACCGGCTCGACTGTAGCGGTCCGGCGATGACGATCCGACCGGGGTTCGGTTAAGAAGTGTTCAGATCGGCGCGTCCCAGGTGACTGGCAACGCTGTCACTCCGTACACGAGCGTGTTCTCCCGGTAGTCGATCTCCTCGAACGGTACGGCCAGTCGCAGCGTCGGGATCCGCCTGAACAGGCGCGTGTACACCTCCTGCAACTCGAGCCGTGCCAGCTGCTGACCGATGCACTGGTGCGGCCCGAACCCGAAGGCGACATGCGCCGCCGCATCCCGTTCGAGGTCCAGCCGATCGGGATCCGGGAAGAC
Organism: Kribbella sp. NPDC048928; assembly: GCF_043197975.1. Taxonomy (NCBI): domain Bacteria; kingdom Bacillati; phylum Actinomycetota; class Actinomycetes; order Propionibacteriales; family Kribbellaceae; genus Kribbella; species Kribbella sp. NPDC048928. The sequence goes on along the minus strand of NZ_JBICUC010000006.1, from coordinate 464,361 downwards.
AGTCTCGTCGCGGTTGGCCGACGACAAGGCGGCGATCAGGTAGTCGCCCGTGCGGATTGTCGACGATCCGACTGTCAACTCTTCGGTGACGTAGCGGAACAGGCCGAAGTGCACCACCGAGAGGTACCGCAGCAGCTCCTCGACCGCGGCCGGCGCCTTCGACGGATCCGATCGCAGTACGTCGAGCTGCTCCGGGCTGCGCAGCAGTGCAAGGGTGCTGAGCGCGATCATGTTCGCGGTCGTCTCGTGGCCCGCGACGAGCAGCGTGACTCCGATCGTCACCAGCTCCTCGATGCTCAACGGCGTACCGAGCTCCTCGCCGCGGGTGATCAGCCGGGACAGCAGGTCGTCCTCACGATGCGCCTGCTTCGCCAGTACGAGGTTGACGATGTACTGGTTCAGCTCGTCGCTGGCCTGGCCGATCTCGTCGGTGTACCCGTCGACGCGGACAAGCAGGGCGCTCCGCTCCTGGAACTCCCGGCGATCCGCGTACGGGACGCCGAGCAGCTCGCAGATCACCAGCGACGGGATCGGCAGCGCGAACTCCTGCACCAGGTCGACCGGGCCGCCGGCCGCCAGCATTGCGTCGATCCGCTCGTCGATCATCGCCGCAACCCGCGGCCGGAGCGCCTCCATCCGCTTGACCGCGAACTCGGTCGCGAGCATCCTGCGCAAACGTTTGTGCGCCGCGCCGTCGACCTGCAGGATCGACCCCGACTCCACTTCACGGTCCAGATCCGCATCGGGCACGACGTGATCCGAGGGCGCGAACCGTGAGCTCAGACGGGTGTCGCGCAGCAGGGTCCGGACGTCGTCGTACCGGCTGATCACGTGCGCGTCGACGCCGGCCGGTGTGGACACCCGCGTGGGCGCGTCGGTACGGCGGAACGCGGCGTACTCCGGCGCCGGGTCGAAGGGACAACCGGACGGCCTGCCGACGGGAAAGCTCTCGGTCACCGCTGCCTCCACTCGCTGCCTGTTCTCGCGTCGCCACGAGATTCTGGTAGTGACTACCATATGACTGATGCTGCCGATTCGGTACGGCGTGCGGCGCGCCGGAGGCGGTACCCTGCCCGCGGAGGTGCTGATGGGACTGCGCGAGGTGAAGCGGGAGCGGACCCGCCGGCTGATCGCGGACAAGGCGTTCGAGCTGTTCGGGGACAACGGATTCGGCCGGACCACGGTCGAGCAGATCGCGGCCGCGGCCGAGGTCGGTCCGAGCACCCTGTACCGGTACTTCCCGACCAAGGAGACGCTGGTCCTCGAGTTCGTCGACGACTGTCTCGCCGAGGCGGTCGCGTGGTTCCACGCCCAGCCTGCGCTGGAACTGCCGGACGGGCTGCGGGCGGTCATCCAGCGCGTTCTCGAGCAGCTCGAGACGAATCCGGACCGCGTACGCGCGGTGTTCGTGCTCGCCAAGCAGAACGAGTCGGTCAGCGCTCATCTGAACGAGCTGATCTGGCGCTTCCGCAACGACCTCGCCGACGAACTCGCACGCCGCCTGCCCGCGGACCGCGCAGAAACGCGAGAGTTCGTAGCAGCCCTGTCCGCCGGAATCGCCATGAACGTCATAGAAACAGTGGTCCGAGCCTGGGTCGAAACCCCCGCCTCCACCACCCCACCCGCCGCAGACAGCTCCAGCGCGGACGGCCCCTGCGCGGATGGCTCCGGCGCGGACGGCGGCGGCTCGGGGACGGCGGACGCGCTCGCCCGGCGCGCCATGTACCTCCTCGGCACCGGCGGCATCCCCCTCCCCAGCCACCGCTGACCGCCTGCCTCCCGAGCGCTTACGTCCGAGGATGTGTGGGCCCTGGTGCTCGGACGTTCGGACGTAACTGGAGGATGTGGGTATGACTGCTGATCTCGATCCGTCGACTGTTGTTGTTCACGCCGGCCGGCCGGAGCGGGTGCCGAATGCGCCTGTTGGTGGCTCGCCGGTGTTCAGTTCGACGTACGTCGCGGGCGGCGACCGCGGGTACGGACGGTTCGGGAACGAGGCGTGGACGGCGCTCGAGGAGACCCTCGGCCGACTCGAGGGTGGTCGGGCGCTGACGTTCGCGTCCGGCATGGCGGCAGCGGCGGCGATCGCGGACCTGGTCCCGGTCGGCGGCCGGGTGGTCGCACCCGAGCACGCCTACTCCGGCGTCCTCGCCCTCCTGGACCAGCAAGCCGCAACCGGCCGCCTGACAGTCGACCGGGTCAACATCGCCGACACCAACGCAGTAACTCACGCCCTGACCAACACGCCCAGCAGCGGCACCGGAGGAGCGGGAGGTGGCGCAGGCGATGGTGCGGACGGCCATGCAACAGGTGGCGGTGCCGACGGCCGGGCAGGAGGTGGCACGGACGGCGGCTTGCGGAACGCAGATCTGTTGTGGATCGAGTCGCCGACCAATCCGGCTATGGAGGTTGCTGATATTGGGGCGCTTGCGGCTGCCGGCCATGCTGTGGGGGCCACGGTTGTTGTCGACAACACGTTTGCGACTCCGCTGTTGCAGCAGCCGTTGCGGCTCGGGGCGGACCTGGTGATGCACTCGGCGACGAAGTTCATCGCCGGCCACTCGGACGTGATCCTCGGCGCCGTCATCACCGCGGACGACGACCTGTGGTCCGCGATCGAGCTGCGCCGCCGGAGCCTCGGCGCGATTGCCGGCTCGATGGACGCCTGGCTAGCACTCCGCGGCCTCCGTACGCTCGCGCTCCGACTCGAACGCTCACAGTCGAACGCCGCGTACCTCGCCGACCGTCTCCTGCAGCACCCGCGCGTAACCCGGGTCCGCTACCCCGGCCTGCCCGACGACCCCGGTCACGCCCGCGCGGCCGCGCAGATGTCCGGCTTCGGCGGGATCCTCGCGTTCGAACTCGGCGGCGACGCCGACTACGCCCAGAAGGTCTGCGAGAGCACCGAGCTCTGGGTCCACGCCACCAGCCTCGGCGGCGTCGAATCCCTTCTCGAGCGCCGCCGCCGCTGGCCGATCGAGGTCCCCACGATCCCCGACGACCTGATCCGCCTGTCGGTCGGCATCGAACATCCCGAGGACCTGTGGGCGGATCTCGAGCAGGCTCTCAGCTCTTCGATTTGAGAACGGGCCCGCCGAAGAACGTCAGCACACACAGCACCACGGGCAGGATGAACGCGATGTTCAGCGGCATCCAGTGTGCGAGCCCGCCGATCAGCGCCGGTCCAGCCAGCAGGCCGACGTACCCAAGGCCGACGACCCGCGCCATCAGCGCACCGGAGGATCGCGGGTCGAGGTTGCCGGCCGCGGTGAACAGCTGCGGTACGCCGCCGGCGAGGCCAAGGCCGAAGATGGCCCAGCCGACGAGTGCGACAGGCACCCACGGCACGACGACCACCAGCGTCAGGCCGACCGCAGCCAGCGCGGCACCCCAACGGACAATTGCGGCCGGACCGGTGACGGCCGCCACCCGATCGGTGAGGAAGCGTCCCACGGTCATCGCGACCGCGAACGAGCCGTACGCGTACGCCGCCGTACTGATCGACGTACCGAGAACGTCCTTGAAGTGCAGCGCCGCCCAATCGTTGGCCACACCCTCGGACAGCATCAGCCCGAACGCGAGCCCGCCGAGAGCCCAGACCAACCGAGCGGGCGGCTTCGCCCGCGGGGCCTCGTTGTGGTCCTCCGCCGGCTCGGTTGCCTCCAGCAAGTACCGACTGGCCACCAGTGAGAGCACGATGCACAGCACGCCGGCCGACGCCAGCGTGACCTCAGTCGGTACGTGGGCCCGCAGCGTGGCAGCACCGACGACCGCTGCGATCGCGCCGCCGATCGACCACATCGCATGGAACGCCGCCATGATCGGCCGCGGGTAGCCGCGCTCGACCACCACGGCCTGCGCGTTCATCCCGACGTCGATCGAACCGTTGCCGAAACCAACGAGAATCAGCGAGAGCCCGAGCGTCCACCAGTTCGTGGCCAGGCCGGGGCCGGCCAGCGCGATACCGAGCAGGATGCCGGCTGCGGGTACGAGGCGGCGCTGGCCGAGCTTGTCGACGAGCGGACCGGCGACCTGCATGCCGGTGAACGCGGCACCGCCGAGCACCAACAGAAGCAGCCCGAGCGTGCTGTGCGTGATCCCGGTCGTCTGCTCGATGCTCGGAATGTGCACCACCCACATGCCGACCGCGAACCCGTTGAGGCCGAAGTACAGCCAGGTTGCGACGCGGGCGGCTCGGGGTGGTGCTGTCTGAAGCTGTACGTCGGTGGCGGTCAACCTGCCACCTCTACGAGGGTGCCGCGTTGGGTGAGCACGGTTCGCTGGTCCTCAGGGGCGGAGTCGTCGGTGATGATCAGGTCGGGGCGTTCGGCGGGGCAGACGTACGCGAGCGCGGCGCGGTCCCACTTGGCGCCGTCGGCGAGCACGATCGAGCGGCTCGCGACCTTGAGCGCCTCCTGCTTGACCTCCGCATCGCCCAGGTCGAAGGCGGTCAGCCCGGCGTCCAGACTGAACGCGCACGGGCTCAGTACGGCGGCGTCGAAGCGGAGCGCACGCAGCGACGCGACCGTGAGCGGGCCCACCAGGGACAGCTCGCCCTTGCGCGCCTCGCCACCAGGCATCAGCAGCCGGATCCGCGGCGCATCGGACAACTCGTGCGCGACATGCAGCGAGAGCGGCATCACCGTCAGCGCGCGGTCGTGCAGCAGCTTGGCCGTCTCGAGCGCCGTCGTCCCGCTGTCGAGAATGATGGTCTCGCCGTCGCTGAGATGCTCGACCGCAGCCCGCGCGATCGCCTGCTTGGCGGCGAGCGCGGCCTGCGCGCGCAGCGAGTGTGGCGGCTCCAGACCGGACGGCATCGCCGACACCGCACCGCCGTGGACGCGCTTCAGCACCCCCTGCGCGGCCAGGAAGTCGAGGTCGCGGCGGACCGTCATGTCGGACGCCTCGGTCGCCTCGACCAGTTCCTGGACCGAGACTCGGTCGATGGCTCGTAGTCGCTCTACGATCATCTGATGCCGTTCCGCACTCCTCATGTGCAAAAATCTACCATCCGGCTGTTCATTCAAACAGACAGAATGTTTACTTGTGACTGAAGACACCACGCTCGTCAAACGCTCCCGGTACGCCGTGGCCGCGGTTTTCTGCGTCCATGGATCGGTGACCGGATCGTTCGCGACCCGGGTGCCGTGGATCCAGGAGCACGCCGGGGTGTCTGCGGGCCAACTCGGTCTGGCGCTCGCGTTCCCGGCCCTCGGCGCGGCGCTGATGATGCCGCTCGCGGCGCGCGTCAGCCACCGCCTCGGGACCCGTACTGCGTTGCGCGGGCTGCTGGCGCTCTGGACGCTCGCGCTGATCCTGCCGTCGTTCGCGCCCGGGCTGCTGACCTTGTGCGCCGCGCTGCTGATCTACGGCGGTACGGCCGGGATGGCCGACGTCGCGATGAACGCGCTCGGCGTCGAGGTCGAACGGCGACTGAAGAAGTCGATCATGTCCGGGCTGCACGGCCTGTGGAGTGCGGGCGCCCTGCTCGGCTCCGCGGTCGGGACGCTCGCGGCGCATGCGAACCTCAGCGCGCAGACGCATCACGTGATCGCCGCCGTCGTACTGACGATCATCGGCGCTGTGGTGTGCCAGTTCGTCCTGAACCTGCATCCCGAGGACGACGAGGAGCCGCCGGCCCGATTCGCGTTGCCGCCGAAGTCGGCGCTGCTGATCGGCGCGGTCGGGTTCTGCGCAGTGTTCGCGGAGGGCGCGAGCCTGGACTGGTCGGCGGTGTACCTGCGCGACATCCTGGACAGCTCGGCCGGGGTCGCGGCCGGCGCGACGACCGGGTTCGCGTTGACGATGGCGATCGCGCGGCTCACCGGCGACGCGGTCGTGGATCGGTTCGGCATCGTCGCGACGGTGCGCTGCAGCGGCGTGATCGCGACGCTCGGCGGCCTGCTCGTGGTGGTCGCGCCGCACGCGATCGTCGCGATGATCGGCTTCGGACTGATCGGCATCGGCATCGCGGTCGTCGTACCGCTGGCCTTCGCCGCCGCCGGCCACACCGGCCCGAACCCGAGCCAGGCGATCGCCGGCGTCGCGACGATCACGTACGCCTCCGGACTGGTAGCGCCGTCGATCATCGGCGGAATCGCCCAGGCCAGCAGCCTGACCAGCTCGTTCATCGTCGTCACTGTGCTCGCCGCTGGACTCGCCGTGTTCGCCCGTGTGCTCGCAACCAACCAGCGGACAAACCCTCAGGACGTTCTCCCGCAGTGATACGAATCGTGGGTGACGACTTTTCGGGTGGCTGGTGCTGAGGATGCGGCTGCGGTCGCGGAGTTGCACGGGGACAGTTGGCGGCGGCACTACCGCGGCGCGTATGCCGACGCGTTCCTGGACGGCGAATCGCCGGAGTACCTCGGCGCGATGTGGGCCAAGCGGCTGGCGGCGCGCGAGGGTACGGTGACGACGCTCGCCGAGGACGACGGGCAACTTGTCGGGCTCGGGCATCTGGTCATCGGCGCCGATCCGAAGTTCGGTGCGCTCGTCGACAACCTGCATGTCCGCGCGCCGCTCAAGCGGCAGGGCATCGGGACGCAGCTGCTCGCTCTGACGGCCAAGGCCCTGCAGGACGCGGCGCCCGGCTCCGGTCTCTACCTGTGGGTGCTCGAGCAGAACACCGCCGCACAAGGCTTTTACGAGGCGCGCGGCGGCATCCAGGGCGACCGCAAGGAGGTCCCGCCGCCCGGTGGCGAACCGCGCCGCCTCAACGGCCGGCCCGCCTGTTTCAGGTACTACTGGCCGGACCCTGCGACCTTGACCGTCTCGATCAGCGCGTAGGACGCCTGGCTCGCCGCCTCCGGGTCCCCGGCCCGGATCGCTTCGAGTACGTCGACGTGCGCATCGAGGATGCGGTGGTCCTCCGGGATCGTCGCGGTTTGCTGGATCGACTCGGCCAGCACCTCGGCCAAGGCGTCGTACAGCCTGAGCAGCAACGGGTTCCCGCTCGCGACGACGACCACCCGGTGGAAGTCGGTGTCGACGGCAACGAACGCGTCCAGGTCGCCGGCCTCGATCGCCACGCCCCGGGCGTAGAGCGCATCGGACAACGCCCGCACCTCGCCCGGTCCCGCGGTCCGCGCGGCCAGCCGGGCGGCCGCGGCCTCGATGCCGGCGCGCGCGTCCAGGACATCCGTCAACGACGCGGACAGCTCGTCGCGGACCAGTACGCCACTGATCTCGTTGGTCGCACGGACGTACGTCCCGTCGCCGACGCGGGGGTCCAGCAGCCCGGTCAGACTCAGCGAACGCAGCGCCTCGCGCACCGTGCCGCGACTGACGCCGAGCTCCGCCGCGAGCTGGTTCTCCCCCGGGATCCGCGCGCCGCGCGGCCACGCCCCGGACTCGATCTGCGCCCGGAAACGCTCCGACACCTGCAGCACCAGCGGCACCTGCCGCACCGGTCCGTCGAGTGACACCGTCATCGGCCTCCGTTCCCACGTAGCGTACAGTGTAAATGTAGGACATCTGCAAGGGAGAAGTGAGGTAGTCGTGGCCGTGTCGACCGAGCGCGTGACTTGGGAGCGGTCGTCGTTGATCACCGCGACCGCCTTCGTGGTCGCGCTGAGCCTCCGGCCGGCGCTGACCGCCGTCGGTCCGGTGCTGCCGCGGATCGGCGTCGACCTGCACCTCGGCGAGGCCGCGCAGGGCCTGCTGGGCACGCTCCCGCTGCTCGCGTTCGCGGTCGCCTCTCCCCTGGTGCACCTGGCCGCGCGCCGGTTCGGGATGGAGCGGGCGGTCTTCGTCTCGCTCCTGGTCCTGGCCGTCTCCAGCGCACTGCGTCCGTACACGGGCTCGGCCGGGCTCTGGATCGGCACCGGCGTGGTCGGCGCGGCGATCGCCGTCGGCAACGTCCTGGTGCCGGTGATCATCAAGCGCGACTACGCCGCACACGTCTCGCGCGCGACCGGCATCTACACCGCCTTCATCACCGGTGGCGCCGCGATCGCGTCGATCCTCGCCGTCCCGATCGCCGACGCGGTCGACTGGCGGCTGTCGCTCGCGGTCTGGGGCGGTCTCGCGGTCCTGGTCGCGGTGATCTGGCTGCCGCGGACGCTCGCACCGGAGCCGGCACCCGCCGCGACTGCGGAGGACGGCCCGCCCCCGGTGAGCGTGTGGCGGCAGCCGATGGCGTGGATGGTGACCGCGTTCATGGGGCTGCAGTCGACGAGCTTCTACCTGTTCGTGAACTGGCTGCCGACGATCGAGATCTCCACCGGAGGTGTCTCCGAGCGTGCCACCGGCGTCCACCTGTTCGTCTTCCAGGTGTTCGGTCTGATCGGTGGGCTGACGATTCCGCTGCTGCTGAAGCACGCGACCGATCAGCGGGCCGGCCTGATGACAGCCAGTACGCCGATCCTGATCGCGCTGCTCGGTCTGCTGCTGGCGCCGCACCTGGCGATCGTCTGGGCGGTCATCGGCGGGCTCGGTCAGGGTGCCGGCCTGGTCGCCGCGCTCACGCTGATCAGCCTGCGCGGGCGCGGCCACCACGAGACCACACAACTGTCCGGGATGGCCCAGGCAGTCGGCTACACGCTGGCCGCCGCCGGCCCGGTCGTCGCGGGCTACCTCACCCAAGCAACCGGTGGCTGGAGTACGACGCTCATCGTCTTCGCCGTACTCGCAGCCACCCAACTCACCCTCGGCTGCCTAGCCGGCCGCGACACCCGCCCAACCAACACGAACTGATCCCGCACCCCACCGCGATTGCGGGGCGTATGGCGGTGCGCAGACGGAGGGGGTGTGGGGCTACTTGTCGGGGCTACTTGTCGGTGGAGAACGCTGCGTCGAAGGCCGCTTCGGGCTTGTCGAAGGCGAGCGCGCGGATGACGTTGACCGCCTCCGCCGCGCCGACCTTGCGCTCCATGCCGGCGTCCTCCCACTCGACCGAGATCGGTCCGTCGTAGCCGATCGAGTTCAGTACGCGGAAGCAGTCTTCCCAGTTCACGTCGCCGTGCCCGGTGGAGTAGAAGTCCCAGCCACGACGCGGGTCCGCCCACGGCAGGTGGGAGCCGAGCCGGCCGTTGCGCCCGCCGCCGACCCGCATCTTCGTGTCCTTGCAGTCCACGTGATAGATCCGGTCCTTGAAGTCCCACAGGAACGCGACCGGGTCGATGTCCTGCCAGACCATGTGCGACGGGTCCCAGTTCAGGCCGAAGGCCTCCCGGTGGCCGATCGCCTCCAGCGCGAAGGTGGTGGTCCAGTAGTCGTACGCGATCTCCGACGGGTGCACCTCGTGCGCGAACCGCACACCCTCCTCGTCGAACACGTCGAGGATCGGGTTCCAGCGGTCGGCGAAGTCCTTGTAGCCGGCCTCGATCCGGTCCGCGGGCACCGGCGGGAACATCGCGACGTACTGCCAGATCGACGAGCCGGTGAAGCCGATGACGGTCTTCACGCCGAGCTTCTTGGCCGCGCGGGCAGTGTTCTTGAGGTCCTCGGCGGCGCGCTGCCGGACACCCTCGCCGTCGCCGTCGCCCCAGATCCGGGCCGGCACGATCGCCTGGTGCCGGAAGTCGATCGGGTTGTCGCAGACCGCCTGGCCGACCAGGTGGTTGGAGATCGCGAAGACCTGCAGGTTGTACTTCTCCAGGATGTCCTTGCGGCCCTGGACGTACGAGTCGTCGTCGACCGCCTGCTGGACGTCGAAATGGTCACCGGAGCAGGCGATCTCGACGCCGTCGTACCCGGCCTCGGACGCGAACTGGCAGACCTCCTCGAACGGCAGGTCGGCCCACTGACCGGTGAAGAGTGTGATCGGACGAGGCATCTGTGCTCCTAGGCGTTCTCGACAGCGATGTCTGCAGCGTTGTCTACGGTGATCCAGGCGCTGTCGTCGGCGGCCGAGCGCAGTACTGCGTCGACCACGCGAGCGGACCGCGCTCCAGCAGCGAAATCAGGAAGACCGTCCGGACGGTCTCCCAGTACGGCTTTGTAGCTGTCCGCGACGAACGAGTCGAACGCGTCTTGGTACCCCTGCGCATGGCCGGCCGGCAGCCGGTTCACCCGCGCCGCGGCGGGGCTGAGCGTGTCCGGGTCGCGGGTCAGCAACTGGGACGCGTCGCGGTGGCCGACCCACAGCCGGTCCGGGTCCTCCTGGTCGAAGCCGAAGCTCGACTCGGTGCCGGACACCTCGAGGTACAGCCGGTTCTTGCGGCCGGCGGCGACCTGGCTGACCACGATCGTCCCGACCACACCGGCCTCGGTACGGAACTGAGCGGTGGCCAGGTCCTCGGTCTTCACATCGACGCCACCACGCTGCGTCCGTACCGTCCGGAGCTGCGCGCTGATCGCGGCGATCCGGTCGCCGGTCACGAACTCGGTCAGATCGCACCAGTGCGAACCGATGTCCGCGAACGTTCGCGACGGGCCGCCGGTGGTGTCGTCGACGCGCCAGTTCTGATCGTCGGCGCCCGCGAGCCAGTCCTGCAGGTACGAGCCGTGCAGGCTGGTGATCACGCCTGCCTCGCCCGCGGCGATCCGGGTGCGCAGCTCACGGACCATCGGGTGGTAGCGGTACACGAACGGCACGGCGCCGACCAGGCCGGTGTCCGCCGCAGCGGCCTGGAGCCCGGTCGCGTCCTGCAGCGAGGTCGTGAGCGGCTTCTCGCACACCACGTGCTTGCCCGCGTCGAGAGCCTTCAGCGTGACATCGCGGTGGGTGTTGTTCGGCGTACAGACGTGCACGACGTCGATGTCCGAGGCCAGCAGCTCGTCCAGGAATGCGAACCCGCGTTCGGCGCCGGTCGCCTCGGCCGCAGCCTCCGCGCGCTCGGGTGACGAACCGACGGCTCCGGTCACCGTTGCTCCGGAGACCAGCGCGGCCCGGCCGTGGACTTGGCCCATGAACCCGCCGCCGACGATCCCGACCCTGAGACGTTCCTTGGGCTTTTTCGCACTGGTGGACACGTCGAAGGACGTTATGGGACCCTTTTGAACCCTGTCAAGCAAAAGTCCAGGCCAGTACGACGAAAGTCCCGGTGCATGAGCGATCTCGGTACGGCAGACCCGCTGCTGCGGCTGCTCCGTGACGGTCAGCCGCGGACGCGCGCCGAGCTGATCGAGCTCAGTGGGCTGGCCCGCTCCACCGTCACCGGACGGATCGAGACACTGCTCGCGGAGGGGCTCGTCGTACCGTCGGGCGAGGCCGCGTCCACGGGTGGCCGACCGCCGGCGCAGTTCCGGTTCAACCCGACCGCGCGGCTCGTCCTCGTCGCAGACGTCGGTGCGACGCATCTCTCGGTCGCGCTCACGGACCTGACCGGCACGATCCTCGACCGGTCGACGACCGAGCTGCCGATCGCCGAGGGGCCAGAGGTCGTGCTCGCGGCCGTCGCCAAGGCAGGACGAGCCCTGTTGCGTACGGCGGGAAGGTCGCCGGACGACCTCGCCGGGACGGGCGTCGGGCTGCCCGGTCCGGTCGAACACAGCACAGGCCGGCCGAACCATCCGCCGATCATGCCGGGCTGGGACTCGTACGACGTCGTCAGCCGACTGAGCCGGGAGCTTCCGGGGCCGGTGCTGGTCGACAACGACGTGAACATCATGGCGCTCGGCGAACACGCGACGGCGTACCCCGAGGTCGAACACCTGCTGTTCGTGAAGGTTGCCACCGGCATTGGTGCGGGCGTGATCAGTGGCGGGCGGCTGCACCGAGGGGCGCAGGGATCGGCAGGCGACATCGGCCACATCCAGGCGCCCGGCCACACCGAGTTGTGCCGCTGCGGCAACACCGGCTGCCTGGAAGCGATCGCGTCCGCGGCCGCACTCGCCGCCCGGCTGGGCGTGCACACCAGCCAGGACATCGTCGAGCTCGTCCGCTCCGGCAACACCGAGGCGATCGCGGCAATCCGCCAGGCCGGTCGCGAGATCGGCACCGTCTTAGCCGCCGCGGTGAGCCTGCTCAACCCATCGGTGATCGTGGTCGGCGGCTCCCTCGCCCAGGCCGGCGACAGCCTGCTGGCCGGGCTCCGCGAGACCATCTACGCCCGCTCGTTGCCGCTGGCCACAACCCACCTGCACGTCGTCCCGTCCCGGACCGGCCCCGACGCAGCCCTCCTCGGCGCCGCCACCCTGGTCCTCAACCACACCCTCAGCTAGTACCGGATCGCCAGGCCATCACAATCGCGGGCTCCGGCGCGCACCACGCTCAGACCGCCCGGCGGGGTGCAGTTGTGATGGCCTGGCGATCCGCCTACTCGCCCCAGGCGATGGCGACCTGGTCGATCAGGGTGATCACCCGGTCGAGTTCGCTGCCGCCGCGGGCGCGGCCGAAGCCGTTGCGACGACCCCAGAACGAGGCCTGGACGGCGATCAGCTGGGTCCAGCGCCGGATCCGATCGGCGTCGACACCGGAGGCCTCGGCGAACTGCTCCAGCTCGGTCTGCAGATATCGCAGCAGGTCGTCCACGGCGAGACCGTCCCCGAGGAGCAGGTGGTACGCGCGGGTGCGGAGGAAGATCCCGGCGTCGAACGCCGGGTCGCCGACGTACCCCTTCGGATCGACCACCAGCCAGGGCTCGCGGTCCGCGCGCAGGATGTTGCGGGGGTGGAAGTCGCCGTGCACCACGGTCTCCGGCTGCGTACGGCAGAGCTCCTCGACGACGGCCATCGCCTGCTGTACAACCCTGTCCGGCAGCGGGTGGTCGAGCTCGGACGCGTCCTTGCGCAGCTCCTCGGCCCAGTCGTCGGCCTTGTCCGACATCCGCGGCAGGCCGTCCGGTGCCGGGATCGTCAACTGGCGGAGCAAGTCCCCGGCGATCGTGGCGACACCGTCGGTGTGCTCGACGAGCGTGGTCGTGTGGGCGCGTTCGAGGAGCATCGCGTAGCGGGCGTCGTCGCGCTCGTACAGCTTGACCGCGCCGCGGCCGTCCCAAGCCGCGAAGGCGTCCGGTTCGTGCACGTTCCCCGGATGCGGGAACGACACCTTCAGTACGGCGTCACCGGCAACAGGCACGACCACACCGACCTGCCCGTGCAGTACGTCACCGTCGCGCTGCAGGCCCCACTGCCCGAGCAGGTCCTCGACGATCCCTGGCAGCTCGTCGAGCCAGGCCTGGCCCTCGGCACCCTCACGGTCGACGGTCCATTTGGCGAAGACCTCCGGGACCTTCACCAGCGCTCGGACTTCGCGGAGCGGGAGACCAGGCTGAACAGCATGTCCTTCGGGGTGAGTTCGCCGGCGACGACCTTGGTGACGTGTTCGGCGATCGGCATCTCGACGTCGTGGTGGTGCGCGAGCTCGCTGATCGAGGCGCAGGACTTCACGCCCTCGGCGACCTGCCGGGTGCCGCCCAGGATCTCGGCGACCGTCATGCCCTGACCGAGCTTCTCGCCGAACGTCCGGTTCCGCGACAGCGGTGACGAGCAGGTCGCCACCAGGTCACCGAGCCCGGCGAGGCCGGAGAACGTGTGCTCCTCCGCGCCCAGCGCCGTACCCAGGCGGGCGATCTCGACCAGCCCGCGGGTGATCACCGAGGCGCGCGCGTTGTCGCCGAAGCCGAGCCCGACGGCCATCCCCACCGCGAGCGCGATCACGTTCTTGCAGGCGCCGCCGAACTCGCACCCGACGACGTCGTTGTTCGTGTACGGACGGAACGCGGGCGAATGGCACAGCTTCTGCAACCGTGCCGCGGTCCCCTCGTCCGCGCACGCGACAACGGCCGCGGCCGGTTGGCCCTCGGCGATCTCACGCGCCAGGTTCGGCCCGGAGACCACCGCGATCCGCTCCGGCCCGGCGCCGGTGAGCTCAGCGATCACCTCGCTCATCCGCTTCGTCGTGCCGAGCTCGACGCCTTTCATCAGGCTGACCAACGGTACGGCGTTCGGCAGCACACCGGCCCAGTCCGCGAGGTTGGCCCGCAACGACTGCGACGGCACCGCAAGTACGATCGCCTCCGCGCCGTCGGCTGCCGCAGCAGGGTCGTGGGTCGCGGTGATCGCGTCCGGCAAGCGGATCCCGGGCAGGTACTCGGCGTTCTCGTGCGTGCTGTTGATCGCCGCACACACCGCCTCCCGCCGGGCCCACACCGACACCTGGTTCCCCGCGTTCGCCAGCACCGTGGCGAACGCCGTACCCCAAGAGCCGGCCCCGAACACCGCAACCTTGGTCATGCCTTTTCCTCACCTTCAGCCTCACGCCGGGCCTTGCGCAGATCGTAGAGCTCCTTGGGCGGCGTTTCGCCGCGCAGTTCGCCGAGGGTTTCGGCGACCCGGGCCATGATCACCTCGGTTGCCTCGTGCAACAGCTGGTTGGTCAGCGGCTTGCCCTGGAACGCGCTCAGGTCCACCGGCGTACCGGCGTGCACGAGCAGCGTCTTGCGCGGCAGCAGCCGGATCCGGATCTTGCCCGTGTACGACTTGATGATGTCCTGCGCGCCCCAGTTCGCGACCGGGATCACCGGGCACCCGGTCATCAACGCGATCCGCGCCGCACCGGTCTTGCCGGTCATCGGCCACATCTCCGGGTCGCGGGTGATCGTGCCCTCCGGGTAAACGCCCACACACTCACCGCGTTCGACGGCCGCCACCGCATCCCGGAACGCGTCCACAGCCTGGGCGGAATCGCGGTACACCGGAATCTGCCCGGCGCCACTGATGATGCTGCCGAGTACCGGGATCTTGAAGACCGACGCCTTCCCGAGGAAGCGCGGGATCCGCCGGCACTCCCAGATGAAATACCCGAGCAGCACCGGGTCGAAATGCGACAGGTGGTTCGGTACGTACACGACGCCGCCGTGCCGCGGCATGTTCTCCCGCCCGGTGAACCGGCACTTGGTGAACACGATCATGAACGGCTTGACGATCGCGACGATGATGCCGAACCAGAATCCCCGCGGCGGCCGTGGATCGTCACCCCTGCTGTCCACTGCTGCCTCCTGGTGGTCGAATGCGCCGTCGGTCATGGGAGAATCCTGCCTGATGGCAGACCTACAGGTCGCTCCCTGGACCCTGGTGATCCCGGTGAAGCGTACGGCGATCGCGAAGAGCCGGCTCGCTCCGGCCTACCCTCAGCACCGTCCCGAGCTGGCCCGCGCGTTCGCGGTCGACACTACTGCGGCGGCCCTGAGATCTCCCCTGGTGCGGACCGCGCTGGTGGTCACCGACGATCCGCTGGTCGCCGCCGACGTGACCGCGGCCGGCGCGCTGGTGGTCCCGGATCTGCCCGCCGCGGGTCTGAACGAGGCGCTGTTGCATGGAGCCACTGTGGCGGCTGCGGAGTTCCCAGGCAACGGCGTCGCGGCCTTGTCCGCCGATCTTCCCGCGCTGCGTCCGGCTGAGCTGACCGCGGTCCTCGCCGCTTGTACGGCGGCTCGCTCGTTCGTCGTCGACCAGCCCGGCAGCGGTACGACTCTGCTCGCGGCGGCGCCCGGCGTACCGCTGGACCC
Source organism: Kribbella sp. NPDC048928 (assembly GCF_043197975.1). Lineage (NCBI taxonomy): Bacteria > Bacillati > Actinomycetota > Actinomycetes > Propionibacteriales > Kribbellaceae > Kribbella > Kribbella sp. NPDC048928. Next base: position 448,966 of record NZ_JBICUC010000006.1, on the reverse strand, counting down.
GCGCTTCGGTGTCGGCTCTGCCCTGGCCCACCAGGCGTCCGGCGCGATCCCGATCGAGCTCGCCGGGATCGAATCGGTTCGTCGCGATGTCGACACCGCGGCCGATCTCGCCCACGCCGTCCAACTGGGAGTGGGTCCGGCGACGGCGGACGTGCTGTCGCTCGTACTGGGCGCCGCAACCGGGACCGAAGGACTAGCCTGCTGACATGCAGGCAACCGTGAGCAAGTACGACGGCGAGACGTTCTCCGGTGCAGTGCTGACCGACACCGGGATCGAGCTGCCGTTCACCGTGCATGCCGTCTCCGACACCCCGGTGCGGCATCTGCGGGTCGGCCAACGGGTGCGGATCGAGACCACCGGATCCGGCGCCGGACTGGCGATCAGCAAGCTCGAGTTCGGCACCAAGCTGTAGTTGCCCGAAGCATCTCCCGACACGGCGAAGGCCGGTCATCCCCTGGAGTGGGGTGACCGGCCTTCGCTGTGGTGCAGGTGCCGCAGTGCGTGAAGCTCAGCGAGCGGTACGCTTCGCCGCGGTCTTCTTGGCGGGGGCCTTCTTGGCCGGCGCCTTCTTCGCAACGGTCTTCTTGGCCGGGGCCTTCTTCGCCGGGGCCTTCTTGGCAACGGTCTTCGCCGGCGCCTTCTTGGCAACCGTCTTGGCCGGGGCCTTCTTGGCGACCGTCTTCTTCGCTGCGGCGGTCTTGGTGGCAGCGGCCTTGGCCGGAGCAGCCTTCTTGGCCGGGGCGGCCGCCTTGGTGGCGGTCGCGGTGGCCTTCGGGGCAACCAGCTTCGGCAGCTTCTTGGCGCCGGAGACGACGGCCTTCAGCTCCGCACCTGCGCGGAACTTCGGAACCGTGGTCTTCTTGGCGCGCTTGGTCTCACCGGTCCGCGGGTTGCGCACGATGCGCGCACCACGCTCGATGGCCTCGAAGGCACCGAAACCGGTGATGGCGACCTTGCCGCCCTTCTTGGTCAGCTCACGCTGGACGGTGTCGATCACCGACTCCAACGCGTGCTGGGCCTGGCGGCGGTTTCCGTCGAAGTGCACTGCGAGCGCTTCGACCAACTGGCTCTTGTTCACTGCTTCCCTCCGTGAACGTAGGCGTCGAGCACAGCGCTCGATCTCACAGGAACGTTATGGACTCAACGGGTCGTTCACAAACACCAACGCGGCAATTCGGCCTTGTTTTGGGCGATTCGTGCCACAATTTGGCCCGATTCGGGCCTCCAGAGGGCTTTTCGCGGCAGTTTCAGAGCCAGCCGCGGCGTTTGAAGATCTGGTGCAGACCTCCACACACCAAGGCCATCAGGCCGATCGCGAAGGGGTATCCGTACTGCCAGTGCAGCTCCGGCATCTTGTCGAAGTTCATCCCGTAGACGGTGCCGATCAGCGTCGGGGCGAACAGGATCGCCGCCCAGGCAGAGATCCGCTTCACCTCTTCGTTCTGCTCGCTGCTGGCGATCGCGAGGCTCTTCATCTCCTCGTTCTGCTGCTGGGCGACCAGGGTCGCGTTCACCGTCAGGATGTCGCGGAGCAGCTCGCGGAAGCCGTCGACCTTCTCCACCACCTCGGTGACGTGGTCGGCGACGTCGCGCAGTGAACGTTGCAGTTCCTCGTCCACGCCGTACTTCTGGAAGCCGCCGCGGAGCTGGTCGAGCATCCCGATCAGCGGCCGGGTGGCGCGCTGGAACTCGATCACCTCGCGGGAGAGTTCGTAGATGCGCCGCGACACCTTCGGGTCGCCGCGGAACACCTCGGTCTCGATCTCGTCGATGTCGTTCTCGAGGCCGGCGACCACCGGTGCGTACCCGTCGACGACCTTGTCCATGATCGCGTAGAGCACGGCTTCCGCGCCGCGGCTGAGCAGCTCCGGATCGCGTTCGACGCGGCGCCGGACGGCCGCCAGGTTGGGCGCTTCGGCATGCCGGACCGTCACCACGAAGTCCGGGCCGACGAACACGTGCACCTCGCCGAACTCGACCTCCTCGGTCGCGTCCCGGTACCGCGCGGCCTTCAGTACGACGAACAACGTGTCGCCGTACCGCTCCAGCTTCGGCCGCTGATGCGCCTCGCCCGCGTCCTCGATCGCGAGCTCGTGCAGGTCGAACTCCTGCGCCAGCGAGGCGAGCTCGCGGCGATCCGGCCGGTACAGACCGATCCAGGCCAGGCTCTGCGGGGCGTCATGGAGCGCCGAGTACGTGTCCGCGAGCGAATGCGGGGACGCGATCCGGTTGCCGTCGCAGTAGATCGCGCTGTCGACGACGCTGTGTCCCTTGGGCTTGTGGGCATCGCGCGGTTGCTTGCCCTCGGGCTCGACGCCGGGCTTGGCAACCGCAGCGGCTGCGGCGTGCTTGCGGGCGGCGGCGCGCAGTGACGGAGTACGGCTGAACGCACGGAAGGTGCGCAGGCGCAGGTCGGACATGAGTCCTCCAGGTGCGGTGGATCAGACGGTGATGGACGCACGTCTGCCCGACCCCACAACTGCTAGAGGAAAATCAGTCCCCCGAAGGCCGAGCGAGACCCGTATGTCTGGAGGGATCGCTGTTGTTCATGCGTCCTCACCTCCTCGGTCTCGCAAGCCTTGTTCTGACAACCACGCAAGGGTAACACCAGAGTTATCGCCCCCGCCGCCCGGAACGTTACTGTTCATATTGCCCGCTTCCGGCGGGCGGGTCATGGGGCTTTTACGCCCCATGACCGGGGCGACAACTCTGAGGGAGCTCTCAGGCCTTCGCAGGAAGGGTTGCGGGCTTGAAGCTGGGGCGGGTTGCTTCGTACGCGGAGATCTCGTCGGCGTGCGAGAGCGTGATGCCGACGTCGTCCAGGCCGTTCAGCAGCCGGTACCGCGTGTAGTCGTCGATGTCGAACGGCGCGGACACGTCGCCGGCCGAGATCGTCTTGTTCTCCAGGTCGACCGTGACCTTGGTGCCCGGGTCGGCCTCGATCGCGGTCCACAGCTGCTCGACGACATCCTGCGTCACCAGGGCCGCGAGCAGGCCGGCCTTGCCGGAGTTGCCGCGGAAGATGTCGCCGAACCGCGACGACACGACCACCCGGAACCCGTAGTCGAGCAGGGCCCAGACCGCGTGCTCACGCGACGATCCGGTGCCGAAGTCCGGTCCGGCGACGAGCACCGAGACACCCTCGTACTCGGGCTGGTTGAGCACGAACGAAGGATCGTTGCGCCAGGCCGCGAACAGCCCGTCCTCGAAGCCGGTCCGGGTGACCCGCTTCAGGTACACAGCCGGGATGATCTGGTCGGTGTCGACGTTGCTGCGGCGCAGCGGCGCCGCCGTACCGATGTGCTGGGTGAAGGCGTCCATGATTCCCTTGCTCCTCAGGCGTTCGCAGGTACGGCGACGGGCGGCAGGTCGGCCGGTGCGGCCAGCGTCCCGGTGACGGCGGTCGCGGCGGCGACCAGGGGCGACACCAGGTGCGTACGGCCGCCCTTGCCCTGACGGCCTTCGAAGTTGCGGTTCGAGGTGGAGGCGCTGCGCTCCCCCGGGGCCAACTGGTCGGGGTTCATGCCCAGGCACATCGAGCACCCGGCCCCACGCCACTCGGCGCCGGCGTCCAGGAAGATCGTGTGCAGGCCCTCGGCCTCGGCCTGCAGCCGGACCCGGCCGGAGCCCGGAACCACGAGCATCCGGGTGCCCTCGGCAACCTTCCGTCCGGCGAGTACGCCGGCGGCAGCGCGCAGGTCCTCGATCCGGCCGTTGGTGCAGGACCCCAGGAACACCGTGTCCACGTGGATGTCGCGCAGCGGCGTACCGGCGGTCAGGCCCATGTACTCCAGGGCGCGCTCGGCGGCGACCTTGTCGTTCTCGTTGTCGAAGTCGTCCGGCGACGGCACAGTGGCCGCCAGCGGCACGCCCTGGCCCGGGTTCGTACCCCAGGTGACGAAGGGGGTGATGTCCTCGGCCTGCAGCACGACCTCGCGGTCGAACGTCGCGTCCTCGTCGGTCGCCAGGCTCTTCCAGTACTCGACGGCGGCTTCCCAGTCGACGCCCTGCGGCGCGTGCGGCTTGTCCTGCAGGTACGCGAACGTGGTCTCGTCCGGCGCGATCATGCCGGCCTTGGCACCCCACTCGATCGACATGTTGCAGATCGTCATCCGGGCTTCCATCGACAGCGCACGGATCGCCTCGCCGCGGTACTCGACGATGTAGCCCTGGCCGCCGCCGGTGCCGACCTGCGCGATCAGCGCGAGCACCAGGTCCTTGGCCGAGACACCGTCCGGCAGGACGCCGTCGACCGTGACGGCCATCGTCTTCGGGCGGGCCTGCATCAGCGTCTGGGTGGCCAGTACGTGCTCGACCTCGCTCGTACCGATGCCGAAGGCAATCGCCCCGAAGGCACCGTGCGTCGAGGTGTGGCTGTCACCGCAGACCACGGTCATCCCGGGCTGGGTCAGGCCGAGCTGCGGGCCGATCACGTGCACGACGCCCTGGTCCGGGTCGCCGAGGGTGTGGATCCGGATGCCGAACTCCTCGGCGTTCTTGCGCAGCGTGTCGACCTGGGTCCGCGAGACCGGGTCGGCGATCGGCTTGTCGACGTCGTACGTCGGGACGTTGTGGTCCTCGGTGGCGATCGTCAGATCGGGACGCCGCACCTGGCGACCGGCCAGCCGGAGGCCGTCGAACGCCTGCGGGCTGGTCACCTCGTGCACCAGATGGAGGTCGATGTAGAGGAGGTCGGGTTCTCCGTCGGCATGGCGCACCACGTGCGCATCCCAGACCTTTTCCGACAACGTCCTACCCATCAGACTCTCCTTTGAGAAAATGTACGTGGTTGGGTGCTCTCGCTCACAGTGCTCCGGTACAGCTCACGGAAGCCACTTGCGTTCCACGATTCGAGACGGCAGTATCGTCTCATGGACAACTCTAGCGGAGTCGGCGTTCTCGACAAAGCAGCCCTGGTTCTGTCCGCCCTCGAGTCCGGGCCGGCGACCCTGGCAGGACTGGTGGCGGCAACGGGGCTGGCGCGCCCGACGGCACACCGGCTGGCGGTCGCTCTCGAGCACCACCGGCTGGTCGGACGCGACATGCAGGGACGCTTCGTGCTCGGGCCGCGACTGAGCGAGTTGGCCTCCGCCGCCGGTGAGGACCGGCTGCTCGCGACCGCCGGACCGGTGCTCGCACGACTGCGGGACATCACCGGTGAGTCGGCGCAGTTGTTCCGCCGCCAGGGTGAGTACCGCGTGTGCGTCGCCGCCGCCGAGCGTCCTTCCGGCCTGCGTGACACCGTCCCGGTCGGCAGTCAGCTGACGATGGCGGCCGGCTCCGCAGCTCAGATACTGCTGGCCTGGGAGGACCCGGAGCGGATGCACCGTGGCCTCCACAACTCGTCGTTCAACGCCGCGGCACTGGCCGGCGTACGGCGCCGTGGCTGGTCGCACTCGGTCGGCGAACGCGAGCAGGGCGTCGCGTCGGTATCCGCGCCGGTCCGCTCCCCCAGCGGCAAAGTAATTGCCGCCGTCTCGGTCTCCGGCCCGATCGAGCGCCTGTCCAGGCAGCCTGGCCGCATGCACGCGCCCGCCGTAATGGCCGCCGCGGAGCGGCTCTCGGAAGCATTGCGCCGCGCTTCCGAGTAGAAGTTGTTATTGTCACGCCCCGCTTCCTGAGATCACCATGAGAGTCAAGGGCTCTCAAGGTGATCTCTAGGGGAGGTCGACATGGAGCGGGACTGGCTGACGCTCGGTTGGAAGATGTTGCTCGTCCGCGGTGCCATCGGCATCGTTTTCGGCGTTTTCGCGATCGCGTGGCCGATCTCCACGGCGATCGCACTGGCACTGCTCTGGGGCCTGTGGGCACTCACCGACGGCATCGGCTCGATCGCCCAGGCCTTCCAGCCGGAATCCCGGGGCAGCCGGCTCTGGCTGGTCGTACTCGGCGTGATCGCACTGCTCGCCGGGTTCTTCGCGATCGTCCACCCGGGCATGACCGTGGCGACGCTCACCTGGATCCTCGGGATCTGGCTGATCATCCGCGGCATCTTCGAGCTGGCCGGCGCGTTCAGCAGCCAGCAGATGACGCCACGCTGGCTGCTCGTGCTGAGTGGCCTGCTGTCGATCCTGATCGGCATCCTGTTCGCCGCCAACCCCGGCGCGGGCGCGGTCGGCATCGCCGTCGTGCTGGGCATCACGGCCCTGATCTGGGGCGTGGTCCTGATCGCGGTCGCCATGTCGGTACGACGAGCCGCCGCCCCGGGCGCCGCTCCACAACCCGGGAGCCCTTCACCGGCCTAGTGCGGCTGCAGGTCAGCCGCCGTACGGGATCGTGAGGATCTCGAGGTTGTGGCCGTCGGGGTCGTCCCAGTAGAGGCCCCGGCCGCCGTCGTTGGTGTTGATCTCGCCCTCCTGGCGATGGAACGGATCCGCCCAGAAGGTCAGGCCGCGCTCGACGATGCGCGCCCGGATCTGGTCGAACTCGTCGCCGCTCACCAGAAAGGCGTAATGCTGCGTGCGCACCTGCCCGTTCGCATCGGCGAAGTCCAGCGAGGTGCCGTTCGCCAGCTGCACAACGGCGAACGGCCCGTAGCTGCCGGGCTCACCGAGTCCGAGGATCTCGGCCAGGAAGCGCGACGACGCCTCCTTGTCACTGCTGCTCACGATCGTGTGGTTGAACTCGACAGCCATACCGTCAGCCTACGGCCGCTTTCCGGAACATAACTGGCAGCGGTTGCAACAATTGTTCCGGAAAGAACGCCGGGTTCACGATCCGGCCGCGACTATCCGTTGGGTGATCTCCTCGGCTACTGCCTCCGCCTCGACTGCGGTCACGATCCGCACCGTGCCGTCGGGGCCCGGCGCGAACGAGCTGTGCCCTGCCCGCTCCCCGCCGACCGCGATGCTTACCCGCCCCAGTTCCGAGAAGGTGAACAGCTCCGGGCAACTCAGTGCGAGCACGGCCACCGGGTCGTGCGGCACGTTCCACGCCTTGTTCCAGTACGCCCACCACTGCTCGATGTCCGCCCCGAGCGCAGTGCCCAACGGACCAGCCGCGCGGATTCGCGCCAGCCTCGCGGACTCGATCGTCACCTGACGAGTGATCTGCAGCCCGGTGATCGTGGTCGGAATCCCGGAGGTCAGTACGAGCTGCGCCGCAACGTCGTCGGACTTGAAGTTGTGCTCGCTGACGTCGTCACCGAACGACCCGCCCATCACCCACAGATGCCGGATCCACCATGCCGCCTGCGGTTCCAGCTGCAACGCCTTCGCCACGTTGGTCAACGGACCGATCGCCGCCACGTCGAGCTCACCAGGATGCGCACGCAACAGCTCGACCAGCCGCTCCGGGGCACTGTCCGCGCTGATCGTCTCCGCAGCGAGCCCCTCGTGCAGCGTGCCCTCGTGCCCGGCCCACCAGACCTTCCGGCCGGACAACGGTTCGGCCAGTCCTGGTACGACGGTCAGCTCGCGGCCGGCGAGTACGCCGTACCGCCGCGCGAGCTGCGCGCGCAGCCGGGTGTCCCCGTACACGGTGTGGACCTCGGCAAGCTCGACCTCCGGACTGCCGAGCAGCTGAGCGAGCGCCATCGCGTCATCAACATCGGACCCGATGTCGCTATCGAGAATGAGCGAGCGCATGGAGCTCCTTAGGTACATCCGGAACGACGAAGGCCCTCGTCCGTGCGGACGAGGGCCTTTTGCTCTGGTAGCCCCGACGGGATTCGAACCCGCGCTACCGCCTTGAGAGGGCGGCGTGCTAGGCCGCTACACAACGGGGCCAGAGGTTTGTCATCCGGGTCCGAAGACCCGGCAACGAGGTTGAACTTTACCGATTTTCACCGGTGCGGTCCAATCCGCTGGGGTACCAGGACTCGAACCTGGACTAACTGAACCAGAATCAGACGGGCTGCCAATTACCCCATACCCCAAAGGCATTTTCACTGAGTTGAGGAGTCCGTTTCCGCCCTCATCAACCCGGCTCGGAGAGCTTACCCGAGGCATGGACCGGACACCAAAACGGCCCCCCACCGGCGGGTTGTCACTCCCGTCACACCCGTCTCGGAGCACCCTCGGGCAGGGACGCCAACGGCAGTACCGACTCGGATTCGAGCTTCAGGCGCCCGCTCACCCAGACCGCGATCGCCCCGAACGCAACGAACTTCACGACGTCGATCAGCACCAGCGACCACGGCGCATCCTGCACGCCGAGGCTGGCCCCGAGGGTGTTCGTCAGCCCGGCGAACACGAACGTCACCACGTTGTTCGCGGCGTGCGACGCGATCCCGGCCTCCAGTCCACCGGTCCGTACGGCCAGGAAGCCGGCCACCAGCCCGAACGCGAGCCGGTCCACGAACAGCGCCGGACTCTGCCACGGCCAGATCCCGTGGGCAATGGTGAACAGCACCGCGGTCACGATCACGGCCACGACCGATCCGCGCACGTACGAGCCGACCGCCTGCAGAACGTACCCGCGGAAGTAGTACTCCTCCCCCGCGGCCTGGATCGGCGAGGTCAGCAGCGTGATCACGATGACGGCGACCACGTCCGGCGCCGCCGGACCGCCGTGCCGCTCACCGGTCGCCAGCGGTACGTTCGCGAACTCGACGATCGCGAACGCCACCAACTCGAGCACGATCGCGACCAGCGAGAACCAGGCCAGCGGCCGCCACCGCAACTTGCCGGCCACCGAGGAGAGCAGTCCGGGCGTCTGCCGGTTCAGCAGCCGCGCGACCAGCATCGACATCGGGATCAGCGAGATCAGCGTCAGGTTCGTCATCAGCAGCCCGAACCAGGACAGCGTCCCCTCCGGGTCCGGATGGATCGCCTGCCGGAACCCCAGGATGATCACGCCGGCGACCATCCAGCCGACCAGGATCGTCAGCGTACCGAGGACGACGTACGCCCGCGGCGTGACATCGTTCTTGAGCAGCCGTTGGTACGGCGTCCGCGTCATGATGCCGTACTGCGGGCGTGCGCGAGGCGGTGCAGCGACTTGTCCCGGCCGAGCAGCTCGAGGGACTCGAACAGCGGCGGCGAGATCCGGCGGCCGGAGATCGCCACCCGGACCGGGCCGAACGCGTTCTTCGGCTTCAGCCCGAGGCCGTCGATCAGCGACGCCCGCAGCGCCGCCTCGATCGCCGCGGTCGACCAGTCGGTGTCAGCGAGGTCGGACAGCGCCTTCGCGGCCGCGTCCAGTACGGAGTCCGCGTCACCCTTCAGCACCTTTGCGGCAGCGTCCGGGTCGATCGCGAAGTTCGCATCGTCGACGAACAGGAACCCAAGCATGTCGACCGACTCGTCGAGCGTGTTCATCCGCTCCTGCACCAGCGGCACCGCAGCCCGCAGGACTGCCTTCTGCTCATCCGTCGGCTCGGCCGGAAGGACACCCGCCTGCACGAGGAACGGGACCATCCGCTGCGCGAACTCGTCCTGCGGGAGCAGGCGCATGTGCGCCGCGTTGATCGCCTCACACTTCTTCGGGTCGAAACGGGCCGAGTTCGAGTTGACCTTGCGGATGTCGAACGCCTCGACCATCTCGGCCATCGTGAACACGTCCCGGTCCTCGGCGATCGACCAGCCGAGCAAGGCCAGGTAGTTCAGCAGGCCCTCGGGCAGGAAGCCTCGCTCGACGTATTCACCGAGGCCGGAGCCCTTGTCGCGCTTCGACAGCCGCTTGTTGCCCTCGCCCATCACGAACGGCAGGTGCCCGAAGCGAGGCGTCCGGCCGCCGCCCACACCGATCTCGGCAAGCGCCTCGTAGAGCGCGATCTGCCGCGGCGTCGACGGCAGCAGGTCCTCGCCGCGCAGCACGTGGGTGATCTCCATCAGGGCGTCGTCGACCGGGTTCACCAGCGGGTACAGGGGGTAACCGTTCGCGCGCACCAGGACGTAGTCGCCGAGGTTCTCCGGGAGGAACGTGATCTCGCCGCGGACCAGGTCGTCGAACACGATCGGGCGGTCCGGCATCCGCAGCCGCACGACGGGCCGGCGACCCTCGTCGACGTACGCCTGGACCTGCTCGGGCGTGAGGCCGCGGCAATGCCCGTCGTACCCGCTGTGCTCGCCGGCGGTACGCGCAGCCTCACGGCGCTGGTCGAGCTCCTCCTGCGAGCAGTAGCAGTGGTACGCCTTGCCGGCCGCGAGCAGCTTGGCGACGACATCGGCGTACAGCTCCATCCGCTCGGACTGCAGGTACGGCCCGAACTCGCCGCCGACCTCGGGGCCCTCGTCCCAGTTCAGCCCGAGCCAGCGCAGGGCATCGTAGGTGTAGCGGTAGCCCTCGTCGGTGTTGCGCGCGGCGTCGGTGTCCTCGAGGCGGAGAATGAGCTTGCCGCCGTAGTGCCGGGCGAAGGCCCAGTTGAACAGCGCGCTACGGATGTTGCCGACGGTCAGCAGACCGGTCGGCGACGGTGGGAAGCGCACCCGCACTTTGTCCGGCTCAAGATCGCCCAGCACATCGCTGTGAGCCCGGTCAGTCACGCACAATCACCCTGTTCGTCAGAGTTCCGATTCCTTCGACACTGACCGAGACCTCGTCACCGGGCAGCATCGGGCCGACGCCCGCGGGGGTGCCGGTGAGCACCACGTCGCCGGGCAGCAGCGTGGTGAACGAGGTGATGTAGGCCAGCACCTCCGGGATGTCGAAGATGAACTGCGACGTCCGCCCGTCCTGCTTGGGCTCGCCGTTCAGTTCGGTGCTGACCCGCAGGTCGGACACGTCGAGCTCGGTGCTGATCCACGGGCCGAGCGGGCAGAACGTGTCGTACCCCTTGGCCCGGGCCCACTGCCCGTCGCTCTTCTGCAGGTCGCGCGCGGTCACGTCGTTCGCGATCGTGTAGCCGAAGATCGCTTCGTTCACCCGCTCCTTGGGCAGGTCCCGGACGATCCGGCCGATCACGATCGCGAGCTCGCCCTCGAAGTGCAGGTCGTTGGTCTGCTCCGGGTACACGATCCCGTCCCGCGGGCCGATCACGCTGGTGTTCGGCTTCAGGAAGATCAGCGGCTGTTCCGGTACGTCGTTGCCAAGCTCCTCGGCGTGCGCCGCGTAGTTGCGGCCGACGCAGACCACCTTGCTGCGCGGGATCACCGGCGCGAGCAGCCGGACGTCCGCGAGCTGCAGCTTCTCGCCGGTGAACTGGGCCGACCGGTAGAGCGGGTCCGAGTCCAGAACGTTGACAGTGCCGACGAGGCCCTCGGGGTCGTCGGTCTCGACGACACCGTACTTCGGCTCGTCGTCCACAGAGAATCTGGCGATACGCACGGGCCGAGCCTACCGTCGGCACGGAATGAGAGAATTGCGCGGTGACTTTCGAGATCCGCTTGGCCGTTGCGCCGGAGTACGAGGCCGTGGGTGAGCTCACTGTGGAGGCGTACCGGCACGACGGTTTCGTCCGGGGTTCGTACGCGACGACGCTGCGCGCGGCCGCGGACCGTGCCGCGCAGGCGGAGCTGTGGATCGCGGCCGACGCGGACGGCCTGCTCGGCACCGTCACGTACTGCCCCGTCGGCTCCGTCTATCGCGAGATCGGGCAGGCCGACGAGGGCGAGTTCCGGATGCTCGGGGTGGCCGGTCGTGCCCGCGGCCTCGGTATCGGTACGGCGCTGACCCGGCGCTGCATCGACCGTACCCGTGAGCTCGGGCACCGGCGGATCGTGATGAGCAGCGCGACGTACATGACAACCGCCCACCGCCTGTACGAACGCCTCGGCTTCACCCGTCTCCCGGAACGCGACTGGGCTCCCATCCCAGGGATCGACCTGTACGCGTTCTCCCTCGAGCTGTGAAGACTCTCGCCCCGTCCGAGTGGACAGCCCGACTCCGCGACCACGAAGCGCGGGTCGAGAACCTGCTCGCCGATCACCTGGCCCGCAAGTCCCGCAACGAACCGCACCCGGTCGAGGACTTCCTGTTCACGTACTACTCCGTCCGCCCCAGCCAGCTTCGCGTCTGGCACCCCGGCCCCGGCATCGGCCTGCTGGAGGCTCCTGCCTACGCCGACCGCCGCGGCTACACAGTGGTCGACGGCGCAGCGACCCTGGCCCCGGCTGAGATCACCCGCCGCTCCGACACCGTCAAGTGGATCCGTGCGTTGCTGTCGTCAACGCTCGACCGGCAACCGCAGTTCGGGTGCTTCGGGCTGCACGAGTGGGCGATGGTCTACCGGACGCCCGAGGTACGCCATGCCGCCTGGCCGCTTCGCTTGGGGGCCGAGGGCACCGATCAGGTGGTCGAGTCGCACCGGATCGGCTGCTCGCACTTCGACGCGTTCCGCTTCTTCACCTCGCCCGCGCGTCCGCTGAACGTCGTGCAGCCGACCCGCGAGTCGCAGCCGGCACTCGAGCAGGGCGGTTGCCTGCACGCCAACATGGATCTCTACAAATGGGCGGGCAAGCTGATGCCGCTCACGCCGAGTTCCCTCGTACTGGACTGTTTCGAGCTGGCCCGCGACGTCCGTACGCTCGACATGCGCGCCTCACCGTACGACCTGGCCGCCCTCGGCTACTCCCCCGTGCGGATCGAGACGCCCGACGGCAAAGCCGAGTACATCGCGGCCCAACGCACGTTCGCCGACCGCGCCCGTCCCCTCCGCCGCCAACTCGTGTCCCTCTGCGACGAACTGCTCGGCTAGGCTCGGTGGATGGGAAAGATTGTCGCCATCGCGTTCGCCGCACTGCTCATTGCGATCGGTGGCGTCTGGACGTTCCAGGGGCTCGGCTACCTCAAGGGCAGCTCGATGACCGGCAGCACCGTGTGGGCCACCGTCGGCCCGATCGTCGCGGCCTTCGGTGTCGCCCTCATCTTCGTGGCGTTCCGCGGCCCTAAGAAGCGCTGACCCGGAGCACTGCCCACTGGTAGTGCATGGCCTGGTCGTCGTCCCAGGTGGTCCAGTCCTCGAGCACACCGTGCTGTTTGAGAACCGCCTGCAGGCCGTCGTCGGAGCGGATGCTGAAGAACCGGCCAGGACCGTAGCCCTTGCCGTCCTTCCAGACATGCTCGCTGGCGGCGACGTCACCCCACAAGCCGATCGCCAAAGGCGCACCGGGCCGCAGCACCCGGACGATCTCCCGCAGGGCCTGGTCGAGGTCCTCGTCGGCCACGTGCAGCAGCGTGCTCATCGTCCAGCCCGCGTCGAACGTGGCATCGGCGAACGGGAGCTCCAGCACCGACGCGACCTCGGCCCGCAGTCCCTGCGCCCGGCAGGCCTCGACGCTCGCCGGCGACAGATCGACCCCGGTGTAGCTGAACCCGGCCGCAGCGATCGCCCCGCCGTCACGGCCCGGACCGCACCCGATCTCCAGAACCGTCTCGCGTCCTTCGGTGTGCAACTGATCGAGATACTGGGTCCGACGGCTGATGCGCGGCTCCGGGAGGTCGCGGTCGACCCGGGCCTGGAGTTCGCCGGTGTAGTAGGCGATCAGGTCCTGCTCGCGCTCCTCGCGGTTCATCGGGTCGCCTTGAGCGCAAAGAACAGCGGGATCCGCGGAGCGTCGTCAGGCAGCCGCCACCAGCCTTCGGGCGTTTGCTGCATGGAGGGCCAGCGAGGCCATGGCAGTACTTCGGACTCGCGCAGGCTGGTGATCTGGAAGCCGGTGCCGGCGAGCGTGGTGACGATCTCGCCGAGGCCGTGCCGCCACTCGTAGCTGGTCTGCCGGCCGGGCACCTCGTCGCCGGTGTAGGTGACCGTGGAGTCGTGCGCGATCGGACCGCGGCCTTCGAGATAGTCGGCGCGCAGGATCAGCTCCTCGGACTCACCAGGAAGCGACACTTCACGCAACGAGTTGAGCAGCGGGTGGAACTCGACGATGTAGAGGGCCCCGCCAGGCTTCAGCAGCTCACGGACCACCCCGGCCCACTGCTGCAGATCAGGCAGGTAGCAGAGCGCGCCCTTGCCCGTGTAGACGATGTCGAACTTCCGTCCGCCGACCGCCTGCACCGCGTCGTACACGTTGGCGTGCAGGTACTCGACGTCGGCTCCGGCCTCGGTGGCGATCCGCTGCGCCGCGTCCAGCGACTTCTCGGACAGGTCGAGCCCGCTGGTCCGCGCACCCCGGCGCGCGAACTCGATCGTCTCCGTCCCGAGATGGCATTGCAGATGCAGGACGTCGCGACCGTCGAGCGGACCCAGATCCGCCCACTCGTAGTCGGCGAACCAGAACTCCGCCGGCCGGTCGTAGAACGCGCTCGCCGCGTGCAGCGGCGCCCGGGCGTCCCAGTCGGCCTCGTTGGCGGTCACCATCTCCTGTGTCTGCGCATCCATAGACAGCAGTTTTCCCACAATCCGGTCCACAACCGCTACGCTTTAATCCACAGGCTTGTTCAAGGTTTGTGGATAAGCTTGAATAAGAACATGGCAAGGGTCGAGTTGCATCGGTGGCCCGGGCATCCGGACGGGTTCACCCGGGCGGAGCGTCTCGGCGGGTCATACGAGCTGTATCTGCCCGACCCCCTGGTCGGGCGGGAGTTCGACCTGTCCGACGACGTGCTCGCGCTGCTCGAGGATGCGGCCGGTGATCTGGCCCGGCTCGATGCGACGGCCGCCGTACTGACGAACAGCGAGGCCCTCGCGCGGCTGCTGCTGCGAGCGGAGGCGGTCGGGTCGTCACACATCGAAGGCCTTGTCGTCGGTGCGCGCCGGCTGCTGAAGGCCGACGTACTGCGGGACCGGATCAGCGACGTGACGGCCGAGGAGGTGCTCGGGGCGGTCGACGCGATGACCTGGGTGACCGAGACGGTGCAGGCCGGCGACAAGCTCGAGGTCGACCATCTGCTCGAGGCCCATCGCCGGTTGATGGCGCAGTCACCGACCCCGGAGTACGGCGGCAAGATCCGCTACCTGCAGAACTGGATCGGCGGCCGCTCCCCTGCCGAGGCGTACTACGTGCCGCCGCCGGCGCAGCTGATCCCGGAACTGCTCGCGGACCTGATGACCTTCGTTCGCGAGTCCGCGCTGCCGGTGCTGGCGAAGACCGCGATCGCCCACGCCCAGTTCGAGACCATCCACCCGTTTGCCGACGGCAACGGCCGGACCGGGCGCGCGCTGATCCACCTGATCCTGCGCGCCGACGGCCTCAGCACCCGTACGGTGCCACCGGTCTCGCTGTCACTCGCCACGCACGCATCGGCCTACATCGAAGCACTGACGGACTTCCGGTACGTCGGACGTGCGACGACCCCGAAGGCGCGCGCCGCCGCGAACCCGTGGCTGCGGATGTTCGCGCTGGCGTGCACGCACGCGACCGCGGAGGCTGCCCGCTTCGAGCAGACCGCGGCAGACCTCAAGGCCGATTGGCGGACGCGCGCCGCACCGGTGCGGGCCGGCTCCGCTGCCGAGCTGCTGATCGAGGCGCTGCCCGCGGCACCGGTCCTGACGCTCGCGGCCGCGGCCCAGCTGATCGACCGCTCGCAGCAGGCCGCCAACCAAGGCCTCGCCAGGCTGGTCGAGGCGGGCGTCCTGCGCGAGGTCACCGACGGGCGGCGCAACCGCATCTACGAGGCGCCGGAGCTGATCGACGCCTTCACGCTGCTCGAGCGCCGGTTCGCCAGCCCGGCCGCGGACACGCGGATCGAGCCGCCTAGCAGACCCGTACCACCAAGGCCAGGACCAACACACTAGGCGGTTTGACTTTTCTGGAGCGATCGAGCAAGAATTCGAACACATGTTCGATCGTACAGGGGAGCCGTGATGGCGTTCGACTGGGACATCCTGCACCGGCCGTCGGCGATGGCGATGGTGCGCGGCCAGCTGGGCTTCAGCTGGATGGTGCTGTCCGGTCGCCTCGGCCAACTGACCGACGAGCAGTACTTCTGGCGTCCGAGCAGCGAGGCCCTGACCGTCGTCAGACGGCACTACGCGGGGCGGTTCCGACCGCTCGGGTCCGGTGAGTGGGTCGCCCAGTGGCCGGACGAGCCCGACCATCGGGGGCCGCGCACGATCGCGTGGCTGATCGCGCATCTGACCGAGACCTTCTTCGAGCGCTGGGAGTGGACGTTCGGGGCGAGCCGGCAAGGCCGCGCGGACATCACGCTGCACGGCAACGCGCGCGACGCGGTCGCTTGGCTGACGTACTGGGTCGAGGCCTGGCAGGACGCGATCGCCGCGCTGGACGAGGAGCAGGCGATGACCGTCGGCCTCAGCCAGGCGAACGAGCTGGACGCGAGCGAACCGTTCGGCCACGTCGTTCTGCGGCTGAACAGGGAGCTCATCCATCACGGTTCGGAGATCATGACGCTCCAGGACCTGCACGCGGCCGCGGCGTGAGGGCCACAAGATGTGCGACACGCAGCGCGGCGCTACCACAAGATGTAGATCGTTCCGCTTAGCATCACTACTGCTGGTGGTTCGGGGCGATCGACAACACAAGATGTTGATCGACCCGAGGCAACAGGGGAATCCGGTGCAAGTCCGGAGCTGCCCCGCAACGGTGAGCGGACGTGCTGTCCTCCGGCGTCCGCGAGTCCGGATACCTGCCACCGGTGCGTGTGCCGCCGGTGCACGCAGTCCGAGATCTCGCGGGTGGGTCGCAGGGCGTGACGGCAGTGTTCCCGGCCGGTGCTGCCGGTCCCGTCGTGCGCCTGCCCGCGTGCTCCCCGACTCCCGAACTCTTGTGGAGAACACACTTGTGACCATTGCTTCCTCAGCATCCTCAGCTTTCCCGGCGTCCTCGGCTCCCCCGGCGTCTTCGGCTTCCTTGGCTTCCTCGGCTTTGGCGGGCTCGGTGGCGGACGGTTCGACAGAGCTCACCGTGATCCGCCGCGACGGCAGTAGTGCGCCGTTCGACGCCGCCAAGATCTCCGTCGCCATGACGAAGGCGTTCCTCGCCGTCGAGGGCGCCGACGCCGGCTCCACGCACCGGGTCCGCGACCTGGTGGCCGACCTGACCGGCCGGGTCGTGGGGGTCCTTACCAGCCGCGGCGACGCCCGCCGCAGCGTGCAGGTCGAGGACATCCAGGACCAGGTCGAGTTGGCGCTGATGCGCGCCGGCGAGCACCAGGTCGCCCGCGCCTACGTGCTGTACCGCGAGGAGCACACGAAGGCCCGCACTCCCGCCGACGCCTCGGGCGTCGCCGTCAAGCCGGCACTTACCGTCCGCGCGGCCGACGGCAGCCGTTCCCCGCTGGACGTCGACCGGCTGCGCGTCGTGGTCGCGGAGGCCGCCACCGGACTCGACGCGGTCGACCCCGAGCTGATCCTGGACGAGACTCTCGGCGCCTGTTACGACGGCATCGCCCAGCACGAGGTCGAGCAAGCGCTCGTGATGGCCGCCCGGTCGTACGTCGAGACAGAGCCGCAGTACAGCTTCGCCGCCGCCCGCCTGCTGCTGGACCAGATCCGCCGGGAGGCGCTCGGACGCGCGCACAGCGAGCCCCGCCAGGCCAGCCAGGCGGACATGACCGAGGCCTACTCCGAGTACTTCACGCGCTACTTCCAGATCGGCATCGAGGCCGGGCAGCTCGACCCAGAGCTCGCCACCTTCGACCTCGACCGGATCGCCGCCGCGATCCGCCCCGAGCGGGACCTGGACTTCACCTTCCTCGGCCTGCAGACGCTGTACGACCGCTACCTGCTGCACCTCGACAAAGTGCGGTACGAGTTGCCGCAGGCGTTCTTCCTGCGGGTCGCGATGGGGATGGCACTGCGCGAGGACGACCGCGAGGCGCGCACGATCCAGTTCTACGAGTTGCTCAGTACGTTCCGGTTCATGTCCTCGACGCCGACGCTGTTCAATGCCGGCACCACCCGCCCACAGCTGTCGTCCTGCTTCCTGACCACGGTCGACGACGACCTCGCCGGCATCTTCACCAGCATCCGTAACAACGCCCTGCTCGCCAAGTACTCCGGCGGCCTCGGCAACGACTGGACCCCGATCCGAGGCATCGGCGCCAAGATCCGCGGCACCAACGGCGAATCCCAAGGCATCGTCCCCTTCCTCAAGGTCGCCAACGACACCGCGGTAGCTGTGAATCAAGGCGGGCGTCGCAAGGGTGCGGTGTGTGCGTATTTGGAGACGTGGCACATCGATGTCGAGGAGTTTCTCGACCTGCGGAAGAACACCGGCGACGAGCGGCGCCGCACGCACGACATGAACACCGCCAACTGGGTGCCGGACCTGTTCCTGCAGCGGGTCGAGGCGGGTGGCGACTGGACGCTGTTCTCACCGGACGAGGTGCCGGACCTGCACGACCTGTACGGCGCCGCCTTCGCCGAGGCGTACGTCGCCTACGAGGCAGCGGCCGATCGCGGCGAGATCCGGGTGCACAAGCGGGTCAAGGCGGTCGACCTTTGGCGGCGGATGCTGACCGTCCTGTTCGAGACCGGGCATCCGTGGATCACCTTCAAGGACGCCTGCAACCTGCGCTCGCCGCAGCAGCACGACGGCGTCGTCCACTCGTCGAACCTGTGCACCGAGATCACGCTCAACACCACCGTCGACGAGACCGCGGTCTGCAACCTCGGATCGGTCAACCTGGTCGCGCACCTGACCGCGGACGGACTCGACACCGACCTGCTCCGGGACACCGTGAAGACTGCGGTCCGGATGCTCGACAACGTCATCGACGTGAACTTCTACACCACCCCGGAGGCAGAGCGCGCGAACCAGCGGCACCGCCCGGTCGGCCTCGGGCTGATGGGCTTCGCGGACGCGCTGTTCAAGCTCCGCATTCCGTACTCGTCCGACGCGGCGGTCGAGTTCGCGGACCGCTCCATGGAGCAGATCAGCTACCACGCCATCGAGGCGTCCACTGACCTCGCGGCCGAGCGCGGCCGGTACTCGTCGTACGACGGATCGCTGTGGAGTCAGGGCGTGCTGCCGATCGACTCGATCGCCAGGCTGCAAGCGGCGCGCAACGGCGACCTGGTCGTCGACGACAGCTCACGCCTGGACTGGGACGCCCTGCGTCAGAAGGTGCTGCGCGACGGGATGCGGAACTCGAACGTGATGGCGATTGCGCCGACCGCGACGATCTCGAACATCTGCGGCGTGAGCCAGTCCATCGAGCCGACCTACAGCAACCTGTTCGTGAAGTCGAACATGTCCGGTGAGTTCACCATCGCCAACCCGTACCTGGTCGCCGATCTGAAGGCCCGCGGGCTGTGGGACCAGGTGATGGTGTCGGACCTGAAGTACCACGACGGTGTGCTGGCCGGCATCGAGCGGATCCCCGCGGACCTTCGCGAGCTGTACGCAACCGCGTTCGAGATCGACCCGCTCTGGCTGGTGAAGGCCGCGTCGCGCCGGCAGAAGTGGATCGACCAGGCGCAGTCGCTCAACCTCTACATGGCGAAGCCGTCCGGCCGCGCGCTCGACGAGCTGTACCGGTCGGCCTGGCGCTATGGCCTCAAGACGACCTACTACCTGCGTTCCCAGTCAGCAACCCATGTCGAGAAGTCCACGCTGAAAGGCACCGACGGCCGCCTGAACGCCGTATCGGCAACCATGCCCGAACCGACGCTGCCCGAACCAACGCTGCCTGAACCCATCGGAGCGGTCTGCTCCATCGACGATCCCGACTGCGAGGCCTGCCAGTGACCACCGGACTGAACGAGCTCACCGGCGGCGCGGGCCGGGTCGAGGTCGCCGACAAGGCGATGATCAACTCCCGCGCGGACGTCAACCAGCTGCTGCCGCTGAAGTACACCTGGGCCTGGGAGAAGTACCTTGCCGCCTGCAACAACCACTGGATGCCGACCGAGGTGTCGATGCAGGCCGACATCTCCCTGTGGAAGTCGCCGGGCGGCCTGACCGACGACGAGCGGCTGATGCTCAAGCGCAACCTCGGGTTCTTCGCCACCGCGGAGTCCCTGGTCGCGAACAACATCGTCCTCGCGGTCTACCGCCAGCTCACCAACCCCGAGTGCCGGCAGTACCTGCTCCGCCAGGCGTTCGAGGAGGCCGTGCACACGCACACCTTCCAGTACATCTGCACCTCGCTCGGGCTCGACGAGGGCGAGCTGTTCAACATGTACCGCGAGGTCCCGTCGATCTCCGACAAGGACGCCTGGGCACTGAAGTACACCCAGCACCTCGAGGACCCGGAGTTCCGGACCGGCACGCCCGAGACCGACACCGCCTTCCTGCGCGACCTGATCGCGTTCTACGTGGTCTTCGAGGGGATGTGGTTCTACACCGGGTTCGCGCAGATCCTGTCGCTCGGCCGGCGGAACAAGATGGTCGGCATCGCCGAGCAGTACCAGTACATCCTGCGAGACGAGTCGATCCACCTGAACTTCGGCATCGACTGCATCAACCAGATCAAGCACGAGAACCCGCACCTGTGGACAGCTGCGTTCAAGGCCGAGGTCCGGCAGATGCTGACCGAGGCGTGCGAGCTCGAGGTCGCGTACGGCCGCGCCACCCTGCCGAACGGCATGCTCGGCCTGACCGCGGACCTCTGCGAGCAGTACATGCACTTCGTCACGGACCGCAGAGCGGAACAAATCGGCCTGAATCCGATCTTCGGTGAAACGCTGAACCCCTTCGGATGGATGTCAGAGGTGATGGACCTGAAGAAGGAGAAGAACTTCTTCGAGACCCGCGTCATCGAATACCAGTCCTCGACCGGCCTGAGCTGGGACTGACCCCGGCGGCTGCGTCTGAGAGCCAGGACCGCCACAGACAGGGAGGCCCGCGGCGCAACTCGCCGCCCCGCGGGCCTCCCGCCGCCCCGACGGCCTGCCGCCAGACGCTTAGCGGGGGCCGGCCTTGTCGAGTGCTTCCTGGTACTCGTCGCGGATCTTGCCGCCACCTTTCTTCTTCCACTCGGCGACCGCCGAGTCCCACTTGTTCACCGGCTGGCGCCCTTGCAGGATGTCGTTCACCAGGTCGCCGAGTCCGATCTGGGCGCCGCTGCGGATGTCGGTCTCCGAGTACAGCCCGCGGGTCGGATCCTGCAACGCCCCCGGAACGAGCCTGCTCTGCGCCTCGAACGCATCCCTCGTCACCTGCGGACGACCCGGCTGATAGATCATCCAGGGCCCTTCGGCGAGGTACTTCATGCTGAGCTGCGTCTCGCTGCGACCTTTGGCGGTGAGCTGCGGGTCGGTCCCCTGGAGCCTGTGGTCGACGCCTTTGACGCCGAAGTACTTGAACAGGTACTCCTCGGTCCCGAACGGTGCCGCGAGGTAGTTCAGCACCGAGAGCAGCGCCTCGACCCGCTCGGCGGCTCGCACATTGATCGACGTCATGCTGTACGTCGGACTCCCCAGCCAGATCGGCGCGCGGCCACCGTCCAGCGCCGGAGGTGACCACGTCAGGAGGCGGAAACTCTCCGGGACCGGATAGAGGTAGAACCCGGGCCACCCGCTGAAGGTGTCGTCGACCAGCCAGATAGCGTCGTTGGCCATCCAGGTCTTCCATGTCGTCGTGGGCGCACCGAAGGAGTCCGGGTGAACGACTCCACTCTGGACCAGCTTGCGGGCGGCGTTCAACGCGTCCTTCTGGTGCTCGTGCTCCAGCGTGCTCACCAGTTTGCCGTCCTGCACGGACCAGCTGTTCGGAATGCCGAAGGCCTGCTGGATCCACGTGAGCGGGACGCGGCCGAGCGCCCACACGTTGGACGCAGGTGCGGTGAGTTGCCGGCACAGCGAGGCGAAGTCGTCGAGCGATTTCGGTTCCGCGGTGAGCTTCTCGCGTTCGAGCAGGTCCCGGCGCCCGTACAGCGTCGTGCTGCTCTGGGCGCCGCGCGGCACCGGAACGCCGAAGATCTTCCCTCCGAAGGTGGTGAGCTTCCAGCTCTCGGTCGGCAGATTCGCCAGCAGGGGGTACTTCGCGATCGCGTCACCGGACAGGTGCGGGGTGAGGTCGACTGCCTTCTTGTCCAGCATGCTCGGCAGTGACGGCACCGATCCGGTGAACATCGCGAACAGGTCGGGCAGCTTGTCGCCCGCAACGGCGGTCTGGAACCGCTGCGAGAAGTCCGCGCTCGGTACGAGTTCGACCTGGAGGTCGAAGCCCAGACGCCGATTCAGCTGCCGCCAGTAGACATTGTTCCGCAGTGCGGGTGGGACGGGCGTGTTCGTCATCGCGAGCGCACTCACCGGACGTCCGTCGCCAGGTGCGCCGGTGGTCGCCTTCGGCGGGTTCGCCGGGTAGGCGAGCGTCCCGTCGTCCACGCCGTCCTTGCCGATCAGGTCGGGCCGAAATCCCTTGTAACGAAGGTACTTCGGCAGCGCGACGCCGGCGTTGAGATCACCCGCGGGCCCGCCTCGCCCCTTGTTGCTGCAAGCGCCCAACGAGGTTCCGGCGGCGGCCGCCGCGGCGATCGTCAGGCCGGCCCGCATCAGGTCCCGGCGGCTGAGTCCGTGCATTACCCACTCCTTTGTTCGCCGTGACCCGGGAACGAAAGTGTACGTTCACTCTGACTGCCGAGCAGCCTAAGTGTACGTTCACTCTGTTCGCAAGTAGGGTGGTCCGCATGGCATCGAAGTCGACCTCCAACCGCCCGACGATGCGTCAGGTCGCGGCACTGGCAGGTGTCTCGCAGCAGACCGTCTCGCGCTACCTGCGGCACGAAGGCGGCCTGCGTGACGTCACGGTCGTCGCGATCGAGGCGGCCATCGCCGAGCTGGACTACCACCCCGATCTGGCGGCCCGATCCATGCGTACCCGCCGTTCCGACACGCTCGCGGTGGTGCTGCCCGGCCTGCTCCGCGGCACGGTCCATCAGCGCGAACTGACGGCTGCGTGCGCGGCTGCACACGATGCGGGATACCGGACCGAGATCGTGCTTTCCGGCGGTGGTCCCGGCCCCCGGAGCGACCATCTGCGGCAACTGCTCGCCAGCGGACGGGTCGACGGTGCACTCTCCCTGGCCCCGATCGAGGGGACGTCCGACCGGCGGATCGTCGCCTCGGCCGATCTCGACGACGACATGCGCAACATCGGAGCGCTCGCCGACGGCTCCACCGCCGGCGAGATCGTCGAGCACCTGGCAGGTCTCGGCCACCGGAACTTCCTGCACATCGCGGGCGAGAAGGCGTTCGCCTCGGCGCAGAACCGTGCGCGCGCCTACAGCGAAGCCATTGAAAGGATGGGGCTCGTCTCGCACGGGATCGTCGGACATTCCTGGGCGGCCGACGCCGGCTACCGCGCCGTCGTCGAGCTTCCGGACGACTCGGCCGTCACCGCCGTCATCGCATCGCACGACGCTTCGGCGGCAGGTGCGGTTCGGGCCGCCTTCGAGCGCGGCTGGGGTGTGCCGGAGCGGCTCAGCGTCTTCGGCTGGGGCAACCAACCGACGAGCCAGTACCTGATTCCCGCACTCTCGACCGTTGCGGTCGACCGCGAGGAGCGCGGACGCCATGCCATGCAGCAACTGATCGCCGCGATTCGCGAACTGCCGCCGCCTGAGGCCAGGCAGACACCATTGAACACACTGCTCATTCGAGAGTCCACCGCCGCACCCGGCGCATCGGCCATTACGCGACCTGCGGGTGAGTCGGCAACTGTCGTACCGGAAACGGCCGAGGCAGGTGCCGATGTCTGAGCGACCTGTGGGCGACCCGCCGAATGTCGTACTGATCCTCGCCGACGATCTCGGCTACTCCGATCTGGCTTGTTACGGATCGAAGATTCGGACGCCGCACCTGGACGCCTTGGCCGGCGCCGGGGTGCGGATGACGCAGTTCTACAACACGGCACGGTGCTCCCCGGCGCGAGCATCGCTGCTGACCGGCCTGCACCCCCACCAGACCGGCATCGGCGTCCTGACCAACGACGACGGGCCGAGCGGGTACCGCGGCCACCTCAACGATCGGTGCGTGACGATCGCGGAGCTACTGCAGACGGCCGGCTATCAAACCGTCGCCCGGGGCAAGTGGCACCTGACCGGCCGGATGTCGGAACCGAACGACGCCTGGCCGACCCGGCGTGGGTTCGACACGTACTACGGCACACTTGGTGGAGCGGGCAGCTACTACGACCCGGTCACTCTGACCCGCGACGAGGAGCATGCCGTTGCCGGAGACAACTTCTACTTGACGTCCCGGCTCGGCGAGGAGGCGGTCGAGTTCCTCACTGCCCGCCAGGGTGATCCGCGCCCGTTCTTCCTGTACCTGCCGTTCACAGCCCCACACTGGCCACTGCACGCCCCTGCGGACGTTGCCGACCGCTACCGTGGTGTGTTCGACGACGGCTGGGACACACTGCGGCAGCAGCAGTACGAACGACTCGTCGAGCTCGGCATCATCAACGGTGACTGGGCGCCGGCTCCGCGCCCCGACGACGTCCCGGCCTGGGAACAGGTCGACGACCGCGCTTGGCAGGCTCGGCGCATGGAGGTGTACGCCGCACAGGTCGAGCTGATGGACGCCGCGATCGGCCGGGTCGTCGACGCCCTGCGGGACAGCGGTCAGCTCGAGAACACCCTGATCATGTTCCTGTCCGACAACGGCGGCTGCGCCGAGGAGTTCCAGCCTGCCTGGGCGGACGAGCTGGCAGCGCGTCCTTACAACCTTCCACTCCGTACACCGGCAGGCGAGCGCGTGCGGCAAGGCAACAGCGCGTCGATCGATCCGGGGGGACCGGAATCCTTCGCCTCGTACGGGAAACCGTGGGCGGGTGTGTCCAACACCCCGTTCCGCGAGTACAAGCACTGGGTGCACGAGGGAGGCATCGCGACCCCGTTCATCGCCCATTGGCCGGCCGGTGGGCTGACTCAGCGGATCGTCCACGAGCCCTGCCAACTGCCTGACGTGATGGCAACCGTGCTCGCCGTCACGGGCATCGAGTACCCCGTCGGCCCGACCACCACGCGGCAAGGTTTCGTACGCGATGTCCTGCCGCTGGAGGGCCGGTCGATGGTCGGTACCTGGCGTGGGGCGGATGCCGACGGCGAGCGCGACCTCTACTTCGAGCACGAGGGGAACTGCGCGGTACGGCGTGGCCGCTGGAAGCTCGTACGGAAGTACGCCCAGGACTGGGAGCTGTACGACCTGGACGCCGACCGGACCGAGACCTCGGACCTGGCCGCAGCCCATCCGGACCGGGTCGGTGCACTGGCCGCGGCCTGGCAGTCCTGGGCGGATCGCTGTGGAGTCAAACCGCGCGCGGACGTGCTCGCTGCGAATCGCGGAACGACTCGGCGAGCAACGGTCCCGAACCACTCGGTCCCGAACGGCTCGGCCGAGTAGGGCTCAGTCGAGGAGGGCGAGGATTTCGGCGGTGGTGCCGGACTCGCCGAGGCGCGGGAAGATGCGGGTCAGGGAGTTCTGGTGGGCGTCGGCGGACATGTCGGTCATCGCGTCGCTGGCGAGCGTGACGTGGTAGCCGTGTTCGTAGGCGGCCCGCGCGGTCGACTCGACGCCGATGCTGGTGGCGATGCCGGTCAGGACGATCTGGGTGATCCCGCGACGGCGCAGGTGGATGTCGAGGTCGGTGCCGTGGAACGCGCCCCAGTTCCGCTTGGTGACGATGATGTCCTCGGCATGACCGGCGAGCTGGTCGACGATCTGGTCGGCGCCGGGCGGCGGGGTGCCGCCGGCCGAGCGACGCGGCTGCTCGGTCCGGCCGGGCACCCAGTCGGCGCCGTCGGCGGCGATGCTGACCCGGACCAGTACGACGAGCAGGTTGTGCTTGCGGAACGCGTCGGCGAGCTCGACGGTCTTGCCGATCACGTCCGGGGTCGGGTGCGGGTCACCCGGGAGCGCGGCGACGCCGTTCTGCAGATCGATGACGACTAGCGCCGTCTTCGGGTCGAGAGTTGTGACAGCCACAGCAGAGAACCTCTCTATTCAGGGAGTTGCAGGAACGTCACCAGCACGAGCAGACCGGCGACGACGAGCAGGAAGACCGCCATCTCGTGCAAGCCGGCCGTTGTCGCGCCGTGCTGGAAGAAATGGGCATTGGCGGCGGCGGAGACGAGCGCGCCGACGTACACGCAGGTCCGCAGCAGACCGGCCGACGAGCCGATGCGCGCCGGGTCGACCTGCTGGTAGAGCGCGGTCTGGTTGGCGAGATTGTTGACGCCCTGCGGGACACCGGCGAGCACGCCGACGATGACCAGGACCCAGATCGGCGTCTGGGATCCGACGAACAGCTGCGCGCCCGCGGACAGCACGAGGAAGAGGCCTCCGGCAATCAGTTTGCCGCGGATCTCCGGATGCCGGCCGGTGAGCGTGGTGGTCAGCACCGCCGCGAGCGACAGCGACAACAGCAGCAGTCCGGCCGACGATGCGCTGAGCCCGCGGGCGTCCTCGAGCCACTGGGTGAAGCCGTAGAGGAACGAGTAGCCGCCGATGTACGCGAGCAGCTGGCGCATGTACGTCATGATCAGCGGCCGGTTGCCGCCCAGCACCCGCAGGTCGATGAACGGCGCCATCACCCGCAGCTGCGTGATCACGAACGCCGCACCCAAACAGAGCGCGAGCACCAGCAGGTACCAGCGCGAGACCCGCGGCTGCATCAGGAACAGCATCGACACCACGAGCGTCGCCGTGAACAACCCGATCCCCGCGAAGTCCAGGTCTCCGGCCCCGCGCGACCGGCTGCTGCGAGGCAGCCAGAGCGTCCCGAGTACGACGCAGATCAGGGACAGCGGCACGTTGATCGTGAAGATCAGGTGCCAGCCGCCGAGCCCGATCAGCAGACCGCCGAGCGTCGGGCCGATCACCGCGATCACCTGGTTCGCGAGCGACAGGCTGCTGAGGATCACAGCGGGCGTCTCGATCCCGGTGCGATCGGCCTCGCGCCGGATCAAGGACATCGACGCCGGGTACGCCGCCGACGTACCGAGACCGAGAAGCACCCGCGAAACGACCAGCACCCACAGGTTCGGCGACAACGCACCGAGCAGACCGGCAACGCCGACGAGCGACGTGGCGATCAGATACAGCGGCCGCGGACCGAACAGGTCGACCAGCCGCCCCATGACGGGCTGACCGACCGCGGTCGCGATGTAGAGCCCGGTGACGAGCCACGCGGTCTGCGACGGCGGTACGCCGAACGCGGCGCCGATCGGAACCAGCGCGACCGCGAGCATCGTCGAGTTGATCGGGTTCAGGATCGACCCGAAGAGCATCGGCGCGATCAGGCGCCGGTCGAAGCGCTCCACCGTCAACGGTCGGCCGCCGCCTCGATCGCGTGGTCGAGCAGGGCGAGCGCCTTGAGGATCGTCTGCCGCTCAGCCTCGGTGCACTGATCCTGCAAAGTCTGAGCGAGCCACTCCTGCCGAACCTTGCGATCCCCCTGCAGCCGGTGCCGGCCCGCGGTCGTCAGCGAAACCACCTGCCGCCGGCCGTCCGTAGGATCCGGGTGCCGCTGGATCAGGTCGGCCGCCCGCAACGCACTCAGGATCGCCGCGACCGACTGCGGCCGAATCCGCTCCGCCGCGGCCAACTCACTCGCCGACGCCGGGCCGTCCTTGTCCAGCCGGCTCAGCATCGACGACTGCGACGGCGTCAGGTCGTCGGACTCCGCCAACTCCTTCAGCCGCCGCTTCACCCGGCCGAAGACGACACGCACCTCTGAAGCAGCCTGGGTCGCCGACGCCGAAATCACGTCTTCACCCTAGATTAGACAGTCTGAACTGTCCAGTTTGAACTGATCAGTTGGAGCTGACGACTACCTCCAGCACCCCGATCACCTTGTCCAACCGCGCCGCTACCCGGCCTGCGTCGAACCCGTTGCCCTCGACGACGATCCGCAGCTCACCCTGGTCGAGCGACAACGCCAGCTCCCGCACGTCGTACGGATTCAGCAGTACGGCGACCCGCGCCAGCAGCCCGTCGACCTCCACGACCCGCGCGGTGAAGACCGTGACCACACGCTGCACCGCGACCGCACGCTGCACCGCGACCTGTTCCGTGACCTCTTCCACCGTGACCTGATCCGCCTCGAGGAGGCTCATCGCGCTACCTCCTTGTGGCGGAGGAGGCCGAAGGTGAAGCCGTCGACCAGGGCCTCCCAGGACGCCTCGACGATGTTGTGCCCGACGCCGACCGTCACCCACGCACCCTCGCCGTCGGCGGTCTCGATCAGAACTCTGATCACCGCGTCCGTCCCGTGGCCCTGGTCGAGGATCCGGACCTTGTAGTCGACCAGCTCGAACTTGTTCACCGCCGGGTACGCGCGCTCGATCGCGGTCCGCAGCGCGTGGTCGAGCGCGTTCACCGGCCCGTTGCCCTCGCCGGTCACGATCTCCCGCTCTCCCCCGGCGACGAGCTTGACCGTCGACTCCGAGACCGCCTCACCCTCGGCGCGCGACTCGGTGATCACCCGCCACGACTCGACGTCGAAGTAGCTCGGCCGCTTGCCGTCGACCTCCTCGGTGAGCAGCAGCGAGAACGAGGCGTCGGCCGCCTCGAACGTGTACCCGCGCGCCTCCAGCTCCTTCACCCGCTCGGTCACCCGGCTCACCAGGTCGCGGTCGTTGCTGAGGTCGAACCCGAGCTCGCGGCCCTTCAGCTCCACGCTCGCCCGGCCGGCCATCTCCGACACGAGCATCCGCATGTCGTTGCCGACCCGCGCCGGATCCGTGTGCTGGTAGAGATCCGGGTCCACCTTGATCGCGCTGGCGTGCAGTCCGGCCTTGTGCGCGAACGCCGAGAGCCCGACGTACGGCGCGCGGCTCGACGGCGGCACGTTGGTGACCTCGGCGATGGCGTGCGCGATCCGGAACGACTCGGCCAGGTTGCCCTCCGGGAGCAGTTGCAGGTCGCGCTTCAGCTCGAGGTTCGCGACGATCGCGAGCAGGTCCGCGTTCCCGGTGCGCTCGCCGTACCCGTTGATCGTGCCCTGGACGTGCGTGACGCCGGCCTCGACAGCGGCGATCGAGTTCGCCACCGCGCAGCCGGCGTCGTTGTGACAGTGGATGCCGAGCCGGGCCCCGGTCGATTCGAGGACGTCCCGGACGACGTCCTGCAACTCCCGGGGCAGGGTGCCGCCGTTGGTGTCGCACAACGCCACCACATCGGCGCCCGCCTCCGCGGCGACCCGTACCACTTCCAGTGCGTACGCACGGTTGGCGCGGTAGCCGTCGAAGAAGTGCTCGGTGTCGAGGAAGACCCGTTGCCCGTGCTCGCGCAGGTGCGCGACCGTGTCGGCAACCATCCGGAGGTTCTCGTCGAGCGTCGTCCGGAGCGCCCGCTCGACGTGTGCGTCGTGGCTCTTGGCAACGAGTGTGACGACGTCGGCGCCGGAGTCCCGTAGCGCGGCGACCTGCGGGTCGTCGGCGGCCGCGGTCTCGGGCTTGCGGGTCGCCCCGAACGCGGCGAACGTCGCGTTCCGCAGGTGCAGCTCGGTACGCGCCCGCTCGAAGAACTCGGTGTCCTTCGGTACGGCGCCCGGCCAGCCGCCCTCGATGAAGCCGACCCCCAGCTCGTCCAGGTGCTGCGCAATGGCGATCTTGTCGGCCACGGACAGCGCCAGACCCTCCTGCTGCGCGCCGTCGCGCAGAGTGGTGTCGTACACGTGGAAATCGTCCGAGATAGTCATTCGGGTCGGCCTTCCGGAGGGGGTGTGGCTGTTCGTTGGCGAGGCAAACAAAAAACCTCCCGCAAGGTGCGAGAGGTCTGCGCGCTCAGGTACAGCTGGCTGAGCGCGCCTAGGGAATAATCACCCGATAGTGCTTCATGACGTTTTGCAGTCTGCCACACAATGTCCGGACCATGACGCCGGTGTCTCGCATCCCGACCATTCAGTACGCAAACCAGTACTCCAGCGCCCACCCCAGTCCCATCCCCGGCTCCCCCCAAGTGGAGCGGATATCCGCTCCACTTGGGGGTTCTCTGCTGTTACACGGGCGGAGAACCCCCAACACCAGCGGATATCCACCCGCGAAAGAGGCGCCGGACTGGCCGGTGGTGCGGGGTGCGGGGCCGGGCTGGGGCGGGGGCGATGGTGGGGAGGGCAGAGCGTGCGGGTGGGGCGGGGTTTAGGCGGTGAGGGACCAGCCCGGGTCGTCCCAGGCGGTGTAGAAGTCCTCGCGGGACAGCGGACGCAGGCCCCACTCCTCGCGGTCGAGCGCCTGCTCGGTGAGCATGCCCTCGTCGTCCTCGAGGCGCTGCCACCAGTACCGGGTGACCTCGCCGTCCTCGCCGGCGCCGAGCTGCCGGACGACGACCCACTCCTGCTCGTGCCAGACGGCCTCGAACAACCAGTCGGTCCCGTAGTCGTCCACGGCGGCCCCGTACGTCCGCGGTGCCGTCCCGCGGTCGAGGTCCCGGATCAGCTCCACCGTCGATCGGATCGCAGCGACGGTCGCCTCGGGCCAGCCGCGCCGCTCGGCCAGCTCCGCGTAGTAGCCCTCGACCTCGTCCGGGAAGCTGCTCATAGCGCCCGACCCTACCGAACCGCCCGGCGCCGCAGCGACCAACAGTCCGACCCTCAGACCTGAAAAGATCCTGTGAAACAACTACTGCAGAACAGGAACGACCGGTGAGTGAGTCCGACGACGCTGACCTGAACGTACTGAAGGCTCCGCTGCCGCCGCGCGGTACGGACGGTCTCCAGGAGCTGCGCTTCCAGCTCCTGGGCTACGTCACAGCGCTCGCGGTGCTGATCACGCTGACGCCGACCTGGCTGACCCGTGAGTACGGCCGCAGCGCCCTGCAGATCCACAGCGGCTTCGGCATGGCGCGGGACGCCAAGATCCTCGGCAGCGCCGCCAACTGGCTGTTCATCCTCTGCATCGTCCTCGCCGTGGTGGCCCTCGCCACACCCACGAAGATCGCCGCGTTCGCCTGCGCGTACGCCGGACTCGTGGACACGATCGTGATCGTCCTGCTGAAGCCGGACGCCGGCCGCGAAGAGGACATCAGCTGGACCGGAGCGCCGTTCCTCGCGATCGGCCTGTGGCTCCTGCTGGCCGTCATCAACCACGTCGGCTGGTACGAGACGAAGCGCCGCCCCTGAACCCACAACGTCCGAAGAACCGCGGCCTTGGAGCCACAATTCTTCGGACGTTGATGCAGGTCAGGTCAGGAGATGCGGGTCATCCAGCCGTGCGGGTCGGCGGCGCGGCCGTACTGGACGTCGAGGAGGGCCGAGCGGACGGCTGCGGTGACCGGGCCGCCGTTGCCGTCGCCGATCACGGTCTCGCCGTCCTTCCACTTCAGCGAGGCGACCGGGGTGACGACCGCGGCCGTGCCGCAGGCGAACACCTCGCGCACCTTGCCGGAGGCCGCGCCTTCACGCCACTCGTCGACCGAGATCTTCCGCTCGGTGACCGTGTAGCCGAGGTCGGTGACCAGCTTCAGGATCGAGTCCCGGGTGACACCCTCGAGGATGGTGCCGGACAGCTCCGGGGTGACCACCGAGTTGTCGTCCAGGACGAAGTACAGGTTCATGCCGCCGAGCTCTTCGACCCACTTCTTCTCGACCGCGTCGAGGAAGGCGACCTGGTCGCAGCCCTGCTCGATGGCCTCGGCCTGGGCGAGCAGCGACGACGCGTAGTTGCCGCCGGTCTTCGCCGCGCCGGTACCACCGGGGGCCGCGCGGGTGTACTCCTCGCTCAGCCAGATCCGGACCGGCTTCACGCCACCGGAGAAGTACGAGCCGGCGGGCGAGGCGATCAGGCAGTACGTGACGTGGCTGGACGGCCGGACGCCGAGGAACGGGTCGGAGCCGAACATGAACGGCCGCAGGTACAGCGAGGTCTCGCCACCGCCCGGCACCCAGGCCTTGTCCAGCTCGACCAGCTTGTGCAGCGAGTCGAGGAACGTCGCGACCGGCAGCTCCGGCAGCGCGAGCCGCTGGGCGGACCGCTGGAACCGGGCCGCGTTCGCCTCGGGGCGGAACAGGTGGATCGAGTCGTCGGGATGCCGGTAGGCCTTCATCCCCTCGAAGATGGTTTGGGCGTAGTGGAACACCGCGGTCGCGGGAGACAGCTCCAGCGGTCCGAAGGCGGTGATCCGTGCGTCGTGCCAGCCCAACTCGCGGGTCCACGTGGCGGTCGCCATGTGGTCGGAGAAGTACTGCCCGAATCCCGGGTTCGCCAGGATCTGGGCGCGCTGGTCGTCGCCGGCCAAATGGGTGCTCGGCTCAACGGTGAACTCTAAGGCGCTCATAGCCGCACCGTACCTCTCGTCACACTGGTCAGGCGAGCATCGCCCCCTGCCGCGGCGGGAGCCTCACGGATCGTCATCGGGTCAGCCTGCCGCGCGCTTGGCGATCGCGTCGCCGATCTCGCCGGTGCTGCGGGCCGCGCCGGTACGCTCCTCGATGTCGGCCTCGACGGCCGTCTCGATCGCGCGGGCCGCCTCGACCAGGCCGAGGTGCTCGCAGAGCAGCGCCGCGGACAGGATCGCCGCGGTCGGGTCGGCCTTCTGCTGGCCGGCGATGTCCGGCGCGGAGCCGTGCACCGGTTCGAACATGCTCGGCGCGGTCCGGTCCGGGTTGATGTTGCCGCTCGCGGCCAGCCCGATCCCGCCGCTGATCGCGGCCGCCAGGTCGGTGATGATGTCGCCGAACAGGTTGTCGGTGACGATCACGTCGAACCGGGCCGGGTCGGTGACCATGAAGATGGTGGCCGCGTCCACGTGCAGGTAGTCGACCGTGATCTCACCGAAGTCCGCGGCGACCTTGTCGACAGTCCGCTTCCACAGGTGGCCGGCGTGCACGAGCACGTTGTTCTTGTGTACGAGGGTGAGCTTCTTGCGCGGCCGGGCCTGCGCACGGGCGAACGCGTCCCGGACGACCCGCTCGACCCCGTACGCGGTGTTGACCGACACCTCGGTGGCGATCTCGGCCGGTGTGCCGACCCGGAGCGCGCCGCCGTTGCCGACGTACGGACCCTCGGTGCCCTCGCGGACGACGACGAAGTCGACGACGCCCGGGTCCGCCAGCGGGGAGCCGACCGACGGGTAGATCTTCGACGGGCGCAGGTTGACGTAGTGGTCGAGGGTGAACCGGAGCTTGAGCAGCAGACCGCGCTCGAGGACGCCGGACGGGACGCTCGGGTCGCCGACCGCGCCGAGCAGGATCGCGTCGTGCTTGCGGATCTCCTCCAGTTCGGCGTCCGGCAGCGTCTCGCCGGTGGCGTGCCAGCGCTTCGCGCCGAGGTCGTACTCGGTCCGCTCGAACGTCACGCCGTGCTGCGCGGCGACCGCGTCGAGGACCTTGAGGGCCTCCGCGGTGACCTCGGGTCCGATCCCGTCACCCGGGACGACGGCCAGCGTGAAGTTCTTTTTCTCGCTCACTTGTTGGGTTCTCCCCCATTGTCACGGCGGTTCATGGCCTCTTGGACAGCCTTCACCTCGGCCGTGGGCGTCCGGCGGGCCGGACGGCGACGGCGCGCCGCCTTCCGCTCGCGGCCGTCGACGGCCGGCCAGTTGGCTGGATACATGTCGTACATGCTGCTCCTCCCAAAGATGGCGTGGGCGGCAGGGTGCGCACGAATTTACTCGCACGTCCGACT
The DNA here is from genome assembly GCF_043197975.1 of Kribbella sp. NPDC048928. Taxonomy (NCBI): domain Bacteria; kingdom Bacillati; phylum Actinomycetota; class Actinomycetes; order Propionibacteriales; family Kribbellaceae; genus Kribbella; species Kribbella sp. NPDC048928. The sequence goes on along the minus strand of NZ_JBICUC010000006.1, from coordinate 415,665 downwards.
AATTCGCCACTATGCGGGCAGTCTGTCCCGAAATATGAGATCCGAGTGCGGTCGCTGGACCGGACCTGTGCCACTCTCAGCCCGTGAGTGCTCCTCCAGAACTGCCGCCGCTGGTGTCGGCGGCCCTCAGCCTGTCCGGCCGACGCGGATTCGTCAGCTCCACCCGCAACGAGACCGGCCGCTTGCTGGCCACGCTCGCGGCCTCGAAGTCCGGGCTCCTCGGCGAGCTCGGCACCGGCTGCGGCGTCGGCTCGGCGTGGCTGCGCAGCGGCGCCGGCGAGGGCACCAACATCGTCACCGCGGAGAGCGATCCGCAGCTCGCGCAGGTGGTCGGCGAGCTGTTCGCCGCCGACGAGCGGATCGAGGTCGTCTCGGCCGACTGGACCGCGTTGATCGAGCGCGGCCCGTTCGCGCTGCTGTTCGTGGACGCCCGCGAGGCGAAGCTGTCCGCCCGGGACGTGATCGCGGACGTGGTGGAGCCCGGCGGCTTCGTCGTCCTGGACGACTTCACGCCGTCCGCGGTCTGGCCGCCGATGTACGAGGGCCGGGTCGACACGCTCCGTCAGGAGTGGCTGATGGACAGCCGGTTCACCACCGTCGAGGTGATGGTCGCCCCGGACGCCGCCGTACTGCTCGCAACTCGGCGCTGAAACTGTCGCTGGAAATGGAGCGGGCCCGAGCTATGGAGCTCGGGCCCTTGCCTGCCGCCATGCGCCTGCGGGCGGCCGGCCGCCTCCAGTAAATCAGTCGAACGACTGACTCAGGCTTCGACGTCCACGGAACGGGCGGTCGCGGCCTGCACCGCGGCGGTGATCTCGTCGAGCACCGGGGTGGCGATCTTCGAGTCGACCGACAGTGCGACCAGCGCCTTGCCGCCCTTGCGGTCCCGGCTGACCTGCATGCCGGCAATGTTCACGTCGGCGTCGCCGAGGATCCGGCCGATCTGGCCGACCGCGCCCGGCCGGTCCTCGTAGGTCAGGAACGCCAGGTGCGCGGCGAGCTCGATCTCGACGTCGAACCCGTCGATCTCGACCAGCCGCTCCGACTGCCGGACGCCGACCAGCGTGCCGGCGACCGACACCTGCACACCGTCGGCGAGGGTGCCGCGCAGGGTGATCAGGTTCCGGTGCTCGGGGCTGTCGTGGTCGGTGACGAGCCGGACCTCGAGGCCCCGCTCGGCGGCCAGCAGCGGCGCGTTCACGTACGAGACGTTGTCCTCGACGACGTCCGCGAAGACGCCCTTCAGCGCCGCGAGCTCGAGCACCTTGACGTCGTACTGCGTGATCTCGCCGCGGACCTCGACGTCGAGCTGCTGCGCGACGCCACCGGCGAGCGCGGTGAAGATCCGGCCGAGCTTCTCGGTCAGCGCGATCCCCGGGCGAACCTCTTCGGCGATCACACCGCCCTGGACGTTCACCGCGTCCGGGACCAGCTCGCCCGACAGCGCCAGCCGTACCGACTTCGCGACCGCGATGCCGGCCTTCTCCTGCGCCTCGTCGGTGGATGCGCCGAGGTGCGGCGTGACGACGACGTTCTCGAACTCGAACAGCGGAGAGTCGGTGCACGGCTCGGACGCGAACACGTCCAGCCCGGCGCCGGCCACGCGCCCTTCCTTCAGAGCAGAGTAGAGCGCCTGCTCGTCGACGATGCCGCCACGGGCCGCGTTCACGATGATGACCTCGGGCTTGACCTTGTGCAGCTGCTCGTCGCCGATCAGGCCGATGGTCTCCGGGGTCTTCGGCAGGTGCACCGAGATGAAGTCACTGGCCGCCAGCAGCTCGTCCAGCGTGGCGAGCCGGACGCCCATCTGCGCGGCCCGGCCGGCCTGCACGTACGGGTCGTAGGCGATCACGTTCATGCCGAAGGCGGCCAGCCGCTGCGCGACCAGGACGCCGATCTTGCCGAGCCCGACGATGCCGACGGTCTTCTCGAACAGCTCGACGCCGGAGTACTTGCTGCGCTTCCACTCACCCTTCTTCAGCGACTCGTTGGCTGCCGGGACCCGCCGCGCGGAGGCGAGCAGCAGCGCGACCGCGAGCTCCGCGGCGCTGACGATGTTGGAGGTCGGTGCGTTCACGACCATCACGCCCGCCTGGGTGGCGGCCTTCACGTCCACGTTGTCGAGGCCGACGCCGGCGCGGGCGACGACCTTCAGCTTCTTGGCGGCGGCGAGCGCCTCGGCGTCCACCTTGGTGGCGCTGCGGATCAGGATGGCGTCGACGTCGGCGATGGCCGGGAGCAGTTCGGCGCGGTCGGCGCCGTTGACGTGGCGGATCTCGAAGTCGGGGCCGAGGGCCTCGACGGTGGCCGGGCTGAGCTCTTCGGCGATCAGGACGACGGGCCGGGTTACGTCAGTCAGTGAAGACATGGAGGAATCTCCTGCAGAAGCGGTAGGGGCTCATCAAGAACAGAGCACCGCGCTGTGCCCGCTGCCTCGATGGTACCGCGTCCGCCGGCCGGCGGACGCGGGGACCCGAATGCCGGTCAGGCCGGGCTTCAATCGGTGTCAGTCGGTGTCGCAGCTGACCGGCGGGTTGGTCATCGACTTCACCGTGTCGATGACGAGCTTCCCGCCCTCGCGCACCAAGCGGTAGCGGTAGTCCAGCCGGTTGCAGTTGCGGCCCTCGGCGCCGCTCGCCGTCGGCGAGAACAGCGCGTTGAAGGTGATCCGCGCGTACGCCCCGCCGTCGCCCGAGGCGCTGACCTCGGTGATCTTGGGGGCGAAGAAGTACGTCGTCTGATGGCTGCGGGCATCCCGCGCCTCGGTCAGGGTCTTGGCCAGCTGCTTCGAGTACAGCCCCTGCAGCGCGGGGAAAGCGCGCTTGTTCTCCAGGGTGAGGTAGTTGGCGAAGAGCTTCAGCGCCTCCACCGCGAGCGGCGTGCGGGCGACCTGCAGGACCGGGGCGATCGGGGCTTGCGGTCCTCGGGACGTGGCGTCGCAGGCGTTCGCGTCCGCGGTGATGCCCGCCGCGTTCGGAGTGGCGTACCCGCGAAGGGTGGCGCGCGGGACGATCGTGCTCGCCTGCACCGTGTCGCCGACGACCAGGCCGACGATCCGGTTGGAGCCGTCGACCACCGGGCCGCCGAGCTTGGCGGCGTTCATGACCTCGCCGAGCGCCCGCGGCTCCGCGGCCGATCCGACCGCGTTGATGCTCTGCGTCCCGGCCGCGGTGTAGCCGATCAGCGCCCGCTCGGCCTTCGCATCCGGGTCGGAGGGAGCGATCTCCGCGGGCGTGACCGCGAGCTGGCCGATCAGTTGGAGTACGGCGACGCCGTCCTGGCTGGTACCGATCACGTTGGCGCGCCGGACCAGGCCCTTCGAGGTGACGACGACCGTCGACAGCGGCTGCTCCACAGCGGAGGCTGCGGTCAGGATCAAACCGCCGTCGACAAGCACGCCGGACGCCTCGCCGGTGCCCGCGCAGGTCGTCGACAGCACCCGGACCACCGCCGGGCCGACGGCGTCCTGCACCTTCGTGGTGTCGATCCCGACGCTCTGCGCGCGGACGTACCAGCCGGCGCCGGCACCGCCCGCGACGATCACGAGCAGCACGATCAGCCCGACCAGGAAGCGGCCGAAGATCCACGGCCCGCGCGCTGCCGGGCCGCGAGCGGGCCGGCTCGGGGCCTCGAGTTGGGTGAGTGACCCGGCGCCGGCCGGGATCCGCCGGGGCGGGCGCGGCAGCGCGTTCCTGCCGTCCTCCACCACCCGTTCACCTCCCCCACATCACCGCAAGATCACCACAAGATCACCGCACCGGACCACAACCGTCACACATTGTCGCAAACAAAAGGGCCCGGTCCACCCACCTGGATGGTCCGGGCCCTCTCGGGTCGTCGCGTCAGCGGGCCGCGGAGCCCTCGACGTAGTCCTCGTCGTGGGACTTGACCCACGCCATCAGGCCGCGCAGGTCCTTGCCGACGGCCTCGATCGGGTGCGTCTCGCTCTTCTTCCGGAACTCCGCGAACTCCGGCGCGCCGGCGTCCTGGTCGGCGATGAAGCGGGCCGCGAAGGTGCCGTCCTTGATGTCCGCGAGCACCTCCTGCATCCGGGCCTTCACCGACGCGTCGATGATCCGCGGGCCGGACACGTAGTCGCCGTACTCGGCGGTGTCGGAGACCGACCAGCGCTGCTTGGCGATGCCGCCTTCGTAGATCAGGTCGACGATCAGCTTGAGCTCGTGCAGGCACTCGAAGTACGCGACCTCGGGCTGGTAGCCGGCCTCGGTGAGCACCTCGAAGCCGTTCTGGATCAGGGCCGAGACGCCACCGCAGAGGACCGCCTGCTCACCGAACAGGTCGGTCTCGGTCTCCTCGGTGAAGGTGGTCTTGATACCGCCGGCCCGCAGGCCGCCGATGCCCTTCGCGTACGAGAGCGCCAGGTCCCACGCCTTGCCGGTCGCGTCCTGCTCGACCGCTACCAGTACGGGGACGCCGCGGCCCTCGGAGTACTCGCGACGGACCAGGTGTCCCGGGCCCTTCGGCGCGACCATGAACACGTCGACGCCCGCGGGCGGCTTGATGTAGCCGAACCGGATGTTGAAGCCGTGCCCGAAGACCAGCGCGTCGCCGTCGACCAGGTTCGGCTCGATGGCCTCCTTGTAGAGCTTGCGCTGCGCCGGGTCCGGAGCGAGCACGACGATCACGTCGGCCTCCTCCACCGCCTCGGCCGGGGTGACGACCCGCAGGCCCTGTGCCTCGGCCTTGGCGCGGCTCTTCGAGCCTTCCGGCAGGCCGACCCGGACGTCGACGCCGGAGTCGCGCAGCGAGAGCGCGTGGGCGTGGCCCTGGGAGCCGTAGCCGAGGACAGCCACGTGCCGGCCCTGGATCACCGACAGGTCGGCGTTGTCGTCGTAGAACATTTCAGCAGCCACTTCGGGCACTTCTCCTTAGTGTTGATTCGGTACGGCGGCAGCGGTACGGCCCGGCGGCGGGCCCGGTACCGGATGCGAGGACTGTCGGTCGACCGGTCGTGCCTGCACGGTCGGGGGTCCGGTCTGGACGTGCGGCGGCGGCACCGGCACCGGTCGTAGCGTGCGGTCGGAGATCGAGCGGCTTCCGCGGCCGATCGCCACCATGCCGGACTGCACCAGCTCGCGGACGCCGAAGGGTTCCAGCACCCGGAGCATGGCCTCGAGCTTCTCGGGATTACCGGTCGCCTCGATCGTGATCGCGTCCGGTGCGACGTCGACCACCTTGGCGCGGAACAGCTGGACGGTCTCCAGCACCTGTCCGCGGGTCAGGGTGTCGGCCTTCACCTTCACCAGCAGCAGCTCGCGCTGCACGGTCTGGGTCGGCTCGAGCTCGACGATCTTGATCACGTTCACCAGCTTGTTGAGCTGCTTGGTGATCTGCTCCAGCGGCTGCTCGTCGACGGTCACCGCGATCGTCATCCGGGACACCTCGGGGTGCTCGGTCGGACCGACCGCGAGCGAGTCGATGTTGAACCCGCGGCGCGAGATGAGTGCGGCCACCCGGGCCAGCACACCGTGCTTGTTCTCGACCAGGATGCTCAGCGTGTGCTTGGACATCTACAGCTCCTCGCCTTCCCAGTTCGGGGCCATGTCGCGGGCGATCTGGATCTCGTCGTTGCTGACGCCGGCGGCGACCATCGGCCACACCATCGCGTCCCGGTGCACGACGAAGTCGACCACGACCGGCGCGTCGGTGACGGCCATCGCCTTCTCGATGGTGGCGTCCAGCGAGTCGTTGTCGGTGCAGCGCAGCCCGACCCCGCCCATCGCCTCGGCCAGCTTCGCGAAGTCCGGGATCCGGGTCGAGTGCAGGTCGGTGTTCGAGTAGCGCTTGTCGTAGAACAGCGTCTGCCACTGCCGGACCATGCCGAGCGACTGGTTGTTGATCACGGCAACCTTGATCGGGATGCCCTCCAGCGCACAGGTGACGAGCTCCTGGTTGGTCATCTGGAAACAGCCGTCGCCGTCGATCGCCCAGACGGTCTTGTCCGGCCGGGCGACCTTCGCGCCCATCGCGGCCGGCACCGAATACCCCATGGTGCCGAGGCCGCCGGAGTTCAGCCAGTGGCCGGGCTTCTCGAACGGGAGGAAGTGCGCGGACCACATCTGGTGCTGGCCGACACCCGCGGTGTAGACGGCGTCCGGGCCGGCGATCTGGCCGATCCGCTGGATCACGTGCTGCGGCGACAGCGTGCCGTCCTCGGGCTCGTCGTACCCGACCGGGTAGCGGGAGCGGACACCTTCCAGCTGCGTACGCCAGGTGTCGTACGACGGGGTGCGTCCGGCCGCCGCGATCTCGGTCTGGAGCGCCGCGATCAGGTCGGTGATGACCTCCTTGCAGTCACCAACGATCGGGACGTCGGCGGCGCGGTTCTTGCCGATCTCGGCCGGGTCGATGTCGGCGTGGATGACCTTCGCGTCCGGGGCGAACGAGTCCAGCCGGCCGGTGACCCGGTCGTCGAAGCGGGCGCCCAGGGTGATCAGCAGGTCGGACCGCTGCAGCGCACCGACGGCCGAGACCGAGCCGTGCATCCCCGGCATGCCGAAGTGCAGCTCGTGGGTGTCGGGCAGCGCGCCGCGGGCCATCAGCGTGGTGACGACGGGGATGCCGAGCATCTCCGCGAGCTCCTTCAGCTCGGCGCTGGCCTGCGCGCGGATCACGCCGCCGCCGACGTACAGCACCGGCTTCTCGGCCGCGACGATCAGGCGGGCCGCCTCGCGCACCTGCTTCGGGTGCGGGCGGGTCACCGGCCGGTAGCCGGGCAGCGAGAGCTCGGTCGGCCACTGGAAGTCGACCATGGCCTGCATCGCGTCCTTGGTGACGTCGACGAGCACCGGACCGGGCCGGCCGGTGGCGGCGATGTGGAACGCCTCGGCGATCGTGGTGGCGATGTCGTTCGCGTCGTTCACCAGGAAGTTGTGCTTGGTGATCGGCATCGTGATGCCGCGGATGTCCGCCTCCTGGAAGGCGTCGGTGCCGATCGCGGCACTCGCGACCTGGCCGGTGATCGCCACCATCGGGACCGAGTCCATGTAGGCGTCCGCGATCGGGGTCACCAGGTTCGTCGCGCCCGGGCCGGAGGTCGCCATGCAGACACCGACCTTGCCGGAGGCCGCGGCGTAGCCCTGGGCGGCGTGGCCGGCGCCCTGCTCGTGACGTACCAGGATGTGGCGGATCTGGGTCGAGTCGAGCATCGGGTCGTACGCCGGGAGGATCGCGCCGCCCGGGATGCCGAAGACCGTGTCCACTCCGGCATGTTCCAGTGCGCGGATCAGAGCCTGTGCCCCGGTCAGCTGCTCACTCATGAGTGCCTTCCCTATGTCCTGGTTTCGCTGGGGTCGCGACCGATCCATCCTCGCTTGTGGCTGTCGTCTTGGCACTACTGGGTCTCAGATAGTCGCCCTGGCAACAAAAAACCCCTTCCGCCGGGTTGGCTGAAGGGGCGCGCTCGACTCAGTGGTCGCGTCAGTCGGCGCGCCGCACAAGTACGAGGAGAATCGATCGCATGTAGGCATTATTCGCCGACAACCGCCGACCGGGTCAAGTTCACCCCGCCTACATCTCATTTACTGAGACAGTCGTCTTACGGACGTGGCGTGCGGTCCAACGGCAGGGCGCTAGCATCACAGTGGTGACTGAGGACCCGTACGGCGACGAGCAACTGGTAGAGCTCTACGACTTGGACAACCCGGCCGGTGAGGACCACAAGTACTACCTGGGGCTGGCCGAAGGCACCCACAAGGTCGTGGACTTCGGGTGCGGGACAGGCCTGCTCACGCGGTCCCTCGCGGTGCCGGGTCGGGTGGTGATCGGCGTCGATCCGAGTACGACCATGCTCGGGTACGCGCGCCGGCAGCCCGGCGCCGACGCGGTCACCTGGATCGACGGGGACCACCGTGCCGTCGAGCCGACCGGCGATCTGGATCTCGTGGTCAGCAGCGGCAACACGATGATGCATGTCGCGGAGCAGGCGGCTGCCGTCACCGCGTTGGCCGCGGCGCTGCGTCCGGGCGGGATGCTCGCGTTCGAGTCGCGCAACCCGGCGGGGCGGGCCTGGCTGCAATGGACGAGCGAGGCGACGTACGGCGAACGGGACACCGCGGCCGGCCACCTGAAGGAATGGCTCGAGCTGACCGAGGTCGGCGACGGCCGGGTGGTGTTCGACGCGCACAACGTGTTCCCGGACGGCCACGACCGAATCTACCGCAACGTCCTGTACTTCCGCTCCGCCGAGGAGATCACCGCCGATCTCCGGGCGGCGGGGTTCACCGACGTGGTGATCGACGGCGGCTGGCACGGCGAGCCGCTCACCGACAAGGCGCCGCTGCTGGTGGTTCGCGCAACCAAGTAGGCTGACGGCACACCGCGACTGGCGAAGGTGGGTCACCACCAGGGAGCGAACTGCAAGGCGTCGTCCGCCTGGGCGCCTCCGATCGACTCGGAGGTTCCGATGCGTCTGCGGTACGGCATGAATCCTCACCAGACGGCCACTGCCGACGATCCACCGTTCGCGGTTCTCGCGGGCGAACCGTCGTACATCAACCTGCTCGACGCGCTCACCGGCTGGCAGCTGGTGCGGGAGGCGGCGCAGGCGTTCGGCGTGCCGGCTGCGGCGTCGTACAAGCACGTCTCCCCCGCCGGTGCTGCGCTCGGCGCGACGGTCGCGGCGGCGTACACGCGGGCGCGGGACGCGGATCCCAAGTCGTCGTACGGCGACTTCGTGGCGGTCTCGCATCCGGTCGACCTGGAGCTGGCCACGGTGCTGAAGCGGGTGGTCTCGGACGGGATCATCGCGCCCGGGTACGACGACGGCGTGCTCGAGATCCTCGCGGCGAAGAAGCGCGGGACCTATCTGGTGCTCGCGATGGACGCGTCGTACGAGCCGGCGGCGCAGGAGGTCCGAGACGTGTTCGGTGTCCGGCTGACGCAGGACCGGGACGCGCTGCCGGTGCCCCGCGACCTGCCGGACGACGCGGTGCTCGGCATGATCGTTGCCCGGTACACCCAATCCAACACCGTGGTGATGGTGAAGGACGGGATGACGATCGGCGTCGGCGCCGGGCAGCAGTCCCGGGTCGACTGCACGCGGCTGGCCGGCGCGAAGGCCGCGTTGTGGTGGTCACAGCATTCGGACGAGCCGTTGACCGGCGTCACGATGGTCTCCGACGGAGCACTGCCCTTCGCCGACAATGTCGAGGAAGCTGAGCGGTACGGCGTGACGCACATCGTCGAGCCAGGTGGGTCGATCCGGTCGGCCGAGGTCGCGGCGGCGTGCGCCGATCGCGGCATCAAGTGGTCCGCGACCGGCGTACGACTGTTCCGTCATTAGGTGATCGCGGCGGCCTTCTCCCGTTCCGGTGGTGCTGGGGGCGGGCCGCCTTCGAGCTGGATGTCGGGGACGATGCGGTCCAGCCAGCGCGGCAGCCACCAGGCGCGGGCGCCGAGCAGCGTCATCACCGACGGGACCAGGATCATCCGGACGATGCTGGCGTCGATCAGTACGGCCACCGCCATGCCGACCGCCAGCATCTTCACCGTCGGGTCGTCGTCGAGCACGAAGCTGAGGAACACCACGATCATGATCGCGGCCGCGGTCGTGATCACCCGCGCGGTCGCGCCGATCCCGATCGCCACCGCGCGGTGACTGTCCCGGGTCGCGATCCACGCCTCGTGCACCCGGGACAGCAGGAACACCTCGTAGTCCATCGACAGCCCGAACACGATCGCGAACATCAGCATCGGCACGAACGACGGAATCGGCACCAACTCGTCGATCCCGACCAGCGACGATCCCCAGCCCCACTGGAAGACCGCGACGATCACGCCGTACGCGGCGCCGACCGACAACAGGTTGAGGATCGCGGCCTTCACCCCGATCAGCAACGAGCGGAACGCGACCGTCAGCAGCAGGAACGCGAGCAGCACCACTGCCCCGATCAGCCACGGCATCCGGCTGCCCACCTTCTCGGTGAAGTCGACGTACCCGGCCGTGGTGCCGACGAGGTACGTCGGCTCCTTCTGGTTGGGCAGCACGTCGTCACGGATCCGGTTGACCAGGTCCTGGGTCTCCGCCGCGGACGGCGCCGTCGTGGGGATGACGTTGATGATCGCTGTCGTCCCCGCACTGTTGGTGCTCGGCGGCTGAACCGCGGCCACGCCGTCGGTCTTCTGTAGCGTGGACTGCAGGCCGCTGAGCAGCGTCTGCTTGTCGGTCGAGCTCTCCGACGGCAGCTGTACGACGACGGTCAGCGGACCGTTGGCGCCCGGGCCGAATCCTTTCGCGATCAGGTCGTACGCCTTCCGGCTGGAGTCCTGGGCCGGATCGGTGCCGGCGTCGAGCTGGCCGAGGTTCATCGACAGCAGCGGGATCGCGAGCACGAGCAGGACCAGGGTGGCGGCGATGCCGTACGGCCACGGGCGATCGCTCACCTTGCGGCCCCAGCGGGCGAACGCGCTCTGCTCGTGCTTCGCGTCGCGGCGTTCACGTTCCTCCGCGCGGTGCAGTTCGACGGCGGTCCGGTCGGGAAGCTCAGCCTCCAGTTCACGCTCCTCGACCAGGTGATGCCGGTCCTTGCGGTTCAGTACGGTGAACTTCGCGAGCCCGAGGAGCGCCGGGATGAGGGTGAGAGCCGCCAATACGGTGACCGCGACGACGATCGCGGACGACAGGCCGAGCGCGCCGACGAACGGGACGCCGGACACGTACAGGCCGAGGATCGCGATCACGACCGTCCCGCCGGCGACCAGGATCGCCGCGCCCGAGGTGGATTCGGCGCGCCCGACCGACTCCTCGACGCCCATGCCGTCGTCGAGCTGCTCACGATGTCGCGAGACCAGGAAGAGCCCGTAGTCGATCGCGACGCCGAGGCCGAGCAGGGTCGCGACGGTCGGTGCGGAGACCGGGAAGTCCTTGACCGCGGCCAGCAGCCCGAGGATCGCGAGACCGCCGCCGACGCTGAAGACCGCCGCCACCAGCGGCAGTCCGGACGCGACGATCGACCGGAACATCAAGAACAGCAGCAACAACGCGAGCACCAGGCCGATCGCCTCCGACGGTCCGTCGTCGGCCTGCTTCCCGATCTGCCCGGCGCCGCCGCCGTACTCCACCTGGAGCCCCGCGGCCCGGGCCGGCTGAACGGCCGCGTCGAGCTTGCCGACGTACGCCCTGTCGAGCGACGCCGGCACCACCGAGAACGAGACCGGTGCGTTGACGATGCTGCCGTCCTTGGAGATGTACGCCTGCTGTGACGTCGCGAGCGGGTCGACCGCGCTGACCACGTCGGGCAGCTTGCCGACCGACTCCATCGACGTCTTGACCACGTCGGCGTGCTCCGCGACGGTGCCGGACGTCGCGTGGAACACGATCGAGCCCGAGTAGCCGCCGGCCTGCGCGAAGTCCTTGTTCAGGATGTTCAAACCAGCGGACGATTCGCTGCCCGGAACCGTGTAGTTGTTGACGTACGTACCGCCGAACGCCGCCCGCAGAACGAACAGCCCGACCACGACCACCAGCCAGCCGGCGATCACGAACCAGTGAAAACGTGCGGCGTCGCGGCCGAGCCGCTGCAGGAATGCGTGCACGGGTGCCCCCTCCCCTGGGCACCCCCCAGGCGACGGCACCGCCGTCGGCCCCCTTCGGGAAATGTAGGTCGGCACGGTCCGGGCCACAAGCCCTCGAACGCGTCGGTGACGGGCTGTCCTCAGCCGCTGGCAGTGAGCAGATAGGAGCCGGAGGCAACAGCTTCCCGAACCTGGACAGCCGTTTGAGTGACATCGAGCCGGGTGCTGTCCAGGGCGTGCGGCTCGAGCGCCCCCAGCTCGGCAAACGCCCCGTGCAGTCCGGTGAGCGCGTCGACGTCGGTCAGCTCCGGCTCCGGGCGCGCCTGTCCGCGCCGCAACGTGGTCCCGAGATCCGGGCGCAGGACAACGTACGACATCGACCACTTCCCCTCCGCGGCGGCGGCGCGGAACGGCGGGAGGAACCAGGGCCCGATGACCCCGTCGACGACCACGTCGTACCCACCGCGGGCGTAGGCCGCCACGGCCGCGACGATCGCGTCGACGACAACCTCGTTCTGATGCTCGGCGCCCGGCAGGTACGGCGCGACGAAGCCGGTCCGGATGCCGCGGTAGAACTCGTCGGTCGTCAGGTGCATCGTCGGGCCCGGCGCATCGGTGGCGACGAGCCGGGCGACGGTCGTCTTGCCCGAGCCGGACGGGCCGGTCAGGAGGAGAACATTGCTCATGCCGCCCGACGCTAGCGCGGAACACCCCCAGCCCGCCGAGCGAAGCGAGGCGGTCACCGCAGTCTTTTGTTTTCTGTTGTGGTCAGCCGCCGGCGACGCTGGGCAGGATCAGCAGCTCGTCACCGTCGGCCAGCTCGGTTTCGAGGCCGCCGAGGTCGCGGATGTTGTCGTCGCCCAGGTAGATATTCACGTGCCGGCGCACCGCGCCCTGCTCGTCGGTCAGCCGCCGGCGCAGCGGTGGGTCGAGCGCGGCGAAGGCCTCGGCCACGGTGCCGGCGTCGACCTCGACCCGGTCCGCGCCGCCCGCGAACGGCCGGAGCACCGTCGGCAGCCGAACCGCGATCATCCCAGCACCGCGGCCCGCACCGTGAGGATGTCGGGCAGGTGGCTCGCGACCTGCGACCAGGTGTCGCCGGCGTCGGCGCTCGCGTAGACGCAGCCGTCCCGTGTGCCGACGTACACCCCCGCGGGGTCGGCGGTGTCGGTGGTCATCGCGTCCCGCAGGACGGGAACGTACGAGACGTCGGGCAGCCCGGCGGACAGCGCCTCCCAGGTGGCGCCGGCATCGCGCGAGCGGTAGACCCGGCAGCGCGCCTCGGTCGGGATCCGGTTCCCGTCGGCGACCAGCGGGAACACATAGACGGTGCTGGGCTCGTGCGGGTGCACCACGATCGGGAAGCCGAAGTCCGACGGCAGGCCGTCCGCGATCGACTTCCAGATCGCGCCGCCGTCGTCCGAGCGGTACACGCCGTGATGGTTCTGCGCGAACATCCGCTCCGGTACGTCGGGGTGCGCCGCCAGCTTGTGCACGCACTGGCCGAACTCCGGATCGGGATCCGGCATGAAGTACGCCTTGATGCCGTGGTTCGCGGGAGACCACGACTCGCCGCCGTCGCGGGTCCGGTAGACACCGCCGGTCGACATCGCGACGCTCAGCTGCAGCGGATCGGTGGCGTGCGGCAGCACCGTGTGCACCGCCTGGCCGCCGAACCCGGCGCCCCAGTCCTTGCGGTGCGGGTGGTCCCACAGGCCCCTGACCAGCTCGAACGTCACCCCGCCGTCGGTCGACTTCCAGAGCGCGGACGGCTGGGACCCGGCGTACACCACGCCGGGCTGGTCGGCCGGTGCGGCCTGGATCTGCCACACCCGCTCCAGCGAGGCGTCGGCGTCCTTCGGGAAACCGATCGAACCCTCCGGCGGCTCGGCCCAGGTCGCGCCGAGGTCGTCGGAGTGGAAGACCGCGGGGCCCCAGTGCTCGCTGGTGCCGCCGACGAACAGCCGTGGCCCGTCGCCGCGGGTGTCGATGCCCACGGCGTACACGCCCTGCATCTCGAACTCCGGCACCGGTCCGTCCAGCCGCCAGTCCTTGCGGGCAGCGTCGCTGCGGCCGATCCAGAGCCCTTTCTTGGTTCCGATCAGCAGTACGGCCTCGGACATCTTTGTCCTCCTACCGTGGTGGGCCTGCCACCACATTGATCAACGGTTCCCCCGACGCGTAACGCTCCAGCTGCGCCCGCACCAGCCTGGCGACCCGGGGCGCGAACGCCGTCGAGGCGCCCCCACGGTGCGGAGTGATCAGCACGTTCGGAGCAGACCACAGCGGATGTCCGGCGGGCAACGGCTCGGGGTCGGTCACGTCCAGCCCGGCGCGGATCCGGCCCGCGGTGAGCTCGGCGAGCAACGCGTCCGTATCCACGACGACACCGCGCGCGACATTCACCAGCAGCGCGCCGTCCTTCATGCGCGCGAGGAACTTCGCGTCGACCAGGTGTTTGGTCTCCGGCGTGGCCGGCGTCAGCAGTACGACGACGTCCGCGCGCGGGAGCAGCTCCGGCAACTCGCTCGTCGGATGGACGCCGTCCCGGGCCCGGCGCGCGACCCGGATCACGTCGCACTCGAAGCCGGCCAGGCGTCGCTCGAGCGCCTCGCCGATGGCGCCGTACCCGAGGATCAGCACGGTGCGGTCCGCAAGCGAGTCGTCGAACTGGCTGTAGCCCCGCGGCCAGACCTGCTGATCCGCATCGCGGACGGCGCGCGGAAGATTCCGGTACGAGGCGAGGATGAGCGCGACCGCCAGCTCGGCCGTCGACGCGTCGTGCACGCCGCGGGCGTTGCACAAGGTCACGCCCTCGGCGAGCCGCGACTGGACGTGCTCGTACCCCGCGGTCTGCAGCTGGACGACCTTCAGCGCGGGCATCTCCCGCACGACGTCGAACACGTCACCGCCGCCCATGTAGCTCGGCACGTAGAACTCCACCTCGTCGAGCGACTTCGGCCGCTCGGCACCGGCGTACACATCCACGTCGAACCCCGCAGGCACCCCGCCGAGGAACGCCTCGGGGTCCTCCCACGGAAGCCATGCCTTCACCACATCACCCATGTGACAGAACTTACTCGGCCACCCGGACAGTTTTGAACACCCGTGCCAGCAGGCGGGCATCGTCGTACTCTGGATCGGTGCCTTCGACATCGGATGTGGCGGCGGTGGTTGCGCACGATCAGGCCGTGGGGCGGCTGCGCGAGTCGTACGAGCGGATCCCGGAAGGCGTTCCGGTCCGGCTCGCGAAGCGCAGTTCGAACCTGTTCCGGCCGCGCGCGGAGCTCGACCGCCCGGGGCTGGACGTCTCGAAGCTGACCGGCGTGATCAGCGTCGACCCGGCCGCGCGGACCGCGGACGTGCAGGGCATGTGCACGTACGAGGACCTGGTCGCGGCCACGCTCCCGTACGGACTGACGCCGATGGTCGTGCCGCAGCTGAAGACGATCACGCTCGGCGGCGCGGTCACCGGCCTCGGCATCGAGTCGTCGTCGTTCCGGGCCGGCCTGCCGCACGAGTCCGTACTCGAGCTCGACATCCTGACCGGCGCCGGCGAACTGGTCACCGCCCGCCCCGACGGCGAGCACGCCGACCTGTTCCGGATGTTCCCGAACTCCTACGGCACGCTCGGGTACGCGACCCGGCTGCGGATCGAGCTCGACCGGATCTCGCCGTACGTCGCGCTCCGGCACGTCCGGGTCGGCCTGGACGAGCTGGCGCCGGCGATCTCCACGATCGTTGCCTCCGGCACGTACGACGGCGAGCCGGTGCAGTTCGTCGACGGCGTCGCGTTCAGCCCGTCCGAGGCGTACCTCACGCTCGGCCGGAACAGCGACGCCGCCGTCCGGACCAGCGACTACACCGGCCAGCAGATCTACTACCGCTCGATCCAGCAGCGGCCGACGGATTTCCTCACCGCGCACGACTACCTGTGGCGCTGGGACACCGACTGGTTCTGGTGTTCCGCGGCGTTCGGCGCCCAGCAACCTGTCGTACGGCGGCTGTGGCCTCGTCGGTGGCGACGCAGCGACGTGTTCCACAAGATCGTCGGCTTCGAGAACCGGCACCACGTGGCGGAACGGCTGAACCGCCGGCGCGGCAACCCCGACCGCGAACGCGTTGTCCAGGACGTGGAGATCCCGGTCGCCCGGCTCGCCGACTTCCTGCGCTGGTTCGACTCCGACGTCGGGATGCGGCCGGTCTGGCTGTGCCCGCTGCGGCTGCGCGGCTCGGACGCCTGGCCGCTCTACCCGCTGAAGCCGGACGAGACGTACGTGAACGTCGGTTTCTGGGGCACGGTGCCGATCGCCCCCGGCGCCGCCGACGGCGACGTCAACCGGCGCATCGAGCAGGCAGTCAGCGACTTCGGCGGCCACAAGTCCCTGTACTCCGACGCGTACTACGACCGGGAGACGTTCGACCGCCTCTACAACGTCCCCGCACTGACCGAAGTGAAGAAACGCTACGACCCAGAAGCCCGACTGACCGGGCTCTACGAAAAGGCGGTGACGCGCCGATGACGACGCTTGCTACACAGGTTTTGATTGCTGATGCTCTGACGACTGTGCTTCCGGATGGGTTGCCGTTCCGGTTCACGGCGTACGACGGGAGTGCGGCCGGGCCTGAGGACTCGACGATCCACATGCACCTGGCTTCCGAGCGTGGGTTGTCCTACATCATGACCGCGCCGGGCGACCTCGGGATGGTTCGCGCGTACGTGATGGGTGATCTCGAGATCACCGGAGTGCACCCGGGCAACCCGTACGAGCTGATGCGGCTGATCCTGGACCGGTTCCACTTCCAGCGGCCGAAGACGGCGGAGGCGCTGCGGATCCTGCGCGGTCTGGGCTGGAGCCACCTGAAGCCGCCGCCGCCCCCGCCGCAGGAGCACCTGCCGAAGTGGCGCCGTACGTTCGAAGGGCTGCGGCACTCGAAGGCGCGGGACAAGTCGGCGATCCACCACCACTACGACGTGTCGAACACGTTCTACGAGTGGGTGCTCGGGCCGTCGATGACGTACACGTGCGCGGTCTATCCGACGGCTGATGCGTCTTTGGAGGAGGCGCAGTTCGAGAAGTACGACCTGGTCGCACGCAAGCTCGACCTGAAGCCCGGTCAGCGGCTGCTCGATGTCGGCTGTGGTTGGGGCGGGATGGTCCGGCACGCGGCCCGCGAGTACGGGGTGCAGGCGCTGGGCGTCACGTTGTCGGCGGCGCAGGCCGAGTGGGCCTCGGACGCGATCAAGCGCGAGGGGCTCGAGGGCCTCGCCGAGGTCCGCTACCTGGACTATCGCGACGTCCCCGAACGGGACTTCGACGCGATCAGCTCGATCGGCCTCACCGAACACATCGGCGTCCGCAACTACCCGTCGTACTTCGGCTTCCTGCTCGACCGGCTGAAGCCCGGCGGCCGGCTGCTCAATCACTGCATCACGCGGCCGGACAACAAGTTCCGCAACACCGGCGCGTTCATCGACCGCTACATCTTCCCCGACGGCGAGCTGATCGGCTCCGGCCGGATCATCGCCGAGGCCCAGGACGCCGGCTTCGAGGTCCGCCACGAAGAGAACCTCCGCGAGCACTACGCCCTCACCCTCGCCGCCTGGAACGACAACCTGGTCGCCCACTGGGACGAGGCCGTCGCCGAGGTCGGCCACGCCACCGCCAAGATCTGGGGCCTCTACCTGGCCGCCAGCCGAGCCGGCTTCGAACACAACACCATCCAACTCCACCAGGTCCTGGCCACAAAACCAGACGCCCGAGGCAACTCCCACTTCCCCCTCCGCCCCACCTGGGCCAGCTGAACCACAGCCGTCTCAGCGGTGTAGTACCAGGCAGGAACCAACGAAGGAGTGCGTATGGTCAGGCGGCAAGCGGCGGTTGTGGTGGCCGCGCTGGCCTTCTCCGCGGGATGCTCCGAGGCGACGCCCAGCAGTTCCGGATCATCCACTGGGCCTACTTCCGCGCCGGCAACCACGAGCACGATGGCGCCTGCCAAGACGCTGAAGTTGACGGTGGCGTCGACCGTTGCCAGTGGTGTGGAGGTGCCTTGGGGGCTGGCGTTTTTGCCGGATGCGAGTGCGTTGGTGGCGGAGCGGGACTCGGGGAAGGTTGTGCGGGTTGTCGGCGGGCGGGTCAGTGAGGTCGGGGCGGTTGAGGGGGTGAAGTCGTCGGCGGAGGGTGGTTTGCTCGGGCTGGCGGTGGATCCGGGGTATCCGGGCAAGCCGTACGTTTATGCGTACTTCTCCGGGGACGGCGACAACCGGATCGCGCGGATCACCTACCAGGACGGGAAGCTGTCGGATCAGCAGGTGATCCTTGACGGGATCCCGCAGGCGGCGATCCACAACGGTGGGCGGTTGCGGTTCGGGCCGGACGGGTTCCTGTACGCCGGTACCGGCGACGGGTCGGACCGGCCGAACTCGCAGAACGACGACTCGCTCGGCGGGAAGATCCTGCGCATCACCACCGACGGCAAGGCCGCACCGGGCAACCCGGACGGGCGGGTCTGGATCACCAAGGGGCACCGAAACGTCCAGGGCCTGGCGTTCGACGGGGACCAGTTGTACGCCGCCGAGTTCGGCCAGAACACCTGGGACGAGCTCAACGTCATCACCCCGGGCGCGAACTACGGCTGGCCGGCCGCGGAGGGGATCAGTCAGCTCGACGGCATGACCGACCCGATCGCGCAGTGGCACACCGCCGACGCGTCGCCGTCGGGCATCGCGTTCGCCAAGGGGTACGTGTTCATGGCGTCGCTGCGTGGCGAGCGGCTCTGGGCGATACCCGTTGCCAATGGCAAGCGAACGGGCGAGCCGCAGGCGTTCTTCACCCAGCAGTACGGGCGGTTGCGGACCGTCGAGCTCGCGCCGGACGGCTCGTTGTGGGTCACCACGTCCAACACCGACGGCCGCGGGCAGGCGCGCGACGGCGACGACCGGATCCTGCGCGTGACGCTCACCACCTGAGGACTCGCCAACCGTTTCAGCCTTGAGGCCGTCTGGTACTTGTTGAAGGAAACGACCCGAGGAGGAGATCGGTATGCCGACCGGCCAGGCGTCTGGCGTCCCCAGCAGTGTGATCGCGTCCGTGAGCAGGTACGACGATGCTCAGCGAACAGTCGGGTACTTGAGAAGCTACGGGATGGACGCGGGGAGCCTGGAAATCGTCGGCGCCGGACTCCGGCAGGCCAGTAGACGCAAGGTGGTTCCGGTCGTACGGATGACCGGGGTGAGTGCCTTGCAGGGCGCGCTGCTCGGCGTACTCGCGGCCGTCTTTGTCACGCTGGTCGCCGCGACGACGCTGACCGCCTTTGCGGTCGTGCTCTGGGGCTTTGTGTACGGCGTGCTCGTCGGCGCCCTGTGGGGGTTGTTCCGCGGACTCGTCCGCAACCGGCCGGACGTGGTCCGCACCGAGATCGTCCCGACCCGCTGGGAGGTCCGCTGCCCGACTGACGAACTATCGGTTGCGCAGACCCTGCTCGCGGACGCTGCAGACGTCGACGACAACCGCGTCGAACGCGACACCATCGCCGACGCACCCCAGCCGGCCCAAGAGCACAAACACGCAGCCTGACCACCCAACCCACCACCTCGCAGGTTGACCTCTCAGCCGGTGGGTTGTGCACGAGGCGTGCAGCCACCCAACCCACCAACTCGCAGGTTGACCGCTCAGCCGGTGGGTTGTGCACGGGGTGTGCAGCCTGCCGACCCACCACCTCGGAGGTTGGCCTCTGAGGTGGTGGGTCGGGTGGGGTTAGATGCCGAGTTTTTCGTTGAGGAGTTCGCGGACCTTGGCGGCGTCGGCTTGGCCGCGCATGTCCTTCATGACGGCGCCGATCAGCGCGCCGGCGGCGGCCGGCTTGCCGGAGTTGACCTTCTCGACCACGGCCGGGTTCGCCGCGATCGCGCGGTCGATCGCCTCGAGCAGCGCCGAGTCGTCCGAGACCAGCGCCAGCCCGCGCTTCTCGATGATCTCGGCCGGCGTACCTTCACCGGCCAGCAGCCCCTCGAAGACCTGCCGGGCGAGCTTGTCGTTCAGCGTGCCGTCGTCGACCAGCTTCTGCACCTGGGCGACCTCGGCCGGACCGACCTCGAGCGCGTCGAGCTCCTGACCATTCTCGTTCGCGGCGCGAGCGAGCTCACCGAGCCACCACTTCTTCGCGGCAGCCGGCGGTACGCCCAGGTCGATCGTGGTGACGATCAGCTCGAGCGCGTTGCCGTTCACGACGTCGCGCATCTCGAGGTCCGTGAAGCCCCACTCCTTCTGCAGCCGCGCGCGACGTACCGACGGCGGCTCGCCCAGTGTGGCCCGCAGTTCCTCGACCCACTCGCGCGACGGCGCGACCGGGACCAGGTCGGGCTCCGGGAAGTACCGGTAGTCGTCGGCGTCGGACTTCTCCCGGCCGGAGGTGGTGATGCCGGTGTCCTCGTGCCAGTGCCGGGTCTCCTGCAGGATCTTGCCGCCCGCCACGAGCACCGCCGACTGCCGGGTGATCTCGTACGTCACCGCGCGCTCGACCGAGCGGAACGAGTTCACGTTCTTGGTCTCGGTGCGGGTGCCGAGCGTCGTGGAGCCGGACGGCTTCAGCGACACGTTGACGTCGGCGCGCAGCGAACCCTGGTCCATCCGGACGTCGGAGACGCCCAGCGAGAACAGCAGGTCGCGGAGCATCGACACGTACGCCCGCGCGACCGCGGCCGCCTTCTCCCCCGGCACCTCGATCGTCTTGGTGACGATCTCGATCAGCGGGATGCCGGCCCGGTTGTAGTCGACCAGCGAGTGCGTCGCGCCGTGGATCCGGCCGGTGGCGCCACCGACGTGCGTCGCCTTGCCGGTGTCCTCCTCCATGTGCGCGCGCTCGATGTCGATCCGGTACGTCTCGCCGTCCACGACGACCTCGGTCCAGCCGTCGAACGCGATCGGCTCGTCGTACTGCGAGGTCTGGAAGTTCTTCGGCATGTCCGGGTAGAAGTAGTTCTTCCGGGCGAACCGGCACCACTCGGCGATCTGGCAGTTCAGCGCCAGACCGATCCGGATCGCCGCCTCGACCGCCTTGGCGTTCACCACCGGCAGCGCGCCCGGCAGGCCGAGGCAGACCGGGCAGGTGTGGGTGTTCGGCGGGGCGCCGAACTCGGTCGGGCAGCCGCAGAACATCTTCGACCGGGTGTTCAGCTCGACGTGGACCTCGAGGCCCATCACCGGGTCGTACTGGGCCAGCGCGTCGTCGATCTCGAGAACGTCTGCAACGGTCATCGGGTCACCTCCAGCTCCGGAGCCTTGGTCATCAGCACGCCGCCCCACTGCTCGGCCAGTGCGGTCTCGAGCGCGGCGCCGACCTGGTAGCACAGGTCGTCGCGCAGCACCGGCGCCATCACGTGGAATCCGACCGGCAGGCCGTCCTCGTCGGCGAGGCCGCACGGGAACGACGCGGCCGCGTTGCCCGCCAGGTTGGACGGGATCGTGCAGAGGTCGTTCTTGTACATCGCGATCGGGTCGTTGATCCGGTCGCCGATCGCGAACGCCGTCGTCGGCGTCGCGGGCGAGACCAGTACGTCGACCTGCTCGTAGGCGTTCGCGAAGTCGCGGGCGATCAGCGTCCGCACCTTCTGCGCCTGCCCGTAGTAGGCGTCGTAGTACCCGCTGGACAGCGCGTGCGTACCGAGGATGATGCGGCGCTTCACCTCGGCACCGAAGCCGGCCTCGCGGCTCAGCGCGGTCACCTTCTCCGCGCTGTTCTCGCCGTCGTCACCGACCCGCAGCCCGTACCGCATCGCGTCGAACTTGGCCAGGTTGGACGAGGCCTCGCTCGGCAGGATCAGGTAGTACGCCGGGAGGGCGTACTGGAAGTGCGGGCAGGAGACCTCGACCACCTCGGCGCCGAGCTTGGTGAGCAGCTCGACCGCCTCGTGGAAGCGGGCCTCGACGCCCGGCTGGTAACCCTCGCCGCCGAGCTCTTTGACGACACCGATCCGCAGCCCGGCGACGTCGCCGTTGCGGGCCGCCGCGACCACCGGCGGGACCGGCTGGTCGATGGACGTCGAGTCCATCGGGTCGTACCCGGCGATCGCCTCGTGCAGCAGCGCCGCGTCGAGCGTCGTCCGCGCACACGGACCGGGCGTGTCCAGCGAGGACGCCAGCGCGATCAGCCCGTACCGCGAGGTGCCGCCGTACGTCGGCTTGACGCCGACCGTACCGGTGAACGCACCCGGCTGGCGGATCGAGCCGCCGGTGTCGGTGCCGATCGCGAGCGGTGCCTCGTACGCCGCGATGGCCGCGGACGAACCGCCGCCGGAGCCGCCCGGGATCCGGCCCAGGTCCCACGGGTTGTGCGTGGTGCCGTACGCCGAGTTCTCCGTGGAGGAGCCCATCGCGAACTCGTCCATGTTGGTCTTGCCGAGGATGACGATGCCGGCCGCCTTGAGCCGCTTCACCATCGTCGAGTCGTACGGCGGCTTCCAGCCCTCGAGCATCTTCGAGCCGGCCGTGGTCGGCACACCCTCCTGGGTGAGCACGTCCTTCAGCGCCAGCGGCACACCGGCCAGCGGAGCCAGCTGCTCGCCCGCGGCGCGCTTGCTGTCGACTGCCTTCGCCTGCGCCAGCGCGCCCTCGGTGTCGACGTGCAGGAACGCGTGCACGTCACCGTCGACGGCGGCGATCCGATCCAGGTGGGCCTGGGTGATCTCGACCGAGCTGGCCTGTCCCGAACCCATGAGGTCCGCGAGCTCGGCGGCGGTCTTCCTGGTGAGGTCGGTCATGTCAGTCCTCCTCCAGGATCCGCGGGACCCGGAAACGCTGCTCCTCCGCGGCCGGCGCGCCGGACAGCGCCTGCTCGGGGGTGAGGCACGGGATGTTCTCGTCGGCGCGCATCACGTTGGTCAGCGGCAGGGCGTGCGAGGTCGGCGGGATGTCGTCCGCCGCCACCTGGCTGACCTGCCCGACCAAGGTGATGATCTGGTCGAGCTGGGGGGCGAGGTGGTCGAGCTCGTCGTCGGAGAGCTCGATCCGCGCCAGTCGCGCCAGGTGCGCGACCTCTTCGCGGGTAATCGATGGCATGAACTGATCCAATGGTTCGCAGGACTTCCGCGACGTGTTCCGCCGCACATCGCTCATCCTAGTGGGCGCCTGTGACGGCTAGGTTTCCGCGCCCCAGGGGGTGTGGATGAGATGGGTCGGCGTGTCTGTTCCTACCGCTCTGTAACATGGGCGGCGACAAGGCGTTACGCGCAAGGTGATCGGCTGGGAGATGATCGTTCGGTGTTCCTGCTGCGCTTGATCATCCCCGACCGCCCGGGTTCGCTGGGCACGGTCGCGACCGCCCTTGGTGAGGTGAACGCCGACATCCACGCGATCGAGATCGTCGAGCACCGCCGCGAGAACGGCACCGCGGTCGACGACATCGTGGTCGACCTGCCGCCGGGCGTGCTCCCGGACCGCCTGGTGTCGGCGTGCAACAGCGTCGACGACGTCGAGGTGATCTGGTTCTCCCGGTACGGCGCCGGCGGCGGCCTGCACATGGACCTCGAGGCCGTCGAGCAGATGACGTCCGCGCCCGCCGAGGCGATCGACATCCTGGTCGAGCAGTCGCCCGCGGTCCTGCACGCCGACTGGGCCGCGCTGCTCGACGGCACCGGCAGTGAGGTGAAGGTGGCGCTGGAGACCAGCGCAACGCCGGAGTTCGGCGACATGGCGGGTCAGTGGCTCCCGATGGAGAAGGCGACCACCCTGGAAGCCCCGGACCACAAGGGTCTCTCGGAGTCTGTACTGGTCGCGGCGCCGCTGGAGTCCGACCGCCGGATCCTCGTCATCGGCCGCCGTGGCGGTCCCGAGTTCCTCGGCTCCGAGGTGGCCCGCCTGTCCTACCTGGCCTCACTCGCCGTCACCATCCGCGCCACCGCCTGACGCTGGTTCGGCAACGAAAAACCCCCGCTCGGCCGAGCGGGGGTTTCGTTGCGTCTGCCTCAGGTGAACTGGAAGTAGGCGAGCGCCCACAGGCCGGCGATGACCAGCAGCACGACCACTCCGATCAGCGACACGATCAGAATCGCCTGCGTGTTGCTGCCGTTCCGGTCCGGGAGGTCGAACTGGGTGGGGCCCCAGGGCCCGCCGCCGTCGACCCGCTGGAGCGCCTCGGGCGGCGGCTGTGCCACCGTCCGGGACTCCCGCTTCTCCCGGGGGAACTTCACATCCGGCCTCCGAACCTCAGGCGTAGAAGGTCTCGTACTCGATCGACACCCGCTGCGACCCGTAGTTGCCCGAGGTGTCGCCGTCGATCTGGACCATCCAGCCGCCGACATAAGCAGCGTACTGCTTGCCGTCGTTGTGCGCCTCGATGTACGCCTTCACCGCCGCCGCGTTACCGCCCTTGAGGACACCGAACGCGTCGGCCATGACGGTCTTCATGCTGGACTTCACCTGGTTGCCGTCGGCGGAGACACTCAGCTCGATGTCCTTGATGCCCTTGGTGCCGCTGGCGTAGAAGAACACGCGCTGGGAGCCGTACTCACCGACCTCCTTGCGGCAGGAGCTGGTGCAGACGTACGACTTCGCCTTCAGCGCCGCGGTCATCTGCGCCGCCGTGGTGTCGAAGGTCTGGTCCGGAACGTCCAGCGACTCCTCGCCGGACTTGTGGCCGGACAGCCGCAGGCTCGACCCGGAGTTGCTCATCTGGAACTGGCCCCAGTTGGTGCTGACCTCTTCCGACCGCTGACCGGTCTTCACCGCTTCCTGGACCTTGGTCACCGCGTCGGCGCCGAAGGTGTCGTTGCCGACCGCCTGCAGCACCTGGCCGAACGCGACCTGGGCGTTGTTGTTGTTGTCGTCGTCCTGGGTCTCGACCCGGACCGCGACGATGCCGCCGTCGGACTTGAACTGGAAGATCGCCTCGGCCTGCTTGCTGCCCTCGTACTTGAAGCAGCCGCGGTGGGCGCCCTGCCCGGTGTTGAACAGGTCGCTGCAGCCGAAGCCCATGCCCTGCAGCTTGTCGGTGACGGCCTTGGCCTGACCGGTGGCGTTGCCGAGCTCGGTGCCGGAACCCGGGCTGGTGCCCGTGGACGGGGACGACGAGGTCTTCGGGTCGCCGCCCTCGGTCGGCTGGCTGCTCGTCGGCTGGCTCTCCGGGGTGTCGTCACCACCGAACGCGTGGATGCCGAGGAAGACCAGCAGGCCGATCAGCACGATGCCGACCACGCCGCCGCCGATGATCAGCGGCATCTTCTCCTTGCTGATGCCACCTGGCCCCTTGGGACCGTCGCCCGGACCGCCCGGCTGCCACTGGCCCGGCTGACCACCCTGCTGCTGGTGCCAACCGCCCTGCTGCTGCTTGCCCCACGACTGCTGCTGGTAGGCACCGCCGCCCTGCTGCTGCGGCTGCTGGCCCCAACCGCCACCCGGCTGCCCATGCTGACCAGGCTGGCCCTGCTGGTTGGGCTGCTGTCCCCAGCCGCCCTGCTGCGGCCGGTCCTGCTGCGGCGGCTGCCCGTGCTGGGGTTGGCCCTGCTGCGGCTGGCCGTGCTGCTGCGGCTGCTGCGGCTGTTGTGGTTGCTGAGGATGCTGTGGGGGCTGTCCCCATCCACCACCCTGAGCAGGTGGTTGCTGTCCCCAACCGCCCTGTTGCGGCGGCTGGTTCTGAGGCGGCTGCTGGCCGCCCTGTCCCCCGTGCCCGCCTGGCTGGCCCCCCGGCTGCCCAGGACCCCATGGTCCCTGCGGCGGCGTCGTCATATGTCGCTCCTTCTGGCCCAGATCTCGACGTGCAAAACTAACAGTCGGACGGCTCAGCCCCGTTGCCGGATCCGCTCGCTGCGAAAAACCTCGAAAAACCTCGAACGGCCTACGCCTCCGGCGAAGTCTCAGCCGATGGAGTGCCTGCCCCGGTGACCGCGACCGCGGCAGCCGCCTCGGCGCCGTCGTCGAGAAGCACCTGGAAGCCGGCCGCATCCAGGATCGGTACGCCGAGTTGGACCGCCTTGTCGTACTTCGAGCCCGGTGAGTCACCGACCACCACGAACGACGTCTTCTTCGAGACCGAGCTCGCAGCCTTCCCGCCGCGCCCGACGATCGCCTCGGTCGCCTCGTCGCGGCTGAACCCCTCGACGGTCCCGGTCACCACGACCGACAGCCCGGTCAGGATCTGCGGCAGCGTCGGGCCGGTGCGCTCCTCGCGCATCACCACGCCGGACGCCTGCCACTTGTCCACGATCGCCTGGTGCCACGGCACCTGGAACCACTCGATCATCGCCTGCGCGATGGTCGGCCCGACGCCCTCGATGTCGGCCAGTTGCTCCTCGCTCGCGGAGCGGACGTCGTCCATGGTGCTGAAGACCTCGGTCAGCGCGGCGGCCGCGGTCGGTCCGACGTGCCGGATCGACAGCGCGACCAGCACCCGCGACAGCGGCTTGGCCTTGGCTTCCTCGAGGTTGGCGAGCAGCTTGCGGGCGTTCGCCGACAGGGCGCCGGCCTTGGTGGTGAAGAACTCGCTCTCGGTCAACTGCTCCTCGGTCAGCGCGAACAGGTCGCCCTCGTCGACGATCAGTTCGCCGCGGATCAACGCGTCGGCCGCTTTGAACCCGAGCCCCTCGATGTCGAACGCGGACCGCCCGGCCAGGTAGAACAGCCGCTCCCGCAGCTGCCCCTGGCAGTACTGCGAGTTGGGGCAGCGGATGTCGACGTCCGACTCCTTGGCCGGCGCCAGCACCGTGTTGCACCACGGGCAGTGCGTCGGCATCACCCAGGCCGGCAGGCCCTTCGGGCGCAGGTCGACCACCGGTCCGAGCACCTCGGGGATCACGTCGCCGGCCTTCCGCAGTACGACGGTGTCGCCCGGGCGGACGTCCTTGCGGGCGACCTCCTTGGCGTTGTGGAGGGTCGCGTACTCGACGGTCGAGCCGGCGACCCGGACCGGCTCCATGTGCGCGAACGGGGTGACCCGGCCGGTGCGCCCGACGTTCACCTCGATCTCGATGAGCTTGGTGTTCACCTCTTCGGGCGGGTACTTGTACGCGATCGCCCAGCGTGGGGCGCTCGACGTCGACCCGAGCGCGCGCTGCAGGTCGAGCTCGTCGATCTTCACCACGACGCCGTCGATCTCGTGGTCCACCGAGTGCCGGTTCTCGCCGTAGTACGCGATGAATTCATTGACCTCGTCGAGCGTGCCGACCCGGCGGGCGCGGTCGCTGACCGGCAGGCCCCACGCCTTCAGCTGGTCGTACGCCGTGGAGAGCCGGTCGAAGCGATGCCCGTCGACCTTGCCGAGGCCGTGCACGACGAACCGCAGCGGGCGCCCGGCCGACACCCGGGGATCCTTCTGCCGCAGCGATCCGGCCGCGCTGTTCCGCGGGTTGGAGAACACGTCCTTGCCGGCCTCGACGAGCTGCGCGTTCAGCTCCTCGAAGTCCTCGACGCGGAAGTACACCTCGCCGCGGACCTCCAGGAAGGCCGGCAGGTCGTCGCCGCGGAGCTGCTCCGGGATGCTCTTGATGGTCCGCACGTTCGGCGTGACGTCCTCGCCGGTACGGCCGTCGCCGCGGGTCGCGCCGGTGACCAGCTTGCCGTTCTCGTAGATCAGGTCGAGGGCGAGGCCGTCCACCTTGAGCTCGCAGAGGAACCCGCTGTCGTGGATCTGCCGGACGGTGACCTCACGCTCCAGCCGCTTCGCCCAGGCCTCCATCTGCTCCGCGGAGAACGCGTTGCCCAGGCTCTCCATCCGCATCGGGTGCTGGACCGCCGTGAACAGGGTCGAGATCGGCGCGCCGACCTTCTGGGTGGGCGAGTCCGGCGTGCGGAGCTCCGGATACTGCTCCTCGAGGCCCTGCAGCTCGTGCATCAGCGCGTCGAAGTCGGCGTCCGAGATGATCGGGCTGGCCAGGTAGTACCGCGCGCGGTGGTCCTCGATCTCCTGGCTCAACTCGGCATGCCGAGTCCGAACCTCCGCAGGCGCCCCCATGTTCTCGCTCATAAGAAGAAGTTACAGGGGTACACCGACAGTTTTGGCTATTCGTCGGCGGCTTCGGCTACGACGTCGGCGATGTCCCGGAGGAGTTTGAGTCGTGCTCTGGCGTCGGAGGGTGACGGGGCGGCCGCGAGCCCGCAGGCCGGGGTGATGACGACCTGTTTCAGCAGCTCCGGGTCCAGACCGAGCTCCCGCCAGCGCCGGATCAGCAACTGGGCGCCCTGCTCGGCCTTGGGCAGCGCACCTGTGGTCGCCACGACACCCGCGTACACGGCGGTGCCGGCCTCGGCCGCAGTCGCGACCTGGTCCCAGGCCGCGTTGTTGAGCAACGACACGTCCACAGCGATCCCGGCAGCGCCGGCCTTGGTGAACACCTCGATAGGCGGTCGCGCCGCGCAGCAGTGCACAACGGTAGGCGCCACGGTGGTGAACGGGGTCAACAGTTCCACCGCACCAGGCCCGTCAACAGACCGGTGCTTGCTCCAACCGGACGCTGTCGGCACAGCTCCAGCCAGTACGGCAGGGAGCCCGGGCTCGTCCAACTGCAGCACCACGTCAGCACCTGGCACCCGCTTGCGCACCTCGGCCACGTGCTGCTCCACGCCGTACGCGAGCGCCTGTGCCAGATCCCGACGTGCACCGTGGTCCGCCAGCACCTTGTCACCACGCGGCCGCTCCACCGCGGCAGCCAGCGTCCACGGCCCGGTGACCTGCACCTTCAGCCGACCCTCGTACCCGTAGGCGTGCTCCTCCAGCACGTCCAGGTCTTCCTGCAGCAATGCCCGCGCGCGTCGCTGGTCCAGGCTGGCCCGTGCGTCCCCGCCACCAGTCAGTCGCCACCCCACCGGCTGCAGGTCAGCTGCCAGCTCGGTCAGTACGGCGATGGACCGGCTGATCATGTCGCCGTACGGACGCGCCGGAAGCTCTGGCAGGAACGGGAGGTCGACCAACTCGAGTACTGCGCGCATCCACTCGCGGATGTCCTCACCCGGGACCGAGCCGAGTCCCGTGGTGGTCATACGGTCGCCGTGACTCGCTGGACGGTGTCGATCGTTGCTGAACCGATCACTCGCGTCCCGTCGTACAGCACGACGGCCTGTCCCGGTGCGACAGCGGAGGTGGGCTCGTCGAAGGAGACCTGTACGCGATCGCCCTCAACTGTCGCGACCACCGGGACCTGCTCGCCGTGAGCCCGGAGCTGGGCCAACGCCTGCAACTGGCTGGCCGGAGCAGGGCCGCACCAGCGCGGCTTGGAGGCTGTGAGCTCAGAGACGGCCAGCTCCGCGCGGGAGCCGACGGTGACCGTACGGTCCACCGGGCTGATGTCCAGCACGAACCGGGGCTTGCCGTCGGCGGCTGGAGTACCGATCTTGAGGCCCTTGCGCTGCCCGATCGTGAAGCCGTGCGTCCCGGAGTGCTCGCCGAGCTTGTTGCCCTGTGCATCGACGATGTCGCCGGGCGCCTCGCCGAGCTGCGCCCCGAGGAACCCGGCGGTGTTGCCGTCGGCAATGAAGCAGATGTCGTGGCTGTCCGGCTTGGCGGCCACCGACAGCCCGCGCCGCTCGGCCTCCTCGCGGACCTCGGTCTTCACCGTGTCACCGAGCGGGAAGAACGCGTGCGCGAGCTGCGCCTGGGTGAGTACGCCGAGAACGTACGACTGGTCCTTGGCCGGGTCCACCGCGCGGTGCAACTCGCGAGCGCCGTCGGCAGTGTCGACGATCCGAGCGTAGTGCCCGGTGGCGACCGCGTCGAAGCCGAGCGCGAGCGCCCGCTCCAGGACGGCGCTGAACTTGACCTTCTCGTTGCACCGCAGGCACGGGTTCGGCGTACGGCCGGCGGCGTACTCGCTGACGAAGTCCTCGACCACGTCGGCGTGGAAGCGCTCAGCCAGGTCCCAGATGTAGAACGGGATGCCGATCACGTCCGCGGCCCGGCGGGCGTCGCGGGAGTCCTCGATGGTGCAGCAGCCCCGCGCCCCGCTGCGGTACGACTGCGGGTTGCGGCTGAGCGCCAGGTGCACACCGGTCACGTCGTGCCCGGCCTCGGCCATCCGCGCGGCCGCGACGGCGGAGTCGACCCCGCCGGACATGGCTGCGAGTACCCGCATCAGCTGTTCCTTCCTACGTTCTGCAGACCGGCGGATTTCGCGCGCTCCACCACCGGTCCGATGTTCTCAAGTACGGCGTCGATATCCGCCTGGGTCGACGTGTGCCCCAGGGTGAACCGGAGTGACCCGCGGGCCCGCTGGTCGTCGTACCCCATGGCGAGCAGCACGTGGCTCGGCTCCGCCACCCCTGCGTTGCACGCGGACCCGGTGGACACCTCGATCCCCCGTGCGTCGAGCAGCAGCAACAGCGAGTCGCCCTCGCAGTCGCTGAAGGACAAGTGTGCGTTACCGGGCAAGCGGCCGACCGGGTCCCCGGAGAGCTTGGCGCCCTCGACGGTGCTGGTGATGCCGTGGATCAGCGTGTCGCGCAGCCCGGTCAGCCGCGCCGCCTCGTCCACCTGGTGCTTGATCGCGTGCTCCGCGGCCACCGCGAACCCGGCGGTCGCCGGGACGTCAAGAGTGCCGGACCGGACGTCCCGCTCCTGTCCCCCGCCGTGCAGGATCGGCGTCAGTTGCGTCTCCTTGTGGACGACGAGCGCCCCGATCCCGTACGGACCGCCGATCTTGTGCGCGGACACCGTCATTGCGTCCACACCGAGCGCGCTGAAGTCCACCGGCACCTGCCCGATCGCCTGCACGGCGTCGGTGTGCACGGGGATGCCGTACTCCTGTGCGACCGCGGCCACGTCCTGGATCGGCTGGAGCGTCCCGACCTCGTTGTTCGCCATCATCAGCGTGACGAACGACACGGACTGCGGGTCCCGTTCCACGGCCCGCCGGACGTCGTCCGGGCGGACCCGGCCGAGGTCGTCGACCGGCAGCCACTCGATCTCGGCCTGCTCGTGCTGTCCCAGCCAGACGGCCGGGTCCAGGACGGCGTGGTGCTCGATGCCGCTGAGCAGGATCCGGCGCCGGCGCGGGTCTGCGGCCAGGCGGGACCACCACAGGCCCTTGAGCGCGAGGTTGTCCGCCTCCGTACCGCCCGAGGTGAAGACGACCTCACTCGGCTGTGCGCCGAGCGCGGCGGCGATCGACTCGCGGGCCTCCTCGACCGTCCGCCGTGCGCACCGTCCGGAGCCGTGCAGGGACGACGCGTTACCGGTGCGGGCGAGGTGATGGGTCATCGCCTCGATCGCGGCCGGGAGCATCGGGGTCGTCGCCGCGTGGTCCAGGTACACCGTTCGGCGGTCGGAGGAAGTCATGTCGGTTTCAAGAGTATGTCCGGCACGGATGTTCCCGCTCCCCGGGACCGCCCGTGGCCGCGGCGGCCGGCCCCCGGACGCGGCTTCGTCCGGCCGGACGAAATCGGGGGTGGCGGTTGTCCGGTGCGACGAATACCGCGGCACTCCGGCGCGCCTAGCGTCGGCGCATGGCGACTCTGAGCGAGATCGAGACGTGGCTACAAGACAGGCTGGCGACGCTGCTCGCCGAGCATCAGGTCCCCGGGGCGGCGGTCGGCGTACTGCTGGGCGACGAGGTGATCGACCACGCTGCCGGCGTGCTGAGCAGATCGACCGGCGTCGAGGCGACCGCCGACTCGGTGTTCCAGATCGGGTCGATCACCAAGGTCTGGACGACGACGCTGGTCATGCAGCTCGTCGACGAGGGCAAGGTCGACCTGGATCGGCCGATCCGCTCGTACCTGCCCGAGTTCGTGATCGCGGACGACTCCGCGGCGGCCGTGATCACCACCCGGCAGCTGCTCTGCCACACGGCCGGGTTCGAGGGCGACATCTTCAACGAGACCGGCAAGGGTGACGACGCCGTCGAGAAGTTCGTCGCCTCGCTGGCCACGACCACGCAGCTCTTCCCGCCCGGCGAGATGTTCTCGTACAACAACGCAGGCTTCGCCGTCCTCGGCCGCCTGGTCGAGGTGTTGCGGGGCACTTCGTACGACGCCGCGCTGCGCGAGCACCTGTTCACGCCGCTCGGGCTGGCCCACGCCGCAGGCGATCCGTACGAGGCGATCCTGCACCGGGCCGCCGTCGGGCACATCCGGCCGGAGCCCGACGCCGACCCCGTGCCCGCGCCGATGTGGGCGATGACCCGAGGCATGGCTCCGGCCGGTGCGATGCTCGCGATGAGCGCCCGCGATCTGCTGACGTTCGCCAAGCTGCACCTGGACCAGGGCGCTGACGTCCTCAGCGCGGCGAGTGTCACAGCGATGCAGGAAGCACAGGTGAAGCTGCCGGCGCTCGGCATGATGGGTGAGTCGTGGGGACTCGGCTGGGAGCTGTTCGACTTCGACGGCACCCGCGTGTTCGGCCACGACGGCGGCACGATCGGCCAGAACGCCTTCCTCCGCGTACTCCCTGAGCACGGTCTCGCGATCGCGCTGCTGACCAACGGCGGCGGCACCATCGAGGTCTACCGGGCCGTCTTCGAACACCTCCTCGACGAGCTTGCCGGCGTCACGCTCCCCGCCATGCCGACCCCACCCGCCGAGCCGGTCCCGGTCGACGTGACCCGGTTCCTCGGCACCTACAGCTGCGAGGTCGCCGACATCACCGTCCGGCAGGACGAGGACGGCAAGCTCTGGCTCGACCAGGTCCCCAAGGGCATCTTCACCGAGCTCGGGCCGACACCCGAGCCGGTCGAACTGGTCGGCCGCGACGAGCAGAGCCTGATCGCGGTCGAGGCCGAGAACGGCATGCACCAGCCGCACGTCTTCGTCGGCGACGACGGCTCCGGTCGTGCCCTGTACCTGCACAGCGGCCGGGCACTGCGCCGCGCATCCGCCTGAGCCCTCGGAGGCACTCATGAGATCGGTACGCACCGCCCTCGCGGCCGGAGTCCTGGTCACCGGGCTGGCCCTGTCCGCCTGCAGCTCCGGCGATCAGACCGCCGGCACCGCGCAGGCCGCCGAAGGCAAGACCCTGACCATGGCGATCAGCGCCGACCCCGGCAACCTCGATCCGCAGTTCACCTCGTTGTCGGTCACCATGCAGGTCGACTGGTTCCTGTACGACTCGCTGGTCGGCATCAGCCCGGACGGCAAGCAGGTGCCCGGTCTCGCGGCGACGTTCGAGGGCAACAGCACCACCGCGAAGTACACGCTGCGCAAGGGCGTCACCTGTGCGGACGGCAGCCCGCTGACGGCCAGTACGGTCGCGGAGAACATCAACTTCGTCGGCAACCCGGCCAGCAAGTCCACCCGGATCGGCGTCTTCGTCCCGGCCGGCGCCAAGGCCACCGCGGACGACGCGACCGGTACGGTCACCGTGACGGCCGCTGCTCCGGACGCGTTCCTGGTCCGCAATGTCGGCGGCCTGCACATCGTCTGCGACAAGGGGATGAAGGACCGCACCATCCTCAAACAGAGTTCCGACGGCACCGGCATGTACAAGGTCGCGGAGGCCGTCCCGGGCGATCACTACACGCTCACCCGGCGCAAGGAGTACGCCTGGGGCCCGGGCGACTTCAAGCAGGGCCAGGCCGGTCTGCCGGACAAGGTCGTACTCAAAGTGGTCAGCAACGAGACCACCGCGGCGAACCTGCTGCTCTCCGGTCAGGTCAACATCGTCGCGATCGCCGGACCGGACAAGCAGCGGCTGCAGGCCCAGAAGACCTTCCAGCGCGAGGCCGGCACGCCACTGGGTGAGCTCTGGTTCAATCAGAAGGCGGGTCTGCCCACGGCGGATCTCGCCGTCCGCACAGCACTCACGCAGGCCCTCGACCTCACCCAGCTCGGCAAGGTGCTCACCAGCGGGACCGGTACGCCGACCACACGGTTGGTTGCCCCCGGCATGGGTCCGTGTTCGGAGGACACCGTCACCGGCAACCTGCCCGCGCACGACCTGGACGCTGCCAAGGCCGGGCTGGACGCTGCCGGCTGGAAGGCCGGCTCCGACGGCATCCGGGAAAAGGCCGGCACAAAGCTCGCCCTGGTCTTCTACTACCCGACCAGCCTGGGCCCCACCATGCAGTCAGGTGCCGAGCTGTTCCAGAAGGCGTGGACCGAGCTCGGTGTGAAGGTCTCGCTCAAGCCCGTGTCCACTGCTGAGATCAGTACGGTCGTCCTGGCCGGTCAAGGCACTTGGCACGCCGGCCTGATCCCGCTGACCGTCTCCTTGCCCAGTCAGCTGGTCAGCTTCCTGTCCGGTACGACTCCGCCGAACGGCAGCAACTTCTCCGGGATCAAGAACCCGCAGTACGACGCCGCCGTCCGCAAGGCCGCCGCCGTCCCGGGAGCCGACGGCTGCGCCGATTGGGCGACCGGTGAGCGGACGCTGTTCAAGCAGGTCAACCTGGTGCCGTTCGTCAACGCGACCGTGCCGATCTTCGGCAAGGGCGCCACGTTCGACCTGAGCGAAGGAAGCGTGCTGCCGTCGTCGATCAAGATGCTGGGTTGAGCCGGTGACGACCACCGTCAGCATTCCGCCCCTGACAGCTCATCCGTGGCTCGGCTTCGCCGTACGACGGTTGGGCCGGCTGGCGGGCTCCGTCCTCGTACTGGTCAGCGCCGCGTTCCTGATGATCCACCTGATCCCAGGTGATCCGGTACGGGGCGCACTGGGACCAGCAGCTGCGCAGAGCCTCGTCGATGCCCAGCGCGCCTCGCTGGGCCTCGACGACCCGCTCTGGCAGCAGTACCTGAACTTCCTGCACCACCTGCTCACCGGCAACCTCGGTACGTCGATAACAACCGGTCTACCGGTCTCCGACGTGATCCGGGACCGACTGCCGGCAACGGTCGAACTGGCCGTCGCAGCGTTCCTCCTGGCGGTCCTGATCGCTGTACCGCTCGGCCTGGTGATGGCGGTCCTCACCCGCGCCGGGCGGCGGCCGCATACCGAGCTGGGCTTCACGTCGATCGCCGTGGTGCTGGCCGCGATCCCGGAGTTCCTGCTGGCCGTGGGACTCGTCTACGTCTTCGCAGTCACACTGCACTGGTTCCCGGTGGCGGGTCGTGGCAGCGTGGCGTCGTACGTGCTGCCCGTGCTGTCGCTGGCGGTCGGCCCTGCGGCGGTGCTGGCCCGGATCTGTCGCGTCGAGCTGCTCGCCGTACTGCAGACGGACTATCTGCGTACGGCGCGCGCGAAGCGGTTGCCCGCCGCAGCCGTGTACCTGCGGCACGCCCTGCCGAACGCGGTGACGGCCACGATCACCCTGGGCGGTCTGCTGCTCGGTGGCATGGTCGCCGGGACTGTACTGGTCGAGAACGTCTTCGGCTGGCCCGGTCTCGGCAGCACGATCGTGTCCTCGATCCTCGCCAAGGACTACCCGCTGGTGCAGGGTGTAGTGCTGGTGTACGGCGTCGGCGTCCTCCTGGTGAACCTGGCCGTCGACGTGACGCTTGCCCTGCTCGATCCCCGATCGACCATCCGGGAGAGCTGATGCGCCGTTGGACAGCCGTACTGCGGACTCCGGTAGGCCTAGGTGCCGGCCTGCTCCTTCTAGGGGTCCTGCTGCTCGCCCTGCTCGCTCCGGTCCTTTGGTCGCACCAGGCGAATGCCATCGACACCGACCACCTGCTGCAGGGGTCGTCGGCGAAGCACTGGCTCGGTACGGACAACCTCGGCCGCGACATCTTCTACCGGGTCCTCGTCGCGTCCCGTACGTCGATCCTGCTCGCACTGCTCGCGACCGCGATCGCCGTGGTCACCGGGCTCGCCCTGGGCAGCGCCCCGGCGATCCTCGGCAAGCGCGGTGGCCGGGTCGCAACGACTGTCGTGAACATCGCAGTCTCCTTTCCGGGGCTGCTGCTCGCGCTGTTCTTCGCCGTCGTGTTCGGTGTCGGCGCGAAGGGCGCCGTACTGGCCATCGGCTTCGCGGGTGCGCCGTCGTTCGCGCGGCTGACGCAGACGTTGATCGCCGGCATCGCGGCGCGGGACTTCGTCGCCGCGGCGCGGATCGCCGGTGTCGGCCGGTTCCGGATGCTCGTACGGCACATCCTCCCGAACGTCGCCGAGCCGCTGGTCGTGAACGCGACGATCGGCGCCGGCGGCACACTGCTCGCCTTTGCGGGGCTGTCGTTCATCGGTCTGGGTGTGCAGCCACCCGCGTACGACTGGGGCCGGATGCTGGGCGAAAGCCTCAGCGGCATCTACGTGCATCCGGCTGCAGCGCTCGCCCCCGGTGTCGCCGTGGTCGTGGCTGGGCTCGCGTTCAACCTCTTCGGCGAGGCGGTAGCCAAGGGCCTCGGCGTCCAGGTGCCACGGGCAACGTGGTCCCGTCCGACGCCGGAGGCAGCACCGGCGCGGGACACCGACCCTGACGAGGTGCTTGTGGTGCAAGACCTCGAGGTCAGCTTCCCAGGACCGGTCACACCGGTACGTGGCGTCAGCTTCACGATCCACAAGGGCGAGATCGTCGGCGTCGTCGGCGAGTCCGGCTCCGGGAAGAGCCTCACCGCGCTCGCGGTCGCACAGCTGATCGAGCCGCCGGGGCTGGTCCAGGCCACGGAGCTCTCGTTCCTGGGCGCGCCGTTGCTCGGCAGCATTGCGGACCGCAGCACGGCCGCGGCCCGCCGGCGGCTGCTGGGGTCGTCGTTCGCGATGGTGTTCCAGGATCCGATGACCTCGTTCAATCCGGCCAAGCGGATCGGCGTCCAGCTCGCCGAGGGCGCACGGGAGCATCAAGGACTCAGCCGCCGGGCCGCGGCGAGCCGTGCGATCGATCGGCTGCGGGCGGTACGGGTGCCGGCCGCGGAACGCCGCGCGCGGCAGTACCCGCACGAGTTCTCCGGCGGTATGCGGCAGCGGGCGATGATCGGCATGGGCCTGATGGGCGCTCCGGCGCTGATCGTCGCCGACGAGCCGACCACCGCGCTGGACGTCACCGTGCAACGGCAGGTCCTGCGGCTGCTGGAGACGATCCGTACCGAGGACGACGTCGCCGTCCTGCTGATCAGCCACGACATCAGCGTCGTCGCCCAGATCTGTGACCGCGTCCTGGTGATGTACGCCGGCCGCATCGTCGAGGACCTCCCGGCCGCTGACCTGGCGACCGCGGCGCGGCACCCGTACACGCGGGCGTTGCTGGCCGCCGTACCGGATCTGGACACGCCGCTCGGCGAACCGCTGGCAGTCATCCCCGGACGTCCGGTGGATCCTGCGCACTGGCCGGTCGGGTGTGCCTTCGCCGCGCGATGTGCGTTCGCGTCGGAGCGTTGCCGGACCGAGGATCCGGTGCTCGTCGATCAGGTGGCGTGCTGGCATCCGCAGTCACAGACCGAGTACTCGAGTGTCCGGACGGGGCAGCCATGAGCGAACTGCGTTTCGAGGACGTGACGGTCCGGTACGGCCGCACGCTGACGGCCGTCGATGGGGCCGACCTGCTCGTGCCGTCTGGCCAGGTGGTCGGACTGGTCGGCGAGTCGGGATCCGGCAAGTCGACCCTGGCGCGAGCGGCCGTCGGTCTGGCCGATATCGCGGGTGGGCGGATCCTGCTCGACGGTGTGCCGCTGACCGACCGACGCCCGCTGCAGATGGTGTTCCAGGACCCGTACTCCTCACTGGATCCACGGATGACCATCGGTGACTCGATCGCGGAGGCAATGCCGAGAGCGGATCGTCGGCGGGGCGAGGTGGCCCGGCTGCTCGAGCTGGTCGAACTGGACGCCGACCGGGCCTCGGCGTACCCGGGCGCGCTGTCCGGCGGGCAGCGCCAGCGGGTCGCGATCGCGCGGGCGCTGGCCGGCCGGCCCGAGGTGCTGATCGCCGACGAGATCACCTCGGCCCTCGACGTGTCGATCCAGGGCACCGTGCTGAACCTGGTCCGTACGCTGCAACGCGAACTGCGGTTGTCGATGCTGTTCATCTCGCACAACCTGGCCGTGGTGCGCTACGTCAGCGACATCGTGGCGGTCATGTACCTGGGCCGGATCGTCGAGGTCGGGCCGGCCCCGGACGTACTCGCCAACCCGCAACACCCGTACACCAAGGAGCTGCTCGCCGCGGCGCCACGCCGCGGATCGACCGCGCTGCCGCCGCTGGACGAGTCGCTGCGACTCGTCGCCGACGCCGAGCCGGCCGATCCGCATCATCCACCGGCCGGCTGCCGGTTCCACCCGCGCTGTCCGGTCGGTCCGCTGATCCGTACCGACCGCGAGCACTGCCTGACTCTCGATCCCACAACCGACGCCGACCGTCGTCTGCACCACGCTGCCTGCCACCACGCCGGCGGCGCCTTGCGGGCGGTCGGCCAGAACCAGTCCCTTCTGAAGGAGGACTCCCAGTGACCCGACGTCTGCGCATCGACGACCTGACCGAGCTGGCCGTACCGGAGCAGCCGGTTCTCTCACCGGACGGCACCCAACTCGCGTACGTCCTCCGAACCACCGACGCGGAGGCCGACCGCACGCTGCGGAGTCTATGGCGGGTCCCGGCCTCCGGTGGGACACCGCAGCAGCTCACCCGCGGCGACGCCGACTCAACACCTGTCTGGTCGCCGGACGGGTCGCAGCTGGCCTTCCTGCGCGCCAAGGACGGCCCGGCGCAGCTGTGGTCGCTGCCGGCCGGAGGGGGCGAGCCGGAGCAGCTCACCACACTCCCACTGGGCGCAGGAGCACCGAAGTGGAGTCCTGACGGGACGCGCATCGCCTTCTCCGCTCCTGTCGACACTGAAAGCATGAGTGAGCACGGGCCGATCGCGACGGAGCGGCTGGACTACCAGGCCGACGGCGCGGGCTGGCTGCGGAGCATCCGTAAGCACCTGCACGTACTCGACGTCGCATCCAAGGAGTGCCGCCAGGCCACCGAGGGCGACTGGCACGCCGGCGACCCGGCCTGGTCCCCGGACGGCGCCAAGCTGGCCTTCGGCGCCGCAACGGCACCTGACGCCGATCTGAACCCGACAGCGCCCGCGTACCTGCTCGACGCATCGGATCCGAAGGCGACGCCGCAGCTGGCCGGTCTGGCCGAAGGGCTGACCGGCTCGGTGACGTGGACTGCGGATGGCGCCGCACTGCTGATCGTTGGTATGCCCTCCGGCCCGGTCGGCCACGCCGGACTGCTGCGGCTCCCCCTGGACGGCGGGGCAGTCGTGAACCTGGCGGCACCGCTCGACCGCAACGTGATGGCAGGCGGGCCGGCGTACCCGGGAGCCGTACCGACGCTGATCGACGAGGGCCGTACGGTCCTGTTCTGCGTCCGGGACCGCGGTTGCACCCACCTGTACTCCGTCCCCGTCGAGGGCGGCACCCCGCAGCACGTACTGGGCGAACCAGGACAGGTCGTGTCGGGGCTGTCCGTCGCTGCCGGCGTGGCCACGACGGCCCTCAGCACACCCACCTCGTTCGGTGAGGTCGTGACGCTCGACCTGGCGACCGGCACGGCGACAACCCGGACGTCGTACGGCGAGAAGGACGCAGAGCCCTTCGTACGGGCCGAACGCGACTTCACCGTCTCCGACGGGACTGTCGTGCCCGGCCTGCTGATGCGCGACCCGGCAGCCACCGGGCCGCAGCCGCTGCTGCTCGACATCCACGGTGGTCCGCACAACGCGTGGAACGCCGCGGCAGACGAGGTGCATCTGTACCACCAGGAGCTGGTGGCACGTGGCTGGACCGTGCTGCTGATGAACCCCCGTGCCAGCGACGGGTACGGTGAGGAGTTCTTCAACGCCGCACTCGGAGCGTGGGGTACGGCGGACGCACGCGACTTCCTCGAGCCGATCGACGAACTCGTTGCCGAGGGCCTCGTTGACCCCGAGCGGCTGGCCGTGGCCGGTTACAGCTACGGCGGGTTCATGACGTGCTACCTGACCAGCCGCGACAACCGGTTCGCCGCAGCGGTCACCGGCGGTGTCGTCAGCGACCTGACCAGCATGACCGGTACGTCGGACCTGGGGCACTTTCTCGACGTGTACGAGCTGAACGGCCCGGGCGATCACAGCGCCATGTCGCCGTTCAGCGAGGTCGGCAACGTGGCGACGCCGACGCTGATCCTGCAGGGTGATGCTGACGTCCGCTGCCCGGTCGGGCAGGCGCAGCAGTGGCACACGGGGCTCCGCAAGAACGGCGTACCGACCAGGCTGGTGCTCTACCCGGAGGCCAGTCACCTGTTCATCGTCGAAGGGCTTCCGTCGCACCGGCTCGACTTCAACCGGCGCATCCTCGACTGGGTCGAGCAGTACGCCGGTACGGCCGGCGGTCCGCGGCGGGCCAAGATCGACGCGGCGCACTGGCAGCGCCGACTCACCACACTGGCCGCGCGGCACGGCGTTCCGGGTGCGACGCTCGGCATCCTCCGGATGCAGCCGGGTGCGGAGGACGAGCTGGTGGAGGCTGCAACCGGCGTACTGAACAAGGACACCGGGGTCGCGACCACGACCGACTCGGTCTTCCAGATCGGCTCGATGTCGAAGGTCTGGACGGCGACGCTGGCGCTCCAGCTCGTCGACGAGGGGCTGCTCGATCTGGACGCACCGATCGTCCAGGTGCTTCCCGAGCTGCAGCTGGGCGATCCCGATGTCGCCAAGCAGGTGACGATGCGGCACCTGCTCACCCACACCAGTGGTATCGACGGTGACGTCTTCACCGACACAGGTCGCGGCGACGACTGCTTGGAGAAGTACGTCGACCTGTTGGCGAATGTCGTACAGAATCATCCACTCGGGGCCACCTGGTCGTACTGCAACTCCGGCTTCTCGCTGGCCGGGCGGGTGATCGAGAAGCTCACCGGTTCGACCTGGGACCAGGCACTGCGGGACCGGATCATCACGCCGCTCGGCCTGCGGAACACCGTCACCCTGCCCGAGGAGGCGCTGCTGCGTTCGGCCGCCGTCGGGCATGTCAGCGAAGGTGAGGAGGAGCCGGCACGCGCACCGGTCTGGGGCCTCCCCCGCTCGCTGGGACCGGCCGGGCTGATCACGTCGACCGTCGCGGACGCGCTGGCGTTCGCACGACTGCACCTGAACGGCGGCGTCGCACCGGACGGTACCCGACTGCTCAGCGAGGCCTCGGTGACGGCGATGGCGGAGCAGCACGCCGAGCTGCCGGACAAGTACTCGCTGGGCGACTCGTGGGGCCTCGGCTGGATCCGGTTCGGCTGGAACGGCCGCCGGCTGATCGGGCACGACGGCAACACGATCGGCCAGGCCGCGTTCCTGCGGGTGCTGCCCGAGGAGGGGCTGGCCGTGGTCCTGCTGACGAACGGCGGCCACACCCGCGACCTGTACCAGGACCTCTACCGGGAGATCTTCGACGAGCTGGCCGGCGTCTCCATGCCCGCACCGTTGGCCGCACCCGCGGAGCCTCCTACGGTCGATGTACGGCGGCACGTCGGCCGGTACGAGCGCGCGAGCACGATCCAGGAGGTCCTGGTCGACGACGAGGGCCCGCTGCTGCGGATGACGATCACCGGGCCGCTCGCCGAGCTCCTTCCGGATCCGACCGAGGAGCTGCGGATGACCCCGGTCGACGAGACCGGCGACCTGTTCGTGGTCCGGCAGCCGGGCTCGCTCACCTGGACCCCGGTGACGTTCTACTCGCTCCCGACCGGCGAGAAGTACCTGCACTTCGGGGTCCGCGCCACACCGAAGGTCGGCGGATGAGCGAGCTGGTCGAGCAGTACGCGGCGCGGTTGCCGCTGATGCTCGCGGATCTCGAAACACTGGTCACGTGCGAGTCGCCGTCGGCGGATCTCGCGGCGGTGGCGCGCAGTGCGGACCTGGTGGCCAAGCTGGGCGCGGAGCGGTTCGGGGCCGAGCCGGAGTACGTCGTTGTCGACGGCTGCACACATCTGCGCTGGCGGCTCGGTGACGGACCGCAGCGCGTCCTGGTGCTCGCACACCACGACACGGTCTGGCCGATCGGCTCGCTGGCCACGCATCCGTTCCGGAACGAGAACGGCGTACTGCGGGGTCCCGGATCCTTCGATATGAAGGCCGGGCTGGTGATGGCGCTGCATGCGATCGCCGCAACGCCGTCAGCGACCGTGACCCTGCTCGTCACCGGCGACGAGGAGCTCGGCTCGACGTCGTCGCGCGCCCTGATCGAGGACGAGGCCGCGGAGTGCGTAGCGGCCTTGGTACTGGAGGCCTCGGCGGACGCCGGCGCGCTCAAGCTGGAACGCAAGGGCGTCTCGATGTACGAGGTACGGATCACCGGCCGGGCCGCCCACGCGGGGCTGGAGCCGGAGCTCGGAATCAACGCCTCGATCGAGGCCGCGCACCAGGTTCTTGCTGTGAGCAACCTTGGTGACGCCAACAAGGGGACGACGGTGACGCCGTCCGCGCTGACCTCGGGCACCACCCGGAACACGGTGCCGGCCGCCGCCACCTTCTTCGTCGATGCGCGGGCCTGGGACGTCGAGGAGCAACTGCGAGTCGACAAAGCGATGCAGGCGTTGCGACCGGTGCTGCCCGGCAGTTCCCTGGAGGTGCTCGGCGGGCCGAACCGGCCACCGCTGGAACGCAAACTGTCCGAGGACCTCTACGTACGGGCGTCTCGGCTGGCTGTCGCGCTCGGCCTGCCGCCGCGGCGCTCGGTCGCTGTCGGCGGCGGTTCGGACGGCAACTTCACCGCCGGGATCGGCACGCCGACCCTCGACGGACTCGGCGCCGTCGGCGGAGGCGCGCATGCCGAGGACGAGCATGTCCTGGTCGACGAGCTAGCACCGCGGACCGCGTTGCTGGCCGCGCTGATCGCCGACCTGTTGGACACGCCATGACAACCCTCGGCTCGGCCAGCCTGAGCCCGTCGATCGCCGCCGCAGCGGACGCAGCAACCGCGGCCGGCGTTCGCGTGCGTGAACTGCGTGAACTGGCGGAGCTCGAGGAGGTCTACCGCCTGTACGACGCGATCTGGCGACCGGATCCGAAGAATCCACCGGTGACGACCGAACTGTTGCGGGCGTTGACCAAAGCCGGCAACTACGTCGGCGGAGCGTACGACGGCGACGAACTCATCGGCGCTTGTGTCGGGTTCTTCTCGGCGCCGGCCGAGGTCGCGATGCACAGCCACGTCGCCGGGGTATCGCAGTCGGCACGTGGGCGGAACATCGGCTTCGCGCTGAAGCTGCACCAGCGCGCCTGGGCCCTGCGTCGTGGTGTCTCGACGATCGCGTGGACGTTCGATCCGTTGATCCGGAGGAACTCGTACTTCAACGTGGCCAAGCTCGCCGCGCAGCCGACGGAGTACCTGACGAACTTCTACGGCGACATGCAGGACGGGATCAACAGCGGCGACGACACCGATCGGCTGCTCGTCCGCTGGGAGTTGGACGCTCCGGCCGTCGGTGCGGCTGCGGTCCGGCGCGCTCCGGCCGTCGACGTACGAATGATGCCTGGAGCAACGGTTGCTCTGGCGTGTGGTGCGGACGGAGGGCCGG
Source organism: Kribbella sp. NPDC048928 (assembly GCF_043197975.1). NCBI lineage: Bacteria > Bacillati > Actinomycetota > Actinomycetes > Propionibacteriales > Kribbellaceae > Kribbella > Kribbella sp. NPDC048928. The sequence continues at coordinate 372,801 of NZ_JBICUC010000006.1, read as the reverse complement.
AGGCCGGTGCTGACAGCGCTGAGGGGACGGTCCTGGTTGCCGTACCGGCCGATGTCGAGGGGTTGCGGCATACCGATCCGGCGGCCGCGAAGGCGTGGCGGGCCGCGTTACGGGAGGTGCTGGGCGGGTTGCTGGCCGACGGAGCGGTGGTGACCGGGTTCGACCGGGCCGGATGGTACGTACTGGACGCTGGGAAGGAATTGTCGTGATGAAGCTGACCGGATTCGAGCTGCGGCGGATCTCGATGCCGTTGGTGTCCCCGTTCCGGACCTCGTTCGGTACGGAGACGACGCGCGACGTGCTGCTCGTACGCGCCGTCAGTACCGACGCGGAGGGGTGGGGCGAATGCGTCGCGATGAGCGGGCCGCTGTACTCGTCGGAGTACGTCGATGCCGCGGCCGACGTAGTGCGCCGGTTCTTCGTACCGGCGCTGGCCGCGGTGGACTCCGCGGTGGGCGTCGGGCCGGCGTTGAGCCGGTTCCACGGGCATCGGATGGCGAAGGCCGCGGTGGAGACTGCCGTACTCGACGCGGAACTGCGGGCCGAGAACCGGACACTGGCGCGCGAGCTGGGTGCCGTGCGAGATCGGGTGCCGTGCGGCGTTTCGGTCGGGATCATGGACTCGATCGGCGAACTGCTGGACGCCGTCGGCGGCTACCTCGATCAGGGCTACCTGCGGATCAAGCTCAAGATCCAGCCCGGATGGGACCTCGAACCGGTCCGTGCGGTCCGGGAGCGGTTCGGCGACATCCTGCTGCAGGTCGACGCCAACACCGCGTACACGCAGGCCGACGCCCGGCACCTGGCCCGGCTCGATCCGTTCGGGCTGCTGCTGATCGAGCAGCCGCTGGACGAGGAGGACGTACTGGGGCACGCGGACCTGGCGCGGCAGATCAGCACGCCCGTCTGTCTCGACGAGTCGATCACCTCGGCCCGTGCCGCGGCCGCCGCGATCCGGCTCGGCGCCTGCGCCGTCGTCAACATCAAGCCCGGCCGGGTCGGCGGCTATCTCGAGGCGCGGCGCATCCACGACGTCTGCCTGGCCAACGACATCCCGGTCTGGTGCGGCGGCATGCTCGAGACCGGCATCGGCCGGGCCGCCAACATCGCGCTGGCCGCCCTCCCCGGCTGCACCCTCCCCGGCGACACCTCGGCGTCCGACCGCTACTTCCGAACCGACATCACCAAGCCGTTCACCCTCGACAACGGCCACCTCGAAGTCCCCATCACCCCCGGCATAGGCGTAGACCCCCTCAACGCCGAACTAGAGGCCGTCACCACATCGACCGAGTGGCTCCCACTCTGACCCGCCCAACACCCCCACCGCCCTCATGCCCAACTCCCCCGCCGCCCCTCACCCCCAGCTCGCCTGCTGTCGAGTCGTGGATCGCGGTCGTGAATTGTTCGACTTCTCGACCCGTATCCACGACTCGGCGAACAAGGGTCGAACCAATCCACACGACTCGACGAGGCCGGCGGGCCGGACGACTTAGGGTGAGGGACCGGGAGGTGATCTGGTGACGAATCGACCGCGGGCCAGTCTTGGCCGGGTGCTGGACGACCTCGGCGCGACCCTGCTCGAGCTCGTCCACGGTGATCCGGACCGGCCGGCCGAGATCGGCGGGATCGTCATCCACGATCCGCTCGACGAACCCGTACTGCCCTCGCACGCCCTCGTCCTCGGCGTCGGCCTGCACGAGCCGGAACGGATCGCCGACGTACTGCGTGATCTCGGACGTCAACGGGCCGCCGGGCTGGTCGTCCGCGCGCCGATCGTGGACCGCGAGCAACTCGCCGACGCCGTCGCCTCGTCCGGGGTCGCACTGCTGGGGCTGACCCGCGGTGCGTCCTGGGACCAACTCGCCGTACTGCTGCGATCGTTGCTCGCCGACGGCGACGTCGGCGAGCCGGAGACGCTCGGCGGGATGCCGTCCGGTGACCTCTTCGCGCTCGCCAACGCGACCGCCGCCCTGCTCGACGCGCCGGTCACGATCGAGGACCGCAGCTCGCGGGTCCTCGCGTTCTCCGGCCGCCAGGACGAGGCCGACACCGCGCGCGTGGAGACGGTCCTCGGCCGTCAGGTCCCCCAGCGGTACTTCCGGCTGCTGACGCAGTACGGCATCTTCCGCGAGCTGTACCGCACCGACCGCCCGGTGCTCGTTCCCCCGCTGCCCTCCACCGAGGAGGACTTCACCATCCCTCGGGTCGCGGTCGCGGTCCGCGCCGGCGACGAGATCCTCGGCTCGATCTGGGCGGCCGTCCGCGACCCGCTGACCGCCGAACGTTCGCAGGCGCTCTACGACGCCGCCAAACTGGTCGCCCTGCACATGCTGCGCATCCGCGCCGGAGCCGACGTCGAACGCCGACTGCGCGCCGACCTCGTCAGCACCGCCCTGGAAGGCGGCGCCGGAGCGCGAGCAGCTTTGGACCGGCTCCGGCTGGCCGATCAGCCGCTCGTCGTCCTCGCGCTCGGCATCATCGCCGCCGACCCGCTCGACGTCGGCGAGCCCCTGACCGGACCGGCCGGCGAGTCACTCGTCAGCCAGGCCGGGCTCGCCGGCGAACGGCAACGCCTGGCCGATGCGTTCGCGATGCATCTCGGCGCCGTGCACCCGCGGGCCGCGGCAGCGCTGGTCGGTGACGTCGCGTACGGACTGGTGCCGGTGCGCGCCGACCGGTCCGACGGCGAGGAGCGTGCCGTCCGGATCGGCAAGCATTTCCTCGAACGGATCGGTGACCGGGTCACGGCCAGCATCGGCGTCGGTCCGGTCGTCGCCGACGCCGCTCACCTCCCGAACGCCCGCGCCGGCGCCGACCGGGCGCTTCGCGTACTGCGTACCGGCCACGGATCCTCCCGCGTCGCTCGACTGGCCGACGTCCACGTCGACACGCTGCTGCTCGAGCTCCGCGACCTGATCGAAGCACGCGGCGACGAGCCGACCGGACCGATCGCCCGCCTCGTCGCGTACGACCGCCTGCACCACACCGATCTGGTCGAGACCCTGCGCGCCTGGCTCGACGCCTTCGGCGATGTCGCCGCCGCGGCCGCCGCCGTCTACGTCCACCCGAACACCTTCCGGTACCGTCTCCGCCGCCTGGCCGACGTCGGCGACCTGGACCTCGACGATCCCGACTCCCGGTTCGCCGCGATGCTCCAGCTCCGCGTGGTTCCCACCAGCACGCGGTGACCCGTCGGCGCGACATCCTTCCGGAGAGCGAGCTTCGGTACCGAGCTGCAGTACGAGGAAGGCGGCGGAATGAACGACTGGTGGACAGAGCGGCGGCAGAACCAGCAGCTCTCGGATCTCGAGAGCGAGATGTCCTACGCGCGGCAGGAGACCTCCAGCCTGCGGTCACAGCTGTCCCGGATCCAGGGCAGCCTGCAGACCCGGGTGGAGAGCATGTCGCGGGCGTTCGACGCGTTCGTCGAGCTGTCCGACCTGCGGCACGAGACCGTCGGGTTCATCGACGCCGCCGAGCTCCGGCGGTACGCCACCCGGGTCCTCAGCGCGATGGCGTCCGACACCGAGCTTCCGCCGATCGGCGACAGCGTTCCCCAGTACTGGCTGGAGCCGGCGGTCGCCGCGTTGATCGCCCTGCACGGTGACGCACCGGCCGACGACGCTGTCAGTACGGCGATGAAGCTCGACCAGCGCCGTACGTCAACGTTCCTCGCGCTGGCGCTGGCGGCGCTCGGCAGGCGGCACCAGGTCCGGACCGAGTGGCTGGACGCGGCGTTCGGTGTACCGGCCGCGGACGGGACGCTGACTCGCGTACAGCGCGTGCTGTGGACGACCGCTGCGCGTGGCGGATTCGGGGCGGATGCGCTGGACCTTGTCGTGAAGCGACTGCAGTCGGTCGCATCGCCCGACGGCGCCTGGCTCACACGACTGGAGACGCGCGGCAGCGCAACCGTCCGGCTGACCAACCCGCGGCTGAAGGCGACCGAGGATCAGGACGCTGCCTGGGTACGGCTGAGCCGGGTCCGGGACGCGGTCGAATCGATCCTCGGCAACACCGAGGCACGCGAGCCCGACCCCAGCCTGAACCTGCCGGAAGCCCGCAAGACCGACCGGACGCCGGACTCCCCCAAGAACCGCGAGACCGACGCCCCGGCCAAGAACAGCGTCGCCACTCTGCTGCGGCTGCTGATCTCCGAAGGCAGCGAGCCCGAGCGCGAGACGCTCGCGCGGATCGCCGTACTGCGATCCCGCGTCACCGGAGGCGCCGAGTCGACGGACACGCTCGAGGACGCCGCCGGCAAGGTCGACGCTCTGCTCGCGGACGACCTCGCCCTCGCCGCCGACGCGCACCTGTCGGCAACCGCGCTGCGCGTGATCGGCCCGCTGGTACTGCCGGCCGTCGAGACCCTCGCCCAGACCGCCGACCAACCGGCCCCCACCCAGGTAACCGTCGACGACGCCGGCCGCTCCGTCACCATCCGCCCGGACGGACCCGACCAGCTCGAACTGGGCACCGCCGCGTCCTCGATCACCTCGGGCGCCGGGGTCGCGACCGGCCAGGAGCGTGCCGTCCCGATCGGGCTGATGGTCGCGGGGGTGGCGATCGCGGTCGGACTCGGGCTGCTGCTGCACTGGTTCTGGATCGTGGTCGGCCTGGTCGTCATCGCCTTCGGCCTGAACAGCTACCGCAAACTCCGGGCCGGCCTGCAAGCCGACCGCGACCGGGCCGCCGGCGAAGTCACCAACCTGAACGACCGCTGCGCCACAGCCGTCACCGCCCTCGCCGACTACACCCAGAACACCGAAACCCGCCGAGCCTCCATCACCAAAGACCAAACCACCCTCCGCCAACAACTAACCCCCTAACCCAGCCCCGCCCCCAGCCGCGAAAACCCCAGCCCAGACCCCAGACCCCAGCCCCCGGCCCCCGCCTCAGCATCAGCGCCCGCGCCCAGCGCCCAGCGCCCAGCGCCCAGCGCCAGCATCAGCGCCCAGCGCCCGACCTATGCGCCCAGCGCCGGGGCCCCAGCGCCAGCACCAACGTCAGCGCCCAACGCCAGCTCCCAGGCGCCCGCCCTCTGCGCCCACCCCGGCCCGAACTCCCAGCCCCAGCACCCACCCCAGCGCCCATCGCCGCGGCCACCGGCTGGCGAGCGCGGGATATTTGGTGGGTCTGCCAGCGAAATGATGGGTTCTGCACTCGTCACCAAGGTGGGCAACCCCGCACTTGACTGGCAGACCCACCAAATTCGCTGGCAGACCCACCAAATTCGCTGGCAGACCCACCAAATTCGCTGGCAGACCCAGCAAGTTCGCGGGCTGACCCAGCAAGTTCGCTGGCCGAACGAGGGCGTCCGGGACGACTGGTACCGCTGGACTTCGTGGCTGCGGCGAACGGGCGATCGCGCACCAGGCCACACAATGCCCAGGTTGGGGAGGATTTCTTCCCTGTTCGGGTGGAAGAAACTCCCCAACCCAGCCCGCTTCCGCGCGTGGTCGTCGAGTCGTGGCGAAAGGTTCCGGGCCGGTTCGCCGAGTCGTGGAAAGTGGCTTCCGTACGCTGCCAAAATCCACGACTCGACGAACCCAAAACGCCAACCTGACAAAGTCCGGCCGCACTACCAGGTCTCCACGGACGGCCGAGGGCGACCACGGACGAACGCAGGCCGCCACCGGAGGACCTGACCACTGCCGGCCGACCGCGCAGGCGAGCCCCGACCCAGACGGGCGCGGGTGCGGGGTGTGGAGAGTGGGTTTGGGGTTGGCGGGTGGTGGCTGGGCCGGGGGGAAATGTGGCAGCCCGGCTCGGTAGGTCGAGCCGGGCTGCCGGAGGTGCTACGGAGGTTCCGCGCGGGGGTGCTGCGGAGGTTTCGCGGGGTGCTGCGGGGTGCTGCGGGGGTGCTGGGGGTTAGGACTTGCGGTTGGTTACTTCTTCGGTGGCGGTGGGGAGGACCTTGTGGAGGTCGCCTACTACGCCGAAGTCGACGAGTTCGAAGATCGGGGCCTCGGGGTCCTTGTTGACCGCGACGATGGTCTTCGAGGTCTGCATGCCGGCGCGGTGCTGGATCGCACCGGAGATGCCGGCCGCGACGTACAGCTGCGGGGACACGGTCTTGCCGGTCTGACCGACCTGATACGCGTGCGGGTACCAGCCGGAGTCGACCGCGGCGCGGGACGCACCGACCGCGGCACCGAGCGAGTCGGCGAACGCCTCGACCGGACCGAAGTCGCCGCCGGTCCCGCGACCACCGGACACGATGATCGCGGCCTCGGTCAGCTCCGGACGACCGGTCGCCTCCCGCGGCTTGGAGTCGGTGATCCGCGCGGTCTTGGCGGCGTCGGAGATCGTCACGTCGAACTCCTCCACCTCCGGCGAGGTCTCCGCGGCTTCCGGGGTCGCGGCGTTCGGCTTGACGGTGATGATCGGCGTGCCGTGGCTGACCTTCGACTGCACGGTGAAGTTGCCCGCGAACACCGACTGCGTGGTCACCGGAGCACCGTCGAGCGCCTGCACGTCGACGGCGTCGGTGATCAGGCCGGAGTCCAGCTTGACCGCGAGCCGCGCCGCGATCTCCTTGCCCTCCGCACTCGAGGAGATCAGGATCGCCGCCGGCTCGACCTTCGCCGCGACCTGCTGCAGGGCTTCGGCCTTCGGGGTGACCAGGTACTGCGTGAGGTCCGGGTCGGACAGCGCGATCACCTTGGTCGCGCCGTACTTCCCCAGGGCCGGAAGGGCGTCCTGAACACCCTCGCCGATGAAGACGGCGACCGGCTCGCCGAGGCGCCGGGCGATGGTGAGGAGCTCGGAGGTCGTCTTGCGGACCGCACCCGCGGTGTGGTCGACGAGAACCAGAATGTTGGACATCAGTGGACCGCCCCTCAGAGGAACTTGTTGGTGGACAGGAACTCGACCAGCTCGGCAGCACCGCTGCCGTCCTCGTCGGTGACGATCGTGCCGGCCGTACGCGCCGGACGGGCGGTCACCTCGACCACCTCGGTCCAGGCACCCGAGCCACCCACCTGATCGGCGGTCAGCTCGAGGTCGGCCAGCGACCAGGTCTCGACCGGCTTCTTCTTCGCGGCCATGATCCCCTTGAACGACGGGTAGCGCGGCTCGTTCGCCTGGTCGGAGACCGAGAGCACCAGCGGCAGCGTGCCCTCGATGGTCTCGCTCGCGGTGTCGCCGTCCCGGCGGATCCGGACGGTCTGCCCGTCGACGGTCACCTCCGAGCCGAGCGTCACGGCCGGCAGGCCGAGCCGCTCCGACACCATCGCCGGGACGACACCCATGCCGCCGTCGGTCGACCCCATGCCGAACACGACCAGGTCGGCCTCGAGCTTGGCCAGCGCCTTGGACAGGATCAGCGAGGTAGCCACCGCGTCCGAACCGTGGATCGCGTCGTCGACCACGTGCACGCCGGCGTCGGCGCCCATCTGCAGGCCCTTCTTCACCGCGTCGGCGGCCTGCTCCGGGCCGACCGTCAGCACGGTCACCCCAGTGTCGCCCTGGTCTCCGGCCTCCTTGACGGTCAGGGCGGTCTCGACGGCGTACTCGTCCAGCTCGGACAGCAGCCCGTCGACACCGGCACGGTCCACCGTGTTGTCCTCCGAGCGGAAGCGGCGGTCCGCCGTGGCATCCGGCACGAACTTCGCGCAGACGACGATCTTCATAGCGTGTGGGACCCCTTCTGGTTTACGGTCTCTCCAACCCTGCCACGGATGTTACTCGCGAGAAACATAAGCTGCGTGCGAGTCCCATCACAATCACCGGCACCAGCAGCCGACCAGGGACGTGACTAGTCTGACGCAGGTGACCGAGACGTTACCGCTCACCGGCGAGAGGACCGCGCCCGGGATCTGGCACGAGAACTACTGGTTCGCGCGCCACGAGGCTGCCTACCGCTGGATCACGGCCAATCTGCCGATCGACGAGGGCGGTCACGTCCTCGACGCCGGCTGCGGCGAGGGCTACGGCGCCGAGCTGCTCCGCGACGCCGGCGCGAGCTCCGTGACCGGGCTCGACTATGAAGATACGACGCTGCGGCACGTCCGCCGGGTTTATCCACAGGTCAATCTCGCGCGCGGCAATCTGGTCCAGACGCCCTTTGCGGACAACGCCTTCCAGACCGTCACCTCGCTGCAGACGATCGAGCACCTCTGGGATCAGCCGCGGTTCGTCGCCGAATGTGCCCGGATCCTCGCACCACAAGGCACCCTGGTCCTCAGTACGCCGAACCGCCTGACCTTCCCGAGCGGGAACTGGTACCACACCCGCGAACTCACCGCCGCCGAGTTCGCCGAGCTCCTCGAGCCGCACTTCGGCATCACCCAGGCGCTCGGGCTGCACCACGGTGCACGGGTCCTGGAATGGGAGGCCCAGTACGGCTCCTGTGTCGACGCACAGCTCGCCGCCGAGCACGACCAGTGGGACGAGAACCTGGCCGCGCTCGTGCGGAGTACGACGTACGAGGACTTCGAGATCCGCCCAGGTCGGCTGGACGAATCTCTCGACCTCGTCCTCGTCGCTACGGCCGGATGATCTTCTCGACGATCTTGCCGGCGATCAGATAGACCAGCGCCGCGATCCCCCAGTTCACCAGGAGGGTGTTCTTCGCGGTCTCGAGCCGGAACAGGTCCTTGAACGGACCGACCAGGTCGTGCCCGCGCTCCAGGATCCAGCGCACGATCTCGTTGCTCTGGTTGGTCTGGTCGAGCGCCGTGAACAGCGCACCGAGCGCCAGTACGGCGGCCGCGAGCACCGCGATCAGCCAGATCAGCGAGGCGATCAGGTTCCGCAGCTTCCGTACGCCGGAGCCGACCGACGTCAGCGCCTGCTTGCCCCGACCGGAACCCGACGAGCCAGAGGACCCGCCCTTCCCGGTCGGCGGTTTGTTGCCCGAGGCACCGGACGGCTTCTTCGCGGCCACCGCGCTTGCGGCTCCGGTACCCGCAGCGGCAGCCGCCGGATTCGCATTCGGAGCGTCGTTCCCGGCTGCGGCATCCTCCGAGACCGCCGCATCCGCCTGCTCCGAACCGGTCCGCTCAGCACCCGCCTCATCGGCGCCTGGCTGATCGGCCGGCTTCGCAGCCGCCTGTTCACGGGCCCGCTGCTCCGCGACGATCTCCGCCGCGGTCTTCGGCCGGACGGTCTTGGTCGCGGTCGTCATCCCCGAAGCGCCCGCCTCCTGACCGGCCTGCGGGCTCACATCCGGCGTCGAGCCGGCGGTCCGGGCCGATTCGCCCTTGTCGTCCTGCGTACCCACGTCGTCCATCTCCTCAGCCGGGGTCCGTTCCTCGTCCGTCGCAGCCTGCGCTCTCCTCCGCCGGCTGACCGGGACCGGGCGCGGCGACAACCGGCGACGGGAGCCCGCCAAGGGCGCCGCCGCTGTACTGCCGTCCGTTGCCTGTGCGTCCGGGGTCATAGTTCCGTTCACGCCCATGTCTGGTTCGTTCGTTTCAAGCACTGGTTCCAACGTAGCGCTGCCGGACCCACCGTCCACAACGATCGGCACCGGGTCGACCGCCCGCGTCCGGGCCCGCGTGATCGAGCCGTCGGCCGCGGCCTGGTCCAGCGACGACCGCGCGGCCGGATCGGCCGGATCGATCGCCTGGTCAGCCACGCTACTTCTCCTCTCCGATGCGCATCCGGTCCCTGCCGTCGCCGGCGTCCGACCGGACGTGGGGGCCATAGTGCCCGACTGGTGAGTAACTTGAGAACCCCTCAGGGCTCTCTTTTTCACCATCTGCTTCTACCGCATCACTACCCGCATCCTCCGGCGCCACGCTCGCCGACGGCACCGCGGGCTTCTCGACCGGCAGTACACCGGCCTGCAGCAGCGCCGCGGTCCGGTCGTTGGCGTCAGCCAGACCGGCCAGGTACTTGCGCCGCTCGGCATCCTCGGCGTACCGGCTGCTGCGGTCGGCGAGCACCTTCGCCGGTACGCCGGCCGCCACGGCGTACGCCGGAATGTTGCCTCGGGCAACGCTGTTGGCGCCGATCACCGCGCCGCGGCCGATGTCGGTGCCGCGGGTGACCGTGACCTTCGTGGCCAGCCAGCAGTCGGGACCGATCCGTACCGGCGACTTCACCAGCCCCTGGTCCTTGATCGGCAGGTTCAGATCATCGGTCTTGTGGTCGAAGTCGCAGATGTAGGTCCAGTCCGCGATCAGCGTCGACGCGCCGATCTCCACGTCCAGGTAGCAGTTCACCGTGACGTCGCGGGCGAACACGACCTTGTCGCCGATCCGCAGCGTGCCCTCGTGCGCACGCAGCCGGGTCTCGTCGCCGAGATGCACCCAGCGGCCGAGGATGATCCGCCCGTGCCCGCGGCGCGCCTGGATCTCCAGGTGCTTGCCGAGGAACACGAAACCCTCGGTGATCACCTGCGGATGACGCAGCCGGAACCAGGCGAACCGCCAGTAGCGCTTCAGGTAGTACGGCGTCCACGCCCGGTGGCGCACCACCCAGCGCAGACTCGCCACGGACAGCAACCGCATCGACACACCCTACTGCTGTGTTGGGGCGACACCAGTGATCGAGACGTTGTAGTACAGCTCGTCCGGTACGACCGACGACAGCGCCTTGTCGACCTTCGACAGCTGCAGCCACGACTTGTAGGCGAACATCCGCCAGCCGAACCCGAGCTTCTGCTCCGGAACGGCGGCCTCGAACGTACGGATCGGCCACCCGACCCACGCCGCCAGCAGCTCCTCCGTGACGGTGTGGACGTTGGTGGCACCGGCGCGCGAAGCCATCCGCGCCAGGGTGTCCGGGTCGAACGTGTGCAGGTCCACGACCGCCTCGAGCGCGGCCGCCCGCGACGACTCGTCCAGCTCGGACTGCGGCCGCCGCCAGTGCGCGAGCGCGGGCAGCTTGGTCACGTTGGTGGTCGCCCACCAGGTGAAGCGGGACAGCCGCCGGGCCACGAAGTCGCCGTACCGGGTCGGCTCGCCGCAGATCACGAACCGGCCGCCCGGCTTCAGCACCCGGAGCATCTCGCGGAACGCCAGCTCGACGTCGGGGATGTGGTGGATCACCGCGTGCCCGATGACGAGGTCGAACGTGTCGTCGTCGTACGGCAGCTTCTCGGCGTCCGCGACCTTGCCCTCGATCGCGAACCCGAGCGTCTTCGCGTTCTTCTTCGCGGCCTCGACCATGCCCGGCGACAGGTCGGTGACGTGCGCCTCGTCGAGAACGCCCGCCAGCTTGAGGTTCAGCGTGAAGAAGCCCGTACCGGCGCCGATCTCGAGCGTCTTGCCGTACGGCCAGCCGCGGGTGCCGGCGACGTCGGTGAAGCGGTCGCGTGCATAGTCGACGCAGCGTTCGTCGTACGAGATCGACCACTTCTCGTCGTACGTCGACGCTTCCCAGTCGTGGTACAGCACCTGGGCGAGCTTGTTGTCGTTCCAGGCCGCCTCGACTTCCTCGGCGGAGGCAGCCGGCTTCGAAGTAGCAGACATCAGATTCCCTTGAACTCGGCTTTGCCAGGACCGTTCTCGACGAAGGACTTCATGCCGATCGTGCGGTCCTCGGTCGCGAACAGCGCGGCGAACTGCTGCCGCTCGATCTCCAGCCCGGTGGTCAGGTCGACGCCGAGCCCGGAGTCGATCGACTCCTTGGCCGCGCGCAGCGCCATCGCGGCGCCACGGGCGAACTGCGAGGCCCAGGCAGCGGCTTCGGTGTAGACGGCGTCGGCCGGTACGACCTTGTCGACCAGACCGATCCGCAGTGATTCGGCCGCGTCGACGAAGCGGCCGGTGTAGATCAGATCCTTGGCCTTCGACGGCCCGACCAGCCGGGACAGTCGCTGCGTACCGCCGGCGCCCGGGATGATGCCGAGCAGGATCTCCGGCTGGCCGAGCTTCGCGTCCTCGGCGGCGATCCGGTAGTCGGCGCAGAGCGCGAGCTCGCAACCACCACCGAGCGCGTACCCGGTGATCGCGGCCACGGTCGGCTTCGGGATCGCGGCCACCGCGGACAGCGACGACTGCAACGGGCCGGAGCGCTTGGCCATGTCGGCGTACGACATGTCGGCCATCTCCTTGATGTCCGCACCCGCCGCGAACACCCGCTCACCGCCGTAGATCACCACCGCGCGGACGTCGTCGTCGGCGGTTGCCGCGAGCGCCGCGGCCCGGATCTCCTCCTGGACCTGCACGTTCAGCGCGTTCATCTTCGGCCGATCCAGCCGGATCGTGCCAACTCCATCACTCACGGTCAGGTTGACGAACTCGCCCATCACGTCGCTCCTTCGGCTACCCACGGGTCACAACCCTCGGAACGGTACCGGATGCGGACGTGCAGCACTCACCAAACCCCGGCCGCCCGGGCCGGACGGCCCTCGCCGAGCGTGGGCGAGGGCCGTCCGGGTGAGTTGGTGAGTGTTACAGGTCCACCGCTTGGCCGGAGGCGGCGGAGCGGCGGGCGGCGTCGACGATCTTCAGGGTGCGGAGGCCCACGGCGCCGTCCGGTTGGGGTACTACGGCCGGCGCCTTTCCGGCCACAGCGGGACCGGCGGTACGGACGGCGTCCAGGAAGGTGTCGAGCATCGTCTCGTCCAGGTTGCCGCCGATGCCGAGGAAGACCTCGCCGGCCGGGTCGGTGCCGCCGACGTGCGGCAGGAACGGCTCGATCTCGACCGAGCCGTTGGTGCCGGTGACCTGCAGCGAGACGCCGCCCCAGGTCGCGCCGTTGTCCGGGACGCTCCACGAGCAGTCGATCGTTGCCAGCAGCCCGTTGTCGTAGTTGATCGTGACCAGACCGCCGGTCTCGACCTCGACGTTCTTGTCCTGGTGCAGGATCCGGTTCGCGGCGGCGTACACGCGGGTCGCCGAGGCGCCACCGGTGAGGCCGTCGATCAGGTCCGCACAGTGCACGGTGTGGTCGACGAGCGCTCCCCCGCCGGCCAGCTTCGCGTCGGTGAACCACTGCCGCGCGTCGTACGGGATCTTCCCGTTGTTGGTGCCCAGGATCGCGAACACGTCCCCGAGCCGCCCGGCCTCGACGTTCGCCCGCAACTGCAGGTACGACGGCGCGAACCGGACCGGGTACGCGACCATCAGGATCGTCCCGGCCGCCTCGGACGCGGCCAGCATCGCCTCGCCGTCGGCGACCTCGGTGGCCAGCGGCTTCTCGCACAGTACGTGCGCGCCGACGGCTGCCGCGCGCTCGACGAGGTCGCGGTGGCCGGCGTTCTCCGACGTCACCACCACCGCGTCGGGCCCCCAGGCGAACAGCTCGTCGTACGTGTCGACGTACGGGATGCCGAACTGCTCGGCGAACGCCGCGCCGCGCGGTCCGGCGTCCGGTGCGGCGGCACCGTCGGGGTCGGCGGACAGTACGTCGATGTCCGGCATCGACCCGAGCAGGTGCGCGTACGAACCGGCGTGGACATGCGCGAACGACGCGATCGCAATTTTGAGGCTCATGCCACTGCTCCCGTCGAGACGAACGTCTTCATGTCGATCGGCTGACCGGACTCCATCGACGCGCGCGCCGCCTCGGCCAGGTAGACCGCGGTCGCGCCATCGGGTGCGAGTACGCGCGGCTCAGGGCCACCGCGCAGACCGATCGCGAGCTCACGCAACTGGACCAGGTACGGGCTCTCGCCCAGCGACGACGGGATCAGCAGGTCGCCACCGGCAGCATCCTGCAGCTCGTCCTTGTACCCGGTGTCAGCGTCGGACTTGAACTTCAGTACGCCCTTCGAACCCGCCACCTGGAAGCCTGTCTGGAACGTCGTCCCGGTCGCTCCCCACGTCGCGCGGCAGTGGCTGATCGCGCCGCTCTCGTGCGTGAGCGTCACGTGCGCAGCAACGTTGACAGGGCTGATGCCGTCCACGGTCGGCGGGTTCTGTACGGCGTACACCGTGGTGACGTCGCCGCACAGCCAACGGGCCTGGTCGAGGTCGTGGACCATCAGGTCCATGATCACGCCACCGGACCGGGCCACCTCGCGGTACCAGCCCGCACCCGCCGGGGAGGACGCCTGGCGGTAGAACCGCGCCACCGCGACGTCACCGATCCGCCCGGCCTGGATCGCGTCGTACGCGGCCTTGTACGCCGGGAAGAACCGCACCACGTGGGCGGGGTACAACCGGACGCCGGCCGCCGTGGCCGCGTCGATCACCTCGTGCGAGTCGGCCGCCGTGAGCGTCAGCGGCTTCTCGCAGATCACGTTCTTGCCGGCCTTGATCGCGGCCAGCGTGATCTCCTTGTGGGTCGCCGACGGCGTGACGATGTCGACGAACTCTGCCTCGGCCAGCACCGCGTCGAGCGACGGCGAGACCTCCAGCCCGTACTGCTCGGCCAGTTCCTCGGCGCCCTCGAGCGAGTACACCAGGACCCGGGCGCCGACGGCCTTCCAGGACTCGGCATGGATGTGCGAGATGTTGCCCGCGCCGATCAGACCGACGGTCAGACCGGCCAACTCTTCCGACATGTGTTCCCCTGGGGGTGGGTAAATTAGTAACGGTCCTTGCGTATCACTGCGCAGAGGCGTTCGCAACCACCGTCTCACGAACACAACCACCTCACTATCGTGAACTCGCAACGACCTGTGCAGAATGTCCCGGTGAAAGAAGCGACCGCTGCCCCGAGCGCTCCAGGCCCGTCCGTCGCGACCGGCCTGCGTCCAGGGGCAGTGGTCCAGACCGATGGGACGACGTTCACGCTCTGGGCTCCGGCGGCCGAACGGGTCGAGTTGGCGCTGATCGCCGACGACGGTGCCCAGCGGAATCTGGACCTCACGCACACCGGCGAGTTCTGGACCGGGTTCGTCCCGGGGGTCGGCGCCGGTCAGCGGTACGGATACCGCGTGCACGGACCGTTCGACCCGTCGCACGGGCTGCGCTTCGACCCGTCGAAGCTCGTCCTGGACCCGTACGCGCGGGCCGTCGACGGCGCGCTGGACTACGCGAGCCCGCTGATCTACGACTCCTCCGACGGCGACTCGGCCGGGCACGTGCCGGTCGGCGTGGTGGTCGCGGACTCTCCCCCGCCGCCGCCGATCAGCGAGCCGGTGCACTGGGGCGAGACGGTCATCTACGAACTGCACACGAAGGGCTTCACCAAGCAGCATCCCGACGTACCCGAGCACCAGCGCGGGACGTACGCCGGACTCGCGCACCCGTCGGTGATCCAGTACCTCACCGAGCTCGGCGTGACGTCGGTGGAGTTGTTGCCGATCCACCATTTCCTCACCGAGCCGGCGATCGCGGCGCGCGGCCTGCCGAACTACTGGGGCTACAACACGCTCGGGTTCTTCGCGCCGCACGCGCCGTACTCGGCCTCCGGGTCGCGAGGCGAGCAGGTGACCGAGTTCAAACAGATGGTCGCCGCGTTCCATGCCGCCGGCATCGAGGTGATCCTGGACGTCGTCTACAACCACACCGCCGAGGGCGGGTTCGACGGGCCGACGCTGAGCTTCCGCGGGATCGACAACCGGGCCTACTACCGCCTGAGTCAGGGCGCCGCGATGTATGACGTGACCGGCACGGGCAACTCGATCGACACCTCGCACCCGCAGGTCCGGCGGCTGGTGATGGACTCGCTGCGGTACTGGGTCGAGGAGATGGGCGTCGACGGGTTCCGGTTCGACCTGGCGGTGACGCTGGTCCGCAACGAGCGGCACGAGGTGGACATCCCGGACCACCCGTTCCTCGCCGAGGTCGCGGCGGACCCGGTGCTCGGCCGGGTGAAGCTGATCGCCGAGCCGTGGGACGTGGGGCCGTTCGGCTACCAGGTCGGCAACTTCGGCACGCCGTGGTCGGAGTGGAACGGGAAGTTCCGCGACAGCGTTCGCGACGTCTGGCGGAACACGTCCGACGGCGTGAAGGACCTCGCGTACCGGCTGTCGGGGTCCAGCGACCTGTACGGCGACGACGGGCGCTACCCGTACGCGTCGATCAACTTCATCACCGCGCACGACGGGTTCACGCTGCGCGATCTCGTCAGCTACGACCACAAGCACAACGAGGCGAACCACGAGGACAACCGCGACGGTACCGACGACAACCGCTCCTGGAACTGCGGCGCCGAGGGCGAGACCGGCGACGCCGGAGTGGTTGCCCTGCGCAAGCGCCAGATGGCGAACCTGATGTCGACGCTGATCCTGTCCACCGGCGTCCCGATGCTCACCGCCGGGGACGAGTGCGGCCGGACGCAGGACGGCAACAACAACGCGTACTGCCAGGACAGCGAGATCTCGTGGTTCGACTGGTCGTTGCCGGCTGTGTGGTCCGATCACCTCGAGCTCACGAAGAAGCTCCTGGCCTTGCGGGCCGCACATCCTGCCCTGCGGCAGTGGCACTACTTCTCCGGGCAGCCGGTCATTCCGGGTGGTCGTAAGGACCTGTCGTGGATCGCGCCGCACGGTGGCGAGATGACCGACGCGGACTGGTTCGACGGGAACCTGCGGACGATCGGCATGTTCCTGCGCGGCGACGCGTTGCGCGCCACCGACGCGGAGGGCAATGCGCTGACCGACAGCTCGTTCCTGCTCGCGCTCAACGCGACCCCGGAGACCCGCAACGTCGTCGTACCGGACGCGTCCTGGGCCCCGGCGTACGAGGTGGTGCTGGACACCAGCAACAGCATGGTGACCGAGGTGGAGGCGGGCGCGACGGTGCCGCTCGGACCCCGCTGTCTGGTGCTGCTCCGCGCGCTCTGAATCATCAAGGGGGTTGTTAACCTTCCGCTTGTACATTCGTCGGTCACCTGCTGTTCATCTCTGGGGGCCGACGTTGACCACACCTATCGGGGCGTTGCACCGCGCGATCATGCGCTGGGGCGAGGCCGAGCGGACGAGCTCCCGGCTCGCCATCCAGCGCTGGGTGGACGGCGTCGCGTACGTCGACGTCCAGGCACGCACGTACGCGGACTACTGGACCCGGCAGAACCAGACCGCACTGTCCGGCGACGGGCCGCTGTGGGTCGTGCTGGGTGACTCGACCGCACAGGGGCTGGGTGCGTCCTCACCACTCCACGGGTACGTCGGACAGGTGCTGAACGCGCTACGCCGCAAAGGAACGCCCTGGCGAGTCCTGAACCTCTCCCGCTCCGGTGCGCAGACAAAGCACGTGCTGGAGGACCAACTGCCGTTGCTGGACGGTCTCACGCCCGCACTCGTCACCTGCGGGATCGGCAACAACGACATCCTGGCCACGCCACCGAAGCGGTTCCGCGACCACCTGCGTCAGGTGATCGACCGGCTACCCACGTCCTCCGTCGTCATGGACCTGACTGTTCCGGACCGGCTCTGGCGCGTGGGTGGCGCCGTCAGCCCGTACGTGTCCGGCATCAACCAGCTGATCAGCAACACCGCCACGTCCCGCGGACTGCCCGTCGCCGAGGTGTCGCGGTACGCACGGCCGCCGTGGCGCGGCATGCTCGCACCGGACGCGTTCCACCCGAACAACCTCGGGTACCGACGGCACGCGGACGCACTGCTGGCCGCGCTGCCAACCGGCGTACTCACGCCCTGAGCAACTCCTCCAGCCGGTCCAACGTCTTGCCGCTCTCCTGACGCACCCTGATCGGCACGATGGCCGCACGGCCCGGCACCCGGATCCCGCCGGTCAGAGCGACCCGCGTACCACCGGCTGGCTCGGCTGCTACCGCCATCCCGATGATCAGGAAGCGGCTCTGCAGCCAGCACCACCCGGGCCGGAGCTGCCCCACAAGTCGCGCCCGCTGTCCTCTCGCACCCTTGGCCAGTACGACGACGTGGTCGCCTTCCTGCTCCACCAGGGTCGCCGAGACGAGGTCCGCGTGGACGCGCGCGAACGTGTCCAGGTCGGCGACCGCGGCCTTCACCTGGTCGGCTTCGTACGGCAGCACGCGCTCCGTGACGGCTGCACCCGGTACGCCGGCCGCGAGGGCGCGGAACCGTTCGACATCGGTCAACTCGGCCTGTGGCCAGTTCATGATCTCCATTTCATGACCTCCATGCCTTCCGAAAGCTCGCGCGTGCCCGGTGCAGCCGCGACTTCGCCGTACCGGCCGGAACCTCGAGCACCGCAGCCGCTGTCTGTTCGTCCATCCCCTCGAGATCCCGCAGGACCAGTACCGCGCGATGCTCCGGCGACAATCGCCGGAGCACGTCACGTACGTCGACCGCGAGCTGTGGGTCGTCCGCGGCCGGGAGGTCCGCGAGCTCGGCCGGCTGCCGCTGACCGCGACGCGCGACCCGGACCGCCTCGCGGACGGCGATCGCCCGCGCCCAGCCGAACAGTGCCTCCGGCGTCTCGAGCGCACGCAGACCGCGGAAGATCGCGATCAGCGCCTCCTGCGCGGCGTCCGGCCCGTCGGTGAGCGCGATCGGTCCGCAGATCCTCCCGACGTACGGCGTCAGCGCGTCGAGGATCTCGTTCATCGCGACGGTGTCGCCGCGTTGCGCCGCACGGACCCGGTGCGTCTCGATCATTTCAGGAACGCGACCAGCAACGGTGTGACCTGCTCCGGGCAGTCGACGGTCAGGGCATGGCCGCAGCCGGGCAGCACGTGCACTGTTGCGTTTGGCAACAGTTTTCCGAAGCGGGCCGCCTGCGCGACCGGCAGTACGGTGTCGTGGTCTCCCCAGAGCACCAGCGCCGGCTGACGCGTCGACGGCAGCGCCCGCTCGGTGACGCTCCAGTCGAGGCCGCGTTCGAGCGCGTACATGGATCGCACGTTGTCACGATACGTTCCGGGGACCCACATCTCGTCGACCACCTGCGGCGTGACCCGGTCCTTGTGGACGAACAGGCCACTGACCGCCGACTTCACCATGTTGCGATTCGCTGCCAGCTTGGCGAACGCCTCACCGACGAGCGGCTGCTTGAGGACCTCCCAGCTCAGGACGTCCGGCTCGTCGAGACCGGACGGGGCGAGCAGCAGGAGCTTGCTGACCCGTTCCGGGTGGCGTTGCGCGTACGCGAGTCCCCAGCCGCCGCTCCACGAGTTGCCGCCGAGTACGACGCTCTGCAGGTGCAGTGCGTCCAGGAACTGATCGAGCGCACCAGTCATGCCGTCGAGGTCGAACGCGAAGCCCTCGTCGTGCAACCGGGTCTCCCCTTGGCCGGGAAGGTCCACGGCATAGACGGTGTGGTCACGCGCCAACACAGTCAGCTCGGCGTCCCACGCCGCAGCAGGTGAAGCTCCTGGCGCCAGCAACACCACAGGCGCACCGGTACCGCGTTGCAGGTAGTGCACCCGGGCCACCGGCGTATCGACGTACTTCGAGTCGGCGGAGTCGCTCGGATGCGGACGTTCAGCCGGCTGGTACACGTACGCGATCAACGCGACCGCCGTGACCACAGCGACTGGTCCTGCGACCACAGCTGCCTTCAGCCACCGCATACGCAGCATCCTCAGGTCAGCAACGCACAGCGCGATGCAAGCCGGTGTGTAGAGCAGCAGGTTGAGCCAGTAGAACGCAGTACCTGCGCCAGTGAAGATCCAGGCGATACCAAGGGCGGCGCGAAAGGCCAACCCGGTTGCGAGGCCTGCCACCACTACACGGCAGACGGCGGATCGGTCGGACCGCAGGACCGCGAAGGCCAGCAGCAGATGCAGCACAGCCAGTGGCAGTACGACCTGTGGTGCGAACGAGACCTGCACGCCGAGGACCGCTCGAGACAGCGATCGCGCGTCGGACGCGGGCCAGACGAGCCCTGTCGCCCAGTAGATGTGTAGCGCCGCCAGCAGGACATGCACGCCCGCGACGATCCTTCGAGACTCCATCCCGACCCCTCCTCAGCAAGTGGTGACCTGAGGAAGAGGAGTCGTTCGGCCGAGACGTTCCCTGCGTGACGCAGGTCTCAGGCCTCGGGTGCCGTCGGGGTCTCTGGGGTGGTTGGGCCGTCGGCCAGCAGCAGGTAGAGCGAGCGGCGGGCGTCGGTCAGGATCTTGGCAGCCGCGACGCGCTGCTCCTCGGAGCCGCTGCGGGCGACCTGTCGAGTCGCGGAGTGCAGCTCCTCGAGCAGTCCGCGCAGGTCGGAGGCCGGGCCGGCGCTCGCGAACGCTGCGAACGGGTCGATCGCCGTGCGCCCTTCGACGTACTCGCGACCGGCATCGGTCAGGGTGACGAGCTTGCGTCCGGCCTCCGCAGTCACGGTGACCAGGCCCTCGTCCTCGAGCTGGTTGATGGTCGGGTAGATCGCGCCGGGGCTGGGGGTCCAGCGCCCGCCGCTGCGGTCGGCGATGGCCTGCATCAGCTGGTAGCCGTGCATCGGCTCGTCGGCGAGCAGCATCAGGACGGCCGTACGGACGTCGCCGCGCGGCGCCCGGCCGCGACCGGAGCCCCGGCCCGGACCACCACGTCGCGAGCCACGCTCGCCACGCTCTCCGCGCTCTCCGCGGTCACGACGTTCGCCGCGTTCGCCTCGCTCACCGCGTCCGCGGTGCATCGGCATGCCTTCGCCCATCTGCGG
Source organism: Kribbella sp. NPDC048928 (assembly GCF_043197975.1). NCBI lineage: Bacteria > Bacillati > Actinomycetota > Actinomycetes > Propionibacteriales > Kribbellaceae > Kribbella > Kribbella sp. NPDC048928. Next base: position 352,426 of record NZ_JBICUC010000006.1, on the reverse strand, counting down.
TCCGCCGCGACGGGGGTGATGGTGACCGCCTCGGCGGCCTCTGAGTTCGTTGGGGGTGTTCATGGGTTCCTCCTCGATATTCTTCATGACACTAACGATATATCGTTAGTGTCTTCATGGCAACCCCGCCCAGAACATTTCTTTACCCGGCCCCTGGGGCAGGGGGTTTGATGAGCGGGTGTTGACGATCAGTGAGTTCGGACGGCGGGCCGGGCTGTCGTTGAAGGCCTTGCGGCTGTACGACGTGTCGGGCCTGCTCGCTCCGGCACAGGTGGATCCGGCCAACGGCTACCGCCTGTACGACGAGGAGCAACTGGAGCGGGCGCGGCGGATCAGTGTGCTGCGCCAGTTGGACATGCCGCTGACCACCATCGCCGAGGTCCTCGCCGGCACCGACGAGAACGCGTTGATCCGGCTCGATCGCTGGTGGGCCGCCGAACAGGCGACCACCGCGGCGCGCCAGGCGACGCTGCAGTACCTCCGCGACCGGCTCTCCCGCTCCGGTACGACAGGCCTCGCACCACGACCGGTGCTGACCCGCGACGTACCGGCGACCAAGATCGCCTCGATCCGGGAGGACACCAACCAGCAATTGCTGGTCGGGGTGATCGTGACGTGCACCGACGAGATCACGACCTACCTGCGGGCCGCGGGTGCGACCGCCACCACCGGTTCATGGGTGATCTTCCACGGCGCCGTCACACCCGAGGGCGAGGCGACCGTCGAGGTGTGTGTGCCGTTCGAGGGGCTCGTCGACCCGTCCGGGCGGATCGCGATCCGGGTCGAGCCGGCACACCGCGAGGCGTACTGCACGATCACGATGAACGAGTGCGCGTACCCGCGGATCATGCTCGCGTACGACCTCGTCACCGATCACGTCCGCGCGGCCGGCCTGCCCGAAGCAGGTCCGCCGCGCGAGATGTACCGCCAGGACTGTCACCTGCTCCCCCGCGACGAGCCGGCCGTCGACATCGCCCTGCCCATTCTCGAAAGGAACCCCTGATGGACTACGCGATCCAGACCCGGTGGAGCGACCCGGGCGTACATGCAGGACTTTTCGACGCGTTGCCGGACGACATCCCCGGGATCGCGGCCGTGACGCGCGACCTGGTGATCCACTACCGGGCCGGCGGCATCGAGTTCACCGGCGAACGGCTGGCCGAGATCGACAGCCGCTGGGTGTCGGCGATCCTCGCCACGGACCACCAGCGCAACGGCACCCCGCTCGCCGCACGGCGGGAGCCGGCCGACCGGGTCGTGGGTTGCTGCCGCGACCACACGCTGCTGTTCGTGTCGGCCCTGCGGCACAAGGGGATCCCGGCGCGCAGCCGGGTCGGGTTCGCCGAGTACTTCGCCGAGGGGTTCAACCACGACCACGTCGTCGCGGAGTACTGGAACGGCGACCGCTGGGTGATGATCGACACCGAGCTGGATCAGGCCTCCTACCCCTTCGACGTCGAGGACATGCCTGCCGGACCGTTCCGGTCCGCGGCTGAGGTGTGGCTCGGGTACCGGTCCGGCGAACTGGACGGCGACAGGTACGGCGCCGATCCCAACCCGGACGCCCCGCTGAAGCTGCACGGCGGCTGGTTCATCCGGAACTACGTGCACTACCAGCTCGCCCATCTGAACGGCGACGAGCTCCTGCTCTGGGACAACTGGGGCACCATGTCGGACCGGCTCGACGGCGCCGACGTGGAGCTCACCGACCGCATCGCCCGGCTGATGATTGCCTCCGACAACGGCGACGAGGCCGCGACCAAGGAGGTCGACGACCTCTACCGCACGGACCCGGACCTGACCTTCGCCGGCCGCTCGTTCGTGACGTCACCGGCCATGAAACCGCCGTTCGAATGGGTGGAGCTGCTTTAGCTGGACGGCCACGTCAGTTTTCGAAGCCGTCGGCGAGCTTCGCGAAGAGGTGGTCGACGCGGCCGCGGTGATCGTCGGCCACCTCGGCGGCGGTGTCGCCGGCGAGTTGGCGGGCTGCGGTGCGGGTGAGGACCGTGGTGTAGCCGGCCACGAAGAACGCAGCGAGCAGGGCGGCGTCGCCCGGATCCATGCCGGCCGCCAGCTCCTCGGCGAGGGCCTGCTGGAGTTCGTCGGCGATCTCGCGGGCGCGGGCGATCAGCGCCGGTGACGCCGCGACCGTGGCGAAGAACGGGACCGACCCGTCCTTGAGTCCGGACAGCGAATGGCGCTCGTCGACCAGCCGCAGCGTCGCCTCGTGCAGCTCCGTCAGTACGTCGCCGTTGCCGCGGACCGCCGTACGCAAGACCTCCAGCGCGTCGTCGGCGCGGTCGAGGAGCAGGTCCTCCTTGCGCGGGAAGTGCTTGAAGACGGTCACGCTCGACACGCCCGCCTCGCGCGCCACCTCGGCGACCGTGACCCCGTCGAAGCCGCGCTCCAGGAACAACTGGGTGGCGACCTGCGAGATCCGGGCGCGCGTCTGCGGTCCGCCGCGAGCTGCGGTTCTGGGCATCTGTGACCTCACTCTCTTGTGTCACTAAGTTTAGTCACTTAACCTAGTGGCATGTCCTCCGATCAGACAACTGTCATAGCAGCCGGCCCACGTTCACTGCGGGAGGCCTGGGTCGCGTTGGCCGGCCTGTCCGCCGTGTTCCTGTTCGAGATGCTCGACAACTCGATCCTGAACGTCGCGCTGCCCACCATCGGCCGCGAACTGCACGCGTCCACAACCGCGCTCCAGTGGGTGACCGGCGCGTACGCCGTCGTGTTCGGCGGGCTGATGCTCGCCTTCGGGGCGATCGCCGACCGGTTCGGGCGACGGCGGGTCATGCTCGTCGGCCTGGTGCTGCTCGGGATTGCGAGCCTCGCAACCGCGTTCGTCGGTACGGTCGAGCAGCTGATCGCGGTCCGGGTCGCGATGGGGGTCGCGGCCGCGATGACGACACCTGGGTCGATGGCGCTGAGCTTCCGGCTGTTCGAGGACGACGGTCTCCGGGTGCGTGCCACCACGTTGATCTCGACCGTGGGGCTGGTCGGGCTCGCGGTCGGTCCGACGGCGGGCGGATTCGTACTGGCGATCGCGCCGTGGCAGGTGCTGCTGCTGATCAACGTACCGATCGCAGTGCTCGCGATGATCGGCGTACGGCGTGGAGTCGCGGCCGACGTACCGGACGAGTTGCACCGCGATCCGATCGATGTTGCGGGCGCTGTTCTCGGTACGGCGACCATTGTGCTCGCGCTTGTTGCGCCGACGCTGTTCGTCAACGAGGGCACTGGGTCGTGGAGTCCTTGGGTGTTCACCGGCGGCGCGTTGGGCGGGGCTGTGTTGTTCTATCTGCGGGAGCGCACGGCAACGTACCCGCTGCTCGATCCGAAGCTCGTTGCGCATCCGCTGGTTTCCAGTGGGCTTGCGTTCAAGGCGGCGGCTGGGCTGGCGACGGCGGGGCTCGGGTATCTCGTCACGTTGCAGCTCCAGCTCGACTGGGGTTGGACACCGGGGCTCGCTGCGCTCGGGATGCTGCCGCAGGTCGTGGTGCTCGTCGCGGGCGGTGCGCTGATTCGGCCGTTCGTCGAGCGTGTCGGGCTCGGGGGTGCCGCGTGGATCAGCGCGTCGGCGGTCGTCGCGGGACTGGCTGTGTACGGCGTGTTCAGTCGGCACGGGTACGTGTGGGTCGCGATCGCGCTGGTCCTGGTCGCCGCGGGGATGCGCGTCGTCGGGGTCGTTGCCGGGGTCAACGTTCTGCGCGGTCTGCCGAAGAACCGCACCACGATCGGCGCGGCCCTCACCGACACCGCCACCGAGGTCACCTCCGGCGCCGGCATCGCCATCACCGGCACCATCCTCGCCACGATCTTCGCCGGCACCATCACCAGCCCGAACTGGACCGCACACCAAACCACCCAGTTCCACACCGCCACCACCACAGCAGCCCTGACCCTCACCGCGCTCGCCGCCGCCCTGGTCCTCTACGGCATCCTCCGCATCCACCGCACCCCGACCAACTAGCCCTCCCGGCGACCGGCGACAAGCAATTGCCTATCGCCAGTCCCGCCGCCCCACCCCGACCAATTTGCCTGGCAGACCCAGCAAGTACTGGGTTCTACACCGTGGTTAACGGTGTAGAACCCCCACTTTGCTGGGTCTGCCAGGCAAATTGGTGGGTCTGCCAGGCAAATGCGGGCGGGTGGGGGTGGGTGGGTGGCACAAGTACGCCCCCGCCTGGTGAGGCAGGCGGGGGCGTGTCTTTTGGGTGGCTCAGAATTCTGAGCCGGCGGGGAGGTCGGGGGTGGTGGGGTCGTCGGGGTCGGACGGGCCGGCGGCCAGGCCGAGCTCGGCGACGGAGGCGAGGCCCTGATGGTTCGGGACGACGCGGACCGTGTAGCCGAACGGGCCCGTACGGTCCAGCTTCAGCTCGCCCTCGTAGCGGTGCCGGTTGCCCTCGTACGTCTCGGCGAGCTCCAGCGACGCGCGGACCGGGTCCGTGATCTCGTCTCCTGCGTCGACCCGGCCGTGCAGCACCTCGACACAGATGTCGGACGGCTCCAGATCACCGATCGCCGCGAACGCACGGATCCCGACCGTCGTACCGAGCTGCGGTACGTCGCCGAGGCCCTGGAGCTCCACGTGGTCGACACGGATCTGCGGCCACGCCGCGCGGACCTTCTTCTTCCACGCGGCCAGCTCGCGAGCACCCTCGTACGTCGAGTTGAGAGCGCGCGACGACTGCGCGGCCGGCGCGTACAACTGCTCGACGTAGTCGCGGACCATCCGGGTCGCGAGCACCTTCGGGCCGAGCTCCTTGATCGTGTGCCGGAGCATCTCGATCCAGCGGCCCGGTACGTCACCGTCGTAGAACCGCGGCGCGACCTGCTTCTCGATCAGGTCGTACAACGCGTGCGCCTCGAGGTCGTCGCGGCGGTCGGTGTCCTCGATCCCCTCGGCGGACGGGATCGCCCAGCCGAACTCGTCGTCGTACCACTCGTCCCACCAGCCGTCACGGATGGACAGGTTGAGCGCACCGTTCAGCGCCGCCTTCATCCCGGACGTACCGCACGCCTCGTACGGACGCAGCGGGTTGTTCAGCCAGACGTCGCAGCCCGGGTACATCGGCTGCGCGAGCGCGATGTCGTAATCGGGTACGAACACGATCCGGTGCCGTACCTCCGGGTCGTCGGCGAACCGGACCATCTCCTGGATGAGCTTCTTGCCGCCCTCGTCGTGCGGGTGCGCCTTGCCGGCGATCACGATCTGCACCGGACGCTGCGGGTGCAGGAGCATCGACTTCAGCCGCTCCGGGTCGCGCAGCATCAGGGTCAGCCGCTTGTACGACGGGACGCGGCGCGCGAAGCCCATCGTCAGCACGTCAGGGTCCAGGATCGAGTCGACCCAGCCGAGCTCGGCGTCGCTCGCGCCGCGGTTGATCCAGGACTGCCGGACCCGCGACCGGGTGTCGTCGATGAACCGCTGCCGGAGCAGCCGCTTGGTCTCCCAGATCTGCGCGTCCGTGGTCTTGTCCAGACCCGCGAACACCTCGTCACCGTCGGCGGTGTAGTTCGCGTACGTCAGGTCGTGGACCTCGCGCGCCACCCAGGTCGGCGCGTGCACACCGTTGGTGATCGAGGTGATCGGCACGTCGACGGAGTCGAAGCTCGGCCACAGTCCCGCGAACATCCCGCGGCTGACCACACCGTGCAGCTTCGAGACGCCGTTCGCGCGCTGTGCCAGCCGCAGCCCCATGATCGCCATGTTGAACAGCGCCGGGTCGCCGCCCTCGAAGTCCTCCGCGCCGAGCTCGAGGATCCGCTCGATCGGGACCTCGGGACCGAACACATCCGGCGAGAAGTGCTGCTGGATCAGCTCGACCGGGAACCGGTCGATACCGGCCGGGACCGGCGTGTGGGTGGTGAACACGGTGCCGCCGCGGTTCACCTCGAGCGCGGTGTCGAAGTCGAGGTCCTTCTCGGCGGCCAGTTCGCGGATCCGCTCGACGCCGAGGAAGCCGGCGTGGCCCTCGTTGGTGTGGAACACCTCGGGCGCCGCGTGACCGGTGATCCGGCAGTACGTACGGACCGCGCGGACACCGCCGACGCCGAGGAGCAGCTCCTGGAGCAGCCGGTGCTCGGTCGAACCGCCGTACAGCCGGTCGGTCACCTCGCGCTCGGAGGGCTCGTTCTCCTCGATGTCGGAGTCGAGCATCAGCAGCGGCACCCGGCCGACCTGGGCGACCCAGATCTGCGCGTGCAGCTCACGGTTGCCCGGAAGCGTGAGGGTGATGGTCGCGGGTGCGTCACCATCCCGGAGCAGGCTGATCGGAAGCCCGTCCGGGTCCACCAGGGGGTAACGCTCCTGCTGCCAGCCCTCGGCGTTCAGCGACTGCGTGAAGTAGCCGTGCCGGTACAGCAGGCCGACACCGATCAGCGGCACGCCGAGGTCGCTGGCCGCCTTCAGGTGGTCGCCGGCCAGGATGCCGAGACCGCCGGAGTACTGCGGGAGGACGTGGGTGATGCCGAACTCCGGCGAGAAGTACGCAACCGCGTCGAGCGGGGAGCCGCCGCCGGTCTGGAACCACCGGTCGTCGGTCACGTAGCTGTCCAGGTCGGCTACCGCCAGTTCCAGCCGGCGCAGGAAAGCGTGGTCGTTGGCCAGCTCGTCGAGCCGGGCCGCCGGGACCTCGCCGAGCAGCTTGACCGGGTCACCGCCGGTGCTCCGCCACAGCTGTGGGTCGACGGCCTCGAAGACGTCCTGCGTCTCCGGGTGCCAGGCCCAGCGGAGGTTGTTCACCAGGGTTCCCAGGCCGGTCAGCGGCTCGGGCAGGACAGGGCGGACGGAGAATCGTCGTATCGCTCGCACCGGGACACCGTACAAGGCCGGGGTGCCCAAAACACCCCCGGCATGCATCGATCTTGCAACGCGAGCAAGATTTTGCAGGCCGGTGTGTCACGGACGACCACTGGGAACAGATAACGTCAGACTTGTAGTTCCGACATTCAGACACAGGGAGTTCATCCACGCCATGACTGGGCGCATCCCGATCACCGACGTCACCCCGACCGTCGACGCCGGAGCGTATCCGGCCAAGGCGGCCGTCGGCGAGACGTTCACCATCGCGGCAACGGTCTTCCGCGAGGGCCATGACGCGGTGAACGCGAACGTCGTGCTCACCTCGCCGTCGGGACAGACCAGACGGATGCTGATGACGCCGGCCGGCCAGGGCAGTGACCGCTGGACCGTCGACGTCACGCTTCAGGAGCAGGGCGCGTGGACGTTCGCGGTCGAGGGCTGGAGCGACCCGTACGGGACGTGGCGGCACAACGCCGAGATCAAGATCCCCGCCGGGCTGGACGTCGACCTGATGTTCGCCGAGGGCGCCGCGTTCTTCGATCGCGCCGCGGCCGGCGTACCTCCCGCCGTACGGGCGGACCGCGGGACGCTCAGCGACGCCGCGCACGCGCTGGCGAACGGCGCGCTGCCGCCGGAGGCGCGACTGGCCGCGGGCATCTCGCCGCAGGTCCGCGCGGCCCTCGGCCGGTACCCGGTGCGCGAGCTGATCACGTCGTCGGAGACGTACCCGGTGTGGGTCGACCGGACCCGCGCGCTGTACGGCAGCTGGTACGAGTTCTTCCCGCGCTCGGAGGGTGCGGAGTACGACGAGGCGAACGACAGGTGGGTGTCCGGCACGTTCCGGACCGCGGCGCGGCGGCTCGAGGCGGTCGCGAAGATGGGCTTCGACATCCTCTACGTGCCGCCGATCCACCCGGTCGGGCACTCGTTCCGCAAGGGCCCGAACAACACCCTCGACCCGAAGCCGGGCGACCCCGGTTCGCCGTGGGCGATCGGTTCCGAGGACGGCGGCCACGACGCGATCCACCCCGAGCTCGGTACGTTCGAAGACTTCGAGTACTTCGTCGGCCGGGCCCGCGAGGTCGGCCTCGAGGTCGCGATCGACCTGGCGCTGCAGGCGTCGCCGGACCACCCGTGGGTCAAGGAGCACCCGAAGTGGTTCTCGGTCCGCGCCGACGGCTCGATCGCGTACGCCGAGAACCCGCCGAAGAAGTACCAGGACATCTACCCGATCAACTTCGACCACGATCCCGAAGGCCTGTACGCCGAGGTGCTGCGGATCGTGAAGCTCTGGATCGACAAGGGCGTCACGGTCTTCCGGGTCGACAACCCGCACACCAAGCCGGTGAACTTCTGGGAGTACCTGCTCGGCGAGATCCGCAAGACCGACCCGGACGTGGTGTTCCTGTCCGAGGCGTTCACCCGGCGGCCGATGATGCAGGAGCTGGCGAAGGTCGGGTTCCACCAGTCGTACACGTACTTCACCTGGCGCAACGAGAAGTGGGAGCTCGAGGAGTACCTCACCGAGCTCACCCAGGAGACCGGCCACTTCCTGCGGCCGAACTTCTTCGTCAACACCCCGGACATCCTGACCGCTTATCTGCAGTACGGCGGGCCCGGTGCGTTCAAGATCCGCGCGGCGATCGCGTCCACGTCGTCGCCGGCCTGGGGCGTGTACGCCGGGTACGAGCTGTTCGAGCACGTCGCGCTGCGGCCGGGCTCGGAGGAGTACCTGGACACCGAGAAGTTCCAGCTCCGGCCGCGGGACTGGGAGGCGGCGGAGCGTGAAGGCCGCACGCTCGCGCCTTACCTGACCCTGCTGAACAACATCCGCCGCCGGCACCCGTCGCTGCAGCAACTGCGCAACCTGTCGCTGCACTCGGTCGACGACGAAGCGATCATGTGCTTCTCGAAGCGCTCGACCGCACCCGACGGGCACACCGACACGGTGATCGTCGTCGTGAACACCGACCCGCACTCGGTCCGCGAGTCCATGGTCCACCTCGACATGGCCGCCCTCGGCATGCGCCCCGAAGACACCTTCACGGTCTACGACGAGATCACCGGCGCCACCTGGCGCTGGGGCCAGAGCAACTACATCAAACTCGACCCCAACGCCGAACCAGCCCACATCCTCGCCGTCCGCCGCGGCCAGGCCTAGCGGCGGGTGTACCGAAGAACGGGTAGTGGTCCGGGCACGGAGGCGTTGAGACGAGGCGGGTGAGCCTGGGACGGTGAGCGGCGGTCGGTCACTGCCCGTTCTTCGGTACGGCATCACCCCAGCGGAACGGCTCTGATCCGCGTCGTGAATCCGCATGCGACGAGGCGCTCGTAGGCAGCAAGGACGTCCTCCGGAACATCCTGCTCGACCGCGAAGCCGATGTCGACGGCCGGCCACACCTTCCGGCAGGTGGCGTACGCGCGCCGCTCCATGTACGGCTTGGAGATGAGCAGCACCGACTCGATCGGATCCGTCAGCAACTCCTGTGTGTACGCGACGTTCTGACCCGTGTTCGTTGGATCGCGGTCGTCGCCAGCAGGCCCGCTCCGCCACAGGAGTCTGCCGAGCGCGTTGGCCAGCCACTCACAAGTGAGCGCCAGCGAGCAGCCCGCCGGCGCCAGCCGGAGCATTGGTTCCGGGCGCTAGCCCGAGGTTGGGTGGGAGGCTGCGAAGTGCGCGGTGGGTTTCTTACAGTGGGACGGTTTCGGGGTATTTGAGGCCCGCTCCGGTGTTGAGCGCTACTACCTGCTCACCAGGGTGGATCCAGCCAGTGGTACGCAGTTGGCGGATGGCGGCGAAGTCGGCGGCGCCTTCGGGGCAGATGAAGGTGCCTTCGAGGCGGGCGACGGTGTGTTGTTCGGTGAGGATTTCTTCGTCGGTGACGGCGACGGCGCAGCCGCCGGTCTCCGCGATCGCTTGCAGGACGAGGAAATCACCGAGGGCCTTGGGGACAGTGATGCCGAAGGCAACGGTTTTGGCATCCTCCCACGGCTCGCTCTCGGTCAGGCCCTGCTCCCAGGCGCGGACGATCGGTGCGCAGCCGGTGGACTGGACGGCGACCAGGCGCGGCAGTGGGCCGTCGATCCAGCCGAGGTCGCGGAGTTCGTTCAGGGCTTTCCAGATGCCGATGATGCCGACACCGCCGCCGGTCGGGTAGACGATCACGTCCGGCAACGACCAGCCGAGCTGCTCAGCGATCTCCAGGCCCATCGTCTTCTTGCCCTCGATCCGGTACGGCTCCTTCAGCGTCGAGGCGTCGAAGTACCCGGTCTGCTCGCGGACGTACGCGGCCGCGTCGCCGATCAGCCCGTCGATGAGCTGCAGCCGGGCGCCGACCACGCTGACCTCGCGGCGGCAGATCTCTGGTGCCGCGATCGGCATCGCGATCAGCGCCTCCATCCCGGCGCGGGCGGCGTACGCGGCCCAGGCCGATCCGGCGTTCCCGTTCGTCGGCATCGCGATCTTCCGGACGCCGACCTCGTACGCGCGGGACACGCCGACGGCGGCGCCCCGGGCCTTGAAGGAGCCGGTCGGGATCAGCCCCTCGTCCTTCATCAGGAGGCGGTCCACGCCGAGCTCGGCGCCGTACCGCGGCAACGGCAGCAGCGGGGTCATCCCCTCCCCCAGCGTCACCACGTTGTCCGGCGACCGTACGGGCAGGAGCTCGTGGTAGCGCCACAGGTCCGCCGGGCGGGTCGCCAGATCCTCCTTCTTCAGATCCGGTACGCCGTACCGCGCGAGCAGCGGCGATCCGCAGGGGCAGAGGCCGATGATCTGGTCGGCGTCGTGGGTGGCCCCGCACCGGGGGCATTCGAGGTGGCTCAGCGCAGAGAACGTCACATCCGGCGACGTTACCCCGCCCGCAGATCGGTGATCATCGGACGTTGGTGATCGGTGAGCCGGAACCCGATCCCGCGCACCGAATCGATGGTGACCGTGGTGCCGAGGTCGTCGAGCTTGCGCCGCAGCCGCTTGACCACCGAATGCACGTCGCCGGTGCCGCGGACGTTCCGGTCCCGCCACACGGTCTGGTGCAGCGCGTCGTACGACCAGACGCGCAGCGGGCTGGACATCAGCCGGCCGAGCAGCTCCTGCTCGAGATCGGTCAGCTGGATCTCACGATCGCGCCAGCGGGCGACCGAGCGGGCCCGGTCGATGGTGAGTACGTCCGCGTCCGGATCGGCGCCGGACGCCTGGACGGCGGTGGCACCGACCGCATCGGGCTCCGGCGGTTCGGGCGGCTCGGACCGTACGGGCGTGGCGGACGCGGCCGGCGGCGGATGCTGCGCCGGGACGAGCAGCCGGCGGAGCTCTTCGAGATTGGAGACCAGCAGCAGCGGCGCGACGTCGTCGACGAGCTCGGCGAGCCGGACGCGTTGCTCAGCAGAAGCCGAGACCGCGATCAGCAGCGGAAACGCTTCCGCGGTCAGATCTGCGTCCATGGGGGCGGGGACACGGGCGGTGACCATCTGATCACGATGTCAACCCCTGCCCGGGATCGTCAACGGACTGCCAACGTTTGCCCAGGTTGCCTCGATCGGCGCGACAGCTAGTCACAACTTGCTCACCATGTGTGCTTGTTACCACGTTGATCTGACACATAAGGTCCACGTCAAGCTAGCGGTGTCACATGCCGCAGCCCGGGGGGCACGCAGCGTGAGTCCTCCTGCAGCAGATGACTCGGGGGAGTCGACTCGGGGTCTTTCAAGTGAGGGGCTGCAGAGATGTCACATCAACGGAAGGGGCTCGCCAGATCACTGGTGAGCACCCTGGCGGCGGTGGCCGTCGTAGCGACCGGGATGGCCGCCGCCGGCCAGGCCCAGGCGTCACCACCGACCAAACCGACGGCCGATCCGGCCGCCAAGATCAAGCCGGAGCTGATGGCGAAGCTCGACGGCAAGGACGCCAAGGCCGCGACGGACTACTGGGTCCGGTTCGGCGCGAAGGCGGACCTGGGTGCCGCGAGCAAGATCACCAACTGGAACGAGCGCGGTACGGCGGTCGCCGCCGCGCTGAAGAAGGCCGCCGCGGACAGCCAGGCGAAGATCCGCGCCGAGCTGGACGCCCAGCACATCAAGTACCAGTCGTTCTGGGGTACGAACGCGATCCGCGTCGAGAGCGGTTCGCTCGCGCTCGCCCAGAACCTGGCCACCCACACCGAGGTCGAGGGCCTGTACGCACCGGTCCAGATCGAGGTACCGAAGGTCACGCCCGGCCAGCAGGAGAAGGCGATCCAGTCGGTCGAGTGGGGCGTCGCGAACATCAAGGCGAACGACGTCTGGTCGCAGTACGGCGACAAGGGTGAGGGCATCGTCGTCGCCAGCATCGACACCGGGGTGCAGTACGACCATCCGGCGCTGGTGAACCAGTACCGCGGCAACAACGGTGACGGCACCTTCGACCACAACTACAACTGGTTCGACGCGGCCGGCACCTCGCCGAACGCACCGTCCGACGGCAACGGCCACGGCACCCACACGATGGGCACCATGGTCGGCGACGACGGCGCGGGCAACCAGATCGGTGTCGCCCCGGGCGTGAAGTGGATCGCCGCGAACGGCTGCTGCCCGAGCGACGCCGCGCTGATCTCGTCCGGCCAGTGGATGCTCGAGCCGACCGACCTCGCCGGGCAGAACCCGGACGCGAGCAAGCGGCCGAACGTCATCAACAACTCGTGGGGCTCCACGCTGCCGTCGAACGACCCGTTCATGGAGGACATCACCCTGGCCTGGACCGCGTCCGGGATCTTCGGTGCGTTCGCCAACGGCAACAGCGGTGAGGGCGGCTGCAACACCTCCGGTTCACCGGGCAGCCTGACCAGCAACTACTCCGCGGGTGCCTACGACATCAACAACACCATCGCGTCCTTCTCCGGCCGCGGTGTCGGCCAGGACGGCACCATCAAGCCGAACATCTCGGCTCCGGGTGTGAACGTCCGGTCCAGCCTGCCGGGCAACACCTACGGCGCCTTCAACGGTACGTCGATGGCTACGCCACACCTGACGGCCACCGTGGCCCTGCTGTGGTCCGCCTCGCCGTCCCTCAAGGGTGACGTGGCTGCCACCCGGGCACTCCTGAACCAGACCGCGGTCGACGCGCCGAACAGCCAGTGCGGCGGCACCGACGCGAACAACAACGTGTTCGGCCAAGGCCGGCTGGACGCGCTGGCGCTGCTGAACGCCGCGCCGATCGGTGACACCGGCACGCTCGCCGGTACGGTCACCGCCGCCACCGGTGGTGCGCCGCTGGCCGGTGCCAGCGTCACCGTCACCGCCGATGGCCAGCCCGACAAGACGCTGACCACCAGCAGCAACGGAACGTTCTCGTCCGTACTGCCGGCCGGCGACTACAACCTGACGGTCGCGTCCTTCGGCTACAAGAGCCAGAGGACGACCGCCTCGGTGACGACTGGTCAGACCACCACCAAGGACTTCGCCCTGGAGAGCACTCCGCAGGTGAGTGTCGGCGGTACGGTCACGGACGGCTCCGGCCACGGCTGGCCGCTGTACGCGAAGGTGTCGGTCGAGGGTCCGGGTGGCGTGTTCGACTACACGACCCCGAGCAACGGCCGGTACAGCCTGAAGGTCCCGTCGGGTGCGGCGTACTCGCTCAAGGTCGAGGCGAAGTACCCGGGGTACCAGACCGTCAGCCAGCCGATCACGGTCGGCAGCGGCAACCTGACGCAGAACATCGCGGTCCCGACCGACTCCGAGTCCTGCACGACCGCGCCCGGTTACAAGTGGGGCTCGGACGGCGTCTACGAGACCTTCGACGGCACCTCCACGCCGAACGGGTGGACGGTCGTCGACGGCAAGGGCAACGGTCAGGTCTGGAAGTTCGACAACCCGGGCAGCCGGGGCAACACCGCCGGCGGCAGCGGCAACTTCGCGATCGTCGACAGCGACAAGTACGGTCCGGGCGGTGCGCAGGACACCTCGCTGGTCAGCCCGGTCGTGGACCTGAGCGCGGTCACCGCTCCGGTGATCCGGTTCAACCAGGACCTGAACTGGCTCGGTGGTGAGAAGGCCGACGTCGACCTGTCGATCGACGGCGGCGCCACCTGGTCCAACGTGCTCGCCCAGGCGGCGGACGTGACGGGTCAGAAGGAGATCGCGATCCCGCAGGCGGCCGGACAGTCCGCCGTGCAGGTCCGGTTCCACTACTACGACGCCTCGTACGAATGGTGGTGGGAGCTCGACAACGTACTGGTCGGCAGCCAGGTCACCTGCGTACCGACCGGCGGCGGCATCGTCGTCGGCAACGTCAAGGACGCCAACACGAACGCGTTCGTGAACGGCGCGGTCGTCACTCGTGACGGCAGCACCGAGTCCGCGACGACGGCGGCGACGCCGGAGGACACCGGCCTGAACGACGGCTTCTACTGGCTGTACTCGTCCGCGGACGGCGACCAGGGATTCACCGCCAAGGCCGGCAACTACGTCAGCTCGACCGCGACCGTCGGGGTCGAGGCGGACTGGGCCACCACCGCCGACTACACGCTGAAGGCCGGCCAGCTGGCCGTCACGCCGGGCAGCATCACCGGCAACCTGAGGCTGCCGGGCGGCAAGGTGACCAAGTCGTTCAAGGTCACCAACACCGGTGGCGCGGACGTCGACGTCAAGTTCGGTGAGAAGGACAGCGGCTTCGTCCTGGAGAACGCGAACGGCAGCAAGACCACCAAGGCCCAGGTGGAGAACGGGGTCGGCGCTCCGCTGCAGCGGCTCGCCGTGAACACCTCGTTCGCCCGGATGCTGTCCGGCAAGACCGGCACCAAGCCGGCCGTCGCGAAGCCGATGGCGGCTCCGTGGGCCGACATCGCCGACTACCCGGCCACCGTGATGGACAACCGGGTCGTGAACCTCGACGGCAAGGTCTACTCGATTGCCGGTGGCAACGGTAGTGCGTCGACGGCGAACAGCTACGTGTACGACCCGGCCTCGCTCGCGTGGACCGCGATCGCCCCGCTCCCGGGCGCCCGCAACGCGATCACCGTCGGTGTCGTCGGTGGCAAGATCATCGCCAGCTCCGGCTGGGCGGATGCCGGCCCGGCGCCGGAGACCTGGTCGTACGACCCGGCCGCCAACGCCTGGACCGCAGTCGCCGCCAACCCGGCCCCGCGGGCCGCTGCCGGTCAGGCTGTCCTCGACGGCAAGCTGTACGCCGTCGGTGGCTGCACCACCGCCGGATGCACCCCGATGAGCAACACCGTGGTGCGCTACGACGCGGCGACGGACAGCTGGCAGACGCTGGCGAACTACCCGCAGTCGGTCGCGTTCGCATCCTGCGGCGCCATCGACGGCATGCTGTACTGCGCCGGCGGTAACGACGGCGTGAACTCCCTCAAGTCGGCGTACGTCTACGACCCGTCAGCAGACTCCTGGACTGCGATCGCGGACGCACCGGCCGACCACTGGGCGGCGTCGTACGCCGTCGCCGGCGGGAAGCTGCTGATCGTCGGCGGCGTCCAGGCCGGTGCAGTCACCAACGCCGGGTTCTCGTACGACCCGGCCGCGGGCACCTGGTCCGCCCTGCCGAACTCCAACCTGCCGCGGTACCGCGGTGGCGCGGCGTGTGGCTTCTACAAGGTCGGCGGCTCGTCCGGCGGCTTCACGGCGACCGCGGACAGTGAGGCCTTGCCGGGTCTCGAGGACTGCTCCGAGTCGTCGGCGGACGTGAGCTGGCTGTCGATCGACCAGACCGAGACCACCCTGGCCCCGGGACAGTCGACGACCGTCAAGGTCACGCTCTCCGCGAGTGTCGACCAGCCCGGTGCCTACTCGGGCGCCGTGACGATCGGCGAGAACACCCCGTACTCGGTCCCGGCCGTCGGCGTGACGATGAACGTCACTCCGCCGAACACCTGGAGCAAGCTGATGGGTACGGTCACGGGCGTCACCTCGTCCGGCACCGCCGCACTGCCGGGCGCGATCGTCGAGGTGGACTCCTGGGCCCAGTCGTACACGTTCATCACCGACAAGGACGGTGGGTACGCGTACTGGCTGGACCGCCGCAACAACCCGCTCACCCTGATCGCCGCGAAGGACGGCTACAAGCCCCAGACCCGCACCACCAGGCTGGTCAACGGCACACCCGTCGTCGAAGACTTCGCCCTGAAGTCGATCAAGTAAGCACCCGGTAACAAACTCGGCCCCCGGACGATGTCCGGGGGCCGAGCCCTTTTCAGGCCGTTGGCAGTAGATGGAAGCCGACGCCGCGGACGGCGTGGATGGTGACGGTTGCGCCGAGGTTGGCGAGTTTCTGGCGGAGGCGTTTGACGACCGAGTGGATGTGCGAGCCGTGGCCGAGGTGTTCGTTGCCCCAGACCGCGTGGTGCAGGCGCTGGTACGTCCACACGCGGCCCGGTTCCGTGACCAGGCAGTGCAGGAAGTCGTGCTCCAGCCGGGTCAGCGGCATCTCGCGATCCTTCCAGCGGACCACGCGGCGATCGACGTCGAGGCGCAACTCGGCGACCGGCTCGGGGGCGAGCTCCCGTACGGCCTTGATCTGCGTGGGTCGCTCCGCGGTCGCCACGGCTGCCGGCACCGACTGGGCCGCGCTGGGCGCGACTGCCACACCGGTCAGTTCGAGGAACGCACGGGCCTGGTCGGCGCTCGACACCAGCAGCAGGGCGTCGGCCTCACCGAGCAGGCGGGCCAGATGCACTCGTTCGGCCGTGGACGCAGCCACGCCGATGATCAGTGACGAATCGGACTGCCTCTCGATCGACAACACAGCAAGCCCCTCCCAGTCGAACCGGCCCGCCCTAAGTACGATTCACGGCACGAACTAAGTCAAGGGATTCCTTGCGCAGCGGGCTGGCACATATGCGTCCTGTCCGAGAAAGGACAGGAAAACCTGCTCTTCTGACCGATCCGTGGGTACTGATTACCCAGGTCCCCGGCGGTCCGACAGGTGGTCGCGAGTCCAAGCCTGCCCCCCGCCGAGTCAGCACCCGGAGCCGAGGTTGGGGAGGAAAACTTCCCGAATCGGGCAGGAAATCCTCCCCAAGCCTTCCCCACACCTCCCTACGCACCTGCCCACGCGGCTTGGGCGGTTGTCCGCGCTTGTTGGGGTTCTCTGCTCGTATGACAGCTGAGAGCCCCGCTCAGCTGGAGCGGTTAACCACTCGTGTTGAGGGTTCTCTGCTGGTGTGCGAACGAAGAACCCTCAAGAGCAGTGGATAACAGCACCCACGGATACGTCAGACGAACCGGAAAACCTGCGACGCTCCGCCGCCGGGTGTGCGACGGGCAAGGCAGGCGGAGTAGTCTCCTCGCGCACGGTCACTCTGACCGCACCAACGGAGGAACAGTGTCCGGTCTGGTTCGGCGGCCGCTCGTGATCTGGTTGCTCGCGGCCCTCGCAGTCCCTGTGCTGCTGACGGCTGTGCTCGTTCCGGCCCGCGCCGGCACCACCGAGGACGACCTCCGCGAACGCACCGAAGCGGCCCTGAAGGCGCGCGGGATCGAGAGCAGTCTCGTCGACTTCGACGGACGGGACGCGCACATCACGGTGCCCGCGGGCGCGGACGCGATTGTGGTCCGGGACGTGGTCAGCGGCGTCGACGGAGTCCGTTCGGTCCGGATCGAGAGTGCCACCGGTACGCCGACAGCGTCGCCGAGCACCGCTCCCTCCGCGAGCACTGCTCCATCTGCTAGCACTGCTCCATCTGCTAGCACTGCTCCTTCTGCTAGCACTGCTCCTTCTGCTAGCACCGCTCCCTCAGCTAGCAGTGCTCCTTCCGCTAGCAATGCTCCTTCGGCTAGCAGTGATGGACAGGGCGACGTATCGGCGTTCGAGGTCGGGCGTACGGACCGCTCGATCCGGGTGCAGGCGCCCGTGCGGAGCCAGGCAGTGAAGGACGCGATCGCCGCCGAGGTGGAGCAGGTGCTCGGCGAGAACCGTGAGTACGACGACCGGACGACGATCGACGCCACGAACGGGATCGCCGACGCGAGCGCGGTGTCCGCACTGCTTCGGGCGCTCGCGATCGGGACCGGCGACGCGTCCGTACGGTACGACGGCAACACGGTGACGCTGTCCGGCCAGGTACCGGACCAGGCGACCAAGGCGACCATCGGACGGGCCGCCGCGAAGGCTGTGCCCGGCGCGGTCGTCGCGGACCAGCTCGTGCTTCCGGCGGCGCCGAAGAGCGCGGTGAGTGAGCCGTGCCGGACGCTGCCGACCCGGCTGGCCGAGTTCACCCGGCAGCACCCGATCAACTTCCTGTCCGGTACGTCGATCGTGAACGACGCGTCGAAGCCCGCCGTCGTACAGGCGGCCGCGGTGCTGAGGTCGTGTACGACGGTGCGCGTCGAGGTCGCCGGGCACACCGACAACCTCGGCTCCACCGCGAGCAGCCTGCCGCTGTCCGAACGCCGCGCCGCCGCCGTACGGGCCGAGCTCGTCCGGCTCGGCGTGACCGCGAGCCGCATCGTCGCGACCGGGTACGGCGAGTCCTTCCCGCTCGAGTCCAACGCCACCGGCGCCGGCCGGATCGCCAACCGCCGCGCCGAGATCCGAGTAGTACAGGGGAACGAATGAGCTGGCTGATTGCCGAGACCTGGATTCTGCTACTGATCGCGTTCGTCCTGGGCAGCGCGGCCGCGTGGCTCGTGCGCCGCTGGGTGCGTACGTCGACCCGAGGAGCGCGCTGATGAGCTGGCTGCTCCGAGACACCTGGCTCGGCTCCCTCCTCGCCTTCGTCCTGGGTGCAGCCATCACCTGGCTCCTCCTGGACCGCCGCCGCCCGGCCACTGCGACAGCTCCAGCGGACAACGCACCGTCCCCCACCGCGACGGCCGCGCGCGTCACCTCAGCTACTCCAACCAGCTCCGCGCCACCCGCTGCACCCAGTCCTCCCGCTCCAGCCGCGCCTCCAGTTGCTCCAGCCGCGCCTTCAGTTGCTCCGACCGCTCCCCCGTCCCCCGCGGAGCAGATTCCGACGGCCTCGGAGCAGGAGGCGTTTTCGCAGTTGATGGGTGGGGAGCCGACGCTCTTTGATCACATGCAGGCGGAGCCGGAGCCCGAGGAGAGTGCCGCCGTCCCGCCCGGACGGTACGGCGAAGGATCCGCCGACGCGGTGCCGCACCAGGGACCGCCGGACGGGTTCACCATCAAGGGCAACGCCCAGTCGATGCTCTTCCACACCCCCGACTCGCCGTACTACGGCCGTACCAAGCCCGAGGTCTGGTTCCGCACCGAGTCCGACGCCGAACGCGCCGGCTTCACCAAGTACGCCCGCCGCCCCCGCAAATCCACAGACCCCCGCGATTGACTACCCGTCGCGACGTCCGAAGGCCCGCACCCGTTCCGCCCGCCGGATGTTGGTTACAGCACGCGACCGAATCCGCGATTCTGACCCCGGAACCGACTTACGATCGCGACAAATCCACACAGCCCAGGAGGCGGAGTTGCAGCGCGAAATCACAGTTCCCTTCACCATCGAGCAGGACGAGAACGGCGCCTGGTGCGCCGCGGCCGCGCTGAACCCGGATTCCTTCGCCAACGGTGAGGGCGAGACCCGGGAAGCGGCCATCGAGGACCTGAAGGAGGCCATCGCCGCGCTCGCGGACGTGGTCGGCGTGCCCGAGCAGGTAACGGTGACCGTCGAGGTCGAGGGCTGATGGCAGCACCGAAGGACCGCAAGGCCGCCGAGAAGAAGCTCAAGCAGCAGGGCTTCTCGGAGGTCAAGGGCCGCGGCAAGGGCAGCCACCAGGTCTGGCAGGACAAGAACGGCAAGACGGTCACCGTCCCGACCCACGGCAAGGAGATCGCCGCCGGCACCTGGCGGTCGATCGAGAAGGTTGCCGATGCTGCGGCAGCGGCCGCCAAGGCTCAGGCCGAGGCCGCGGAAGCGCAGCGACTGGCCGGCGGACAGGCGGCGCCCGGCAGCGGTCGCGGGTCCGGTGGTCAAGGGCAGCGCGGCGGGCAGCAAGGAAATCAGCAGAGCAACCAGCAGGGTTCGAAGAAGAAGAGGTTCTTCGGCCGCTGAGCCGTCGCAGCGGAGAACCAGCACAGCACGCAGTAAGACCCTGTACGACGCAGGACCGCGGTGAACGTACCTGATCCGGTGGGAGGAGACCCCGATGGAACCCGATGCGCAGGAACCGTCGAAACCGGATCAGGCGTTCACAGCTGACAACGCCATGAGCCGCGGGGAGCCGTTGGAGCCCGATGCGGTCCTGCTGCCGGGGGAAGGGCAGGAAGGGCGCAACGTGAACGCCGACAAGGCGTACCCGGGACTGGGGTCGGTGAACGTCCGTCGGCTGATGCGCCGGTACCTGCGCGGCGGCGGTCGTGGGGGCGCTGCTCAGCAGGCCTCGAAGGAACGTGGAGAGCGCGACCGCAACCGCTGAACGCGCACCGTCATCGAATCGCAGTACAGCCTGAGCGCGAGCCCTATTTGCTTGTACTGGCAAACGCCCGCCAGACTTAGCGGAACGCCTTGCGGGACCGTCCGACCGCCGGCGTCACCACGTCATCGCAGTACTCCCGGAGTCTTCCGGGATCAACGCAGTGCCCTCCCCCTTTTAGGCGCGCCCGAACGGGGTACGGGAACCTAGGTTTGGAGACACCCGATGGAGGTGAGCGTGACCGACATGCTGCCGGAGCAGCACCACGGACTGACGAAGAGTGACCCGCTGTGGTTCAAGCGGGCCGTCTTTTACGAGGTCCTCGTGCGGTCCTTCAAGGACTCGAACGCCGACGGCATCGGCGACCTGCAGGGCCTGACCGAGAAACTCGACTATCTCGAGTGGCTCGGCGTCGACTGTCTCTGGTTACCCCCCTTCTACCCGTCACCGCTGCGCGACGGCGGCTACGACATCTCGCACTACACCGAGGTGATGCCGGAGATCGGCACGGTCGGTGACTTCGCCGCGTTCCTGAACCAGGCACACGCCCGCGGCATCCGGGTGATCGTCGACTTCGTGATGAACCACACCTCCGACCAGCACCCCTGGTTCCAGGCGTCGCGCGAGGATCCCGAGGGTCCGTACGGCGACTTCTACGTGTGGTCCGACACCGACGACAAGTACGCCGACGCGCGGATCATCTTCGTCGACACCGAGACCTCGAACTGGACCTGGGACCCGGTCCGCGGGCAGTACTTCTGGCATCGCTTCTACTCCAACCAGCCGGACCTGAACTTCGAGAACCCGGCCGTCGGCGACGCGATGATCGAGGCGCTGAAGTTCTGGCTGGACCTGGGTGTCGACGGCTTCCGCCTGGACGCGGTGCCGTACCTGTTCGAGACCGACGGCACCAACTGCGAGAACCTGCCGCGGACCCACGAGTTCCTGAAGCGGGTCCGCAAGGAGGTGGACGCGAACTACGAGGACCGCGTCCTGCTCTGCGAGGCGAACCAGTGGCCGGCCGACGTCGTGGAGTACTTCGGCGACCGGGACTCCGGTGGCGACGAGTGCCAGATGGCGTTCCACTTCCCGGTGATGCCGCGGATCTTCATGGGTGTCCGCCGGGAGTCGCGGTTCCCGATCTCGGAGATCCTCGCGCAGACCCCGGAGATCCCGGGCACCTGCCAGTGGGGCATCTTCCTGCGCAACCACGACGAGCTGACGCTCGAGATGGTCAGCGACGAGGACCGCGACTACATGTGGGGCGAGTACGCCCAGGACCCGCGGATGAAGGCGAACATCGGCATCCGCCGCCGGCTGGCACCGCTGCTGGACAACGACGTCAACAAGATGGAGTTGTTCACCGCGATGCTGCTGAGCCTGCCGGGCTCACCGATCCTGTACTACGGCGACGAGATCGGGATGGGCGACAACATCTGGCTCGGCGACCGCGACGGTGTCCGGACGCCGATGCAGTGGTCCCCGGACCGGAACGCATCGTTCTCCACGGCCACCCCGGGCAAGCTCACCCTCCCGGTGATCATGGACCCGGTGTACGGCTTCCAGGCGGTGAACGTCGAGGCCGAGATGGAGAACGCCTCGTCGCTGCTGCACTGGACCCGGCGGATGATCCAGACCCGCAAGCAGCACCCGAGCTTCGGGATGGGTACCTTCACCGATCTGGGCGGGTCGAACCCGAGCGTCCTGTCCTACATCCGGGAGTTCGGCGACGACGTCGTGCTCTGCGTCAACAACCTGTCCCGCTTCCCGCAGCCGATCGAGCTGGACCTGCGGCAGTGGGAGGGCGTGGAGCCGGTCGAGTTGCTCGGCGGCGTGCACTTCCCGACGATCGGTGAGTTGCCTTACCTTCTGACCCTCGGTGCGCACGGTTTCTACTGGTTCCGGCTGCCGGTAGCGAAGCCGGAAGACCAGCCGGACAAGAAGGAGAGCATTTAAGTGACTTCCCATCTGGACCAGGTCCAGTCCTTCTGCGCGAGCCAGCGATGGTTCGGCGAGAAGGGACACGACGTTCACGTCGAAGCGCTGGCCGGCTCGGTCTGGCTCTCGGACGCGGACGCCTGGCCGGCGGTTCGGATCGGGTTCGTCTACTGTTCGGGCCCGCCCGGGGCGGAGTCCCCGATCCGGGTGTACCAGCTGCCGCTCAGCTACCACCGCGCCCCGGTCGAGAACCTCGGCCACGCACTGATCGGCGAGTGGAGCGAACCGGACCTCGGCGACACCGACGTCTGGGTGTACGACGCGTTGCACGACAAGGAGGCAACGCCGTACTGGCTGGACGGGCTCACCAACGGCCGGCAGCTGGACGGACTGGAGTTCCAGCCCGTCCAGGCTCCGGACCGTTCGGTCGAGGTGCCGGAGGATGCGCAGTCGCTGGTGCTGACCGTCGAGCAGAGCAACACGTCGCTGGTGTTCGGTGACGTGGCGCTGCTGAAGGTGTTCCGCCGGCTTGAGCCCGGGAGCAACCCGGGCGTCGAGATCGAGTCGGCGCTCACCGAGGCCGGGTCCGAGCTGGTCCCGGAGGTGCTGGGGTCGGCGCGCGGACGGTGGCCGCGCGCGGGCGGCGGTACCGACTCCGGCGAGCTGGCGATGATGACCGCGTTCCAGCGGAACGCGACCGACGGCTGGGCGTTCGCGACGTCGTCGGTGCGTGACCTGTACGCGGAGGGGGATCTGCACGCCGACGAGGTCGGCGGTGACTTCGCCGCCGAGTCGTACCGGCTCGGCGCGAGTACGGCCCAGGTGCACTCGGAGCTGGCGAAGGCGCTCGGTACCGACATCTGGGAGCCGGACAAGCTCGTCGAGCATGCGGCCGCGATGCGCCGCCGCCTCGACACCGCGGCGGCCGCGATCCCCGAGCTCGTTCCGTACGCCGAGGGTCTGACGCGGGCGTTCGACGCGCTGGCGGCGTACGGCCAGCCGGTCACGGTGCAGCGGATCCACGGCGACTTCCATCTCGGGCAGGTGCTGCGGACCATCGACGGCTGGAAGCTGATCGACTTCGAGGGCGAGCCGGCCAAGTCGCTGATCGAGCGGCGCGCGCTGGACACCCCGGTGAAGGACATCGCCGGGATGCTGCGTTCGTTCGACTATGCGGCCCGTTCGCTGCTGCTCGCCGACCACCAGGGCGACCAGCAGATCGCGTACCGCGCCGCCGAGTGGGCGAGCCGTAACCAGAAGGCCTTCTGCGACGGCTACGCCGAAGCGGCCGGCGCGGACCCCCGCGACCAGAGCGTCCTCCTCAACGCGTTCCTCGCCGACAAACTCATCTACGAGGTCCTGTACGAGGCCCGCAACCGCCCCACCTGGCTACAGATCCCCCTCTCCGCCGCAGCCCAACTCGCCGAGCAGTAGCAGGAGGTTCCGATGGGCGACCGTGAAGCTTTCGAAGCGCCGGTGATCCCGGCTGACGTTCCTGTGGTGACTGCGGTTCCGGTGGATCGGGTGGGGCTCGAGCGGCTGGTCGGCGGTACTTTTCATGATCCCCATCAGGTGCTCGGGCCGCATCTGGGTGAGCACGGTGTGACCGTGCGGGTGCTGCGTCCGTTCGCGCAGAGCGTCACCGTGCTGTACGACGACCAGCGGCTCGAGCTGCGGCACGAGTACGACGGCGTGTGGGTCGGCGTACTGGACCTCGACAAGGTGCCGGACTACCGCCTCGAGGTCAGCTACACCGACGGTCCGCTGACCGAGATCGACGACCCGTACCGGTATCTGCCGTCGCTCGGTGAGGTCGACCTGCACCTGATCGGCGAGGGTCGCCACGAGCAGCTGTGGACGGTGCTCGGCGCGCACGTGCGACGCTACGACGGGCCGGGCGGTCAGATCACCGGCACGTCGTTCGCGGTCTGGGCTCCGAACGCGCAGGGCATCCGGCTGACCGCCGACTTCAACTTCTGGGACGGCCGCGCGCATCCGATGCGGTCGCTCGGCGGCTCCGGTGTGTGGGAGCTGTTCGTCCCGGGCGTCGGGCCCGGCACCCGGTACAAGTTCGACATCTGCGGCCGCGACGGCGTCTGGCGGCAGAAGGCCGACCCGATGGCGAACCTCGCCGAGACTCCCCCGGCGAACGCGTCCGTCGTGCACGAGTCGACGTACGAGTGGAACGACACGGACTGGATCACCAAGCGCGCCGACGCGCAGGCGTACGCCGAGCCGATGAGTGTGTACGAGGTGCATCTCGGCTCCTGGCGGAAGGGCAAGTCGTACCGCGACCTGGCCGACGAGCTCGTTGCCTATGTCAACGACATGGGCTTCACCCATGTCGAGCTGATGCCGGTGATGGAGCACCCGTTCGGCGGCTCCTGGGGCTACCAGGTGACGTCGTACTTCGCGCCGACCTCGCGGTTCGGCGACCCGGACGACTTCCGGTTCCTGGTCGACCGGCTGCACCAGGCCGGGATCGGCGTGCTCGTCGACTGGGTGCCGGCGCATTTCCCGAAGGACGCGTGGGCGCTGGCCCGCTTCGACGGTACGCCGCTGTACGAGCACCCGGACCCGCGTCGCGGCGAGCAGCCCGACTGGGGCACGCTGGTGTTCGACTTCGGCCGTCCCCAGGTACGGAACTTCCTGGTCGCGAACGCGCTCTACTGGGCCGAGGAGTTCCACATCGACGGCCTGCGCGTCGACGCGGTCGCCTCGATGCTGTACCTGGATTACTCGCGCCAAGAGGGCCAATGGGTCCCGAACCAGTACGGCGGCCGCGAGAACCTCGAGGCGGTGTCGTTCCTGCAGGAGATGAACGCGACGCTCTACAAGCGGGTTCCGGGCGTGATCACGGTCGCCGAGGAGTCGACGTCCTGGCCGGGCGTCACCCGCGCGACGCACCTCGGCGGGCTCGGGTTCGGCTTCAAGTGGAACATGGGCTGGATGAACGACTCGCTCCGCTATCTGGAGCACGAGCCGGTGCACCGGCAGTACCACCACCACGAGCTGACGTTCTCGATGATGTACGCCTACTCGGAGAACTTCGTCCTTCCGCTGTCCCACGACGAGGTCGTGCACGGCAAGGGTTCGCTGCTGCGCAAGATGCCCGGCGACCGTTGGCAGCAGCTGGCGAACCTGCGCGCCTACCTGGCGATGATGTGGGCGCACCCGGGCAAGCAGCTGCTGTTCATGGGTTGTGAGTTCGGCCAGGAGTCGGAGTGGTCGGAGAAGGGCGAGCTGGACTGGTGGCTGCTGGAGCACACTGACCACAAGGGCCTGCAGGACCTGGTACGCGACCTCAACCGGGCGTACCAGGACTCCCCGGCGCTCTGGCGGACCGATCACGCCGAGGACAAGTTCAGCTGGATCGACGCGAACGACGCCAGCAACAACGTGTTCTCCTTCGTCCGGTACGGCGCGGAGGGCGAGCCGGCCGTCGCGTGCATCACGAACTTCTCGGCCCTACCGCATCACGGCTACCGGCTCGGCCTGCCGTACGCGGGTCGCTGGGACGAGGTCGTGAACACCGACGCCAACTCGTACGGTGGTTCCGGTGTCGGCAACTACGGCGCCGTGCAGGCGGACGGGCCGGAGTGGCACGGGATGTCCACGAGCGCGGAGCTGTCCGTACCACCCCTGGCTACCGTGTACCTGCGCTTCACGGGGTAGCGTTCACGTGTGACCGCTCCGCTGACCGATGGTGACCTGACGCTGCACCCGTCACAGCCGAACGGGCAACTGACGAGCTTCGCCGTCTCGCGTAGCGCGCCGAGCGGTGCGCGCGACCCGCTCGGCACCGTCGAGGTGCGTCCGACCACTCCGGGGGTCGCCCTGGTCGTCTGGGCACTCGAAGGCGGTCCCGGGGTGGCGGAGCAAGCGCTGCCGTTGGTGGCTGAGTACGCATTCGGCGAGCTCGGGTTCGAGCGGCTCCAGGTCGAGGTGGACGTGCAGCTGCGTGCGTCCGCGCGGGTCGCGATTCGGTCCGGGTTCCGGCGCGAGGGCGTACTGCGCGGGGCCGCGCTGGTCGAGGGTGAGCGCCGCGATGTCGCGATCTACGGCATGCGCGTCGACGATCCGCGTCCGGACACGGTGACCGGCTGGACGGCGTTGATGGACTCGACGCTGCCGAAGAAGCGCGTGATCGCCCACGTGGTCGTACGGGACACGGGTGGTCGGGTGCTGTTGTGCCAGGTCAGCTACAAGAACGACCTGGAGCTGCCGGGTGGTGTGGTCGAGCCCGACGAGGACCCGGCGACCGGTGCGTTGCGGGAGATGGAGGAGGAGCTCGGCACGGCGCTGCCGCTGCTCGGCGTCCTGGCCATCGACTGGCTGCCGCGCTGGGAGGGCTGGGGCGACGCGGTCGAGATCCTGTACGACGGTGGGGTCCACGACCCTTCGCTGATCGACCGCCTGCAACCGGACGGCTTCGAGATCAAGAGCCTCTCGTGGCGTACACCGGATGAGCTGGCCGGCCTCGTCTCCCCGCTGAACGCCCGCCGCCTCCCGATGCTTCTCGCCGCCCCCGACCACCTGCACAACCTGAGCAACGGCGAGCCGATCAACGGGTCAGCTGGTTGATGCACCAGGTGTAGTGACCGTCGCCGGCGTTCTCGTCGTAGATCGTGGCGGTGATGATCGCGTACGCGCGCCGGTAGAGCCGCATCCGTTCGCGGTCGTGGCCGAGGTCCGCGAACCGTGCGGTCAGGAGGTCGTCGAGGCGGCGCGCATCGGGCGAGTACATGTCGAAGAAGCCGGCCGCCAGCGACGCCTCGAACGTGCTGTCTCCGGCGGTCGACAAGAATCCCCAGTCGAGGACCGCGGCAACTTCACTCCCCCGCATCAGCACGTTCGGCCGACAGATGTCCCCGTGCACCACACTCAGCTCACCCTTGAGCTCGGTCAGCGCGGTCAGCACGTCTTCCAACAGTTCAGGGAAACCGGGGACGTCCCGCTCGAGATGCACCTTCGACACCGCAGCACGTCGCCGTACCAGGGAAGCCAGACTCTCGCCCCACGACCCGGTCCAGAATGGCTGCCCGATCACCGGCATCGCCTTGTTTGCGGGCCCCGGCCGGACCCCGCGCAGCGCCTCCACCACTGCGACGAACGCGTCCAGCGCCACCTGCTCGGGCAGCCCCGCCTCGTGCAGGGGCGCACCGGTGAGCTTGTCCTCGACGCTGACCGCGAACCCGTTCTCGCCCGCGCCGACCTCGCGGATCCGCGGCGTCCGGAACGGCAGCTCGGGCAACGCGTCCAGGAACGCCTTCAACGGCAGCACGTCCTCCGGCCGCCGCTCGAACCAGACCTTCCGCACCGACCCGTCACCCAGGTCGTACACGGCCCCTTCCATCCCCTGCCCGATCAGCTCCACCCCGCCGACCTTAGTGCAGGAAGCTAACGGACCAGCCGGATCGTCAGCGGATAGACGTACCCCTTGCCGCCGAACGCGGCGACCGCCGCCAGGATCACCAGCACCAGCGCGATGATCCCTCCGACGACGAGTACAGGTACGACGATCACCGTGCCGAAGCCGAACGTGATGTAGATCAGCACGCTCGCGACCGCCGAATAGATCAGCAGCGAGATCTGGAAGTTCAGCGACTCCACCGCGTGCCCGCGAACGGAACGGTTCCGGAACACCAGCCAGACGATCAGCGGGCACAGGAAGCCCATCGCGATCCAGGCCGCGACGACCACTCCGGCGTGCGCGACCATCGCCCAGGTGCGCTCCTCCGTGGCGGACATCGGCCGGGCCGAAGACGTACTCATACTGCAGTCAAGCACGCCGATTCCTTTGCACGGGTTCGCCGGTCAGTACCTGTGACAGACCAGCAACGAAAGGGATGGGCGATGGCAAGCGAGCAGTCGGATGCGGTACGGAGGCACTGGGAGGCGGCGAGTACCAGGCCGGAGAGCGTGGACCGGGAGGTGGCGGACCATCAATGGGCCGAGCTGACCGCTGAGCCCGAGGACGTGGACTACCTGGCCGTACCGGGACGCCCTGCGCTGTGGATCGTGCCGCACGGTGCGGCCACGGACCGGGTGCTGTTCTGCCTGCACGGCGGCGGCTACGTCAGCGGGTCGAGGTACTCGCACCGGAAGCTGTTCGCGCACCTGGCTCGCGCGGTCGGAGCCCGGGCGCTCGTGTTCGACTACTCGCTGGCTCCTGAGCAGATCCACCCCGTTCAGGTCGACGAGGCGGTTGCCATGTATCGCTGGGTACTGGACCAGGGCATCGCACCCGAGCACATCGTGTTCACCGGCGACTCGGCCGGAGGTGGGATGGCGATCACCACGCAACTTCGGGCCCGCGCCGCAGGCCTGCCGCTTCCGGCCGGCGCGATGCCGTTCTCGCCGTGGGTGGACTTCGAGGCGAGCGGTGCGACGTACGACAGCAACCGGGACACCGATGCGTTCTTCCACCGGGATCTGGTCCGCGGCCTCGCCTGGGTCTTCCTCGGGTCGGACGGCTCGCCCCGCGACCCGTTCGTGAACCCGACATACGGCGACCTCACCGGCCTCGGGCCGATCTACATCCAGGTCGGCGGGGACGAGGTGCTGCTCGACGACGCGCGGCTGCTCGCAGAGGCCGCCGAGAAGGCCGGGGTCGAGGTACGGCTGGACGTGTTCCCGCAGATGCAGCACACGTTCCAGATGGCGGCGGGTCGCGCGCCGGAGGCCGACGACGCGATCGCGCGGATGGCAGAGTGGGCCCGGCCCGTGGTGGGGCTGTGACGACCCAAGGACTGGTGATGAGCGATTTCGGCGAGCTGACCGAGCCGTTCCGCAAGGAGCTGCTGGCGCACTGCTACCGGATGCTCGCGGCGGTGCACGAGGCCGAGGATGCGGTCCAGGAGACGTACTTGCGCGCGTGGCGTGGGTGGGCCGCCTTCGAGGGCCGCTCGTCGGTACGGGTCTGGCTGTACCGGATCGCGACGAACGTCTGCCTGACCGCGCTCGAGCAGCGCGGCCGGCGGGCGCTGCCGTCCGGGATCGTTGCCGCGAGCACCGATCTGGCCGCCGCTCCGCCGCCGGTGCCGGACGGGTCCGGCTGGATCGAACCGATCGCGGAGTCGTTGGTGGCGCCCGATCCGGCGGCCTCCGACCCGGCGGCGATCGTCACGCTCCGGGAGAGTCTGCGGCTCGCACTGATCGCTGCGCTGCAGTACCTGCCGCCGAAGCAACGCGCCGTACTGATCCTGCGGGAGGTGCTCGCGTTCCCGGCCGCTGAGGTCGCGACCATGTTGGACACCTCGGTTGCGGCGGTGAAGAGCACGCTGCAACGTGCACGCGCACGGATCGACGAGACGGCGCCGACCCGCGGCGAGGTCTCGGAACCCACCGACGCCGCGGCCAAGGCGCTGCTCGACGACTACATCGCCGGCTTCGAGAACGCCGACACCGTGGCCCTCGAGCGCGCCCTGCGTGCGGACGCTGCGATCGAAATGGTCGGTACGACGACCTGGTTCGACGGACGTGTGCTGTGTATGGCGTTGCTGGCGTCCGCGGTCGGCGAGCCGGGCGACTGGCGGATGATCCCGATCGTCGCGAACGGCCAGCCCGCGGTCGGCGCGTACTTCAAGGGCGAGCCGTACGGGATCGCCGTACTCACGCCGACGCCCACCGGTCTCACCCACATCCACGTCTTCAGTACGCCTGACCTCGTCACGCACTTCGGAATGCCGGCTACAGCTCCTGCACCGTGAGGCGGGCGCGCCGGCTCGTGCTGATCAGGGCGAGCGCCACGACGACGAGACCGACCGCGATCATCGGCCACCAGACGAGGTGTTCTGCGCGGACGAACCGTTGCGGATCGGTGGTGGCGGTCGCTCCGACGATCGAGCCGGCCGCCGCGACGCCCAGCGAACTGCCGGTCTGGCGGCCGACCGAGGCGACGGAGCCCGCCAGACCGGCCATCGAGCCGGGCATGCCGGACACCGCGGCGTTCGCGATCGGCGGGTTGACCATGCCGAGGAACACCCCGAACGGCAGGAAGATCGCGAGCACGACCGGGAGCGGTGTCGACAATCCGATCGTCAACGAAGCGGCCGCTCCGAGCGCGAGCCCGGAGCCGGCGACCACGAGCGGCAGGCGGGGGCCGCGCGCACCGACCACCCGGCCGGTGAGTGGTGACAGCACGCAGATCAGCAGGCCGAGCGGCAGCAGGCTCAGGCCGGCGTGCAGCGCGGACAGGTGCCGAACGCTCTGCAGGTAGAGCGTGGTGATGAACAGGAACGCCCCGAACCCGCTGTACGCGAAGAGCGCGACGACCACGGCCGAGCTGAACGGGACGCTGCGGAACAACCGGAGCTCGAGCATGGGTTCCGTACGGCGGCGTTCGTACAGGATCAGGACGGCGGCCGCGGCCGCCGAGACCACGAGAAGCGCGATGATCGGCGGCGCAGCCCAGCCGTGCTTCTCGGACTCGATGATCGCGGTCACCACGCCGCCGAGCAGCAGCACGACGAGCACCTGGCCGATCGGGTCGAAGCGGCGGCCGCGGGCGGCCCGCGACTCGGGCACGTACAGGCTGGTGAAGATCACCACGAGCACGACGATCGGCAGGTTCACCCAGAAGATCGAGCGCCAGCCGAGGCCGTCGACGAGCGCACCGCCGAGGATCGGGCCGAGCACCAGCGACAGGCCGGCGGTGGCGCCGAAGATGCCGATCGCGCGGGCCCGCTCGGCGCGGTCCGGGAAGACCGTGACCACAATCGCCATCGCGACCGGGTTCATCATCGTGCCGCCGACCGCCTGCAGGGCGCGGGCCGCGATCAGCGCGTCGATGCCGGGAGCGAGGCTGCACAGCAGCGATCCGAGTCCGAAGATCGTCAGGCCGAGGCGGAACATCCGCTTCCGGCCGAACCGGTCGGCGGTCGAGCCGGCCAGCATCAGGAAGCTCGCCAGCACCAGCGTGTAGGCGTCGACGGTCCACTGCAGGCCGGACGTCGAGGCGCCGAGGTCGTCCCGGATCGCGGGCAGCGCCATGTTGACGATCGAGATGTCCATCACCGAGACGAGCAGGCTCGCGCAGCAGATCGTGAGGACCAGGTATCTGCGTGTACTGGTCAGACCAGCGGCCTCAGCCGTTGAGAGGGTCATGCCTACGACGTTAGGATTTAGAGCGTGCTCGAAGTCAATGAACGCGGGATCAGCATCGCCGAAGCCGCCGAACGTACCGGCGTCAGCGTCCACACGCTGCGCTACTACGAACGCGCCGGCCTGGTCGTGACCACGGTCGACCGCACCGCGGGCGGGCGGCGGCGCTACCGCAAGCTCGACCTCGACTGGATCAAGATCTGCACCAGGTTCCGTGCCACCGGGATGCCGATCCGCACCATCCGCCAGTACGCCGAGCTGGTCATCGCCGGCCGCGGCAACGAGAAGGACCGCCTGGAGCTCCTCGAGACCCACCGGTCCGACATTCTCACCCAGCTCGCCGACCTGAGCGAGTGCCTGACGCTGATCGACCACAAGATCGACGTCTACCGCGGCCGCCTCGAAGCCGGCGACGCCGACCGGCTGTGGGCGCCGACAGCACCGAACCACAACGCTCCCGACCCCCCAACTTCCTGACCCACCGCCCTGCCCCACCGCGAACGCACCAGCTC
Organism: Kribbella sp. NPDC048928; assembly: GCF_043197975.1. Lineage (NCBI taxonomy): Bacteria > Bacillati > Actinomycetota > Actinomycetes > Propionibacteriales > Kribbellaceae > Kribbella > Kribbella sp. NPDC048928. Next base: position 320,704 of record NZ_JBICUC010000006.1, on the reverse strand, counting down.
GGCGGTTGACCTCTGACCTGATCGGTTGCCCTCCGGCATACCGATCCACCAACCCACCATCTGAGAGGCCAACCGCCGAGCCGGTGGGTTCGCGGTGGGTCAGGTAGCGGAGGGCGGCGACCAATCGGGCGGGTGCTGGGGCGGGTGCTGGGGCGGGTGAGCCAGGTCGTTCAGGCGGGTGGTCAGGAAGCGGCGTTCGGTTTCGTTGGCGGTCAGGTGTATCGCCTGCTCGTAGGCCTTGATCGCCTCGGCCTCACGACCGAGGCGGGTCAGTACGTCGGCGCGCGCCGCGGGCAGGTAGGCGTACAACGCCAGCGCCGGTTCGTTGCTCAAGGCATCCAGCTCGGACAGTACGGCGGCCAGATCCGCACCCGGCACGAGGCTGTGCGCGGCGGCCCGGTTGAGCGCGACGATCGGCGTCGGCCAGCTCACCAGCATCGCGTCGTACATCCGGACCACCTGACGCCAATCGGTCCGCTCCCAGCTCGGCGAGGTCATGTGCAGCCCTGCGACCGCAGCCTGGAGCGCGAACCGTCCGTGCCCTTGCCGCAGCGCCGTCGTCGCGCGCGACACTCCCTCGGCCAGTAGCTGCTGGTCCCATCGCGAGCGGTCCTGGTCCGCCAGCAGTACCAGCTCACCGTCCGCGCTGACCCGCGCACCGCCACGCGCCTCGGTCATCAGCAACAGTCCGAGCAGCGCTTGCGGCTCCGGCTCGTCCGGCATCAGCCGTACCAGCAACCGCGCCAGCTCGACCGCTCGACCGGTCAGGTCGGTCCGGGTCAGCTCCGGCCCGGCCGCCACATGTCCGGCCGTGTAGACCAAGTGGACGACAGTCAGTACGACATCCAGCCGCGCCGGGAGCTCATGATCCGCCGGGATCCGGTACGGGATGGCTGCCGCCGCGATCTTCTTCTTGGCGCGCGTGATCCGCGCCGCGGCCGTCGCCTCACCGATCAGCAGCACGGCCGCGACCTCGCGGGTGGTCAGACCGCAGATCAGGCGCAGGGTCAGCGCTGCCTGCGACTCCTGCGCGAGTGCCGGGTGGCAGCACGTGAAGACGAGTCGCAACGGGTCCGTCGGCTGCTCGATCTCGCCGGGCTCCTCCACCAGGAGGGGCAGTTTGCGGCGCAGGTTCGTCTCGCGCCGCAGCCGGTCCAGGGCGAGCCGGCGCGCGACCGTGGTCAGCCAGCCGCCCGGGTTCTCCGGGATCCCGTCGGGCCAGGTCCGCAACGCCTGAACGAACGCGTCCTGCGTACAGTCCTCGGCCAGGTCGAGGTCCCGCGTCAGCCGCACGACCGACGCGAGCACGGTCGACCAACTCTCCCGATGCGCCCGGTCGACCACCCGAGCAACCTCAACCGCCTCGCTCACCTACTCACCTCCCGCACCACCCGGCACGCCGTCGCCTGCCGCCGGTCCGGTACGCCGGCGCATGCCCGCCGGTCCGGTACGCCGGCGTCGCGCGCCGCCGCCGTACCGAACCGCTCTCCCCCATCAGACCTCGCTTCGTGCTGCACGCCGGTCCGTTCAGGACTTCGGAGCGGCGTCCTCGGAGGTGTCCATCACCGGGCGGAGCTCGATGTTGCCGGACGGGCAGAGCTTCGCCAGCTCGAGCGCCTGGTCGAGGTCGCGGGCCTCCACCAGGTAGAAACCACCGAGCGCCTCCTTGGTCTCGATGAACGGCCCGTCGGTGACCATCGGCTCCGCGCCGCCCTTCTGCCGCACCGTGCTCGCGGTGCTGGACCGCTCCAGCGCCGCGCCGCCGAGGATCTGCGCCCCGGCCTTCTCCACCGCCTCCGCGAACGCGGTGTGCAGCTTCATCTCCTGCTGCCAGCTCTCCGCGGTGACGTTGTCGTACCAGTCCTCGCTGTCGTAAAGCAGGAACATGTACTGCGCCATCTCAGGCTCCCTCGTCTAGTGCTTCCTACTGGGACATCTTGCTGACGAACATCGCCACACGGAATCGACAGCGCCCGGAAAGATTTCTCATTACTGTGAAGTACATGGATCATTTCGACGTTCTGATCGTCGGCGCGGGCCTGTCCGGCATCGGCGCGGCGTACCGGATCCAGACGCGCTGCCCGGACCGGACGTACGCCGTCCTCGAGGCCCGCGAGGCGCTCGGCGGCACCTGGGACCTCTTCCGGTACCCAGGGGTGCGCTCGGACTCGGACATGTTCACGCTCGGCTTCCCGTTCCGCCCGTGGAAGGCGGCGAAGGCGATCGCCGACGGACCGTCGATCCTCTCGTACCTGCACGAGACCGCGGCCGCGTACGGCATCGACAAGCACATCCGGTACGGCGAACGGGTCGTCCGCGCGGCATGGTCGTCGGAGGATGCGCTGTGGACCGTGGAGACCGGCGGCTCGTTGTACACATGCTCGTTCCTGTATGTGTGCAGCGGGTACTACAACTACGACGCTGGGTATGTGGTCGACTTCGACGGGCAGGACGAGTTCGGTGGGCGGATCGTGCACCCGCAGCACTGGCCGGCCGACCTCGACTACACGGGTCAGCGGGTGGTGGTGATCGGGAGCGGTGCGACCGCGGTGACGCTGGTGCCTGCGATGGCCGGCACGGCGGAGCACGTGACGATGCTGCAGCGGTCGCCGAGCTACGTCGCGTCCCGGCCGGCGCGGGATGCCGTGTCCGATCGGCTCCGCGCCGTACTGCCCGAAAACCTCGCGCACCGGGTGATCCGGGGGAAGAACGTTGCTCTGAGCACCATGTTGTACAGCGCGTTCCGGCGCTGGCCGGCGCATGCGGCGTGGGTGCTGAACACCGGCGTCGCCAAGCAGTTGCCTTCGTCGATCCCGATGGATCCGCATTTCACACCGCGGTACAAGCCGTGGGACCAGCGGCTGTGCCTGGTGCCGGACGCCGACCTGTTCAAGGCGTTGCGGGACGGGACGGCCTCGGTGGTGACCGACGAGATCGAGCGGTTCACCCCGTCCGGGCTGCTGTTGCGGTCGGGACGTGAACTGGAGGCCGATCTGGTGGTCACCGCGACCGGCCTCCGCATGGTTGCGCTCGGCAACATCAAGGTGACCGTCGACGGGCGGGCCGTCGAGCCGCACGACACCTTTGTCTACCAGGGGATGATGCTCAGCGGGGTACCGAACCTCGCCTGGTGCATCGGGTACACCAACAACTCCTGGACGCTCCGCTCCGACCTCACCTCGCAGTACGTCTGCCGGCTCCTCAACCACCTGACCGCGACCGGGACCCGGATCTGCCTCCCCGAGGTCGACCCGGCCGAGTACGACGCGCCGGCCCGTCCCGTCGTCGACCTGACCTCCGGCTACATCAGCCGAGCCGCCGGCATCCTCCCCCGGCAAGGCACCCAGGGCCCCTGGCGCCTACGCCAGAACTACCCCCGCGACCTCCTAAGACTCCGCTTCGCCCCCGTAACCGACGGCGTCATGCAATTCAGCTGAGGTGTGAGCTGAGTCCGGCAACCTGGCATCGGCTGGTCAGTTGGGGATAGGGGCCGGGGGTTGGGGGCCGACGTAGGTTGCGATCGGGCGGATGATCTTCGGGTCTTCGGCCTGTTCGAGGATGTTGGCGGACCAGCCGATGATCCGGCTGACCGCGAACGTCGGCGTGAACATCGCCCGCGGGATCCCGCACAGCTCCATCACGACCCCGGCGTAGAACTCGACGTTCGCGTAGAGGTTGCGGCCCGGCTTCAGCTCCGCGAGTACGTCGACGATGCGCTGCTCGACCGTCGTCGCGAAGTCGACCAGGTCGCCGCCGATGCCGCGGGCGATGTCACGGAGCATCAGCGACCGCGGGTCCTCGGTCCGGTACACCGCATGCCCGAACCCCATGATCCGGTCGCCCGCGGACACCTTCGCGCGGACCCAGGCGTCGATGCGATCCGGCGTCCCGATCTCGTCGAGGCTCGCCAGCGCCCGGTCCGGGGCACCGCCGTGCAGCGGTCCGGAGAAGGCGCCGATCGCGCCGGCGACCGCCGCGACCACGTCCGCGCCGGTGGATGCGATCACGCGCGCGGTGAAGGTGGAGGCGTTGAATCCGTGATCGACGGTGGAGACCAGGTAGTGCTCGACCGCGGTTGCCTGCACGGCGGTGGGCTCGGTGCCGGTGACCAGGTACAGCCAGTTCTCGGCGGCGGTGAGGTCGGCGCGCGGCTCCAGCGGTTGCTGCCCTTCGCGCAGGCGGTAGAGCGCCGCGAGGATCGTCGGTGTCACGGCGCAGACGAGCATCGCGTCAGCCTTGCGACGGGCCGGGTCGGCGTCCCAGAGCGGCGGTAGGCCGCGGACAGCGGCGAGCAGTGACAGCGCCGTACGGAGGCCGGCGAGCGGGTTGAACTTGGCGCCGGCGGTCGCGATGGCGGGAAGGACCGCGCGCACCTCCTCGGGGAGGACGCGCAGTGGTGCGAGCTCGGCGATGAAGCCGGCGCGCTCGGCGTCGGTCGGAAGGTGGCCCTCGAACATCAGGTACCAGACGTCTTCGAGAGTCTTGGACTTGGCGAGGTCGATCGCCGAGTACTGCCGGTAGTGGTAGAAACCCTCGTCACCACGGACATCGCCGAGGGTCGTCTCGGTGACGACGACGTTGCGCAGACCGGGCGGAACATTGATCGTTGTTGACATATCTTCAGAGTTGACAGCCAATCAACTATTGTCAATATTGATCGAGTCAACATGAGAGAGGTTGGGAGCGGGGATGTCGGCCGAAGGTGACGAGAATTACCTGACGACTGCGGAGGTCGCACGTCGGCTGCAGGTCAAGCCGGCCACGATCTACGCGTACGTCAGTCGCGGCCTGCTCACCAGCGTCCGCGCCCGCGGACGCCGCGGGAGCCTGTTCGCCGCCGACGAGGTCGATCGCGTCGCCGCCCGCTCGGTCGAACACTCCGGCGTCGTCGAACGCATCGAGTCCGAACTGACCCTCCTCAAGGACGACGAGCTCTACTACCGAGCCCACTCAGCCCGCACCCTCGCCACCACTGCCACCCCCGCCCAAGTAGCCACACTCCTCTGGACCCCCACCTCTCCCGACCCGCAGCTCACGAAGGTTGACGAGAGTGAGGTTTTTGGGGTGGTTCGGGGTGGGGTGGAGTTGGCTCGGGCGGGGATGGGGGTGGTGCCGGAGGGGGCTCGGTTGACGGATCAATTGCGGGTGGCGGTGGCTGTGCTGGGGGCCGCGGACCCGTTGCGGTTCGATCTGTCGCCGGCGTCGGTGACGGCTGCGGCCGGGCGATTGATCGGCACGTTGGTGACGGCGCTCCCTGGTGAGACCGTGTACGGCGAGGCGACGCTGGGCGCGCGTCTGTGGCCCAAGCTCTCCGACGACGATCCACGCCCGGAACTCCTCGACGCGGCACTCATCCTCCTCGCGGACCACGGCCTCGCGGTCTCCACGGTGGCAGCCCGCGTCGCCGCGAGTGCCCGCGCGAACCTGTACGCCGTGATCTCCGCCGGCCTCGGCGCTCTCGACGGGCAGTACCACGGCGCCGCCCCGACGCTGGCGTACGAATTCCTCGAACGCGCCAAGCACGACCCACTCACCGCCCTGTCGGACCAGTTGCGGTCGGGCAAACAGGTCCCAGGCTTCGGCCACAGGATCTATCAGCATCACGACCCCCGCGCCGAGGTACTGCTCGGCCTCCTCGGCGACCACCCGATCATCGCCACCGTCCGCGCGATCGCCGAACGCACGCCCACCTTCCCGAACAGCGACCTCGCGATCGCCGCGATCATGCACGCGTACAACTTCCGCCCCGACGCCGGCGACGCCTTGTTCGCCCTCGCCCGGATGATCGGCTGGACCGCCCACGCCCTCGAGGAGTACGCCGCCCCACCCCTCCGCTTCCGGGCCATGGGCATCTACACCGGCCAACCCACCTAGCCCCAGCCACCCCACGTGCGAGTGGATCTGCCACCCCACCCGCCAATGGCGGAGTGAAACCACCCGCGAATGGCCCAATGAACCCACCTGCGAATGGCCCACCGATCGCGGGCCATCACTGCGTAGCGTCGAAGGCGAACGAGCACAACGACCCTTGGAAAGGGACTTTCATGCGTGCCATCACCGTCCGGGACCGCGAGGCCGACGACTTCGGGCTGTCCCTGACCGAGCTGCCGAGTCCGAGCCCCGCCGAGAACGACGTCGTCGTGGAGGTCCACGCCGCAGGCTTCCTCCGCGGCGAGCCGGACTGGCCGAGTACGTGGACCGATCGCGCCGGACGTGACCGTACGCCGAGCGTCCTCGGCCATGAACTGTCCGGCGTCGTCGTCGAGCTCGGCTACGGCACCACCGGTCTCACGATCGGCCAGCGGGTCTTCGGGCTGACCGATTGGGCGCGCAACGGTTCACTCGCCGAGTACACCGCCGTGGAGGCCCGCAACCTGGCTCCGCTCCCGGCCAGCGTCGACCACATCGCCGCGGCCGCTCTGCCGATGCCGGGTCTGACAGCTTGGCAAGCCTTGTTCGACCACGCCCACCTGCAAGCGGGCCAGTCCGTCCTCATCCACGGGGTCGGCGGCTCCGTCGGCTCGGTCGGCGTACAGCTCGCCCGCGAGACCGGAGCGCACATCATCGGCACCGGCCGCGCTGCCGACAAGGACCTGGCCGCAAGCCAGGGCGTGAACGAGTTCCTCGACCTGGGCAGTGACCGCCTCGAGGACGTGGGTGAGGTCGACGTGGTCTTCGATGTCATCGGCGGCGAGATCCTCGACCGCTCCACCGCGCTGCTGCGCCCCGGCGGAACGCTCGTCACCGTCGCGGAACCGACGAGGGTCCAGCCCAGCGGCGGCCGGGCCATCTTCTTCGTCGTCGAGCCCAACCGCGAGCAGTCGATCGAGCTGGCAGCTCGCCTCCGGGACGGCCGGCTCACACCGCAGGTCACCGCCGTCCGCGACCTGGCGGAAATCCCCGCCGTCTTCGCGGAGCACATGCGCGGCAGAATCATCAGCACCCTGAAGTAACCCGTCCTACCAACACGTCCGACTCCGGCGCTCAGGTCCGGCGGTCGAGTTTGGTGGGGTCAGAGTTCGAGCCAGCCGAAGCCGATCTTCCAGTGGCGGCCGGCACGCAGGTGATCGATCAGACCCCGCTGGAGGGTCGTCCGGCGGGGCAGCGTCGCAAGGTCGGTGCCGGGTGCGGCCCCGAAGATGCGGGACAGCACGTCGGCGTCACCGTCCCGCGTCTCGGCCGCCAACCGGAACCGGCGCTGAAAACGAATGATGTTGGAATCGGCCGGCAGGTATTCGGCGAGTTGTTCGTCGAGGATCCACGATCCACACCGCGCGATCCGGTACGGCTCCTCGGGGAAATGCCGGCCGAAGAACTCCCGGGCGAGGTCGAAGGACGCATCGCAGGCGGCCGGGTCCAACGCGCCGGTCGGAGCGGCATGCACGCCTAGCGCAGGCTCGGACTCGCCGTACGGAAGACCCGCGGCCTGCACCGCCGGAGCGAGGAACCCCAGGTCGCCGCGATTGAACCCCAACCGGCCGAGCAGATAGATCCCACCGCGGAAGTGCAGATCGATCCAGAACGGCGCATCCATCCCGCCCGTACCGAGTCGTTGCCGGTGAGACTCGACCGCGCTGCCGAGCGCAGCAAGCGTCACCCAGGAGATGTCGTCGGGGATGTCCCGTTGCTCGTGGTACGCGCGGACCGACGGTAGAACCGTGAGGAATACGTATACATAGAAATAGCGACCCCAGTCGTCCGGCAGGTCCGGCCATGAACCACCGGGCCGGAACCCGCCGACGTCTGCGGCAGTACGGTGCGCACAACGCCGTACCAGCCAGACGAGGACTGGATTGCGCTGCAGGTCAGGCAACCCGGCCGCGATCTCGGCCGCGTCCTGCGGCGGCACCCGCAAGCGAAGCAGGAGTGTCAGCGCGGTCTCGGCCGTCGGGATGACGAGCTCGTCGGGAGGCTCCCCCGCCCGCTCCAACTCCCCCAGCCACTCCACCAGAGCCGGATCGTCCCCGAGGAGGCCAGCCACCTCCTCGACCCCAACACCCATCACGCACCTCCGCTCACACCCCGCGCCACCGGCCCCATCACCCTACCGACGCCACAGCTCGAACCCGCCCTGCCGAAGACAGAACCGAGACCTGACGCGAACCCACCGAGCTGCGAGACGCACGTACGCCCGGAGCCGCGGGCAAAACTGTCAACGGCCCCGGGTGCGTGCTGGGCCTACTTGGTGGTGAGTTTGAGGAGGGTTGCGGCGCCCGGGGCGAGCGAGATCTGGATCGGGCCGACGCGTTGTGGGACGTACCTCTGGTGTGCCGGCTGGAACACCGCGACCGACCCCACTGTCTGATCATTCAGGGCGACGACCGCCTTGGCGCGGGCGCTGTGGGAGCGGTTGCTGACGAGCAGCCAGCGATCGGTCGACGTCGTGTCGCGGGAGCGGAACGTACCGATCACGACAGCGTTCCCCGTGACGCCCGAGACGAGGTTCGTCGGGGTGAATCCGGAGGCGCCGTTCGGCAGCGGAGTTTCTCCTGCGTGCTCAACGGTTTCGGACACGAGCGGCTTGAGCTCGCGTCCGACCTGGTGCAGCCAGGTGGTGTTGATCTGCCGCGCGGCGTAGTACCGCGAGGTCCGCTGCCCGTCGACGGTGATCAGCGCCGGCCCGAATCCTTCACCGCGCGCAGCCTCGGGCGTCCAGTACGTGAAGTACTGAATACCTTTGGCGCCGTACGCGAGGCTGATGTTCACCTGCCAGAGCAGCTCGGCCGCGGTCGGCTCGCGATGGTTGTTGTAGGCAAGCGTCTGGATGAACACCCACGACGGGATGTCGCCGTGCAGCGCGGCGTCGCGGACGATCGCCCAGTTGTGGAAGTAGTTCGCGTCCTCGCGACCCTCGGACAGCAGCGGGTACCGGTCGAACGAGATCAGCGACGGTTTCACCACGTCGACGAAGTTGCGGTAGTACGTCGCGTCGTCGGAGGGCAGCAGGTTGATGTACGGCAGGAGTTGCGGTGCGAGTTCACGCGAGATCGACAGCGCCTTCGCGAGCGTCGCGAACCAGCCGGCGCCGGGTTCGTCGTAGAAGTTGAAGCCGGCGAGCGAGGAGTACGGGCCGTACGCGTTGCGCGCCCGGGTGAAAAGCTCGCTCGCCTCGGCCGGTGTGACGCTGAGGAAGTCTGTCGTGGTGTCGGAGATCGAGAACCAGCGCGACATGTTCCGGATCTGGATGTCGTCGGAGATCAGCATCTTCAGTCCGGCATCCCGGGCCAGCCCGAGCTGGTACTGGAAGATGTTGCCGTCGCCCGCGTAGTTGCCGGAGATGACGAAGTCGAACCCGGCGCTCTTGATCTCCGCGAACCGTTCCGCCGTACTGGCGAACGGATGCGGCGGCCAGAACAGCCCGATCGGGAAGTCCGGCCCACCGGTCAGCGGCAAGGTGTCCGGCGCCGGTACGGCAACGTCCGCGGGCACCACTCCAGCTGCAGTGGCGGCGCTTGAACCGGCGGCCCCGGCGCTTGCCGTGGATGCAGTGGATGCGGCTGCGGTAGAAGCGGAGGTGGTGGCGGCTGCTGCGGTGAGGGCGGTGGCCCCGGCGCCGAGCAGCAAGCTGCGGCGGCTGGGTCCGAGAATCTGGTGCGGGCTCTGCATGGCTCTCCTTCGGAAGGCGGTCGAACGGAAAGGCAGTCGAACGGAAAGGCAGTCGGACGGAGGGGCAGTCGGACAACAGCTGCCCCGGCGGTGTGGTCAGGGGCGGTGGCGGTGGTGGGAGACGGCGTCGGCGGTGGCGTCGAAGGCTTGCTCGGCGAGTGGATAGTCGCGTTGGGCGACGCCCAGATAGAGGGCGTCGAGGACGAGCATCTGGGCGTGCCGTCCGGCCAGTCCGCCGGTACGGAACGTGACGTCGCGGGCCGCGGTGACGAGCACGATGTCGGCCACCTGCGCGAGCGGCGACCGCGGATAGTTGGTGATGGCAACAGTCGTGGCGCCCTGCCGGCCGGACCTGGTGAGCGGCTCGAGCACCTCGAGGGTCTCGCCGCTGTGCGAGATCCCGACCGCGACGTCGCCGCTGCCGAGCAACGCGGAGCTGGCAAGCGCGGTGTGTACGTCGCTCCAGGTGCTCGCGCCGCGCCCGATCCGGTGCAGCCGCAGCCGCAGGTCCTCGGCGACCGCCGCGGAGCCGGCGACGGCATACAGGTCGATCCGCCGGGCGTCGGAGATCGCCCGGGCGGCGCGGCCGAGTGCGTCGACGTCGAGAGCCGCAACCGTGTCCTCGAGGGCGCGGGTGTCGGCGCGGAGCAGCGTCCGGAGTACGTCGTCCAGCGAATCGTCCGGGCCGACCTCGGACCCGGTACCGCGCTCCCAGCTGAGACTGGTCCGACCACTCTCGGCCGCCAGCGTCAGCCGCAGCTCGGCGTACCCGGACAGGCCGAGCGCGAGGCAGAACCGCGTCACGCTCGGCAGCGACGTACCGCAGCGCGCGGCCAGCTGACCGATCGTCGACGACGCCACCGCCGCCGGATCCCGGAGCACCTCGGCCGCGATCCGCGTCTGCGCCGGGCTGAGCGCCGGCAGCAGACCGTGGATCCGGGCCTCCAGACTCGGCGGCGGTGACTCGACTGCGCTCATGTAAAGAATTCTCAGAGCAGTTCAGGAACAATTACAAGAATTCACACTGTCCGATTCCGGCCACCACACCTCTCGCAGCCGGAGTACGAGCCACCACGCAGGCAGCTCAGTCCTCCATCCGGGCCACACCGCCGCCCAGCTCAGTGGGCGATTCGGCGGATGGTGAACTGGTCGGACCAGCCGCCTCCGATCAGAACGTCGACGCGGCCGCTCAGTACGTACGTGCCGTGCGGGGTGACCGCGGCGGTGGTCGGACCGGCAACCGGCCACGGCTCGACCGAGCGGACCTGCGCGGTACGGAAGTTGTCGCGGCTGGTGAGCACGGTCGCCTGCTCGATGCCGGGAGCCCCGAGCTTGTTGGTGATCGCGATCAGCCGGCCGTCCTTCGTGAGCGCCAAGCCGTCTCCGCCGACCAGTGCACTGGTCAGACCAGTAGTACTGAGTTCACCTCGCGGGGAGATGCGGAAGAGGGTGCCGGTGTCGTACCGGACGGTCAGCAGGTCGCCGGACGGGAGCCAGACGATGCCGTTGGCGCCGATCGTGTCGCCGCGCAGACGTTCGTCGCGGACCAGCACTCTCGTAGCGCCGGCCGGGGTGACCTTGTAGATGGCATCGGACGCCGGGTCGGTGACGTAGGCGTTGCCCGCGGCATCGATCGCCAGGTCGTTGACGCCGTGGTGACCGCCGACTGGGTTCAGGCGCGGCGTGTTCAGGTTGACGCGGCGTTCGAGGCGGCCGGTGCGCAGGTTGTAGATCGCGAGGCCGGATTGCTTGTAGGTGGTGGATTCCGAGGAACGCTCGCCGTTGCCGATGTCGGCGTACGTAACGAGAAGTCGGTTGCGGACGGCATCGACATGCAACCCGAAGGTGGACACACCGGGCGCGACGCCGAACGGATGCGGTACGCCGTCGCGGCCGATGACGGAGATCCGCCCGGTCGCCATCGAACCGACCAGGAACGCCCGCCGGGTCGGATCCCAAGCGATCCCCTCCGGATACCGATTCCCCGTCCGCCCATCGATCTCCCCCGGCCAGGACTTCCCCACCGGCTTCCGGAAAAGTCCAGCGGTGGAGGCGCCGGCTGCTGCGGGGAATGCCCCAGTGGCGCGGGCGGCGGGAGCGGGCAGGGCAGGAGCGGGGGTTGCAAGGGCGGTGGGGGTGGTGATTGTTGCTGTGGTGGTCAGGGCCAGTAGGGCTGCGGCCAGCACGCGAGACCTCATGAGAACCTCTCTCGATTCGGATACGAACACAGAGACTAATCAGAGCTCTGATGCTCGTCAATGCGTATATCACCGACGTCGTTCGTACGATGGTTCCTATGCGGATGTCCTTCGACAAGCGGCTCGGGAGTCACCTCAAGCGGGTCGAGCAGGAGCTACAGGCGGTGAAATCGGCCGCGGTGAAGCCTGCCGGGCTGACGGTGCCGCAGTACGCCGCCCTGTTCGTGCTCGACGAGCAGCCGGGGATCTCGGCCGCGGAGCTGGCGCGCCGGTGCCTGGTCACGCCGCAGACGATGACGACGATCCTGCGCAACCTGGAGTCGGCCGGCCTGATCGAGCGCACGCCGCACCCACTGCACAAGCACGTCATCGAGACCCGGCCGACCCCCGCGGGCCGGAAGGCGCTCGATCAGGCGGACGAACGAGCCGCCGGCGTCGAACGCCGGCTGGCCGCCGCCTTCACCGAGGAGGAAGCGGAAACCCTCCGCTCACTCCTCGCCAGGGTCTCGCAGACCCTCACCACAGACCCGATCCTCAAGAGCTAGGACCGGGTCTGCAACGAGCAGGCGTCAGAACAGCGCAGCCATCAGCCGGCGACGCGCCTTGACCACCCGCTCGTCGTCCGCACCGACCACCTCGAAGAGCTCGAGCAGGTGCAGGCGTACGGCGTTGCGCTCATCCCCCGCAGTCGCCTGGATCGTGGTGATCAGCCGCGCGAACGCATCGTCCACGTGACCGCCCATCAGATCCACATCCGCGACCAGCAGCTGAGCCTCGACGTCGGTCGGGTTGTCGGCGGCCCGCGTCCGGACATCAGCCGGCACATCCTGCGTACGCTTCACCAGCTGCACCCGCGCGAGCCCAGACTTCGCCTCGGCGTCGTTCGGCGTCTCCTTGAGCAGCTCCTCGTACGCCGCGATCGCGCCGTCCAGATCGCCCGTGCCGAGCGCGTTCTCGGCCTTCTCGTACCGCGGGTTCGGCGCGTCCTCCTCCTCGGCGTCCTCGGCCACCGGACCGACCGGCTCGGCCCGCCCGGTGATGCCGTTCGCGACGGCGACGGTGAGCAACTGGTCGAGGTACTGCCGGACCTCCGGCTCGGCGAGCACGCCCTGGAACAGCGGGACCGGCTGCCCGCGCAGGATCGCGATCACGACCGGCACCGCCTGGACGCCGAACGCCTGCGCGACCTGCGGGTTCGCGTCGACGTCGATCCGGGCGAGCAGGAACTTGCCCGCGTACTCGCTCGACAGCTTGATCAGCACCGCGCCGAGCGCGTTGGCGCCCTGCGAGCGCGGGGACCACAGCTCGACGACGACCGGCGCCTGGATCGAGCGGTCGATCACGTCGGCCTGGAAGTTGGCCTCCGAGACCTCCAGCACATAGGCACCACCGGCGCCGCCGGCCGGGGCGCCGCCCGCGGCAGGAGCACCGGGTGCGGGGTTGCGGAGGGACGACAGGTCGACCGCCCCAGGACGGGAGAAGTTGGACTGAGTCACCACTGGCCTCGCATTCGGTGCGTACTCCGTACGTTCACAAACCAAACCTATCTTCTATGACGCGGCGGATCGGCGTTGTGCCCGGGTCACCATCAGCAGACGGGCGAGGCCGGCGCGGGTGCCGGCGACGGCCAGCCGGTCGCCGACCTTGAGCGGCTTGGTGAGCACCGGTTTCCAGTCCCAGGTCCCGTGCTCGTCCTGCAGGGCGAGGATCCGCAGGCCCTCCGCCTCGTTCCGCTCGCCGAGAGGACGGCCGGCGGCTCGCGAGCCGGCCTCGACCGTCACCTCGGTCAGCAGCAGCACGCGACGTCCGGCCGGCACGATGACCTGGCGGCGTTGGTTGCCGACCGCGGCCGCGACCGCCGGCGCGACCAGCATCGACACCGACCGGCTGTTGCCGAGCCCCAGCTGCCGCTCGACGCGCTCCGCCAGGTCGTGGTCGAACATCCGCATCGTGATCCGCGCGTCCGGGTTCAGGCCCTGGGCCACCATGGCCGATTCCAGGTTGGTGATGTCTCCGTCGGTGATCGCCAGCATCGCCTGGCAGTGCTGCACACCGGCCGAACGCAGCGTCTCCTCGTTGCTGCTGTCCCCGACCACCACCGGGATCTTCAGCCGATGAGCGACCTGTACGCCGGGTGCGTCGTCGTCCTGGTCGACGCCGACCACCGCGACACCACGATCGACGAGGATCTCCAGCACCCGCGCGCCGACCGTACCGAGGCCGCAGACCACCACATGGTTCCGCGGCCGCCCGCGCACCCCGCCGATGATCCGCGACAGTCGCGCACCGATCAGCGAGTCGACCACGACCGCGGTCAGCAGCGCCATCAGTACGATGCCGGTCAGCTGCACGACGACCGCGCTGGCCTTCACCCACGGCTGCGCGTCGTTGAACTTGTCGTCGTCGATCCCCGCCGACGTGACGACACCGGCCGCCAGGTACAGCGCGCGCCACCACTCGATGTGGCCGAAGAAGTGCACCACCGCCGTACCGATCATGATCAGCATCGCCATCAGCGCCGCGATCTTGCGGACCCGGCTGTCCAGGATGTCGCGGACCGCCATCACCCAGCCCGCCGGACGGACGCCGCGACTCCGCCAGATCGGCCGGATGCCGGACCCGAGCACGATGTCGCCCTCCGGGTCGACGCTCGAGTGCGGCAGCAGCTGCGGCGTCGCCGACGAGGTCGTGTCGGCGAGCACGGTCAGGTGCGGCTCCCGGATCAGGTCGGCCTGCCCCACGACGACCATCCGGCCGCCGAGCTCCGCCCAGGTCAGTTCGTCGTCGTCGAGGGCGTCGGACACGAACGCCGGCGCCGCCAGCGACGGACCGTTGATGACCACACAGTCGCCGAGCAGACTGTTCAGCTGCCGCCCCAGCCGCGGGTTCACCATCTGCAGGATGATTCGCAGGTCGCGATCCATGTCGCGCGCGGTCAGCGCCGTGTGCACGTTGTGGACGTCGTCGGTGTCGAGCAGGACCAGGGCGCGCGCGGTCGACGGCGTACCGTCGTCCTCGGCGTCGATGCCGGCCTCGCGCAGCAGCGACTCGCTGATCACCGGGGCGTCGATCACCTTCGCGCCCAGTTCGCCGATCCGGCCGCGGTGCCGCGACCCAGGGTTGACGATCGCGATCACCCGCTCGCCCGAACTCACCAACTCGGTGACGACCCGCAGCATCGTACGGTCCGAGCCACAGACCACGACCGGACGCTCGTCGGCCGTACCGGTCGCAGCGCTGCGACCGGACGCCGGCGGTTCCTCAGAATCGGGCGGGCTCTCGGTACTCGCCCCACTGTTCCCGAAGAACGTGACAGATTTCCCCCATCGTGGCCTCCGCACGCACTGCCTCCAGCATGGGCTCGATCAGGTTGCCAGTGCCGCTGGCCGCCTCCACCAGAGCCGACAGCGTACGACGTACCCGGTCCTCGTCGCGGTGCGCCTTGCGTTCCGCGAGCGCCCGGCACTGCTCGACCTCGACCTCGTGCGACACCCGGAGGATCTCCAGTTCGCCGGAGACGGTGTCGGTGAGCGTGTTGACGCCGACGATCTTCTTCTCACCCTTCTCGAGCTTCTGCTGGTACTCGAACGCGGCGTCCGCGATCTCGGCCATGAACCAGCCGTCCTCGATCCCGCGCAGGATCCCGCCGGTCATCGTCTCGTCCGGGCTCATTTCCTTGATCCGCGCGAAGATCTGCTCGGCCTCGGCCTCGATGGCATCGGTCAGCGCCTCGACGTACCAGGAACCGCCGAGCGGGTCGGCCACGTTCGTGACGCCGACCTCCTCCATCAGCACCGACTGGGTGCGCAGCGCGATCTCGGCGGACTCCTCGCTCGGCAGCGCGAGCGTCTCGTCGAGCGCGTTGGTGTGCAGCGAGTTCGTCCCGCCGAGGATGGCGGCCAGTGCCTCGACGGCCGTCCGTACGACGTTGTTGTACGGCTGCTGCGCGGTCAGCGACACGCCCGCGGTCTGGGTGTGGAAGCGCAGCCACTGCGCCTTGTCGGTCTTCGCCCCGTACACGTCGCGCAGCCAGCGCGCCCAGATCCGCCGGGCGGCGCGGAACTTCGCGATCTCCTCGAAGAAGTCCAGGTGGCTGTCGAAGAAGAACGACAGACCGGGCGCGAACACGTCGACGTCGAGGCCCCTGCTGAGCCCGAGCTCGACGTAGCCGAAGCCGTCGGCGAGCGTGTAGGCGAGCTCCTGCGCGGCGGTCGAGCCGGCCTCCCGGATGTGATAGCCGGAGACGCTCAGCGGTTTGTACGCCGGGATGGTGGTCGCGCAGTACTCCATCAGGTCGCCGATCAGGCGCAGATGCGGCTCCGGTGGGAAGAGCCACTCCTTCTGGGCGATGTACTCCTTGAAGATGTCGGTCTGCAGCGTGCCGTTGAGCTTGCTGATGTCGGCGCCCTGACGCTCGGCGGCGACCAGGTACATGCAGAACGCCGGGACGGCGGGCCCGGAGATCGTCATCGACGTGGTGACGTCCTGCAGCGGGATGTCCTTGAACAATCGGTCCATGTCGGCGGCCGAGTCGATCGCGACGCCGCAGTGGCCGACCTCGCCGAGCGACTTCGGCTCGTCGGAGTCGCGGCCCATCAACGTCGGCATGTCGAACGCGACGGACAGGCCGCCGCCACCGCCGTTCAGGATCATCTTGTAGCGCTCGTTGGTCTGCTCGGCGTTCCCGAACCCGGCGAACTGGCGGATCGTCCAGGTCCGGCCGCGGTAGCCGGTCGCGTAGAGGCCGCGGGTGAACGGGAACTCCCCCGGCCAGCCGATCCGCTCCATCCGCGGGTCGGCCACCCCCTCGGGCGGTCCGTACGCGGGCTGGACCTCGGTGCCGGACAGCGTCGTGAAGTCGGCCTCCCGCTTGCGCGCGCTGTCGTAGCGCTGCTGCCACCGGTTCCGGCCGGCTGCGATCTGCTCGGCATCCATCAGTCAGACCTCCTAGGGGACTGGTTCCAAAATACTAGGATGTCCTACTAATTTCCAAGCTGGACCGCCACGCAGGCAGAAGTCGCCGGGCAAACGATTACCAGCGACGAAAACCCCGGTTCTGCCTGCGTGGCGGTACAGACAGCGTGGGTCAGGTGAAGTCGCCGGCGTTGTGGCGAAGGGGTTCGAGGACCGACCAGAGCATCTTGAGCTGGTCGTCGGTGAGGCCCGAGAGGGCGAAGTCGGCCTTAACCAGGTCGTCCGTGGCGCGCTCGACCAGCTCGCGGCCCTCGGTGGTGATCTCGCACAGCACCGCGCGGCCGTCGTCCGGGTGCGGCGTCCGCGTGACCAGGCCGGCCGCCTCCAGCCGGCGCACGATCGACGTGACGGACGTCGGGTGCACCTGCAGCCGCTCGCCCATCTTGCCGAGCGGCAGCGACCCGCGCCGGGAGAACGTCAGCAGCACCAGCGCCTCGAACCGCGCGAACGTCAGCCCGTGCTTGCGGAGGATGTCGTCCAGCTCGTTGATCACGATCTGCTGGGCGCGCATCAGGGACGTGACGGCCCGCATCTGCTCGACCGCGCCCCAGCGCCGCCCCCACTGCCGGGACGCCTCGTCGATCGGATCGAACGCCAAAGCCCTCTTTCTGGCCATGGGCGGAACCTTAGCCCGAGAGCCGGGAAACTGTCGGTGGGCTCTGAGATGGTGCGAGGCATGAGATATCTGGAGCACCTGCGTGCCGACAGTGCGCGACTGGGCGAGGTCGCGCGGGCGGGCCTGGGCGCCGCGGTGCCCAACTGCCCCGGCTGGACGGTGGACGACGTCCTGCGCCACGTGGCGCAGGTGTACGTGCACAAGGTCGAGGTGCTGAAGCTCGGCGCCCTCCCCGACCCGTGGCCGCCGGACTTCTCGGGGCTCGACTCCCTGCAGTGGTACGACGATGCGCGGCACGCGATCGTCGACGCCTTGGAGAGCGCCGGGACCACCAGGCCGAGCTGGACGTTCAACCCGCGCGACTCCACCTCCGCGTTCTGGTACCGGCGGATGGCGCACGAGACCGTGGTGCACCGCATCGACGTCGAGCAGGCGCACGACGTCGTGACACCGATCGACCCGGAGCTCGCGCTGGACGGGATCGACGAGGTGCTCTATCCGACCCTCGGCGGGCCGTGGTGGGAGGAGGGCGACACGGAGTTCCCGCTCGACTCCGCGATCCGGCTGACCGCGGCGGGGCGGTCGTGGACCGTGGTCGCCGACGCGACGAGTGTCGACGTACGGCAAGGGGCCGACGGGGAGGTGTCGGCGGAGGTGACGGGCGATCCTGGGGATGTGTACCTGTGGCTGTGGGGACGCGCAGGCGAGCACGCGATCGAGATTGCCGGTGACGCGGACGTCGTGCGCGCGTTCCGCGGACGGCTCTCCGAGGCGTCGCAGTGAGGATGAGGTCGCGTGAGGTCGTGGGGGAAGTTGCGGTGAGATCGTGGTGAGGATGTCCTCTGCGGGGGTTGCTGTTCGTTCCCTTCTCGAGAAAGCTCAGCGAGAAGGAGGATTCCGATGGCGCAATACCTTGCACTGACTTACACCGCGGACGTCGACTGGTGGGCGCCCGAGCAGGCCGAGGAGTTGGCCGAGTACCGCCGGTTCGGCGTCGAGTACGCCGGGCAGGTCAAGGCGAGCGCCGTGCTGCATCCGACCGCGACGGCGACCGTCGTCCGGGTCGAGGGCGCGCGCGGCGGACCGATCGTCACCACCGACGGACCGTACGCCGAGACGAAGGAAGCGCTCACCGGCTACTACCTGATCGACGCGGAGAACCTCGAAGAGGCAATCAAGATCGCCGCCGAGATCCCCGCCGCCTGGGCCGGCGCAGTCGAAGTCCGCCCAGTAATCATCGCCAAGTAACCCACCCACCAGCCAACCCCCAATGAACCAAAAACGCCCCACCCGAACACCGCCGGCCGACCCCCAGCCCGCCCTGATGGGGAGGCGGGGCGAGTTGGTGGGGGAGGTGGTTCGGGGGGAGGGGGCGCGGATTCTTGCGAGTTTGATTCGGGTTGTCGGTGATGTGCAGTTGGCTGAGGATGCTGTTCAGGAGGCGGCGTTGGCGGCGCTCGGGGCTTGGCCGGTGACGGGCGTACCGCCGGAACCGCGCGCCTGGCTGACTCTCACCGCGCGGCGCAAGGCGATCGACGCCATCCGTCGGGAGCGGGCCCGCGGCGCGAAGGAGCGCGACGGCGCGGACCTGATCGAGCTGACCAAGCACGAGGTCGAGCCCGAGGAGGTGGTGCAGGACGACCTGCTGCGACTGATCTTCACCTGTTGCCACCCGTCGCTGTCGCCGCCGACCCGCGTCGCGCTCGCGCTCCGCACGCTCTGTGGCCTGTCCCCCGCCCAGATCGCCGGCGTCCTGCTGACGACCGAGGTCGCCACGCAGAAACGACTGGTCCGCGCGCGGCAGAAGATCGCGGCGGCGCGGATCCCGTACCGGGTGCCGTCCGAGGCGGAACTGCCCGACCGGTTGCCCGCCGTGTGCGCGGTCGTCCACAGCCTCTACACCGCGGGGCACGCGCCGTCAGAGGGCGACGCGACGTACGACGTGGATCTGTGCACGGAGGCGATCCGGCTGGCGGAGCTCCTGCACTCGCTCCTGCCCGAGCAGCCGACCCCGACCGCGGTTCTAGCCCTGTTGCTCCTCACCGAGGCCCGGCGGCCGGCTCGCCTCGACGACGCCGGTCAGGTGGTGACGCTCGATCTGCAGGACCGCATGCTGTGGGACCAAGCGATGGTTGCCCGCGGCATCGCGCTGCTCAACGAGTCGCTGGAACGGTCCGAGCAGCAGGCGGATGCGTACCAACTGCAGGCGGCGATCGCGGCCGAACATGCCCGCGTCCCGAGCTACAACGCTACCGACTGGCACGAGATCGTCCGGCTGTATGACCTGCTGATCGGCGTCTCCCCCAGCCCGGCCGCCGAGCTCGCCCGCGTCGTGGCCATCGCGGAAACCGGCGACGTCGACACCGCGCTCGCGCTGCTCGACACCATCCCGCCCAGCTCGCGCCGGCACGCCGTACGCGGCGAACTCCTAGCCCGCCGATCGCGCTACACCGAAGCAGTCACCGAACTCCAGGCAGCACTCGACACAGCACCACCAACCCACCCCGAACGAGCCCACCGAGAACGCCGCCGCGCCCACTTCCAACAACTCGCCAACACCCACCCCAGCAACCCGTCGGACACCCCCGCTCCACAACCCTCCTGAGCGGTTAACCGGCTCTCCTGTCGTAACTGTCCGCCCGGCGCCGATCTGTTGTGATGCAGGACAAGGACCAGCCGCGGTGGGCGGGGCGGGTTAGTCGTTGTCGATCCAGTTGCCGCGTTCGCTGTTGAAGATCGACTTGGAGGCGGGGCCTGTGGGGGGTGCTGAGGACGGGCGGGACGGTTGCGCGCTGGCGGGGGCCGGGGCGGTGCTCGCGGCGACCTCCTGCGCGGAGTCCATGCCGATCGGGCCGGTGCCGTCGTCGTCGGAGTCCTCGTCACCTTCGAGTACGTCGACGCTGGCCGACGCACGCAGGCCGGTGCGCTGGATGACGCGCTGGATGGTCAGGTCGCGGTCGTCGGGACGACTGACCCACTTGATCTCCCGGAAGCCCTGGTCCTGCGCGGCCGACTCGAAGACGAAGTGGCCGTAGCCCAGCATCCGGCCGATGATCGGCTTCTGCAGGGTGATGTCGAGGACCCGGGCGATCGGGGTGGTCGCGACGGTCTGGGAGAAGACGCCGCGGATCCGCATCACCCGCATGTTGGTGACCACGAAGCGGTCCCGATGGTGGGTGAGGAACTGCCAGAAGGCATGGGTCAGCAACACCAGCACGATCGCCAGCAGCACCGGCTGCCCACCGATCGCGGTGGCTGCCATCGTCAGCAGCAGGGCCGCCGCCAACGCAACCTCCAGCATCGGGGGCGAATAAACCACCCAGTGCTGCCGGACCTCGTCGATGACGACTTCGCCCTCGTCCGAGATCAGGTGGCGCCGGACCTTCGGGTCGAAGATCCGGAACAGGCCTATTCCGGCCATCCACTCACTCCCCTGTCACGCTGTTGTGTGACCCCGTACAACCTCAGTGTCCCGCACGATTACGCGTAACGGGACACCCGAGATCAGCTGAACAGCGCGGTCAGGAAGGTGATGACACTCCCGAACGCATCACCAACGGCGGAGAACGCGCCTCCTACCGCTCCCGCGGCGTTGGCCGGCTGAGTGAACAGATAGAAGCCGGCAAAGGCGATGAGCGACCAGATCAACAGCTTCTTCGGCATGTCGCCACTCCTTGTTCCTAACCCACTCGGTCGACTGTGTTTGAGTTTGTATCACGGACCGTCACCAATTGTCACTGACTGAACACAGCCCACCGCACAATGCTCACCAGCTACAAGGTCCATTCTGTAACGGATTCGGGGGCACGGCAGCCACCGGCGCGCCGCCGTGAGACGCGGATCGGCGTACCCGCCGGAAATCCTGCGGCATTTGCCCGAATTCGGCACAACTCTCGGTGAACGAAAGTGAAAGACACACAGTGACACTGCGTGGTTGATTGTTCCACGGCGAGACAAGAGTCACAAAGCCGCGATCAACTCGTCCGCCGCCGAATACGGGTCCAGGCCGCCGTCCGCGACCTTGGCGGCCAGGACGTCGAGCCGCGCGTCGCCGTGCAGGTGCGCGAACCGGGCCCGCAGCGCGGTGGTCGCGATCGCCTCGATCTCGTCCCGCGCGCGGCTACGCCGGCGGTCGGTGAGTACGCCGTTCCCCTGCATCCAGGCGAGCCGGTCCTCGATCGCCTGGACGACGTCGTCGATGCCTTCGTTGCGGGCGGCCACGGTCTTCAGGATCGGCGGCGTCCAGGAACCCTCGGAGCGCTCGGCCAGCGCGAGCATCGACCGCAGGTCCCGGGTGACCGACTGCACGCCGTCCCGGTCGGCCTTGTTCACGACGTAGATGTCGCCGACCTCGAGGATCCCGGCCTTGGCTGCCTGGATCCCGTCGCCCATCCCGGGCGCCAGTAAGACCAGCGTGGTGTCCGCCATCCCGGCGATCTCCACCTCGGACTGCCCGACCCCGACCGTTTCCACCAGCACCACGTCGAACCCGGCCGCGTCCAGCACCCGCAGCGCCTGCGGCGTCGACCACGCCAGTCCGCCGAGATGTCCGCGGGATGCCATCGACCGGATGAACACGCCGCGGTCGGTCGCGTGGTCCTGCATCCGTACGCGGTCGCCGAGCAATGCACCGCCGGAGAACGGCGAGGACGGATCAACCGCCAGTACGCCGACCCGCTTGCCGGTCTCGCGGTACGCCGAGACGAGCGCCGACGTCGACGTCGACTTTCCGACCCCGGGCGAGCCGGTGATGCCGACGATGTGGGCGTTCCCGGCGTACGGCGCGAGGGCGGCCATCACGTCGCGCAGCAACGGCGACTCGTCCTCGACCAGCGAGATCAGCCGGGCGACGGCCCGGGACTCACCGTCCCGGGCCTGCGCGACCAACTCACCGACCGGCGGCGTCCGTCGCGGCATCAGTGCTTCGGTACTCGGATGATCAGGGCGTCGCCTTGACCGCCGCCACCGCACAGCGCGGCTGCGCCGAGGCCGCCGCCCCGGCGACCGAGCTCGAGCGCGAGGTGCAGTACGAGGCGGGCACCGGACATCCCGATCGGGTGGCCGAGCGCGATCGCGCCGCCGTTCACGTTGACCTTGTCCTCGCTGACCTGCAGCTCGCGGGCGGACGCGATGCCGACCGCGGCGAACGCCTCGTTGATCTCGATCAGGTCGAGGTCGGCGGGCTGAACGCCTTCCTTCGAGCAGGCCTTGGTGATCGCGTTGGCCGGCTGGCTCTGCAGCGTCGAGTCGGGGCCGGCGACCGAGCCGTGCGCACCGATCTCGGCGATCCAGCTGAGCCCGAGCTCCTCGGCCTTCGCCTTGCTCATCACGACGACGGCGCAGCCACCGTCGGAGATCTGCGACGCCGAACCCGCGGTGATCGTGCCGTCCTTGCCGAACGCGGGCCGCAGCTTGGCCAGCACCTCGGCCGACGTGTCACCGCGAACGCCCTCGTCGCTGTCCACCACGATCGGGTCGCCCTTGCGCTGCGGCACCTCGACCGGAACAACCTCGTCCGCGAACAGGCCGTTCTTCCAGGCCTCGGCGGCGCGCTGGTGCGAACGAGCGCTGAACTCGTCCTGCTCCGCGCGGGTCAGCTTCTCGACCGCGTTGTTCTGCTGGTCGGTGAGCGCACCCATGGCCTGATCGGTGAACGCGTCCCAGAGACCGTCGTAGGCCATCGAGTCGACCAGCGTGGTGTCGCCGTACTTGAAGCCCTCGCGGGACTTCGGCAGCAGGTGCGGCGCGTTCGTCATCGACTCCATGCCGCCGGCCACGACAATCTCGTACTCGCCGGCCCGGATCAGCTGGTCGGCGAGCGCGATCGCGTTCAGCCCGGACAGGCAGACCTTGTTGATCGTGATCGCCGGTACGTCCATCGGGACGCCGCCCTTGACCGCGGCCTGGCGGGCGGTGATCTGGCCGCCGCCGGCCTGCAGCACCTGGCCCATGATCACGTACTCGACCTGCTCCGGCGCGACGCCGGCCTTCTGCAGCGCACCCTTGATCGCGAACCCGCCGAGATCGGCGCCGGTGAAGCCCTTGAGGCCGCCCAGCAACCGCCCGATCGGGGTTCGTGCACCGGCGACGATGACGCTTGAGTTCCGGGTCTCAGACATGCTGTCACGATACCTGCGACGGCACTGGTACGCCGCTGGTCACGCACGTCAGACGGGTCACACGGATGGTGTCACCTGGACCACTTTCGATGGTGGCGGCGGCCGGTCTGCGCCAGGCTTGGTGGATGGATCAGCTGTTCGATGCGATCGACCATGTCGGCGTCGCGGTGGCCGACTTCGACGAGGCCGTCCGGCACTACGCCGAGGTGTTCGGCATGACCGTGACGCACGAGGAGATCAACGAGGAGCAGGGCGTCCGGGAGGCGATGCTCGCGGTTGGCGACTCGGGGTCCTCGATCCAGCTGCTGGCGCCACTGTCCGACGCGTCGCCGATCGCGAAGTTCCTCGATCAGCGCGGTCCCGGCATCCAGCAGCTCGCGTACCGGGTGCACGACCTCGACGCGGTCAGCGCCGTACTGCGGGAACGTGGCGCGCGGCTGCTCTACGACGAGCCGCGGCGCGGTACGGCCGGCTCGCGGGTGAACTTCGTGCACCCGAAGTCGGCCGGCGGCGTACTGGTCGAACTCGTGGAGCCACCGGCCTCGCACCAGGCGTGACGGCGCGCAAAAACATCCGCCCGAGTTGGGTCCCGCCGACTACTCTGTTCGGGTGCTGAAGGACAGCGCCACCGATTCCTTGCACGGTGCGCCGACCGGGTTCACCCACGATGCCGTCGTGCATGCCACCGACGCGGACTTCGTGGCGCGCGCGGCGGCCTTCGTGTCCGAGGGACTGGCGGCGGGGGAAACCATCGTGGCGGCGCTTCCACCGGAGCGGGTCGCGGTACTGCGCGACGCCCTCGGCCCGGATCGGCACAAGGTCCGGTTCAGCGACATGACCGTTGCCGGTGGCAACCCAGCGCGGCTGATCCCGTTCTGGCGCAGCATCATCGAGCAGCATCCCGGACCGGTGCGCGCGGTCAGCGAGGCGGCGTACCCGGGCCGGAGCGCGGCCGCGTACGACGAGGTGCTGCTGCACGAGGCGCTGTCCGACATCGCTTTCGCCGACGACCGGTCGTTCCGGCTGTACTGCGCGTACGAGGCCTCCGTCGGTATCGACCCGACCGTGACGCACGCTGGTCCGTCCGGCGCCGGAGCCCTTGCAGAGAAGGCGTTCCGGACGGCACTGGACGGCGTACCGGATCGGGCCGAGCGGTGGGAGTTCGGCCCGGACGAGCTCGGTGAGGTACGGCAGTGGCTGGGCGGGCAGGCCGCCTCGCACGGTGTTTCCCGCGACCGGCTCGAGGACCTGTCGCTGGCGCTGCACGAGATCTGCACGAACAGCATCCGGTTCGGCGGCGGCCGCGGACTGCTGGCGGTGTGGATCGCCGACGGCGCGCTGATCTGCGACGTGACCGACCGCGGGCGGATCGACGATCTGCTCGTCGGACGGGTGCTGCCGCCGCTCGACGGGCTCGGCGGACGGGGCGTCTGGCTGGCGAACCAGTTGTGCGATCTGGCGCAACTGCGGTCCGGCGACGACTTCACCCAGGTACGGCTGCACACGCGGCTGCGGTGATCTCACAGCGCTGAGCGCCGGTAAGACCACTGACAACGGTGGACTCATCGCGTGACGGTCGTCTCAACGACCGTTCCCTGTGTTACACGGCACAGCCAGAGGCGCATACTCGGCGGTAAGTTCACCGCTCACCAGACCCCCGTTGCAGGAGGTACTTCCGTGAAGCAGATCCTCGAGGCGATCCTCTCCGGCGACAATGCCGCCGTCGGTGAGCTCGACGTACCGGACCACTATCGCGGGATCACCGTGCACGCCGACGAGGCGTCGATGTTCGAGGGCCTGGACGCGAAGGAGAAGGATCCGCGCAAGAGCCTGCACCTGGACGACGTACCGACGCCCGAGCTCGGGCCGGGCGAGGCGCTGGTCGCGGTGATGGCGAGCGCGATCAACTACAACACCGTGTGGACGTCGATCTTCGAGCCGGTGTCGACGTTCTCCTTCCTCAAGCGGTACGGGAAGTTGTCGCCGCTGACCGCCCGCCACGACCTGCCGTACCACGTGGTCGGATCCGACCTGGCCGGCGTCGTACTGCGGACCGGGCCCGGCGTGAACGCCTGGAAGCCCGGCGACGAGGTGGTCGCGCACTGCCTGTCGGTCGAGCTCGAGTCGCCGGACGGGCACAACGACACGATGCTCGACTCCGAGCAGCGGATCTGGGGCTTCGAGACGAACTTCGGCGGCCTGGCAGAGCTCGCACTGGTGAAGTCGAACCAGCTGATGCCGAAGCCGGCGCACCTCACGTGGGAGGAGGCGGCGTCGCCCGGGCTGGTGAACAGCACGGCGTACCGGCAGCTGGTGTCGGCGAACGGCGCCAACATGAAGCAGGGCGACGTCGTGCTGATCTGGGGCGCGTCGGGCGGACTGGGTTCGTACGCGACGCAGTTCGCGCTGAACGGCGGGGCGATCCCGGTCTGCGTGGTGTCGTCGCCGGAGAAGGCGGAGATCTGCCGCGCGATGGGGGCGTCGCTGATCATCGACCGTACGGCCGAGGGGTACAAGTTCTGGAAGGACGAGTCGACCCAGGACCCGAAGGAGTGGAAGCGGTTCGGGGCCCGGATCCGCGAGCTGACCGGTGGGGACGACCCGGACATCGTGTTCGAGCATCCGGGCCGGGAGACGTTCGGCGCCTCGGTCTTCGTCGCCCGGAAGGGCGGGACGATCGTGACGTGCGCGTCGACGTCCGGGTTCATGCACGAGTACGACAACCGGTACCTGTGGATGAACCTGAAGCGGATCATCGGCTCGCACTTCGCCAACTACCGCGAGGCCTGGGAGGCGAACCGGCTGATCGCCCGCGGGATGGTGCACCCGACGGTCAGCCGGGTCTATTCGCTCGAGGAGACAGCGCAGGCCGCGTACGACGTGCACCGCAACCTGCACCAGGGAAAGGTCGGCGTCCTCACCCTCGCCCCGACCGAGGGACTCGGCGTCCGCGACGCCGAACTCCGCGCCCGTCACGAGGCCCAGATCAATCGCTTCCGCGACAGGTAGATGGTTTAGGCGTTTGAGCGGGTTTCTGACAGGCTTATTGTGAAGGATTCACGCTGAGCCGCCAGAAGGGAATCTCGGGAATGCCTGACGAGTCGAGCCTGCCGTTTTTCGACCGTACGGCGACCGCGGCCGGGGGCTTCCCGGTCAGCCGTCGCGGGTACGACAAGCAGGCGGTGGACGATTACGTCCGCGCCCTGGAGATGCAGCTCGTCGAGGCACGGCATCGAGCCGAGCAGCTGCAGCAGAGCGTCGCACCGCTGCAGCACCAGCTCGACGAGACCCAGCGGCAGCTCGACGCCAGCGCCAACCCGTCGTACGCCGGGCTCGGCGACCGGGCCGCGCAGATCCTCCGGCTCGCCCAGGACCAGGCGTCCGAGGCGCTCGAGGAGGCCAAGCGCGAGGCCGACGAGCTCCGCACGAACGCCGCCAAGGAGGCCACCGCCGCGCGGGCGACCGGTGAGCGCGAGGCCGAGGACATCCGGACCGTCGCGCTCAACGAGGCCGACAGCATGCGGCGCACCGCCGAGGGCGACGCGGCCGAGCTGCGACGGACGGCGGAGACCGAGGCGGCCGAGGTGCTCCAGGCCGCGCAGCGTAAGGGCGACCAGCTGACGCTGACCGCCGAGTCGCAGGCCAGCACGCTGAAGAACGGCGCCCTGCACGAGGCCGAGAAGATCCGCACCGCGATCCAGCGCGAGTCGGCGGCCCTGCGGGCGCGGCTGGCGGACGAGCGCGAGCAGCAGGCCAAGGAGCTCGCCGACAAGCACCAGCAGATCGCGGCCGACACCGACAGCCTGACCACCCAGATGAAGGAGGCCGCCGAGGCGTCCGAGCGCCGGGTGGCCGAGGCGACCGAGCAGGCCCGGAAGATCCGCGCCGAGGCCGAGGAGTCGGCCGAGCGGACGCTGTCGCGCGCCCGCCGGGAGGCCGAGCAGCTGCTCACCACGGCACGGACCCGGTCCGAGGCCGAGCTGGCGAACGCGGCCGACGAGGCCGAGCGGTCCCGGACCGTCGTGGCCCGGGAGACCGAGCGGCTAGCGAAGCGCCGGGACGGGATCCTGACGCAGATCGCCGGGCTGAACGAGATCGCCAGCAACATCGCGCGGCAGGCCGCGGAGCTCGACTCCGAGACCGCCACGCCCTACGTGAACCCGTACGCCCGGCCCTCCGAGTCGCGAACCCCCGCCGGCGCTCCGGGGACCGGTGCCGGTAGCCCGTTCGCAGGCGAGGCTTCGAGCTTGGATGGTGGGTTCGGTGGACCGGAGTCGGCCGCGCCGGCGTCCGGGCTGACCGCTCCCCCGGTCTCCGAGTCGCCTTCTGGGTCTGCTTCTTCTGGGTCGGCTTCTGGATCGGATGCTTCTTCTGACTTGGCGTCGGATGAGGCCAGCTTCCCGGCGGCGACGGCGGACGACAACCCGTTCGCGGGTGCAACGCCGGGTCCGATCGCCGCGGGTTCGGGCACTGCCGGTTCGGGCGCGGCGGATTCGGGCGCGGCGAGCTCGGGTGCTGCCGGTTCGGGTGATTCGGCGTTTGGCGACGACGACGGACCGTTCACGGGTGCCAGCCCGTTCGTGGGTTCGAGTGCCGGCGACGCACGGGTCGACGAGACCCGGATCGACACCGGCCTGCGCGTGGACGCGAAGGACGCCGGCGACCTGGCCGACAAGACCAGCCGCACGGCCGGCGGCCCTGCTGACGACGCGTCCAGCTCGGCGGGTGACGAGGAGCCGAAGGATTCGACGATGGTGGACGAGTTCCGGCTGAGTGACCTGGCGAGCGGGGAGACTCGGGGCCAGACGCGGCGGTCCGCCTCCAGGAAGTCCAGCGGGGGTGCGGCGGCCGCCGACTCGACCGATGCGGCCACCGCGAGCGCGCGATCCCCGAAGGACAAGATGTGACGCCATCCGGCGACGACAGCTCCACGACGACCTCCGAAGCAGACCTCGCGAACGCGACCCACACCGCGAGATCTGCAGCCGCCAGAGCCGAAGCCGCCGCCGGAAAGAGCCGGCAGGCAGCCGCCGACGCGGCCGCCTCCGCCGAGGAAGCCGAGCACAACGCAGGCAGACCGACCGAGACCGACGACGACACCAACCTCGCGGACGAGTTGCTGATCGACCAGCGGCACCCGTCCGAGGGGATGGGTACGCCCGGTCCGCCGATCCGCCGCGGTAACCCGTTCACGTTCGGGTTCTTCGCGGCGCTCGGCGTCCTGGTCGCCTGGGGGCTGTGGAACGCGCTCGGTCAGGCGCGCTCGGTGCTGATCCTGC
Source organism: Kribbella sp. NPDC048928 (assembly GCF_043197975.1). NCBI lineage: Bacteria > Bacillati > Actinomycetota > Actinomycetes > Propionibacteriales > Kribbellaceae > Kribbella > Kribbella sp. NPDC048928. The sequence continues at coordinate 291,912 of NZ_JBICUC010000006.1, read as the reverse complement.
TGCTGGTGTCGATCTTCATCGCCGTCGGCCTGAACCCGCTGGTCGAGTGGTTCATGCGCCGCGGCCTGAGGCGCGGGCTGTCGGTCGGCGTGGTGTTCCTGCTGATGATCCTCGCGGTCGCCGGCGTCGGCGTCGCGATCGTCCCGGTCGTGAGCGACCAGATCAGCAGTCTGATCAAGAACGCGCCCGAGTGGCTCGACCTGCTGACCAAGTCGAAGACCCTGAACAATCTGGACGACAAGTACCACTTCATCCAGAAGGCGCAGGACTACATCCAGGATCCGGCGCTGGCGCAACGGGCGTTCGGCGGCATCCTCGGCGTCGGCAAGGTGGTCGCCGGCGCGCTGTTCAACACGTTCACCATCCTCGTACTGACCCTGTACTTCCTGGCGTCGCTGCCGACGGTCAAGCGGGCCGCGTACAGCCTGGTCCCGCGGACCCGGCGGAACCGCGTCTCGATCCTCGGTGACGAGGTGCTCGGCCGCGTCGGTGGTTACGTCAGCGGGCAGTTCATGGTGGCGCTCTGCGCGGGCGTCACGATGTTCATCTTCCTGGAGATCATCGGCCTGCGGGAGTACGCCGTGGCGCTGGCGATCGTGGTGATGTTCTGCGACTTCATCCCGATGGTCGGTGGGTTCATCGGCGTCGTGGTGGTGTCGCTGATCGGCTTCACCGGCGGCCTCTGGACCGGTCTCGCCTGCCTGATCTACGGCATCATCTACCAGCAGGTCGAGAACTACGTCGTCGCGCCGCGCATCATGCGTCGCGCCGTCGACATCCCCGGCGCCGTCACCGTCATCGCCGCTCTCCTCGGTGGCGCCCTCCTCGGCGTCGTCGGCGCCCTCCTGGCCATCCCCACCGCCGCCGCCCTCCTCCTCATCATCCGAGAAGTCTGGGTCCGCAAAGCCGACGCCTCCTAGACCTACCCCCCCCGAGGGGGGCCTGACCGGCCGACCTCTACCTCAGCCGGGCAGGTTGTCAGTGGGGTCAGGCGGTTACGTCGAGGATGAAGTGTTGGGCGGGGGTCAGGCGGTTGTGGGTGTTCACGCGGAGGTAGGTCTGCTGGTCGAGTTGCTGGGGTAGGTGGCGGTGGGTGAAGTAGGAGTGGAGGGCTCGGCGGGGGGCGGTGGTTCGGTTCTGGGTGCCGCCGTGCCAGAGGTGGCTGTTGAAGATGACGACGGTGCCGGCGGGGCCGGTGAGCTGGATCTGGTCGGGGTGCGGGGCTGCGGGGTCGGGCATCTCGTCGGCGGGCATGGTGCCGCGGCGGTGCGAGCCGGGGACCACACGGGTCGCGCCGTTCTCGGGGGTGAAGTCGTCGAGCAGCCAGATCGAGTTGCAGACCTCGTACGCTCCCGGCTCGACCGGATGGCCGAAGTCGGCGTGCAGCGCCTGGTGTCCCTCGCCGGGTAGTGCGGCGCGACTGTTCAGCGACGACAACCGGAACTCGCCCAGCACGTGCTGCATCGCGGCCAGCACCCGCGGATGGCTGAAGCACACCTCGAACAGCGGGTCCTTGTTCACCAGGTCCGCCAGCCGGTCCGTACCTTTCTCCTGATGTACTTCGAGGCCGGCTCGGTCGCCCTCGGCCGCGGTCAGCTCGGCCAGCCGCTTGGTGATCGCGGACACGTCCTCCGCGGACAGGATCCCCTCCAGCGGCAGGAATCCGTCGCGGTCCAGTTGGTCCTTCTCGGCCTGTGTGAGTACGTCGTCGTGGACGCCGAGCTCGCGTAGCGCAGTCGCCATGTCCATCGAGGTGCTCCTTCCAAGATGCACGAATCGATGCAAGCATCGTTCCGACGTAACCGCGAAACAATGCAGAAGGCGACAGGGCTTATGCACAAATCGCCACAACTCCTCGGCGCCGGGATGCACACGGCCGCGCCAGGGAAGGACTACCCGACACACGCCCACACCTCGTGGGAGCTCGTTTATTACGTACGCGGCCGCATCACCTGCCCCGTCGGCAACGACACGTACGACGCCACGCCGGGGACCGTCCTGCTCACGCCGCCGCACACCTGGCACGCCGAGCAGAGCCGCACCGGGTACGCGAACCGCTTCCTGCAGGTCGATGCCGCGGCGACCCATCCGTGGCCGCGGCTGTGCTACGACGACGCCGACCACACCTTGCGCCGGGTGTTCGACGCACTGGTTCGCGAGACCGAGAGCGACGAGCTCCGCGGGATCCTGCTCGCCGAGCTCGACCTCCGCCTCCGCCGCGCCGCCGCGACTCCGCCCGCGACACCGGCAGAGCAGCTCGTCATCCAGGCGGAGCAGCTGTTCGAGGAACGCTTCGCGAGCGGGTTGCGGATCGCACAGGTCGCGGGCGAGCTGGGCATCTCGCCGTCCGGTCTCCGCGCCGCGTTCACGCGCGTACGCCGTACCAGCCCGCAGGCCGCGCTGCAGTCGGTCCGCCTGCGCCACGCGCTCGCGCACATCCGCAACTCGACGCTCCCGCTGCAGGTCGTCGCGGACCTGACCGGGTACCACTCGGTCAGCCACCTGACCCGCCACATCAAGGCCGCCACCGGCTCACCACCCGGCGCGCTGCGAACTACGGAAGCTCGCCCCTGACCAGCGATCCGACCCACGCGTCGACGCGCACACCGCGATGCACCAGCCGCTTGCGCAGCGAGCCCTCCAGTACGAACCCGGCCTTCTCCGCCACCCGGCGCGACGCCTCGTTGCCGATCTCCGCCCGCCACTCGATCAGCTCCAGCCCGAGCTCCGAGAACGCCCACCGGCAGATCGCCTGCACCGCCGCGGGCGCGACCCCGCGACCACGAGCCGCCGGCACAGTCCAGTACCCGACCTCGGCCGTACCGTCACCACGCATCCCGAGCCCGACCCGCCCCAGCCGCTCCCCCGTCTGCGCATCCTCGACGACGAACTCGGCCCGCTCGCCGCGCACCCCCAGTTCGAGAGCGATGTGCTCGACGAAGTACCGCGCATGCTCGATCAGGTACGGCGAAGGAATCTGCACGTACTGCTGCAGCGCCGCATCCTGCGAAACCTCGTACACCCACTCGACGTCCATACTCGTGAACGGCCGCAGCACCAGCCACCCCGCCGAGATCTTGTCCATCCGCCGATGATGTCAGGCGTCCGGTTGCGCGGAATGTCAAGGACGCCTACGCGGCTCCGACGTCGTCGTGAATGCGCCGAACGACGAGGAGATCCGATGACCGAGCAATCCATGACTTCGTTTCGTATTGAGATTCCGCAGACCGAGCTCGACGATCTGCGGGAGCGGCTGGACCGGGCGCGGTTCACGGAGGAACTGCCGGATGCCGGCTGGGACTACGGCGTTCCGGTGACCTATGTACGGGACCTCGTCGCCCACTGGCGCACGGCCTATGACTGGCGCGCATGGGAGGCCAAGCTCAACCGGTACCCGCAGTTCACGACGCAGATCGACGGGCAGCGCGTCCACTTCCTGCACGTGCCTTCACCGGAGGCGGACGCGGTGCCGCTGATCCTTACGCACGGCTGGCCCGGTTCGATCGCCGAGTTCCTTGACGTGATCGGGCCGTTGACCGATCCCCGCGCGCACGGTGGTAACCCGGGGATCGCATTTCACCTGGTCATCCCGTCCCTGCCGGGATTCGGATTCTCCGGACCGACGACGGAGCGCGGCTGGGGGCCGCGCCGGATCGCCGCGGCCTGGGCGGAGTTGATGGCCCGGCTCGGGTACGACCGCTACTGCGTCGCAGGCAACGACTGGGGAACCTTCGTTTCCTTGGACCTCGGCAGGATCGCTCCGGAGCACGTCGTCGGTGTGCACGTGACGCAGATCTTCACCGGTCCGGCCGGCGAGCCGGGCGAACTGGACAACCTCACCGAGGACGAGCGGGCCGCGCTGGACAACGAGCGGCAGTTCGAGGAGACGATGAGTGCGTACGGCGTACTCCAGACTCAGCAACCGCAATCACTCGCACACGCTCTGACGGATTCGCCGGTCGGGCTGCTCGGATGGCATTGCCTGATTTATCGCGGCGGACTGGACCCCGATTTCATTCTGACCAATGTGATGATCCACTGGCTCAGCGGGACCGTCGCCTCCGCGATGCGCATCTACCGTGAATTCGCCCAGCAGGACGGGCGCGCCGAGCCGACGACCGTACCACTGGCGCTCGCGCAGTTCAGCGCTGACACCAAGCCGGTCCGCCGGTTCGTCCGTCGCGACCACACGAACCTTGTCTCCTGGCACGTCTTCGACCGCCCCGGCCATTTCGCCGCGACGCAGTCGCCGGACCTTCTGATCACCGATATCCAGACCTTCTTCAAGCACCTGCGCGGGCACTGAGGTCGCCGTCGATCAGGCGGAGAATGCGGCCTGGACTGTTGTGAGTGTGATGGCGCGGTCGTCGATTGCTTGGCGGATCTCTGGGTCGGTGACGATTGCCTGGTCCGACAGCCGGTACTCCTCCGCCCAGCGGTACGTGTCCGACCCGGGCCGGTGCAGTGCGCCGAGCTCGGGCTCCGCTGCGGCGCAGTGCGTCACGAGCAGATGTACGCCGGGTGTGAGCGCGTCCAGGTACGCCAGCACCCACGCCTTCTTGTCCGCCGCGTCCCGATCGCTCAGCGTCTGGATCGACGCGAACCGCTGCGACCACTCGGGCCCGTAGATGAAGGGCTTCCCGATCGCCGCGGACACCTCGTCGTACGCCGAGGGTACGGACGACCCCATGTGCAGATCGAGGTACTCGACGGTCAGCCCCTCGGCCCCGAACTTCGCGGCCTGTGCGGACAACTCCCGTACCGCGTCCTCGTGCGACACCGCCGCCGACGCCTCCGCGACCGTACGCCGGAACGTGCCGTCCTCCCCCACCAGCGACGTCCCATCGGTCAACGGCCGCCACCGCAGGAAGTCCCACTCGCATGTCAGCGTCTGATGCACGCCGACCGGAATCCCGAACTCCCGCGCCAGCGCCGCCGCCTCGGTGAACCACGGGCACGCCGCCATCGTCGCCGCCTGCGTCACGATCCCCTCGCGAAACGCCTGCACCGTCCCCACGTTCACCGCATGACACATCCCGAAATCATCACCCTGCACCACCAACTGAACCTCAGCCACGCCGCACTCCCATCGCTCACCGACTGGAACCACCCTATGCGGACCGGCGATGGACATTTCGACAGGTAGTGCACCCCGATACACCGTACGCGCAGCCCGCTTTCACGCTCAGGTGTACTACCCACCGGCCAGGCACCGACCGACATGTCCTGTCGAACTGTCGGGCCTGGCGAGGGGGGCGATGCGTCCGCCACGCTGGCGCGACCCTGCGCGTCCGACGCAGATCCACGTCGACGTGCTCGTCGCCTTACGGGCCTGCCAGCTTGGTGACCTCCGGGGTTGGGTTGAGGTGGAAGGCGCAGGCTCGGGGGTAGGAGGCGAGGCAGCCGCGGGTGGTCATCAGGGCGGTGTAGTAGTCGATGTAGCGGAAGCCGTACGTCTCGCCGCGGGCGAAGGCCTGGTGGCGGATGGCGGAGACCCAGCGGTAGAAGGCCTCGTCGGAGATCGGGATGTACCGGGTCGGAACGAAGCCCTCCATGTCCTCCCAGTTCTCCGCGTGCATGAACGTACGGACGCCGTGCCGCGGCAGCTCGGCCAGCTTCTCGGCCAGCTCGGGGTAGGCGGTCATCGCCGGGAAGTCGTCGTCCGACTCGATCGGCAGACCGGCCAGGAAGCGAGCTCGTTCGGCCAGTACGGCGGTGTGCTCGTGATCGCGGTGGATCGAGTGCTTCCAGTGCGTGATGATCGTGTCGGGCTTCTTCTCGCGGATGATCCGGGCCAGCTGCAGGGCCACGTCGTCGGTGTCCGGGAGGAACCCGTCGCTGTGGTCGAGCACCTGGAAGTCCGCGCCGATCGCCTCCGCGAACGCCGTACCCTCGGCGATCTTCTGCTTCTTGTACGCCGGCACCGTCATCCGCGGGTGCCCGCGCTCGCCGGGCGTCAACGCGACGATGGTCGCGGACGCCCCTTCGAGCACGAGCTTCGCGAGCGTCGGCCCGGCGGTCAGGTCCATGTCGCCGATGTGCGCACCGATCGCCAGTACGTTCCCACTCATAGATCGCTCCTCATTTCAGGCCACTGAGTACGACGCCACGGACGTAGTACTTCTGGAACAGCAGGAACACGACGAGCACCGGCAGTGTGCTGATCACCAGGCCGGCCATCACGATCGGCATCGTGCGATCCGGATCGAGGAAGCTCTGCAGCAGCTGGATGCCGACCGGCAGGGTCTGCAGATCGGGGTCGGACGACGAGATCAGCAGCGTCCAGATGTACTCGTTCCAGGTGCCGATGAACGTGATCAGGCCGAGCGTGATCGCCACCGGCTTGGTCTGCGGCAGCACGATCAGCCGCCAGGTCTGCCACTGGTTCGCGCCGTCGATCTTGGCCGCCTCGAGCATCTCGTCCGGCAGCGACACCATGAACTGCCGCATCAGGAAGATCCCGAACCCGGACACCGTGAACGGCAGGATCAGCGCGATCAGACTGGTGGTCAGCCCGCCGTCGCCGCCGCGCCCGAGGATGTCGTTGCCGCCGGCAAGCGGCCAGTTGAGCATGATCAGGAACGTCGGGATCAGCAGCAGGAACGGCGGCAGCATCATCGTCGCGAGGATGAACCGGAAGATCACCGCTCGCCCGCGGAACCGCAGCTTGGCCAGCGCATAGCCCGCCAGCGACGACGTGATCAGCACCGACACCGTCACGGACACGGTGACGATCACGCTGTTCTTGAACAACCGTGGCAGCTCCAGCTGGGAGAACGCCTCCCGGTAGTTGTCCAGGTTGAACGACTGCGGCAGCAGCTTGTACGGGATCACGCCGTACTCCCCCGCGCCCTTGAACGAGCTCATCACCATGTCGAGGAACGGCATCACCATCGCCACCGCGCCGACGATCACGACCAGGTACGCGATCCACGGGAACTTGCCGCCACGCCGCCTCACGAGGTCTCCTCCCCACGCCGCCGCGCGACCCACAACTGCAGCAGCGTGATCGCGAGGATGATCACGAACAGCACCATCGCCATCGCGCTCGCCGTTCCCCAGGCGCCGTACTTGAACGCCCGCTGGTACATCTCGAACGCGGCGACGTTGGTCGCGTTCACCGGTCCACCGTCACCGGTCATCACGATGATCAGCGCGAACGACTGCAGTCCGCCGATGAACTGCGTGATCAGTACGAACAGCAGCGCCGGCCGCAGCAGTGGCAGCGTGATCGACCAGAACATGTGCCACGAGTTCGCGCCGTCGACCTCGGCGGCCTCGTAGTACATCTCCGGGATCGCCTTCAGGCCGGCGGTCAGGATGAGTACGGCACCGCCGATCGACGCCCAGGCCTGGACGACCGTGACCGACGGCAGCGCGTACGAGGCATCGGACAGGAAGCCGATGCTGTTCACGCCGAGCTTGTTGAGGACGCCGTTGATCAGGCCGGCCGGCTGGTACATCATCTTCCACACATTGCCGATGGCCACCACCGTCGCGACCACCGGCAGGAAGTACAGCACCCGCCAGAAGCCCTGGAACGACAGCCGGTCGATGCAGTAGGCAACGAGTACCGACCCGAAGGTGGCCAGGAACACCGATCCGAACGCGAACAGCAGCGTGTTCACCAGGATCGGCTTCACGAAGGTGCCGTCGAAGTTCAGCACGTCGCCGAAGTTCTTGAAGCCGGCCCATTTCAGCGTACCGAGATCGAAGCCGCCCCAGTCCGAGAACGCGAGCACGATCGCGAAGATGAACGGCAGGATCAGGAACACGCAGAAGAACAGCAGCGCCGGCGACAGGAAGAGGTACGCCGCGCGCCCTTCCCGGTGCAGTTTGCCGGGCCGTGAGGCCGGCGCCGCGACAGCGCCGACCCTCCCGACCGCGGCCGTCATTGCGGCTTGACCGCCTTCGCGGCCTGGGCCAGTGCGTCGTCGGAACTCTTGCCGTTGGCAAGCACGCCCATGATCGCGTTGTGCAGTGCGGTCTTCGCCTCGTACGCACCCGGCTGGTTGGGCTCGGCCATCGCGTACGTCGCCGCGTCGTAGATCGGCGCCAGGTTCGGGTCGGACAGCGACTTCTTGTACTCGGCCTGGTCGGCCGTCCGCGGCGGGATCAGCCCCTGGTCGGCCAGCCACTTACCGGTCTCGGTAACCTTTCCGTCGGCAGCCTTGTGCTCGTTCATCCAGGTCAGGAACTTCCACGCCTCGTCGGCGTGCTTGCTGCGCTGGTTCACGCCCATGAAGAACCCGTACGCGAGCGATCCCTTGCTGCCCGGCGTCGGGCCCGGGATCGCGGCCACGCCGACGTCGGTGCCGTACTTGTCCTTCATCTGGTTCTTCAGGCTGCCGATCCACCAGCCGGCCTGGATCGCCATCGCGACGCCGCCGCTGCGGAACTGCTTGGTCGGCATGATCGACGGGTTGGTTGCCTTCGCGGCGGCCAGGTCGGCCTCGAACTTCAGCGCCGACTTGCCCGCGGCGTCGTCGAACTGGGCCGATCCGTCCGGCGCCAGGAACTTCCCGCCGGCGGAGTCCAGCAGCGACAGGAACGGGTGCACCGACTTGTTGTCGCCGTCCTGGATCAGGCTCAGGCCCTCGACCTGGATGTTGCCCTTGGCATCACGCTTGACCGTCTTCTTCGCGTCGTCGGCCAGCTCGGCCCAGGTCGTCGGCGGTTTCGTGATGCCGGCCGCGGCGAGGATCTTCTTGTTGTAGAACAGGACGTACGTGTTCAGCTCGGTCGGGTAGCCGAGCAGCGTGCCGCCGGTGGTGACCGCGCCGAGCGCCGCCGGACTGTACTCCGCCTTGATCTTGGTGGCGATCTCGTCCGGCACCTTCGCCACGACGTTCGCCTTCATCAGCTGGCCGCCCCACAGCCCGTACGCGCTGACGATGTCCGCGCCGCGGCCGCCGGTCTGCCGGACCGTCATCGTGGTCAGCAGGTCGTCGAACTTGACCACCTGCGCCTTGACCTGGATCTTCGGGTTCTCCTTGTTCCACTCCTGGATCATCTTGTCCAGGCCTTCCTTCGACGGCCCGTCGCTGTAGTGGCTCAGCAGCGTCAGCTCGACCTTGCCGCCCGAACCGCTGCCGGAGCCACTGCCGCCACCACACGCGGCGGCGCCGGTGGCGAGCAGGCCCACCGCGACGGCCAGCCGCAAACTCTTGGCAATCCTCATGATCATTCCTTCTCGCCGGCCGGGAGCAACGGCGCCCGGAGGATGGTGAACGTGCGCGTGATGTCGAACCCCGTCTTGAGGTACAGCTGCCCGGCCGCGGACTTCTCGCCGGTCCACAGGAACCAGGCGCCGTGTGCGCCGGCCGCGACCATCCGCTCCAGCGTCAGGTGCAACAGCACCTTGCCGAGGCCGGTGCCGCGGGAGGACGGCAGCACGCCGAACGGCCCGAAGCGGTCGATCACGCCTTCGTACGTCCCGTGCATCGCCCAGCCGAGGATCTCCCGGCCCGGGGCGCGCGCCACCACGATGCGGTCCAGTGGCAGGCCGGACACGGCACCCTCGCGGATCGCGCGAGCCCAGTCCGGGTTGAACTCCGCGCCGGCGATCGCGATCAGCGCGGTCAGCTCGTCGCTGGTCGGTGTACCGAAGCTGTAGCCGTCGGCGGTCAGCGCGTCGATCCGCTTGCGGACCTCGTCCGGGATCGCGTACCCGACGAGCGTGCGGTCCATCGCGACGGCGTCGTACCCGCGCTGGAAGCCCAGCCCGGCCAGCAACCTCGACGCCTCCGGGTAGCGCGCCGCGTCCAGGCCGGGGAGAAAGTAGTTCGGCGTGTACGACGAGAAGAAGACCTCGGTCCGCCCGTGGGACCGGAGCCAGTCGGTGGCCGCGGTCAGCAACGCGCGGCCGAGCCCAGCGCCACGGTGATCGGGATGCACGAAGAAGAACGGGATCCAGCCGGAGTCAAGCTCCAAGTCGTCGGCGTCGACCGCGATCAGCCGCCGGACGGCGTACGCGGCGCCGACGATCTGATCATTGATCACGGCAACCTGCAGACCGGCCGCGTCGAAGTTGCGATCGAGCAGGAACAGGTCCCGGAACCGCTGGTAGCTGATCGGATCGGCCGGCGCCGCCGCGGTCCATGCGGCCGCGATCGCCGGCCCGTCACCGACCTGGAACGAACGAATCGTCACGTCGGTCATCTGCCTGTCCCCTCGTAGAGCAGTACGTCCGGGCGCGTCCACCCGGCGGGTGTGGTTGCTGCTGGCAACAGTTCTACCGGATCGTCGCCGGCTTCGAGCGCCTTGCGCAGCGAGTCCGAGCCCCACAGTTTGTCCAGCGAGGGCAGCAGCGCGAAGTCGGCGTACAGCTCGTTGAGCACCCGGAGCATCACCAGCGCGGTCCGTACGGGCTCGAATTCATCCCGGTCGACAACATGCAGCTGTACGCCGGACACCGCCTGGCCCGCGTACTTGCTGAACACCGGCTCGAACCACGTCCGCCGGAAGATCACGCCCGGCAGCTCCTCCGCGCGCAGCGCCGGCACCAGCCGATCATCGACGTACGGCGCCCCGATCGTCTCGAACGGTCGCGTCGTACCGCGCCCCTCGCTGAGGTTGGTGCCCTCGAACAACCCGGTGCCGGGATACACCAGCGCGGTGTCCGGCGTCGGCATGTTCGGCGACGGCGGCACCCAGGGCAGGCCGGTACCCGTCGACGAGCGCGACCAGCCCTCGACCTCGACGACCGTTGCCGTACCCAACTGACGCGCCAGCTCGCCGACCGTCAGCCCGTGCCGCAGCGGGATCGGCGCCCGCCCGACGAAGCTCTCGAAACCGGGCTGCAGCATCGGCCCCTCGACCCGGACGCCGCCGAGCGGGTTCGGCCGGTCCAGGACGACGAACGGCTTCCCGAGCCGCGCGGCCGCCTGCTGGCAGTCGTACATCGTCCAGACGTAGGTGTAGAACCGCGTCCCGATGTCCTGGATGTCGAACAGCAGCACGTCGACGCCGGAGAACAGGTCGTCGAGCTCCCGGCCCTTGCGCCGGTACGTGTCGAAGACGGGCAGCCCGGTGTCGGGATCAACGCCTTCGCCCTCGCTCGCGCCCGCTTGTGCCGTACCGCGGAGTCCGTGTTCGGGACCGAACAACGCCGTCAGCGGCAACCCGGCCGCACGCAACGCGACCGAGGTCGGCGTCAGGTCCGGCAGCACGCCGGTGAAGTTCGTGATCAGTCCCAGGCGCCCGTCGGGCACCAACTCCGGGTCCTCGGCCAGACGCTGCGCGCCGGTCCGGACCACCATTCGCCACCACCAACCCAGTTCGTGGATCCCTGCAGGAACTGGGTTGAAAACTTACCGATGATTTCGGGCGAAGGTCAATGGATTACGGACAAACGTTTACCAAGGTCAATCGATGAACGGCGTCAGGGCGGCCAGGAAGTCGTCGAGGCGCTCGGCGTGCACCCAGTGGCCGGCCTCGGGGACCTCGGCGTACTGGACGTGCGGGAAGTAGGTGGCGATCGCGGCGCGGTGGTCCTGCTGGACGTAGTCGGACTTGCCGCCGTAGATGAACAGGGTCGGGCCGTCGTAGCGCAGTCCGTCGACGGCCGGCCAGCCGGAGATGTCCGGGAGCGCGGCCTCGATCACCGGCAGGTTCGGGCGCCAGCGGGCGCCGTCCGCGTCGAGGATCAGGTTCTGCAGCAGGAACGCGCGGGTGCCCGGCGTCGGTACGGCATCGACCAGTTGCGCGTCGACCTCGGCGCGGCGGCTGATCGAGGACAGGTCGGCGTTGCGCATCGCCTGGGCGTACTCGACGAAGGCCGGTGGGTACGCGACCGGTGCCGCATCCACAACCACGAGCCGCTCCACCGCGGCCGGGTACTGCAGGGCGGTGAGCATCGCGGTCTTTCCGCCCATCGAGTGCCCGACGAGCGCGACCGGCCCGACCCCGAGCGACTCGATCGTCTCGCGGACGTCGTCGGCCATCTCCGGGTAGCTCATCGTCGGCACGTGCGGCGAACTGCCGTGGTTGCGCAGGTCGAACGCGAACACCCGGTGCCGGTCCGCGAGCCTCCGGGCCGCGGTCATCCAGTTCCGCCCGGAGCCGAACAGCCCGTGCATCACCACGACCGGCGAACCGGCCTCGCCGTACGAAGTGACCGGAAGCTTCATGCGCTCACCCTTCTCACCTGCTGCGCTGCCAGCAGGCCGTGTGCCAGTGCCGCCGCTCGTCCAGCGACTGGACGCCACCGATGGCGCCGAGCAGGCTGGGGTTGTCCGGCCACACGACGACGTGCGGGGTGGCCGGCAGGATCTGCTGGTCGCAGCCCGGGCAGCGGTACGACTTCGCCGACGCGGAACCCGACACCCGCCGGACGTTCCACTCCTCGCCCGCCTTCACCTCACGGGACTGGGTACCACCGAGCAGCGGACGGTCCCCGACCGGCCGCTGCCACTTGGAAGGCTTCCGGCGCGACATAGCCCCTCAAGGCTAGCCGTATGACCTAGGTCACGCGGCCCGGAGTTCGGCGCCCACGGAGTGCATGTGGCGCAGGCCGATCCGGTACGACTCCAGCAGAGTCGTTGAAATGTAGGGCATCCCGATGCGCTCGCAGTACCGGCGCACGATCGGCTGGGCGAACCGGAGGTTGGCCCGCGGCATGCTCGGGAACAGATGGTGCTCGATCTGGTAGTTCAGGCCGCCCATCATCCAGTCCGTGACCAGGCTGCCGTTCACGTTCCGGGACGTCAGGACCTGCTTCTCCAGGTGGCCCCAGTTGGTGTCGTCGTCGGGCATCTCCATGCCCTTGTGGTTCGGCGCGAACACGCTGCCGAGGTGCAGCCCGAAGACCATGTGGTGGATGAGCGCGAACAGCACCGCCTGGCCGGGCGACATGATCAGGAACAGGGCGCTGAAGTACAGCACCAGGTGCGCGGCCATCAGGCCGATCTCGACCTGCTCGGTGCGGCGGCGGGCGAGCAGGAAGCGGATGCTCGACACCTTGAGGTTGAAGCCCTCCAGCGTGAGCAGCGGGAAGAAGATCCGGGCCTGGTTGCGGGTCAGCCAGCCCTCGAGGCCCTTACGGCCCTCGGCCTGCTCGAGGGTCCAGACCAGTACGCCCTCGCCGACGTCCGGGTCCTTGTCGGTGTGGTTCGGGTTCGCATGGTGCCGGTTGTGCTTGTCGTTCCACCAGGCGTAGCTCATGCCGAGCAGCAGGTTGCCGTGCAGCATCCCGATCCAGTCGTGCAGCTTGCGCGAGCCGGCGATCTGCTGGTGCCCGGCGTCGTGCCCGAAGAACGCGGCCCGGGTGGTCAGGACCCCCAGCGGGAGCGCGAGCAGCAGCACCCACCAGGAGGCGCCGATCACGGCGATCCCGGCCCAGGTGATGCCCATCAACGCGACGTTGATCCCGATGGCCATCGCGTACGCCGCGGTGCGCCGCTCCAGCAGTCCGGCGGTCTTGATCTCGCGCAACAGGGGCGAGAAGTCGCTACCGCGGGTAGGGGCAGCTAACACAGGTGGCTGAGCCATCAGGTCCTCGTCTCGTTAGGTGGGGGCCTAGGCGTTCAGCCGCGGCCAGCGTACGGCATCAACCCTCTGCGCCCTAACGGCCGAAAACATGAGAGTTACTACCCAAATAGCGGGGGGTGACAGCCCTCCAATGACAGGGGACTTAACACCACCGCCTCTGAGTACCCGCTGAGTCAGAATGGGAACCATGACCACCGTTGCCACCACCGAAGCGCCGCCGATGCGGTACCCGAAGCTTGCGCAGCCGTGGATCGCGCTGTTCCTCGCGATCCTGGCCGAGCTGGGCATCGCGCTGTTCGTGCTGAGCGTGGTATCGGTGCCGCTGATCGCGGTCTGGGTCGGTATCCCGCTGCTGCTCGTGGTGGTGCCGACCGCGCGCTGGTTCGCCAACTGCCACCGCACGATCATGGCGGGCTTCCTCGGTGAGCGGATCCCGCGCCCGTACAAGACGCCGCCGCTGCCCGGCATGCTGATGCGGCTGCGGACGATCCTCACCGACCCGCAGACCTGGCGCGACATCGCCTGGCTGCTGGTGAACGCGGTGTTCGGCTTCACGCTCTGCCTGCTGAGCGCTGTGCTGTTCCTGGCCGGGCTCTTCTACCTCGTCTACCCGCTGCTCGTCGGGGTCACTCCCGAGGGCGTGTTCACCGAGCCGTTCGGCGGGCTGGTCACGGTGAACTTCTGGACCAGCTTCCTGGTGATGCCGGTCGCGCTGGTGGCGTTCCTGATCTGGCAGGCGGCCGGCGAGCGACTGCTGAAGGCAAACGCGTTCCTGGCCCGCTCGCTGCTCGGCCCGACCGAGAGCGCGAAGCTGGCCATGCGGGTCCGGGAGCTGTCCGAGTCCCGCGCCGAGACCGTCGACACCCAGGCGGCGGAGCTGCGCCGGATCGAGCGCGACCTGCACGACGGCGCCCAGGCCCGGCTGGCCGCGCTCAGCATGAACCTCGGTATGGCCGAGGAGATGGTGGCCCGCGACCCGGCTCAGGCCGCCGCGCTGCTCACCGAGGCCCGTGAGTCGGCAAGTACGGCGCTGTCCGAGCTGCGCGACCTGGTCCGCGGCATCCACCCGCCGGTGCTCGCCGACCGCGGCCTGGAGGGAGCCGTGAAGGCGCTCGCGCTGACCTGCCCGTTCAAGGTCGACGTCACCTTCGACGTGCCGGGCCGCCCGCCGGCGCCGGTCGAGTCCGCGGCGTACTTCGCGATCGCCGAGTGCCTGGCGAACGCGGTCAAGTACTCGGCTGCCACGAACGCCTGGATCCAGATCACCCACGAGGAAGAGAAGCTGCACATGATCGTCGGCGACGACGGCGTGGGAGGTGCCACGGTCACGCCCGGCGGAGGTCTGTACGGTATCGAGCGGCGGCTGGCCGCCTTCGACGGTACGTTGACCGTGGTGAGCCCGAGCGCCGGGCCGACCACCGTGATCATGGAGCTGCCTTGCGAGTCCTCATCGCTGAAGACCACGCCCTCCTCCGGGACGGCCTGATCCGCCTGCTGGAGGCGCACGACTTCGAGGTCGTCGAGGCGGTCGACAACGGCCCGCGGCTGGTGCCGGCCCTGGTGGAGCACCGGCCGGACGTCGCCGTGTGTGACGTCCGGTTGCCACCGACGTTCACCGACGAGGGCCTGCGGGCCGCGATCGAGGCCCGCAGCCAGGTCCCGGGCCTGCCGATCCTGGTGCTCTCGCAGTACGTCGAGCAGCTGTACGCCCGCGAGCTGCTCACCGGCGGCGGAGGCGGCGTCGGGTACCTGCTGAAGGACCGCGTCTCGAACGTCGCCGAGTTCCTGGACGCGGTACGCCGGGTGGCCGGCGGAGGCACCGCAATGGACCCGGACGTGATCAGTCAGCTGCTGGCCCGCAACACCAAGGACTCGCCGGTCAGCCGGCTGACGCCCCGCGAGTCCGAGGTCCTCGGCCTGATGGCCGAAGGCCGCTCGAACGCCGCGATCGCCAGCGCGCTGTTCGTCACCGAGAAGGCGGTCAGCAAGCACACGAACAACATCTTCGCCAAGCTCGACCTGCCGCCGTCCGAGGACGACAACCGCCGCGTGATGGCCGTCCTCACTTACCTCTCGGCCCGCTGATCCGGCCGAGGAACTCCCGGGTCCGCGGCTCGCGCGGACTGTCGAGGACCTGAGCCGGCGGACCCGCCTCGAGCAGGCGGCCCTGGTGCAGGAAGCAGACCTGGTCGGCGACGTCGCGCGCGAACGCCATCTCGTGGGTGCAGACGAGCATCGTCATGCCCTCGGACTTGAGCTCGCGGAGCAGGTCGAGCACCTCGCCGACGAGCTCCGGGTCGAGCGCCGAGGTGACCTCGTCGAGCAGCATCAGCTGCGGCGAGTTCACCATCGCGCGGGCGATCGCGGCCCGTTGCTGCTGACCGCCGGACAACTCGTCCGGCTTGGCCGATGCCTTGTCCGCCAGGCCTACGCGGTCGAGCATCTCCAGCGCCCGGGTCCGCGCGACGTCCCGCGGCAGGCGGTGCACGCGGATCGGCGCCAGCGTGATGTTGTCGAGCACGCTCAGGTGCGGGAACAGGTTGTACGACTGGAACACGATGCCGATGCCCGCGCGTACCCTGTCCGCGTCGACGCGCGGATCGGTGATGTCCTGGCCGGCCAGCTCGATCACGCCGTCGTCGACGGTCTCAAGCAGGTTCACGCAGCGCAGCAGCGTCGACTTCCCGGAGCCGGACGCCCCGATCAGGACGACGCACTCCCCCGCCGCGACCTCCAGGTCGAACCCATCCAGTACGACATTGTCGCCGTACGCCTTCCGGACTCCGCTCAGCTTCAACAGACTCATACCGGCCCGCCTCCCCCGCCGTACCAGCCCTGTCTGCGGGCGACGTAGTCGGTCAGTCGTGTCAACGGAATCGTCAACGCGACGAACAGCAGCCCGGCCACCACGTACGGCGTGAAGTTGAAGTCCTCGGCCGTCTCCAGCTGCGCGGCCCGGATCGCGTCGATGACGCCGAGGACCGCGATCAGCCCGGAGTCCTTCTGCAGGCTGACGAAATCGTTCAGCAGCGGCGGCAGCACCCGGCGTACCGCCTGCGGGAGAACGACGAAGCGCAGCGTCTGGCGGTACGTCAGCCCAAGTGAGCGCGCCGCCGCCCGCTGCGACGGATGCACCGACTCGATGCCGGCGCGAAACACCTCGGCGACGTACGACGAGTAGGTCAGCACGAGCGCCGCGCCGCCCCAGATCACCGCCTGGTTGGGCAGGCCGCGCAACTGCAACGCCGGTACACCGAAGCCAAGCAGGAAGATCACGAGCAGCAGGGGAAGGCCGCGGAACACGTCCGTGTAGGCGGCCGCGAACACGCGCAGCGGGAAGAAGATCGGTCCGCGCAGCGTCCGCATGATCGCCAGCGTCAGCCCGAAGACCACGATCAGTACGCCGCAGATCAGCATCACGCGAACGTTCAGCCAGAGGCCCTGGGCAACGATCGGCAGCGCTTCCCAGCCGCGATGCAGGTCGAAGAACGTCGCCCGGACCCGCGGCCAGCCCGGCGTGGAACCGATGCCCACGACAACCAGTACGAGCAGGATCACCGAGCTGACCAGCGCGATCAGCGTGGACCGGCGCGCCTGCCTGCGCCGGTACGCGATCCGCTCCCGCTGCAGCTCCGACGGTTGCCAGGTGCTCACGAGAGTTCGGGTGCGCCGGACTCGGTCAGGTACTGCTTCTGCAGGTTGGCCAGGGTGCCGTCGGCCTTGAGCGCGTCGACGGCCTGGGTGACGCAGGCGGTCAGCTTCGAGTTCTTCGCGAGCACGAACCCGAACTGTTCGGCCTGCCCGCCGGCCGGCAACTGCCCGACGATCTTGCCGTTGTCGAGCTGCGCGCCGGTCATGTAGAACGCGGTCGGCAGGTCCACCACGATGCCGTCCAGCTGCTTGTTCTTCAGCGCCTGTACGGCCAGGTCGTTCGAGTCGTACACCGCCGGGGCCTGCTTCGGCTTCACGACATCACGCAGCGCTGTGTAGCTCGTCGTACCGACCTGGGCCCCGAGCTTCGCGTCGGCGAGCTCGGCGATCGACTTGGCGTTCGCGATCTTGCTGCCCGCGGTGGTGATCACGGTCTGCCGGACGTCGTAGTACCCGGAGGAGAAGTCGACTGCCTTGCGCCGGTCCTCGGAGATCGACACCTGGTTGACGTCCAGGTCGAACGCCTTCGGGCCCGGGGCGAACGCATTGTTGAACTGCACCGTCTGCCACTTCACACCGGCCTGGTCGAACCCGAGCTTCTTCGCCACCGCGTAGGTGACCGCGGACTCGTACCCCTTGCCGTTGCTCGGGTCGTTGTCGGTGAACCACGGCTCATACGCAGGCTTGTCGGTGCCGACCGTCAGTGTGCCGGCCGTCTTCACCGCCAGCTTGTCCTTCGCACAGGCATCCGCTCCGGACGGCGTCGACGAACCGGACGAGTTGTTGTCCTCGGGCGCACACGCCGCCAGCCCCACCGTTGTCAACGCAGCCAGTACGGCCAGCCCCACCACAATTCTCATGCGCAGAAGCCTAAGACCTTCGGCGGTACACCGTGGGGCTTGATCCAGTGTGTAGACGGAAGCGGGTGGAGAAGTAGAGGGGGTCGGCGTATCCGACCTGGGTTGCGATCGAGGCGACCGAGCGGCTGGTGAGTTCGAGGAGGCGGGCGGCCGCGTCGAGGCGGCGGCGTTCGACGAACTGTTGCGGGGTGACGCCGAGCTGGGCGCGGAACAGGTGCGCGAAGCGGGAGACGGACAGGTTCACCGCTCTCGCCAGCCGCGGTACGTCGAGGGTGGCGGTCAGGTCCTGGTCGATCAGCGTGATCGCGCTCAGCAGGCGGTCGTCGATCTGGACCGCCTTCGGGTTCTGGGTGTCGCACCACAGCAGCGCGGCCTCGAGCGAGTTCGCACCGAGCTGTTCGGCCTGCGGGAGGACGCTGCTCTGGTGCCGTACGGCGTCGCGCAGGTGCTCGGCGATCCGGTCGAAGGTGGCGCGCGCCGGGTGCAGCTGGACGATGCCGGGGGCAACTTCCGGCCAGTCGAGCAGTGGTAGCCAGTCGGGTTTCGGGTTCACGTGCGCGTACAGGAAATGCCAGCGCTCGCCGACCGTCGCGTAGTCGTGCAGGGTGCCGGGGCGGACCAGCGTCACGCTGCCCGGCGGAGTCGGGACCGAGGCGAATCGTCCCTGTCCGCCGAGGGTCTGTACGAGCAGCCAGTCCGTCGTGCCGCGCCGCCGAAACGTGGCGTACTCAGGGCCTTCGTCGAACTCACCGGTCACCAGCCGGCGGACGGCCGGGTGCGGCGACTCAGCAGGATATCGAAGGTTCATAGCTCAATAGGCTATCGCTGCCAGCGCCCGGACGGCCGCATTCTGGTGCTATGACAGTTGCTGAGATCTACCAGCGGGACGGCATCGTCCAGGTCCCTCAGTTGCTCGAACCCGCCGAGGTCGAGCGGATCAAGAAGGTCTACATGGAGCAGGTCGAGGCGGATCTCTCGCTCGGCCACGACGACGGCGTGCCGGACGACGACCCGCTGAAGAAGTACCCGCGGTTCGTGCACCCGCACCGTACGGACACCGCGGCCGGGCAGATCGCGCTGGAACTGATGCTCGACGACCGGATCCTCGATGTCGTCCAGGCGCTGATCGGGCCGGCGCTCGGAGCCCAGTCGATGTTCTACTTCAAGCCGCCGGGCGCCCGCGGGCAGGCGCTGCACCAGGACAACACGTTCCTGCGCGCCGACCCGGAGACCTGCCTCGCGGCCTGGATCGCGATCGACGACGTCGACTCGGCGAACGGCGGGCTGAAGGTCGTCCCCGGCTCGCACCGCAGCGAGCTGCTCTGCCCGGAGGCGGCCGACATGACCGAGTCGTTCAGCTCCGCGCAGGTCGTGGTCCCCGAGGGCCTGAGCCAGGTGCAGACCAAGATGACCGCCGGCGACGTGCTGTTCTTCCACGGCAGCGTCGTGCACGGCTCCCGCCCGAACTCCACCGAGGACCGCTTCCGCCGCGCCCTGATCTTCCATTACATCCCCGAGGACAGCGTCGAGATCGCGTCCTTCTACAACCCCCTCATCCGTCCCGACCGCCGCGAGACTGTCCTCCCCGAAGCGATCGGCGGCGGCCCCTGCGGCGACTACGCCGAGATGGAGCCGTGAGCAATCAGTTGGAGTAGTCGCGGAAGCCGCGGCCGGTCTTGCGGCCGAGGTAGCCGGCGGTGACCAGGTGCTCCAGGAGCGGGGCGGGAGCGAAGCCCGGTTCGCGGAACTCCAGGTAGAGGGTGCGCTGGATCGCCAGCGAGACGTCCAGGCCGACGACGTCGAGGAGCGCGAAGGGGCCCATCGGGAGGCGGCAGCCGAGTTTCATCGCGGCGTCGATGTCGTCGACGCCGGCGTAGTGGGCCTCGAGCATCCGGACCGCGTCGTTCAGGTACGGGAACAGCAGCGCGTTCACGATGAAGCCGGCGCGGTCGCCGCAGCGGACCGGGTGCTTGCCAGCGGCAACGGCCACGGCGGCGACCGTGTCGGCCACCTCCGGCGCGGTGCTGACCGTACTGACGACCTCGACCAGTTGCATCACCGGCGCCGGGTTGAAGAAGTGCAGCCCGACCACGTCGGCCGGCCGCTTGGTCGCCATCGCCAGGTCGATCACCGGCAGCGACGAGGTCGTGGTGGCCAGGATCGCGCCCGGCTTGCAGATCTCGTCGAACGTCTCGAACAGCGCCTGCTTGACGCTGAGCTCCTCGACCACGGCCTCGATCACCAGGTCGACCGGTGCCAGGTCGTCGAGCTTCGCCGTACCGGTCACCCGGCGCAGCGCCGCGTCCCGCTCGTCCGACGAGAGCTTGCCGCGCTGGACGCCCTTCTCCAGCGAGCGTTCCAGCACCGCGCGGACCTTGTCGACCTTCTCGGTTCCGCGGGCGACGTACAGCACGTCGTACCCGGCCTTGGCGAGCACCTCGACGATGCCGACCGCCATCGTGCCGGAGCCGACCACGCCGACCTGCCGGACCGGGCGGTTCGCCGAGCCGTCGCCGGTGGCCGCGGGGGTGTTCTCGTCGTCGACCACGACCGGCGAGTCCGCCGACTCGTAGGTGTAGAAGCCGCGGCCGGTCTTCCGGCCGAGCAGCCCGGCGGTGACCATCTGCTTGAGGATCGGGGCCGGCGCGTGCAGCCGGTTCCGGCCCTGCTTGTACATGGTGTCGAGGATCTCGTACGCCGTGTCGAGGCCGATCAGGTCGAGCAGCGCCAGCGGTCCCATCGGGTATCCGCAGCCGAGCCGCATCGCCGCGTCGACGTCCTCGCGGGTGGCGTACCGCGACTCGACCATCGACACCGCGTGGTTCAGGTACCCGAACAGGAGTGCGTTCGCGATGAAGCCGGCCCGGTCCGCCGCGACCACGGGGACCTTGTCGAGCCGGCGGGCCAACGCCTGGACGTCGTCCACCACGTCGGGCTCGGTGACGACGGTCTTGATCACCTCGACGAATTCCTGCACCGGCGCCGGGTTGAAGAAGTGCATGCCGACCACGCGCCGCGGGCGCTGGGTGGCGACCGAGATCTCGGTGACCGACAACGACGAGGTGTTGGTGGCGAGGATCGCGTCCTCGCGGACGATCTTGTCCAGCGCGGAGAAGATCTCGCGCTTCAGCTCGAGCCGCTCGACGACCGCCTCGATCACCAGGTCGCAGTCCGCGAGCGCCTCCATCGAGGTGGCGAACGTGACCCGGTCGAACAGCGCCTGCTGGTCCTCGACCGACAGCTTGCCGCGCTTCACGGCCCGGTCGGTGGAGTGCTGGATGTGACCGCGGCCGCGGCTGGCGGCCTCCTCGTCACGCTCGACACCGACCACCGTCAGGCCGTTGCGCGCGAACACCTCGGCGATCCCGGCGCCCATCGTGCCGAGACCCACCACACCGACCGTCGTCAATTCCCGAGCCATGCTGTGCACTATGCCAGTCCAGGTACTGGTCCGCCCATGAGTTGCGTCACCGGGGAGGTCAACCTCACATACGGCTCACACAGGCTCGTCGATGACCACTGGCGTGACGGTCCAGCCGTCAAGCAGCCACCACGGGTCCGGTGCGCCCTCCAGCGCCACCGCGATCGGCCGCGGGCGCAGGTCGTGCGCGCACAGCTCGGGCAGCGGCAGCCACACCGCTCGGTAGCTCCCGCGCTCGGAGTCGGCCGTACTGGCGAACTCCGGACCGTCGCCGGTCCCGAACTCGCCTCCGATCACCTCAGCGGTGAAGTAGTGCTGGGTGCTGTCGCCGAAGTGCACAACAGCGACCGCGTTCCGGATCTTCACGAGCAGCCCGAGCTCCTCGTACACCTCCCGCCGCGCCGCCTCGGC
Source organism: Kribbella sp. NPDC048928 (assembly GCF_043197975.1). Lineage (NCBI taxonomy): Bacteria > Bacillati > Actinomycetota > Actinomycetes > Propionibacteriales > Kribbellaceae > Kribbella > Kribbella sp. NPDC048928. The sequence goes on along the minus strand of NZ_JBICUC010000006.1, from coordinate 270,078 downwards.
CGGGCTCTCCCCGTCCTCCACCTGTCCACCTGGGAGGACGTGGTACGTCCGCCCCTCACGGACCCGCTCGATCGCGGCGACCCCGTCCGGCGTGAGCAGTACGACGCCCGCCCGGATCACGTCCGCACCGCCAGGACCTGGAACCAGGTGCCGATCTTGGACTCCGTCCGTTCGAGCTGCTCGACCGTCCACCCGGACGCGTTCAGCAACTCCCGCAGCGGCGCCTCCTGCCAGAGCACGAAGTGTCGGGGCAGGTCCAGGTGCCGGCTCGACCACTCTTCGCCCTTGCCCTCCCGGGTCGCGAACGCGAGCAGCGGGGCGGTCCGTGCAGCCTTCCGCAGTACGCCCGCCAGCTGGGCCCGATCGAAGTGCAGGAACACGGCGCTCGAGTAGACCGCGTCGTACGGGCCGCCGTACTCGTCGGTGAGCGCGTTCAGCCCGTCGGCGGCGTACCCGTCGGCGCGCATCATCTCGACGAAGGCCTGGGCCGCGTCGGTACGGCGTACGACGTACCCGCGGCGCTCCAGCTCGATCGCGTCCCGGCCAGTGCCGCTGCCCAGCTCGAGCACGCGGCCGCCGGGCGTGACGCGGCCGGCCAGGAGGTCGATCAGGTCGTTGTTGGGATCCTTCGGGATCGTGTCGCGGAACTTGTCCGGTGCGTGCTCGTACGCGGCCAGCGTGGTCTCGTTGTCGGACGCGATCCGCGTCCAGCCGTCGCCCGTGTGCTCGACTACGGCGGGCAGCTTGAGGCCGAGGTCCAGCCCGAGCACGACGACGGTCTCGCCGCGGTGCAGGTCCGCGATCGACTGCAGCTCGGCGTCCGGGTGCTGGGTGAGCTCCGGTACGACGGTCAGCCGGACGCCAAGACGCTCGGCCAGCCGCGAACCCGCCGCCGCCTCGAACGGCCCGGCGTACACCACCGCAACCCGCTCACCAACCACCGCCTCCTGGACATCACCAGGCAACAGCAAAATCCGCGCAGGACACATGAGATTCATGGCGACCTACTCCGGTCCTGCCACCATCACGTCGTGTCCGGCAACGGCCTCGTCACTCACCTTCGGCATCATGTTGACAGCTTGCCACCATCAGCAGTCCGCGAGCAGTGCCTCGCAGACACCGGCCGCGAGCGCAAACGCCTGCTCCCGGCCAGGGCACGCATGCGTCCCAGCCCCGAACGGCAACTCGCTACCAGCCAGGTCGATCCGCAGAACGTCCGGCGCGGTGACGGTCTGGCGGATCGTCGAGCGGACCGGTGGATCGGAGTGCACGATCGACCTGAGCAGCGCATCGACCTCCACTGACGTACGCAAGGCCGGGCGGGCCTTGCCGATCAACGCAGCAGTGGCTTCGCAGGCCTGCACGAGCACGCTGATGCGCGCCGCCGTACGTTCATCCGCGACACCCCCGAACGCCGTAACCAGTTGTGCGACCGCCACATCCGCAGCCGGGTCGTCTGCTCCGGACAGGTAGACCGCCGCGACGGTTCGTACAGGCGCGACCTCCAGATCCCGTACGCCGAGCGCTTCGGCAAGCACGCCGACGACCACCACCCGATCGACGTCAGCGCACCGGGCAAGCTCCGACGTCCGCTCCCGGGCGCGCCGTCGGAGCACCTTCGTATCCACCTCCTCCAGTGCATCCAGAACGAGCCCGCGCCGCGCCGCGTGGACGGCTCCGGCTGCGAACCGCGGGACCGCACTTCGCAGCCACGCCAGGCTTCCAGGCGGACCGCCGGCGGCGGGTGGCGGGATGAGGTTCGGGTCGTGCAAGGCGTCGTACGCCGCGCGCCCGGTGACGAACTGTTCCGGCATGCCCACGACCGTAGGCGCCGAATTGTTCGTCGCCTGCCGAAGCAATGCGGGGGCCCGGTAGGGTGCTTTGTCGTGCGCTTGGTGATTGCAACGTGTTCTGTGGATTATTCGGGGCGGCTGACGGCTCATTTGCCGATGGCCCCGCGGTTGCTGATGGTGAAGGCGGACGGATCGGTGCTGATCCACGCCGACGGCGGGTCGTACAAACCGCTGAACTGGATGTCGCCGCCGTGCAAGCTCTCCGAGGAGGAGAACGTCTGGAGCGTCACCAACAAGGCTGGTGAGGAGCTCCGGATCACCCTCGAGGAGGTGCACAGCGACACCTCGTACGAGCTCGGGACGGACCCCGGCCTGATCAAGGACGGCGTCGAGGCGCACCTGCAGGAGCTGCTCGCCGAGCACGTCCAGACGTTCGGTGAGGGCTGGACGCTGGTCCGCCGCGAGTACCCGACGGCGATCGGCCCGGTCGACCTGCTGCTCCGCGACGCCGACGGCAAGCACGTCGCGGTCGAGATCAAGCGCCGCGGCGAAATCGACGGCGTCGAGCAGCTCACCCGGTACCTCGAGCTGCTGAACCGCGACCCGCTGCTCGCCCCGGTCCGCGGCATCTTCGCCGCCCAGCTGATCAAGCCCCAGGCCCAGTTCCTGGCCACCGACCGAGGCCTCGAATGCCTGACGGTCGACTACGACCTCCTCCGCGGCATGGAATCCGACGTCCTCCGCCTGTTCTAGCTCCTGACAAATCAGGAAATCTGCCCGATTTCGGGCAGATGCTTTGCTGTGGACCGGGAAAGACTGCATGGTTGACGGGTGATCAGTGAGGCGGCCGCAGTCGAGCCGGTGGACGAGCTGGCCGATCAGGTCAGCCGGACGACCGGACTGCCGACCGATGTCGCGCGACGGGTGGTCGCCGACGTCCTGGCCTATTTCACCGAGACGACCGAGGAGTACGTCCGGCGCCGGCACCGTGAGTTGCAGACCTACGGCGCCCGCAACGACGAGATCTTCGCGCGGCTCGGCACCGAGCTCCGGCACTGGCCGGTTCGCTCACCCGATCTCTCGGCCCGGCAGCTGCGACGGATCGTCTACGGCTGACGGGCCCGCTCAACCGAACCTACGAAGGGGCACCACTACATGTGCGGAATCGTCGGGTACGTCGGCACCAAGCCGGCCGCGCCCATCCTGGTGGACGGCCTGGCCCGCCTCGAGTACCGCGGGTACGACTCGGCGGGGGTCGCCGTGCTCGGATCCAGCGAGCTGAAGGTGCACAAGGACGCCGGCCGGGTCCGTGAGCTGGAGGCGTCGCTGCCCAAGCGGTTCGGCGGCAAGCTCGGCATCGGCCACACCCGGTGGGCCACGCACGGCGGCCCGAGCAAGGACAACGCGCACCCGCACGCCAGCGGCAACGAGCGGATCGCGGTCGTGCACAACGGCATCTTCGACAACGCCGGGGTGATCCGCGCGCAGCTCGAGGACGCCGGCGTCAAGCTCCGTTCGGAGACCGACACCGAGGTGCTCGCGCACCTGATCGAGCAGGCCGAGGGCGACACGCTCGAGGAGAAGGTGCTCGCCGCGCTGCGCCGGATCGAGGGCACGTACGGCATCGCCGTGGTCGACCTGGACTTCCCGGACCGGATCGTGGTCGCCCGCAACGGCAGCCCGCTGATCCTCGGCATCGGCGACGGCGAGATGCACGTCGCGTCCGACGCGGCCGCGCTGATCCGCTACACCCGCCAGGTCGTGTACCTGGACGACGGCGAGCTGGCGACCGTACGGGCCGACGGCTACCGGACCTTCACCCAGGACGCCTCGCCGACGAACAAGACCGCGAAGACCGTGGAGTGGGAGGCCGAGGAGTTCGAGCGCGGCCTGCACGAGCACTTCATGATGAAGGAGATCCACGAGCAGCCGGACGCCGTCGGACGGGTGATCCGCGGCCGTCTGGACGAGCGCTTCCACACCGTGCACCTCGGCGGCCTGAACATGGATGCCCGCGAGGCGCGGGAGATCAAGCGGGTCAAGATCCTCGGCTGCGGCTCGGCGTACTACGCCGGTCAGATGGGCGCGCAGTTCATCGAGGAGGTCGCGCGGATCCCCGCCGACGCCGAGCCGGCCTCGGAGTTCCGCTACCGGAACCCGGTCGTCGAGCGGGACACCCTGTACGTCGCGGTGTCGCAGTCGGGTGAAACCCTCGACACGCTGGTCGCGGTGCAGGAGCTGAAGCGCAAGGGCGGTCGCGTGATCGGCCTCGTGAACGCGGTCGGTTCGAGCATCGCCCGCGAGGTCGACGGCGGCGTCTACCTGCACGCCGGCCCGGAGGTCTCGGTGGCGTCGACGAAGGCGCTGACGAACATGGCGGTCGGGTTCGCGATGCTCGGCATCCACCTCGGCCGGATCCGGGACGTCTCCCCCGCCGACGGCCGGCGGCTGATCGACGGGCTGAAGAAGCTGCCCGAGGACATCGCCGCGATCGTCGCGCAGGAAGAGGAGCTGGCCAAGATCGCCGGCCGGCTCGCGCAGCACGAGTCGCTCTTCTTCGTTGGCCGTACCCGCGGTTACCCGGTCGCGCGCGAGGGTGCGCAGAAGCTCAAGGAGATCTCGTACCGGCACGCCGAGGCGTACCAGACCTCGGAGCTGAAGCACGGCCCGCTGGCACTGATCTCGCCGGACGTGCCGAGCGTCGCGATCGTTCCCGACGACGAGCTGGTGGACCGCAACATCGGCGCGCTGCACGAGATCGGCGCCCGCTCCGGCCCGCTGTACGTCGTCACGCACCCGGGGGTAGCGATCCCGGACGGCGTCGCCGCGAAGATCGTGGTCCCGAAGAACGAGGCGGAGCTGGACCCGATCCTGCTGACCATCCCGCTGCAGATCATCGCGTACTACGCGGCCGTTGCCCTCGGCCACGATGTCGACAAGCCGCGGAACCTGGCGAAGTCGGTCACCGTCGAGTAGCGGACCGCCAGGCCATCACAACTGCAGTCCGCCGGCCCTCGTCACGCTCGACGTGGCGGGGGCCGCGACATTGTGATGGCCTGGCGATCCGGCACCCGCCCGCGTGACCCCCGCGAACGCGTGCCGCGCCGGCCCGAGCTCGGCGTACGGGTGCAGGTTGAACTCGGCGGACAGGCGCTTGCAGACCTCGACGCCGCGGACGGAGTTGCCGGCAGCATCCAGTCGCGGCGAGAACGTGACGACCGCCAGGCGCCTGTCCGGGACGACCATCAGCACGTTGCCCGAGACACCCGACTTGGCCGGCAGCCCGACCTGGGCGGCGAACTGGCCCGAGTCGTTGTACATCCCGCTGTGGCCCATCACGGCCAGCGCCCGCGCGGTCGTCTGCGGCGAGAACACCTGCTCACCGGTGTACGGCGACGCGCCGCCGTTGGCCAGCGTCGCGCCGGCCGCGGCCAGTCGTTTCGCGTCCACCTCCAGCGAGCACACCGCGAAGTAGAACTCGGCCGCCTTCTGCGGGGCGTCGCGATCCTTCGGGTCGACGTTCAGCATCTCCTGGGCGGCCATCAGGTTCGCGAGTCCCCGGTTGCCGTGGCCGGTGTCGCGCTCGGCGAGGAACGTCCGGTGGTCGAAGCCGGGGGCGGCGCCCATCATCCGCGTCCAGGTCTGCTCGACCTTCGCGAATCGTTCGGAGACGTCCTGGTCCGGCTCGACGAGCGCGAGGGTTGCGATCGCACCGGCGTTGATCATCGGGTTCTGCGGCCGGCCGGCCGCGTCGAGCGACAGCCGTGGGTCGTTGAACGTACCGCCGCTCTGCTCCTGCCCGACCCAGCGATGCACCTCGCCGGCGCCGAACTGCTCCAGCGCCATCGCGTAGCTGAACGGCTTCGAGGTCGACTGCACGCTGAACCCGGCCTCGGCGTCCCCCACCTGGAACACCTGCCCGTCTCCTGTACACACAGCGATCCCGAACCGCTCCGGGTCCGCGTTCCGCAACGTCGGGATGTACTGCGCGACCGCACCGGACCGCTCGTCTTGCAACTCGTCGTAGATCCGCGCAACCCCACTGGTGAAGGCGCTGAACTCGTCCGCCGGCATCGCAAGCTGCCCTTGCAGCGCCCGGCCCACCACCGGCTCCTGCATTACCCCGGCGAACTGCTCCCGATCCAGCCACTCCGGCTGCCCCGCCTCGAACGGCGTACCGACGTCGACGGCCAGCGCCCGTTCCACGCGCGGATCGTCGGCCCGCAGGCCCGCTTGCTTCAACTCCTCGAGGAGCTTCCACTTCCAGACCACGTTGGCGCGGTCGGTGTCCAGCGCACGGAACAATTCGTCGAATTCGGGCATGGGCGCGAGCCTGTACGGCGGGTGTTTCCGCGGCGGTCATCTGCTGTTACGGCCGGGTCAAACCTGGCCTTGTCGGACAAGTACGGCACTTGTACGATCACTGGCTATGGACCGCATCCGCCATGTGCAGCTCTCGTCCGTCGTCCTCCCACTGGAGCAGCCGATCAGTGATGCCAAGGTGCTGACCGGGCGGCAGCGGCCGATGACCAAGGTGGTGTTCCTGTTCGCGCGGATCGCGACCGAGCAGGATCGGCACGGGATCGGGTTCAGCTACTCCAAGCGCGCCGGCGGCCCGGCGCAGTACGCGCACGCGAAAGAGATCGCGGCCAACCTGATCGGCGAGGATCCGTCCGACATCGGCAAGGTGTACGACAAGCTGCTCTGGGCCGGCGCCTCGGTCGGCCGGTCCGGCGTCGCGACGCAGGCGATCGCGGCGATCGACATCGCCCTTTGGGACCTGAAGGCGAAGCGCGCGGACCTCCCGCTCGCCAAACTGCTCGGCGCACATCGCGACTCGGTCCGCGCGTACAACACGTCCGGCGGCTTCCTGCACGCGCCGATCGAGGAGGTCAAGGAGCGTGCGTCGAAGTCGCTCGCGGACGGGATCGGCGGGATCAAGATCAAGGTCGGCCAGCCCGACACCCGGATCGACCTCGAGCGCGTCCGCGCCGTCCGCGAGCACCTTGGCGACGACGTCCCACTGATGGTGGACGCGAACCAGCAGTGGGATCGGCCGACCGCGCTGCGGATCGGGCGGGTGCTGGAGCAGTTCGGCCTGGTGTGGATCGAGGAGCCGCTGGACGCGTACGACGCGCTCGGGCATGCGGAGCTCGCGGCCGCGCTGGACACGCCGATCGCGACCGGCGAGATGCTGTCGAGCGTCGGCGAGCACGTCCGGCTGATCGAGGCGCGGGCGGCCGACATCATCCAGCCGGACGCGCCGCGGATCGGCGGCATCACCCCGTTCCTGAAGCTCGCGACGCTGGCCGACCACAACGGTCTCCAACTGGCACCGCACTTCGCGATGGAGATCCATCTGCATCTGGCGGCGGCCTACCCGCGGGAGCCGTGGGTCGAGCACTTCGAGTGGCTGAATCCCTTGTTCAACGAGCGTTTGGAGACCGTCGACGGGCGGATGCTGGTCCCCGATCGTCCTGGCCTGGGGTTCACGACGACCGAGCAGTGCGATCGTTGGACGGTCGACAGCTGCGAGTTCTCGTGACCGGCCTGGCCGCTGAGATCGTCGAGGACCTGAAGCAGCGGATCCTGAGCGGCCGGATCGCGCCGGGCGAGAAGCTGCCGGGTGAGAACGGCCTGGTCGAGGAGTTCGGGGTCAGCCGAACGGTCGTCCGCGAGGCGGTCTCCCGGCTGCAGGCGGCCGGGTTGGTGGAGACATTCCAGGGGCGTGGTTCGTACGTGCTCGAGGTGCCGGAGCGTACGCCGGGTCTGCGCGCGGTCCGCTCGCACCGTGACGTACTCGACCTGATGGACTTCCGGATCGGTGTCGAGAGCGAGGCGGCCGGACTGGCAGCGGGTCGGCGTACCGCTCATCAGCTGAAGGGCATCGAGCGCGCGCTCGCCGACTTCCGGCGGGTCGGCGACGACCCGGCACGTTCGGTGGAGGCCGACTTCGCGTTCCACCTGAAAGTTGCCGTTGCTTCGGGCAACCGTTTCTACAGCGACCTGATCAGCGAACTCGGTCCGATGATGATCATGCTGCCGCGAACGCAACTGGACCCGGCGTACGAGATGTCCAATCCGGACCATTTGCTGCGCGTCATCCACGAGCACGAGAACATCCAAGCCGCGATCGCCCGCGCCGAGCCCGAGGCAGCCCGCGCTGCCATGCGCGTCCACCTGTCGAGTACGCGGCACCGGCTCAGCGATTCGCTTCCCCACAGCAGCGGGCTACGTCAATGACTGCGGACCGCCGTGGCCGGGCACGCGGTGGGTGCCGGCTGGTCCGACTTCGAAGACGAAGCCGTGAGGGGTGGTCCACTCGAGGGTTTTGTGGTCGAGGTGGCGCACGTTCCAGCCGCGGGCGTGGGTCTTGACCCGGTGGCCGAAGCGGCTCAGCGGTGCGAGGTTCGTGGTGCTCGTTTGATTTGGCGGTCCCAGCGGGTCGTACGGCTCGATATGGTCGAGGTCGATGGTGCGACTGGTTTCGCGGGTGCCGTACGGGAACAGCTCCACGGGGTGGAGGAGTTTGACGCGTTCCCGGATCCTGGTGGGGATCTCGTAGGCGTTGACGCTGACCGCGTCGTTGAGGTCGATGACAGGCTTGACGGTGTAGGGCCCATGTCCGATCAGCTCGCCGAGCTGGGAGGCGAGCAGCGGGCCGAGGCCCTCCACGCGCAGCACGCCGGTGCCGGTGGCCAGGGTGTGGTCGGTCAGGTGCACGTAGATCTCGGTCTGCCCCGGACGCACCTGTCCCCCACTACCAGACCCAGACCCAGACCCAGAGCCGGAACCGGAGCGGGAGCCGGCGTAGGCATCACGCTTGATCTGCGCGAGCCGCGCATCCAAGACCCGCCGGGCCGCCGCGTCCAACCGCTCGCCGTCACCGCCGCCGTCGCCCTTGCCGTCGGGGTCGCCCTTGCCGGCCGCGTTTGAGCCTGAGCGTGCGTCGGCGCCGGTTCGTGGCTCGCGGTCAAAGGGACCGAAGGGGTCGGTGAGATCCAGCGATTCGGGGTAGCGAACGTCGAACGCCCCGGGCACATCACCACGGACCAGGTCGTCCCAGGCCGTCGCGGTAGCGGGGTCAGCCGCAGACGCGCTAGCAGGCTCCGTCACGGACTCAGCCCCAGACCCGGTAGCAGACTCCGTCGTCGGATCACCCGCAGATGCGGGAGCTGGCGCGGTGACCGGCTCAGCGACGGGCTCGGTGGCTGGGCCTCGGGCGGGCTCAGTGGCGGGCGCCGTGGCCGGCTCAGTGCCGGTGCCGGTGGCGGGCTTGGGGTTCGGGGGTGGCTTTGGGGCGTGCTGGAACTCGCGGGCCTGGGCGAGGAGTTCTTCGGTGTAGCGGGAATCGGCGATGATGCCGACGGCCTCCGCGCGACGCTGCTGCAACCTGCGCGCGTCCCCGAAGACCTTCAGGGCATCCGCGATCGCATCGATCCTCGCGTCGAAGCGGATCACGGCACCCGACGACGCCTTGACGAACACCGACTTCGTACCGTGCTCATCCGACGCACCCACGAACACGCCACGCTCACGAGCCTTCTCAGCGGCCTCGGCACGCGCCTGGTCAGGATCCGCATGCGCCTTGGCGGCCTTCACGATTCTCTCCAGCCGATACGGCGTGATCGAATCCACCAAACCCGCGACCCGCCGATCCACCCGCGCCGCAGCCTCCTGCGACAACGCCACACAGGCAGCCACGATCTGCTGCGCCTTCCACGGCGTCGCCTCACCCGCCAGGACCCGCGCCCACGTCAACGGGAACCGGTGCCGCAACGCCAACGCCTCACCGAGCAACCGGGCCGCCACACCCGACGAGACACCCAGCAAGACACCGAACTCCGCGATCGCGAACTCGGCAATCTCCGGACAGCCCTCACCACCCAGCACCACCGCCCGCTCCCGGCCATCACACGACCGCCGGCCCGGCCGCACGCCCGGCCGCACCGGACAGGCATCGGGATGGAACCGGTCGGCATAAACCTGGGCATGCTCGAGCACCCGCGCCTCACACCGGGTCGCGAGCGCACGGTACTCGGCCGCGGACTCCAACAGGTCCGCCGTCGACAGCACACTCACATCATTCTCGAACATGCATTCGAGTCTACGCAGTCCGCGATCCTCTTGCAAATTGACCGGAGGCCGAAACCCGTTATCCACAAGGGGAAACATCACCTGCGATCAACCAGGGAAAGCGTGTATACACGGCCGCCGTCCGCCATGGAGAACGTTGGCACTACCAACGGCCCGTGTTGGGCGTGAAGTCGGGGATGACAGTTCGCATGTACGTGCTGTCGTCGCGCCTGCGGATACCACTCGACAGGTATTGCTCGTGCAACGTACCCAACGCCTCGGCGTCCAACTCGACGCCGAGACCCGGGCCACGAGGCACCCGGACGCTGCCGTGACTGAACGACAGGACACCGGGCTTGATGACGTCCTCGGTCTTCCAGGGGTAGTGCGTGTCGCAGGCGTAGGTGAGGTTCGGGGTGGCAGCGGCCAGGTGGGTCATGGCGGCGAGGCTGATGCCGAGGTGTGAGTTGGAATGCATCGACAGGCCCAGGCCGAACGTGTCGCAGATCCCCGCCAGCAGCTGCGAATGCCGCAGACCGCCCCAGTAGTGGTGGTCAGACAGCACCACCTGTACGGCGTCGGCGAGCACGGCCGGCTTGAGGTGCGCGAACGCGATCACGCACATGTTTGTCGCCAGCGGGATCTCGGTCTGCGCCGCGACGGCCGCCATCGCGTCGATCCCCGGCGTCGGATCCTCCAGGTACTCCAGCACGCCGGTCAGCTCCCGCGCCACGCGTACCGACGTGTCCACGGTCCAGGCGCAGTTCGGATCGATCCGCAGCTTGTGCTCAGGAAAGGCCTCCGCCAGCGCCCGGACGGCCTCGGCTTCCTGAGCCGGCGCGAACACGCCGCCCTTCAACTTGATCGCCGTGAAGCCGTAGTCGTCGATCATCGTCCGCGCCTGCCGCACGATCCCCTCCGGATCGAGCGCCTCGCCCCACGCGTCCGGCTCGCCACCCGGATGCGCAGCCCACTTGTAGAACAGATAGGCACTGAACGGCACCTCGTCACGCACCGCACCGCCGAGCAGCTCCACTACAGGGCGCCCAACGGCCTTGCCCTGGATGTCGAGCAGGGCGACCTCGTACGGCGACAGCACCACATCAACCGGGTCCTGCAAACTCAGCATGCCACCGACCTGCGCAGCACCCGACGTCAGGACGCCACTCACCCGCCGGCGCAACCCGTTGAGGTCGAAAGCATCCAGCCCGGGCAGTACGTCGGCGACCGCCCGCAACCGCTCCAGCTGATCGTTCGCCGCATAGGTCTCGCCCAGGCCCACCAGGCCGTCGTCCGTCCACACCTGGATGATGGTGCGCAGCGCGTACGGCTCGTGGACGCCGGCGACGTTCAGCAGCGGCGGGTCCGCGAAGGCGACCGGGGTGAGTTCGATCCGGGAGACGCGCGTCATACGGTTTCCTTCCGACGAGTCAGCCGTCGTATGCCTGGCAGTGCGAGGACGACGATCAGCGCCCCGAGGACCGTGCCGGAGATCGGGCGGGTGAAGAACCCGGTCGGGTTGCCACCGAAGATCAGCAGCGACTGCCGGACCGCGGTCTCCATCACGCTGCCCAGCACGAACGCCAGCACCAGCGGCCCGGGCTCGAACCCGAACTTCTTCATCAGGTACCCGAGAACGCCGAACACGATCACCAGGAAGATGTCGAACACCTGATTCGCCACCGTGTACACGCCGAGCAGCGTGATCAGCACCGTGATCGGCGCGAGCACCGCCGGCCGTACCTTGAGGATCTTCACGAACAGCCCGACCAACGGGATGCTCATGATCAGCAGCAGGACGTTGCCGAGGTACATCGAGTTGACCACCCCCCAGAACAGATCCGGATGCTCGGACACCAGTTGCGGACCGGGCGGGATCCCCTGGATCAGCAGCGCGCCGAACATCAACGCCATCGTCGCGTTCGCGGGGATCCCCAATGTCAGCAACGGGATGAACGACGAGGTGGCCGCCGCGTTGTTCGCGGTCTCCGGTGCCGCGACGCCCTCGACCGCACCGCGGCCGAACCGCTCCGGCTCCTTCGCGCGGCGCTTCTCCACCGCGTACGCGACCAACGACGACAGGGTCGCGCCACCACCCGGCAGGACGCCGAGCACGAACCCGATCACCGAGCCGCGACCGATCGCGCCACGGGACTGCCGCAGGTCCGCGCGGGACGGCCAGGCGTTGGCCACCACGGCCGGTGCCTGCACCTTGTGATGCCGTTCCTCCAGGTTGTAGAGGATCTCGCCGAGGCCGAACAGGCCCATCGCGATCGGTACGAAGTCGATGCCGTCGGCAAGGTTCAGGCTGTCGAAGGTGAACCGGCTCGCCCCGGTGAAGGTGTCCCGCCCGACCGTTGCCAGCAGCAACCCCAGCCCGGCGGCGATGACGGCCTTCAGCCGCCCGCCGTTCCCGACCGTCGCCACCAGCAGAACGCCGAACAACGACAGCGCGGCGTACTCCGGCGGCCCGAAGTCGAGCGCGACGCCGGCCACCAGCGGAGCGAGCAGCGTCAGCCCGATGATCGAGACCGTACCGCCGATGAACGACCCGATCGCCGCGACGCCGAGCGCCGTACCGGCACGTCCTTGTTTGGCGAGTGCGAACCCGTCGAACACCGTCACGACCGACGACGCCTCGCCCGGCAGCCGCAACAGCACCGACGTGATCGTGCCACCGTACTGCGCGCCGTAGAAGATGCCGGCCAGCATGATGATCGCCGACACCGGTTCCACCCCGTACGTGATCGGCAGCAGGATCGCGATCGTCGCGGCCGGGCCGAGCCCTGGCAGCACGCCGATCAGCATGCCGATCACGACCCCGGCCAGGCAGTAGAGCAGATTCGCCGGCTGCAGTACGACGCCGAAGCCGTCGATCACCGGGTTGAAGAAGTCCATCTCAGATGAGCCTTGGCAGTGGGATCTGGAGCAACACGACAAAGAGGACGTAGAACGCGGCGACCGTGCCCACGCTGATCGCGACCGACGAGATCCAGGACTCCTTGCCGAGGAACCGCAGCCAGACAAACGTCAGCAGCAGCGACGGGATCTCGAACCGATCACCGGCAGCAGGCCCGCGAACACCACCAGCGTCCCGATCGCGACCGCCGTCAGTACGCTCGCCCGCGAGAACTTCTCCGTATCTGTCCCGGGCCGGCCGACGACCGCGAGCACCGCCGACAGCACCGTCACGACGACGCTGACCACGAACGGCCACAGGCCCGGTCCCGGCTGGGTCAACCGGCCGAGTCCGAGCGCGAGCGATCCGATCAGCCCGGCGAGCCCGACCAGGCCGGCCACGATCGCGACCCCCGACTGGGACCAGGGCCCGGCATGCGGCGGCCGGTCCTCCGCCAGCTCGGCCCGCAACGTCTCCGCATCCAGGCTCGCTCCTGGGCTCATTTCCTGGCCGCCAACGAGATCCCGAACTGGTCGAGCTGTGCCTTGTACTTCGACGTGTACTCGTCCAGGATCTTGCGCACCTCGTCCGGCGACACCTCGATCGGCGTCAGGCAGTGCGCGTCGTTGAACTTCTTGTACGTGTCCGTCGCGTACGTCTTCTTCGCGGCGTCGGCGAGTTTCGTCTTCACGTCGTCCGGCGTGCCCTTGGGCGCCGTGAGGAAGCGGTACTGCGACACCACGACGTCGTACCCCTGCTCCTTGGCGGTCGGTACGTCGGGCAGGAACTTGATCCGGTCCTTCGAGAACACCGCGAGCGGGACCACCTTCTTGGCCTTCACCTGCTCGATCCCGTCGCCGACCTGGATCGTTGCCACGTCGACCTGACTGCCGAGCAGCGCGGTGAGCGCCGGGGCCCCGCCGTCGAACGGTACGTCGGTCGCCGGGATGCCGGCCTGCTTGAACGTCAGCGTCGCCGCCAGTTGCGCACCGGTGCCGACGCCGGTGGTGCCGAACTTGATGTTCTTGCCGGCCTTCTTCAGATCCGCGATCGACTTGTACGGCGAGCCGACCGGCGCGATCAGCACGTAGTCGTCCTGCGAGATGCCGCCGAGCAGGTCGAAGTCATCGAGCTTCACCACCTCGTTGGCCGACACCGCGAGCGGGGTGATGGTGAACAGCGAGGCGTTCTGGACCGCGATCTTGTAGCCGTCCGGTTTCGCGGACTGCAGCTCCTTGGCGTTCAGCGCACCGTTTGCGCCCGGCTTGTTGACCACCGGCACCGAGACGCCGAGCTCCTTGCCGACGCCCTCCGCGATCGCGCGGGTGATGAGGTCGGTACTGCCGCCGGGCGAGGCGCCGACGCTCATCTGGATGTTGCCGGTCGGATAGTTGCCCTTGCCGCCGGTGGAGGTCGTCTTGACCCCACTGCAGCCGGCCAACAGGACGGAAGCGCTGACCGCCAGCACCAGGACGCGGCGGTTGAGCTTGCACAGCATCGGAATCCTCCTCTGCTCAGAGTGGTCCCCCGACTCGATTGCGTGAGCGTAGAAAGGCTTGATCATGCGTGTCCAAGGCCGATGTGGCATCGAGTGATACCTTTCGGGAATCATGTTCTCGCTCGAGCAGTTGGGTGCGTTTGTCGCGGTTGCGGAGGAGTTGCACTTCGGGCGGGCTGCTGAGCGGTTGAACATGACGCAGCCGCCGTTGAGCCGGCAGGTGCAGAAGCTCGAACGGGCCGTCGGCGCGCGGCTGCTCGAGCGCGACAACCGCAAGGTCGAGCTGACCGCGGCCGGCCAGGCCTTTCTGACCGAGGCGCGGCGCTTGCTCGCGCTGGTCGAGACCGCGGGCGACCTCGCGCGGCGGGTCGACCAGGGCGCGGCGGGGACGTTGCGGCTCGGGTTCACCGCCACGTCGGCGATCCGTACCCTCGGACCGTTGCTGCGCCGGATGTCCGAGGAGCTGCCGGACGTGGATGTGATCCTGCACGAGCGGGTGACCCCGGCGCAGGTCGACGGGTTGCTGCGCGGCGAGCTGGACCTCGGGCTCGGGCGGCCGCCGTTCGACACCGACGTACTGGACTCGCGGGTGGTGCACCGGGAGCCGTTGTGTGCTGTTGTCCCGGGCAACCATCGGCTCGGGACGCTCGGCCGGCCGCTCGGCGCGGCCGACTTCGCCGGCGAGCAGGTGATCAGCTACTCGCCGACCCAGGCGCGCTACTTCCACGAGCTGACCGTCCGGTTCCTCGCCGAGTCGCACCCGCGGATCGAGCAGCGGGTGCAGCAGATCCTGACCGTGATCCTGCTCGTCGCCGCCGGGCGCGGGGTCGCGCTGGTGCCCGCGTCGGCCCGCAGCCTCGGCGTCGAAGGAGTGACGTACTGCGATCTCGACGGACCCGGCGATCCCGTGGAACTGCACGCGATCTGGCGGCGCGATGCCACCAGTACGGTGCTGCAGCGGGTGCTCACGATGCTCCCAGAGCATCATTAGATCCACAATCGATCTTGGACAGGCATCCACCGGGCTTCTTAGGCTGACGGCGTGACCCATTACTCTCCCGCAGAACTCGCTGCCCAGCTCAAGACCGGGCTGCTCTCGTTCCCCGTGACGCATTTCCACACGGATCTCAGCTTCAACGAGGCCGCGTACCGCGAGCACCTGTCGTGGCTCAGCCAGTACGACGTCGCGGGGCTGTTCGCCGCGGGCGGGACCGGCGAGGGCTTCTCGCTGACGCCGGCGGAGATCGACCTCGTCGTCCGGACGGCTGTTTCGGAGGTGAACGGGCGGGTGCCGGTGATCGCGCCGGCGACCGGTGGGACCGCATCTGCGGTGGCGGGCGCCCAGGCGGCAGAGGCGGCCGGCGCCGACGGGGTCCTACTGTTCCCGCCGTACCTGACCGAGGCCGCCCAGCGTGGTCTGATCGAGCATGTGTCGACGGTCTGCCGCGGGACGAGCCTCGGGGTGACGGTCTACAGCCGGGCGAACGCGATTCTCGACGACGTGACGGTCGCGGAGCTCGCGGACCGGAATCCGAACCTGGTCTGCCTCAAGGACGGGGTCGGGAACGTCGAGATGATGACGCGGACGTACGCGCGGGTCGGCGAGCGGCTCACGTACGTCGGCGGGCTGCCCACGGCGGAGACGTTCGCGCTGCCGTTGCTGCAGCTCGGGTACAGCACGTACTCGTCGGCGATCTTCAACTTCGTGCCGGAGTTCGCGCTGGGGTTCTACGCCGCTGTGGTTGCGCAGGATCGGGCGACGGTCTACCGGAAGCTGAACGAGTTCGTCCTGCCGTACCTGGATATCCGGGACCGGACGAAGGGGTACGCGGTGTCGATCGTGAAGGCGGGGGTGAACGCGATCGGCCGGAATGCCGGACCGGTACGTCCGCCGCTGCAGGATCTGACGGCGGACGAGGTGTCGTTGCTGACCGAGCTGATCGGGAGGGTCAAGTGACGCCGACGGTTGTCTCGGTGGAGGTCGTGCCCGTGGCTGGGTACGACAGCATGCTGCTGAATCTCAGTGGGGCGCATGGTCCGTTCTTCACCCGGAACGTCGTGATCGTCACGGACAGCACGGGGAACGTCGGGCTCGGCGAAGTGCCTGGCGGGGAGAAGATCGCAAGCACGATTCGCTCCGCCGCGGACGTACTCGTCGGCCAACCGCTCCCCCGCTACCGGAGCCTGCTGCACACCATCTCCAGGCGATTCGAGGGCCTCGACAGCGGGGGCCGCGGGCTGCAGACCTTCGACCTTCGTACGGCGGTGCATGCGGTGACCGGCCTCGAGTCCGCGCTGCTCGACCTCTTCGGCAAGGACCTCGGCGTACCGGTTGCCGAATTGCTCGGCGAAGGACAGCAACGCACCGCGGTCCCCGTACTGGGCTACCTGTTCTACGTCGGAGATCTGACTCAGACAGACCTGCCCTACAGCACGGAGCCGACTGGCGACGGCTGGGTGCGACGGCGGCGGGAGCCTGTGCTGACGACTGAGGACGTTGTGGGGCTGGCCGAGACGGCAGCTGAGCGGTACGGGTTTGTGGACTTCAAGTTGAAGGGTGGAGTGTTCGATCCGCACGTCGAGGTCGATGCCGTGCGGGCGTTGCACGAGCGGTTCCCGGCAGCGCGGATCACGGTGGATCCGAACGGTGCCTGGTTGCTGCGGGAAGCCGTTGCTGTCTGCGAAGGGCTCGATGACGTGGTCGCCTACGTCGAGGATCCGTGCGGTGCCGAGGGCGGGTACTCCGGGCGGGAGACGATGGCGGAGTTCAAGCGGCGTACCGGGCTACGCACCGCGACCAACATGATCGCGACCGACTGGCGCGAGCTCGCGCAGGCGATCCGTACGGACGCGGTCGACATCCCGCTCGCCGACCCGCACTTCTGGACGATGGCCGGATCGGTCCGGGTCGCGCAGCTGTGCAACGACTTCGGGCTGACCTGGGGTTCGCACTCGAACAACCACTTCGACATCTCGCTGGCGATGTTCACGCACGTCGGCGCAGCGGCGCCCGGTGAGATCACGGCGCTCGACACGCACTGGATCTGGCAGGACGGGCAGGCGCTGACCACGGCGCCGTTGCAGATCACGGGCGGCGAGATCGCCGTACCCACCGCGCCCGGACTCGGCATCGAACTCGACCGCGACGCGCTCGCCGCGGCGCACGAGCTGTACCTGGAGCACGGTCTCGGCGCGCGCAACGACGCGATCGCGATGCAGTACCTGATCGAGGACTGGGCGTTCGACCCGAAGAAGCCTTGTATGGTGCGGTGATGAAGGTCTTCGTTTCCAGCGATATGGAGGGTACGGCGGGGGTCGTCGACTGGAGCCAGGCGCGCGGGCCCACCACCGAGTACGAGTACTATCGCGGTCAGTTGCAGGCCGAGGTGAACGCCGCGATCGACGGCGCGCTGGCCGCGGGCGGGACCGAGTTCCTGGTCAACGACTCGCACTCCACGATGCAGAACCTGCGCCCCGACGACCTGCACGGCCGGGCGAGCTACCTGTCCGGCAAGCACAAGCCGCTGTACATGATGCAGGGCCTGGACGACTCGTTCGACGCGGCGTTCTTCGTGTCGTACCACGGGTCCGCGGGATCGACCGGGTCGGTACTGCACCACACGTACAACCCGCGCGCGATCGCCGAGGTCCGGCTGAACGGGGCCGTCACCGGTGAGGCCGGGATCAACGCGCTCGTGGCGCTCGCCTGCGAGGTGCCCGTCGTACTGATCTCCGGGGACCGGATCACGATCGACGAGGCGCAGGCATTCTGCCCGGACATCGAGTCGGTGGTGGTGAAGGAGTCGGTCTCGCACAACGCCGCGCTGTCGCTGCACCCGGAGCGGGCGCGGGCGCTGATCCACGACGGCGCGCGGCGGGCGCTCGCGCGGCTGAGCGACATCCGGCTGCCGAGCATCACGCTGCCGGCCGAGCTGACCGTCCGGTTCCACAACCGCGCGTTCGCCGAACTGGCCTGCGAACTGCGCGGCGTCGAGCGGCGCGCCGAGACTGTCGTTGCCCTGAGCAATGATGATCCGCTGCGGCTGTACCGGACGTTCATCGCACTGGTGCTGCTGAGCCGCGGAGTCAGCGAGTAGAGTTCACCTGCCGTTGGGGTGCGTCGGTTTCGATCGGCGGTGTCGTCTCTTCGAGGAGCCTGGAATGCGTTGGCAGAAGCCGTTCGCCGCAGCCGTTGTGCTGACCGCTCTCACCACGACGCTGACCGCGTCGGCCACGCCGGCCAGGCACGGCGGAGGTGGTGGCGCGTGCTCGCCGGATGCCAGGTTCCTCGGGTTCAGCGACGCGCTGGACAAGATCACGTACGCCGGTCAACCGGTCGCGGGGCTGTCGGCGCTCAATCTGACCGGACCGCACCGCGCGGTCGCGCTGGTCGACAACGTCGGGACCACACCGGCCCGGCTGTTCGACCTGCGGGTGAACAGCAAGCCGACCTCGGTCCGCGTAGACGGGATGACGATCCTGCGCCGGCCCGACGGCACGCCGTACAACGGTGGTGACTTCGACGGTGAGGGACTCGTCGTCGAGCGCGGCGACCGGACCGTCCTCGCGACCTCCGAGCGGGAGCCGTCGATCCGGCGGTTCCGGCTGTCGGACGGCAAGCAGATCGGTGAGCTGCCGGTCCCCTCCCGGTTCCAGGTCGCGCCGGCCGGTGAGGCGACGAGCAACGCCACGTTCGAATCGCTGGCGGTCAGCCGCGACGGCCTGACGCTGTTCGCCGGCATGGAGGGTCCGCTCGCGCCCGACGGCACCGACGCCGACGGCCGTACGCGCAACCGCATCATCCGGTACGCCGGTCTGCCGGGGCACTCGTACCGTCCGGTCGCGCAGTACGCGTACCAGCCGGACCCAGGGCTCGCGCTCGACGACATGGGGTGGGTCAGCCCGACCGAGCTGATCACGATGGAGCGGACGTACACGCCGGACGTCGGCAACACGATCCGCGTCTTCACGGTCTCGCTGCGGCACGCGGCCGACGTGACGTCCCGGGCCTCGCTGGCCGGCGCGCCGTCGTCGGTCTTCCTGCAGAAGAAGCTGCTCTTCGACCTGGTGAACTGCCCGCCGTCGGGCGCGGTCGCCAAGCAACCGCAGCCAAACCCGCTGCTCGACAACGTCGAGGCGCTCGCCCTCGGCGGCTACCTGCCCGGCGGCCGTCGCCAGCTCTACCTGCTGTCCGACGACAACAACGGCGCCACCCAGATCACCCGCCTGTACTCGCTGGCGGTCAACCTCCACTAGAAACATCCCCCGCTACTAAGTAACACTGTGTGAATGCGCGTGATCGTGGTGGGTGCGGGCGTGATCGGGCTGAGCTGCGCGATCCGGCTCGCCGAGGGCGGGTACGAGGTGGCGGTGTTCGCCCGGGACCTGCCGCTGGAGACGACCTCGTCGGTGGCGGCCGCGATCTGGTATCCGTACCTGTCCGCGCCCGAGGACCGCGTGGCCGGCTGGTCGCGGTCGACGTACGAGGAATTCGCCAAGCTGGCCGAGCTCGAGCCGTCCGTGGAGCTACGGCACGGGCGGGAGTTCCTGGTGGACCGTACGCCGGACCCGGCGTGGGCCGACGTACTGCCGGATCTCACCCGCCTCACACCGCCTGCCGGCTTCGTCGACGGGTGGTCGTTCACGGCGCCGGTGATCGACATGCCGGCGTACCTGCCCGCGCTGGTGAAGCGGCTCGAGGCTGCGGGCGGCACGCTGACCCGCGCCGCCCTGTCCGCACTGCCGACCGGCGCCGACCTGGTCGTGAACTGCTCCGGTCTCGGCGCCCGACTGACCGCGAGCGACCCGACCGTGACGCCGGTACGCGGGCAGGTGCTGACCGTCGAGCCGTGCGGACTGACCGAGTGGCTGCTCGCGGACCGTTCGCCTGAGGAGCTGACGTACGTCGTCCCGCGGCAGCACGACGTCGTCGTCGGTGGCACCAGCCTGCCCGGCGACTGGAACCTGGCCGTCGACCCGCAGACCACGTCCGCGATCCTCGACCGCGCGGCCGAGCTCGTCCCCCAGCTGCGTAAGGCGAAGATCATCCGCCAACGCGTCGGCCTGCGCCCCGCCCGACCCGCGATCCGCTGCGAACTCGTCCGCACCGGCAGTGGCGAGCCCATCATCCACTGCTACGGCCACGGCGGCTCCGGTGTCACCGTGTCCTGGGGCTGCGCCGACGAAGTCTTCGAGCTCGCCCGCAGTATCTCCCCCAACTGAGCTAGCGCTTGGTGGCGGTGTAGGTCAGGTGGGTCACCTCGGTCGCGTCCGAGCGGACCTGGGTCAGCGCGATCCGATCGGCGTCGATCTGGTCGAACAGCCGGATGCCGGCGCCGAGCAGTACAGGCGCGAGCGAGATCGAGAACTCGTCGACCAGGCCGCTGTTCAGGTACTGCTGGATCAGGTCGGCGCCACCGGCGATCCGCACGTCGCGGTCGCCGGCTGCGTCACGGGCCTGCAGCAACGCGCTCTCGATGCCGTCGTTGACGAAGTGGAACGTCGTGCCGCCCGGCCGCTCCCACGGGTCGCGCTCGGTGTGCGTGACGACGAACACCGGGGTGTGGAACGGCGCCTCCTCCGGCCAGGCCCGCTCGCCGCCGTCGAACATCCGCTTGCCCATCACGCTGACGCCGGTCCGCTCGAACGTCGCCTTCGACAGGTCGTTGTCGAGCCCTTCCGCACCGCCTTCGCCGAGCTTGAGGTTCTCGCGGAAGAACCGCTGCGGGAACACCCAGGACTGCAGCTCCGACCACTTCCGCATCCACCGCTGCACCCTCGGATCGTCCTGGCCACCGGGCGCGAACACTTCCCCGACCGTCACGTCCGGGACCGGCGCGATGAAGCCGTCCAGCGACATCGTCACCGCGAAGAACACCTTGCCTGCCATCAGTCCCGCCTCTCTCCGCCCTTGATGAGCTCGGCGACGTACGCCGCCAGGTTGCCGAGGGTCTGCTCGCCGCCCTCGATCGCGTGGTACTTCGCTACGGCCTCGTCGCGCAACGCCTTGCTCGGGAACACCGTGCGCATCGTGATCCGGGTCTGCTCGCCGGCCGGATCGAAGGTCAGGACCGACTCGAAGGCGTTCGGGTCGTCACGGGATTCCCCGTGCAGCAAGGCGATCCGCTCCGGCGGCTCGATCTGCTGCCAGGTGATCCACTCCTGGTAGTCGGTCCCGTCCGGCCCGTGCATCACAAAGTCCCACTCGCCGCCCGCGTGGAACGCGAACGACCGGGTCGTGGTGCTGAACCCCTTCGGCCCCCACCACCGCGACAGGTGCCGGACCTGCGTGAAGACCTCGAACACCAACTCCCGGCGGGCGTCGATCGTCCGGGAGATCACGATCTCCCGATCCGCGACCTCCGCCGCGGCTGCACCACCGCTACTGGTCGTCATCGTGGAGCTCCTCCTGTTTCAGTTCCTGTACGTACTCGTCCAGCCGGTCGAAGCTCTCGTTCCAGAACTGCTCGAAACCGCCCAGCCACTCGTGGACCGGGCGCAGCGCGCGGGCGTCCAAGCCGTACAGCCGCTGCTTGCTCGCGCCGCGGACCTTCACCAGGCCGACCTCACGCAGGACGCGCAGGTGCTTGGACGCCTGCGGCTGGGTCATCCCCAGGTCCTCCGCAAGCTCGGTCACCGGCCGTTCACCGCCGCGCAGCAGCACCAGAATGTCGCGCCGCCGGGGTTCGGCGATCGCGTTGAACGCGTCCGAGGTCGTCGCCGCTCGTGCCATGCGACGATCATATGCCTATATCGGCATACGTCAACCAGAGCGTTCTAGACCCCGAGAACCTGGCAGAGGAGGTCGAGGGCGCCGGGGTAGGCATGGTCAGGTGGGGTGCCGTAGCCGACGATCACCGCCCGGCGGGTGGCCGGGGTCGGGTCGAAGTGGTAGCTGGTGAGCGTGGCCAGGCCGAGGCTCTGGCGCGCGGCTCGGGTGACGATGTCCTCGGCGTCGCCGGGAACGTCGAGCAGTACGTGCAGGCCGGCAGAGATGCCGGCCACCTCGACCTCGGGCGCACGGACGGCGAGCAGCTCGACCAGGCGGTCGCGGCGGCGCCGGTAGTGCTGGCGGGACCGCCGTACGTGCCGGTCGTAGTGGCCGGAGGCAATGAATTCCGCGAGGACGAGCTGCTCGAGTGTCGCGGTCTGGAAGTCCGCCGTACGTTTCGCGGCGACGACCGGCTCGAGCAGCCGTTGCGGCAGCACCATCCACGCGAGTCGCAGCCCCGGCGCGAGGCTCTTGCTCGCCGTACCGGTGTAGACGACCCGCTCCGGATCGAGTGCCTGCAGCGCTCCGACGGCCTGCCGGTCGTACCGGAACTCGCCGTCGTAGTCGTCCTCGATCAGCACCGCCCCGGTCGCCCGCGCCCACTCGACAGCGGCCATCCGACGGTCGGGCGCCAGCGGAACGCCCGTGGGCATCTGGTGCGCCGGCGTCAGCAGCACGCCCTGCCCAGTCAGCGCTGACGTCTGCGCCCCCAGTTCGTCGACCGGTACGGCAGCCACGTCCAGCCCGCGGGCGCGGATCACGTCCCGGTGCAGCCCGTACCCGAACTCCTCGACCGCCATCGTCGTACCGCCGAGCGTCTTCACCGCCTCGCTGAGCAGACTGAGCGCCTGCACGTATCCGGAGCAGATCAGGATCCGCTCCGGATCGGCCCGCACGCCGCGCGCCCGCGCGAGGTAGTCGGCGAGCACCCGCCGCAGCTCGATCCGCCCCCGCGGATCGCTCAGCCCGAAGGCCTCGTTCGGCGCGGCGGTCAGCGCCTTCCGGGTCGCGGCCAGCCACTCGGTCCGCGGGAAGGTCGCGACGTCCGGCGCGCCGGGCGTCAGGTCGTACCGGAAACTCCGGGCCTCCGGCAACGAAACCGCGGGCGCCGCCGGGACCGCGGCGCGGTTCGCCACCACCGTCCCGGAGCCTTGGCGGGCGGTCAGCCAGCCCTCGGCGACCAGTTGCCCGTACGCGTCCGCGACCGTGTTCCGCGCGATCCCGAGATCCTTCGCGAGCGACCGTGACGACGGCAACCGCGTCCCCGCCGCCAGCCGCCCGCTCCGGATCGACTCGTGCAACGCCCGCACCAGCTCACCGCGCCCGCGCGCCGCCGTCAGCTCGAGGTGCAGATCAGCCCCCGAATCCTCCATGCAACGGGACCCTACAACTCCTCCTCCGGCGACCTCGGCAGGAACGCACTGACCAGCGCGATCGCCGACCCCAGGGCCGCCGCGACCAGGAACACCCGGCCGTAGTCGGCCGGGCTCCCGGCCACGGTGGTGAGCACCGCCAGGCCGACCGCGCCGCCGACCTGACTGGCCGTGTTCGCGAGTCCACCGACGATGCCGGCGTCGGCGTCCGGCGCGCCGGCGGTCGCGTTCGCCATCAGCGTCGGGAACGTCAGCCCGATCCCGCCCGCGATCAGCAGCATCGGAGCCAGCACAGCACCGACGTACCCACCGCTGGAACCGTCACCGGCCTGGGAGAGCCAGCCGAACCCGGCCAGGAACAGGACGGCCCCGGCGAGGATGAGCGGACGGACGCCGACCCGTGGCAGCAGACCCGCTGCGAGTCGCGCGACCATCACGAACGCCACTGCCGCCGGCGTCTGCGCGAGACCGGCCCGGAGCGCGCTGTACCCGAGCACGTCCTGCAGGAACAGCGACGAGAAGTACCACAGAGCGATCGCGATGCCGCCGAACAGCAGCAGCATGACGGCGCCGACCGCCACCCGCCGGCTGCCGAACAACCGCAGCGGCAGCATCGGCTGGGCGGCGACCCGCGCCTCGATCACCACGAACGCGACCAGCAGAACGAGTCCTCCGACCAGCGGTCCGACGACCCGTGGCGACGTCCAGCCGTGGTCGGCGCTCTGCATGACGCCGTAGATCGCCGCCGCGAGTCCCACGGTCGCCGTGACGGCACCAGCAGCATCGAGCGACGTACGGCGTACCGGCCGGATGCCCGGCAGCGACACCAGCGCCACCGCGATCAGGGCCGCGCCGATCGGCACGTTGATCAGGAAGACCCAGCGCCAGGACAATCCGGTCGTGATGGCGCCGCCGGCCAGCGCGCCGGACACCCCGCCGACGCCACCCGCGGCCGACCAGGCGCCGAACGCCCGCGCGCGCTCCTGTGGGTCGGTGAAGGTGGTGTTGAGTACGGCGAGCGTCGCCGGCGCGAGCATCGCCGCACCGACGCCCTGAACCACGCGCGCCCCGACCAGGACCTCCGGCGTGGTCGCCAGACCCGCCACGAGGCTCGCCGCAGCGAAGGTCGCCAACCCGGCCACCAGCAACCGGCGACGCCCGATCAGGTCAGCGGCACGGCCGCCGAGCAGGAGGAATCCGGCGAACGACAGCAGGTAGCCGTTGACGACCCAGGCCGGCCCGGTGCCGCCGAAGTCGAGGTCCCGCTGGATCGACGGCAGGGCGACGTTCACGATCGAGGCGTCCAGGATCACCATGAACTGACTCACGGACGCCAGCGCGAGCACGAGCGTGCGCGCCCGATGTTGCGTCTGCACGGACATGGTCAGGCCTCCAGGCTCGGGTAGTCGGTGTAGCCGCGGTGGTCGCCGCCGAAGAAGGTGGTGCGGTCCGGCAGGTTGTACGGACCACCGGCGGCAAGTCGGGCCGGCAGATCGGGATTGGCCAGGAACAGCTGACCGAACGCGACGAGATCCGCCGTACCGTCGTCGACCAGGCCGAGGTCGTCCGGACCGGTCGGCTCGGGCGCGGTGTGCGGGTTGAGGATCAGCGTGCCCGCCCACTCCTTGCGCAGCCGCTGGGTCAGGTCACGGCCGGCCGGCGCTTCCATCACGTGCAGGTAGCTGAGCCCGAGCGGCTCCAGGCCGGCCAGCAGCTCGAGGTAGGTCTCCTGCGGATCGTCCTCGACGATGTCGTTGACCGGGCTCCCGGGCGAGATCCGGAGGCCGACCTTGCCGCGGCCGATCGCGGCGACCACGGCCGTCGCCACCTCGACGCCGAACCGGGCCCGGGCCGCGGGCGAGCCACCCCACTCGTCGGCACGGCGGTTCGTGTTCGGCGCCAGGAACTGGTGGATCAGATAGCCGTTGGCGCCGTGCAGCTCGACGCCGTCGAAGCCCGCCGTCATCGCGTTCCGGGCGGCGCCGGCGAAGTCCCGGACGGTCTGCCGGATGCCGGCAGCGGTCAACTCCTCCGGTACGACGAAGTCCTGCGGGCCGTTGTGGGTGAAGACCTGACCCGTGGCGGCCGTTGCGGACGGCGCAACCGGATGCAGGCCGTCGGGCAGCAGGCTCGGATGCCCGATCCGCCCGGTGTGCAGCAGCTGTGCGTAGATCACGCCGCCGGCCCGGTGCACGGCGTCCGTGACCGGTTGCCAGGCCGCGATCTGCTCGGCCGAGTGCAGTCCGGGTGTGTCGGGATACCCCTGGCCGACCGGCGACGGCTGGGTCCCTTCGGTGACGATCAGGCCGGCGCCGGCGCGCTGTGCGTAGTACTCCGCGGCGAGCTCGGACGGGAGTGTCCGGCGGGCGCGGCTGCGGGTCATCGGGGACATCACGAGGCGATTCGCCAGGCGTACAGGACCGAGCTGGTAGGGCTCGAAGGCCGTTGACATGGTGGCTCTCTCTTCGATCGGACGATGATTACCTGTTCGAACAGGTAATCACAGAGATCCATTCCCGCAAGCTATTTTGGAGAGAACTGCTAGGGTTCAGCTGTTCGAACAGTGAAGCGAGGAACCATGAAGCCTTCGATGCCGGCGGAGCCGTTGACCAACGCGATCGTCCGGGTGGCGCGGCTGCACCGGGCGCTGGCGCAGCAGATGCTGCGCGGCGTCGGCCTGCACCTCGGCCAGGAGCTGGTGATGATGCAGCTGTGGGAGCACGGGCCGCAGACGCAGACCGCCCTGGTCCGCATGCTCGACTCCGACTCCGCGACGATGACCCGCACGGTCCGCCGCCTGGAGGCCGCCGGGTTCGTCCGCAGCCGGCCGAGCCCGACCGACAAGCGCGCCACGATCATCGAGGCGACGCCGGCGAGCCAGGCGGTTCGGCGGGAGGTCGAGCGGATCTGGGCACAGCTGGAGACGAACGCGACCGGCGACCTCACCGCGGCCCAGCAGTCCGACGCACTCGAGGTCCTCGGGCACATCGAGGCCAACCTCGCCGCGGCGAACCGGCCGGACGCCTAGCCTGACATCTCTCAAGACCGAAATGGCCCCCGGGATCGTGGTCGAAGTGGACCATGTGTCTGGGCCGATCCCGTCCTAGGTTGAGGGTATGACAACGACGACGCGGCGGGTCAAGCTCGCCAGTGTGGTGCCGGACTTCTACAAGGCGATGATCGAGCTCGACCGGGTGTCCGCCGAAGGGATCGACGAGAAGCTCGCGCACCTGGTGCGGATCCGGGCCTCACAGATCAACGGCTGTGCGTACTGCACCGACATGCACTCCCTCGACCTGCGGCAGTTCGGCGAGGAGCAGCAGCAGCGGATCGCCCTGCTGCCGGTGTGGCGCGAGGCGCAGAAGTTCTACACCGACCAGGAGAAGGCCGCGCTGCAGCTGACCGAGGCGATCACGCTGATCAGCGTCGACCACGTCCCGGACGACGTGTACGAGGTCGCGGCGCAGGCGTTCGACGAGAAGGAACTCGCGCAGCTGATCGCGCTGATCATCACGATCAACATGTGGACCCGGGTCGGCGTCACCGGGCACATGGAGCCTGGCCACTACAAGCCATGACGGCCGAACTCTTCCGGGCACTGCACCACGTCCGTCCCGGCGGCACTCCCCTGGTCCTTCCGAACGCCTGGGACCCGGTGAGTGCACGGCTGGTCGCCGATGCGGGCTTCGCGGCGGTTGCCACCAGCAGCGGGGCGGTCGCCCGCGTCCTCGGGTACGACGACGGGCAGCTGACCCCGCCGGCGACGATGTTCGCCGCGGTCGGGCGGATCGCCCGCGCGGTCGACGTACCGGTCACGGCCGACATGGAGGCGGGGTACGGCCTGGCGCCGAAGGAGTTCGCCGAGCGGTTGCTGGAGGCCGGCGTGGTCGGCTGCAACCTGGAGGACTCGGTCGGCGGCGAGCTGATCGACGTCGCGCAGCAGGCCGACTACCTGGCCGAGGTACGCGCGGCGGCAGGTGCCGAGCTGGTCATCAACGCACGCGTCGACACGTTCGTCCTCCAGCTCGACGAGACGATGGACGGGGCGGTCGACGAAGCCGTACGGCGGGGACGCGAGTACCGGCGCGCCGGGGCGGACTGCGTGTACCCGATCCTCGCCCCGCTCGACCAGCTCAAGCTGGTGGCCGAGGCCGTCGGCGGGCCGATCAACGGGCACGCGATGGTCGCCGGTCCGGCAGCGGCCGAGCTGGCCGCGGCAGGTGCGACGCGGATCTCGTACGGGACCAGCGTGCACGCCTACCTGATGGACCAGCTGCGCGACCTACTTCCCAAGCTCACCGCCTGAGAGGGTCCGGGGCAGACCGAAGTACGACGCGACCGTGGTCTCGAAGTGGGTGATCTCGTGGATCCGGTCGCCGGCGATGCCGATCACCAGCACCCCGATCAGGTGCAGGCCGCCGGTGACCGGGTCGCGCACGTACTCGCCCCAGGCGGGCTGCCGGTTCGCGCGGACCGGCACCAGCGCCGCGATCTCCCGGTGCTGCGCACCGAGGTCCTTGAAGAAGAGCGCGCTGAAGAACCGGTGCGCGGCCTCGGTCCCGTGGTACTCGAACGGCAGCGGCGGCATCCGTACCCACGCGTCGCTGGTCATCAACGCCACCAGCGCCTCCACGTCCTGGGAGGTGAACGCCTCGACGAACCGGTCGGTCAGCGCCCGCTCCTCGGCGTCGGCCGCCACCGGCCGGTCGGGCGCCTTAGTGTCCATCGTGACCCGGGCGCGCGCCAGCGCACTGTTGACCGCTGCCTCGGTGAGTCCGAGCAGCTCGGCGGTCTCGCTCGCCCGATAGCCCAGTACGTCGCGGAGCAGCAGGACCGCGCGCTGATTCGGCGGGAGCAGTTGTACGGCGGTCACGAAGGCGAGCGAGATCGCCTCACGTGACTCGTACCGCGACTCCGGTCCGGGGAGCTGATCCGGCAGGCCGTCGAGCAGTACGTCTGGGTACGGCTGTAGCCACAGCACCTCGCCCGACCGGGTCGGCTCCGGCGCCGGGACCGGCAGCGGTACGGCCGGCACCGGGCGCCGCGACGAGGAGCGCAGGACGTTCAGGCAGCGGTTGGTGGTGATCCGGTACAGCCAGGTCCGCACCGACGATCTACCCTCGAACCCGCTCAGCCCGATCCATGCCGAGAGCAACGTTTCCTGCAGTGCGTCCTCGGCGTCCTGCAGCGACCCGAGCATCCGGTAGCAGTGCAGTTGCAGCTCCCCGCGGTACGGCTCGACCAGCGCCGCGAACGCCTCGCGGTCACCCTCGCGCGCACGCTGCAGCAGTTCGTCCGGCATGGCTCACCTCCGTCGTCGATTCTCCTCGCACTGGTTGTGACACCGCCGCAGGCGCGAACTGATCGGTCCGCGGACGACCAGTTCCGGGGCTGTCCACGGTCTGTTCTCTGTGCAACCACACGAACGGAGAACATCATGCAACCCGTCGAGTCCCTGGACGTCCTGGTGAACAACGCCGGGCTGGCCGCCTACGACACCCTCGGCGACCGGACGGTGCTCGAGCAGCACCTGGCTGTCAACCTCTTCGGGTCGTACGCCGTCAGTACGGCGCTCCTGCCGCAGCTGATCGCCGCGAAGGGCAGCATCGTGAACGTGCTGTCCGTGGCGGCGCTCGCCGCGCTGCCGATGATTCCGGCGTACTCGATCTCGAAGGCGGCCGCGTTCTCGCTCACGCAGTCGCAGCGGGCCTTGCTCGCGCCGCAGGGTGTCCAGGTGCACGCGGTCCTGACCGGGCCGGTCGACACCGAGATGTCCCGCGACCTTCCGGTGGAGAAGGCGCCCCCGGAGTCGGTCGCGCAGGCGATCTTCGACGGGGTCGTGGCCGGGGACGAGGAGATCTTCCCGGATCCGATGTCGGCGGCCCTGGGCCCGGCATGGCGGGAGGGCGCAGTCAAGGCGATGGAACGCCAGAACGCCGCCTTCGTCAGCTGACCTTGTGGGTCAGCTGAGTCGGCGGAGCGCGTAGACGAGGGCCCAGTCCTGGTCGTTCGCGAGGGGGTCGGCGAGGTGGGCGGGCTGCCCGTTGACGCAGCTCGGGTACACGAACGCACACGTCGCCGACCCGTCGGACGCGAAGCTGACCAGGTTCGCCCGCAGGATCGCCTCATCGGCGCGGTCGAGCCAGTCGGCCTGCTCGGCGCTGACCAGTTCTCGCGGCCACGCGGCGTATACGACGGCGCTCAACGCCGACCAGTAGTGCGGGAACACGTCGCCCCACAGCCGCAACCGGCCGAACCAGTACCCGTCCCAGTGCCGGATCGGAACATGCCGCAGCCGTACGTCAGGTTGATCGGCAGCGAACGCGGTCAACCACGGCAGGCGTCGCGTCAGCTCGGCGCCATCGATCTCCCCGGTCTGGTACGCCGCCGCCAGCAGTTCGAGCAGCGGCGCAACCATCGACTGCTCGTAGTTCACCTCGTGCGGCGGCAGCTCATCCCCGTACGCGATGAAGGTCTGCGCGTGCCGTACGAGCTGGTCGTGCAGGCCGAGCTCGCTCAGCAGCGGGCCGAGGTCGAAGGCGAGGAAGTGGTCGCCACCGAGCTCGTAGTAACGGTTCAGGATGCGGGTCGCGCCGGCGCGGTCGCCCTGACCGAGCAGGAAGCGCGCGAACCACGGGAAGTTGTAGAGGCGTACGGCGTTCTGGTGGACGCTGTCGTCCTGGATCGTGCCCTCGGCGTCGAGCAGGTGCTCGCGGACGAACTGCTCGTACCCGGACAGCGCCTCGTCCAGCTCCGCGCGGTCACCCCAGCCGCGATCACGAACCTCCTGCAGGAGCAGCGCCATCCCGACGCGCTCACGGGCGTCCGACCAGTCGCGCCACGCGCTCGAGAGGACGGTCAGACCGCTGTCGTTGTCGTACGGCACGAAGGCGTACTTGCGGCTATCGGCCAGCTCCGGCCGTCGCTGGTGATCGAGGACGAACCGCACCCGGCGCTCCGCGATCACTCGCAACGGCTCGTGGAACAGCACAGCGATCCGGGACCTGCCGTCGGTTGAGTCGACATGTCGAACACCCGGCACGTCGCTTCGTATCTCGCTCGGTGCGGCTGCGCCGATCAACTCCAGGGTCTCCCCCACCTCCGCTGCCAGCCGTGGCGCGTCGATCAGGGGTTCGCGGTCGGCGTGGAACGCGGGCAGGTCGTCGTACCAGGCCAGCTGCCAGGTCCAGCGGTACGTCGCACCGGGCGCGAGCGTGATCGCCGGCTGACCTCCCATCGCGTGCGGCGAGCGCGCGTGGTCGGTGACGTGCAGGTAGATGTGCCCGCGGATGTTGCTGCTGGTGCCGGGCTCGCGGGACTCGACGGAGTACGCCCAGAGCTCGCCCTCTTTCAACTGCAGGCCGAGGCCCGGACCGCTGCCGTCCATCGGCGTCGCCCAGACCCACGCGTCCGCGCCGCCGGTCCACACGTGCGCGTGCACCGCCCCGGTCAGGCTCTCGCGGCTGGACGTGTAGACGTCGCGGTACGGCGTACTGATCGCGACCGACCCCAGCTCGACGGGCGTGTCGCCGGTGTTGCGCAGCTCGTATGTCTCCGTCCACTGCTCGCCGAACCGGCGGCCGACGCGCAGCTCGAGATCACCGAACTGGTACATCAGGTCGATCCCGCTGCTCCGCCAGCGCGTGAACGCCGGGGCGTCGAACCGGAACGCGCCACGGTCGGTGATCACGAACCCCTTGCCCCAAGCGTGCAGGCTGTCGTGCACCACGCCGTCGTCAAGGAGCACCCTGCGGCCGTCCGGATGCAGGACTTGTGTGACCGCGCCGTCGTCGGCGACCTCGACCGTGCCACGGCTGAACGCAAAACTCTCCACGATCGGCCAACCTATCGATGTCGAGAACCCGGCGGCAGCTCCGTCCCCCTGATGAGAACACACCTCCTGAGATGGGAAACCGAGATGAACCAGCAGCAGATCGCCGAGATTCTCGCCAAGCCGTACGCGCAGCAGTTGCTGAACGGCTCCGAGCCGGCCCGGTTCGCCTACAACGGCCTGGACGGGGACCCGCGGGTGATCCCGATCGGGTTCTGGATCGAGGGCGAGCAGATCGTGATCGCGACGGCCCCGAAGGCCGCCAAGGTCGCCGCACTGAAGCAGAACCCGAAGGTCGCGCTGACCATCGACACCGCCGCGTTCCCGCCCAAGGTGCTGCTGCTCCGCGGCACCGCCGAACTCGAGCTCGTCCCCGGCGTGCCCGAGGGCTATCTGAACGCCGGCCACAAGAACGTGGCCGACGAGCAGTACCCCGCCTGGGTCGAGGGAGTGAAGGCGCTGTACGACGAGATGGTCCTGATCAAGGTCACGCTGACCTGGGCCAAGCTCCTCGACTTCGAGACCACAATCCCGAAGGCCGTCGAGGACCTGGTCGCCGCGAAGGCTCGCTAGATCACGCCCTTGAGATGGAGTTCGTCGGCGTGGTGGCAGGCGGTCGTATGGCCGGGGGTGAGCTCGCGGCGGACGGGGATCTCGACCCGGCAGATGTCCGTCGCGTAGCGGCAGCGCGGGTGGAACACGCAGCCCGTCGGCAGGTCGGCCGGGTTCGCCGGCTCGCCGCGCAGGACGATCCGCTCCCGGGCCCGGTGCGGCTCGGGGACCGGCATCGCGGACAGCAACGCCTCGGTGTACGGGTGCCGCGGCCGGTCGAACAACGAGTCCTTCGGCGCCACCTCGACCAGCTGGCCGGCGTACATCACCGCCACCCGGTGGGCCAGGTGCTGGACCACCGACAGGTCGTGGGCGATGAACAGGTAGGACAGGCCGAGGCTCGCCTGCAGATCCTTGAGCAGGTTCAGGATCTGGGCCTGCACCGAGACGTCGAGCGCCGAGACGGGCTCGTCGCAGACGATCAGCTGCGGATCGCACACCAGCGACCGCGCGAAGCCTATTCGTTGCCGCTGGCCACCACTGAACGCGTGCGGGTACCGCGAGAGGTGCTGCGCACTCAGCCCGACCCGTTCCAACGCCCGTACGACCAGGTCCTTGGCCTCCGGACCGGAGGCGACCTTGTTGTGGACGAGCGGTTCGCGGACCGCCTCGTACACGGTCATCCGCGGATCGAGGGACGAGTACGGATCCTGGAAGATCATGTGGAAGTGCCGGCGGGTACGGCGCAACTCGGCGCCGCGCAACTTCGCCAGATCGACCCAGCCGGACCCGGTACGAAGCTTGATCTCACCGCGGGTCGGCTCGATCGCGCGGACCACCATCCGGCCGAGCGTGGTCTTGCCCGAACCGGACTCGCCGACCAGTGCGAGCGTCTCCCCGCGGCCGAGCTCCAGCGCGACCTCGTTCACCGCGGTCAGCCGGCCGGCGGACTTGCGGAAGAACGTGCTGGTGACGTCGAACTCCTTGGTCAGCCCGCGCAGCTCGAGCAGCCCCTCACCCTGTTTGCCGACCGTGGCAAGCTCCGGCCCGGTGGACTCAGACGTTGACCCAGGCATGGGCGTCCTCCTCGACGTCACTGTGCTGGAAGCAGCGGACGAAATGACCGTCCTCGATCTCTTGCATCGCCGGTACGTGGGACTCGCAGCGGCCCTCGATCGCGACCTGGCACCGCGATGCGAACCCGCACTGCCGAGGCAGGTCGATCGGCGTCGGGACCGTACCCTCGATCGTCTCCAGTCGATCCACCGTCTGCCCCGGCCGCGGAACCGCCCGCAGCAGCTTCTGCGTGTACGGGTGCAGCGGGTTGGCGAACAGTTGCTCGGTGGTGGCCGACTCGACCACGCGGCCGAGGTACATCACGTAGACGCGGTCGACCTGTTCGGCGATCAGTCCCATGTTGTGGGTGATGAAGATCGTCGACATGTCCCGCTCCTCCTGGAGCTCCTTCATCAGCTCCAGGATCTGCGCCTGGATCGTGACGTCGAGCGCCGTGGTCGGCTCGTCCGCGACGATCACCCGCGGCGAGTTCGCCAGCGCCATCGCGATCATCGCGCGCTGCCGCATACCGCCGGACATCTGGTGCGGGTACTCGTCGTACCGGTGCTGCGGGTTCGAGATCCCGACCCGTGTGAACAGGTCGACCACCCGGGTCCGCGCCTCGGCCCGGCTGACCGCGCTGTGCGTGGTGATCATCTCGGCGACCTGCCGGCCGACCGAGTGCACCGGCGAGAAGCTGGTCATCGGCTCCTGGAAGACCATCGTGATCTCGCCGCCACGGATCGACCGCAACTGCGGGGACCGCGGCTCCAGCGCGAGGACGTCGACGGTCTGCTCGTCGTCCCGCTTGAGCAGCACCTCCCCCGCGACGATCTCGCCCGGCGGCCGCAGCAGCCGCATCAGCGAGTGCGCCATGATGCTCTTGCCGCACCCCGACTCCCCGATCACGCCGACGGTCTCGCGATCGCCGACCACGAGATCGACCCCGTCGACCGCCTTGACGACCCCTTCCCGGGTGAAGAAGTACGAGCGCAGGTCGCGAACGGCCAGGCGCGGCACGTCGGTGCTCGCTTCGGTGCTCGCAGCCTCGGTCCCCGGCTGCTCAGTGCTGGTACGGATCTGCGGCATCTCGCATCCCATCGCCGACGAAGTTGAACAGGATCACTGCGACCACCAGGAACGCTGCGGGCATCAGCAGCCACGGATAGTTCGACACGACCGTCACGTCCTGGCTCTCCTGCAGCAGCGATCCCCAGCTGACGTCCGGCGCGGAGATCCCGAGACCGAGGAAGCTCAGCGTGGTCTCGCCGAGGATCATCGCCGGCACCGCGATCGTGATGTGCACGATCAGGTAACTGGTCAGACCGGGGATCAGGTGCTTGCCGATGATGGACGCGGTACCGGCCGCGGACACCCGGGCGGCGGTGACGTAGTCCTCCTCGCGGAGCGCGATCACCTTGCCGCGGACCACCCGCGCCAGCCCGGTCCAGCCGACCAGCGACAAGATCAGCGTGATCGCGAAGTACGTCTGGATACCGCTCCAGCTCTGCGGAACCGCCGCCGACAACGCCATCCACAACGGGATCAGCGGAATGCTGATGATCAGCTCGATCAGCCGTTGGCAGACCGTGTCGATGACCCCGCCGAAGTACCCGGAGATGCCGCCGATGACGATCCCGAGCAGGAAGCTGATCAGGACGCCGCCGAAGCCGACCAGCAAGGAGATCCGGGAGCCGTAGATCGCCCGCGAGAACGAGTCCCGCCCGAGATGGTCGGCCCCGAACAGGAAGATCGGCTGCGCGCCGTCGATGCCGAACAGCCGGTGGTGCAGCGGGATCAGCCCGGCGAGCTTGTACGGCTCCGTCTTGCTGAACAGCTCCACCGGGTAGCGCTGCGTGGTGTCCTGCACTGACTTGTAGGTGAACGACGTCGGGTCGATCCGGATCGACGACT
The DNA here is from genome assembly GCF_043197975.1 of Kribbella sp. NPDC048928. Classification (NCBI taxonomy): domain Bacteria; kingdom Bacillati; phylum Actinomycetota; class Actinomycetes; order Propionibacteriales; family Kribbellaceae; genus Kribbella; species Kribbella sp. NPDC048928. Next base: position 235,315 of record NZ_JBICUC010000006.1, on the reverse strand, counting down.
TGTACACGAACGGTGCATGCCAGTTGCCCTCGGCATCGATCACGTGGACCCGCGTCGGGCCGGCGTACGGCTGGTCGGCGAACCGCTCCAGCTTGTCGTACGGCGCGATGAACTCGGCGAACAGCGCGATCAGGTAGACGCACACGAGCAGTACCAGGCTGACCATCGCCAGCCGATGACGGGCGAACCGGTTGATCACCAGCCGGCTCTGCGACGCCTCGTACAGCTTCTCGTTGGCTTCGTGCCGACGGCGCCGCCGGGAGGTGTGTTGCTCGAGCAGACGCTGACCTCGACGGGTCGTGTAGCCAAGTGTTTGAGCGGTCATCGGTCAGCTCCTCCCATACCGGATCCGTGGGTCGGCCCACGCCAGCGCGACGTCCGAGAGCAGCGTGCCGATCACCGTCAACGCGCTCAGGATCAGGATCAGGGCGCCGGTCAGGTACATGTCCTGCGACAGGATCGACTGCAACAGGATCGGGCCGGTGGTCGGCAGGTTCAGCACCTTCGACACCACGACCTCGCCGCCGACGGTGGCCGGCAGCATCCAGCCGATCGTGCTCAGCAACGGATTGATGGCGATGCGTACGGGGTAGCGCAACAGGATCCGCCACTCGGTCAGGCCCTTGGCGCGGGCGGTCACGACGTACTGCTTGCCGAGCTCGTCCAGCAGCGACGCGCGCAGTACGCGAACGATGCCTGCGGTGTTGGTGATCACCAGTACCAACAACGGCAGCCAGACGTTCCGCAACAGGTCGAGCACCTTGTCCCAGGACCAGGGCGCGGCTCTGTACCCGGGTGAGAACAACCCCGTGATGAGGAAGCCGGTCTGGTGGTAGACGGCAAGCATCAGGACGAGCGCCAGCAGGAAGCCCGGGACGGCCAGCCCGATGAAGCTCAGCAGCGTGAACAGGTGGTCCCAGATCGAGTACTGCCGGACGGCCGAGAGCAGCCCGATCGGTACCGCGATCAGCCAGGTGAGCAGGATCGACGCGACCGAGATCGCGACCGTCCGCGGCACCCGTTCCATCAGGATCTCGGCGACCGGACGCTTGTAGACGAACGAGTTGCCGAAGTTCCCGTGCAGCACGATGCCCTTGATCCAGATCAGGTACTGGTCGGGCAGCGACTGATTCAGGCCGTACTGCGCCCGGAGGGCCTCGAGCTGTGCCTGGTTGATGCTGCCGCCCTTGTTGCTGAGGTTCTGGACGTAGGTGTCGACGTAGTCGCCGGGCGGCAACTGGATCACGACGAACGCCAGGAACGACACCAGCAGCAGGAGCGGAATCATGATGGCGGCACGGCGCAGCAGATAACGCAGCATGTGGATCCTACTTTCGGGAGGCTGTGGCCGATGGCGGACCTGGCGTGCTCATTCGTCGAACCACACGCCTTCGAGGTTGATCACGGTGTCGAGCTCGAACGGCGCGCCCTGCTTCGGCACGTTGCGCACGCTGGTCTTCACCACGTTGGGTTTCACCTTCGGGCCCGTGGTCGGGATGAAGGCGTAGTTGCCGGTCAGCCAGTCGAGCAGCCGCTGGAAGGCGAGCTTTCCTTGCGGCGAGCTGGGCACGTACTGCGTGCGTGCGCTGGCCAGGTCGTAGAACTGCTGCAGGTACGGCGGTGGTTTGCGGCCCTGCTTGCCCTGCGAGGAGACGTACGCCCAGGTCGCCGGTGACCACGGGCCCTTGTCGGCCGGCATGTAGTCGTTCGAGATGCCGGCCGCCCAGGCGGGTCCGTCGTTCCAGTGCAGGGAGGCCATCAACTGGTTTCCGTTGGCCTTCTGGCCGAACAGCGAGCCGTCGATGCCCTTGATCGCGACCCGGAGGCCGACGGCGCCGATCTGTGCCTTCAGCAACTCGGCGACCGGCGCGAAGTCCGGGGCGAGGCTGGCCGGGAACGTGATCGCGAACGTGAACGGTGATCCGTCCGGGGCGAGGCGGAAGCCGTCGGAGTCGGTGCGGTTCATCCCGGCCTGGTCGAGCAGCCGGCGGGCCAGGTCGGGATCGTGGTGCTTGCTGTTCAGCATCGGCGGCCCGTGCAACCCGAAGTACACCGAGTTGTTGATCTCGTTCGCGTCCATCGCCGCGGCGATCGCCTGCCCGAACCGGTGCTGCGGATCGGCTACCAGCGCCTGCCACGGGTCGTGCGGCTTGTCGTAGTTGAAGTCGTGGTTGAGGAACAGCAGCACCGGGTTGTTGAACGAGCCCGTCGTGAACACGTGCGTCCCCGCGTGCCGCTCGCTCTGCTTGTAGATCGGGATCTTGTTCAGCGTGACGTTGTCCCCGGCGGCGACACTGACCTGACCGTCCATCACGGCGGTGGTCAGCGCGTCGTCGTCCACGACGATGTTGTTCACCACGGTGTCGGCGTACGGGAGTTGGTGGCCGCTGCGGTCGACGTGCCAGAAGTACGGGTTGCGTTCGAAGACGCGTTGCTGGCCGTCGACCTTGGTCAGCACCCAGGCGTTCAGCACCGGCAGGCCGAGCGCGTCGGCCTCGCCCGCGGACCATTCGGACAGGTTCTTCGCGGCCATCAGCTGCGGCCAGGTCTTGTAGTTGTTCTTCTTCAGCAAGGCGTCCAGCGCGGCCTTCTCGGCGTACTTCGGATGGAACTGCTTCAGGTGGTGCGCCGGGACGAAGAGCAGGTTGATCCCGGCGACCCAGCTGTTCAGCGCGGCGACGAACTGGCCGTACGGACGGCTGAAGGTCAGCACGAACGTCTCGGTGTCGACCACCGTCAGGACGGCAGGTTCCAACGTTGTATTGCGTTGCGTGTAAAGGTCGGTGGGCAGCGCGACGTTCGCCTGCGGATTCTGGTAGAGATCCTCGAACAGGAAACGGACGTCCTCGGTGGTCACCTTGACGCCGTCGGACCAGCGCAGGCCGCGGCGGATCGTGAAGCGGAAGCTGCGCAGGTCCTTCGCCGCGGCGAACTTGCTGACCACGTTCGGCACCGAGACGTCGGACTCCTGGCCGGGCGAGCGCAGGATCGTGCTGCCGGCCGCGATGTTCAGGTTGCCGGTCGGCGACGTCGGCGAGTTGTCGATCGAACCGCCGTAGATCCCGTCCTGCCAGCTGCCGTTGGCGGCGCGCAGCAGGGTGCCGGCGCCGACGACGAAACACTGCTCGGGCAGGCGTTCGTCGATCGGCGGGAGGGCGCCGGAGGCGACCCGCTCGGCGAGGTACGGCGGCTCGACGAATCCTCGCTTCGTCCGCTTCTCCACCGGACGTGGGCGTTTGGCGGCATTGGTCGGCGCCGGGCTGCAGCCCGCCAGCGGGAGTCCGCCCAGCGTCACTCCCCCGAGTGCAAGGACACCGAGACCGAACTCGCGTCGTGTCAGAGACATGCTCAGAACCTCTCTCAGAGGCTAGTCAATCGATTACGTAATCGATTTACCGGAACGTAGCACGGGCTTTCGGGGGCCTACAAGACCTTGGTCAGGCCTGCGGCCAGCTGGATTCGAGTTCGATCACGTCGAGGTGGTCGACGGTGCACTCGGCGCCGGCTGCGGTGAGGGTCAGCTCGAAGCGACCCGGCCGTACGCAGGCCGTCAGCGCGGCCTCGCCGTCGTTCGCGAAGACCTCGACGGAGGTCGTGTCGACGATGATGTCGAGCTTGCGGACAGTGGTGATTGTGGGCTGTTTCCCTTCCAGCACAGCGATGTCGCCCGAGGTTGCCGTGACGCGCGTACCACAGATGTCCAGCGTCAGTTCGCCGTCCGCGGGGATGCTCACGTCGCAGGTTATGCGGAGCAACGGCCATGCCGTACCGATCCGCCAGGGGCTGCTCGGGGACAGTGTGCGGGCCGGCCAGCTGTGCCGGTTCCGTTCCAGACTGTCGAGTTCGGGCACCGGCTTGCGGTACATCCGGAGGCCGTCCGCGGTGCGATGCAGAGTCAGGTCGCAGGGGATGCTCACCTGCTGGTTGAACGGCATGTTCGGGTAGCGGCCGCCGCGCATCCACGCCACCTGGACGCGGCGTGGTGCAATGCCGGTGCCGGCCGCCCAGCTCTGCGTCGCATAGAAGTGCGGACCGCCGTCGACCTGCAGTTGCGACGTCTCCTCGACGAAGTTCTGCCCGTCGAAGCTGCCGATCGAGTATCGGCCGTCGCCACGGACGAGCACCCAGCGCGACTCGTCGGTGCCGTCGGTGCTGTCGGTGCCGTCGATGGTCAGCTCGAAGAAGTCCGGGCACTCGAAGGAGTCCGAGATCGAGCTGCCCAGCGACTCCCAGTCCAGCAGGTCGTCCGAGCGCAGCAGTTGGTAGCGCTCGTCGCCGTACAGCACCATCACCCACTGCGAACGCCGGTGGTCGCGGAACACCATCGGGTCGCGCTCCGGCAGGTCCATGATCGGGTTGCCGGCATAGTGCGTCCAGGTGCGGCCGCGGTCGAGGCTGTACGAGACGCACTGCGAGCGGTTGTCGTTGCGCGACCAGAAGGCGACCATCGGCGCCGTACCACCAGGCTCGCCGAGACCGGAGGTGTTGTCGACGTCCACGACACAGCTGCCGGACTGGACGCCGGTCTCGAGCGACTCCTCGAAGAACGCGGGCTCGAGTTCGGTCCAGCGCACGAGGTCGTTGCTGACGGCATGGATCCAGCACTTGTTCCAGCGCTGGGCGAACAGGTGGTACTCGCCGTCGTGGAAGACCAGGCCGTTGAGGTCGTTCAGCCAGCCCTCCTCACGCTCGGCCGGGTTCAGCCGCCGCATGGCCCACTGACGCGCGGTGAAGTGGAACTGCGGGCGGAGCGCCTCCCGGTACAGCGGAGCCAGTTCCGGGCCGGTGACCGCCGGGGCCGAGCTCAGCACGATGTCGCTCACGGACACCGAACCCAGATCGCCGGCATCGTCGACAATCTCTACGTACGCCTGTTGCCCCAGCCACTCGGTCAGGTCCAGCGAGGCGGCGTGTGGCTGCTCGGTCCCCCGCCCGGTCTCGATCCGAACGATCCGCCCGTCCACCACAACGTTCAGACACGTCTTGTACTCGAAGTCCCCGCCGTGGATCCGGAAGTTCAGGTACGGCCGGGAGACGACGAACGGCCCCGACACCAACCGCCCCGGCCCGGATGAGGTGAGGCCGGTGACGGCGACATCGTCCGCCGAGGAAGCAAGCAACTCAGACACAACAGTCTCCTAGTCAGTCTCGTACAACCACACCATCCCCCGCCGGGCACCTCCCCTCCCATCGAGGTTGGGGAGGATATTCCCCCCGATTCGGCACAAGATCCTCCCCAACCACTCGATGCCGCGAAGCGGGAGCGCGGGACGTGGGGTGGGGTGGGGTGCTAGGTGGGGGTGGGGTGGGGGGTTTGGGAGTGCAGGATGAAGTTGGCGTGGTGGTGGTTGCCGGCTATCAGGGTGGCGTTGGCCTGATCGGATCGGGCGACGAACTCGGCTGCGTCTGCGGCGCTGCGTCCGAAGGCTTGGTGCCGTTCGACGAGGCGGCGACCGCGTTCGTCGTCGGCGCAGGAGAGCCACCAGATCTCGTCCAGGTGCTCGGCGACCTGGTGCCAGCCGTCCTGGTCGTGCAGCAGGTAGTTGCCTTCGGTAACTACCACGCGGGCCGCCGGGGCGATCGTGATCCCATCCTCGATCGGCTCGTCGACGACGCGGTCGAAGACCGGCGCAACCACCGCCGTACCGTCATCGTCTCGAAGCCGCCGCAACAGGTTCAGGTAGCCCGGCAGGTCGAACGTCTCCGGCGCGCCCTTGCGCGACAGCAGTCCGAGCCGTTCAAGTTCAGCGTTCGTCCGATGAAACCCGTCCATCGGCACCAGCGCTACCGGCACCGTCGCCTGCTCGACCAGCCAGTCCGCGAACGTCGACTTACCGGCACCGGGCTGGCCGGCAATACCGACCACAACCCGCCGTCCGGTCTCCGCAAACTCCACCAGCCGGGCAACTGCAGCTCCCCAACTGAGCACCTCCGGCACCTGAGTGGGACTGGAGTCTGGCGTGGAAGTCTGCACAGGGGCGTCCCTTGGGGCCGGGGAATGGGCGCGGCGACCGATCGAAAGCGCGTGGTCAATCGATTACGTAATCGATTGCGGGGACTGTAGCATGGGGTCCTGACGTGGGCAACGATCTTCAGGGGGTTTCACCATCACGCGCAGAGCGGCTCAGCCGGGCGACCGGCGCCAGGGCTCGACGGGAGCGATCGGGGCCCGCGGGGACGTGGTCCACGCCCCGGCGACGATGGCCGACGTCGCGCGGATCGCGAGGGTGTCCACCGCCACCGTGTCGCACTATCTGAACAAGACCCGCCGGCTGCTGCCCGACACCGAGAACCGGGTCCGGGACGCGATCGAGGAGCTCGACTACATCCTCGACCCGGCCGCGAGGACGCTGCGCGCCGGCTCCAGCAACGTCATCGGGCTGGCGATGTCCGCGGTGTCGAACCCGTACTTCTCCGCCCTCGCGCAGGAGCTCGAGAGCCTGCTGAGCGAGCACGGCAAGTCGATCCTGCTGATGGACACCCACGACAACACGCAGCGCGAGCAGCAGGTGGTTCAGGAGCTCATCGCGCGCCGGGTCGACGGGCTGGTGCTCGCCCCGAGCGCGTCGGCCGACCAGGCTGTCCGCCTCGCGGAGCGGTACCAGATCCCACTGACCCTCGTCGACCGGTTCGAGCCCGAGCACGAGTGCGACCAGGCGGCGGTGAAGAGCTCCGACGCGCTGGCCGTGCTGACCGGTCATCTGCTCGAGCTCGGTCACACCCGGATCGGCATGATCACCGGTGAGCGCGGGCTGCCGACCACGGAGGAACGGATCGAGGGCTTCGTCGCCGCGCATCGGCAGGCGGGTCTCGAGGTCGACGAGAAGCTGATGATCTCCGGCCAGAGCACGCGAGCCGGCGGGTACGCAGCGGCCGACCAACTGTTACGCCGCCGCAGCCGGCCGACCGCGCTGGTGAGCGGCAACAACGCGATGACGATCGGCACGCTCCGGCTGCTGAAGGAGCGTGGCGTTCGGGTGCCGGCCGACGTCGCGTTCGTCTGCTTCGACGACTTCGAGTGGGCCGACCTGTTCGAGCCCGGCCTGACCGCCGTCGCGCAGCCGATCCGCGCGCTCGCGGAGACCACGGTCGACCTCCTGCTCACCAGAATCGCCGACGACCAGACCGGCATCAGGCGCGTGCAACTCGAGCCGACGATCATGCACCGAACCTCCTGCGGCTGCCTGCCTGGCACGCCTCTCGGGGTGGAGTAGCCAGGCGACGCGCGCTGCGTCAGTGAGGAGTTGGGGTGCTCGGGTGGCGGTGCGTGGCTTGCAGGGCGGTCGCGGCGCCTCGGACTGCGGCGGTGTGAGGAGCCGGAGCGGGGCGGGCGGAGGCACCCAGGCGATAGCTGAGTTTGTACGTGATCTCCGGTCGGAGTGCGCCGCCGCCGACCAGCAGGACGCCGCGATCCAAGGCGTCGACCAGCTGCGGGCCGTACGGACCGCGCAACAGTTCGAGGATCGTGTCGGCGACCACCTCGACGATCGGCACGACGGTACGCGCGTCGTCCAGGCCGAGCGGGATCCGGCGGGCCTCGACGACGCAGCCTCCGCCGAGCAGCGCGATCTCTGTCAGTTGAGCGCCGAGGTCGACGACGAGCAGCGGTTCGGTGACGTCTGCCCGGGCACCGAACGCGGCCGCCTTCACGGCGTCGATCAGGACGACCGTCGTCACTCCGAGCGCGTGCAGCACCGCGCGGAGGTCGTCCCGGTGCGCGTCGTCGCACAGCACCGGCGTGGTCACCACCGCGGTGCGCGCACCAACCGGCCGCGCACCAATCGGCCGCGGACCGCGTGCCAGCTCCGGCTCACGGCTCGCGACGGCAGCGCCGACGAGCGTGCTCACTCCCTCCCGATCGAGCACCTTCCCTCGTGACACCAGGCCACGCCTGGTCCTGGTGTCGACCACCAACCGGCCGGTCGGCGTCCACACGCGGGTGCGGGCGCTGCCGAGATCGATCGCCACACCGCGCGGCTGCTTCATCGGTCCGTCTCCTGGAGGCGGTGGCACTCCGCGCAGTACAGGCACTGCGGGCAGATCCGCAGGCGGGACAGCGCGATCGGCCGCCGGCAGGCGCGGCACTGGCCGTAGTGGCCGGTATGCATCCGATCCAGCGCGGCCTCGACATCGGCCAGCACCGCCCGCGCAGCCGTCGCCAGGTGATCCCGCACCTCCACGTGCACCTCCGCATCCACTTCCGCATCCAGTGCCGCCTGTGCCGGCGGGCGGTGGAGGGTGACCAGTTGTTGCCTGCGGAAGCTGCGTTGTTCGAGCAGGGCTGCTCGTAGGGTGGCGAGCTGTAGCGGGGAGAGTTCGCGGCGCGGTGCGAGCCGCTTCGTGGCCATGGGACTACATCGACTGCTGCTGGCAGCGGACGCAGTACCGGACGTACGGGAGGATCTCCAGCCGGCCGCGTGGGATGTGGGCGTTGCAGCCGCTGCAGACGCCGTACGTTCCGTCCGAGACGCGCGCGACGGCGGCGTCGATCTCTTTGAGGACCAGGCGGATCGCGGTGGTCTGCGCGGTCACCAGGTCCTCGTTGGAGTTCGGCTTGTCGGCCTCCATCGCGTTCAGCTGCGCCAGCCGGGTGCTCCGCTCGTGGTCCAGTTGCTGCAGGATCTGCGTGTTCATGCCCCCACCATGGCCGCTGCCACACCGGTTTCCTATCGGGACCAACACCCATCTTGCGCGGGTACGAAGGCGCCCGGACTGCCATAGTGGCGGGATCGTCGATCTCGAGAGGAGCGTGCAACCGGTGTCGTTGTTCTGGCGGATCTTCGCGCTCAACGCCGTCGTTCTGGGGGCCGCGACCGCGCTGCTGCTGTGGGCGCCGGTGACCGTGTCAGTGCCGGTGCTGTTCACCGAGGCGGCCGTACTGATCGGCGGTCTCGCCGTGATGCTCGTCGCGAACGCGGTGCTGTTGCGGGTCGGCCTCGCACCGCTGGCGCGCTTGAACCGGCGGATGTCGACGGTCGACGTACTGCGGCCCGGGCAACGGCTGCCGGTGCGCGGGCACGGCGGCGTACCGGATCTGCTGCGGGCGTTCAACGACATGCTCGACCGGTTGGAGCAGGAGCGGGCGACCAGCGCGGCGCGGGCGTTGTCGGCGCAGGAGTCCGAGCGGCGGCGGATCGCGCGGGAACTGCACGACGAGGTCGGGCAGACGCTGACCGCCGTACTGATGGATCTCAAGCGGGCCGGCGATCGCGCACCGGATCCGGAGCTGCGCGACGAGCTGGCGCAGGCGCAGGAGACCGCGCGGGCGAGTCTCGACGAGGTACGGCGACTCGCGCACCGGTTGCGGCCGGGCGTCCTGGAGGATCTCGGGCTGACGAGTGCGCTGACGGCGCTGGCGGACGAGGTCGCGGATCACACCGGGCTGGAGATCCGGCGGCGGTTCGACGGCGGGCTGGTGCTGGACGAGCAGACCGAGCTGGTGCTGTACCGGGTGGCGCAGGAGAGTCTGACGAATGTCGCGCGGCATGCCGGGGCGACGCGGATCGACCTCTCGCTGGTCCGGGAGGGCGCGGCTGTCGTACTGCGGATCGCGGACGACGGGCGTGGCGTGGGACCGGCCCACGAAGGCGCCGGCATTCGCGGCATGCGTGAACGCGCACTGCTGATCGGCGCCCAGCTGGACGTCGGAGACGCTCCACAGGCCGGTGCACAGATCACGCTCAGGATCCCCGGCACGGGAGTGGGTGAAGGGCTGTGACGCGGATCTTGCTGGCTGACGATCATGCATTGGTACGGCGTGGCGTGCGGCTGATCCTGGAGAGCGAGCCCGATCTGCAGGTGGTGGCCGAAGCCTCGGACGGGAGCGAGGCGGTCGCGATCTGCCGGCGGGAACAGGTCGACCTGGCGATCCTCGACATCGCGATGCCGCGGATGACCGGGCTGCAGGCGGCCCGCGAGCTGTCGGCGGTCGCGCCCGACGTCCGGGTGCTGATGCTGACCATGTACGACAACGAGCAGTACTTCTTCCAGGCGCTCAAGGCCGGCGCCTCGGGGTACGTCCTGAAGTCGGTGCTCGACCGCGACCTGGTCGAGGCCTGCCGGGCGACGATGCGCGGCGAGCCGTTCCTGTACCCGGGCGCGATGACCCGCCTGGTGCGCACCTACCTGGACCGCATCCGGCAGGGCGCGGACCTCCCCCAGCAGATCCTCACCGTCCGCGAGGAGGAGATCCTCAAGCTGGTTGCCGAGGGCAACTCCTCGAAGGAGATCGCCGAGCTGCTCGTGATCAGCGTGAAGACGGTCGAACGGCACCGCTCGAACATCCTCGCCAAGCTCGGCCTCCGGGACCGCCTGGACCTGACCCGGTACGCGATCCGCGCCGGCCTGCTCGAACCCTGACGGCGGTCTGCGCCCGCGATACGGCAGAATGGTATGCCAAACGGCGGAGAGGTCGATGGTGCAGAGTCGGGAGTCCGAGACCGAGCGGGTCACGCGGCAGCTACGCGACGAGATCCTCGACGGCGTCCGCGCGCCCGGCGAGCGACTGGTCGAGCGTGAGCTGGCCGCCGCCCTGGACGTCAGCCGCGTGCCCGTCCGCGAGGCGCTCAAGGCGCTGGTCGGCGAGGGGCTCGTGACGCTCCGGCCGCGGTCGTGGGCGGTGGTCCGGACGTTCACCGACTCCGACATCGCCGACCTGACCGAGGTACGGACCGCGTTCGAGCCGCTGACCTTCCGCCTGGCCGCCGAGCGGCGGACCCGGGAAGGGCTGGATCGACTGCGGGCAACGCTCGACGAGCATCTCGCCGCGGCCCGCGCCGGCAACGCCGTGGTGGCGCGACGGAAGGCGGCCGACTTCCACGAACTCGTCACCGAGCTCGCGTCGAACGAGCTGCTGATCGAGGTCGAGCGGCCGCTGCGCAGCCGGATGCGATGGCTGCTGACCCAGCACGACGACCTGGTTGCCGTCGCCGATCAGCACAGCGAGTTGTTCAGCGCGATCGCCAACCGCGACGTCGAGCTGGCCGAGCGGCTGGCCGGCGCGCATCTGGCCCGGTCCCACGAGCTCTTCCGGACCGCTCGCGCGGCCGACTGAGACGGATTGGGACGCTCCCGATTTTGGTATACCATTCTGGATCATGACCTCCTTGCTGCTGGCTGACGTCCGTCCTTGGGGCGGCGCCGCGGTCGACGTCACGATCGTCGACGGCGTGATCTCGGACCTGACTCCCGCCGGGACCGGCCGGACGGACGGGCAGCGGGTCGACGGGCAGCGGGTCGACGGGCGGGGTCTGCTGGCGCTGCCCGGGTTCGTGAACGCGCATGCCCACGTCGACAAGAGCTGGTGGGGGCAGCCGTGGGTCTCGTACGGCGGGCAGCCGGCCACGCAGGGCCGGATCGCGCACGAGCGCGCCGAGCGGGACAAGTACGGCATCCCGAGTGCCGCCGGTGCGAAGGCCGTGCTGCGCGAGTTCCTCCGGCACGGTACGACGGCCACCCGTACCCATGTCGACGTGGACCTCGGCGTCGGACTGCGCGGCATCGCCGGTGTGCTCGAGGCCGCCGCCGACCTGAACGGCGCGGTCGAGGTGGAGATCGTCGCCTTCCCGCAGGACGGCGTCCTGCGCCGTCCCGGCGTCCTCGACCTGCTCGACAAGGCTGCGGCCGAGGGTGCGACCAGCATCGGCGGCCTGGACCCGGCGTCGATCGACCGCGACCCGGTCGGCCAGCTGGACGCGCTGTTCGAGATCGCGGCCCGGCGCGGGGTCGGCATCGACATCCACCTGCACGACCGCGGCGATCTGGGCGCGTTCCAGTACGAGCTGATCGCCGAGCGCACGCTGCAGGAAGGCCTGCAGGGCAAGGTGAACGTGTCGCACGGGTTCGCGCTCGGCGAGCTGTCCCCGGCCCGGCGTACCGAACTGGTCGATCAGCTCGGTGCGGCCGGCATCTCTTGGACGACGGTCGCACCGCCGACCTCGGCTCCGCTGCCGTTCCGCGAGATGCGGGCCGCGGGCGTACCGATCGGCCTTGGTACCGACGGCATCCGCGACCTCTGGTCACCGTACGGCGATGGTGACCTGCTGCAGGTCGCGCGCGGATTCGCCCGGCTGCACGGGCTGCGGACGGACGAGGACCTGACCTACGCGGTCGAGCTGGCCACGACGCACGGCGCGGGCTTCGTCCACCGGGAGAACCACGGCCTCACGCCGGGCGCCCGCGCGGACATCGTGCTGCTGGACGCCGAGAACGCACCGGACGTACTGGTCCGCGCGCCGCGCCGCGAGGTCGTCATCACCGGCGGCCAGGTCGTTGTCCGCGACGGCGAGCTCCAGATTTGAGTACCACGACAGTCGCTGGGCGGACCCTGAGCTCGCTGCGCGACAACCGCGCGTTCCGTCTGTTCTGGTTCTCGAACCTGTTCTTCTTCGGCGGTGTGTGGACGCAGACGCTCGTCCTCGGGTGGCTCGCATACGAGACCACGCACTCGGACTTCCTGGTCGCGGTGTTCACCGCCGTACGGCTGGCGCCGTTGCTGCTCGGGCCGTTCGCGGGTGCGTTCGCGGACCGGCACAACCGGGTCCGGCTGCTGATCATCGCGGCCTCGTGGGCGCTGGTCGCGGTCAGCGCCGTGGCCACGCTGGCGTCGCTCGGCAAGGCTTCGTACTGGGTGCTGGTCGTCGGCGGGCTGGCGATCGGGCTCGCGCAGTCGCCGTCGCAGCCGGCCCGCGCGTCCCTGGTGATGGACCTCGTCGGCCGCCAGAACCTCAGCAACGCGAACGCCCTGAACTCGATGGCGCTCAACATGACGCAGGTGATCGGGCCCGCGCTCGGCGGGCTGATGATCACCGGCCTCGGTGCGCCGGCCGCACTCTGGGTCTCGACGATCTGGTACGCCATTTCGCTGGTAGCACTGCTGCCGTTGCGCGAGTACGGCCGCGTGGCCGGCGGGCACACCACCTCGGCGGTACGGATGGTCACCAGCGGGCTGCGCGAGATCGCGCGGAACCGCCTCGCGTCGACCGTCCTGCTGGTCACCCTGGCGGCGAACACGCTGCTGTGGCCGATCGCGCAGTCGTTCATGCCGGTGTTCGCGAAGGAGTCGCTCGGACTCGACGCGGCCGGTCTCGGCTGGATGCTGACCTGCGCCGGGGTCGGCGGCCTGGCGGGTTCGCTGGTGATCGCGTGGCTCGGCGACTTCCGCTTCAAGGGCGGCATGTTCGTCGTCGGTACGGCGCTGTGGGCCACGCTCTGGGCGCTGTTCGGGTTGTCGCACACGGTCGCGGTGTCGTTCGTACTGATGGCCGGGATCGGCGTGATGAGCGCGGCGTTCGGCGTCCTGCAGACGACGCTGCTGATCATGACCACCGACGAGTCCCTGCACGGCCGGGCGCTCGGCGTCCAGGAGCTCGCCATCGGCATCATGCCGCTCGCCTCGCTGGCCCTCGGCGCCTTCGCCGAGCACTACGGCGTCGGCGGCACAACCTTCGTCAGCGCTGTCCTCCTGATCGTCGCTCTGCTCGTCCTGACGCTCTGGACCCCGGCGCTGCTCCGCTACGGCTGGGACTGATCAGGGACGCAGGACCACGCCTGCCTCTGCGGTGAGTGCGAGGAACGTCAGGGACTCCTGCAGGTAGAGCTGGATCGTGTCGGCGTCGTGGGACAGGTATCCGATGGAGAGGTCCTGGCCGAGGTGCAGCTCGTAGTCGCCGCCGCGCGTCGACACCAGCAGGGCGCCCTCGAGTGCGGGTGCCCAGATGATCTCGCCGTCGCCGATCAGCCGGGCCAAGTGGTCACGGATCGGGTACCCGTGGTCGGTGGTCTCCGCGACTGCGGTGTAGAGGTCGGCGGAGAGCAGCAGGCTGTACGGTCCGTTGACGCCGGCCAGGCGCAGCGCCCGGAGTGCCTGCGCGAGGGTGTCCGGCAGTTCGCGCGGGTCGGCCGGCAGCGCCAGTACGTCGTTGGAGGTGCTCGGGGCGAGGCCGAGGATGCCGGCCGCGTCGGAGCCGTGGAAGACCAGGTGGTCCTCGGCGTACGCGATCTGCTTCGCGGCGTCCTTCACCGGCTGCCAGTCCGAGTCCTTCGCGCCACGTTCGACGTCGTCGACGGCCTGCCGGGACACGGTGAACGGGACGCGCAGCTCGATGATCGGCTGCGACTGGCGGCGGAGCGCCCGGACGCTCCCGGCCGGTGTCCCATCGTGCGGTTGGCCCGATGCCTCGGCCAGGACGTCGACCGGCTCGGTGTGGCCGGTGCCGACCGAGGACAGGCCGGGTCCGGCGGGGCCGACCAGGTCGACGACGCGGCGGCCGGCGATGTCGCGGGTGAAGGTCCGCCGCGCCTCCTCCTCGATCTCGCCCCAGGCCGCGTCCGAGACCGGGGCCAGCTCGCGATGCAGGTTGTTCGTCATGGCAACTCCTTCTGAGCCCTTCGCAGGCTGCCGATCCCGAGGGACCCGTCCGGACTGCCGGCCGGTCCCGGGTTGCTGGTTGGTGCCGGGTTGCTGGTTGGTGCTTCCAGGAAGGCCGCGGGCGGCACGAAGAACAAGCTGCCGGTGACCGCGGTCGAGAAGTCGAGGATCCGGTCGTGGTTGCCGGGCGGCTCGCCGACGAACATCCGGCGCAGCATCCGCTCGATCACGTCCGGCGTCGCCGCGTACCCGATGAAGTACGTCCCGAACTCGGCGGCGCCCGGTGAGCCGAAAGCCATGTTCTCGCGGACGATCTGCCGCTCGGTGCCGTCGGCGTCGACGATCGTGTTCACCGCGACGTGCGAGTTCGCCGGCTGGTCGGCGTCGGCCAGCTCGATGTCGTCGAGCTTCCGCCGGCCGATCACGCGCTCCTGCTCGGCGACCGGCAGCGCCTGCCAGGCGTCGAGGTCGTGCAGGTACTTCTGGACGATCACGTAGCTGCCGCCCGCGTACGCCGGGTCCTCGTCGCCGATCGTGATCGCGGCCACCGCGGCGGGACCCGACGGGTTCTCAGTGCCGTCGACGAAGCCGAGCAGGTCCCGCTCGTCGAAGTACTTGAAGCCCTGGACCTCGTCCAGCACGTCCACCTGCCCGGCGAGCCGCCGCATGATCTGGCGGGCGAGCTCGAAGCACAGGTCGAGGCGGCGGGCGCGGAAGTGGAACAGCAGGTCGCCGTGCGTGGCCGGTGCGGTGTGCCGCGCGCCGGACAGCCCGCGGAACGGGTGCAGGCCGCGCGGCGGCGGGGCCTGATAGAGCCGGCGCCACATGCTCGCGCCGACGCCCGCGACACAGCTCAGCTGGTCGTCGGGCGCGCGGAAGCCGACCGCGCGGGTCAGTCCGGCCAGGTCGGCCAGCAGGTCCCGCGCGGTGTCCTCGGATCCGGGACGTACGTCGACGACCAGGAAGATCGCGGCCTTCGCGGGCTCCCGCAGTACGTCCTGGATCATGCTGTTACGACCACCACTTGCTGCTCCGGGACATGGCGTCCGCGGTCCGGCCGGTGGTGTCGAGCGCGTCCAGCTCGGCCATCGCGGCGTCGTCCAGCTCGAAGTCGAAGACGCCGGCGTTCTCGACGATGCGGTTCTGGTGGACCGACTTCGGGATCACCGACAGGCCCTTCTGGAGCGCCCACCGGATCAGCACCTGCGCCGGAGTGTGGCCGGTGGCGTCCGCGATCCGGGTGACGACCGGCCCGTCGAGATGCCGGCCGGTGCCGAGCGGGCTGTACGCCTGCACGACGACGTTCGCCGCCTCGCAGGCCTCGACGAGCCCCGCGCGGTAGTCGAACGGGCTGAACAGCACCTGGTTCACGACCGGCTGGATCCGGGCGACCTTGCCGAGCTCGGCGAGCTCGGCGGCGCTGAAGTTCGAGATGCCGATGCCCTTGGTGAGGCCCGCGTCGACGGCCGCCTCCATCCCCGGCCACGCCCAGGTCGGCCCGCTCTGCGGCCAGTGCACCAGGTACAGGTCGAGGTAGTCGGCGCCGAGCCGCTCGAGGCTCTTCTCGGCCTCGACCCGGGCGTCCTTGCCGTCGGGGCGGAACTTGGTGGTCAGGAAGATCTCGTCCCGCGGGACACCGCTCTCGCGGATCGCCTTCCCGACACTCGCCTCGTTGCGGTAGTCCTGCGCGGTGTCGATCAGCCGGTACCCGGCCTCGAGCGCCCAGTGCACCGCCTGCTCGGTCTCGCGGCCGTCCCTGGCCTGCCAGACCCCGAGCCCGAACACCGGGAGCTCGGTTCCGTTCGAAAGCGTCCGCGTCTGCTGCTTCGCCGTCATGCTCCAGGTTCTACCACGGGCTACAACTTGTTGGCGTGCCGGATGACATCGACGACGTCGGACATCATGCCGGTGAGGTCGTAGTCCTTCGGGGTGTAGATCGCGGCCACCCCGGCCGCGCGCAGCGCGCTCGCGTCGGCCTCGGGGACGATGCCGCCGACGACGACCGGAACGTCCTCGAGGCCGGCCTCACGCAGCCCCTCGACCACCTGCGGGACGAGCTCCATGTGTGAGCCGGACAGGATCGACAGGCCGACGCAGTGCACGTCCTCGGCGACCGCGGCCGCGACGATCTGCTCGGGCGTCAGGCGGATGCCCTGGTAGACGACCTCGAAGCCGACGTCCCGGGCGCGGACCGCGACCTGCTCGGCGCCGTTCGAGTGCCCGTCCAGACCGGGCTTGCCGACCAGCAGGCGCAGCCGTCCGCCCAGCTCCGCTGACGTCGCGCCGACCTTCTCCCGTACGGCAGCAATCTCCGAGCCGCCCGCGGACACGCCGACCGATCCGGAGACCCCCGTCGGTGCGCGGTACTCGCCGTACATCTCCCGCAGCACGCCGGCCCACTCCCCTGTCGTCACGCCGGCCCGCGCGCACTCGAGCGTGACAGGCATCAGGTTGCCGGTCGTCTTCGAAGCTGCGCGCAGCTTCGTCAGGGCCGCGTCGACGGCCGGCTCGTCACGCTCACGGCGCCAGGCCTCCAGGGACTTCAGCGCAGCGGCCTCGGCGGCCGGGTCGACCGTCTGGATGGCGGTGTCGAGGTCGGCGGTCAGCGGCGACGGCTCGGTGTTCTCGAACTTGTTGACGCCGACGACGACTTGCTCGCCGGACTCGATCCGCTGCCGGCGTTCGGCATGGGACGCGACCAGCGCCTGCTTCAGGTAACCGCTCTCGACCGCGGCGACCGCACCACCCATCGCCTGGACGCGGTCGATCTCCTCCTGCGCACCGGCAACCAGCTCGTCGACCTTGGCCTCGATCACATGCGAGCCGTCGAAGATGTCGTCGTACTCGAGCAGGTCGGACTCGTACGCCAGTACCTGCTGCATCCGCAACGACCACTGCTGGTCCCACGGCCGCGGCAACCCGAGCGCCTCGTTCCAGGCGGGCAGCTGCACCGCGCGCGCCCGCGCGTTCTTGGACAGGGTCACGCCGAGCATCTCGAGCACGATCCGCTGCACGTTGTTCTCCGGCTGCGCCTCGGTCAGGCCGAGCGAGTTCACCTGGACGCCGTACCGCAGCCGGCGCGCCTTGGCATCCGTGACGCCGTACCGCTGCAGCGTCAGCGAGTCCCACAGCCGGACGAACGCGCGCATCTTGCAGGTCTCCTCGACGAAACGCACGCCGGCGTTCACGAAGAAGGACATCCGCTGCACCACGTCGCCGAACCGCTCCGGGGGCACCTGGCCGCCGTCGCGCACCCGGTCCAGGACGGCGATCGCGGTCGACAGCGCGAACGCCAGCTCCTGCACGGGCGTCGCGCCGGCCTCCTGCAGGTGATAGCTGCAGATGTTGATCGGGTTCCACTTCGGCATGTTCGCGACCGTGTACGCGATCACGTCGGTGGTCAGCCGCAGCGACGCATCCGGCGGGAAGGCGTACGTCCCGCGGGACAGGTACTCCTTGACGATGTCGTTCTGCGTGGTGCCGGTGAGCTCGGCGGGCAGGGCGCCCTGCTCCTGCGCGGCGACCTGGTATAGCGCGAGCAGCCACATCGCGGGCGCGTTGATCGTCATCGACGTGTTCATCTGCGCCAGCGGGATCTGGTCGAACAGGGCGCGGACGTCACCCAGATGCGCGACCGGTACGCCGACCTTCCCGACCTCGCCCTTGGCCAACGGATGGTCCGCGTCGTACCCGGTCTGGGTCGGCAGGTCGAAGGCGACCGAGAGCCCGGTCTGGCCCTTCGCGAGGTTCCGCCGGAACAGCGCGTTGGACTCGGCCGCCGACGAGTGGCCGGCGTAGGTCCGCATCACCCAGGGTCGATCCTTCTCGGTCGCCATGTACCCGAGAGTAGGACTGTGTGCCCTTGTGAGTCCTCTCCTCGTGACTGGTGTCACCAGGGGCTTAGGTCACAGTCAGGCGCTGATCGGAAGGGGGGTTCTCTCGACGTTGAGGACTCGGTGCAGGCGGGTGACCGCGAGGATCCGGACCACCGACGGCATCGGGTGCCAGAGGACCAGTTGGCGGCCGAGGGACCTGGTCCGGCGGTGGGTCGCGACGAGCAGCCCGAGGCCGGTCGCGTCGACGGCATCGACCGCTTCCAGGTCGACGATCACGTCCCCGACGCAGGAGTCGATCACATAGTTGAGCGTTTGGCGGACGTCGCCCACCGAGCGCACGTCCAGGATTCCGGTCAGATGCACCACGTTGTCAGGCTCGAGCATGTGCGTGCCCTCCGCTCTTCCGGCGGCCCCCGAGGTCTTCGGCCGCGTGACAGCGCTTGTTGTTCGTAAAGACTCCCCGAAGACACGGAAGGTTGCCAACAGTTCGCGATCTTTTGATTCGCGAGACAATGGTGAGCGTGTTCGCCGAGGATTACTTCCTGTTCCCGGTGGTGGCCATCGCCCTGGCGGGTGTGATGGTGCTGCTGTGCCGCTGGGCGTTCTCGAAGGCCAAGGGCGGGTCCCTGGTGCGCCGGGTCGATCAGTCCCCCGCCCAGCGGGACTCGTTCGGCCTGCTCACCGACATCCGGACGGTGCCGAGCCACAACGAGGCCCGGGTGCTCGTCTCCCGGCTGAAGGACTTCGGTATCAAGGCCACCGCCGCCCGCACCACCGACGGCTGGACGATCTACGTCTGGCCGCGCGACGAACCGGCCGCCCGCGGTCTGCTCGACCGGTCCTGATGTACACCTGAGAGCGGTCTCAGGCGTCATCCCACCATGACGTCAGAAGCCGGTGTCGCCTTTCCGTGGCGAGTCCCCGTCCCCGTCGGCGACGATGCGCGCGCGCTGGAGGCGTCGCTGCGGGAGCCGGAGCGGTTCTCGGAGATCTTCGACCGGTACTTCCCGCAGGTGCACGGGTACGTCGCCCGGCGGCTCGGGACGGACGTCGCGGACGACCTGGCCGCGGAGACGTTCCTGATCGCGTTCCGGCAGCGGGACCGGTTCGACCGGCGCAGCGGGGTGGTGCGAGCGTGGCTGTACGGGATCGCGACCAATCTGATCCGGCGGCATCGGCGGGACGAAGTACGCGCGTGGCGGGCCGCCGCCAAGCTGCCTGAACCCGTACCGACCGGATCGCACGACGACCGCGTCGCGGCGCAGGTGACCGCTCAGAGCGCGTCCGGCGAGCTGGCCAAAGCGCTGGCGAAGCTGAACGCGAAGGACCGTGAAGTCCTGCTGCTGGTCGCCCTCGGCCAGTTGACGTACGACGAGGTCGCGGCAGCGCTCGGCATCGCGTACGGGACCGTATGCTCACGCCTGTCGCGGGCCCGTCGGGCTGTCCGCGCCGCAGTGACCAACCCGTCGGAGGACGCGTCATGAACGAGTTCGACGTACTGCGGAAGGCGTTCCCGGAGCAGGAGCCACCGACGGCCGAGGTGACGCGCGACGCGCACCGCCGGATGTCGCAGCCGCCACGCGATTCCTTTGCAAGGACCGGGTGGCTGGGGACTGCGATCACCGCGGCAACCGCGCTGGTCGCCGTTGCCGGGCTGGGTGGTGCGTTGCTGGTGGGGCGGGACGGTGACGACAGCGCTGTGCCGAGTGGACCGACGACGACAACGGCGCCGCGGCTGACGACGGCTGCCGAGATGCTCATCGCGACCGCGGTACGGCAGGAGAAGAACGAGAAGGTGTCCGGGAAGTACTTCCGGGTCCGGAGCCTGCAGCTGAACGGCACCCGACGGACCATCACCGAGAGCTGGATGCCGATGAAGCCGGGTGTCGAGTCCTGGTTCGGATGGGTGAACCTGAGCGACAAGGACTCCGCACCGGTGGTGAACAAGATGTCGTTCGACGAGGTGCCGCCCGGGTACTACCTGACCGGCAACCGGCCGCTGAGCGCGCAACAGATCGCTGCGCTGCCGACACACCCCGGGGCGCTCCACACTGCCCTCACCCCGCTGGACGTCGAGCCTGCGTACCGGGACTTCGCCGTGTTCGAGGCGGCCGGCCGGCTGCTGTTCGAGATGCCGTCACCGCCCAAGCTCCGCGGCGCCGCGCTCCGGGTGCTCGCGTCGCTGCCCGGGACGCACGTCCGGCAGGGCGCCAAGGATGCGCTCGGCCGGACCGGTACCGAGGTCAGCATCACCACCGCCAAGCCCGGGTCCATCAGCACCACGCTCGCCGGCACCGGCGTCACGTACATCATCGATCCGGCGACCGGACGGCTGCTGAGCTCGACGATCAGCGGACCGAAGTCAGCGGCCACGGTCGTCCTCGAGTCCGGCTGGACCGACCACAAACCGGTCCCACCTTCGACTGCCGTCAAGTAGCTGTGCTTCGGTTCGGGTCTAGGGTCGGGGTATGGGGACACTGCTTGAGTTGGATCTGACCCGCGGCGTGCTCGAGACGCCGCCCGCGTCGCCGGTGGCGGCGTTCCGCATGCGGCACCTGCCCACGTTGCGCGAGCTGGTGGGCGCCCTCCGGAAGGGAGCGCGGGACGACGGCGTGGTCGGCGTGGTCGCACACCTCGGCGGACAGCACCTGTCCCTCGCACAGGTGCAGGAGCTGCGTGAGGCGGTCGCGGACTTCCGTACGTCGGGGAAGGCCGCCGTCGCGTGGACCGAGTCGTTCGGCGAATCCGGCCAGGGCACCGTTTCCTACTACCTGGCGACGGCGTTCGACGAGATCTGGGTGCAGCCGTCGGGCGACCTGGCGATCACCGGCGTCTCCGTACGGGCGGTGTTCATCCGCGGCGCGCTCGACAAGGCCGGGGTGATCCCGCAGTTCGGCAAGCGGCGTGAGTACAAGACGGCTGCCGACACGTTCACCGAGCGGGAGATGACCGCACCCGCGCGCGAGATGGCGTCCCGGCTGGCGGCATCGGCGTACGAGCAGATCGTCGAGGGCATAGCCGTACGCCGGCGGCTCGACACGACCCGGGTCCGTGAGCTGGTCGATACCGCTCCGCTGCCCGCGCAGACCGGCCTGGACGCCGGGCTGGTCGATCGGCTCGGCTACCGGTCGGACGTGTACGACGAGCTCGAGAAGCAGCTGCAGTACGACGACAGACTGCTGGCCGAGCGGTACATCCGGCGTGGTCCGCGGACGCTGGACGAGGTACGCAAGACCCTCCCCCGGCCGCAGAAGCCGCTGGTCGCGGTTGTACGCGTGACCGGCGGTATCTCGGTCGGCCGCAACTCCAACAGCCCCATGGGCGGTCCGGGCTCCGGCTCCGACACCGTGGGCGCCGCACTGCGTGCTGTGGCGGACAACGAGCGCGTGAAGGCCGTCGTACTGCGTGTCGACAGCCCAGGTGGTTCGTACGTCGCATCCGACGCGATCCGCAACGAGGTGCTGCGGTTGCGCTCCACCGGGCGGCCCGTGATCGCATCGATGGGGGGCGTGGCCGCCTCCGGTGGGTACTTCGTCGCGATGCCGGCCGACGTGATCGTCGCGCAGCCGGGCACGATCACCGGCTCGATCGGCGTACTGACCGGCAAGGGTGTCGTACGGGATGCGCTCGGCCGGATCGGGATCTCGCAGGAGGCCGTGTCCGAGGGCACGAACGCGCGGATGTACTCGGCGCAGGAGGAGTTCACCGACGAGCAGTGGGCGCAGCTGGAGGAGACGCTCGACCGGATCTACAAGGACTTCGTCGCCAAGGCCGCCCAGGACCGCGGGCTGCCGGAGGAGCGGCTCGAGTCGCTGGCGCGCGGGCGGGTGTGGACCGGCGCCGACGCCCACGGCCACAAACTGGTCGACGAGCTGGGCGGGTTCCAGCACGCGCTGACGCTGGCGTGCAACCGGGCCGGTCTGGACCGCGACGAGATCGGCGTGACCGCCGTACCGCACCGCAACCTGCTCAGTCAGCTGAAGGCCCCGACGACCACCGATGATTTGGCGGTCACTGCGGCGCCGTTGACGCTCGACGGCCTGACCACCGGTCTCTACAGCGCGCTGGGGCTTCCGGCGGCCGGCGTGCTGCGGATGCCCTTCAACTGGGAGATCAGCTAGCGGCTAGTCGCGTTCGCCGCCGGGGACCCAGAGGACGTCGCCGCCGGAGGACAGGTTGGCGACGCGGCCGAGGATGAACAGCAGGTCGGACAGGCGGTTCAGGTACGTGAGCGCGAGCAGGTTGATGGACGGGCCGTGCGCCTCGACGGCGGCCCAGCCGGCCCGCTCGGCGCGGCGGACGACGGTGCGGGCGACGTTCAGGTAGGCGGCGCCCTCGGTGCCGCCGGGCAGGATGAACGAGCGGAGCTTGGTCAAACGGCCGTTGTACTCGTCGCACCAGCCCTCGAGCCGGTCGACGTACTCCTGCGTGATCCGCAGCGGTGGGTACTCCGGATCGGGCGCGATCGGATTGCACAGGTCGGCGCCCACGTCGAACAGGTCGTTCTGGATCCGGGTCAGCAGCACCGCGATCGCACTGTTCAGGTGCCCGGCCGCGATCGCCACGCCGATCGTGGAGTTCGCCTCGTCGACCTCCCCGTACGCCGCCAGCCGCGGGTCGGTCTTCGAGGTGGTGGAGTTGTCGCCGAGGCGGGTCTCGCCGGCATCACCGGTACGCGTGTAGATCCGCGTCAAGTTCACAGCCATGCCAGGACTCTACGCAAAGCCGCGGAGCGTCAAACGCTACAGTCGACCGGTGGAACGGTTTCGGATCGCAGGTGAGGCACGGCTCGACGGCGCTGTCGAGGTGGCCGGGGCGAAGAACAGTGTGCTCAAGCTGATGGCGGCAGCGCTGCTGGCGGAGGGTACGACGACGCTGCGGCAGGTGCCGGGCATTCTCGACGTCACGTTCATGGCGCAACTGCTGGACACGCTCGGCTGCTCGGTGAAGGTGGATCCGGAGGGGCGGCTGGCGACGATCGCCGTACCGGGCACGATCGGGCACCAGTGCGACTACGACCTGGTCCGCAAGCTGCGGGCCTCGATCTCGGTGCTCGGCCCGCTGCTGGCCCGCTGCGGTCAGGCGGAGGTGGCGCTGCCGGGCGGCGACAACATCGGCTCCCGCGGGCTGAACATGCACGTCGCCGGCCTGGAGTCGATGGGCGCGAAGGTGCACATCGAGCACGGGTTCGTGATCGCCGAGGCCCCGCAGGGTCTGCACGGCGCCGAGGTCTGGCTGGACTTCCCGAGCGTCGGCGCGACCGAGACGATCATGATGGCGGCGGTGCTCGCGAAGGGCACCACGATCATCGAGAACGCCGCCCGCGAGCCGGAGATCCAGGACATCGCCAAGATGCTCGTCGAGATGGGCGCGATGATCGACGGCGCCGGCTCGCCGCGGATCGAGATCACCGGCGTCGACGGCCTGCTGAACCCGGTCGACCACGTCGTGGTGCCGGACCGGATCGTGTCCGGCAGCTGGGCGTTCGCGGCCGCCATCACCAAGGGCGACATCACCATCACAAACGGTCACGCCGAGCATCTCGAGCTGCCGCTCGACAAGCTGCACAAGGCGGGCGCGGAGATCACCGTACTGAACCCGGGCTTCCGGGTCCGGATGCACGACCGCCCGAAGCCGGTGGATGTGGTGACGCTGCCGTACCCCGGGTTCGCGACCGATCTGCAGGCGTTCGTGATCGCGCTGAACGCGCTCAGCGACGGCGCGGCGATGGTGACCGAGAACCTGTTCGAGGGCCGCTTCACGTTCGCCCAGGAGCTGACCCGGCTGGGCGCGCAGATCCAGACCGACGGGCACCACGCGGTCGTCCGCGGCGTACCGCGGCTGTCCGGCGCACCGGTCGTCGCCTCCGATATCCGCGCCGGCGCCGCGCTCGTACTCGCCGGTCTCGCCGCCGAAGGCGAGACGCTGGTCTCGGCCGCGCACCACGTGCACCGCGGCTACACCGACTTCGCCGGCAACCTCCGCCGCCTCGGCGCCAACGTCGTGGTGGAACCGGACGATGCGGAGATGTACTGGAGCTAATAGGGTCATCCGCATGAGTGAGCGCGTGGTGAAGCCTGTCGGCCGTGGGTTCCTGTTTCTTGATTCGCATCCGGCGGGGTGTGCGCGGGTGGTGCGGGAGATGGCGGCGGAGGTCCCGTCGCGGTCGGCCGAGCGGCGTACGGCGCTGGTGATCGGATCGAGCTCCGGCTACGGGCTCGCGACCACGATCGCGGGGCTCGCGCGGTACGGGATCGACGGCATCGGCGTCTGCTTCGAGAAGGCGGCCACGGCTCGTCGTACGGCGACTGCCGGGTGGTACCGCACCGCGGAGACGGCCGCGCTGGCCGCCGAGCTCGGCCGCTCGTGGAGCTTCGTGAACGCGGATGCCTTCGCCGACACCACCAAGGACGAGGTGCTCGCCCTGGTCGCGGAGCAGCTCGGCGGGATCGACCACCTGATCTACAGCGTCGCCGCGCCGCGCCGTACGGACCCGAGCAACGGCGAGACGTACCAGTCCGTGCTGAAGGCGATCGGTGCCGAGCACACCACGAAGAGCCTCGCGTTCGACGACGGCGCGCCGGTGCTGCAGGACGTCGGGATCGAGGTCGCGACCGACGACGAGATCGCGCAGACCGTGAAGGTGATGGGCGGCGAGGACTGGGCCCGGTGGATCACCGCGCTGCAGGAGCGCGAGCTGCTCAAGCGGGGCTTCAGCACGGCCGCACTCACCTACATCGGCTCCGAGCTCACCGGACCGCTCTACCGTCAGGGTTCGATCGGCGCGGCGAAGGTGGACCTCGAGCAGACCGCGCTGAAGCTGGCCGCGGACGGGGTGACCGCTATGACGTCGGTGAACGGCGCCGCTGTCACCCAGGCGTCGTCCGCGATCCCGGGCATCGGTCTGTACGTCAGCATCCTGCACAAGGTGGCCGGTCTGCAGACTCCGGTACAGCAGTCGATAGCGCTCTGGGACCAGCTCACCGGCGAGGCCCCGCTCGATCTGGACGACGAGGGCCGCATCCGCCTCGACCGCTGGGAGCTCAACGACGAAGTACAAACCGCCGTCCGCTCGCAGTGGGAGTCGGCCACCGCGGAGAACATCGGCGAGGTCGCCGACGCCGCCTGGTTCCTCGCGGAGGTACGCCGGCTGTACGGCTTCGACGTACCCGAGGTGGACTACACCGCCGAGACCGAGGTCGACGTCGCCTGGCCCACGGCAACTACAGGGGCTTGAAGGAGGCCAGCTCCAGGACCAGGTCGGCGGCTTCGTCGGAGGCGTTGAGGTCGACGGATGCGGTGATGCGCCAGTCGTGGTTGCCCTCGGGGTCGTCGATGATCTGCTGGACCTCCCAGTAGCCCGGGTGCTCCTCGACCATGAACAGCGCGGGCCCGCGCGCCGCGGGGCCGGTACCGACCACGTCGTGCTCGGCGTAGTAGGCCGTACCGGCCTCGGCCCAGCGGCCCGCATCCCAGCCGGCCTCGCTGTCGAGCTGGCCGAGCTCGGCCCATCGGTGCAGCGCGAGCAGCTCGACGCGGCGGAACATCGCGTTCCGGACCAGGACGCGGAAGGCCCTGCTGTTCAAGGTGATCCGGCGCGGACCGGCCGGCACCGGCGCGACCACCTCGTCGGTGCTCGGATTGGTGAGCTCCTCCCACTCGTCGAGCAGGCTGGAGTCGGTCTGCCGGACGATCTCGCCGAGCCACTCGATCAGGTCGGTGAGATCCTCGTTCACCTTGTCCGGCGGCACGGTCTGCCGGAGCGCCTTGTAGACGTCGCTCAGGTAGCGCAGGACGATGCCTTCCGAACGCGCGAGCCCGTAGTACTGGATGTACTCGCCGAACGTCATCGCCCGCTCGAACAGGTCCCGGACCACGGACTTCGGTGACAGGCCGGCCTCGGCGATCCACGGATGCGTCTGCCGGTACATCTCGAACGTTGCCTCCAGCAACTCTTCGAGCGGCTTCGGCCAGCTGATCTCGTCGAGCAGCTCCATCCGTTCCTCGTACTCGATGCCGTCGGCCTTCATGCCCTGCACGGCCTCGCCCTTGGCGTGGTGCAGTTGCGCCAGCAGGATCGCGCGCGGGTCCTCCAGCGTCGCCTCGACCACCGACACCACGTCGAGCGCGTACACCGGGTCGGCGGGGTCGAGCAGATCCAGCGCGGCCAGCGCGAACGTGGACAGCGGCTGGTTCAGCGAGAAGTCCTTCTGCAGGTCGACGGTCAGCCGCAGGGTCCGGCCGTTCTCGTCGGGCTCGTCGAGCCGCTCGACCACACCCGCGGTCAGCAGCGTGCGGTAGATCTGGATCGCGCGGCGGATCAGCCGGAGCTGGGCGCGGGAGTCCTCGTGGTTGTCCTGGAGCAGATGCCGCATGCTCGTGAACGCGTCGCCGTCGCGGGCGATCACGTTCAGCAGCATGGCGTGGCTGACCCGCATCCGGGACTGCAGCGCCTCCGGCTCGGCCGCGACCAGCCGGTCGAAGGTGTCCTCGCCCCAGGTGACGAAACCCTCCGGCGGCTTCTTCCGCTGGACGCGGCGCTGCTTCTTCGGGTCGTCACCGGCCTTCGCGAGCAGCTTGACGTTCTCCACGACGTGGTCCGGCGCCTGCACCACGACCGTGCCGGACGTGTCGTACCCGGCGCGGCCGGCGCGGCCCGCGATCTGGTGGAACTCGCGGGCCTTCAGGATGCGCTGCCGGCGTCCGTCGTACTTGCTCAGCGCAGTCAGCAGGACAGTACGGATCGGCACGTTGATACCGACGCCGAGCGTGTCCGTACCGCAGATCACCTTCAGGAGGCCGGCCTGGGCGAGCTGCTCGACCAGCCGCCGGTACTTCGGCAGCATGCCGGCGTGGTGGACGCCGATCCCGTGCATGATCAGGCGCTGCAGCGTCTTGCCGAAGCCGGGGCTGAAACGGAAGTGCCCGATCAGCTCCTTGATCTTGTCTTTCTCTTCCTTCGTACAGACGTTGATGCTGGTCAGCGCCTGGGCGCGCTCCAGGGCTGCCGCCTGCGTGAAGTGCACGACGTAGACCGGGGCCTGGTGGGTCACCAGCAGCTCGGTGAGCGTCTCGTGCAGTGGCGTGGTGACGTACTTGTACAGCAACGGCACCGGGCGTTCGCCGGACGCGACGATCGCGGTCGGACGGCCGGTCCTGCGGGACAGGTCGATCTTGAAGCGCTCGACATCGCCGAGAGTCGCGGACATCAAGATGAACTGCGCCTTCGGCAGCTCGAGCAGCGGCACCTGCCAGGCCCAGCCGCGGTCCGGCTCGGAGTAGAAGTGGAACTCGTCCATCACCACCTGACCGACGTCGGCGTCGGTGCCTTCGCGGAGCGCGATGTTCGCGAGCACCTCCGCCGTGCAGCAGATGATCGGGGCGCCGGGGTTGACGGCCGCGTCGCCGGTCAGCATGCCGACCTTGTCCGCGCCGAACACGTCGCAGAGCGCGAAGAACTTCTCCGACACCAGCGCCTTGATCGGCGCGGTGTAGAACGTTCGCTGCCCGTTCGCCAGCGCGGCGAAGTGCGCGCCGGTCGCCACCAGGCTCTTCCCGGAGCCGGTCGGCGTCGACAGGATCACATTCGACCCTGTCATCACCTCGATCAACGCCTCTTCCTGAGCCCGGTAGAGCGAGATCCCCTGCTCCCCCACCCACCTCTGAAAGGCGTCGAACAGGTCGTCGGCCTCGGTGGTCCCCGGCAACTTCTCGGTAAGCGTCATCCCCACCATTGTCCCCGAACAACCAACCCACCGGGCCACCCCACCCCACTAGCCGGGCCTGCACCCAACCCTCCCGCCCACCAACACCCACCGGGCCGGCAGCCGACATCTCGACAGGTAGTGCACCGCGGGACACCGTACGCGCAGCACAGTTCCACGCTCAGGTGCACTGCCCACCGGCCAGACACCGACCGACACGTCCTGTCGAACTGTCCAACCCGCCACAACCTTCGCCCAGACACCGACGTGCCGTTCGGCTCGCGGTGTGGGCCGTTGGGCGACAGAATCTTTGCAAACGATTGCATGCATGGGTATTCGGAGGTGAGTTGATTCTCATGAGACTGACAGGGCGCCGGGTCGGCGCGAGTTTGCTGGTGACAGCGATGAGTGTGGCGGGCATGAGTGCGGCGGGCTTGGTGGGCGCTGCCACTCAAGACGGAGCTTCCACTCAAGGAGAACAGACGGGAGGTGGTGGGCCGGTTACGACGTGGGGGGCGGCGGACGACATTGCCGGCGGGACGTTGCACGACATGACCGTGCGGAACATTCTGCGGACGAGTGTCGGCGGGAAGGATCTGCGGATCCGGGTCTCGAACGCCAACGGTGATCAGCCGCTGGTGACGGACTCGGTGTACGTCGGGCGGCAGGACAGTGGCGCGAGTGTGGTGCCGGGGTCGAGCCGGCGGTTGACGTTCGGTGGGAGTACGGCGGTGACGATCCCGCCGGGCGCGATGGCGATCAGCGATCCGTTGCCGGGTCCGGTGCCGGCGCTGACGAGTCTGACCGTGAGCCTGCATGTGGTCGGGACGACGGGTGTGATCACCGCGCACAACCGCGCGATGCAGCACAGCTACAAGTCGACATCGGGTGATCACGCGGCCGACGAGTCGAGTACGACGTACCAGACGGAATCGTCGGCGTGGTACTTCGTCAACGCGGCGATCGTCGATGCGCCGGAGCAGGTGGAGACGGTCGCGACGCTGGGCGATTCGATCACGTCGTCGGTCGGGACGACGATCGACACGAACCGGCGGTGGCCGGACGTGCTCGCCGACCGGTACGCGCAGCTGCCGGAGCCGCGGCGGCTGGCGATCTCCAACGAGGGGATCTCGGGGAACCGGGTGCTCGGTGGAGTCGCGAAGGCCGGCAGTGCGGGCGCGAGTGCGCTGGCTCGGCTGGACAAGGACGTGCTGACCAAGCCGGGCGTACGGACTGTGCTCGTACTGGAGGGGATCAACGACATCTATGCCGGTGCTACGACCGAGGAGTTGACCGCCGGGTACCGGCAGCTGATCGCTCGGGTGCATGCGGCCGGGCGGTGCATCGTGGGTGGGACGTTGACGCCGATGGGGAGCTCGTTCGTCTACACGCCGGAGAAGGAGGCGGTGCGGCAGGCGGTCAACACGTTCATCCGGTCGAGCCGCGAGTTCGACGGGGTCGCCGACTTCGACGCAGCAACCCGCGATCCGGCTGATCCCGCACGGCTCGCGGCGGCCTACGACGGCGGAGACGGCCTACACCCCAACGACGCCGGCAACGCCGCCATGGGCAAAGCCCCCAACCTCGATTCCCTCAGATGTAAGTAGCGGTTGCCGTGCGCACCGCCTTGGGAGGCGGTGCGCACGGGTGGGTTAGTTTTCGCCTTTGATTGCTAGGGCTTGTTCTAGTTCGTTGCGGATGGCGTCGGCGCCGGACTTTCGGTAGTCGGCTACGGCTTCGTCCCAGGCGTCCAGGGGTTTGCGGCCCAGTTGGATGTCCTTGGTGAGGGCGTCCATCCGGGTGTCGAGGACCTTGCCCTTGGTGGACTGGGTCGGCGAGTACAGACCGTACGTCGGCGACAGGATCGCCGTCGGCAGCACCGCCTTGAAGTGGTTGTACGCCGTGTCGACAGCATCCGGATGCCCCGGGAAGTACGCCGGGTACGGCCCGTCCGCGAGGTACTGGATCGGGAACTCCCCGAGGCACACCTCGCTGCTGCCGTCCTTGGTCAGCTGCGGATCCGTCCCGTTCAGTGTGTAGTGCCGCCCGGGCAGACCGAACTTCCGGAACAGGTACTCCTCGGTCCCGAACGGCGCCGCGAACCAGTTCAGCACCCGCAGCAGCGCCTTCGTCCGCTCCGGCGAACTCGGCCGGATCGCGGCGATCGAGTTGTTCGGCGACCCGAGCAGCACCCGCCCGACCTTGCCGCCGTCGGCGATCGGGATCGGGATCGAGATGTCGAACGCCTGGTCCGTGGCCCGCCGGTAGAAGCTCTGCACCGACGAGTACGTGTCCTGCGTCATCACCGCGGAGCCCTGCGTGAACCAGACCTTCTGGTTGGCCTTCGCGATCCCGTCCGGGTGGATCACCCCGTCCTTCTGCATCTGCCGGGTGATCGCCAGCATCTCCTTGTGCTCCGGCGTCTCCCGGCTGTGCACGAGCTTGCCGTCGCGCACCTCCCACCCGTTCGGCAGGCCGAGCATCGCGCTCACCACGGCGGTCGGTGGCACCGCGAAGCCCCACCGGTTCTTCTTCCCGTCGGTGACCGCCTTCGCCACCTTCTGCAGGTCCGCGACGGTCGGGTTCTCGAGCCCGACGCCGAGCTTGTCGAGCAGGTCCTGCCGCGCCAGCAGCGTGTTCGACGACATCACACCGCGCTGGATCGGCACGGCCCGGATCCCGCCGGAGTACACACAACCCCGCCAGGACGCCTGCGGCGCGTTCGCCAGGAACGGGTACTCCAGGATCGCGTCCCCGGACAGGAACTCGGTCAGGTCCTGCGCCCGCGCCTCCAGGAACTGCGGCAGGTACGCGAACCCGCCGTCGACGTTGAACAGGTCGCCCAGCGTGTCACCGGCGACCGCGGTGGCGAACTTGTTCGGGTAGTCCGCCGCGGAGGTGATGTTCAGCTCGAGCGGCGCACCGATCCGCCGGTTCAGCTCCTGCCAGTACGGGTTGCGGTCCGCGGACGGCGGGATCGGGTTCGAAGTCGGCGTCGACCCGGTCACCGGATGGCCGTCGCCGGGGGTCCCGTTGGTCACCTTCGTCGGATGCTCCGGGAACCGGTAGAAGCAGTCCGGCATCAGTGGATGGCTGCGCGGCAGGTCCGGCTTCGGTCCGTCGAAGCGTTTGTACGTCGGCAGCGCGACCGGCTTGTTCAACGCGGCGATGTCGGTCGAGCGGGTCACCGTCGAGCACCCGCTGAACCCGGCGGCGGTCGCGGCCGCGGCGATGGATCCGCCCAAGAGCCTTCTGCGGCTGATGGTCATCCCTTCACCGCCCCGGTCAGCATGCCCTTGGCGAAGTGCCGTTGCAGGAACGGGTACACGATCAGGATCGGGACGAGCGATACCACCAGGATCGCCATCTGGATCGATTCCTGCGGCGGCAGCTGATCGGATCCCGCGCCGCCGAGGTCACCGCTGCTGAGCTCGGTGTTGTTGATGACGTACGTCCGCAGAACCAGCTGCAACGGCCATTTCGCGGTGTCGTTGATGTAGAGCATCGCGTTGAAGAACGCGTTCCAGTACCCGACCGCGTAGAACAGCCCGACGACCGCGAGCACCGCCTTCGACAGCGGCAGGACGACCGACCAGAAGATCCGGAAGTCGCCGGCGCCGTCGACCCGCGCGGAGTCCAGCACCGAGTCCGGGATGCTCATGAAGAACGAGCGCAGCACGATCACGTTGAAGCCGCTGATCGCCGTCGGCAGGATCAGCGCGAACAGCGAGTCGAGCAGCCCGAACTCCTTCACCACCAGGTAGTTGGGGATCAGGCCCGGACTGAACAGCAGGCTGAACAGCACGAGCATCAGCATCGGCCGCTGCCCGAACGATCCGGGCCGGCTGAGCGCGTACGCCAGCATCGTGGAGCCGGCCAGGCTGATCAGCGTGCCGCCGGTGGCGATCACCACGCTGACCACCAAGGCGCGCTGCACGACACCACCGTTGAAGATCGCCTTGTACGCGTCCAGATTCAGCCCGTCCGGCCAGAGCACGAACCCACCGGAGTTCGTCACGTGCGCCTGACTGGCAATGCTCGTGGAGATCACCCCAAGGAACGGGATGATCACCACCGCGCAGCAGACCAGCAGCACAACACCTTTGAGGACCCGCGCCGAGGTCGCCGGACCGTCGTCGATCCCTTGCTGCACATTCAGGTTGGTTGTACTCATTTCTTGTACACTCCCGGCTCGCCGAAGATGTGTGCGACCTTGTTGGCGCCGATCACCAGGGCGACGCCGACCAGGCCCTTCACCAGGCCGACGGCGGCGGAGACGCCCCATTGGCCGGCCAGTACGCCGTTGTTGTAGACGTAGGTGTCGAGGACCTCGCTCGCGGGCCGGCCGACCAGGTTCTGCTGCAGGATGATCTGCTCGAACCCGACGCTCAGCGAGTCACCGAGCCGCAGGATCAGCAGCAGGATGATCAGGCTGCGGATACCGGGCACGGTGACGTGCCACAGTTGCCGCCATCTCGACGCACCGTCGACGCGGGCCGCTTCATACAACCCGGGATCGATCTGGCTCAGCGCGGCCAGGAACAGGATCGTGGCCCACCCGGTGTCCTTCCAGATCACCTGACTGGTGAGCAGCGCGATGAAGCCGTCCGGGTTGCCGAGGAAATCGATCGTCCCCATGCCGTGCGAACGCAGGAAGTTGTTGATCAGTCCGCTGCCGCCGAGCATCTGCTGGAAGATCGCGACCACGATCACCCAGGACAGGAAGTGCGGCAGGTACAGCACCGACTGGACGATCCGCTTGATCCGCTCGGACAGCAGGCTGTTCAGCAGCAGGGCCAGCGCGATCGGCGCCGGGAACACGAAGACCACCTGGACGATCGTGATCAGCAGCGTGTTCTTCAGCGCGTTCAGGAACTCCGTGTCGCCGTTGAAGATCACGGTGAAGTTGTCCCAGCCGACCCAGGCGCTGCGGCCGAGCGGGACGAACGGCAGGTATTCCTGGAACGCGATCAGGTTCCCGAGCAGCGGCAGGTAGTGGAACAGCAGGAGCAGCAGGAGCCCCGGCAGGGCCATCAGCAGCAGGATCTTGTCCCGGCGGGCGCGGCCCCACCACGACAGCGCCTTGCTGCGGCCGGCCGCGCCATTCCCAGTACTGTTCCCCGTACTGTCCGTAGCCGTGCCCGGTGGTCCGGAGCCTGTCGGTTTCCCAGCCGGGGACTGCCGGCCGGGGATCTGGTCTGTTTGAGCCACAGGACACTCCCAGGGTGATGCCCCCCACGACCGGAGAGCGCTTTCCGTTCTCCTTTGTTCGACTGTGTCGTGTCTTGGGGAGTCCTGCAGCTTCGGTCGGAGTGTCTCGCCGAAACCGGCTGCTACTGGCCGGCTGGGTGGTGCCAGCGGGTTTCGGCGCCTCCGGTGCGGGCCAGGTGCTCGAGGTGTGCACGGGCCATCCGGACGGTCTGCAGATTGATCCCGCCGTACCTCCCGAGGTCGGTACCGATGGCGTCGGCGAGGTCACGGACAGTCAGCGAACCGCGGTTCCGGAGCAGGCGGGTGCTGAGGGCATCGACCGCGGTCACCCACTCGAGGCTCTCCTCGATGAGCCTGCGCCCGGCGGTCGCGTCCATCGCGTCGCCGTGTGACGGGACCAGAACGTCGAAGTCCAACTCGAGGAGCCGGGTCAGTCCGGTCGTGTATCGCGTGACGTCGGTGTAGAGCGGCGCCAGCCACAGCTCGCTCTCGAGGTACGGACGCCCGCGGCCCTGCACGTCGTCGAACGTGAACAGCGTCCGCGAGGTCTCGTCGAGTACGGCGATGTGGCCGGGACTGTGGCCGCTGGTCGTGATCACCTGCAGCGGCCGCTCGCCCGGCAGCCGGTCGCCGTCGCGGAGCAGTACGTCGATCCGCACCCGCTCGTCGAGCATTCCGAACAGCTCGGACCGCTCGTCCTCGGACAGGTCCATCGCGTCCGGGTCCGAGCCCCACAGCTCGTCGATCAGCCGCTCGTTGTCCTCGAGCCAGCCGGCCTCCAATGCCGGCGCCGCGAACCGGGCCGCAGCACTGTGTTTACGCAGTACGGCGTTGCCGCCCATGTGGTCGGGATGCGCGTGGCTGTTGACGATCAGCGTCAGGTCCGAGAGCCCAAGTCCCAAAGCAGAAAGCTCAGGCGCGGTCGACGACTCCGGTGTGGAGGCGATGCCGGCGTCGAGCAGCACGAGTTCGTTGCCCGCATCAATCACATGCAGCCAGAGCGGCAGCCCACACACGTGCGGGTAATCGGTCGCCAGCCGATGGATTCCCGGTGCGATCTCAGCAGGCATGTCTCTCACCGTCCCTCGAAGTTTCCGGTCCGTCGTTCCGCGAACGCCGCGCGTCCTTCGGCAGCGTCCTGGGTGCCCAGGGCAACCGCCTGCAGCTCACGCTCGTACTGGATCGCGGCCTCCAGGCCCATCGACCAGGCGGCGCGGAGGTTCGCCTTGGCGGCGGCCGCCGCGACCGGCGGCCGGGACGCGATCCGCCGCGCCAGCTCGGTTGCGGCTGGCAACAACTCGTCGGCAGCAACGATCTTGCTGACCAGGCCGATCCGGAGCGCCTCGACGGCGTCGATCGGGTCGCCGGTGAGCAGCATCATCGCTGCGTCGCCGGCCGGCACCGACGCGGCCAGGAGCGCGGTCACTCCCCCGCCACCGATCCAGCCGAGCTTGATCTCGGCCGCCGCGAAGCTCGCCGTGGTGGCCGCGAGCCGGATGTCGCAGGACAGCGCCAGCTCCAGCCCGCCGCCGTACGCGTAACCGTTGACGGCCGCGATCACCGGGGTCCGCAGCGAACGCAGCGCGTCGCAGTAGTCGCGCCGGTTCCGGAAGTGCCACGGACCGTCGTACCGGTCGAGCTCGCCGATGTCGCTGCCAACCGAGAATGCGCGCTCGCCCGCGCCGGTCACCACGACCGCACGGATCGACGGGTCCTCGTCGATGCGGGGAATGAGCTCGAGCAGCTCGGCACTCATCGCCCGCGTCGCGGAGTTCAGCTTGGCGGGACGATCCAGCGTGAGTACCCCGACGTGCCCGTCTTGCTCGAAGCGGATCCGGCCGTCATCCATCCCGTCAGCCATGGCACACCTTTCGAAAGTCGTCCTCGATCCGGTCGACCGCCGCCGCCGCGTCCTCGTCGTTGCCGAGCAGCTCCCCCACCCGCTCCGACAGCTCGTCCTGGAACCCGATCCAGCCGTCGAACCGCGGCCGCACGAACGACGTACGCAAGGTCTCCAGGGTGGCGGAGTAGTGCCCGCTCCACGCACGGTCGACCTCCGCCGACTCCCACACCGCCGCAGTCGCGGACTGGCCGCCAACCTGCGACACCACGTCCAGTTGCGTCCGTACGTCGAGTAGCCCACGCACGTACTTCGTCACCGCGAGCACCTTGGCGTACGAGCGTGGTGTGACCGCAAGGCCGGTCCCGCCCAGCGTCCCGCAGCCGAGCACGTCCTCCGGCCGCAGCCGCGGTGCCGCCGCCCACGCCAGCCGGGGTCGCCCGGCGTCCGCCTGCCCGTAGGACGCGTAGCTGTAAACCAACGGACAGCACACTGCTTCACCAGCAACCAGCAGCTCGTGGATCCCGATCGGATCGAGCTCGGCGAACTCCTGCGCGCTGTGCTTCCACACCGCACGCAGCAGCCCCAGCGCCTCCACAGCACGCTGTTTGTCGAGCAGGAGCTGCCCAGTGCGGTCTCCCGCGAGCCCGAGCAGCATCAGCCCCGCATGCGGACCAGCTACGCACAGCACCACACCAGACAGGTCCAGTACGTCGGACCAGGCGGCCGGTGGCGTGGCCAGCTGATCCGGCCGGTACGCACAGGTCTGCGTAGCCGCGTCCAACGGCACCGCCCACCCGTGCCCCTCCACCCGGTAGCTCTCCCACGTCGGCTGGACCGCACGGGACTCCCACACCGCCAGGTCGTCCGCCGAGAACACGTCCTCAACCGGCAGTACCGCACCAGCCTCGATCGCGGCGCCCAGCCCCGGGTGGTCGATCACCAGCAGGTCGTACCGACCGGCCAGGTCCGCCAGGGGCGTCGACTCGAACCCGGACAGCGGCTGCCGGTCCCAATCCACCTCGACGTCCGGGTGTGAGTACGACTCCAACGGCCGGTAGCCCCGCGGGTGGTCCCACGTCAGTCCGCGTAACCGCACCTTCATGGCGCGACCACGGCACCCTGCTCGAACAGGGCCTGCTGCTTCGCCTGCGACAGACCGAGCTCCTCCAGCAGCTCGTTGGTGTGCTCACCGACCAGTGGTGCAGGGCGAGACACCTCAGCAGGTGTCCGGCTGAAGCGGTACGGGAAGCCAGGCGTCGTGACCGTTCCCTCGGTGGGGTGCTCGTACGTCACGAAGGACTCGTTGTGCAGCACCTGCGGATCGGTCCGCAGGTCGTCGTACGACAGCACCGGGCCGCACCACACGCCGCGCTCACGGAGCTTGACCATCCAGTGCTCGGTGGACTCGCGCCGCAGCGCCGCCGACACCGCCGCGGCGATCTCGTCGCGGCGGGCGAACCCGTCCCGCTCGGCGTCCAGCCCGGCCAACTGTGGAGCGTCCAGCACCTCCGCCAGCACGGGCAGGTTCGCAAAGGCCAGTGAGATGTAGCCGTCCGCGGTGGTGAAGATGCCGTACGGCGCGCGGATGTAGCTGTGCGCGTGGACCTCCTCCGAACGCGTCTGCGGTACGCCGCCAACGGTGTGCACCGACAGCTCCTGCATCTGCAGGGCGATCACCGCGTCCAGCATGTTCACCTCGACGAGCTGCCCCTCACCTGTCCGCTCCCGGTGCAGCAGAGCGGCCAGTACGCCTTCGAACGCGCTGTATGCCGTCACCGCATCAGCCAGGAAGTACGGCGCCGCGACCGGCGGCTCGTCCGGACGACCGGAGCTGAACAGCGCACCGCTCATCGCCTGCACCAGCAGGTCCTGACCGGGCCAGTCGGCGTACGGACCACTCTCTCCGTATCCAGAAATCGACACGTAGACCAGCGAGGGCTTCAAGGCGCGCAGCGTCTCGTAGTCGACACCCAGCCGTGCAGCCACGCCAGGGCGGTAGTTCTGCAGGAACACGTCGGCTGTCCGCATCAGCTCGTACAGGAGCTCGCGGCCCTCGTCGGACTTGAGGTTCACGGCCAGGCTGCGCTTGTTGCGGTTCAGCGACAGGAACGACGCGTTGACCTCGTTGCCGACGGCACCGCCCGCGGACGTGTGCCGCTGCCATTCGCCGGTCACCGGTTCGACCTTGACCACGTCCGCGCCGAGGTCGCCGAGCCGCATCGCGGCCAGCGGGCCTGCCATCGCCACCGACAGGTCCAGGACCCGGTAACCGCCCAGGATGTTCATTGCGCCGTCCAGCCCGCGTCGACCGGCAGGATCGCACCGGTGATGAACGACGCGTCGTCGCTGGCCAGGAACGCGATCGCGGCCGCCACCTCGGACGGCTGACCGATCCGGCCGAGCGCGTGGTGCCGGTCCACCATCGCCTGCATCGCGCCCGGGTCGTCCGCGCCGCTGACTTTGCCGTTGCGGATCAGCGGCGTGTCGATCAGGCCGGGGGCCACGCAGTTCGCGCGGACCCCGTCCGGACCGTGGTCGAGCGCCATCGCCCGGGTCAGGTTCTCCACGCCGGCCTTCGCCGCGCAGTACGCCGACCTGTTCCGCTCCCCCACCGTGCCGATCGCCGACGAGATCGTCACGATCGCGCCGCCGCCCTGCGCGGCGAACCGCGGCAGGACGGCCCGGCAGGAGTTGTAGACGCCGGTCAGGTCGACGTCCAGGATCGTCCGCCACTGCTCCGGGGTCGTGTTCGGCACCGTGTCGCACACGTCGACCCCGGCGGCGCTGACCAGCACGTCGACCCGCTCCAGCGCGCCGACCACCGCCAGCGTCCGGTCCAGGTCGGTGACGTCCAGCTCGAAGGAACGACCACCGATGCCGGCGGCAACCTTCCCGGCGGCGTCGCCGTCCCGGTCGGTCACCACCACGGTGCCGCCCTCGGCGGCGATCCGGCGGGCGGTGGCCGCGCCGATCCCGGAGGCACCTCCGGTGATCAGCGCGACCCTGCCCTTGAACCTCTCTGTATCCATGGAACTCTCAGAACCCTCAGGGCTTCTCGTAGGGGAAGGACGGCAGTACGCCGATCTGGTCGTACTGCAGCTTGGAGTCGTCGAACCCGGCCTCCCAGCTCACGTTCGAGAACGTGTCGCAGGGCCCGGCCGACGGCCCGTGGTACGGGTCGCTCTCGGTGTTGGTGACCTTGATGTCCGAGAAGGCGAACGCGCAGCCGCCGAAGTCCATGTGCACTCCGTACGGCTTGGAGTCCGGCATCGACGGGTCGGCGTTCGCGTCGTCGATGATCATCTGCGAGACCTTCGCATCCGGCGTGTACGGCGGCTGGTTGCGGACGCCGTACGCGTAGAACGGACCGGTGTCGCCGCTGTCCTGTGCGAGATGCGACAGCCGGACGTACGAGACCGTGTTGCCGCTGGTGTAGTTGTCCGCGTTCGGGATCTCCGGGCGGGACTCGATGCTGATGCCGTACCGGGCGCCGTGTTCGACGACGGTGTGGCTGATCTCGTTGTGGCCGCTGTTCATGATCTCGACACCGGCCGAGTCACCGGGCACCAGCTCCCCGATGTGATGGATGTAGTTGTTGGTGAAGGTGTTGCCATGAGCAACGTCGCCCTCACCGGGATAGCCACCCTCGACCTTGATGCCGTCGTTGCCGATGTGCTCGAGCAGGCTGTCCGAGACCGTGGTCTTCTCGTTCGCGAACAGCAGCTCGATCGCGGTGAAGCCGGTCTGCTGCAGATGCAGCCTGGTCAGCTTCACGCCGCGGGTGTTGGTGAGCGTGATCGCCCCCCATTGGTTGCGCGGCATCTCCATCTGGGTGTCGTACTTCGGGTACTTGTGCTTGATGCCCGAGTCGCCCGTGCCGTTCCAGCCGTACCGGTACCAGTCCATGAAGTCGGTGTGCTGGATCGTCAGGCCGTCGAGGGTCAGGTTCTCCACCCGCCGGTTCGCGGACGGGCCCTCGATCGAGACCACCTGGGTCTGCGTCGGCCGATAGACCTTCAGACCGTCCATCGTGCCGCCGGACGGCTTGTAGTACAGGGTCTTCGCCGGGTAGTCCAGGTAGTACTCACCGGCCTGGTCGAGCAGGCTCAGCGAGTTCTGTACGTAGTACCGGGAGCCGCCGCCGGAGTTGATGAAGCCGTACCGCGCCGGGTAGACCAGCGTGGTCCGCTTCTTGGTGAAGTTGATGTCGAACATCGGGATCGTGTCGGTGAACCACGACCAGGAGCCGCCCGACCAGACCGTCACCTGCGCCGGCCAGTCGGTGCCGAGCCGGAGGTCCCAGGACGGGTCGATGTCGCCGGTGTTGAACCCGAGCTGGTCGTGCACCGCCTCCTTGGTCGAGTCGAACAACGTCGACCTCAGGTACGGCGCCCATTTGTCGTCGGACTCCTTGTTCGGATAGCGCGCCGTCGTGGCGCGCTTGCCTTCCGCGTACAGGCTGTAGAACGGCTGGCTGACGTCGACCGGCGCCTTGAAGATGCCGTCCTTGTACGGCGTCCAGCCGGTGACTTCCTGCCCCGCCTCGAGGAAGGCCTTGCCCGGCCCGTCCACGCTGCGGTACGTCACGTTCGAATCGCGGTCGTCGAACGTGATCGTCTTGTCCACCTGGTACGTACCGGCCCGCAGGTTCACCACGGGCGTACAGCCGGCATGTCCACGCACCCGCAGCACATCGCGGGCATGCTCGACGGACTGGAAGGGCTTCCGCTCCGTGCCGGGCGCCGCGTCACTCCCACTCGGCGACACCCAGAACGACGTGCAGTTGTCCTGCCCCGCCGGGGCGGCGGCTCGCGCCGCCACCCCGCCGCCGATCACCAGCGCGGGCAGCGCCAGGCCGGCGACCACACCACCGATGAATCCACGCATCGGCCTTACCGCCCGGCCACGTCGTACGGGAAGCTCGGCAGTACGCCGATCTTGTCGTACTCCATCTTCGAGGTGTCGAAACCGGTCTCCCAGTCGACGTTGCTGACCGTGTTGCACTGGTAGGACTGGTACTTCTGGTCGGTCACCTTGCCGACCTGGATGTTGCTGATCGCGAAGCCGCAGCCGCCGGCGTCCATGTGCACGCCGCGGGTACCGCCCGCGTCCGGCATCGACGGGTCCGGGATGACGTCCCCGATCACCATCTGGTCGATGCTGTTCTGGATCGGGTGCGGCTCCTGGTTGTCGACGCCGTAGGTGTAGAACGCACCCATGTCGCCGCTGTCCAGGCCCATCTCTTCGAGCTTGATGTACTTGAAGGTGTTGCCGGACGAGTACTGGTCCGGGTCCGTGACCTCCGGCCGCGACTCCAGGCTGATCCCGTACCGGGCGCTGTGCTTCACCTCGACGTTGGTCACCGTGTTGCTGCCCGTGGTCATCAACTCGATGCCGGCCGCGTCACCCGGGACCAGCTCACCGACGTGGTCGATGAACAGGTTCGAGAACGTGTGGTGGTTGGTCAGATCGCCCTCGCCGGGCCAGCCGCCCTCGACCTTGATCCCGTCGTTGCCGATGTTCTCCAGCAGGCTGTCGGTGATCTTCGTGTGGTCGTTCGCGTACAGCATGAAGACACCTGTGTAGCCGGTGTCGGAGATGTGCATTCGGCTCAGGTCGATGTTGCTGGTGTTGGTCAGCGTGATCGCACCGAACTGATCCCGGGGCAACTCGATCTGCCGGTCGTACTCCGGGTACTTGTGCTCGTAGCCCGAGTCACCAGGAGCGTTCCAGCCGACCCGGTACCAGCTGACGAAGTCGGAGTACTGCACGCCGAGGCCGTCGAACGTGACGTCGTGCAGCCGGTCCTGCGGCGACTTGCCGGCCAGGTTGAGGACGGTCTTCACGGTCGGCCGCAGCACCTTGACGCCGTCCATGGTGCCGTTCATCGGCTTGTAGTAGACCTCGCCGCCCTTGAAGTCGACGTAGTACTCCCCCGGCTGGTCGAGGAAGCTCAGCGAGTTCTGGAAGTAGTACCGGGAACCGCCGCGGCTGTTCACCATCGCGAACCGGGTGAAGTACTTCAGCGTGGTCTGGGTCTTCTTGAAGTTGGTGTCGAGCAGCGGAATCGTGTCGGTGAACCACGACCACGAGCCGCCGGACCAGATCGTCACCGAGGCCTGGCTCATGTCCCAGGTCGGGTCCCAGTCGCCCGGCTTGCCCCACAGCCAGTTGTGGACGTCCATCTTGTCCTCTTCGTAGAGGATCGACGTCATGTACGGCGCCCAGGTGTCGGGGGTGGCGCGGTTCGGGTAGCGGGCATTGGTGGCGCGCTTGCCGTCCTCGAACAGCGTGTAGAACGGCTTGGACTTGTCGAAGCTCGTCTTGTAGATGCCGTCCTTGTACGGCGTCCAGCCGGTGAGCTCCTCGGCGCCCTGCAGGTTCGCCTTGCCGGGGCCGTCGACGCTGCGGTAGACGACCCGGTGGCCGTTCTTGCCGGAGTCCTGCTGGTCGAGGTCGATGCTCGACGTGACCGGGTAGTTGCCGGCCTTCAGGTTGACGGTGATGTCGCAGTTCTGATGGTCGTTGAGGTGCTTGTTGCGGATCTCGTCACGGGCCCGGGTGACTGTCTTCCACGGGCTGTTCTCGGTTCCCTTGGCCGCGTCGTCGCCGTCGGTCGCGACCCAGAAGGTCTTGCAATCGGCGGCACCGGCGGGCTGGGCGTTGAACTGGACGGCCGCGACCGTCACCAGGGCAGCAGCGACCACCCCGGCGACGACGCTGAACGTCGTTCGCCTGGTTCTTCTGGACATGTTGGGCGGGGTCCTCTCTCGGGAGGTCAGTCGCCGGCGTGGCCGTTCTGGCTACGCCAGCGCTCGTACTCGAGGCGGGTCTTCTGATTCAGGGGGTAGTAGTCACGCAGCGGGGCGCCCTCGTCGATGCGGCGCCGACTGAACTTCTCCCACTCGTCGTGCTCCGCGGCCGCCGCGATGACCGACTCGGCGCGCCGCTGCGGTACGACCACCGCACCGTCGTCGTCGGCGAGCACCAGGTCACCGGGCAGCGCCAGCACGCCGCCGACCGCGACCGGGACGTTGTACGCCCACGGGAACAGCTCGGACTGGGAGGCGTAGTGGGGGGTGGCTCCGGTCGACCAGATCGGTACGTCGAGCTCTGCCACTCGAGGTACGTCACGGATCCGGCCGTCGACGACGATGCCGGCGCCGCCGCGGAGCTTGAAGTAGCGGACCAGCATGTCGCCGAAGCAGCCGGTGGTGTGGCTGCCGTAGGCCTGGACCACCAGGACGTCGCCGGGCTGGACCTCGTCGAGCACGGCCCACAGCGCCGTACTGCGCTCGATGTACTCCTGGCTCTGGCCGTCGGCGATGTCTTCACGTTGCGGCATGAACTGCAGTGTCAGCGCGCGGCCGACGATCTTCTTGCCGGGGAACATGCTGGTCGGACCGTCCACGAAGGTCCGGCGGATGCCCTGGTTGTGCAAGCGGGCGCAGGCGGTGGCCGACCCGATCTCGGACAACCGCGACACCAGGTCCGGGTTCGATGGCGGCGGGTTCTCGCCGCGCACCGGCAGATCCCAGACCGGTGTCACCGGAGCTTGTTCCGTGCTGCTCATATATCTCCTCGGGAAATTGAATCAGGCCGGCGCCAGATGGGCGGCGCGGTAGGTGTTCGGAGTCAGCCGCAGGTCGAGCCGGATGGTCCGGCCCGGCGGCATCGTCACTTCGAGTCTGTTGCTGCCGACAACGACCGTCCGGCTGCCGGGAGTGCGCGGAGTCGAGGTGTACGCCGGCGACGGGCCCGGGTACTCGCCCGACGCCGTGGACACGGTCGCCTCGTCGATGCGGTCGGTGCCGAAGCTCCCGGCCTGCACGATCACCCGGCGGGTCTGCGTCGCGGACAGGTTCACCAACTGCAGGCCTGTACGGTCCGGTTCGACCGTGTCGACCAGGGCGGCCACGTCCGGAGGCAGTCCGGGGCGTCCGCGGTCCGCGTCGAGGTACAGGATCCGCATCGGCAGCAGGCCGCCGTTGTAGAGCAGTTGCGGCGTACCGGTGGTCAGCTGCAGCAGCGCCTCGGTGGCGACCGGGTTGTGCCGCTGCCAGTGGTGGATGTTCAGGTCGGCCGGGTCGACGGTGTCGACGGCCATCAGATCCATCCGGCGTTGCACCTGCGACAGCGCGACGCCGAGCATCGCCTCCGGGTAGCCGGGGTTGTCTCCGGCCAGGTAGGCGAGCCACGGCGCCTCGTGGCCGGCGTCCTCCTTGTTGCGGAAGTCGCGGACCGTACGCCAGTCGTAGCCGCTGCGCTCCCGGAGCTTGGTCAGCCGGTCGCGGTCGGTCGTCTCGAACGCGGCCTGCCACAACCACATCGGCAGTCCGAGCTGCGGCGGCTGGTAGTCGAACCACCCGTCGTCGTTGTGCCGGTTCGGGATCAGCAGGGTCGGGTCGGCGCAGTCCTCGCCGAGCTCCGCCTGCCAACGGTCCCGGATGCTCATCGCGGTGTCGTCGACGGCGCCGCTGATCCCCCGCTCGTAGAGGTGGTCCAGCAGGTTCCGGGCGAAGTCCAGCCGCTTCGGGTCTCCGGTCAGTACGACACCGTTCAGCGCGGCGACGCAGGCGGCCGAACCGACGCTGTACACGCCGTGCGGCCAGTTCCAGCCGTAGTTTCCGCCGTACCAGCGGCCGTCATGGAGCTCGCCGACGATGCCGTTCGGGCCGACGTTGTCGGGCAGCAGGCCGTCGTTCGCCTTGGCCCGTTCCTCCCACGCGTCCAGGTACTCCAGGGTCCACGCGGAGAACCGGTCGCTGTGGTCGTAGAGCCACGCGTTCGCGGTCAGGGTCGTCGCGGCCAGGTTGACTGCGGTGTCACCAGCACCGAGTCGGCGGATCATCTCCGCACCCATCAGGTCCGCGTTCGCCGGGTCCTTGAGGTCGTCCCAGGCCTCGATCCCCGGTACGCCGGACAGCGGCAGGCCGAACACCGACATCTTCGCCTGGTTCGCGCCGAACGTGCGCCACTCGTCGTTGATGCCCCAGCGCGGCCCGCCGGCACCGTTGTGCGGCGCGCGGATCGTACGGGTGTTCGGGTCGTAGTTGCCGGTCGGCGAGTTCGGCAGGTACAGCTCGGCGAACCGGTACGCACGTTCGCGGAACACGTCGTCGGTCGGGTCTGCCGCGCACAGCGAGTAGAAGAAGATCATCGACTCGCCGATGTGGAACCAGTCGTACCCGCGCTCGAACTCGTCGACCAGGAAGCCCAGGTCGGTGAGCTGCCGGGTGACACCTTCCCAGTGCCATTTCGAGACGTCGATCAGGTCGTCCGCGCCGCCCAGCTGGTACAGCACCGGCCAGTTGACGAACGCCTCGTAGAAGTCGTCGGCACCGTCGCGGCTCTGCATCGGGCCGGCGTAACGCAGGCCGCCGTCGGGCAGGCAGTAACGCTCGCGGAACAGCCACCAGCCCTCGTCCATCACGTCGAACAGCCGGCGCTGCATGATCGCCCAGGCCGGCGGCGTGCCGACGGGCGTCTCGGCAATGATCGGTTCCGGTGCTGAATTGGTCTGGGTCATCCCTTGGTCGCTCCCGCGGTCAGGCCGGAGATCACGTGCTTCTGGAGCAGCACGAAGAGCACCAGCAACGGAGCCACTGCGAGCAGCAGCGTCGGGAACACCACCGTGTAGTCGGTGGAGTACTGGCTCACCGCGGCGTACACACCGGTCGTCACGGTGTAGAGACCACTGCCCGGGCCGAGGATGATCTGTGGGTTCACGAAGTCGTTCCACACCGAGAAGGTGTTCAGGATGACCATCGTCACCACGGCCGGCTTCATCAGCGGGAACACGATCGACCAGAACACCCGGTGCTTGCCGGCGCCGTCGACCGCGGCCGCCTCGTCCAGTGAGGCCGGGATCGTCATGATGTAACCGGCGTACAGGAAGATCGAGAACGGCAGCGTC
Organism: Kribbella sp. NPDC048928; assembly: GCF_043197975.1. Taxonomy (NCBI): domain Bacteria; kingdom Bacillati; phylum Actinomycetota; class Actinomycetes; order Propionibacteriales; family Kribbellaceae; genus Kribbella; species Kribbella sp. NPDC048928. Next base: position 190,437 of record NZ_JBICUC010000006.1, on the reverse strand, counting down.
AGCGTGGTCTCGAACAGCACGAACCCGGGGATGGTCCCCATCAGCCCGAGGAACTTCAGCGTGTAGACGACCGGGATCACCAGCACCTGGCTGGGGATGAACGTGCCGGCCACGAACAGCAGCAGGAGCATCCGGTACCGGCGCTCACTGCGACGCGCGATCACGTACGACACCGGACCGGCCAGCGCCACGGACAGCAGGTTGACCGACACCACGAACAGGATCGTGACGGCGTACCCCTTGAGGATGTTGAAGTCGGGGTTGGTCGCGGCCTTGCGCAGGTACTCGGTGGTCAGCTGGTCGGGCGACAGCGAGAACGGGTGCGCCAGGATGTCCTGCTGGGACTTGAACGCACTCACGATCAGCAGGTACATCGGCACCAGCATCAGGATGCTGGTCACCACCATGAACGCGATCCGTCCCCAGCCCTTGGTCCGCAGGGGTTTCAGCGGCATCGTCACCACCCGAGGCATCCGTAGAGCGCTCATGCGCTCACTCCTTGGTCAGCACGGGCGCGCAGGCGCGCCACCGTCAGTGCGAGGCCGGCGGTGACGACCATCAGTACGACGCTCTGCGCCGAGCCGAAGCCGAGCGCATTGTTGTGGAACGAGTCCCACAGGATCAGGTACGCCGCCGTCTGCGTGGAGCCGGCCGGACCACCGCCGGTCAGCGACACCACCAGGTCGTACGTCTTCAGCAGCGTCACGAGCGACAGCACCAGGTTCACCGTGACGACCGGCGCCAGCGACGGCAGCGTGACGCTGAAGAACGTCTGACGCTTGGAAGCGCCGTCGATGCGCGCCGCCTCGAGCAGGTCCTTCGACACCGTCTGGAGGCCGGCGAGGTACAGCACCACGTTCACACCGAACCCGGCCCACACCAGTACGGCGATCAGACTGACCAGGGCCCAATTCGGGTCCGACAAGAAGGGCAGTACGTCGGAACCCTTCGAGGTCAGCCAGCCGTTGACGACACCTGACGTACCGAGGACCGCGCTCCACAGGAAGCCGACGACCAGTGCGCTGAGCACGTGCGGGTAGAACAGCACGATCCGGAAGAACGCGTTCAGCCGGGAGGCGCCGTTCACCAGCAGGGCGAAGCCGAGGCCGAGCACGCTGAGCAGTACGGTGCCGACGGCGGCGATCAGCAACGTCACCCAGCCCGCCCTGATCGCTTCAGCGCTGTGCGTCAGGTTGACGAAGTTCTTCAGCCCGATGAACGCCGGGTTCGCGCTGTACCCGTCCCAGTCGGTCAGGCTGAGGTAGAGCGACAGACAGACCGGGACGACCAGCATGACCACGAACAGCACCAGGGCGGGGCCGACCATGCTGAGGGTCGTCAGCTTGGTCGTCAGCTTTGTCGTCTGGCGGGCTCTCACGATTTCGAGCCCATCCAGCTGTCGATGCGGGTGGCGACGTCCTTCGCGTTCTTGCCGGTGTAGAGGCTCTGGACCGCCTTGTTCCACTCGCCGTTGAAGCCGGACGGCAGCGTGTTGGCGCCGTACCCCTCGCCCTGGGCAACCTGCTTCGGCGCCTGGTCGAGGATGTCCTGCACCTGCTTGCCGAGCGGCGACAGCTTGTCGGTGAAGCCCTTGCGGAAGTTGCCGTCCTGCGAGAGCTGGCTCTGGACGGCGGTCTTGTCGCTGACCAGGAACTGCACCAGCTTGATCGACAGGTCACGCTGCTTGGTCGACTTCAGCACCATGTACGGCGCGGCCATCGTGACGCCCTGCGGACCGGGTGCCGGCTGGCCGGCCTCGGTCGGCGCCGCGAACACGCCGAGGTCGAACTTCGGCTTCGCGTCGTCGGCGGTCCGGACGAACCAGCTGCCCATGATGTACATGCCGGCCTTGCCGGTCAGGAAGTTGGTCTGCGCGCCGACGTCCTTCAGGCCGAGCGCGTTCTTGTCGACGTACCCGCTCTTGATCCAGGACTCGTAGCGCTCCAGCAGCGGCAGCATCGTGTCGCCGATCTTCGCCTGCTTGGAGTTGACCTGCTGGAACCAGTCCGGGTACTTGGTGGCGATCGACGGGTCGCTCAGTTGCAGCAACTGCAGGCCGGTCACGTAGTCGCCGGCAGTCTGCAGCGGCAGGTACCCGGCCGCCTTCAGCTTGCCCATGGCGGCGGTCAGCTCGTCGAGGTCCTTCGGCGGGGCGCTGATCCCGGCCTTGGCGAAGGCGTCCTTGTTGTAGAACACCAGCGACTGCGCCTGCTGGCCGACACCGACCGTGTACACCTTGCCGTCCAGGGACGCCTGCTCCACCAGCGGAGTGTCCTTGGTCCAGGCCTGGTCGGTGAGGTCCATCATCTGCGGCGCCAGCACCTTGTCGGCCATCAGCGTCTCGACGACATCCGGCGCGTTGCCGGCCGCGAGCAACTGCGGCAGCGTGTCCTTCACACCCGATCCGGTCGGCGCCTCGATCTTCACTTCGACACCCGGGTTGGCGTCCTCGAAGGGCTTGACCAGACCCTCCCAGTAGCTCTTGGTGAGGTTGGGGGTGATGTTGACCAGCATGCGTACTTCGCCGGTGCTGCCGCCGGCAGCACCCTTGTCGTCGCTGAAGCCGCCACCGCAGCCCGCCGCGCCCACCAGGATCACAACGGATGTCAGCAGGCCGAGTGTGCGCCGTGCTGGTGAGAGCCGTACCGAACGAGCCATTTCCGGGTCCTCCTCGGATCGTCCCGGCTTCAGGGGCGGCCGGGCGTCGTTATCGAGTGACAATGCAGAGCGAGACGGCGAAGTGTCAACGTTTACGCGGCATAGTGGGCGCTGCGAGTCAGAAGTCCGTACCAGATAGGGTTGGCAGAATCCTGTGAACGGGGTCACTATGCAGCCATGCCCGATGCCGGAAGACCGAAGTCGCCGCTGACCCTGTCGGTGGCTGAGCGGACCGCGCTCAGCCAGCTCGCCGGGGCGCCGCGGACCAGTCCCGCGATGCGCCTGCGGGCCCGGATCGTGCTGGCCAGCGCGGAGGGACGCTCGAACAAGGCGGTCGCGGACCTGCTCGAGGTCACCCCCGGCACGGTCGGCAAATGGCGCCGGCGGTTCCTCCGGATGGGGATGGCCGGACTCGACGACGGGATGCGCAGCGGCCGGCCGCGGATGGTGGACCGGGTGCAGCTCGGCGCGATCTCGGCGATCGGGGCCGGAACATCGATGGCCGATTCCGGACATCGGGCGTCGACGCGCGAGCTGGCGGCCGCGTACGGCGTCTCGCAGTCGACGGTCGCGCGCCGTCGCCGGGAAGAGGTTCAGCACTATCGCTCGGGCTCCGGGATCGCGCTCGGCTCCAGCCACGCCGCTCCGCCGTTCTCCGGTGACACGGAGTTGCTGTCCGACCGCGTGTACGAGGCGATCCGCGGGTGGATACTGTCCGGCGAGCTGGCACCGGGGATGCGCGTGGTGGAGTCCGAGATCGCCCGGGTGCTGGGCACCAGCCAGACCCCGGCCCGCGAGGCCGTCCGGCGGCTGGCGCACGAGGGCCTGGTCACGTACCGGCCGCGGCTGGGGAACTTCGTCACGGAGATCTCGCAGGTCGAGGCCCGGGAGGCCCGCGAAGTCCGGGTGCTGCTCGAGTCGGCGGCAGCGCGCCGGGCGACCGGGCACGCGCCGCCTGAGGAGCTGGATCTACTGCGGATCGAAGTACAGCGGATGAGTGAGGCGGCCGAGCACCACGACATCGGTGCGTTCCGTGAGTCCGACCTGCGGTTCCACCGGCAGGTACTGGCGACCAGTGGGAACTCCATGCTGCTGAAGGTGTGGCGGACGCTGGAGCCGGCGCTGTGGAGCCTGCAGGTGGTGTCGAACGCGATGTACGCGGGCGACTGGGGCCTGATGGCCCGCCGCCACGTCGACCTGATCGAGGTTCTGGCCGGCACCGATCCGGAGGACTCGGCCCGGCTCTTCGCCGCCCACGCCCGCGGCGAGAGCTCCATCACCAGACCAGCCGTCCACCATGATTGACGCCCACGCGGAGGAGGCGCGGCCGGCCCACGCAGCGCTGCTCGACGCCCACGTGCACATCTGGGACCTGTCCCGCCGGACCCTCCCCTGGCTCCCACCCGGCCACCCACTGCGCCGCACCTTCACCCTGAGCGAACTACCTGCGGAACCGTTCGACGGGGTCGTGCTGGTGCAGGCGGACGCTGATCCGGCTGAGGTGGGCGACCTGCTGGAGGTGGCTCGGCGGCACGCCGCTGTGGTGGGCGTGGTCGGGTGGTTCGATCTGCTCGACTTTCCCGACCAGGTGCCTGATGATCCGCGCCTGGTCGGGGTGCGCAGTCCGCCGGTGGATCAGGCCGATCCTGCTGCGATGACTGATCCCGCGCACGTGCAGGGTGTGCGGGCCGCCACCGACGCCGGCCTTGCAATCGACCTGCTGCTCCGCCCTTCCGCCTTGATCGGTGCCGCCCGGCTGGCCAACGCCGTACCGGAGGCCCGTCTGGTCCTGGACCATCTCGGTAATCCGACGACCGCCGACGACGAGTGGCGCACCGGGATGCAGGCACTTGCCGAGTGCCCGAGCGTGTTCGTCAAGCTCTCCGGCACCGCCCACCTCGCGACCGACGACCTGCGCGCACTGGTCGACGTCGCCCTCGAACTTTTCGGCAGTGAACGGTTGCTGTTCGGCTCGGACTGGCCCGTGTGCACGCTGGCCAGTACCCGCGCCGAGGTGATCCGACGGACCACCGCACTGCTGCCACCCGCCACGCACAACGACGTGTTCCGTGGCACCGCCCAGCGCATCTACCGCCCCAGGGAGACCGCCCCATGTCCGAAAGCTCTGGATACACCCGGCGCCAGGTTCTGAGAACCGCCGGCGCTGTCGCCGGCACAGCAGTTGTCGCCGGCTCACTCACCGACAACCTGACCGCGACCGCCGCTGCGCCCCCACCGGGCAGCGCCACCAACCCGCTGAAGCTCTGGTACACCTCCCCCGCCACCGAATGGCTGCAGGCGCTTGCCCTCGGCAACGGACGGCTCGGTGCGATGGTGTACGGCGGGACCGCCACCGAACAACTGCAGCTGAACGAGGATTCGATCTGGGCCGGCGGCCCGCACGACTACGCCGATCCGGGCGGCAAGGAGGTGCTGCCCGAGATCCGCCGGCTGATCGCCGAGGAGCAGTACCTCGACGCGCAGAACCTCGCCGACGCGCACTTCATGGGCCGTCCCAGCGAGGAGATGCAGTACCAGCCGATCGGCTACCTGAACCTGGCGTTCCCCGGCATCGACGCGGCCGCGGTCACGGCGTACCGACGGGAGCTCGACCTCACCACCGCGATCAGCTCGGTCAGCTACGAGCACGCCGGGGTGCGCTACACGCGGGAGGTGTTCATCAGCCACCCGGCGCAGGTCTTGGTGATGCGACTGACGGCGAGCCAGCGTGGTGCGCTGACGTTCGACGCGACGTACAGCACCGAACAGGCCGCCACACCGGCCGCGTACGACGAGAACACGCTGGCACTCAACGGAATCAGCGGGGACGCCGAAGGGCTGACCGGCTCGGTGAAGTTCACGGCGCTGCTGCGGGCGTTCGCCGAGGGTGGCACGACGACTGTTGCTGACGGCAAGCTGTCGGTCGCCGGTGCGAACGAGGTCACGCTGCTCTTCTCGGCCGGTACGAGTTACCGCAACTACCTCGATGTCGGCGCAGACCAGGTTGCTCGCGCGGTGGCTCCGCTGACCGCGATCGGGCGGCCGGCGTACGGGAAACTCCGGCACGAACATGTGACCGACTACCAGCACCTGTTCGGCCGTCTCGACGTCGATCTCGGGACGTCGGACTCGATCGCACTGCCGACGGACCAGCGGATCGCGGCGTTCCGCAACGGTGGCGACCCGCAGCTGGCCGCGCTGTACTACCAGTTCGGGCGGTACCTGCTGATCTCCAGCTCCCGTACGCCCGGACAGCCCGCGAACCTGCAGGGCATCTGGAGCTACAAGATGCTGCCCGAGTGGCAGTCGAAGTTCACGATCAACATCAACACCGAGATGAACTACTGGCCGGCCGGCCCCGCCAACCTGGCCGAATGCTGGGACCCGCTGTTCCAGATGATCGGCGAGCTGGCGGAGTCAGGTGCGCGGACCGCGGCCGCCATGTACGACGCTCCGGGCTGGGTGGCGCACCACAACACCGACGGCTGGCGTGGCAGTGCAGTGGTGGACTTCGCGTTCTACGGGCTGTGGCCGACCGGCGGTGCGTGGCTGTCGCTGCTGTTCTGGGAGCGGTACGAGTACACCGGCGACCTGGCGATGCTGCGCAAGTACTACCCCGTGCTGCGCGGTTCGGTGGAGTACTTCCTCGACCAGTTGCAGACCGACGCGAAGACGGGATGGCTGGTGACCAGCCCGTCCCTGTCCCCCGAGGTCAAGCACCACGACTACGACGGTGACGGCGTGAGCCTGTGCGCCGGTCCGACGATGGACATGGAGATCCTGCGCGACCTGTTCAAGGTGTTCGGGCAGGCGGCTTCCCTGCTGGGCAAGGATTCGGCGATGGCGGCTGCCGCCGCGGAGGCAAGCTCCAAGCTGGCGCCGCTGCAGATCGGGTACCTCGGCCAGCTCCAGGAGTGGCTGATCGACTGGGAGGACGCTGCGCTGGAGAGCAGCCGTCACGTGTCACCGCTGTGGGCGGTGTTCCCGAGCGATCAGATCACTCCGCGCCGCACGCCGGAATTCGCCGACGCGGCCCGCAAGTTCCTGGAGCTCCGTGGGCCGGCTGTCACGGCCGGCTGGTCGCTGGCGTGGAAACTGAATATCCAGGCGCGGCTGCTCGAGGCGGAGAACGCGTACACGCACCTGACCCAGTTGATCGGTCCGGGGCGGACGGCGCCGAACATGTTCGACCTGCACCCGCCGTTCCAGATCGACGGGAACTTCGGCGGCGTCTCCGGCATCACCGAGATGCTCATGCAGAGCCACTCCGGCGAGGTCGCGTTGCTGCCGACCCTGCCGACGGCCTTTGCGACCGGCGGGATCCGGGGCATGCGGGCCCGCGGCGGGTTCGAGCTCGAATTCTCGTGGGCCGACGGGAAGTTGTCGAAGGCAAAGATCCGGTCGCTGCTCGGCAACCGGCTGCGGCTGCGGACCGGTGTGCAGGTCGACGTGAAGTCGTCGGCCGGTCCGGTGGCGTTCGCCCGGCCGGAGGACGGCGTGGTGGAGTTCCGCACCCGCGCCGGTGTCGACTACCTGATCGAGGTGCGCGGATGAACACGTTCCGGTTGACGATTCCCTTGCTGGCGGCGCTGCTGACTGTCGGCGCCACCTCCCTGCCGGCCGTCAGCAGTACGCCGGACGCGGAGCAGACGACCGCCTGGCACGACGGTGCGCTGCAGGGCGACACGGCTGGGTTGGTGTCACGCTCCGACCTCGTGCAGGAAGGTCCGGCGTGGCGTCCGTACGAGGCGATGCCGGTCGGCAACGGCGTACTGGGCGCGGCCGTCTGGGCCGAGAAGGGCTACACCGCCCAGCTGAACCGGGTCGACACGTACCCGGACCTCAAGTCCGCCGGGCAGCTTGTTGTCCCCGGTCTGAACTCGCTGATGCGTGCTGACGACTACAGCGGTCGGTTGGCGATGTACGACGGTCAGCTCGTGCAGCGCGGCGGTGGGATGACGGCGCGCTCGTACGTGCGTGCCGACGCCGACCAGTTCGTTCTGGAGGTCACCGGAGCCGATCCGTCGAAGCCGCAGACGGCTGATCTGAAGTTGTGGACCGGTCGTACGCCGGCGACGAGCGCGGCGGGTGGTGTTGCTGCGCTGGCGGAGACGTTCCATGACGCAGCATCCGGCAGCATCACCGGTGCGGTTGCTGCCATGACCGCCCACGCGCAGGGCGTGACGGCGACCGTGGTGGATCCGCTGACGGTGCGGCTGACGTTCCGTCCGAACGCTGACGGCAGCTTCCGGCTCGTGGTCGGTGTGCCGTCGTACCGCGGTGGCGAGCTGCGCACCGCGGCCCGGCGCGCTGTGGTCGAGTCGCCGAGCAAGCATCTGGCCTGGTGGCACGCGTTCTGGGCGAAGGCCGCTCCGATGCGGATCACGTCCGCCGACGGGACCGGTGAGTACGTCGAGAACATGCGGACGCTGCAGCTGTACACGATGGCTGCATCGATGCGTGGCGACACACCGAGCACACATGGTGCCGTCGTACGGATGTTCTCGTCGTCGGAGGACCAGGCGGACTGGGCCCAGGACTCGTACTGGCACTTCAACCTGCGCGAATTCGTGGCCGCCAACCGCGGCGCGGACATTGCCGAGTTCAACGCGCCGTACTTCAAGTTCTATCTGGACCGCGCCGAGCTGATGCGCGAGTGGACCCGTACGCACTGGACGGGTGGCGAGGGGCTGTGCCTGCCGGAGTTCATGCGGTACGACGGGACGGGTGACGGCTGCGACAACAAGCAGGAGCCGAGCTGGACACGGCGGATCCTGACGAGCGGGCCGGAGCTGGTGAACAACATCTGGGAGCAGTACCGGTACACCGGCGACAAGGCGTTGCTGAATCGGAGCTACCCGTTGATGCGGGACGTGGCGCGGTTCTACCTGTCTGCGCTGACGCCTGGTGCTGACGGCTACTTGCACCTGGAGCACGTCAACGCGCTCGAGGTGCAGTGGGACACCAGTGACCCCGTACCGGACCTGGCTGCGATGCAGGTGATCTTCCCGATGGTTGCTGATCTTGCTGTGTCGCATGGCGATACTGCGTTGGCGGCTCAGTTGCGGGCTGCTGTCGGCAAGCTGCCGCCGTTCCGGACCGTACAGCGCAACGGTGCGGAGGTGCTGGCGTGGTCCGGTACCGACGAAGAGGCACACAACACGCAGAACCCGGAGATGGAGGCGCTCTGGCCGTGGGGCGTGTTCGACGCATCCTCCTCGTTGATGCAGGCAACGTTCCGGGAGCGTGTGTACCCGCAGGACAAGGACTGGGGCATGGACAGCACCTGGGCCGCACGCCTCGGGCTGTCGGACGAGGTGAAGAACCTGCTGCTGAAGGGCATCGCCGACTTCCAGATCTACCCGAACGGCTTCACCGTGCACCGCACCGGCCAGGAGCCGGCCCGCAACCACAGCTTCTACAACGAGTGGGGCGGGGTGCTGAGCATGGGTCTCCAGGAGGCCCTGGTGCAGTCGACCGGCGGCGTTGTCCGGGTCGCGGCCGCCTGGCCGCACGACTGGGACGTGTCCGGGTCGGTGCAGATCGAGGGCGGGCACCGGATCAGCACTGAGGTGCACGACGGCGTACCGAACGTTGTCGGCATCCAGGCCGGTAGCCGGGACACGCTGAAGCTCAGCAACCCCTGGCCGGGGCAGGAGGTGCGAGTGGTCGACTCTCACGGACGGGTGGTTGTTGCGCCGAGCTCAGCTGACGTGCTGTCGCTGCGGACCGCGCCGAACACTTCGTACACGCTGGAGCGGGTCTCTGCGCCGCTGTCGTCGTTCACCTACGCTCCCCTGACCGGGCAGCCGGCTACTACGGTCAAGACCGTCGGGAACCGGGTGCTGGGGATCAAGAAGAGCGAGCCGCCGCTGGAGAGCGACCTGGTCTCCGTCACGGCACCGACCAAGCTGGACAACCTTGTGAAGGCACAGGTCGGTGCGCCGACGTACGTGGACCGCAGCTACACGGTCACCGACCTACCTGATCAGTTGAACGGGCAGGCGCTGATCCAGGGCGCCAACGACGACTCGAAGGCGACCACGCCGGCGGACTACCTGCAGTTGAAGCTGACGCGGCCTGCGACGATCTACGTTGCCTTTGATCCACGTGGTGAGAACGTGTGGTGGCCAGGGTGGCTGTCCTCGTTCACCCGTACTGGCGAGACGGTGGGGACGACGGACCAGCGCTTGATCCTCTTCAAACGCGACGTACCTGCTGGAGCCCTGGCGCTGGGGCCGAACTCCGGGGTGCCGGACAAGGGCAACTCGACCTATATAACCTTCGCCGTTCCCCGCTGATTGTTGAAGGCGCAGCACCCCTTTATTGGGGTGCTGCGTCTTCGTCGGGGTGCTGCGCCCTTGCTCACATGCGGATGCAGGCGAGGCCCTTGGACGTGTAATGGCCGTCCGGGTGGCTCAGCCAGGCTTCGGCGCAGACGTTGCCGCTGCCGGTGCCTTGGAAGGTCCGGGACGCGTCCATCGCCTCCCACGGGCGGTCGGCGCCGGAGTGGTGGGTCACGTGGTCGGGGCCGAAGATGTCCAGATGGCCGTTGAGCAGCCGCCCTTGGGGAGCGCCGTACGCGTCCCAGCCGTGACCGTTGTAGCGGGCATACACACAGATGTCGACCGTGCACCCCCGCTCAAACCCCGCCACCCGAGCAACTGCGGTGGTGGCTGCCAGGCCGGTCGATACCGAGGCGGCCGCGCACAGCGTGGCGCCGATGGCAACAATGTTCCGGATACGCATGATGTTTTCTCCGTCTGTCGTGGATGGTCGCGCTGGGATGGTTCAGAACCGCCGGGGACTCACAACGTCACGCAGGGCTCGCCCTGGCCGAGATAGCTGCCGTCCGGCCGGCGATACCAGCCTTCGGCACAGACCTGCCCCGTACCGGTGCCGCGATAGGTCAGCGTCCGGTCCGTCGACCCCCACGGCTGGTCCTTACCGGAGTGATGCGTGATGTGATCCGGCCCGAAGACATCCAGGTGGCCGTAGCTGATGCCCGAGTACAGATCCGCGTACGCCTCCCACCCCTGCCCCGTGAACCGCGCATGAACGCAGACCTTGAAGTTGCACCCGCTCTTCCAGTCGGCACTCATCGCCGTAAAGGAAGCCGCCGTCCCGGCAGCGCCCGGCGGCGCCCGGCGGCGCCGCAGCATCGGGCGGCGCCGCGACCGCAGCGCCCGTTGGTACGAAGACCGCGGCGCAGATCAGCGCTGCGGACCAGACCAGCCTGTGCATTCGCATGATGTCGCTCCTCAATCGATGTTCTCCGCTGGCATCGCGGTGATCACCGACAGTAAGGAGCGTCACTTACCGTCCACTTACAGATCGCTAACGCAACCGATCGCTGCGGCTACAGATAGTCGCCGTTCTTGAGATCGTCGAGCAGGCCAGGGTTGCCGGGCGCCCAGCCGAGCAGCGCCTGAGTGTGAGCGCTGGAGACCGGCGCATCATGCCCGTACACGGTCGCCATGAACGGGCTGACGAAATGCCCTGCGGCCTCCTCGCGGGTCAGCGAAACAGTCGGAAGCCCAAGACCGGCAGCGATGACCTCGGCAATACTCCGCATGGTGACGGCGGACTCGCCCACGCCATGCAGAACGCTGCCCGCCGGCGCCTTCTCGAGCGCCAACCGGAACAACGTCGCAGCATCCGCACGATGCACCGCAGGCCAACGGTTGCCACCGGCCCCGACGTACGCCGAGACGCCGCTCGCCCGCGCAGTGGCGATGAGCATCGGGATGAACCCGTGGTCGTCCGGCCCGTGCACCGTCGGCGCGAGACGTACCACAGCGGCCCGCACCCCGCGCCCGGCAAACGCCAAACCAGCCCGCTCCCCCGCGACCCGAAACGCAGCAAGCCCCGACAGCTCAGGCTCGTCCAGCTCAGTACTCAAGCGGCCGGCCGGCATCACCAGCGTCCCGGACGTGACGATCAGCGGCTTCCCCGTCTGCTCGAGCGGCTCCCCGAGAGCTTCGATCGCATTGACATCCCGGCGCATCATGTCGTCAAGATCCGAGAAGTCACCCCCGTACGCCAGATGCAACACGCCATCCGCCGCCTCAGCCGCCGCGCGCAAACGGTCAAACTCATCAAGCGATCCGCGGTACGGCACAGCCCCCAGACTGGCGACCTTCGCAGCCGAAGCATGCGACCGAGCCAACGCCGTGACGCTGTGCCCGGCGGCAATCAATCCACGGACAACTGCAGGCCCGGTCTGCCCAGATCCGCCAGTAACAAAGACGCGCATAACCAACCCTCTCCACTTCCAGCCATAGCCGGCGCTTCTCCGATGATCGAGCCGTGTAGCGCCAGTGACTGACACTACGTAGCGCCAGTTACTGGCGTCAAGTAGCGCCAGGGACTGGCGTAACGTGCTATCGTCCAGGCGTGCCACGGAGCGGAGCGGAAGCGCGGCGGCGTCTGCAGCAGGCGGCGCTCGACCTGTACCGGGAGCGCGGTTTCGACCGCACCACAACAGCCGAGATCGCAGCCCGCGCCGGCGTGAACGAGCGCACCTTCTTCCGCCACTTCCCGGACAAGCGCGAGGTCCTGTTCGGCGGCGAAGAGGACCTGCGCGCCGCTCTAGTCCACGAGGTCACGACCGCGCCCGCTGGCCTCGCCCCGTACGAGGTCCTGCTGCACGCCTTCCGGAAGTCAGCCCGCGTACTGGAAGACAACCGCGCGTACGCCGAACCCCGCCTGGACCTGATCGCGAAAACACCAGCGCTCCGCGAACGCGACCTGGCCAAAGCGGCCTACCTCAGCGAAGCCCTGGCCGAAGCACTCCGCACTCGCGGCGTACCAGACCGCCTGGCCGACCTGGCCGCCCAAACCGGCTGGGCCGCCTTCCACCACGCAGCCGAATCCTGGCTCGCAGGCGAAGCAACCCTCGACACCCATCTCCGCCAAACCTTCAAAGCCCTGAAAACCCTCCACAACCAGTGAGCCCACAGGCACCCTGATTCCGGCTACGGTCCGCAGATGGACATCGACTGGAACGCCGAGGTCATCGATCAACTGGAGTCGCACTGGCAGCATCAACTGCGGCCAAGACTCCGCGGGCTGACAGACGACGAGTACTACTGGCAGCCGGTCCCCGACTGCTGGACGATCAGCCGCCGAGGTCACAGCGCGGCGCCGATCTCCTTCGGGGCCGGTGAGTTCACGCTGGACTACGCCGATCCGCCGCCCGTTCCGGCGCCGGTCACCACGATCGCCTGGCGGCTAGGACACATCACCGAGGGCTTCGCCGAAACCAACGGCACCCACTTCGGCGCCCGCCCGACCGACGTCAGCACCTACGAATATGCAGGCACGGCCGACGCCGCCCTACGCCAACTAGACGACGCCCACGACACCTGGATCGAGGGCGTACGCAGCCTAGGCACCAAAGGGCTCACCCAGCCACAAGGCCCGCTCCAGCCTCCCGAGTTCGCCGACGCTCCGATGGCCAAGCTCATCCTCTTCACAACCGCAGAAGTCATCCACCACGGCGCAGAAATAGCCCTCCTCCGCGACCTCTACCTCCGCCACCACGTCACCGCCTGAACCCTCCAACAGACGGCGACGGTCAGACTGAGGATCCGGCAGGCGAAGAGACTGGTCGGCGCCGCCCAGTGGCACCTGGAGCAGGCCCAGGATCCGCACACATTCGACGGGAACCGTCGTCATGGACAGCACGCTTGGCTTCCGGCACGCCACGTCTCGCTCCTCGTGGCAGGCACCATCACTCGTAGACTGTCGCGGCCCTCAGAGCATCGTTGACGACTTCCCAGCCGTTGCCAGGCGGTACGGTTCGTCGATTGAGGTAGTAGCCGTCCGAATCGGCGAGCCAAGCCGCAAGAGCCTCGAGGTACTCGTGGTCCACCAGCTGTGCACTCCTCGTCCACGTCGAACGCACCATGTTCGAACTCGTAGTGAAAGCACACGTAGTGCATTCGCTCGAACACCTCGAACTGTGCTGCGGAGACCGTGACCGGTCGGCGACATCGTCGACACTCAAGCACCATCCGCGCAGCATCCCATGCGGCTGCACGGACCACGCGACACGGACCACGCGGCACGGGAGGGTGCAGCAGGGAAGGTCGAGTGCGGCCCCGACGCGGCGACCCGGATTGGAAAGTGCTGCACGGGTCGGCGGAGGAATGCTCGGGACGGCCCACGCGGGCCAGCAGAGCGACATGACGGCATGCCGGCCTAGACCGCCGACTGCGCCGAGGCTACAGACTGTGCCCAGGCAGTAGTCAACCCACCCGCACCGTCGCGGACCTAGTCTGCCCAGACCTTCCAGTGACACCCGCATGCCAGCCACGCTTCTCCCCAAACCACCTGAACCCACCCAACTGAGTCAGATGGTTGCGAAGGAGGGTGGGTCGGAGATGTCTGTGGGTGCAGGGTGCCAGACGGCGAAGCGGGCGGCTTCTGCGTACGTGGCGGCGTCGGCCTTCCAGCGGGAGGTGCGTGCGGTGGTTGTCGTGCGTAGATCAACGTCATCGGATGTCGTTGCTGTGGGCAAGATTGTTCCTCCGCACGGGTCGGTTGGCGGGAGCGATGAAGGTGGCTGCGGGTCCGCGGCGGGAGCTGGGCATGCTGGATCGTCAGGCGGCGCAGGGCGGTCTGCTGGTGTCGGGGTAGGCGGGCGTGGGCGTGCCGGAGCGGCAGGTGGTGTGGTGGGGGCGGTTGGTGATGGGTGGGGTGGGGGCTTGGAGCGGTGGTGGGGTGGGGGTTTGGGGCGGTGGTGGGGTGATGGGTCGGCCCAGGTGGGGCGGGTGACGTGGACCTTGGCGTTGGTGATGGTTATGGTCCAGCGACCGTTGTGTAGGTCGACGTGGTGGCGGCAGAGGAGGGCGAGGTTGTCGAGCTTCGTTTCGCCGCCGTCGATCCAGGAGATCAGGTGGTGGGCGTCGCACATTATCGGCGGGGCTCCGCAGACTACGCAGCCTCGGTCTCGGGAGTTCAGGGCGCGACGCATTGCTCGGGTGACGAGGCGTTCTTGGCGGCCTACGTCCAGGGGTTCAGAGTTCGAGCCGAGGACGATGGGGATGATTTTCGCGTCGCAGGCCAGGCGTCTGATGGCTGCGGCGGAGAGGCCGTCGCTGTAGACGGTTTGGCCTGTCGCGGTTGCGGTGGCGGCCTTGAGGTCTTGTAGGTCGATGGTGACGGTGATGCAGGCCTTGGCGCCGTGGCCTGGCACGAGGGTGGGCTTCTTCTCGGTGGCCGATGCGGTGTTCGCGCCAGTTCCCTGGGCTTCTGCTTCGGTGCTGGCAGTTGGCCCAGCGGACGTCGTGTCCCAGGCGTTGGCGGCTAGGGTCAGGGCGGTGGTGAGGGCGTCGGCTTGGCGCTTTTCGCGGGGGCGGGGGTCTTGCTCGCCGTCGGTGGTTTTGTGGGGACGGGCGCCGGCGTGGATCACGGCGCGGAGGAGCTCGGCGTTCTCGTTCGCCAGGTAGCCTTTGAATTTCACGCCCAGGTCGGCGTTGGTGAGGGTCAGCGACTCTCGCTCGTAGGCCTTGTTTTCTTCGGGTTCGGGGCCATCGGAGTCGAGGAGGTTGCAGATCTCCTTGGCTGCGGCTCTCAGCTCTGACGGTGAGAGATGGGCGGCCAGTTGGACGAGCTGCGCCTCGGCGATGTCCAGGTCCTCCACCGGCACCCGGGAACGTACGCGCTCGAGCTCCGACACGATCACCGCTGCCTGCGCGGCCCGCATCGGCCGGACAACCGGCACATCGGCACCCTCAGGCTCGTCAGCGGCTTCGGGATCATCAGGGGCTTGCGCCGGGAGCTCGATGCCGTCGGTGAGGGCTGTGCCGACGGCGTTGTACTTTGGGAGGGCGCGGGCCAGGCGGACGTCTCGCCAGGCTTCGGCGCCGTCCTGGCGGTAGCGGAGCGACAGTAGCTCGACGCTGTCTCGGGCGCCTAGCTCTTGGGCGTAGCCGGTCTCCTCGATGCGTGCGATCAGCTGCAGACGGATGCCCTGCAGCCGGATGATCTCGGCATCCACCGAGTCGAAGGCAGGCAGCACCTCTCCATCGGTCAGCGACCACACCGGTCGTCCGTCGAGAACATCCATGCCCCCAACGGTACCCACACCCTCCGACAGTTTTCAAAGCCAGAACCCCTTGTTTTCAAGGGATCTGGTTATCCACAGGTTCGGCTCATCGCGGTTTGACGGGACCGAAGTTTAGGGTGTACTTGTACGGGGCCACCTGCAGGCTGTCGCGCGTCGGCGGGCCGCACGATGCCGAGCCGAGGCCGTTCTGTGCGAGGTCGAGGTTCAGGTAGATGTGGTCGCGCGGGGTCAGGTCCGAGCGGTGGCGGGCGGCTTCCAGGTCCTCGGTGGTCCAGCGGCGCGCCGTCAGTTGGAAGTGTGGCGCGCCGGTCACGCGGAGACCGTTGCCGTCGGCATCGCTCAGTTCGGCCCAGCGGACGTCAACGCGAGAGCCGTTCTCCTGGGGCACCACGTACGGTGTCTGCAGTTCGTCGACCGTACGTTCGTAGCGCCCGATGCGCGCGGCCTCGCGGCTGTCGGCGTACGCCTCGCCTGGTCCGGCTCCGTACCAGTGCACGTTCTCCAGCGCCTGCGGGAGCGTCATCCGTACGCCGACGCGCGGCCAACTGCCACAGCGTGGTGTGACTGCGGTGCCGGCCCACTCCCCCTCTGGCTGTACGTCGACAGTCAACTGGAGGTTGTCGTTGCAGGCCGTCCAGCGGTACGTCGCGCGTACGGCGAGACCGAGGCCCTCTGGGGCCACTCTGGTGCGTACGAGCAGGGCGTCGTCCAGTACGTCGACGCTCTCAACGCGGTGGAGGAGGCGGTCGAGGCCGGCGGCGCGCCATTCCTGGGTGACGCCGTTGCGGCCGCCCTGGCCGTTGTCGTTGTCGGTGGGTGCACGCCAGAGGTCCAGCTGAGGTCCGTCGACCTCCTGCCCGTACAGCCGAGTCAGACGGCCAGTACGCCGGTCGAACTCACCTCCACCGAGACGCAGGACATCCCCGGTCTCAACAACGCCCTGAGAAACCCCAGCAGGTTCTACAGCAGCCTCTTCCAAGACAAACTGCGCCCACGCGACCTCGTGCCCAGCAGGAGCCCAGGCCTCGTCCTTCGCCAACACTGCCCGCACAGTCAGCACCCGCTCAACAGGTGAGGATGACGTGGTGGTGGGTAGGGGGAGCTGCGTTGACTTGCCTGGGGGAAGTTCTGGCACTTCGAGGCGGCCGCTGTCCACCTCGAGACCGTCGACGGCTACGGACCAGAGGAATTCCAGGTCGTCTAGGCCGGTGAAGGTTCGGTGGTTTTCGATGGTCAGGGGGCCGGTGATGCGGACCGGCTCCAGGACCTTCTTGTACTCGGTCAGTCCGGGCGATGGCGTACGGTCCGGGAACAGCAGGCCGTCGATGCAGAAGTTCGTACCGTGCAGCCGCTCACCGAAGTCCCCGCCGTACACGTGGTCCGTTGCACCGGGCAACAGCAGCCCGTGGTCGATCCACTCCCACACGAACCCGCCCTGCAGCCGCGGGTAGTGCTCCAGCACCCGCTGATAGTCAGCCAGCCCACCCGGCCCGTTGCCCATGGCATGCGCGTACTCGGCCAGGATGAACGGCAACGCCCGCCGCCGCGCCTCCAATGCAGGTTCGTCTTCTGTCTCAGCCGGCACGTCCTCGGTACGGGTGCCGATCGCCTGCAGGTCCTCCAGCGGCGGGTACATCAGGCTGTAGAAGTCCGAGAACTCGTACGTCCGGTCGCGCTCGTAGAAGATCGCCCGCGACGGGTCCCGCTCCCGTACCCACGCCGCCAACGAGCCGAAGTTCCGCCCGCGGTCGCTCTCGTTGGCCAGCGACCAGATCACGATGCTCGGGTGGTTCTTGTCGCGTTCGACCATCCGCCGCATCCGGTCCAGCATCATCGGCGCCCACGCCGGATCGTCGGCAGGATTGTCGCGCCAGTCGGTGTAGATGAAGCCGTGCGTCTCGATGTCGCACTCGTCGATCACCCACAGCCCGAGCTCGTCACACAGGTCCAGGAACGCCGGATGCGGCGGGTAGTGCGCGGTCCGTACGGCGTTGATGTTGTGCTGCTTCATCAACACGAGATCCCGCCGCATCGCCTCCACCGAGAGAGCCCGGCCGCGCCGCTCGTCATGCTCGTGCCGGTTCACGCCGCGGAAGAACAGCGGCCGCCCGTTCGCGGTGAACGTCCCGTCCACCATCACCACGGTCCGGAACCCGATCCGCAACTCGACGGTCTCGCCCGGTACCTCGACCGTGGCGTCGTACAGCCGCGGCGCCTCGGCCGACCACGGCTCGACCGTCGGGACCTCCAACGACGTACCGGGCTCAGTCACGATCCCCAACTCCGGCACCCGGATCACCGCGCCAGGCACCGTATCCACCCGCAGCGTCCCCGCACCGCTGAGATGGTCGTACGACGCGTGTACATACACGTCCTCGATCAACGGCCGCGCGAGCAGCGTCACGTCCCGGAAGATCCCCGGGAGCCACCACATGTCCTGGTCCTCGAGGTACGACCCCGACGACCACTGGTGTACCCGTACCGCCACCGTGTTCCGCCCCGGCCGCAACAACTGCCCAACCGTGAACTCACTCGGCAGCCGGCTCCCCTTCGCCGTGCCGACCTCAACCCCGTTCACCCACAGCTTGAAGCACGAGTCCACACCCTCGAACCGCAGCACGGCGCCCTCGAGCGGCCAGTCACCCGGTACGTCGAACGTACGAACATGATCGCCCGTAGGGTTCGCGTCCGGCGCGTACGGCGGATCGATCGGGAACGGGAACGCCGTGTTGGTGTACCGCGGCCGATCATGTCCCTGCAGCACCCAGTGCCCCGGCACCTCGATCGAACCCCAGTCGTCAGCAACAGGAACGACGTCAGCAGGAGCACTGTCCCAGAGCTTGAAGCTCCACAGCCCGTTCAGGCTGATCCGCGGGCGCGGCGACCGCAACCACGCCCGCGGCTCGCGCGTCCCGGTGCTCGGCGTCAGGTCCTCGAAGTACTTCATCGGCTCTCCTTGAGTACCCGGACGTCCCACGGTCCCAGCTCGATCCGCCCCAGCACATCCGGCTCTACGGTCACCGCCGTCGCCGACCAGTTGTGTACGAACCACATCCGCTCCCCCGCACCGTTCACCGCCGACAACGCAGTCACCGACGGCGCCCACAACTGCGACTCCCCGTACAGCGCCGCAGCGAGCGACGGGTCCGGTACGGTCCCGACGTACGTGATCCGGCCGCGCCCACACCGTTTCGTCGTGACGATCGGTCGCTCCTCGCCGCTCGGAT
The DNA here is from genome assembly GCF_043197975.1 of Kribbella sp. NPDC048928. NCBI lineage: Bacteria > Bacillati > Actinomycetota > Actinomycetes > Propionibacteriales > Kribbellaceae > Kribbella > Kribbella sp. NPDC048928. The sequence goes on along the minus strand of NZ_JBICUC010000006.1, from coordinate 171,477 downwards.
GCCGGTACGTCGCGAGCACCTCGGCGTCGTCGACGATCAACGTCTCCGCCCAACGCGTCGCGCACCCGGCCAGCCCACCGACCGGCATCGCCGACTCCAGATTCTCGAACTCCTGGTACGAGAGGCCCGCCGCCTCCGCCAGCCGCGGCGGCGCCGTCAACGCCCGCGGCCGAGCCTCAAGGTCCGCATACCCGGTCCGCGGCCCAACGATCAGATGACCGCCGCCCCGCGCGTACTCGACCAGCCGATCCAGCACCGCATCCGACGCAACATAAAGCCCAGCCGCGACCACAACAGGCGCCGTCAACGCGGCGTCGAGCCGCTCGACCGGCACCACTCCCGGCCGCAACCCGGCGTCCAGGATCCCGGCGTAGAACGTCTCCACGATCGTCCGGTACGAGGCCTTGTCCGGCGCCCCGCCGGCGGCAGCCAACGGCGGCTGGAACTGCAGCGCCCAGTCACTCTCGTTCGACCACAGCACCGCAACATCGACGTCCGGCGTCAGCTCCGCCACCGATGATCCGGCCGCGGTCAGCTCCGCCCCGATCGCCGCAATCTCGCGGTAGATCCGGCCCGGCTCCAGCGCATGCCCGAGGATCCCGCCCCAGAACGTCTCCGCGCCGTGATGGATCGAATGCCAGTGCCAGTACTCGACCATCCGGGCCCCGCGAGACACCAGCGCCCAGGCCAGTTGCCGGAGCTGCCCCGCGTACGGCGGCCGGTTCTGGTGCGAGCCGCCGACCGACGCCGCGTTCGTCTCGGTCACCAGGAACGGCTCGCCCCGCGACCCGTACCCACGATCCGCCGCCAGGAACAGCTCCGCGACACTACGCCCGATCCACCCCGGCGCGAGCCGTGACGGAACGGCCGGTCGCGCGAGCCCGTCCTGGACGTCGAGGTAAATGTTGCTCGCCGCAACATCCAGCCGCGACGTGACCGGTACGTCGGCGACCGCCGGCCGGTCGTATGCCAGGCAGGTGGTCACGAACTGCCCCGGCCGCCGCAGCGACCGCACCAGGTCCGCCTGCCAGCCGATGAACTCGGTTGTACGTTCCGCCTGGAACCGTCGCCAGGCCAGGTCGTACGACGGCGTGCTGTTGCCGTCCGGGCGCCACAGGTCGGACCAGTCGCTCAACCGGTGCGACCAGTACGTCAGGCCCCACTCCTCGTTGAGCGTCTCGACATCGCCGTACTCGCGCCGCAGCCGGGCGACGAACGCCTCGAACGCTGCCGAGTTGTGCGCAAGCAGCACGCCAGGCTCGTTGTCGACCTGGTACCCGATCACCGCCGGGTGGTCCCGGTACCGCTCGACGATCTGCCGCACCACACGCTCGGCGTGGAACCGGAACGCCGGCTGCCCGGTGTCCACCTCCTGCCGGATCCCCCACGGGACCTTGACGCCGGTCTGCCGTTCGGCGGCAATCTCCGGATGCGCCCGCTGCAGCCAGGGCGGCACTGCGTACGTCGGCGTCCCGAGGATCACGCTCAGCCCGCGCTCGTGGGCGCCGTCGAGCACCGGGCGGATCCACTCCAGGTCGAAGACGCCGTCCCGCGGCTCCCAGGTCGACCAGACCGACTCACCGACGCGGATCGCGGTGATGCCGGCGGCAACCATCAGGTCCAGGTCGACGGCGGTCCGGTCCCCGGCCGAGCGCGGCAGGTACTCCGGGTAGTAGGCCGTCCCGAGCACGACACGTGGCGGCTTCATGCAGCAACCGTAACCGACGCCGACCGGCCCGTGCAATCGTTTGCATGCGGGGATTTCGCAGACCGGCACCCCGAACGGCCGGGAAGCAGGAGCGCAGGTGTCAGCCGGCGTGGATCCGCGACTTGCGGCGGGCGGGGCCGGTGCTGGAGCGGGTGATGAGCTCGGGCGCGAGCAGGTCCGGGGCCGGCCACGGCGCGCCGGCGAGGCGCTTGGTCAGCTGGTCCCAGGCGAGCTCGCCGAGCTTGGCCCGCTCGTTGCGCAGGGAGGTCAGCGGCGGCCGCGAGTACGCCGCGATCGGGATGTCGTCGTACGACGCGACGGACAGCTCGGACGGGACCTCGACGTCGTTGTCGTACATCCAGCTGAGCAGCCCGATCCCGACCAGGTCGTTGAACGTGATCACCGCAGTCGCCCGGCTGTGCAGCACGGTCGGCCCGGCGTCGTACCCGTGGTTCCCCGACCAGCCGCCGTCGATCTCGTCCAGCGTCACGTCCAGCGCGCGCGCCGTACGCCGCAAGGTCCGGCGCCGCTCGCCGTCGGACCAGGACGTGGCCGGGCCACCGACGTACAGCACGCGCCGATGGCCGAGACCCGTGAGGTGCTCGAGCAGGAGTCGCGAGGCTGCGCGGTAGTCGATCGCGACGACGCCCGCGTTCTTCACGTTCCGGTTGATGCAGACCACCGGAACCGGCTGCGCGAGCGCCTTCTCCAGACCGGCGCGTGTGAGGCGCGAGCTACACAGCACCAGCGCACCCGAGTAGTCGACCAACTCGTCGACCAGGCGCAGCTCCTCCGCCGGGTCCTCGCTGCTCTCACCGATCAGCAACCGGTAGCCGCCGGCGCGTGCCGCGCCGTTCAGGCCCTTCAGCACCTCGGAGAAGAACGGGTTCGTCAGGTCGGGCACCGTGACGCCGACGGTCAGCGGGCGGCCGAGCTTGAACTCCTGGGCCCGCTTGTCCGCGCGATACCCGAGCTGGCCGGCCACGGCACGCACGTGCGCGACCACCTCGGGCGAGATCAGGTCGGACCCGTTCAGCGCCCGCGACACCGTCGAGACCGACGTGCCGGCCTCGCGCGCCACGTCGATCAGCCGAATCCGTTCCGCCACTCTGAATCCCCTAAGAAGTACCGATCCGGACGTTCCGGACCGTCACGTCGTCGGCGTACTGTACGACAGCCTCCGCCGCCACCTCGTCGAACCGGCTGTTGGTGATCGCCACCGACCGGATGTGCTGTGTCTCCGCCCCCACGATCCGGTACGCACGCTCGGCCCGGGCCACCCGGACATCGTCGAACCGGATGCCGCGCACGTCCGGGAACAGCGACTGGTCGCCACCTCCCTGGTAGCTGAAAGTGATCTCCAAAGGACGATACATCCAGGCCCGCGAATCCACGTCCCGGACATCGACATTGTGCACATAGCCGCCGCGGGTCGACGTGGACTTCACACACAGCAGCCATTGCAGGTACGCCTCGTCGGCCGCCGGGTCGGCCGGCGCGTGCAGCCGGCGGACGAACACGTCCTCGATGCCGCCGCTCATCTCGCTACCGACAGCGACCGCGGCGCCACCGCTGAGGAACGTACAGTCCTCGACGATGATGCCGCGGGACGGCAGCCCGAGCCGGCGGCCGTCGGCGTCCCGGCCGGACTTGATCGCGATGCAGTCGTCGTGGGTCGCGAACGTGCAGCCCCGGATCAGGACGTCCGTACAGGACTCCGGGTCGCAGCCGTCACCGTTCGGCCCGAGGTTGTTCACCGTCACGCCCTGGATGGTCACGTTGCGGCACTCGAGCGGGTGGATGGTCCACATCGGCGAGTCCTTCACCGTGACGCCCTCGATCAGGACATTGGTGCACCGGAACGGCTGGATGAAGCTCGGGCGCAGGTAGTGCCCCGCGCCGAACACCCGCTGATCGACCGGGACCTGCTCGTTGTTCATCCGTTCGAGCTCGGCCCAGTCCTCGCGCTGGTTGGGCAGGCCGGTGTGCCAGCCGTACTGGCCGCTGCCGATCAGGTACCACCAGTGCTCGTTGTCGCCGGCGCCGTCGAGGACCCCCTTGCCGGTGATGCCGATGTCGGTCTGCCCCTCGGCACGGATCAGCGACGAGTAGTTGTAGACCTCGACGCTCTGCCAACGCGTCCGGACGACCGGCAGGTACGCGGCCGGATCCGTACTGAACCGCAGCGTCGCACCCTCCTCCAGGTGCAGGTCGACGTGGCTCAGCAGATTGATCGCACCGGTCTGCCAGACACCGGGCGGGACGACGACGTGCCCGCCGCCGGCCTCGTGGCAGGCAGTGACGGCGGCCGCGATCGCCGCGGTGCAGTCGGTCGCGCCGCCGGGCGCCGCGCCGTACCGGGTGATCGGGAACCAGGCATCGCGGAACTTCGGCGGCCGGATTCTGGACCTGACCAGTCCTTCGGTGCTCAGGTCGGCGGCCGCGGGCAGGCCGATGCCTGCAGCAACGACTCCGCCCAGACTTGCGCCGAGCAGTTGACGACGGGTGGGACGCATGGGCGAGGCCCCTTCCAGGGACGAGTGAGGTAAAGCTTTGCCCGCAAGTATCCAAGAGATTTCGAGCCGGTCAAGAGTTCCCCACCACCAGGCGTTGACACACCAACGCTCTCCGGGCACGATCATTGCAATCGTTTGCACGCTAGGAGGACGCGGATGCCCGCCCCCGTTCGTCGCCGTACTGTTCTGTCCGCTGGTGGAGCCCTGTTCGCCGGTGGAGCTCTCGCCATACTCGGCGGCGGTACCGCCCCGGCCGCCGCCGGCCCTGTCCTGCCGGACCCGGGCGCCCCGTCCGGCACGACCCCCTCGTCCGGCCCGGGCGGTCCCGCTGCGGACGCGCAGGTGGCCGCGATCCTGCGCCGGATCCGGCCGCCGCGGTTCCCCGATCGCTGGTTCGACGTGACCCGCTTCGGCGCGGTCGGCGACGACGCCACCGACTGCACGACGGCGATCCGGGCCGCGATCGAGGCCTGCCACCGCGCAGGCGGCGGGCACGTCCTGGTTCCGGCCGGTGACTACCGCACCGGTGCTGTCCACCTGCTGAGCCGCGTCGACCTGCACCTGGCGAAGGGCGCGCGGCTCGCGTTCAGCCAGGACCCGGCGGCGTACCTGCCGGTCGTGCCGACGCGCTACGAGGGGACGGAGTGCTACAACTACTCCGCCTTCGTGTACGCGTACGGCCAGCGCGACGTCGCGATCACCGGGCAGGGCGTGCTTGACGGGCGCGCCGACGCCACGCACTGGTGGGACTGGACCGGCGGCCCACCGCCGAACGAGGGCCCGGACAAGACCGTACTGATCCAGATGGCCGCGGACGGCGTCCCGGTCGAGCAGCGGGTCTTCGGCGCCGGCCACTACCTCCGCCCGAACCTGCTGCAGCTGAACCGCTGCGAGAACGTCCTGCTCGACGGCATCACCGTCAAGGACTCGCCGATGTGGAACATCCACCCGGTGCTCTGCCGCAACGTCACGATCCGCGGCGTCACGGTCGACAGCCCGGACGGCCCGAACAACGACGGCATCGACGCGGAGTCCTGCACCGACGTGCTGATCGAGAACTGCACGATCTCCACCGGTGACGACTGCATCGCGTTCAAGTCCGGCAAGGACGCCGACGGCCGCCGGGTGAACGTGCCGTCGCGGTACGCCGTGGTCCGGAACTGCGAGATGGCCGACGGGAACGGCGGCGTCACGGCCGGCAGTGAGACCAGCGGCGGCGTGATGGACATCTTCGTCCGGGACTGCACGATGAGCAGCCCGCATCTCGAACGCGCGATCCGGATCAAGAGCAACCCGGACCGCGGCGGGACGATCCGCAACATCGACGTCCGCCGGGTCGAGGTCGGCCAGGCCGCGGACTCGGTGGTCGAGATCGTGCTCAACTACGCGAACGTGATCACCGGCGACTACCCGCCGGACGTGCACGGCATCACGATCAGCCAGCTCACTGTGGCGTCCGCGCCACGCGCCCTGAACCTGCTCGGCCTCACCGACGACCCGCTGCGCGACATCCACCTGCACCAGTGCCGCTTCGACGCGATCACCGACGAGAACGTGGTCGAGAACGTCGAGGGACTGCGCCTGAACCAGGTCTGGATCAACGGCGCCCGCGTCGACAACTGAAGGAGCATCACATGGATGACCTGAGCCGCAAGAACTTCCTCCGCCTCGGTGCAGCGACTGCCGCAGCGGGTGCAGCCGGAGGCTTGACCGCCGGCAACGCGGCGGCCGCAACCCAGGCACCGGCCGGCTCGGCTGTTCACGATCCTGGGCCGGGGTGGGGGAAGGTGGGCGACATTCTTGCTCACACCCGTCCGCCGCGCTTCCAGCCGCGCGACTTCTCCATCACCACGTTCGGGGCGATCCCCGACGGCACCACGCTCGCGACCGAGGCGATCACCAAGGCGATCGACGCGTGCCACCGCTCCGGTGGTGGTCGCGTCGTCGTACCGGCGGGAACGTTCCTCACCGGCGCGATCCACCTCAAGTCGAACGTCAACCTGTACGTCTCCACCGGCGCCACGCTGCTGTTCAGCACCGACCCGGCCAACTACCTCCCGGTCGTCCTGACCCGTTTCGAGGGCCAGGAGTGCATGAACTACTCCCCGCTCATCTACGCGCGTGACTGCGAGAACATCGCCGTCACCGGCGGCGGCACGCTCGACGGCGGCGCGACCTGGGACGACTGGTGGTCCTGGGTCACCCCGTCCGGCCCTGACGCGCAGGCGCTGACGCAGATGACCGAGGACGGCGTGCCGGTCGAGCAGCGGGTGTTCGGCGACGGGCACCACCTGCGCGCCGCGTTCATCGAGACCCAGTCCTGCAAGAACGTACTGATCGAGGGTGTGACGATCCTCCGCTCGCCGTTCTGGGAGATCCACCCCGTACTGTCCCGCTACGTCACCATCCGCGGCGTCCACATCGACAGCCGCGGCCCGAACAACGACGGCATCGACCCGGAGAGCTCGCAGTACGTCCACATCCAGGACTGCACGCTCGACTGCGGCGACGACTGCATCGCGATCAAGTCCGGCAAGGGCGCCGACGGCCTGCGGATCAACGTGCCGTCGGAGAACATCCTGATCGAGGACTGCACGCTGAACATCCGGTACGGCGCGATCACGATCGGCAGCGAGATGACCGGCGGCGTCCGGAACGTGTTCGTCCGGAACTGCACGATCGGCAGCCCGAACCTGTACTTCGGCCTGTACATCAAGACCAACTCGGTGCGCGGCGGCTTCGCCGAGAACCTCTACCTGCGCGACCTGGAGATCTCGAACCTGACCAAGGAAGTCGTCTCCTGCAACTTCTACCGCAGCGAGGGCGACGTCGGCCCGCTGACGCCGTACGTCCGCAACGTCGAGCTGCGGAACGTGAACGTCGGCCACGCCCGGAACGCGTTCTCGATCTTCGGTTACCCGCGCTCGCCGATCCAGGACTTCCGGCTGATCGACTGCACGTACACGAGCATCGATGCCGCGAGCTCGATCCAGGACACCCAGCTGACGTTCCGCAACTTCACCGTCAACGGGCAGCCCATCACGGATCCGGCGCAGCTGCTGTGATCGCCGGCTGGGCGGACGCCGACCGGATCCGGGCCGGCGTCCGGCCGCCGGCGTTTCCCGCCGTCGACTTCCCGATCACGTCGTACGGCGCGGTCGAGGCGAATGCCGGGCCCGGAATCGCGGCCGCCATCGAGGCCTGCCACGAGTCCGGCGGCGGGCGCGTCGTCGTACCGCCCGGCGTCTGGCACACCACCGGGATCCGGCTGCTCTCGTACGTCGAACTGCACGTCAGCGCAGGCGCCACGTTGCGCTTCAGCACCGACCCGGCCGACTACCTCCCGCTGGTGGAGACGCGGTACGAGGGTCTCGAGGTGCTCAACCACGCGCCGATGATCTACGCCAACGGCTGCACGGACATCGCGATCACCGGCACCGGCACGCTCGACGGGCAGGGCTCGTGGGACAGCTGGTGGCAGTGGTTCCACGAGTGCGACGACGAGTTCAAGCAGCTCCGGGAGCAGAGCTGGTACGGGGTGCCGCTCGCGGATCGGGTCGGCGGCCGCCGGCTGCGATCCAGCTTCGTACAGCCCTACGACTGCACGAACGTACTGATCGAAGGCGTCACCGTCGTCCGCTCGCCGTTCTGGCAGATCCATCCGGTGCTGTGCACGAACGTGACGATCCGCGATCTGGTGATCGACTCGCAGGGCCCCAACAACGACGGCATCGACCTCGAGTCCTGCCGTTCGGTCGTCGTCCAGCGGTGCGTGATCGCGGCCGGCGACGACTGCCTCGCGCTCAAGTCCGGGCGCGAGGCCGACGGGCTGCAGGTCGGAGTACCGACCGAGGACGTGCTGATCGAGGACTGCGAGCTGCGGGTCAAGTACGGCGCGATCACGCTCGGCTCGGACCTCACCGGCGGCATCCGGAACGTCTACGTCCGCGACTGCCGGATCGACGGACCGTACTTCGCGCTGTATATCAAGACGAACGCGGTCCGCGGCGGGTTCGTGGAGAACGTCTACCTGCGCGACGTCACGGTCACCAACGTCACCAAGGAAGTTGTCCAGTGCAACTTCTTCCGTGGCGAAGGTGAGGCCGGCCCGCTCACACCGTACGTCCGCAACGTCGAGCTGCGCGGGCTCCAGGTGGAGCACGCCCGCAACGCCCTGCTGCTCCGCGGCTACCGCCACTCACCCATCGAGGACTTCCGCGTCGTCGACAGCACCTTCACCGTCGACGCCCCCAGCACCGTCCACCACGCCGGCCTGACCCTCACCAACGTCACCATCAACAACCAGCCGGTCCGGGACGTCCATCAGATCAGGTGATGGACGTCCCTGGTGACCAGTTACGGCAGGTGGGCGCAGTGGACGTCGAGGTCCCAGAGGATGACCGACAGGGCGTACGGGCTGATGGCGTGCAGTTGGTGGGTGGCGTCCTCGAGGAGCTCCCAGTGGCCGTTCGACTCGTTGCTGACGGCATCGGTGCCGATCACCGCGATCCGCTGCCGGACGGCGGCCTCGTAGGAGCGGTGGCCGACGCCGTTGAAGCAGCAGTCGTCGAACCGGTTCAGGATCTGGATCTGCCGGCGGTTCCGCCCGACGGACGCCAGCGCGTAGAAGTCCGGGAAGTCCGCCAGCCCGTAGAAACCGGGCTGCATGTCCAGCCGCTGCTCCCAGTCGCCGCGGGTCGGACTCGGCTTCGGTGATCCGGGCCGGACGAAGAACGGCAGCGAGCCGGCAGTCGGGTACGAGCGGGTGATGCGCGTGTCCAGCGCCGGGTACACCGTGGTCGCCCAGCCACCGCCGGAGAGCCCGATCATCTGCACGGACGACGGGTGGTACGTCGCCTGCACGTAGTTCGTCGCGACGGCCAGCGGCGTCAGGAACAGGGCGAGCGGCGAGTAGTTGTCCGAGGCCCATTGCGGCAGGTCGTTGTGCGACGGCTGCAGCTGCTTGGTCGGATCGGCCGGGTCCTGCAGGGTCTTCGGGTTCCAGTGGTAGAACGGCATCGCGAACAGCAGCACGGTGTACCCGTGGTCGAGCAGCGCCTGCGTGACCGGCTGCATCGTCTCCGGCCCCTCACCGTGGCCGTTGTGGTAGTACGCGATCCGCCGGTGCGTGCTCTGCTCCGGTACGAGCAGGAAGACCGTGGAGACGTACCCGAACTCCATCGCCACATCGAGCTTGTCGTAGCGCCGTACGCCGGTGAACTCCGGCAGCGCGTCCGGTGCGGCGATGTCCCGCTGGACCGTCGGCAGCCCCTTCGGCAGGACGCCGGTGTCCTTCCACACCTGTGCAACAAGCTGTGGACGGAGCGCGTCCGCGTCGGCGGCGGTGTGGATCTTCATCAGATCCTCGACGTCCACGCCGACGACAACCTCCGGCAGCGTCCGGTACGTCGCCGCGTGGGCCGCCGCGATCTCAGCGTTCACCGGCGCAACGGGCCGGGGCACCGGATGCGGCTGCACACCACCGGCCGGTACCTGCCCAGGTACCTCGGTGGCGGACGCGTTCAGCGGCCAGCCGGTTGCGCTGCCGGCAGTCACGGCGAGAGCACCTCCGAGAATGGCCCGACGGTTGACGTTCTTCATTGTGGTTCACCTTTCGAGGCGGGGAACGACCGGGTGCCAGCCGCCGAAGACGAAGGCCGGGTCGCGCAGCTGCGCGGCCTCCTCGTCGCCGAGCTGCCGGGAGCACGCCAGTCGCGCGGTGGTGTCGAGCGGGCGGCCGGCCAAGTCGGTGCTGTGGTACTCCCAGAACCGGATCTGGCCGGCGGCCGCGCAGTCGTTGGGGCTGGTGATCTGCCAGCCGGTCTTCTTCACGTGGCTGTCCATCGCCGAGTCGATGAAGACGACCTGACTCGTCGGGAACCGGGCGAGCTCGGCGCGGGCGAGGAACACACTGTCGTCGGCGAGCCCGGGTGCCCGGGTCAGCCGGACCCGGACGAAGATGTTGCCGGGACCGTTGTCGATGTTGCGGACCTGGTTGTAGTAGCCCTCGTGCAGCGCCTTCAGCTCCGAGTCCTGCATGAACACGCCACCGGTCCCCCAGACGAAGTCCACATCACCTTCGATGTAGCTGTTCGTCACGAACGCCTTGCCCTGCAGCCGCAGGCTGTCCTGGTACCCGAGGATCCGGACTCGGGCGAGCACCATCCGCTCGCCGTTCCCGAAGAACGCCTCGGCCTGGGACCCGCGGTACGGCGTCAGGTTCTGCACGGTCAGATCCGTCATCGTGAAGTCGTCCGCGAACGCACCCATCGCGGCGCGCCAGCAGTTGAAGCGGTCGGACTGCGGGATCACGCGCCGCTGGCAGTACGACTGCTCCTGCGGGACGCTCCCCATCGCGGAGTCGCCGTTCAGCAGGTTGTTGTTCGGGTAGCCGATGACGGTCTTGCCGGCGCCTGCGCCGCTGATCGTCAGCCCTGGCTTGGTCGGCGGCACCCAGACCAGCTCACGGTAGAGCCCGGGCCCTACGTCGATGGTCGACTTGTGCCCGTCGCCGACGAAGTCGATCGCCGCCTGCACGGTGCAGAAGTCCGCGCCACCACGCCCGTCCACGGTCAGCTGCCCATCGGAGCCCGGATCGCGCTGCGTCCGGAAACGCCAGTTGCTGATCCCGGGGTTGCCGACCACGAAGCCGGCGTCGACGGTCACGTAGTACACCTGCCCGGGAGCCAGTCGCTGATGCGGATAGACGGTGACGGTCCGCCCGTTCACGACGACCGCCTGGTACGCCCAAATGTGCAGCTGATCGAAGTCGGTCCGGGCGCCGCCGACCGTGCGCTGGTACGACGCGAGGTCCGCAAGGCTGATCGTGTCCACGACGTCGCCGTTCGCGCGGTGGATCTGCAGCTTCCCGGTGACGCCGAGGCGGACCGGTCCGCGGAAGGTCATCGTGAGCGGCGTGTCCGAGCAGGTCGCGTCCGCGGGACCGGCGGGCGCGAGTCTCGGCTCGGCGGTGTCGCCGGCGCGGGAGGCCCGCCAGCCGGTGAGGTGTTCGAGGACCGCGGTCAGCTTGGCGGCCGCGACCTGATGACCCTGCACGTTCGGGTGGGTGGTGCCGTTGAAGTCGTCCGGCCCGAGCCAGCCCGTCGTGTCGACGTACACGATCCGGCGATCCTTGGCGGCGGCGACCGCGGCCTTGATGTCGGCCGCGTGGGTGCCGTTGAAGGGGCGCAGGGCAACGATCAGTGCGTGCGGGTCCGCCGTCCGGATCTGGCGCAGATAGGCCAGGTACGCCGGGGTGAACTCGGCGCTGCCGTACGCCGCGTCGTTCGTACCGAAGTTGACGACGACCGCGCCCGGGTCGAAGCCCGTCGCGGGGAAGCCGGCCAGGTTCCAGCCGAAGGACTCCGCGGCCGTGCCGACGTTGCCGTGTCCCGGCTGCAGGATGCCCTGCTTGCCGAAGCCGACCTGGTTGGTGTCGGCGCCGAACGCGTCTCCGATCAGATGCGGGTACGCCTTGGTGCCGTCCGCGCAGTCCGTGCCGAGCTCGGGGCAGAGCGCCATCACGCCCTGCGTGATCGAGTCGCCGTAGAACTCGATCCGCCGGTCGGCCGTGGTCTGCAACGGGATCAGCTTCGCGTCCGGGGCGAGCTCGATCTTGTTCAGGACGACACCGGTCTGCAGCGGGACGTTCCAGCGGTTCTCGTACTCGTCGACGTCCTTGACCAGGATCTCCGCGGTGTGCGCGACGCTCGGGTCGAGGTCGTCGGCGAACACCTTGTGATCCGCGTCGACCTTCTGCAGCGTCGGTGCCTGACCGTCGATCGAGACGTACAGCTGGGCCGGGACCGTGATCGACGACGTGTCGAACAACGCGCCGAGGTGCGAGCCGGTGAACCGGAGGCGGACCGACGAGCCCGAGTTCACCGTGATCGCGACGTCGTCGTCGCGGCCCCAGTGGCCGTCGAGCTCGATCCGCGGATCGAACGGCCCGTACGTCGCCGGGTTCGCGGCCGCGGCCGGGCCCGCCGACACGGTCAGCAGGCCGGCGCCGGCGAGCACGACCAGACAGAGACTCAGGAGACGATTTCGCACGGTGGTTCTCCTCGCGCAGACCGCCGCACAGAAGCCCGGGGCGGTGGGCAGGTAATCCTTTTCCTGGTTAACATCGCAGCGCGGTCCCGCTGCGTCAAGAGGTTGTCGCGAGAAATCGGGAAAAGGTTTACATCGCCCGCGGAGCAGCGATCTGCGCCGCCGTCATGGTCCAATGGGCGCGTGCGAACGCCTTCTGCGGACCATGCTGCCAGAGCCGCCAGAGCCGCCCGAACTGCCCAGGCCGCTGGGACCGGCACGGCTGCCCGCGCCACGATCCACGACGTGGCACGGCTGGCCGAGGTGTCGACGGCGACCGTCTCGCGGGTGCTGAGCGGCGGCAAGCCGGTCTCGCCGGAGGTCGCCGACCGGGTGCGTGCCGCCGCACAGGACGTCGGCTACCGGCCGAACCCGGCGGCGCAGACGCTGCTGCGCGGGAGCAGCCGTACGGTCGGCGTCGTCGTACCGGATCTCGGCAATCCGTACTTCGCGGAGATCCTCAAGGGTGTTGCCGGTGAGGCAGCGGCCGACGAGCACCACACGCTCGTGGCGGGGACCGAGGAGGATCCGGAGCAGGAGTACCGATCTGCTCTCGAGCTCGCGCGGTGGGTCGACGGGTTGTTGTTGTGTGCACCTCGGATGAGTACGCCGCGGCTGCGGGAGGTTGCCGAGGCGGCGCGCCGGCTGGTGCTGATCAACCGGGTCCTGCGGCATCCTGCGGTTGGCTCGGTCGTTGTCGACTATCACCTTGGCGTGCGGGCGCTGTGCGAGCATCTTGCGTCGCTCGGGCACAAGCGGATCGCTTACCTGCAAGGGCCTCCGGCCGCGTGGTCCGATCAGCAACGTCAGCGGGGGTTTCGTTCTCCTGAGGCGTCCGGTCTGACCGTGATCCGGGTGCCGTGCGGGTCGACGCTCGCGGACGGGCGGGAGGCGGTGGACGAGGCATTGACCTACCGCCCGACCGCGATGATCTGCTTCAACGACCACGTCGCGGTCGGCGTCCTCAGTCGCCTGCGCGAGCTCGGCCTGTCGGTCCCTGGCGACCTGTCGGTGGCCGGCATCGACGATGCGCCGATGAGTGCGCACACCGACCCCGGCCTCACGACGTATGCAGTCTCCACGGTCGAGCTCGGCCGCCAAGCCTGGGCCCGCTTCTCCCCCGGCGCCAAACAGCCCACCACCCACGTCCAAGGCACCCTAACCCTCCGCGCCTCGACGAGCCGCCCCCACCGAACCCGCTGATCTCCCCGCGCGCTGGCGGGTTGTGTCACGGCTGGTGGGTTGCAGCAGGCCATCCGTGAAACAACCCGCCACCGGCGGCTCATGCGCGGGCTGTGAAGTGGTAGGTGCCGGGGTGGGCTCGGAGGATTGCTGTGGTTGGGGTGGGGGCAAGGACGGTCAGGCCGGCTGCTTCGGGTGGGGCTTGGCCGGCTTCTTGGACTGAGTTGGGGTCTGTGGTGGGGATGTGGATGGCGGCTGTGGTGCCGGGTGGGATCGTGACGTCCAGGGTGAAGTTGCCGTTGGCAAGGGTCCAGGACGTTGAGACGCGGCCGGTGGGGGTGTCGTACGAGGCCTTGGCCCAGGTGAGGCGGCCGCCGGGCTGGGGTTTGATCACCAGGTCGCGGAAGCCGATCGAGTCGGCCGACTGGCTGATGCCGGCGACATCGGCGTACAGCCACTCGCCGACCGAGCCGAGCGAGTAGTGGTTGAACGAGTTCATCGCCACCGGACCGAACCCGTTCTCCTCGGTCCAGCCGTCCCAGCGCTCCCAGATCGTCGTGGCGCCATGCTTGATCGAGTAGCCCCAGGACGGGTACCGGTCGTCGTGCAACAGCTCGTACGCGAGCTCGGCGTACCCGTACTTCGTCAGGATCGGGCACAACAACGCGACCCCCGCGAACCCGGTCGTCAGCGACCGGTCGCGGCGCTCGAGATCCGCAACGAGATGCTTCACCGCCACCTGTTCGGCCGACGACGGCAACAGACCGAACGCCAGCGGCAGGAGGTACCCGGTCTGGGTGTCGCCGCGCACCTTGCCCTCGGCATCGACGAACTCCGCCACGAACGCGTCCCGGATCCGCTCCCACAACTCTCCGTACGCCGCAGCCTCGTCGGCGAGGCCCAGCACCCGGGCCGCTGCAGCCGTGAACTCCACGCTCCGCGCGAAGTACGCCGTCGCGAGCACGTCCCGGTCCGTCACAACCCCGACCTGCAGCCAGTCGCCGTAGTGCCCGCTCGTCCGCTTCCGCCAGATCAGATCCGGGTTCGCGCGATGCACGTACTCGACCCAGCGCTGCATCACGGGCCACGCGGCCCGCAGCACCCGCTCGTCGCCGTAGATCCGGTACAGCGTCCACGGCACGATCGTCGCCGCGTCCGCCCACGCCGGCGTGCCGTGCCGGCCGGTGATCACGTGCGGGATGACGTCCGGGATCGCGCCCTCGGCGGTCTGCGCGACCGCGAGATCGGCGAACCAGTTCTCGAAGAACGTCAGTACGTCGGCCTGGTACGCCGCGGTCGGCAGGAAGATCTGCGCGTCCGCCGTCCATCCGAGCCGCTCGTCGCGCTGCGGGCAGTCCGTCGGGACGCTCACGAAGTTGCCACGCTGACCCCAGCGGATGTTGCTGAGCAGCTGGTTCACGCCCGCATCCGAGCACTCGAACCGGCCCGCGACCGGGGTGTCCGAATGCAGGGCCCGCCCGACGACATCGTCACGCGTCAGCTCACCCGGGTACCCGTCGATCTCGACGTACCGGAAGCCGTGCACGGTGAAGATCGGCTCGAAGAACTCCTCGTCCGCACCAGCACTGACGAAGTAGTCGGTCGCGTCGGCGGTCCGCAGGTTCGCGGTGTAGAGCGAACCGTCCGCCTCCAGCATCTCGCCGTGCCGCAACCGGATCCGGTCACCGGCCTCCGCACCACGGACCCGCAACCGCACCCGGCCGGCAAAGTTCTGCCCGAGATCGACGACGAAGCGTCCCGGTTCGAGCGCCGTGACCGCGATTGCAGGCAGCTCGGACGTCACCCGTACCGGCTCGGTCGTCGCGGCGATCACCGTCGACACGTCACCGCCGAGATCGCCCGCGGCCGCCCACCCGCTCGCGTCGTACCCAGGACTCGACCAGTCGCCCAGCTCGTTGCGGGCGTCGTACGACTCCCCCATCAGCAGGTCCGCGAACCGGATCGGCCCGACGTGCTCGACCCACCGCCCGTCGGTCGCGACCACGGTGCGCGAGCCGTCCGGGTGGTCGACCACGAGCTGCGCCAGGAGCTGCGGCTTCTTGCCGTAGTGGTGCGCGTGGCTGCGGGTGTCCCACCCGACGTACCCGGACCACCAGCCCTCGCCGAGGACGGCGCCGATCACGTTCTCGCCTTCGCGCAGCAGGTCGGTCACGTCGTACGTCTGGTACGCAACCCGCTCGCGATAGTCGGTCCAGCCCGGCGTCAGCTCGTCGTTCCCGATCCGCTGCCCGTTGGCGCTGAACTGGTACAGCCCGTGGGCCGTGACATAGACCCGCGCCCGGTGCACCGGTTGCGTCAGCTCGAACGTACGTCGATAGTGCCGCGGCGGTGCGATCGTTGCCTGCCGCACCGTTCGCGGCTCCTTGCGATCCACCGGCGGCTCGAAGTACGGGTCGGTGTCGTAGTCGTGCTCGATCCAGTGCGCCTCCCATTCGTCGGAGTGGAAGAGCCCGGTCGCGAACGTTGCGTCCGCTGTCGACACCGCACCGGCGACGTCCCGCACCGACAGCTGCCACACGTAGTCGGTCTGCGACGTCAGCGGCGCGCCATCGTGGTCGACGTACGTCTCCTGCCCAACCAGCCACCCGCTGTCCCACACCTGTACGCCGTCCCGCAGCACCTGCACGCGGAACGCGTCCTGCCGATCACCACGGGTCGGCGATGCCAGCCGCCAGCTCAGCCGCGGCCGCGCTGTACCGATGCCGAGCGGTTCGGAACGATGCTCGCAGCGCAGGTCGTACGCCGTCAGCCCGCTCAGCTCTGCGGCCGCCGGCGCTTCAGACAGCACCCAGTCAGTGGTCACCAGGAACACTCCGTCTCGGGTCGATAGAACTCGTGGCCGTCCGGTCGGAGGTCAGCGTGAAGCCCTCGACCGGCGCCTGGGGGGTGTCGACGATCTCGACGGTCCGCGGTGCGGAGTAGACCGTCAGGTTGGAGATCCGGATGTCGCGGACGACGGGCGCATACCCGCCGAACTGTTCCGGCTCCGCATGCCGGGTCGTGATCAGTACGGCGGACGTCGTCACCGCGTCCACCGTGATGTCCGAGGCCGTCACCCGTTCGATCACACCGCCACGCTCCGAATTCGTCTTGATTCTGATCGCGTGGTCGATGCTGCCAACCCCGTTTCCGGTGATGTGCAGGTCCCGGGCGCGGACGTCGCTGACCCCTCCGGAGGCCTCGCTGCCGATGGTCAGCGCGCCGTGCCCGGAGGTGAACCGGCAGGACTCGATCAGGATGTTCCGCGACGGCCGCGCCACCCGGCGCCCGTCGGCATCCCGGCCGGACTTGATCGCGATGCAGTCGTCGCCGGTCGTGAACGAGCAGCCAGTGATCGTCACGTCCTCGCAGGAGTCCGGGTTGCAGCCGTCGTTGTTCGGGCCGAGCGAGTCGACGGTGACACCGCGCACCAGAACGTCGCGGCAGAACACCGGATGCACCACCCACATCGGCGCGTTGACGATCCGGACGTCCTCGATCCGGACCCGCCGGCACTCGTACGGCTGCACGAAGCTCGGGCGGAACCCGTGCCCGGGTTCGAACACCCGTTGCTCCACCGGTACGTCTTCGTCGACCATCCGCAGCAGGCGCTCCCAGTCGGTCCGCGGACGCGTGCTGCTCCACCAGTTCGTGGTACTCGCACCGCCGTCGAGCGTTCCTGTGCCGGTGATCGCGACGTCCGTCTCGTCGTACGCGTAGATCAACGGTGAGTGGCTGAAGCACTCGATCCCCTGCCAACGAGTACGAACGATCGGGAACGCCGCCGGGTCCGTACGGAACCGGAGCGTCGCGCCGGCGGACACGTGCAGCTCGACGTTGCTGCGCAACCGGATCGGCCCGGTCAGGAACTCCCCCGCCGGTACCACGACCCGTCCGCCCGCATCGATCGCCTTGGCGATCGCCGCGGAGCAGTCCACGCCGGGCTCGGCGCCGTACTCCGTGATCAGCCGGTCAGCCATGCGCCCGGATCCGGAGCGCGTTGGCCAGTGGGACAGCGATCACCCAACTGGGGTTCCACGTGTTCGTGTGCCCACGCCGCTGCCAGTGCGTCTGGAAGACCGCCTCGCCCTGCTCGCCGGGCAGCGGGAAGTTCCAGTCGTCCGGGTTGGCCGCAACGCCCTGCGTCATCGCGTACAGCGTGGTCCAGGCGGCGGCGACGTACTCCGGGCGGTCGGCCGCGAGGCCGAAGGCCAGCAGCTCGTACGTCGGGAAGAACACGTCGAGGTGGTGGTTCTGGACGCTGACCGACGGCCAGCCGATCGTGTTGAACCCCGAGGTGTGCAGCGGCGCGTCCGCGTCCTGCTCCGGCGACCACACGTACACCCAGGTGAGCAGCCAGTCCGCCGCCACCTCGCACCAGTCCGCGTAGCGCGGGTCTTTGGTACGGCGATAGAGCTCGTAGGCCGCCATGAAGTAGTACATGCCGGCCTCCTTGTCCTCGCAGGCCGCATCCAGCGTGGAGCGCGCGAACGGGCGGTCGAACGTCCGGGCGTGCTGGTCGTAGTACCGGGAGAGCCAGGTGGTTGCTTCTGACAACAGCTCCGGGTCGTCGAGGATCTCGGACGCCTTCAAGGCCGCGAGCACACACGGGATCCCTGCTGCGGACACGGTGGTCGCTGCCGGGGCGCCGTCGAGCCGCCAACCGATCGGGAACGTACCGTCCGGCAGCTGCGCGCCCCGGAGGAACGCCATGGCTTCCTCGAGCGCGGCCGGCCAGGACGGCGGCACAGGCTCTCCCTGGTCGCGGAAGAGCATGATGATGTCGGCCAGATCGCTGATCGTCTCGCCGTACGCACGGCTGGAGACCATCGGCTTGCTGCCGGTCCGGAAGCTGGTCCACCGCCGGCTCGGGACCTGATAGGCGTTGTGCCGCAGACCAGGCGTCGGCGTCGGGCTGCCGGAGAGATAGAACTCGACGGCCGCCCGGCAGCGGTCGATGCGCAACCGGTCGCGCGCGCCGAACCCGAGCTGCGCGTCGCACCACGCGAGCTTGAGCGCCTGCCCGGTCCAGCCGTACATGAAGTGCGTCGGCTTCCGTGGTCCGTTGCCGGGGATGTCGCTGAACTTGGTGTACCCGGCAACGGTCCTGGCCTGGTACCACCTGTTGTCCAGGGCAACCGTCTTCAGCGTGATCATCTCGTCGACCGTCAGGGCCTGAGCACCGGCCGAGTTGAACAGCGCGCGGCCCGTACGGACGAGCTCACGGAACGCATGGCCGCGCGTCTCCTGCGGTCCCCACTCCAGGACCAGACGCTGCGTGTACACCTCCCCGGGCAGCAGCGTGAGGTACCCGTCGTCGGTCGCCTCGGTCTCGGCCTTGCTGACGTACCGGACGTCCTGCTTGCCGTCGAACATCAGTACGCCGCTGAGCGCCGCGATCACCGGGCCGTCCTGCCGGAGCACGCCGAGCGAGCCGTACCGGACCTGGCTGTCGGCCGCGCGCCGGGCCTGCGGGCGGGACAGCACTGACAGCCAGCGGCGGTCGCGCCCGGTGCGCCATTCCAGGTTGATACCGGGGATGGGGAGCCGGTCCTCCTCGGCGACGAAGCCGCCGCCGGGCGTGTGACCGACGCGCGGCACGGCGCGGGCCGGGTCCGCGGACGGGTTGTCGTTGTAGATCAGGCCCGGAACGGTCAGCTGGCTGTCGTGCACGCGGCCGAGGTCGAGCAGCAGCCCGACCGCGAGGTCCGCGAGCCGGCGCTGGCCGGTGTTGCGCCAGCGGACCTCGAGATTCAGCCGGTCCGCATCGTCGAACGCCAGCCGCAGCTCGACGGCAAGCGGCCCGGTCCGGCACCCGGCGCGATGCTCCCCGGCTCGCCGCGAGATCCACCAGCCGTCGGGCTGCGGCGGGTCCACCTGCCACGGGCGGCCGGCCGAGTACGTGAGCAGGTTCCCGACCGGGCGCTCCAGGTACACCGGGCCGTCCACCAGGCCGAACTGCAGGACAACGCCGTCCGGCGTACGACGCAGCTCGGCCTGACGGGGACCCGACGTGAGCGCGGAGCTGTTCACAGGCATCAGGACGTCCGGCGGATCTGGATCGCCTGGTACTGCGTGCCGGGCAACCGGACGATCAGCGCGTCCGAGGTGACTGTTTCCTTCGTACTGCGGACCGAGTGGTTCCACACGTCCAGTACGTCGACGTCGTACTCGCCCGCGGGCAGGGTGAACGTACGGTCCGGGAACTGGTGCTCGCCGAGGTACTGCAGGTAGTACGACCCCGGCACCGCTAGCGTCGGCGCATCGCGGTAGTCGTCGATCGGTTCGGCGCCGTCGGGCAACTCGTCCAGCACCTCCCGCAGCAGCCGCAACCGCTGCGCGACAACACCGGTCGGCCTGGGGCCGCCATCCGACCAGGGTGCATCGCCGTACGACTCGCCGTGGGTCACGTACGCGCCGCGTACCGTCCCCTCCCAGATGCGGGTGAGCAGCTCCTCGGGACGCAGGCTGGTGTCCGGAGTGATCCCGTCGCCTTCATGACCGCAGGCGTCGACGAAGACCGGCTTCGCGTAGTCCCGGCGCAGCGGCGAGACCGTCCGGAGGTTCTCGAGCCGGACGCTCAGGTGCGTGAGCCACGGCGGCCCAGGATCGGTTGCCTCGTGCATCGAGATCAGGTGCCGGCTCGAGTCGAGCTCCGCGATCAGCTCCGCCAACTGCCGTGAGTTGCCGGCCGCCTCAAGGCACCACGTCACATTCCGGTACGCCCCCAGCCGATTGACCAGATCCCGCACGACCTCCTCGTCCGCAGGCAGCACGACATCGGCGATCACGTCAGCCGCCAGGAGATCGCGGACCTGCTCCTCGAGCGCCGCGGAGACTCGCAGCCGTACGCGATTGAACGGTGAAGCGGCCAGCGCCGGACGCGCTGCAGCCCACTGCTCGGGCTGCCCGAACCACTCGGTCGTCAACGGGTGGTACGGCGTCCCGTCGGCCCACCGCACGGTCGTGCCGACCCTACGGACAGCTCCTCGCGAGGTCGCCGGAGTGCACTCCACCGCACCGCCGTCGTACGTCCAGGAGCCCTCCAGCTCAGGGCTGAAGCGCACCAACCAGCCGTCTCCCTGCTGGAAGGGCTCCGCGTAGGCGCTCGCACCGGACGCGTGCTGGAAGACCACGCCGGTCGGTCCGGGTAGCGGTAGTTCGAGCACGTCCCAGCGTGCAACTGACGTCATCGGGTCCCTCTCAGGGCGAGGTACGGGGTGGCGGGCAGTGGGATGCGGCTGGAGCCGGAGTACTCGGCCAGGGGGGTGATCGTCATTGCGCGCGTGTCGATCAGGTCGAAATGGAACGGCGTGCCGTCCGGCAGGTCGAGCTCGACGGCGGCCGGCTGCCGGTCACCGAGGTAGTGCAGGACGCAGCGGTCGCCGTCGACGTCACCGTCGGACTGCCGCGGCAGACCCGCGAACACCCCGCGCAGGAAGTCGATCCGCTCCGGGCTCTCGCCGTACAGCCGGCCGCCGACCGAGATCCACGCGCGGGTCTCGCGGTCGACGAACGACTCGCCGTGCCCGACGTACCCGCCGAGCGCCATGCCCTGCCAGAACCGGTGCACCATCTCGTCCGCGGTCAGGTTGCCCCAGCGGCGACCGGCGTTGCCTTCGTAGCCGATCTCGTCGATCACCACCGGCTTCGGGCAGTCCCGCCAGGTGGCGGTCTCGGCGCCGTCCCAGTGCTGCACGCTCTGGTGCGTGATCCACGGCTTGGAGAAGTCGTACGGCGTGAAGACCTCGTACATCTTCGTGCCGTTGTGGATCGACCGCAGCCGCTGGTACGGGTCGTAGCGCTGCACCAGCTGCAGCAGCCGGTCCCAGTCGCCGATCGTCTTGTCGTGGTTGAAGTCGTACTCGTTCGACAGCGACCACCAGACGTTCCGGTACGCCGCCAGCCGCGCGACGACGTACCGCAGGAACGCGGCGTCCTGCGCGGGAGTCATCCGGCCGAAGCCCCAGACGCCCTTGTCGTAGGGATGGAACAGGATCAGGTCGGCCTGGATGCCGAGCGCCAGCAGATCGGCCACCCGGCCCTCGAAGTGCCGGAAGAACTCCGGGTCGTAGCGCTCGACGTCCACCTCACCGGGCGTCGAACCCACGAACGGCGTCCGCTCCGGCCGCATCCCGTCGGTCGGCAGCACGCACATCCGCACCTTGTCGAAGGGGGCCTCGCGCAACGATGCGAGCGTGAGCTCCTGGAGGTCCTTCGACTCGTACGTCCAGTGATAACAGGTCGTACCGATGCAGTCGTAGCGCGTGCCGTCGGTGTAGGAGAAGTGGTGCCTGCCGAGCACCTCGACCGGACCGTGGTTCCCGGCCGCCGGCGGCGTACACGTGAAGCTGCCGCGGTGCCCGTCGAGTTCGGCGGCGGAGCTCGACGTGATGTACGACCACTCCCCCTCGCGGTCCGGCGAGAAGCGCGCGCGGTACGTGCCGTCGCCGTCGTAGAAACCGTCGACGGTCACCATCCGGTTCCGGAACTGGTAGGTGACCTGGAACTCCACGTCCGCGAACGGGTTGCCCCCGGTCAGCTCCGCGGGTCCGGACAGGGTGAGCTCGTGCAGGCCCCACTTCTCAACACTCATGGCAATCGATCTCCTGCCTGGATCCACTCGGGTGCCAGGGTCACGTGCTTGATGGTCTTCCGCAGGAACGAATACGCGACGTGCAGCCGCCCGTCGCGGGTCTGCAGCAGCGTCGGGTACGAGTACCCGAGCTCGTTGCTGTGGTACTCCTCGTCCTGCACCTGCAGGTTCCGCCAGTACGGCCAGGTGGCGCCGTCGTCCTCGGACAGCGCGAGCGTCAACGGGGTCCGCAGCGTCTTGCGCCGCAGCCCGCCCTTGCCGTCGTCGACCCAGCGGAACTGGTCGCGCTCCGCGGACGAGTCGTTGAACACCATGACGAGCCGCCCGTCGTCCAGCCGCAGGACCTGCACAGCCGAGTTGTTGTTCGGCAGCGAGGTCCGCTCCGGCGAGGTCCAGGTCCGGCCGTTGTCTTTCGACACCGACCGGTGGATGCGGTCGGCGGCGCGGCTGCGGAAGTACCCGAGGAGTTCGCCGGGCGACAGCTCGACGACGGTCATCTGCACCTGACCGATCGCGTCCGGAACCTCGACGGTCGACCAGGTCGCGCCGCGGTCGGTGCTCAGCTTCAGCACTGTCCGCTCCGCGCTCTTGTCGCAGTCGTACGCCGGTAGCAACCAATCACCGTTGCTCAGGACCACAACCGGGTTGCGGATGAACGACCCGAGGTGGTCGAACAACACGTCGGCCTCGCCCCACGACTGCCCGTTGTCGACCGACCGCCGGCGGATCACCCGCGAGGTCGACTGATCGTGTGGTTCGTTGGACGTGTGCAGCAACCACACCTGGCCGTCGGGCGTGACGAACAGGAGCGGGTTCTGTTCCGAGCGTTCCGGGTCCGACGACAGCTGCACCGGCTCCAGCCAGGTGTCCGCGCCCGCGGGGAGGCGGGACAGGACGATGTTGGTGTCCGGTTCGCCCTCCCCCGGGCCGTTGAACCAGGCGCAGAGCAGGTCGCCGTTCGCCGCCTCGACGAGCGTGGCGGCGTGGCTGTCGCCGGGATGGATGGTCGGCAGGAGGGCCGCACCCTCACGGATGCGGCCGTCGAACCTGGGATCTGTCGTCACCGTGCCATCACCACGTGAGCCCGCGGGCGACCTGCGCCTTGATGTAGTCCGGAATGTCGGTCTGCTCGGTGACCTGCAGCGACGAGTCGACGTCCATGCCGTCGGTGAGCACATGCTGGCGGAACACCTTGTACAGCGGGATGTCCCAGTACTCGGTGTTCTGGTAGTTCTTGATCACCGCGTTCTCGCCCCAGTACACGGCCGAGGTGTCGATCTTGGCCAGCTCCGGGATCGCCGTACCGAAGGCGTTCACGACGGCGTCGGTCTTCAGCACACCCTTCATGCCGTACGACGAGATCCGGGTCTGCATCTCCTCCGACACCAGGTACTTGACCACGTCGAGCGCCTGGTCCTGGTGCTTGGACTGTGGCGGGATGAACGCGGCCCGGGTGTCCGGCTGGTAGATCGCGTTCGAGCCGCGGGACAGCACCGGCATCGACGTGACCCCGATGTCCACGCTCTTGGCCCACTCCGCGAACTCCGCGGCGTCGTCCTCCTCGACGTAGTACGGGCTGAGGGCGTACGCGTTCAGCTTCGACAGGCTGTTCACGGCCATCGCCAGGTGGCCCGGGAAGCTCATGTCGCCCTTGAAGAAGTCGTCCACGGTGGTGAAGTTGTTCCGCGGGATCATCAGGAACCGGTACAGGTTGTTCGCGACGGACTTCCACTCCGCGCTCGTCAGGCTGACCTTGACGTCTTCCGGCGCCGGCTGCTCGCTCGAACCCGGGACGAACGGGTACAGGCCGAGCTGGTTCATCGCCAGGTAGTTGTCGGGGTGCTGCATGTACCCCTTGTAGTGGTCCAGGCCGTCCTGCCGGGTCAGCTTCTGCGCGATCCGGTAGATGTCGTCGTACGTCGACCCGGTGGTCGGGTACTTCACCCTGAACTTGTCGAAAATCTTCTTGTTGTAGAACAGCAGGCTCTCGTCGATCCACAGCGGGACGCCGTACAGGCCGCCGTCGGAGCGGGACTTGATCTGCTCCACCGAGCCGACGTTCAGCGTGCTCAGGTCGATGCCGGCCGTCTGCACGGCGGCCGTGATGTCCTGGGTCCAGCCGAGCGGCTCGAGGTCCCGGTCGATCCGCAGCCGCGGGTCCTCCAGGATCAGGTCCGGCACCCGGGTGGTCTTGGCGATGTCCTCGTAGCGGATCGGGTAGTCCCAGGTCGCGTACTTCACCTTGATGTCCGGGAACTTCGCCCGGATCGCATCGCCGAACACGGCGTCGAAGTACCGGTGCGCCTCCCGGCCGTCGTCGTTGCCGCCGAGCTCGAAGGGCTTGAAGTTCGCGGCGAAGACGAACAGTTCGTCGTCCGCGACCGAGAACGGCACGTTGTACTTGTTCGGGATGTCGACAACGCCGTCGGCTGACCCGGATGACGCAGCTTGCGCGCCGGCCCGGGGCACCGCGCTGGTGGAACTCGTACCGGCTGCCGCCGCCGGGGCCGCCTGCAATGCGCCGCCGAACGCGGCCAGGCCGCCGATCAGTGCGCCGTTGCGTAACAGGCCACGACGGGACATGTTCGATTCAGACATGACTTAGACCTCTCTTACGGGGCGGTGGTGGCCGTGAGGACACCCTTCAGATCCAGCTGTTCGGCGAAATGACAGGCCACCTTGCGGCCCCTGATCTCGCGCAGCTGTGGCACTTCGGTCGCACACCGGTCCTCGGCGTACCCGCACCGCGGATGGAACGGGCAGCCGGCCGGCACCTTCGAGGGATCCGCGATCTCGCCGCGCAGCTTGATCCGCTCTCGCTGACCGCGCGACGCGGGATCGGGATCCGGTACGGCGCTGAGCAGCGCCTCGGTGTACGGGTGCAGGGGTTTGCTGTAGAGCTCTTCGGTCGACGCGCTCTCGACGAGCTTGCCGACGTACATCACCGCGACGTCGTCGGCGACGTGCTCGATGATGCCGAGGTCGTGGGAGACGAACAGATAGGTGAGACCGGACTCCTCCTGCAGGTCCTTCAGCAGGTTCAGGATCTGGGCCCGGACCGACACGTCGAGCGCGCTGACCGCCTCGTCCGCGACCACCAGCCGCGGCTCGGTCGCGAGCGCCCGGGCAATCACGACGCGCTGCCGCTCACCGCCGCTGAACGCGTGCGGGTAACGGTGCGCGTACTCGGCCCGCAGCCCGACGCGGCGCAGCAGCGCGGCGACCTTGTCGTCGATCTCGTCGCGCGAACCGGCGCCCTGGACCTTCAGCGGCTCGGCGATGATGTCGCGCAGCGTCTTGCGCGGGTCGAGCGAGGAGTGCGGGTCCTGGAAGATCAGCCGGACCTGCGCCCGGTACGGCTTCAGCTGCTTCTCGCTCAGCGACGCCAGGTCGACGCCGTCGAACATGATGCTGCCCGACGTCGGCTCGTACGCGCGGACGATGCAGCGGCCGAGCGTCGTCTTGCCGCAGCCCGACTCCCCGACGAGCCCGAGCGTCCGGCCGGCCCGGATCGACAGGTCGACCCCGTCGACGGCCTTGACGTAGCCGTGGTTGCGCCCGAGCAGCCCCCCGCTGAGCGGGAAGTGCATCGTCAGGTCTTTCGTCTCGAGCAGGTTCATCACTTCTCCTCGCCGTACAGCAGGCAGGCCACGTCGATCTCGTCGCTGCGCACCCGGGGCGGCACGGTCGTGTCGCACTTGCCGGCCATGAACGCGTCGCAGCGCGGGTGGAACCGGCAGCCCGACGGCCGTTCGTACGGGGGCGGCACAGTCCCCCGAACCGCGACCAGGCGGTCCTGGGTGTTCTGGCCCAGCCGCGGCACCGAACGCACAAGTGCTTGCGTATAAGGGTGTTTGGGCTTGCTCAGCACGGCGGACGCCGGGCCCTGCTCGACGACCTCGCCGAGGTACATCACCGCAACCTCGTCGGCGACCTGCGCCGCAACGCCGAGGTCGTGGGTGATCAGCATGATCGCCATCCCCAGCTCCTGCTGGAGGTCCTGCAGCAGGTCCAGGATCTGCGCCTGCGTCGTGACGTCCAGCGCCGTCGTCGGCTCGTCCGCGATCAGCAGCCGCGGCCGGCAGGACAGCGCCATCGCGATCATCGCGCGTTGCCGCATGCCACCGCTGAGCTGGAACGGGTACGAGTCGACGCGGCGCTTCGGGTCCGGGATACCGACCCGGTCGAGCATCTCGATCGCGCGCTCCCGGGCGGCCTGCTTGCCGAGGTTCTCGTGCAGCCGGACCGCCTCGATGATCTGGTCGCCGATCGTGTGCACCAGGCTAAGCGACGCCATCGGCTCCTGGAACACCATCGCGATGTCGGCCCAGCGCACCTGCCGCAGCCGCTTGTCCTTCGCCGCGAGCAGGTCGAGCGGGTCCTTGTCAGTACCGTCGTCGTACAGCAGCACCTCGCCGCCGACGATCCGGGCCGGCTTCTCGACCAGCCGCAGGATCGACCGGGCGGTGACGCTCTTGCCACACCCGGACTCGCCGACCACGGCCAGCGTCCGGCCGCGCTGGACCGTCAGGCTGACACCGTCGACGGCCTTCACGACGCCGTCGCCGAGCTCGAAGTGGGTCCTGAGCTCGCGCACTTCCAGAAGAGGTTGCATGTCAGGTCCTCACTTGTACGGGTCGGCAGCGTCGCGGAGACCGTCTCCGACGAAGTTCATGGCGAGTACGACGACCACGACCGCGAGCCCCGGGGTCAGCAGCCACGGCGCGGTGGCGACCGCACGGACGTTCTGCGCGCCCTCGAGCAGCACACCCCAGCTGACCGCGGGGGGCTGCAGGCCGAGGCCGAGGAACGACAGGCTGGTCTCGCCGAGGATCATCCGCGGCACCGCCATCGACACCGACGCGATGATGTGGCTGGCGAACGACGGCACCATGTGGCCGAAGATGATCCCGGTCCGGCCGACCCCGTCCAGGCGGGCGGCCATCACGAAGTCCTCCTCGCGCAGGCTGAGGAACCGCCCGCGGACGTCCCGGGCCAGCCCGGTCCAGCCGATCAGCGACAGGATCACCGTGATCGCGAAGTACCTGGTCAAAGGTCCCCAGCCACCGGGCAGCGCAGCCGACAACGCCATCCACAACGGCAGCGTCGGGATCGACATGATGAACTCGATGATCCGCTGGATGATGTTGTCGACGGTGCCACCCAGGTAGCCGGAGATGCCGCCGATCAGCATGCCGAGCAGGAAGCTCGCGAACACCCCGACCAGGCCGATCGACAGCGACACCCGGGCGCCGTGGATCAGCCGGGACAGAAGGTCGCGGCCGGACTGGTCGGCGCCGACCAGGAAGAACGGCTCGCCGGCCGTGGTCGGGCCGATCAGGTGGATGTCGGACTTGATCGGACCCAGGATCGAGTACTCGTCGCCGTGCACGAACCACCCGACGTCGACGATCTTCGACCGGTCGACGGTGAAGGTCTGCTCGAACGTCTCGGTGTTGCGCGTCGACGAGTACCCGTACACGAACATCCCGTGCTCGCTGTCGATGTGCACCCGCTGTGGCGGGGCGTACGGCAGCGACGTGTGTGCGGTGTCGGCGCTCGACGGTGCGAAGAAGCCGGCGAAGATCGCGATGAAGTAGATCGGGATCAGTACGATCAGCCCGATCAGCGCCAGCCGGTGCCGGCGGAACTGCCGCCACATCAGCCGCCACTGCGGCAGCGCGCCGTGGTCGCGAAGGCTCTTCACCACCTCCTGTTCCTGCGGAGTCTGCTCGAGCTCCGGGGAGATCTCCTCGGTCTGCTGGGCCATACGGATCTATCCCTTCTGGAACCGGGTGCGGATCCGCGGATCCCACCAGGCCAGTGCGAGGTCGCTGAGCATCGTGCCGATCACCGTCAGCGTGCTGAGGATCAGCACGAAGCTGCCGACCAGGTACATGTCCTGGCTCTTCACCGCGCCGAGCAGCAGCGGGCCGCTGGTCGGCAGGCTCATCACGACCGAGACGATGGTCTCGCCGCTGATCAGGCCCGGCAGCAGCCAGCCGACCGTGCTGAAGAACGGGCTGAGCGACATCCGGACCGGGTACTTGAGCAGCAGCTTCCACTCCGGCAGACCCTTCGCCCGCGCGGTCGCGACGTACGGCTTGTGCAACTCGTCGAGCAGGTTGGCCCGGGTGATCCGGATCAGGCCGGCCGTGCCCGCGACGCCGACCACCACGATCGGGATCCACAGGTGCGAGAGCAGGTCGAGCAGCTTGCCCAGGTTCCAGGCCGCGTCGGCGTACTGCGGTGAGAACAAACCGCCGACGCTCTGCCCGAAGTACCGGAACCCGACGTACATCATCACCAGCGCGAGCATGAACTCCGGCACGGCCATCCCGATGAAGCCCAGGAACGACGCGATGTAGTCGCCGGAGGAGTACTGCCGCAGCGCGCTGTAGATGCCGATCGGGAACGCGATCGCCCAGACGAACAGCAGGCTGGCCAGTGACAGCACGATCGAGAGCAGGACCCGGCTGCCGATCAGACTGGAGACCGATTGGTTCCAGGCGAACGACTGGCCGAGGTCGCCGTGCAGGACGACGCCCCCGATCCAGGTCAGGTACTGCACCATGAACGGCTTGTCCAGGCCGTAGTGCCGCTTCAGCTCGGCGATCTGCGAGTCCGGGATGTCCCGGCCCTGGGCCTCCGCGTTCGCGATCACGGTGGTCGTGTAGTCGCCCGGCGGCAGCTTGATGACCACGAAGGTGACGAACGAGATCGCCACCAGCGTGAGCAGCATCCAGACCGTCCGCCGGCCGACGAAGCGCAGCATCGGCTACTGCTCCATCGAGAACTGCTCGGGGTGCACGATGCCCGGGGCCACCGACTCGCTCATCGTCGTGGGCACGTTGTGGAAGTCGTTCTTCACCACACCGTAGGTGTTCGGGACCGAGCTGATGCCGATGTAGTAGAACTGGTCGGCCGCGATCTGCAGGATCTGCTTGCCGAGCTCCAGCGTCTTGCCCGGGTCCGGCTCCTGCCGTGCCTGGGTGAACAGCTCCATCTGCTTCTGCACCTCCGCCGGCGGCTTGGTGCCCTTCTCGCCCTTCGACTGGTACCACTGCGCCCAGGCGATCCCGTAGCGTGCACTGCCGTCGTTGGTCGGCACCCAGTAGTGGTCACCACCGGTACCGGTCGGCAGCACGAAGGTGCCGCAGGTCCAGGTGCCGGCGTCGTGGTCGTTGCCCTTGACCCGTTCCTTGTAGAGGTCCTCACTGACCGGCTGCGCCCGCAGCTCGATGCCGACCGCGGCCCAGCGCTTCTTCAGGAACTCGACCGCCTCGACGTGGTCCGGGAACGACTCGCTGATCAGTACGGCGACCGAGACCGGCTTGCCGTCCGCGCCGAGCCGCTTGCCGTCCGCCGACTTCTTCGTCAGGCCCGCGGCGTCCAGGTGCTGGTTCGCCTTGGCGGCATCGAACTCCAGGAACTGGGTCGCGAGCTGCTCGTTGTAGTACGGCGAGTCCTTCGGCGGGGCGCCCTGCCAGGGCTCGCCCTGTCCGGCGTACACCGCGTCGATGACCTCTTTGCGGTTTATCGCGTGCGACAGCCCGGCGCGGAACTCCTTGTTCGCGAACAGCGCCCGCTTGACCGGGTCCTTGTGCGTCAGGTTGAGGCCGAGGACCATCGTGTTGGTCAGTTGGGTGGGCACCTCGATGAGCTTGTAGTTGCCCTTCTGCCGGTTCTGCGCGACGACCGGCTTGTTCTGCGGCGTGCCGAAGTTCCGGTACTGCATGCCGAACTCGCCGTTCATCACCTTCAGCAGCTCGACCTGCGCGTCCTGGACGACCTCGACGCGGCAGTTGTCGATGTACGGCAACTGCCGGCCGGCGTCGTCGACCTTCCAGTAGTACGGGTTCCGGGTCAGCGTGACCGCGGAGCCCTTGCCGAGCGGGGTCTGCACCTTCCAGGCCGCGAGGGTCGGCTGCTCCGGGTTGGTCCACGGGTTCTGCTTCTGCGCGAACAGGTCCACCCAGCTGCCGACTCCGGCCTTCTTCGCCAGCGCGTTCGCGTTCTTGTTGTACTTCAGGTGGAACTGCTGGAAGTAGTGCTTCGGCAGCAGCATCCCGTACGCGCCCTCACGCAGGAAGATGCCGTCCGCGACCTGCCCGAGCAGCGACGGCTGCGGCGCGGTGTAGGTGATCGTCACCGTACGGTCGTCGACCTTCTCGACCTTCGCGATCTTGTTGGTGTCCGGCGACAGGAACGCGTCGTAGATGCCGTCCGGGTGCAGACCCTCGTCACACTGCACCTCGAGGATCGTGAACACCATGTCGTCGGCGGTGCAGGGCTTGCCGTCGGACCACTTCAGGCCCTCGCGGAGCTTGAACGTGAACACCTTGCTGTCGGCATCGACCGTGAACTCGGCCGTGTTCGACTCCATCTCGTCGTACCCGGGCTTGCCGGTCTTGTCCGGCTTCCAGCGCACCAGCGGCTCGTAGTTCATCGCGTACCACAGCCACTGGGTGTCCTCCTGGGTCAGCATCGCCGACCGCCAGGTCCCTCCGTACTGCGTCTTGCCCTCGAGCGGCTTGATCACCACCGGGTTCTTCGGGAGCCGGTCCGCGAGCGCGGGCAGGGATCCCTTGTCCACCAGGGCTTTCAGCATCGGCGACTCCTTCTCGCCGGCCGTGGCGGCCTGCGCTCCGGAGCCGGCCGGCTTGGTGTCGAAGAACCCGCATCCTCCGACCGTGGCGACTGTCAGCAGTCCGAGACCGCCCTGCAGCAGCCGGCGCCGGTTGATCATGCGTTCAGACATTTGCGACATGGCGATTTACCTCACTGCTGCTCGAGCGTGATGTTGCTGAACTGCGCCGTCCCGTAGTCGACCAGGTCGTTGTCGACCCGGCCGCCGTCGATGGCGAAACCGATGTAGAAGGTCCGGCTCGGCATCACGAGCTTCTCGTAGCCGAAGCGGTCCCACTTGACCTGATCCGTGGAGATGAACGCCTCGAACTCGACGTCCCGGTACTGCGGGCGCTCACGCCGGAGCAGCCGCAGCCAATACACCTTCGTCGGGTCCAGGTAGCTGTCGTCCCAGGGCCACGGGCCGACGCTCGGCACCGTGCCGTCGGTCTGGATCCGGATCGCCTGCGCCTTCATGCCGCCGTCGTCGGTGGCCGTCGGCGCGGCGCTCGCGTTGTC
This sequence comes from Kribbella sp. NPDC048928, assembly GCF_043197975.1. Taxonomy (NCBI): domain Bacteria; kingdom Bacillati; phylum Actinomycetota; class Actinomycetes; order Propionibacteriales; family Kribbellaceae; genus Kribbella; species Kribbella sp. NPDC048928. The sequence goes on along the minus strand of NZ_JBICUC010000006.1, from coordinate 140,240 downwards.
GTTCACGGTGCCGTAGCCGCCCGCGACGCCGAACCCGAGACCGCCGTACATGAACGGCGCCGCCGGGTCCAGGGAGTCGCGGATCATCAGGCCCGCGGTCAGCCCGTTCGCGATCTTGCTGATCTTGTCCAGCCGCGCGGTGACCTGCGAGACCGCGCCCGCCCCACCGACCTGGAGCTTGCGGTAGACGTAGTGGAAGTTGCTCGTCCGCCCGTAGATCCGGCCCGACCCCTTGATCGTCAGGATGCCGTTCTCCAGGTTGCCGGAGCCCGGCAGCGGCGGCTTGCCGACCGACGCCGACGTCCAGTTCGCAGTCCCGGTCTGCCGGTTGACGTGCACCTGCGTCGAGCTCGACTGCGTTGCCGTGCCGTTCTTGTCGGTCGCCCGCGCGGTCAGCCAGTAGGAGCCGTCGGCAACGTTCTTCCACTGCACCTGGTACGGCGCCTTGTCGGCCGTACCAACGATCTGGTCACCGACGAAGAACTCCACCTTGGCGAGCTGGCCGCCCTTCGCCGCCGCGGCGTCCGCCTTGATCGTCACGGTCGGCGCGGTGCGCCCCGGGATAGTCTGGTCGTACGCCGGGCTGGTGATCCGTACGGTCGGATTGCCGACCTGCTCCGGAACCAGCGAGTTCAGGTAGTTCTCCAGGTAGGTGTAGCCGTTCGGAGCGATCTTCTGCGCGTCCGACGGGTCGTTCGGGTCGAGGCCGTTGGCCTTCTCCCACCAGTCCGGGATGCCGTCGTGGTCGGAGTCGACCGGCGCCTCGGTCTGCACCAGCTCCGGGTAGCCGCCGACCTCCTTCTGCGAGTTGATCAGCCGGCCGGTGCCGTTGCGGACCTCCGCGATCACCCGGGCGTCGGCCGCGTCCCGCTTCGGCAGGATGGCGCCGGCGTTCGCCAGCACGGCCTCGTACGCCTTGTTCGCCGCCTGGATCTCGCCGCGGCCCGGGATCGGCTGCGGCTGCGACAGCTCGACGATGCCGCCGATCGGGTAGCGGATGCCCTTGCGGTTGTGCGCGGTGACGTCCGGGTGGCCGTCGACCTGGTTGCCGGCGATGTACCACTGGCCGCCGCGGTTCGCGCTCACGATCACCGGTGCGACCTCATCCAGCGTGGTCGGGCCCGGCTTGTAGAAGTTGTTCATGATGTTGATGCCGTTGGCCCACTCGCCGCCGTACACCGACGTGTAGCCGTGGTCGTACACCACGTTGTTGTAGTGGTCGACCTCGAGCTCGATGCCCTCGGTGTAGCCGAACCGCGGCTGCCGGCCACCCTCGTGCGCGATCAGGTTGTGGTGGTACGTGTTCCGCTCGCCGCCCCAGATCCCGCCGTACCCGTGCCGGTTCTTCGGGTGCGCGGACAGCGCCAGACCCTCGGAGACGATGCACCACTGGATGGTGACGTCGAAGTTGCCGTACGGCGAGAGGCACTCGTCGACCGCCCAGCTGAACGAGCAGTGGTCGATGATCAGGTTCCGGATCTCCGGGCTCACCGAGCCGGGCACGTTGGTGTTGAACGAGTCGTCCGCGATCTCGTTCTCGTCACCGAGCCGGAAGCGCAGGTAGCGGAGCACGATGTCGTGGGCGCCGCCCGCGACGTTGGTGCCGTAGCCCGCCACGCAGATCCCGCCACCAGGCGCGGTCTGTCCGGCGATCGTCAGGTTGCTGCCGAGGATCTTCAGCCCGGACGCCAGCTGGATCGTGCCGGAGACCCGGAACACGATCGTCCGGTCGGAGCCGGACACCGCGTCGCGCAGCGATCCGGGTCCGGAATCGGCCAGGGTGGTCACCTCGTAGACGGAGCCACCACGGCCACCCTTGGACCACTTGCCGGCGCCCTCGGCGCCGGGGAAGGCCGGCAGTTGGTCGTCGTTCGCGGTGGCCTGGGCAGCCGGGACGGCCTGGGCGGCCGGCGTGATGCCGAGCGACGCGACGCTGATGGCGGCCGCGGTCGTACCGACGAATCCGCGCCGGGACCAGCCGGGTGCAGTGGGAGGGGGTGTTTCGGTCATCGTCCATGCCTCGCTTTCGGCAGGGGGCGGCTGCTGAGTTGCGCAGTCAATGAATATCTAGTCAAGTCCGAATGGAACGACGGCCCTCATGGTCACGGAGGTTACGAGCCGATGTCAAGGGCGTGACGCCGGAAAATTGCAATCGTTTGCATGCAGTGATTTTCGCCGCCGCAATCGTTTGCACGAACTCTTGCCCTGACGTCCGCGACGATGGTTACCTTGCCCCCATGCCTTTGCGCCCACTTCCCCTCGGCAGTACAAAACTCAGCGGCGGCTTCTGGTCGAACCGCCGGCAGATCAACCGGGAGACCACGATTCCGGCCGCGGCGCAGCGGCTCGAGGAGGTCGGAACGCTCGGCAACTTCCGCCGCTCCACCGGCCCTTTCGAGGGCAAGCTGTTCGCGGACACCGACGTCTACAAGTGGCTGGAGGCGGTTGCCTGGGAGCAGTCCGGTGAGCCGTCGGCCGAGCTGTCCGAGTGGCAGACGAGTGCGAGTGCGCTGGTCGCGTCCGCGCAGGAGACCGACGGGTACCTGAACACCCACACGCGGCTCGCGCTCGACGGCAAGCGCTACGGCGACCTGGAGAAGGGCCATGAGCTCTACTGCGCCGGACACCTGTTCCAGGCAGCAGTCGCGCAGGTGCGGGCGACCGGGGATCGCACGCTGCTCGACGTCGCCTGCCGGTTCGCGGATCACTTGTGCAAGACATTCGGGCCCGGCCGGCTGGAGGGTGTCGACGGGCACCCGCTGATCGAGATGGCGCTCGTCGAGCTGTACCGCGAGACCGGTACGGCGGCGTACCTCGAGCTGGCGTCGTACTTCGTCGAGGCGCGCGGGCACGGGGGGCTCACTCCCCCGGGTCACCACGGGCCGGCGTACTTCCAGGACCACCTGCCGGTACGGGACGTCCGTACGCTCGCCGGGCACGCGGTCCGGGCGCTGTACCTCGCCTCGGGCGCAACCGATGTCGCCGTCGAGACCGGTGACGCCGAACTGCTCGACGCGCTGCAGGCGACCTGGTCGACGATGGTCGAGAGCCAGACGTACCTCACCGGCGGTGTCGGCTCCCGCTGGTACGGCGAGGCGTTCGGCGACCCGTTCGAGCTGCCGCCGGACACCGCGTACTGCGAGACCTGTGCCGCGATCGCCAGCGTGCAGTGGAGCTGGCGGCTGCTGCTGGCAACCGGTGAGAGCAAGTACGCCGACCTGATCGAGCGGACGCTCTACAACGCGGTGATCTCCGGCGTCTCGCTCGAGGGCGATCGCTTCTTCTACGTGAACACGCTGAAGGTGCGCGACAATGCGCTTGCCGACGACCAGCGCTCCGCGGTCGGTGGACGGCAGCCGTGGTTCGGTACCGCGTGCTGCCCGCCGAACGTGATGCGCACGCTGTCGTCGCTCGACCAGTTGGTCGCCACGGCGGACGACGACGGAGTCCAGGTCCAGCTCTACGCGCCGGCCAGCGTGCGGGTGGGTGAGATCGGGTTCGAGGTGGAGACCGAGTACCCGTGGCACGGCACCGTACGGGTGCGGATCACGGCGGCGCCGGACACACCGTGGACGCTCGGGTTGCGGATCCCGGCGTGGGCGGACAGTCATCGGCTGACGATCAACGGGCACGAAGGGCCGCTGCGCCGCGTGTGGTCGGTGGGCGACGAGGTCGTACTGGAGCTGCCGATCACGGCTCGCCGTACGGCACCGGATGAGCGGATCGACTCGGTCCGCGGCTGCATCGCGATCGAACGCGGACCGCTCGTGTACTGCTTCGAGCAGCAGGATGCATCTGCCGTCCTCGATACAACCGCGGTCGTCGCGGGTGAGCTGATCGAGCGCGAACAGCCCGATCTGCTAGGCGGCGTGACGACGGTCGACGTACCGACCCGCGACGGGACGCTGACCGCGATCCCCTACTACGCCTGGGCGAACCGTGAGGTCGGCCCCATGACCGTGTGGATCCGGGACGACGCATGAGGTACTGGGAGGATCCCGGGCCCGGGTACGGGATGTTGCCGGCGCGGGCTGCCGTACGGTCGGATGCACCGCGGCTGAGTCTGAACGGGCAGTGGCGCTTCCGGTTCACCCCGACCGTGCCTGCGACCGGCTTCGAGGCGGTGGACTTCGACGACTCGGAGTGGGACTGGTTGCCGGTGCCTTCCTCTTGGCCGATGCACGGGCACGGGAATCCGGCGTACACGAACCAGAAGTATCCGTTCCCTGTTGATCCGCCGTATGTGCCGGACGAGAATCCGACCGGCGACCATCGGCTGGTGTTCGAGCTTCCGCCGGACTGGAGCGGGCCGACGGTGCTGCGGTTCGACGGGGTGGACTCGTGTGCGCGGGTCTGGCTGAACGGGGTCGAGCTCGGGGTGACGCGCGGGTCGCGGTTGCCGGCCGAGTTCGCGGTCGACGAGGTACTACGGCCCGGGCGCAACGTGCTGGCGGTGCGGGTGCACCAGTGGTCGTCCGGGTCGTACCTCGAGGACCAGGACATGTGGTGGCTGCCGGGCATCTTCCGCGACGTCACGCTCGTCGCGTGCCCGGTGGACGCCTTCGTGCACGCGGACTATTCGGACGGTGCCGGGGTGCTGCGGGTCGAATCGGCACCGGGCGCGATCGTACGGATCCCTGCGCTCGGCGTCGAGGCGCCGTGCGGGGAGACGGTCACGATTCCGGACGTCGAGCCGTGGTCCGCCGAAGTGCCTCGGCTGTACGACGCGTTCGTGGAGCTGGCGGATCAGGTGGTGTCGCTGCGGATCGGGTTCCGGACCGTGGAGATCGTCGACGGCGTGCTGCGGGTCAACGGCAGGCGGGTGCTGTTCCACGGGGTCAACCGGCATGAGCACGACCCGGTGTTCGGCCGCGCCGTACCGTACGAGCGGATGCGCGAAGAGCTGCTGGTGATGAAGCGGCACAACATCAATGCGATCCGGACCAGTCATTACCCGCCGGACTCGAGGCTGCTGGAGCTGTGCGACGAGCTCGGGTTCTGGGTGATGGACGAGTGCGACTACGAGTCGCACGGGTTCATGCTGATCGACTGGCGCGAGAACCCGGCCGACGACCCGCGGTTCCTGGACGCGTCGATCGACCGGATGCGGCGAACCGTCGAACGGGACAAGAACCACGCGTGCGTGGTGATGTGGTCGCTCGGCAACGAGGCCGGCGTCGGGGCGAACTTGACCGCGATGGCCGCCTGGACACGGGATCGGGATCCGTCCCGGCCGCTGCACTACGAGGGCGACCTCACCTGCGCGGACGTGGATGTCTACAGCCGGATGTACGCGTCGCACGCCGAGGTGGAGGCCATCGGCAAGCGTGCGGAGAAGCCGTTGGACGATCCGGTGCTGGATGCTCGGCGGCGAGCGATGCCGTTCGTGCTCTGCGAGTATTCGCATGCCGGCGGCAACGGTCCCGGCGGCCTTCCGGAGTACGAGGAGCTGTTCGACCGGTACGAGCGTTGTCAGGGCGGATTCCTCTGGGAGTGGATGGAGCACGGGATCCTGCGCGCCGACGGCTCGTACGGGTACGGCGGCGACTTCGGCGAGGAGCTGCACGACGGTACGTACGTCCTCGACGGTCTGGTCTTCCCCGACCTGACGCCTCAGCCTGTACTGGCCGAGGTGCGCCGGGTCTACGAGCCCGTCCGGCTGACGATCTCCGGCGACGTACTCACCGTCACCAACCGGTACGACGTCCTCGACACGGCGCACGTCGCGCTGCACTGGGAGGCCGCCGACGAAGGCGAGGTCGTTGCCCGCGGCACCCTCATCGCCCCCGTCGTACCCTCCGGCGGATCCGCCACCGTCGAACTGCCTGACCTCCCGGCCACCCAGAACCGGGAACGCTGGCTGACGATCCGCGCAGTCCAAACCACCGGCACCCCGTGGTCCCCCGCCGGCCACGAACTCGCCTTCACCCAGGCGCGTTTGAGCGGTGAACCTCCGACGTTGCCCCTTCCTGCCCCGCATACCACCGGGGTAACGGGCCAGTTGAGAGGTGAACCCACGAAACGGGACGGCGGCGAGCTGCGGGTTGGGGCGGGGCGGTTCGATGGGCAGACCGGGCGGCTCATCGGGCTGCACGGGTGGGACGTGACGCATGTGCCGCTCGAGCTGTGGCGGGCGCCCACTCAACACGATGCCCGTACGTGGGACGCGACCACCCTGGACCGCAAGAGCCGGTGGGCCAACGCCGGGCTGGACCGGCTGCGGTACCGCACCGTGGCGATCGAACCCAGCGACGACGAGCTGGTCGTCACCACGATGGTGGGCGCCGCTGCCACGGACATGCGGGTGCTGACGACGTACCGCTGGACGACCGACGGCGATCGCCTCACGGCAGCGGTCGAGGTGGAGCCGCTGGGCGAGTGGACAGTGCCCTGGGCGCGGCTCGGGGTGACCTTCGGAGTGCCGGCTGGTTTCCACACGATGACCTGGTTCGGTCTCGGGCCGGGGCAGGCGTACCCGGACTCGCGCTCCGCGGCGCGCATCGGCCGCTATACCAGCACGATCGACGAACTCCAGGTCCCGTACCTGTATCCGCAGGAGAACGGCGCCCGTGGCGACGTCCGCTGGGCCGAACTGTGCGGCGCCGCTGGATCCCTCCGTCTGGCAGGCGATCCACACGTTGCCCTGACCGTTCGACGCTGGACCACAGCCCAGTTGGCCTCGGCCGAGCACCCAGCCGATCTGTGTGCGAGCGACCAGGTGTGGATCACGCTGGACGCGCTGCAGCACGGCCTCGGCAGTCCGACCAGTGGAGCGCCGATCCTGCCGCCGCACGATCTGCAGCCGCAGAAGCACACGTTCGGTTTCAGCCTGGGAAGCTGAGCCAGGTCCCTTCGAGCGGTTCCTGCCCGATCCCCGGCTTCGACCAGTCACACACCCCGCCGGGGAAGATCGCCAGCAGCTTGCGCCACTGCGCGTCCGTGAACCCCCGGTAGTCCGATCGTGCCGGGGGTCGCAGCGCGCACTTGATCACGTCCGCGGCGATCCCCGCGCCGGCCACCTCGCGGGGGAACGACGCCGACGGGAACAGCTTCTCGCAGCGCGACGCCGGGTTCCGGTCCAGCGGCTGCGCGATGAAACCGTTCGGGCTGCGACACCCTTCCTCGAGGCTCGACGGCCGCGCGGCCATGATCTTGTCCATCCGCGGCCGCGCCGTGCCGTCCGCCGTCAGTTGCGTCAGCCATTCGTCCATCGCGTCGACCGCATGCCGCAGCAGCGGGCTCGCCGTACTGAACAGGCCGTACCGCGTGTCCTCGAGCAGGCTCACCTGGTTGGCGGCCGTGCCGTTCGCCTTCTGCAGCCGGGCGCGCATCGAGAACGTGTGGTACCGAACGTGGATGTCGCCGTAGCCGAGCGCGTCGGAGTACGCCCGGTAGTCGATGATCGGTACGTCCTTGAGTCCGCCACCGCCGTTGGTCAGCCGCCCGGTCCGGTACGCCGTCCGTACCGCCTGCGGATCCGCGACCGTACGCAGCGGAACCAGGTTCGCGTCCGCGTCGAAGCCGCCGATCCGGTCGTTCAGGTCCAGGAACTGTGCGGGCGAGATCGCGCCGGACTTGAGCGCCCGCAGCCCGTACTGCACGCCGACGTTGTCCAGCGGCCGGCGGGCGAACCCGGTCACGGGATCCTTGCCGTAGGCATTGACCGCGTGGTCGAAGACGTCACAGCGGACGCCACGCGGGTTCCGTACCGGGTCGTAGCGCTGCGCCGCGGCGACCATGCCGCAGCTCTTCCGCGGATCCATCCGGCGCGCACTGACCGCCATGCTCGGCAGGGTCGCGTAGATCCGGAAGCCGGCCACCTTGCGCTTCTGCTCCTGCGTCCAGCCGATCGCAGCCTTGGTGAAGTACGAGTCCAGCAGCCATGAGTCGCTGAGGAACGACACCGTACCGAAGCCGACGTCGGGGAACGAGCAGCCGACGATGATGCCGTCGAAGATGCCCGGGTAGTTGTCGGTGATCTGGTGCGCCTGGTACGAGCCGCCCGAGCACCCGAAGCCGACCGTGAACTCCGGCCGGCCGTAGTGCTCGACGAACAGCTCCTTGGTCATCATCGCCGCCTCGGCCGCGAGCAGGTCGTTGCAGTTCTGCGCGTAGACGTTCAGCGAGGACGACATCAGCGCGTACCCACGCCCGAGCAGGAACGGGTCGGTGACGCCGCCGGTCGTCGTACCGGAGCGGTACCAGCCGCCGGAGCAGCCGCCGCCGAGGGTGAAGATCGCGCGGCCGTTCCAGCTGGCCGACCGGTGCGTCGGGGTCGGCGCCGGATCGTGCAGCGGGTCGTGCAGCATGCTGGTCTGGACCACGGCGCGGTCGGCGCTGCCGGTCTCCATCCGGACGATGAACGGATCGCCGGCGTCGGTCCTGGCCAGGTCGGACGGGTATCTTCGCGTACCGGTCGGCCATTTCGCCCACTTCCGCGCGGTCGTCCGGTAGAAGTAGTCGACCCGCGGTTTGATCGTGCAGTTCGCGTCCAGCGGTGCGCCGAGCGTGCCGCCGATCACCGGGAGCTTGAACTTCGCGGTCTGGCAGACGTACGGCTGCTCGTGCGGACCTGAGAAGACCGGGCCCTCGCGTGGGTGGTTGCGTACCTGCAGCGTCGCTCGCCGTCCCCCGGACTCGGCGCGCAGCTCGTTCGCGCCTAGGCGAAGGTTCCTGACCAGACCCGTACGGCCGGTGTCGTCGGGGGTGAACTCCGACGACACGTCCTCGCCGTTCAGCGTCACGCGGACGCGATCGTCCGGGTCCGACACGTCGACGTGGACCAGCGCGTCACCGCCCGTCACCGCGTCCGCCCGGCCGGACAGCACCTGCACCTTCACCGGCCGCGACGCGACCGCCGGCACCAGCGGGAACACCAGCGCACCGGCGATCAATGCAGCAACGATCCGTCGCGGTCGCGAAGTCAGCACTCCTCCTCAAGTCTCTCCGTAGCCAATTGTCGCGGATGGCTGGGCGACCACGATGACCGGATGCTGCCCGGCGACCGCGACGTCGTACCGCGCCTGCACCCGCCACCCCCGACCAAGCTGCTCCACCTGCTCCGGCATCAAAATCGCAACCAACAACCCACCCGGCCGCAACCGTTCCCGCCAACGCCGCGCCCACGAAGCCAGATCGCCCACCCCCAACCGGACCCCCCAAGGCGGATTGGTAACCACCCGATCCACCATCCCCCCACCCCGCCCAGCCTCCCCCACCAACCACCGAACCCCCACCCCGCGCCCGTCCCCCACCTCACGCCTGTTGTGTAGAGCGGTGGCGTTTGCTGTGGCTGCTGCTATTGCGTCGGGATCCCGGTCCACGCCGACGTACTGGGCTCCGGGCTCGAACAGGTGGGCTTCCAGCAGGATCGTCCCCGCGCCACAGAACGGGTCCAGTACGTCATGCCCAGGCTCAAGCTCTGCGAGCTGCGCCATCGCGGCAGCGACCGGCGGATGCAGACTGCCCTGCACCGTCCGCCGCCGCCACGCTCGCCGATGCAGCGGCACCGCGTACGGCCGTCGCGCAATCCACAACGTCTTCCCGTCCAGCACAACCCGCCACTCAGTACGGTCAGCCGGCGGTACGCTCCCACCCCGCCGCGAGAAGTACCGCCCACCCAGCCGCTCCCCCACCAGGTCCTCTACGTCGTACCGGTTGAAGTTCCGCGTCCCCACGAACGACGCCGACACCGCGAACGCCTCATCGCGCCCCGCCGGCTCCACCGCTTCACGTACCGCGGCAAACAGCCCAGCACGCGTACGCCCAGGATCAGGCGCAACCCCGTACACCTCGAACACATCATCAGCCACCCGCGGCGGCCATACCCCCGAAACCCCCGAAACCTCCGCGACCCCCGACGCAGGCTCGACCACCACCTGCCGTTTGGACACCTCGACCACCCGGTGTCCCGCGGCGGCAACCTCCTCGGCCGCCATCCATTCCAGCCCTGCAACAGTCCGCACAAGTACGCATGCGCGCATGCCGAATCTCCCGGTAAGCACCCGGGAGCAACCAGCCAGCTACTCCCGCGTCGCCGACCAAGGGCAAACGCCACACGACGGGCCGACGGAAGTCAGCCGCGTCGAAAAAAGAAACTCTGCACGCCACAACCCTCACACACCCACCCCGAACCACCCACCCCTTTTCGCCCCACCGCTCGAGCACTCCGAGCGGATATCCGGCTCTTGTGTCCGATGTGTGGGTGCCGACCACTCCGCTTCCGAGCCGTGCGGCGGGCTGGGGTGGGGCTCGGTTCGGTGGTGCAGCACGCGAGCCACGACACCCTTGTCCTGCCCTCTGTGCCGGGGTCGCGCCGAGTCGTAGCGTCTGGCTGGCCCCCGGAACACCGAGTCGTGGATCGAGGCTGCGTTTGCCCCGTATTTCACGACCAAGATCCACGACTCGACGAAACCACTCGACTGCCGCACGTCCGTCGCCACGTGGCCATCCACTCCTGCACCACAACAGCCGGATATCCACTCGCGTTGAGGGGTGCGGGCGCCGGCGGGGTGGGCAGTTCGACAGGACATGTCGGTCGGCGCGACGTCGGTGGGTTGGGACAGGCAGTGGAGGGTTCGTACAGGTCGTGGCCTGTCCGCGGTCCCCGCTACTTGTTCTGACCCTCCAGTTCGTCCCGGAATCCCACGCCCGCCCACCATCGGGTCCACCCACACATCCGACAGGAGAGCCGGATATTCATCGGCGTTGAGGGTTCTCACCCGGTACGCGAGTGGAGAAGCCACCAGCCGAGCGGATATCCGGTGCTGTGACGAGGTGGGTCAGAGGTAGGTCTGGGTGCTGGGGGGTGCGGATTCCATCCAGGCCAGGACGCCGGTGAGGGCTTCTTCGGTCATGGCGAAGTGGACGGTACGGTCCCGGAGGTCGGCGTCGACGATGACGTGCCCGGCGTATGTGACCAGCGGCTCGTTGCCCATCGGGCGACGGGTGCTGATGCCTTCGAGCCGGCGGCGGTTGACGACCAGCTTGGGCCACCAGGCGAGGCTGAAGACGCGGAACCACTGCAGGTCGTCGCCGACGTACCGGGCCAGGCCGAGGGCCCAGCCGCGGCCGTGCTCCTTCTGGGCGAGCTGCAGGCTGCAATCAAAAGTTCCGCCGTCTCTGGTCAACCAGCGACGGCGGAACGCGACAAGCACAATGAACAGCACGGCGGCAAGCAAACAGACCCCGACAACATCGAGGACTGTTCCCATACTTGCCGACCTTCCCCAATGTTGGATGCTGCCAGTGACGATATTTGATTATGGCAGTTGGATCAGGATGTCTGCTCGGCGGCCCGTACCCTGGCCTCCGCGAGTCGCACCTCGTCGGCGTCGGCGTCGGCCAGGCCGGCCGCCAGCGCCTGCTCGAGCTCGCGCCGAGCCTCCTCGAGATCGATGTCGTGACCCATCTCGGCGTTCTCGGCCAGGATCGAGACCCGGTCGTTCGCCACCGAGATGAAGCCGTCCGGCGCGGCCGCGACGAAGTACTCGTCGTCGACGGTCCGCACCTGGACGGTGCCGCCCTGCAGCAGGCCCAGCAACGGCGCGTGGCCGGGCAAGATACCGACGTCACCGTCCGTCGTACGGGCGATCACGATCCTGGCCTGGCCCTGCCACACGGTCCGCTCGGCCGCGACCAGCGCGACCTCGAGGTGCTTGGCAGAGTTGTCGGCCATCTCAGTTTTCCTTCTGCAGCTCGGCCCACTTGCGGTCGACGTCGTCCAGCGAGCCGACGTTGAAGAAGGCCTGCTCGGCGACGTGGTCGTACTCGCCCTCGGTGATCTTCTGGAACGACTCGATGGTGTCCTTCAGCGGCACCGTCGAACCCGGGACGTTGGTGAACTTCTCCGCCATGTACGTGTTCTGCGAGAGGAACTGCTCGATCCGGCGCGCGCGGGCGACGGTGATCTTGTCCTCTTCGGAGAGCTCGTCGACACCGAGGATCGCGATGATGTCCTGCAGTTCCTTGTTCTTCTGCAGGATCTGCTTCACCCGGACGGCCACGTCGTAGTGCGCCTGGCCGATGTACTGCGGGTCGAGGATCCGCGACGTCGAGGTCAGCGGGTCGACGGCCGGGTACAGACCACGCGACGCGATGTCACGCGACAGCTCGGTGGTCGCGTCCAGGTGCGCGAACGTGGTGGCCGGCGCCGGGTCGGTGTAGTCGTCGGCGGGCACGTAGATCGCCTGCATCGAGGTGATCGAGTGACCGCGGGTCGACGTGATCCGCTCCTGCAGTACGCCCATCTCGTCGGCCAGGTTCGGCTGGTAACCGACGGCGCTCGGCATCCGGCCGAGCAGCGTGGAGACCTCGGAACCGGCCTGCGTGAACCGGAAGATGTTGTCGATGAAGAGCAGCACGTCCTGCTCCTTCACGTCGCGGAAGTATTCCGCCATCGTGAGGGCCGACAGGGCGACGCGCAGCCGGGTGCCCGGCGGCTCGTCCATCTGGCCGAACACCAGCGCGGTGTCCTTGAAGACGCCGGCCTCTTCCATCTCGTTGATGAGGTCGTTGCCCTCACGGGTCCGCTCACCGACGCCGGCGAACACCGACGTACCACCGAAGTTGTGGGCGATCCGGTAGATCATTTCCTGGATCATGACGGTCTTGCCGACGCCCGCACCGCCGAACAGGCCGATCTTGCCGCCCTGGACGTACGGGGTGAGCAGGTCGAGCACCTTGATGCCGGTCTCCAGCATCTCGGTCTTGGACTCGAGCTGGTCGAAGGCCGGCGCCTTGCGGTGGATCGGCCAGCGCTCGGTGATCTCGAACTCGGACTCGTCCTGGTTCAGGCACTTGCCGATGACGCTCCAGACCCGGCCCTTGGTGACGTCGCCGACGGGCACGGAGATCGCCGCACCGGTGTCGCGCACCTCGGCGCCGCGGACCAGACCGTCGGTCGGCTTCATCGAGATCGCCCGGACGATGTTGTCGCCGACGTGCAGCGCCACCTCGAGGGTGATCGTCTGGCTGTTCTCGCCGAGGTCGATGTCGACCTGGAGGGCGTTGTAGATGTCGGGCATCGCGTCGGCCGCGAACTCGACGTCGACGACCGGGCCGATCACCCGGGCGACGCGACCGACGCCCGGGGCGGCGGCCTCGTTGTTCTTCTCGGTAACCGTGGCAGTCATCTCTCTCACTCGCTCCCGGCGTTCGCGTCGGCCAGCGCGCTGGCGCCACCGACGATCTCGCTGATTTCCTGGGTAATTTGGGCCTGCCGGGCCTGGTTCAGGTCCCGGGTGAGGCTTTCGATCAGGTCCTGCGCGTTGTCGGTCGCGGACTTCATCGCGCGCTGCCGGTTGGCCAGCTCGGAGGCCGCCGCCTGCAGCATGCAGAAGTGGATCCGGCTGGCGACGTACTTCGGCAGCAACCCGTCGAGCACGTCCTCGGCGGACGGCTCGAACTCGTACAGCGGCAGCACCTCGTCCGCCGCCGGCGCCTCTTCGCCTTCCACGACCTCCAGCGGCAGCAGCCGGATGACGTCGGCGCGCTGGGTCAGCATCGACACGAACCGGGTGAAGACGATGTGGATCTCGTCCACGCCGCCCTCCTCGGTCGGGGTCAGGAACGCCTCGATCAGCGCGTCGGCGATCTCCCGGGCCCGGGCGAAGCTCGGGTTGTCGGAGTCACCGGCCCACGACTGCGCGACCTCGCGCTGCCGGAAGGTGTAGTACGCGATGCCCTTGCGGCCGCTGATGAACGGGACGATGTCCTTCTCGTCCTCGCGGAGCAGCTGGTTCAGCCGCTCCCCTTCACGGATCACGTTGGACGAGTACGCCCCGGCCTGACCGCGGTCGGAGGTGATCAGCAGGACCGCGGCGCGCCGCGGGTTCTCCTTCTCGGTGGTCAGCGGGTGGTCGACGTTCGAGAACGTCGCCACCGCCGACACGGCGCGAGTGAGCTCACGCGCGTACGGACCGGCCGCCTGGGCGCGTTGCTGCGCCTTGACGATCCGGGACGCCGCGATCAGCTCCATCGCCCGGGTGAGCTTCTTGATCGTGGAGACCGAAGCCTTGCGATCGCGAAGCTCTCGTAGGTTGGCCGGCATCGCGTCAGCCCCGCTTCTGCTTGACGATCTGCTCCTGCTCGACGTCGTCTTCGTCCATCGCCTCGGCCTCGGCCTCGGTGCCGAGCAGCGTGCCCTCGGAGGTCTGGAACGTCGGCTTGAACGCCTTCAGTGCGTCGGTCACGGCCTGCGCCTCGTCGTCGCCGAACAGTCCGGACTCACGGATCGCGTCGAGCACCTTGGTCTCGCGGCGCAGGTAGTCCAGGAAGTCCCGCTCGAAGCGGAGTACGTCGTTCACCGGGACGTCGTCGAAGTGCCCCTTGGTGCCGGCCCAGATGGAGGCGATCTGGTCCTCGACCGGGTACGGCGAGTACTGCGGCTGACGGAGCAGCTGCACCAGGCGCTGACCGCGGTCGAGCTGGCGCCGCGAGGTGGCATCCAGGTCGGACGCGAACATCGCGAAGGCCTCCATTGCGCGGAACTGCGCCAGGTCGATCTTCAGCGTACCGGAGACGTTCTTCATGCCCTTGATCTGCGCGGCGCCACCAACCCGGGAGACCGAGATACCGACGTCGATGGCCGGCCGGATGTTGGCGTTGAACAGGTCGGACTGCAGGAAGATCTGACCGTCGGTGATCGAGATGACGTTCGTCGGGATGAACGCCGAGACGTCGTTCGCCTTGGTCTCGATGATCGGCAGGCCGGTCATCGAGCCGGCGCCGAGCCGGTCGGACAGCTTCGCACAACGCTCGAGCAGCCGGCTGTGCAGGTAGAAGACGTCACCCGGGTACGCCTCGCGGCCCGGCGGGCGGCGCAGCAGCAGCGACATCGCGCGGTACGCCTCGGCCTGCTTGGTCAGGTCGTCGAAGACGATCAGGACGTGCTTGCCCTGGTACATCCAGTGCTGGCCGATGGCCGAGCCGGTGTACGGCGCGACGTACTTGAAGCCGGCCGGGTCGGACGCCGGGGATGCGACGATGGTGGTGTACTCCATCGCGCCGGCCTCTTCGAGAGCGCCGCGCACGGAGGCGATCGTCGAGCCCTTCTGGCCGATCGCGACGTAGATGCAGCGGACCTGCTTTTCCGGGTCGCCGGAGTCCCAGTTCGCCTTCTGGTTGATGATCGTGTCGACCGCGATCGCCGTCTTGCCGGTCTTGCGGTCGCCGATGATCAGCTGCCGCTGGCCGCGGCCGATCGGGATCATGCCGTCGATGGCCTTGATGCCGGTCTGCAGCGGCTGGCGGACCTCCTGGCGGTCCATCACGCCGGCCGCCTGGAGCTCGAGCGCGCGCTGGCCCTCGATGTTCTGGATCTCGCCGAGGCCGTCGATCGGCGTGCCCAGCGGGTCGACCACGCGGCCGAGGTAGCCCTCACCGACCGGCACGGACAGGATCTGCCCGGTCCGGCGGACCTGCTGGCCCTCCTCGATGCCGTCGTACTCACCGAGGATGACGACCCCGATGGTGCGGACGTCGAGGTTCAGCGCGATGCCGCGGGCGCCGTTCGCGAACTCGAGCAGCTCGTTGGTCTTCGCCGAGGGCAGGCCCTCGACGTGCGCGATGCCGTCACCGGCGTCGACCACGGTGCCGACCTCTTCGGCGGTGGTGTCGGCCGGTTGGTAGTCGGTGACGAACCGATCCAGGGCGTCCCGGATCTCCTCCGGCCTGATCGTGAGCTCAGCCATTGTGCTTCCTGCTTCCTTTGACCCTTGCTGGCCTGTTGTGGCTCTAAAGGCGTTCCGACCCTTAGCGCCGCTGTATGTCGTTAAGGGGCGTTCAGCCCGCGATCCGCCGTTGCGCGTCGTCGAGCCTGGCCGCGATGGTTCCGTCGATGACTTCGTCGCCGATGTCCACCCGGACGCCACCGACCACCTGCGGGTCGACGATGACGTTCAGCTGGATGTCCCGGCCGTACTGGCGGCCGAGCGCCGCGGCAAGCCGGGTGCGCTCGGCCTCGCTGAGGTCGGTGGCGACCCGGACGGTCGCGATGCTGGCGTTCCGCCGGGCCGCCGCGGCGACCTGGTAGGCCCGCATCGAGCCCGCGAAGTGCCGGCCGCGTCCGTCGACGGCCCGCTCCACGAGCCGCAGCGTGGTCGCGTCGGCCTTGCCCTGCAGCAGTCCGTGGATCAGCGCCTGGCGGTGCGCGACCGGAATCCTCCGGTCGCCCAGCTTGTCGGCCAGGGCGCGCTCGACCGCGACCACCCGGTCCAGCCGGAACAGCTCGTCCTCGACCTCGTCCAGCTTGCGACGGGAGTCGGCGTAGGCCACATCGGCCTCGACGCTGAGCTGGTCCAGGGCGTCACCGAGGTCGCGGCCGCTGACCCAGCGACCGTCCACCGCGACCGACAGGATCTCCTGTGTCCGGGCGGAGATCTTGCCGCCGAACAGCTGCCCGGCCAGGGCGACCTTCGCCTCGCCCGGCTGGGCCGGGTCGGTCAGGGCGCGCCGGAGCGCGCCGTTGCCGTCCAGCAGCTTCGCGATCGAGAACAGCTCGCTGCCCAGGCCCTCGGCCGGAGCCGCACCCGCCAGGGCCTGCTCGGCCCGGGCGAGTGACTCCTTCGACGCGCCGCGCATCAGCCGTCCGTTCCGACAGCCTGACGAGCGGACTCCGAGGACTCCAGCTCGGTCAGGAACCGCTCGACGGTCCGGCGCTGCCGGGCCTCGTCCTCGAGCGACTCGCCGACGATCCGGCCGGCCAGCGTGGTGGCCATCGAGCCGACCTCACTGCGCAGCGAGGCGACCGCCTGCGCGCGCTCGGCGTCGATCTGCGACCGCGCGTGCGTGACGATCCGCTCGGCCTCGGTGTTCGCCTGCTCGCGCATCTCCGCGATGATGACCGCACCCTGCTCGCGGGCGTCCTCGCGGATCTTCGCAGCCTCCTGCCGTGCCTCGGCCAGCTGCGCGTTGTACTTCTCCAGTGCGGCCTTCGCCTCGGCCTGGGCCTGCTTGGCCTCGTCCATCCCGCCTTCGATCGCCGCGGTCCGATCGGCGTACGCCTTCTCGAAGCGCGGAACGACCACCTTGGCAAAGGCGATGGCCAGCAGGACCAGGAACACGAAGCCGAAGATGATCTCCGCCGTGTGCGGGAGCAGCGGGTTCGGCGGCTCTTCCGCGAGCGGTAGCACCAGCGTCGTCATGTCTGAATCCTGTCAGTCAGAGGAAAAGGGTCGTCACTGGCGGAAGACGAAGGCGAGCGCGATACCGATGATCGCGAGCACCTCGGTGACGCCGAAGCCGATCCACGCGATCGACTGCAGCTTGCTCTGGGCCTCCGGCTGCCGCGCCGTGCCGTTGATGACCGCCGCGAAGATCAACCCGACACCAATGCCCGGGCCGATCGCAGCAAGGCCGTAACCGAGGACGGCGATGTTTCCGCTCATTGCGAGAGCGATGTTGCTCACCATTGCGGTGTTTTCCTTTCGGTACGGATAGGGGCTATCCGGGATTTCCGTTACTACAGGTCTGGGGTACTGCGGATCAGTGCTCGTCGGAGATGGCGCTGCCGATGTACTGCGCGGTCAGCACCACGAAGATGTACGCCTGGATGGCCTGGACGAACACCTCGAGGCCGGCGATCGCAACGGCCATGATCAGCGTCACGACGCCGACGCCGCTGAGCAGGATCTTGCCGGACTCGAAGACCAGGTACTCGCCGCCGAGGATGAACACGCCCGCGAGCAGGTGGCCGGCGAACATGTTCGCGAACAGCCGCAGGCTCAGCGAGATCGGCCGGACCAGGATGTTCGAGATGAACTCGATCGGGATCATCAGCGGCATCAGCCAGATCGGCACCCCGGCCGGCATCGTCTGGTGCTTGAAGTACCCGACCAGGCCGTGGCGCTTGATGCCGACGGCGTTGTAGATCACCCAGCTCATCACGGCCGCGACGTACGCCCAGCCGGCGTGGCTGAAGGTCGGGAACTGGATCAACGGGATCGAGCCGGCCAGGTTGTTCAGCAGGACGAAGAAGAACAGGCCGCACAGGTACGGCACGTACTTCATGTACTCGGCGCTGCCGATCGCGTCACGGGCGATCGAGTTCCGCACGAAGTTGTAGGCGAGCTCGCCGGTGAACTGCAGCTTGCTCGGCACCACCGCGGACTTGCGGGACGCTCCGTAGAAGAACCAGACGATCACGATGACCGACAAGAAGGCGACCAGGACCGGCTTGGTCAGCCAGGGCACCCCGTCGATGATCGGCGGGAGTTCGAAGCTTTCTGGACCGGGTGGGGTGAACTCGGTCGAAACGCCGGCAATCACCGGGTCTCCTCTCGCGTCGTGCTCAAGTCGGACGCCTTGTGGCTAAGGGCAGGGCGGCTCAGGGCATGGCGGTCAACAACGTCAGACCCGGTAAGGATCGGACCTGTCGGAGCGTTCGTCAGGACCGCGACCCGTACCGGAAGTGCAACATCAAGATGGTGAGCCCGGCACCGAGGACGATGCCGACGACTACCAGGAACTGGGTGCCGAAGAGGCGATCCAACCCGAACCCGATGCCCCCGTACAGCAGGACACCGCCGATCAAGTAGGACAGGACCCGCCAGCCTTCGCCCGAATTGGTCGGTGATGGCTTCGGATCCTGATGCTCGCTCATGGGCAACCGAAACGTACCAGTTGGCGACACGCCCGGTCACACCGGCATCCGTAATCTCCACCACAGCAGGGAAGACCTCGATGGTGAACTCGCTCCGCTCGCTCACGCCGTTACCCAGGGTGCTCATGCCGCCACCTCGTGGTCGAGGTCGTAGATCGGCACCCGGAGCCGGGACCAGGACCAGATCTCGCCGGCCAGCCAGCCCATCACAACCACCACGGCGACCACACCGAGCACGGTCAGATTCACGTGCTCGGCCAGGCTGTCGGAGCTCAGCGCCAGCGCCAGCAGACCGCCGAAGATCGCGATCCGGCCGGTGTAGGAGGCCATCGCGACGGCGAGTTGCATCGTTGGATCGGCCCGCCGGGACAGGTGCAGCGCGAACAGGCCGGCGCCGGAGAAGACCACCACCATCAGCGTGCCCAGGAGCGCGCCGAGCAGGCCCGGCAGACCGGCCGCGACCGCCGAGACAGCGGTCGCGTTCACACCGACCACGAGCGCGGCGATCAGAGCGCCGCGCAGCATGGCCAGCGCCGGGTGCTTGGTCGCTTGTCCGGCGGGTTTCGGGCTGTGGCCCGTTGCGTGCTCCGTGGAAGCCATCTGGTGGTTCCGTCCTGCAGGCGGGCTGGTCTCGCGGCCAGCGCGTCGGGTGGGCGGGGTCAGGGGTGTCGCTGGTATTTGCTGGTGCTTGTGAAAACTAGCACAAAGTCTGCATGGTCAGCAAAACGAAGCCCCTGCCGCTGTACAGGCACACCTTATCGGTAGGCCACACCGGTAGCTGGTCTGGTCCCTCTCAGCCGGTACTCAGACTTTGGCGAGCGGTTTCCGCGAACGCCGCGGGAGACCGGTCGTGAGCAGTACCGCGGTGACCGCGACGGCCAGCACGACGAGGGCGGTCCACCAGTACAGGACGAGGCCGAGGACCACCACGCCGTATGCGATCAGGGCGGTCCAGAGGTACATCAAGAGGACGGCACGGCGGTGCGAGTGGCCGCGTTGCATGAGGCGGTGGTGCAGGTGCTGCTTGTCGGCCGCGAACGGCGAGCGGCCGGCCTTCGTACGGCGGATGTAGGCGAGCGTCAGGTCCAAGGCGGGGATCGCGAGGATGGCGATCGGCAGTACGAGCGGCAGGAGCGCGGGCAGCAGGCTGGAGCCGCCGACCTCGTACGGGACCGCGTTCGGGTCCATCTGTCCGGTGAGGCTGATCGTCGACGCGGCCAGCATCAGGCCGATCAGCAGCGCGCCGGAGTCGCCCATGAAAACCCTGGCTGGGAAGAAGTTGTGCGGCAGGAAGCCGAGGCAGGCGCCGGCCAGCGCGACCGTGATCAGCGTCGAGGTGGTCGCGCGGTCCAGGTTCTCGTGGAAGTTCAGCAGGTACGAGTACGCGAAGAACGCGGTGGCGCCGATCGCGGTGACGCCGGCGGCGAGTCCGTCGAGGCCGTCGACGAAGTTCACCGCGTTGCAGGAGACGAGCAGGATGCCCGCGGTCAGGACGGCGAGCTGCGCGGGCGACGGGGAGATCACGCCGCCGGGCAGCGGTAGCCAGTACAACTGGATGCCTTGGACAACGAGTACGCCGACCGCCAGCACCTCGCCGGCGAGCTTGGTGATCGCGTCCAGCTCGTACAGGTCGTCGACCACGCCGACGGCGCAGATCACCGCGCCGCCGATCAGGATCGCGCGGGCGTCGTGCGCGACCTGCAGGCTGTTGCCGAGGAACGGCAGGTTCGACGCGACCGCGTACGCGGCGATCAGGCCGCCGAGGATCGACAGGCCGCCGAAGTACGGGATCGGGACCTTGTGCACGTCCCGCGCCCGGGGCTTGGCGACTGCGCCGTACCGCAGCGCGATCTGCCGGGCCACGCCGGTCAGCAGAAAGGTCGTGGCCATCGCCACGAACAGGACCAGCAGGTACTCGCGCACTAGTCGGCAGGCCTCACGTTGGAGTCGGGTTTCTTCTCCCCGTCCTCCTTGGACGCCGCAACCACCCCGTCAGTTGGTTCCCCCGCCGACTTCTCCTCAGCAGACCCGTCCTCCACCGGCTTCTCGTCGACCGGCTTCTCGTCTGCGGGCTTCTCGTCTGCGGGTTCCCCCTCGACCAGTTTGTCCTCGGCCGGTTCGTCCTCCGTGGACGACTCGGCGGGGGATTCCTCGGTGGGGTCGTCGGGGTCTGTGGTTACTTCGGGGACGACGGCCCGGAGCTGGTCGAGGGAGATGGCGCCGACGCGGACCACGCGCGGGGTGTCGCCGGTGATGTCGACGATCGTCGACGACGCTCCCCCGGCCGCCTCGCCGCCGTCCAGGTACACCGCGACCGACTCACCCAGCTGGTCCTCGGCGTCGTACACGTCCAGCGCCGCCGCCTGACCGGACTTGTTCGCGGAGCTGACCGCCAGCGGCCCGGTACGCGACAGCAGCTCGCGAGTGTTCTCGTGGTCCGGCACCCGCAGCGACACCGTCCCCTGGGTGTCACCCAGGTCCCACATCAACGAGCTCTGCGCGTGGCAGATCACCGTCAACGGCCCCGGCCAGAACTCCTCGCAGAGCTTCCGGCCGGCGTCCGGTACGTCGGTGGCGAGCGCGTCCAGCGACTCCACCACCGAGATCAGCACCGGCGGCGGCATGTCGCGGCCGGCGCTCTTGGCGTCCAGCAGCCGCTGGACGGCATCGGCCTTGAAGGCGTCCGCGGCGACCCCGTAGACCGTGTCGGTCGGCAGCACGACCAGATCACCGGCCTCGATGGCGTCGACCGCGGCACGGTACGCCGGTGCCAGTTCGTCCCCGGTGAAATCGAAGCGCTCACTCACGGAGTGAATCGTGCCACTCACGCGGGCCCCGGCCCTAACCGGGTCGTTGCTGACAAACGATTGTCAACTTCCGCGCCGAAGCCCCGCCGCTCTCTCTAAGATCCCCGTCATGACTGAATTGAATTGTCGCGACTCCGTCGCGACGGGTCATGGGGCTGGAACTCCCGGCCTTCCCTCGTCGCTCCGGTCGCTGCGCTCCCTCCGCTCCTCAGTCCAGGCTGGGAGGCCCCATGACCGTGACGCGTGAGTTCCTCGCCGGAATGCCGAAGGCCGAGTTGCATGTCCACCACGTCGGGTCCGCGTCGCCGCGGATCGTCGCCGAGCTCGCCGCGCGGCATCCGTCCTCGCCGGTGCCTGCCGACCCGGCGGCGCTGACGGAGTACTTCAAGTTCAGCGACTTCGCCCACTTCATCGACATCTACCTGTCGGTCGTCGAGCTGATCAAGACGCCCGAGGACGTCCGGCTGCTCACGTACGAGATCGCCCGCGAGATGTCCGAGCAGCAGAACCTGCGGTACGCCGAGCTCACCGTCACGCCGTACACCTCGGTGGTCCGTGGGATCGCGGCCGAGGCGTTCTGCGAGGCGATCGAGGACGCCCGGGTCGCGGCCGAGAAGGAGTTCGGCCTGGTGCTGCGCTGGATCTTCGACATCTCCGGCGAGGCGGGCCTCCCGGCCGCCGACGAGACGCTGCGGATCGCCACCAAGATCCGGCCGGAGGGCCTGATCGGGTTCGGCCTCGGCGGGCCCGAGATCGGCGTACCGCGGCCGCAGTTCCAGCCGCACTTCGACGCGGCCGTCGCGGCCGGCCTGCACAGCCTGCCGCACGCGGGCGAGACCACCGGCCCGCAGACGATCTGGGACGCCGTACGCGTACTGAAGGCCGAGCGGATCGGCCACGGTACGTCGACCATGCAGGACCCGGCGCTGGTCGACTATCTGGGTGAGCACCGGATCCCGCTCGAGGTCAGCCCGACGTCCAACATCGCCACCCGCGCGGTCGAGTCGTACGACGTGCACCCGCTGCGCGCGATGGTCGACGCCGGCCTGGTCGTCACGATCAACTCCGACGACCCGCCGATGTTCGGCACCGATCTCACCAACGAGTACGCCGTCGCGGCCCGCCTGCTCGACCTGGACGAGGCCGGTGTCGGCGAGCTGGCGAAGACCGCCGTCCGGGAGTCGTTCGCCGAGGATTCGGTGAAGTCCGCGCTGGTGTCCGAGATCGACACCTACATCGGCGAGAACGCGGTGTAGCTGACAAACTGTCGTTTGTGACCGACGACCTGCGGCTCGACCTGCTCGGTCCGCTGCGCGGCTGGGCAGGCGACCGCGGATTCGAACTCGGTCCGTTGCGCCAGCAGGCCTTCCTGGCCGTGCTGGCGCTGCGCCCGAATCAGGTGGTCTCGGCGGACGAG
This sequence comes from Kribbella sp. NPDC048928, assembly GCF_043197975.1. NCBI lineage: Bacteria > Bacillati > Actinomycetota > Actinomycetes > Propionibacteriales > Kribbellaceae > Kribbella > Kribbella sp. NPDC048928. Next base: position 117,415 of record NZ_JBICUC010000006.1, on the reverse strand, counting down.
TTGGTCGAGCTGGTGTGGGACGACGCACCGCCTGCGAGCGGGTCCCGGATCGTACCGACGTACGCGTACCGGTTGCGGCGGCTGCTGCCCGCAGACGTTCTGATCAGCTCCCGCGACGGCTACAGCCTGCGGCTCGCCACGGAAGCCCTGGACCTCACCCGGTTCGAGGCGCTCGTCTCTGCAGCGCATGCGACTGACAACCTCGATGTACGCGCGGCCCACCTCGCGCAGGCCCTTGCACTGTTCAAGGGCGAGCCGTTGAGCGGGCTGCCGGGGCACTACCTCGGCGTCGAGCGGCACCGGTTGACGGAGCGCCGGCTGAAGATCCTGGCCGAGCGGATCGACGCCGACCTGGAGCGCGGCCGGTACGGCGACCTTGTCCCGGAGCTGGTCGCGTTGGTCGAGGCGGACCGGCTGCGGGAGCAGTTCGCGGGCCAGCTGATGCTCGCGTACTGGCGGAGTGGACGCAGCTCCGAAGCGCTCGGCACCTACACGCAGACGCGGCAGGAGCTGATCGATCAGCTCGGTGTGGAACCAGGTCCGCCGTTGCGGGCGATCCACGAGCGCATCCTGCGCAACGACGAGCCGCTGGGCCGTCCTGCCGTACGTGATGAGCTCCCGTACGACGGCGCCGCGTTCGTCGGCCGGGACGACGTACTGCAGCAGGTGGTCGACGCGCTGCGTACTCCAGGACCTGCGGTCGTGGCGATCGACGGCATGGCCGGTGTGGGCAAGACAGCGCTCGCCGTACGCGCAGCACGTCAGCTGGCGGACGTGTACCCGGACGGGCGGCTCTTCATCGACCTGCACGGCTACACGCCCGGCAACGCACCTGTGTCGGCACTGCATGCACTGGATCGCTTGCTGCGCACCCTGTCCGTCCCGGCCGACCGTATCCCCGCTGACCTCGAGGAACGGGCCGCACTGTGGCGTTCTGAGCTGGCGGGGCGGCGCATGCTCGTCGTACTCGACAACGCGCCCGACACCACAGCAGTGCTGCCGTTGCTGGCTGGTGGTCCACAGTGCGGCGTCCTGGTGACCAGCCGGCGGCAGCTATCCGGGCTGGACGCCACTGCTCGTCTCGCACTCGACGTACTGCGGCCAGAAGACGCACAGGAGCTACTGGCCGAGATCGTGGGACCGGACCGCTCCACTGACCCTACTGCCGCGGCACAGGTGGTCAGCCAGTGCGGTCACCTGCCGCTCGCGATCCGCGTGGCTGGCTCACGGCTCCGGCACCGCCCTAGCTGGACGATCGAGCACCTCAGCAGACGACTCGACGCGGAGGACAGGCGGCTGGCTGAGCTCAGCAGGGACGGCGGTGGAGTCTCCCCCGCCTTCGCCTTGTCGTACGAGCACCTGCCGGCGGACCAGCAGCGCCTGTTCCGGCTACTCGGTGCCATGACCGGCCAGGACATTGAGATGTACGCCGTTGCCGCACTGGCCGACGTGGACGCTCTTGAGGCCGAGGACCTGCTGGAGCAGCTCGTCGACGCCAACCTGCTGCTGCAGCTACGTCCTGGACGTTTCCAGTTCCACGACCTGCTCCGGCAGTACGCACGGACACTGGAGCCCGAGCCGGAGGCCGTAAGGCGCTTGCTCGACTACTACCTCTACGCGACGGCGGCAGCGAGTACGGCGATCTTCAGCAGCCAGCTGCAGCCGCTGCCCGAGCCAGTGCCTGTGCGGTTGCCCGAGTTCGCGTCGGCAGCCGACGGGCTGGAGTGGATCGACCGCGAGGGTGCGAACGTACTGGCAACGATCCGGTTCGCTGAGTCGCACGGACTGCCTGTGCTGGGGTGGCGGCTCGGCCTGGCGGTCGCGTCCTGCTTCTTCCAGCGCGGCCAGGTCGACGAGATGGACGAGGCGTTGGAGCTCGCGCTGCGGGCCGCACCGAACGCGCTGGCGAAGGCACGGGCGCTGCTGTCCATCGGCAGCCTCGGCCGGTACCGGCGTGGTCCGGAGGCGAGTCTGCGCATCCTGCAGGAGGCCCGCGACACCTTGCCGGCGGACGCCGACCTGCTGCTGCGGGCTCAGTTGCTCGCGTCGATCGGCTACAGCCTCGCGAAGCTCAAGCCGGACGACGACGCCATCGCCGTACTCGATGAGGCTCTGACCGTGGCTCGGCAGTCAGGTGAGGTCGGCATCGTGGCGCGGGTGCTGGCGTACCTCGGGGTGACCTACGGCGACCGCAGGGAGTTCGCTCGGGCCCTCGCGGCGTACGAGGAGTCGTTGGAGCTGGGCGAGCCCGCCGTACAGGCAGAGGTGCTGAACGGGATCGGCGAGTGCCTGCTCGAGCTGGAGCGCGTGGACGAGGCAGTGTCTGCTCTCACGACCGCACGGGACCTCGGCGTGGAGCGGGGCGCCGACTACAGCCTCATCTACACGTACGCCTTCCTTGGTACGGCGTACGCGCGGCAGCAGCACTGGGACGAGGCTGTCGCGGTCGGGCGTCGGTCGTTGGAGCTGGCGCTGGAGAGTGACTCGCACCAGTCGCAGCAGAATGCGTACCTGCGGCTCGCGGAAACCCTGCTGCACAAGGGGGATCTCACCCAGGCACGTCCTCATTTCGCCCGTGCACTGGAGCTGGCACTGGCTGAGGGCCCTGAGTCGATGGTCCAGCGCGCGGCCGAGGGCCTGGAGCGCACCGACCCGCCGACGTGAGATGTGGTTGGCTGGTGAAGTGCGCAGAGTCTGTGGGGCGGTGGCCGTCGTACTGCTGGCCCTGACTGCCTGCAGCGACAAGGCGACGCCGCCTGCACCACCTGCTCCGACAACCGCCCACACCACGCCCACACCCACTCCTCCGCCGGCACCGAACGGCCTGCCACGCGGAGGACGCGTGCTGTTCCCGAAGTACCAACTGGTTGCGTACGTCGGTCTACCGGGCTCTCCCGCGCTCGGGCCACTGGACAAGGATCTGGACGCGAAGGCGGCCAAGCTGGAGACGCTGTCCCGCGCGTATGCCGCCGGGCGGACGCCGCAACCGGTGCTGGAGCTGATCGCCGTCGTCGCCAGGGGCTCACGCGGCAAGGACGGGCTGTACCGCGGACGGCTCGACGACGCGAAGATCGAGCAGTACGTCGCCGTCGCGCGGAAGCACAAGATGCTGCTGCTCCTCGACATCCAGCCCGGCCGGGCGAAGATCCTGCCCGAGGCGAAGCGGCTGGAACGGTGGCTGAAGGAGCCGGACATCGGGCTCGCGTTCGACCCCGAATGGGCGGTCGGCCCGACGCAGGTGCCGGGCAGGGTGTTCGGGCACACGACCGGGCAGGAGCTGGACAGCATCGCTGCGTACCTCTCGGGCCTCGTGCAGGCGAACGGGCTACCGGAGAAGGTGTTCGTGTTCCACCAACTGTCGACGCGGATCGTCAGCAACGAGGCCGCGCTGAAGGCACATCCCGGGGTGGTGACGATCAAGTCGGTCGACGGCATCGGCGCGCGGACGGACAAGCTCAAGACCTGGGCGAAGCTCACGACGAAGCTGCCGCCCGCTGCGCACGCGGGGTTCAAGCTGTTCTACACCGAGGACACGCGGCACGGTCCGTTGATGACGCCGCCACAGGTCCTCGCGCTCAAACCCCGGCCGGAACTGGTGGTCTACGAATGATCTCGATCGCCTTCGCCAACGTCGCCGGCGGCCGCCTGGTCGGCCCGGACGGTTACCTGGCGGCCGACCGTACGGCGGACTTCGGGCGGGCGCTCGCCGCGATGCGGCCCGACGTGCTCGTCGTGACCGAGCTGGACACCGACGACGATCAGCTCGAACGGCTTGCCGCGGCCGCGATGCCCGGACGGCCGGCGAACCTCGTCCGGCACGGGTTCTCGGACTCGCACATCCCCGGCGTCGCGCGGCTGGGCGTGGGGATCGCATCCCCGTACCCACTGACCGAACTGGACCGGATCGACCTGCCGGATCCACCGATCGACTTCCTGCACTGGCGGACCGGTGAGCCGATGGATCCGCATCCGAAGGGTTTCGTGGTTGCCCGCGGCGATTTCGGGGCGCTGGGCGAGGTCGACATTGTCGGCGGTCAGGTGTGCCCGATCCATATGTTCCGGAGCGCTGAGGGGGTCGAGTACACGTACCAGGAGGGCGTGGGGCGCGAGGCCGGCGAGCAGTTGACGGCGTACCTGCGGCAGGAGTTTGCTGCGCGCGGTATCACTCGGGCCGTAGTGGTGGGTGATCTGAACATGCCGAACCCGCAGGACGTGTTCGGGCGGCTCGACCTGGTCGACGCGTTCGGCGATCCGCCGCCGGCGACGACACCGGACGGCCGCTCGATCGACCGCCTGTTCTCAACCCGAGACCTGGTCACCCGCGACTTCGAGGTGCGGCAAGTCCCCGGCGCGGACCACTTCCCCGTCGTCTGCCGCCTCGACCTCCGGCAGCTGGACGCACCGGGCGTCGGCCGCATCCGAGAACAAGACCTAGCCAAACCACCCACCCACACACGTCCCCACCGAGGCCTCACCCGCGGCTAGACGTGCGGGTCAGATGCGGCGGCCGGTGCTGAAGCGGTGGCGGCCGGAAAGGTCCAGCTGGTCGCGGACTTCGGTGAACAGGGCGGTTGCGGTGAAGACCGCGGGCGCCGACTCGCCCTGGACGTCCGCGTGTTCGCAGGCGAACCAGCCGCCCGGCTTCAGCAGTCGGCCGGCTGTGGCGGCGACAACCTTGATCTCGTCGAGGCCGTCGTCACCGGACCACAGCGCCAGCGCCGGATCGTGGTCGCGAACCTCGGCCGTCACGGACTCCCAGGCGGTCAACGGGATGTACGGCGGGTTGGAGATCACCGCGTCCACCTGACCGTCGAGCTCCGGCAGGCACCCGTCGATGTCGCCCTCGTGCAGGATCGCGCCGGTACCGTCCAGGTTCCGCCGGGCCCATGCGACCGCGTCCGGTGACAGTTCCACGGCATGCACCGTGCTGGCCGGCCGCTCGGTCGCGATCGCGCCGGCGATCGCGCCCGACCCCGAACACAGATCGACCACCAACGGGTTCTTCACGCCGGCGATCCGCTCGAGGATCCACCCGACCATCACCTCGGTCTCCGGCCGCGGCACGAACACCCCGGGCCCGACAACCAGCTCCCGATACCGGAACCCCGCCGTACCCGTCAGATGCTGCAACGGCTCCCGAGCAGCCCGCCGCTCAATCAACTCCCCAAAAACCCGCACCTGCTCCGCAGTCGGCTCAGCCAGATGCATCCGACTGGACCCAGTAACAAACGCAAGCAGCTCACCAGCGTCGTACTCAGGCGAAGCAACCCCCGCCGCAGCCAGTTTCGCTGCAGCCGCCGCGAGCAGAGTCCTCACTGGGACTCGACGGCCTCTAGGCGGGCGGTCAAGTCCGCTTCGGTGAGGGCGGAGATGACCGGCTCCAGTTCGCCGCCCAGGACCTGGTCGAGGTTGTGCGCCTTGTAGCCGACCCGGTGATCGGAGAACCGGTTCTCCGGGAAGTTGTACGTCCGGACCCGCTCCGACCGGTCCACCGTGCGGATCTGCGAGCGCCGCGCGTCGGACGCCTCCTGGTCGGCCGCCTCCTGCGCCACCGCCAGCAGCCGGGACCGCAGCACCCGCATCGCCTGCTCACGGTTCTGCAGCTGCGACTTCTCGTTCTGCATCGAGACCACGATGCCGGTCGGAAGGTGCGTGATCCGGACGGCGGAGTCGGTCGTGTTCACGCTCTGCCCACCAGGCCCCGACGACCGGAACACGTCGATCCGCAGGTCGTTCTGGTCGATCTCGACGTCGACGTCCTCGGCCTCCGGCAGCACCAGCACGCCGGCCGCGGAGGTGTGGATCCGGCCCTGCGACTCGGTCACCGGCACCCGCTGCACCCGGTGCACGCCGCCCTCGAACTTGAGCTTCGCGTACGGCGCGTCGCCCGGCTCCGGCGTACCTTTCGCCTTCACCGCGACCGTGATCGACTTGTACCCGCCGAGGTCGGACTCGGCGGAGTCGAGCACCTCGGTCTTCCAGTTCTGCGACTCGGCGTACTTCAGGTACATCTTCAGCAGGTCGCCGGCGAACAGCGCGGACTCGTCGCCGCCCTCACCCGCCTTGATCTCGAGGATCGCGTCCTTGTCGTCGTTGGGGTCCCGCGGGACCAGCAGCGTCTGCAGCCGCTCGGCCAGCTCCTCACGGCGCGCGGTCAGCCGCGTGGCCTCCTCCGCGAACGCGTGATCCTCCGAGGCCAGCTCGCGAGCCGCCTCGATGTCGTCGCCGGTCTGCAGCCACTCGTCGTACGTCCGCACCACCGGCGCCAGCGCTGCGTACCGCTTGCCGACCCGGCGGGCGTTGGCCTGGTCGGAGTGCAACTCCGGCTCAGCCATCTGCCGCTCCAACTCGGCGTACTCCGCCTTCAGCGTCTCAACAGCCTCGAACATGCCGCACTCCTCCCTTCACAAGCCTGGACAGAACAAACCGCGCGCCGGTTCCGCCCTTTGACAGGCAGAACCGGCGCGCGGCTCGAAAGCTACTTCTTGGCGTACCGCTTCTCGAAGCGGGCGACCCGGCCACCGGTGTCCAGAATCTTCTGCTTGCCGGTGTAGAACGGGTGGCACTGCGAGCACACGTCGGCGTGAATGGTGCCGCTCTCCGCGGTCGAGCGCGTGGTGAACTGCGCGCCGCAGGTGCAGGTCACCTGGGTCTGCACGTACGTCGGGTGGATGTCGCTCTTCAAGACAGTCTCCTAGGTTTCAGGTGCCCCGGGTCGCCCGCACGGTGCGAACGTGAACCGGAACCAGCCATCTAGTGTGCCACGACCGGGTAATCCGGGCGAAATCCGGGTCAGCGCCCGCCCTCCTCCGCCGCCTCCGCCCCGCTCTCCGGCGCGCCGCGCGGCGCCGGCATCGGGCTGTCGGCACCCTTCACGCTCTTCCAGATCGCCTCGTTGAGCTGCTGCTCGGGCGCGACGTCGGCCTGGCTGAAGTCCATCTTCGACGACTCCGCGGCCATCGGCGAGCTCGCGGTGTTCTTCTCGTCGAGCGACTGCGACGGCGTCCGGGCGTCGTACGGCGCGAAGTCCGGCTTGCCGGTGAAGCTCGCGGTCATCGGGGTCGCGCCGGCGTCGAACTGCGTGAGCGGCCCGATCCCGGCGATCAGCTCCATGGTGCGCATCATCGAGACCGTGCTGTACATCGTCGAGTCGACCTTGCCGGTCTGCGTGTACGGGCTGATCGCCAGCGCGACCGTACGGTGCGCGTCGACGTGGTCCGGCCCGTTCTGCGCGTCGTCCTCGGTGACGAAGATCGCGGTGTCCTTCCAGTACTTGCTGTGCGACACCGCGTCGACGATCCGGCCGAGCGCCTGGTCGTTGTCGGCCACCGCGGCCTTCGGCGTCGGCTTGCCCACCGACGTACCGAACGTGTGATCGTTGGCCAGCCGGATGAACTGCATGCCCGGCAGGCTGGTCGAGGCGTTGAACTCCGTCAGCCACTCGTCCACCCGGGTGTTGTCCCGGATGTCGCCGTTCTGGGCGGCGTAGTTCGGGTCGGTGTGTGCGGACAGCCGCGGCTCGGTCGCGAACACCTTGGCCGGCAGTGGACCGCCGGCCCACATGCCGTAGTTGCGGTACGAGATGCCGGCGTCGTCGAGGCGGTCCCAGATCCGCGAGTCGCCGGTGATCTTGCCCGGGTCGGTCGCCTGGTTGGTGTAGACGTCGTCGCTGCGACCGCGGCCGCTGTACGCGACCGGCCACAGGTGCTCGTTGTACCCGTTCGACTCCGAGCCGGTCGCCCACTCCCAGCCGTCCGACGAGACGGCGCCGTCGGCGTAGAAGTTGTCCAGCGTGACGAACTGGCGGGCGAGCTGGCGCTGGTTCGGGGCCGAGTCGTCGCCGAACAGGTTCAGCGACGGGTCGCCGTCACCCTTGCCGAGCGATCCGAACACCTGGTCGTACGTCCGGTTCTCCTTCACCACGTAGATCACGTGCTTGATCGGGCTCGCATCTCCCGGCCGTACGGGGACGACGTTCGCCGGGCCGTTCGGGTGCTTGGCGCCGTCGAAGCCGTCGTTCTCGCGCACCTGCTTGGTGTAGTGCGCGAGCTGGTCACGGCTCGGCACGGCGATGTTCGACAGCGTGCCCATGATCATCGAGCCGACGTACTGCGAGTAGTCGACGACCGGGTTCGTGGGCTGCGGACCGCCCGGGTTCGGACCGGCGCCGAGGCCCTTCGCGTTGGTCACCAGGAGCCGCTGACGGTCCTTCGTGCCAGTCACGGTGACCGTGGTCGGGTACCAGCCGGTCGGGATCAGCCCGGTGACGTGGTTGCTGGTCAGGTTCACCACGGCGACGTCGTTGTTGCCGGCGTTGGCGACGTACAGCGTGCTGCCGTCGATCGCCAGGCCTTGCGGGCTGGAGCCGACCGGGGCGTGCCGGTACGGCGCGAGCTCGATCGTCCGGGTGATCGCGTCGGTGGCCGGGTTGATGCCGATCACCTTGTCCGCGTCGGTGACCGCGACGAGCATCTCGCCGGTGGCCGGGTTGCGCAGGATGGCGGTCGGGTGGCTGCCGACCGTGAGGGTCTTGCGGACGGTCAGCGTCGCGGTGTCGACGGCGGAGACGGTGTTGGTGCCCCAGTTCGAGACGTACGCGGTCTTGCCGTCGGCGGTCAGGCCGACGGTGAACGGGTTCGGGCCGGTCGCGACCTTGCCGAGGACGGTGCCGGTCGCGGTGTCGACGGACGACATCGCACCGTTGCCGTTGTCGGCGACGTACAGCTTGCTGCCGTCGGCGTTCACCGTGAGGCCGGCCGGGAAGGAGCCCTTCGGGAGCGCGATCGGGGCCGCCTCGGTGAGCCGGTCGTTCGCGAACGTGTAGGTCCGGATCTTGTCGTTGCCGCCCGCGGCGGCGTACAGCTTGCTGCCGTCCGGGCTCCAGGCGAGGCCGATGAACAGCGCCTGTGGGCTCACGTACTCGAGGCTCTGGACGACCTTGCCGGTCGCGGCCTCGACCAGCGAGAGGCTCTGCGTCCGGGTGCCGTCGTTGCTGATCGCGAGGTACTTGCCGTCCGGGCTGAGCGCCGACCCGAACGGTTTCTCGCCGAGCTTGGTCTGGCCACCGGCCGGCGTGACCCGCCAGCCGTACGTCGTGATCGCCGAGCCGTCGGGCCGCGGGCCCGCCTGTTTGCCGTTCCCGGGCAGCACGTTCGCGGCCGCGACCCCTGTCGCCGCCACCAGCGCGATCCCGACGACCGACACCAGTCGCCAACTTGTGCGCATTCCAACTCCCGCCGAAGTGATTACTTGACGGGACAGCCATCCCCTGCGGGGAGAAACCTTCGGTGAGGGCGAGATGAACCCCAGAAGCATGTTCTCTCAGCTAGCTGAGGGTCCTCTCAGCCCCGAATGTCTCAGGGGTCAACCCCCGAGCTGGCGGGTTCGCCCTCCGCATGCGAGGGGCCAACCGGCAAGCTCAGGGGTTAACCCCTGAGATGGTGCGCGGCGGGAGCGATCAGTCGCCGTTGGTGGAGTTGTGCGTGGAGCCGGTCGACGGGGTCGTCTTGTTGACCTGGAGGAGGAACTCGATGTTCGACTTGCTCTCCTTGAGCTTGCCGATCAGGAGCTCGAGTGCCGCCTGGCCGTCGAGTGCGGACAGCACGCGGCGCAGCTTCCAGACCACCTGGGTCTCGTCCTTGGACATCAGCAGCTCCTCGCGGCGGGTGCCCGAGGCGACCACGTCGATCGCCGGGAAGATCCGCCGGTCGGCGAACTCGCGGCGCAGCCGGAGCTCCATGTTGCCGGTGCCCTTGAACTCCTCGAAGATCACCTCGTCCATCTTCGAGCCGGTCTCGATCAGCGCGGTCGCGAGGATCGTCAGCGAGCCGCCGTCCTCGATGTTGCGGGCCGCACCGAAGAACCGCTTCGGCGGGTACAGCGCGGACGAGTCCACACCACCGGAGAGGATCCGGCCGCTGGCCGGGGCCGCGATGTTGTACGCCCGTCCGAGCCGGGTGATCGAGTCGAGCAGGACGACGACGTCGTGCCCGAGCTCCACCAGCCGCTTGGCCCGCTCGATCGCGAGCTCCGCGACCGTGGTGTGGTCGTCGGCCGGCCGGTCGAAGGTCGAGGCGATGACCTCGCCCTTCACGGTCCGCTGCATGTCGGTGACCTCTTCGGGCCGCTCGTCCACCAGCACGACCATCAGGTGTACTTCGGGGTTGTTCGTGGTGATGGCGTTCGCGAGCGCCTGCAGCACCATCGTCTTACCGGCCTTCGGCGGCGAGACGATCAGGCCACGCTGGCCCTTGCCGATCGGGCTGACGATGTCGACGATCCGGGTCGTCAGGATCCCCGGCTCGGTCTCCAGGCGGAGCCGCTCGGTCGCGTACAGCGGGGTGAGCTTGTTGAAGTCCTGCCGCTGCTTGGCGATCTCCGGGTCCGCACCGTTCACGGTGTCGATCCGGACCAGCGGGTTGAACTTCTCCTTGCGCTCGCCCTCCTGCGGCTGCTTCACCGCACCGGTGATCGCGTCACCCTTGCGCAGGCCGTAGCGCTTCACCATCGAGAGTGCGACGTACACGTCGTTCGGGCCCGGCAGGTAGCCGCTGGTCCGGACGAACGCGTAGTTGTCGAGGACGTCGAGGATGCCGGCGGCCGGCACCAGGACGTCGTCCTCGGTGATCGTCGGCTCGGCGTCGTACCGCTCGCCGCGGCCGCGGCTGCGGCTGCTGTCACGACCACTGTCCCGTCCGCTGTCGCGGCCGTTGTCACGACCGTCACGACCGTCACGGCTGTCGCGGCCGCCCTGGCCGTCGCGGTTGCGGTCCCGGTCGCGGCCCCGGCGACGCCGGCGACGGCCCTCGCCTTCCTCGCCCCGATCGTTCGGGTCCTGCCGGTCCTGGCGGTCCGAGCGGTCCTGGCGGTCCTGCCTGTCCTGGCCCTGGCGGTCCTGCCGGTTGCGCTGGTTGTCAGCGCGGCCGTCGCGGTTGCCGTCCCGGCCGCCCTGTCCGTCGCGCTGCCCGTCCCGGTTGTTGTCCCGGGCCTGGGTGTCGCGCCCCTGAGCCTCGCGGGCCTGGGTCTCGCGGTTCTGGGTCTCGCGGGCCTGGGTCTCGCGGGCCTGGTTGTCACGGCTGCGGCTGCTGTTCCGGTCGCGGCTGCGCCCCTGGCTCTCACCACGGTCGTCGCCACGCTCGTCAGTACGAGCCTCAGCAGCAGCGTTCTGCACAGCGCCGTTCTGGGCGACACCGTTCTGGGCGGCCGTGTCGGGCTGCTGCTTCGCCACCGGCGCTTCGACGGCGGCCTCGGGGGCGGCCTCGGGGGCGGCACCGTTCTGCCGGGCGTTGTCCTGTGCGGCGCCCTTGGCCGCCTCGCTCGGCGCGACGTCGGTCGCGTCCTTCTGGGCGGCGGCGCGAGTCCGGCGGCTACCGCCCTCGCGCTTGGCCGGCGCATCGGCGGTCTTCGCCGGCGCCGACGACTCGGCGGCCTCGTCGAGCGTCGGCTGTGTCGCCTTCCCCCGGCCACCACCGGTCGGGCCGCCCGCGGAGGAACCCGCTTGAGCGGCCTTGATCGCCTCGATCAGCTGGCCCTTGCGCAGCGCGCCGGTGCCCTTGATGCCGAGCGTCCCGGCGAGCTGCTTGAGCTCGGGGAGCAGCATGCCCTCGAGGCCGCCGCCAGCTTTCCGGCGACGCGTTGCGGGGGTTGCCGCTGCGTCTGCTCCGCTGGAGGCTTCAACAGTTTCTGTCACGTGAGGTCCTTCCCACACGGATCGTCGAAGGCCTGCACGGCTCATCGACCAAATTTCATTCCACCCACGGCCACACAACGGGCACGCGGGGTACAAGAGGTCTCTCGCTCGATCTGAGTCCCCCCGGACATCTCCGACGCAGGCGGCGCAAGGTCACATCCACAGGAGGGTCGCCACACAACACAGGGTGCCGGGAGCACAGCCCGGATCGTGGCGAGAGCACGCCGATCACCTGGAGGGGATCGGGTGAGTCGAGACTAGCACCACTAGAGGTCCTTCTGCCGACTCACCAGGGTCCAACGCGTGTCCGACTCCCAGCATTCCGCCGGCGGCGCTGCACGTCAGCCCGCTTCCATCGACCAGACCTGTACGCCGACTGGATCGATCCCCAGTTCGTACTTCGTCCAGCCGTCCGGAGCGTCCGGCGTACCACCCGAAAACACGTCCTGACCTGCGCTCTTGTCGTCGTGACCGACCAGTACGGCGACTGTCGGGCCGGCCCCGCTGACGATCGCGGCGAGCCCACTGCCGCGCAGTTTGTGGACCAGTGCGAGGCTCTCCGGCATCGCCGGCTCGCGGTACTCCTGGTGCAGCCGGTCCTCGGTTGCGGTGAGCAGCAACTCGGGCCTGCCGGTGAGCGCCGCGACGAGCAGCGCGGCCTTGCCCGCGTTCGCCGCGGCGTCGGTGTGGGAAACAACGCTCGGCAGCAGCCCGCGCGCCTCCTTGGTGAGCACCCGATTGTCCGGTACATAAGCAACCGCAGCCGATCCGGCCGCCGGTTCCAGCTTCACCGCGCGGCCGATTCCGCCTTCCGTCCAAGCGATCGTGAACCCGCCGAGGGCCGCCGCGGCGACGTTGTCCGGGTGGCCTTCGAGCTCGTTCGCGAGGACGACGAGACGGTCGCGGTCGAGCGGCTCGCCGGCCAGCGCGTACGCCGCCGCGAGTCCGCCGACGATCGCGGCCGACGAGGAACCCAGCCCGCGACCGTGCGGGATCCGGTTCTCGCAGCGGAGCGTGAACCCGGGCACCGGAGCGCCGAGCGCCTCCAGACCCGCCTGGATCGACCGCACCACCAGATGCGTCGCATCGAGCGGTACTTCGCCCTCGCCACAGCCGCTGACCGACACGTGCACGCCGGAACCACCCGGCGTGACGACCAGGTCGTCGTACAACGTCAGAGCCAGCCCGAACGCATCGAACCCCGGCCCGAGGTTCGCACTCGTCGCCGGAACCCGAACCCGAACCTGATCGCACCCGCGCCGCTGCTCCCCTGCGGTGCCGGTCATGTTGTCGCCCGCCACCGGCTCAGGCCAGTCCGGCGACGCGGGCGACGGCGTCTGTGTCGGCCGCAGTGACCGGCGGTTCCTCGAACGTCGCATGGCCGAGCGCTGTGTCGATATCCTTCAACCCGTGACCGGTGACGGTGATCACGACCGTCGATCCACCCGGCAACCGGCCCTCGGCCTTGGCAACCAGCAGCCCGGCGACGCCGGCCGCGGACGCCGGCTCGACAAAGACGCCTTCCCGCGCGGCGAGCTCGCCCTGCGCGCTGAGGATCTGCTCGTCGGTGACCAGGTCGATCCGCCCACCGGACTCGTCCCGCGCGGCCTCGGCCAGCGTCCAGGACGCCGGGTTCCCGACCCGGATCGCGGTCGCGGCGGTCTCCGGCTTCGCCACGATCGCGCCCCGCACGATCGGGGCCGCGCCCTCGGCCTGGAACCCCCACATCGCCGGGGTCCGCGTCGCCAGCTTGTCCTTGGCGTACTCCTGATAGCCCTTCCAGTACGCGGAGATGTTGCCCGCGTTCCCGACCGGCAGCAGGTGCAGGTCCGGCGCGTCGCCGAGCGCGTCGCAGACCTCGAACGCCGCCGTCTTCTGGCCCTCGAGGCGGACCGGGTTGATCGAGTTGACCAGCGCGACCGGGTAGTTCTTCCCCAGCTCGCGGACGATCCGCAGGCAGTCGTCGAACCCGCCGTCGATCTGCACCAGCTTCGAGCCGTGCACGACCGCCTGGGCCAGCTTGCCCTTCGCGATCCGGCCGGCCGGGATCACCACCAGCGGCAGCATGCCGGCGCGCACCGCGTACGCCGCGGCCGACGCCGAGGTGTTCCCGGTGGAGGCGCAGACAACAGCCTTGTCACCGGCCTGCGCGGCCAGCGAGATCGCGACCGTCATCCCGCGGTCCTTGAACGAGCCGGTCGGGTTGTTGCCCTCGACCTTCAGCCACACCTCACAGCCGGTCTGCTCGCTCAGCCACTGCGCGGCCACCAGCGGCGTCCCGCCCTCGCCGAGCGTGACCACCGGTGTGTCCGCCGAAACGGGAAGCCGGTCTCGATACTCCTCGATCACGCCACGCCACTGGTGAACCATTTGAATTACTCGCCTTCTACCCGCATCACACTGCTGACTTCCCGAACACTGTCCATGTCCCGCAGGCCCTCCACGGTCGCGGACAACGCGGCGTCGGTCGCGGTGTGCGTCACCACCACCAGCTGCGCGTCGCTGCCCCGGCCCTCCTGGCGGACGGTCTGGATCGACACGTCGTGCTCGGCAAAGGCCTGGGCCACCGCCGCCAGCACACCGGCCTTGTCGGCCACGTCGAGCGACACGTGGTAGCGGGTCATCGCGTCACCCATCGGCCGTACGGTCCGCTGGGTGTACGACGACTCACCGACCCCCGGCACACCCTTGAGCCGGTTGCGCGCGGCGGACACCAGATCCCCGAGGACTGCACTGGCCGTCGGGGCGCCGCCGGCACCACGACCATAGAACATCAGCCGTCCGGCCGCCTTGCTTTCCACGAACACCGCGTTGTACGCGTCCCGAACACTGGCCAACGGATGCGTGAGCGGGATCATCGCCGGGTACACCCGGGCGCTCACCGAGTCGGTCCGCTCGTCCAGCTCGCAGATCGCCAGCGACTTCACCACGCAGCCCATCTCACGGGCCGAGGCGATGTCGGTGGCGGTCACCTCGGTGATGCCCTCGCGGTGCACGTCGGCGATCGAGACCCGGGTGTGGAACGCGAGGCTGGCGAGCAGCGCGGCCTTCGCCGCCGCGTCGAACCCCTCGATGTCGGCGGTCGGGTCGGCCTCGGCGTACCCGAGCGCCTGGGCCTCCTCGAGCGCCTCGTCGAAGCCGGCGCCGGTGGTGTCCATCTTGTCGAGGATGTAGTTCGTGGTGCCGTTGACGATGCCCATCACGCGCATCACGTCGTCACCGGCGAGTGATTCGCGCAGCGGCCGCAGGATCGGGATCGCCCCGGCGACCGCGGCCTCGAAGTACAGGTCGCGCTGGTACTTCTCCGCGGCCGCGAACAGCGTCGGCCCGTCCTCGGCGAGCAGGGCCTTGTTCGCGGTGACGACCGAGGCGCCGTGCTCGAGCGCGGTCAGGATCAGGCCGCGTGCGGGCTCGATCCCACCGATCACCTCGATCACGAGGTCCAGGTCACCGCGCGACACCAGCGCCTGCGCGTCGGTGGTGACCAGTGCCGGGTCGACCGCGATGTCGCGCTCCCGGCCGGCCCGGCGGACGGCGATCCCGGCGATCTCCAGGCGGGTGCCGACGCGGGCCGCGAGATGGTCCGCCTGCTCGGTCAGGATCCGCACCACTTCGGTGCCGACCACTCCGCAACCGAGCAGGCCTACCTTGAGAGGCTTTTCGTCATTCATCGGCGATCCCCATGTCCAGTGCCAGCAGGTCGTCTTCGGTCTCACGGCGTACGACGACGCGCGTTCGGCCGTCCTTCACCGCGATCACCGGCGGCCGCGGTACGTGGTTGTAGTTGCTCGCCATCGAGCGGCAGTACGCACCCGTACCGGGAACGGCGACCAGGTCACCGGGCCGCACGTCGGACGGCAGGAACTCGTCCTTGACGACGATGTCCCCGGCCTCGCAGTGCTTGCCGACCACGCGGGCCAGCGTCGGCGCGGCGTCGGAGTACCGGTTGGCGATCGTGCAGGAGTAGTCGGCGTCGTACAGCGCGGTCCGGATGTTGTCGCTCATCCCGCCGTCCACGGAGACGTACGTCCGGGCGGCGCCCGCGTCCAGCTCGACCTCCTTGACCGTGCCGACCGCGTAGACCGTGCACATCGCCGGACCGACGATCGCGCGGCCGGGCTCGATCGACACCTTCGGTACGTCGACACCGAACGCGCGGCACTCGTGCTCGACGATCTTGCCCATCTCGGTGGCCAGCTGCGCCGGGTCGGAGGGGTCGTCCTGGGTGGTGTACGCGATCCCGAAACCGCCACCCAGGTCGAGCTCCGGCATGTCCACGCCGAGCTCGTCGGAAACCCTTGCGTGCAAGGCGATCACGCGCTTCGCGGCGACCTCGAACCCGGACGAGTCGAAGATCTGCGAGCCGATGTGCGAGTGCAGGCCGAGGAGCTCGAGCTCAGGTGCTTCGTTGACCCGGGCAACAGCCTCGAAGGCCGCGCCGGAGGTGATCGAGAAGCCGAACTTCTGGTCCTCGTGCGCGGTCGCGATGTACTCGTGGGTGTGCGCCTCGACGCCCGCGGTGACCCGGATCATCACCGGCGCGACCACACCGCGCTCGCCGGCCAGCTCGATCAGCCGGGTGATCTCGTGCTGGGAGTCGACGATGATCCGGCCGACGCCGGCCTCCAGCGCGCGAGCCAGCTCGGACTCGGACTTGTTGTTGCCGTGGAACCCGAGCCGCTTCGGGTCCGCGCCGGCGCGGAGCGCGACCGCGAGCTCGCCGCCGCTGCAGATGTCGAGGTTCAGCCCCTCCTCCAGCACCCAGCGGACGATCGTCGTACACAGGAACGCCTTGCCGGCGTAGTACACGTCGAAGTCCTTGAAGGCGTGCTTGAACGCCCGGGCCCGGGCGCGGAAGTCGTCCTCGTCCAGGACGTACGCCGGGCTGCCCTGCTCGGCGACCAGCTCGCGCAGGTCGACGCCGCCGACCTCGAGGGCGCCCTCGGCGTTCTTCTTCGCGGTCTGGGACCACAGCGGGGTGACCAGGTCGTTGGGGTCCCGCGGCGCGCGCAGCCAGGGCGGTGCCCGGTGGCCGATGTCGGCGTGCAGCGCGCCCGCCTCGTGCGCCCTCACATCCGCTCCGGTGCGGAGACGCCGAGCAGGTCGAGCCCGTTGGCGAGCACGGTCCGGGTCGCGGAGACCAGGGTCAGGCGAGCCTTGTGCACGGGCTCCACCTCCTCGTCGCCGCGTGGCAGCACGCGGCAGCTGTCGTAGAACTTGTGGAACGCGGACGCGGTGTCCTCGAGGTACCGCGCGATCCGGTGCGGCTCGCGCAGCTCGGCGGCGGTCGCGACGACCCGTGGGAACTCGGCCAGCGCGCGGAGCAGGTCGCCCTCGCGCTCGTGGCTGAGCAGGCCCGGATCGAACTCGTCCAGCTTGATGCCGAGCTCGTCGGCGTTGCGCAGGATCGAGGCCAGCCGGGCGTGCGCGTACTGCACGTAGAACACCGGGTTCTCGCTCGCCTGGCGGGTCATCTCCTCGATGTCCAGCGTCAGCGGCGAGTCCGCCGGGTAGCGGCACAGCGTGTAGCGGAGCGCGTCGACACCACCCTCTTCGACGAGCTCGGCGAGCGTGACGATGGTGCCGGCCCGCTTGGACAGCTTCATCTCCTCGCCGCCCTTGAGGATCTTCACCAGCTGGCCGATCAGGACCTCGATGTTCTGCTCGGGGTCGTCGCCGGCGCAGGCCGCGATCGCCTTCAGCCGGTTCACGTAGCCGTGGTGGTCGGCGCCGAGCATGTAGACGCAGATGTCGAAGCCGCGGTCGCGCTTGTTCACGTAGTAGGCGGCATCGGAGGCGAAGTACGTCGGCTCGCCGTTGGACCGGATCAGCACCCGGTCCTTGTCGTCGGTGAAGTCCGTCGTCCGCATCCACAGCGCGTCGTCGGCCTCGTACAGGTGCCCCTGGTCGCGGAGCTTCTGGATCGCGTGCGGTACGCCGTCCTGCTCGTGCAGGCTGCGCTCGGAGAACCAGACGTCGAACTTGGTCCGGAAGTGCTCGAGCTGGTCCTGCTGCTCCTTGAGCTGCCGCTCGTACCCCGCCTCGCGGAACGCGATCACCTGCTCGTCGACCGGCAGCTCCGTGATCCCCGGGACCTCGGAGGCGATCTGCTTGGCCAGGTCCACGATGTACTCGCCGTGGTAGCCGTCCTCGGGAATCGGCTGGCCGTTCGCGGCGGCCTGCAGGCTGGCGCCGAACTTGTCCATCTGGTTGCCGCGGTCGTTGATGTAGAACTCGCGGGTCACGTTCGCGCCGGCCGCGCTCAGGACCCGGGCCAGCGCGTCGCCGACCGCAGCCCAGCGGGTGTGGCCGAGGTGCAGCGGGCCGGTCGGGTTCGCCGAGATGAACTCGACGTTGATCGTCCGGCCCTGCAGGCTGTCGCCGGTGCCGTACGCCGGGCCGGCGTCCAGGATCGACTGCGCGACCTTGCCCTGGGCATCTGCCGCGACCCGCAGATTGATGAAACCGGGGCCGGCGATGTCGACGGCGGTGATCGCCGCATCGTCCCGGAGCTTGGCGGCGAGCAGCTCGGCGAACTGCCGCGGATTGAGCCCGGCGCGCTTGCCGAGCTGCATCGCGACGTTGGTCGCATAGTCCCCGTGCTCGGGGTTCTTGGGCCGCTCGACCTTCAGCTCGCGCGGCAGCCCGCCCTCGACGGTGATGGTGCCGTCGGCGGCGAGCGCGGCCAGGGCCTGCAGGATCTTCTCAGCGAGCTGTTCCGGAGTCACCGGATCAGCCTAATGGCCCGCCCCCCAAACCCTTGACTCACCATCCACAGCCCGGTACACCCTCGCGCAGCGACCCCGTTGCTCAGTGACGGACTGTGACGGTGAGGTGGGTGTTGGGTGGTAGGGGGGTGTTCCAGGGGGCGGGTGTGTTGTTGATGCTGACTTTCAGGTTTTGGCAGGCGTCCGCCAGGCAGTTCGCGTCGTAGCGGACTCCCCAGAGGGTGAAGAACTGGGCGAGGGTCGGGCGCTCGGTGGTGGTCTTGGCTTCGACCCAGACGACGCCGTCGGTGGTGTGGGTGTGCACGGCGGCCTGCTCGGCGCGCAGCTTGTCGATGCCGATTCCGGCGGCGACCTGCACCGGGGTGCCGTCGACGGTGACCGTGACGGTCAGTGTGTAGGGCGACGGGCCGGAGAAGTCCAGCGGGAGCCGCTCGAAGCCGGCCTTGTCGATGTACGAGACGGCATCCCGCGGTGCGTCCCAGGGCGGGGCCCCGGTCCGCAGTTCGGCGGCTGCCGGCGGCGCGGGGCCGACCTGGCAGCCGGTCGTGCTGCCCAGCACGGCGCCCACGACGGGGCCCAGCAGGAGCAGCCCGACCGCCCGGCGCCACCTGCCTGCTCTCATGAACAGCAGGTTGCCAGGTGCACCGCGACGGCCGGCTGCCGGGGGTCAGCGCTCGGACGGCATCAGAATCCAGAGCACGATGTAGATCAGGAACTGCGGGCCGGGCAGGAGGCAGCTGATCACGAAGATCAGGCGCATCGTGTTGGCGGAGATACCGAACCGGCGAGCCAGTCCGGAGCAGACACCGCCGATCCAGCGATCGTGTGACGGGCGAACCAGAGTGCTTGCCATGATGACCGATTTCCTTTCCACCGTTGGGCTTACGTCCACTATGACGGTGCCCACGGCCGATTCGGTCCCACCCGGACGCGGTTCCAGGGTCTACTCAGGGTGATCCTGGAACGGGGTCCCACCCGCCACCCCAATTCGGGAATTCGGCGAACTTCCTGCTACTGTTCTGCACGTTCCTGAGCCCCCGTAGCTCAGGGGATAGAGCACCGCCCTCCGGAGGCGGGTGCGCAGGTTCGAATCCTGCCGGGGGCGCGACCGATCCGGCCGATCTTTGTCCGCAGAAAGCGCGGACTCTGATCGGCTACTGTGTTTTCTGGGCGCCGGAGCCCCCCGCCCCCGCGCCGCTCCGCGCGATCAGGTGCTGGCTGAGGCTGCTGTTTACGCGCAGTTGTTTACGCGCGGCGGTTGGCCAGGCCGAGGTTGGCCAGGCCGCGGTTCGGCAACAGCCGCCAGCAGCGGGGCTGGGCGTCCCCGTTTCGGTGGTTCACCACCCGGCCGTACTCCGCAGCCGTGAGCGGCGGAACCTCGACGGCCGGACAGTTGGACAGGTAGTGCACCGGTGAGACGGTGTACACGCGAGCGCATTCACGCTCAACTGCACTACCCGACCACCACACACCTCCTGTCCGACTGTCCACCGATCCCACCGTCACCCGCTACTTACCCTGGCGACGACTGGCCGCTGCTCGCAACACTGCGAACCATTCCCTCGATCGTGACGAGCCGGTTCAGATACCTGCTGCAGTACGGCAGTAGGTCCAGAGAGCATGGGTCGCCTCTGGGGTGTGTTGGGTTTTCTTGAGGTAGTGGGTGGGGCGGATTCTTCTGTCGTGCCAGAAGTTGCCTGTGGGTGGGTTTGGGGTGGTTGCTGCCAGCCAGGTGGTGGTGTCGGCGCCTTCTGTGGGGGTTCTCAGGAGGGGACGGGTCAGCTTGGTGAAGGTGGGAAGGGACGTCGTCAGGCCGGGGGTTGTCGACCAGCCGGGGTGCATAGTGGCTACGAAGGTGGGGGCCAGGTGGGTCGCCAGTAGTGGCGTCAGGGCTACCTGGATCCGCTTGGTGCGGGCGTACGCGATGGCTGGTTTGTAGGGAGCCCCTCGGTACTCGGGGTCTGTGGGGAGCGGCTGCGTGTACATGCCTCCGGAGGCGACCAGGATCACTCGCCCTGAGCGCAGTTGGTCTCGCAGGAGCTCAGTTAAGAGCAGTGGGCCCAGGACATGGGTGGCCAAGGTCAGCTCGTGGCCTTGGGGAGACTCAGTACGTACAGCTGGCATCACGCCGGCGTTGTGGATCAGGGCGTGAATGTCGGTGGTGAGGGTGGCGGCGTAGCGGCGTACGGCGTCCAGGTCGGCGATGTCGCACTCGTCGACGATCAGCGTGGCGTCAGGGACCTCGCCCCGGAGCTCGTCGACGGTTGCGGCAGCTTTAGCTGCGTCTCGGACTACCAGGTGCACGGTGGCGCCCAGCCGTGCGAGACCGGCGGCTGTGGCCTTACCCAGGCCAGTACGGGCTCCGGTGACTACTGCGGTCTTGCCGGCCAGTGCGTTCGGGGCCGGGTCGTCGGCGGGCCACGTACGGCTGCGGAGGCGGTAGCCGAGCTTGCTGTAGCCCAGTACGACACTGCGATCGAGCAGGGTGTCCAGCATCAGGCGGCCAGCTTCCCCAGCGCGTTGCGGAGACCCTCCTCGGCCTCCTCCCCCAGGTGCTCGAAAGGCCTGCGCAGGAAGGGCTCTGCGAGCCGGGCCAGCCCTTTGAGCTGGAACTCCGCACGGTAGATCACACGGGTGATGTGTTCCTCGGTACGCAGCGTCATCGTGTCGCGGGCAACGACCGTACGGTTCTCACCGCGCAGCACGATGCGTTCCGGCCTCGTGAAGTCCTCGACCACGTACGTCAGCTCGGTCTCGCGGCCGTTGAAGCGGGACGTGTTGCGGTACGTCGTACCGACACCACCGTCGCCGGAGACCAGCGTGGTGCGCACTGTGCCGGGGTCCCACTCCTCCGTACTGCGGAAGTCCGCGAGGTAGTCGAAGACGCGTTCGGGCGTGGCGGCGACAGCCACCTCGCGTTCGATGACGATCATCGGGGCTCCTCCGGTTGTTCGGCGGCGTGCGCGATGTTGCGCTGCATGCCGCCGAAGACGATGTCGTGGAACGGCCGGATCGCCGCCCAGTAGAGCTCTCCCGGCAGACCGTGTGGATGGAACAGCGCCCGCTGCCTGAACAGCGTCCGCCCCTCGTCGTCGGTCCCGCTGCGCAGCTCCAGCCAGGCCTCCCCTGGCAGCCGCATCTCGGCACGCAACCGCAGCAGCCGGCCACGCTCGAGCGTCTCCACCCGCCACCAGTCCAGCGGGTCACCGACCGACAGCGTGTCCGGGTGCAGCCGCCCGCGGCGCAGCCCCGGACCGCCGACGACACGGTCGAGCAGCCCGCGGGTGCGCCAGCCGAAGCGCCAGGAGTACCAGCCGCGTTGGCCGCCGATGCCCTCGATAACCCTCCACAGCCGCTCCGGCGGAGCGTCCACCACGCAGTCGCGTTCGTCGACGTACAGCGAGCCGCCGGCCCAGTCCGGGTCGCTCGGGAGTGGATCGCTCGGCGCACCCGGTGTCGCGGCGGAGGCCCAGGACGTACTGACATCGAGGTCCTGCACCTTCTTCAGCGCCAACTCGACGGCGCCGTCGAACCCGATCCCGCCGCCGGTCCGGGGATCGACGTACTGGTCGATGTCGTGGTCCTTACACACGACCTCGTGCACCAGGCTGTCGACGAGAGGTCGCGCGATGCCGCTGGGGACCGGTGTGACGAGCCCGACCCAATGACTCGACAGGCCAGGGCTCAACAGCGGCAGGCTCACAATGCGGCGCGGCCGGAGCCCGGCGACCGCCGCGTACCGCTGCATCATCGCCCGGTACGTCAGTACGTCCGGACCGCCGATGTCGAAGCCCCGGCTCACGTCCGCGGGCATCCGCGCCGAACCGACCAGGTAATGCAGTACGTCGCGAACGGCGATCGGCTGGATCCGTGTGTCCAGCCAGCGCGGCGTGACCATCACCGGCAGCCGCTCGGTCAGGTAGCGGAGCATCTCGAACGACGCGGAGCCGGACCCGAGGATCACCGCCGCCCGCAGCACCGTCGTCGGTACGCCGCTCGCGAGCAGGATCTCCCCGACCTCACGCCGGGACCCGAGGTGTGGCGACAGGTCCTCGCCCTCGGGGTACAGCCCGCCGAGGTACACGATCCGGCCGACCCCGGACTCGCGACAGGCGACTCCGAACGCGAGCGCCGTCCGCCGGTCGCGCTCCTCGAAGCGCTGTCCGGTCCCGAGCGAGTGGATCAGGTAGTAGGCGACGTCGATGCCGTCCAGGGCCTGCGCGAGCGTCGCCGGGTCGGACGCGTCGCCCTCGGTAACCTCGATCCGCGCCCGCCAGGGCCGGTCGTCGAGCCGTTCGGGACGACGCGCCAGGACGCGGACGTCGTACCCGTCCGCGAGCAGCTCCGGGACCAGCCGCCCGCCGATGTAGCCGGTGGCTCCGGTCACCAGGACGCGGGTCATCGTTCGGCCAATCGCTCCGCGGCGGTGACCGGGTCGTTCTCGAGGTACTGCGCTCCGACCGCGGCGGCGTACTCCGCGGAGGCGCCGGCTCCGGCCAGCGCGACGGAGTAACTGCGCGCCAACTGGACGACCTGAGGGCGGATCGGGTCGAGGCGGGCCCGGTCGGACGCAGCCAGCATCACGAGGTCCGGTCCGAGAACGCCGGCCGACCGCTCGACGTCGGCCATCGGCGAGTCCGCACCGAGGAAGACGACCCGCCAGCCGAACCGACGCAGGACCAGCCCGAATGACAACAGGGCGATGTCGTGCAGCTCGCCGGGCGGACAGGCCAGCAGCGCCCGCGGGCCGTGGCCGCTCCCCCAGCCGGGCGCGAGCGCGGTCAGCCGCGAGCGGATCACGTTGCTCGCGAAGTGCTCCTGGCCGACGCTGACCTCACCGCGGCTCCAGCGCTCGCCCAGTTCGTGCAGGTACGGCATGAGCACGTCCCGGATCACGGACTCGATGCTCAAGGCACCGAAGAGCTGGTCGAGGACGATGTGCGCAGCCCGCTCGTCGAGCTCGTCCAACGCTGCCTGCAGGTCGGCGGTGCCGCTGCTCGGCTCCCAGCTCGACTCGGCCCGGGACGTCGACGGCGGAACCGGGTTTCCGTCGGTGAGGACCGCGCGCGCTGCCTCCGAGGCGGACAGCCCCTGCGCCAGGTACGCCCGCATCCGCTGCACGCGGCGCACGTCGTCCTCCGAGTACAGCCGGAAGCCGCCGGACGAGCGGGCCGGCGACAGCAGCCCGTACCGGCTCTCCCAGGCGCGCAGGACGTGCTCGCTCACCCCGGCGCGCTTGCTCAGCGCACCGATCCGCAGACCGCCCGGCACCGAAGTCTCCACAGCCGACACTATACAGACCCTGGACAGACCTTTGACAGAGGTCGACAAGTCGCCCTAATCTCTAGACAGACCTTAGACAGCCTGGAGGCCCTGCCGATGACCGAGTCCATGGCTGTGATCGGGGCCGGGGTGTCCGGCCTGACCGCTGCCTACCTGCTCTCGCGACGCTACGACGTCACCCTGTTCGAGGCCGAGCCGCGCCTCGGCGGTCACGCGCACACGCACGAAATCACCGACCCGAGCGGTCGCCGGCTGGCGGTCGACACCGGCTTCATCGTGCACAACACGCGGACCTATCCGCTGCTGCGCCGGCTGTTCGGCGAACTGGACGTCCGGACCCGGCCGACCGAGATGAGCATGAGCATCAGCGATCCCGCGAGCGGCCTGGAGTTCGCCGGCGGTCGCGGCCTGAGCGGGATCTTCGCGCAACGCCGCCGCGCGGCCGACCCCGGCTTCCTGCGTCTGCTGACCGAGGTCCGCCGCTTCCATCGGTGCGCGGCCGACTACATCGCGCGGACCACGGACGACGATCTCGCGACCTTCGGCGAGTTCCTCGGGGCCGAGCACTTCAGCCCTGGGTTCGTCCGGCTGTACGCGGTACCTGTCGTGGCCTGTGTCTGGTCGTGCGGCGGCACCTCCGCGCTGACCTACCCCGCGCGCTACCTGTTCCGGTTCCTCGACCATCACGGGATGCTGTCGGTGAGCGGCTCGCCCCAGTGGATGACTGTCACCGGCGGCTCCCGGCAGTACGTCGACGCGCTCGCCGGCCGGCTCGGCGCGATCCGTGCGGGGCTCGCAGTGCAGGCCGTACAGCGCCATCCCGATGGGGTCACAGTGACCGTTGCTGACGGCAACACCGTCGACTTCGACCGGGTAGTACTGGCAACACACGCGGACCAGGCGCTCGACGTACTGGCCGACGCGACTCCGGACGAGAAGGCGGTGCTCGGCACGTTCGAGTACAGCCGCAACCAGACGGTGCTGCACACCGACGCATCGTTGCTGCCAGCAACCAAGAACGCGAGGGCGTCGTGGAACTACGTCGTCCGGTCCGGGTCGCCGCTGACGACGTACTGGATGAATCGGCTGCAGGGACTGGAGTCGGACGAGAACTATCTGGTCACGCTGAACGGTGCGGAGGCGGTCGATCCGGCGAAGGTGATCGCCCGGATGGACTACCGGCACCCCATCTACACTCCGGAGGCGGTCGCCGCGCAGCGCAGGCTCATGGGTCTCCACACCGGCCGGATCGCGTTTGCGGGGGCGTATCACGGCTGGGGCTTCCACGAGGACGGCTGTCGCGCCGGCGTCGCGGCAGCCGAGTCCTTCGGAGTCCGCTGGTGACGGTCGTCGGTGAGATCCCCACACTCCCGGCGATCGTCACCGGCTTCGTCCGGCACGGGCGTTCGGTGCCGATCCGGCACGCGTTCCGGCACCGGATGTACCAGTGGCTGGTCGATCTCGATGACCTGCCACGCCTCCCTCGATACCTGCGCCCGCTGGCCCGGTTCGAGGTCCGCGACCATCTCAACGGCCGCGGCCCGACGATCAAGGCGAGCCTGGAGCGCTTCCTGGCCAGTCAGGGCGTCCAGTACGACGGCCGCGTACTGATGCTCGCGAACGCGCGGGTGTTCGGGTACGTCTTCGACCCGATCACCGTGTTCTGGTGCGTCGACAGCCCGTACGTGGTGGCCGAGGTGCACAACACGTACGGCGAACGGCACGCGTACCTGCTCGCACCGGACGCCGACGGGACCGCCGAGACGGCCAAGGCGTTCTACGTCTCGCCGTTCAACGACGTGTCGGGTGACTACCACCTGCGGTTCGAGCTGAACCGTGAGCGGGTACGGGTCGAGGTGAGCCTGTCGCACGGCAGCAGGGCCACGTTCGGCGCCAGCTTCGACGGCGTACCGCGGCCGGCTACGCGCAGGGCGATGCTGGCGGCCGCCGTACGGATGCCACTGATGCCCCAGCGGGTGTCGGCGCTGATCCGGCTGCACGGGGTGTGGCTGTGGGCGCGGCGGCTGCGGGTGCGGAAGCGGCCGGCCCACTCACTCCAGGAGGGACTGCGATGAACCGGCTTGCCAAGGTGATCGTCGACCGGATGCTCGACCGGGTTCCGGTCCGAGCGGTCTACCCGGACGGCACGGTCCGCGGAGCCGGCGGTCCGGACGCTCCCGTATTGCGGCTCGTCCGGCCGGACCGGATGTTCGAACGGCTCGCGCACAACCCCAAGATCGGGATCGGCGAGGCGTACATGGCCGGCGACTGGACGGCAGGCGACGACACCGACTTGGGCGTACTGCTGACGCCCTTCGCGGCACAGCTCGCACAGCTCCTTCCCCCGTGGCTGCTGCGTTTCCGGCGTGTGGTCGAGCAGCGCATCCCGCGACGGCAGCGCAATACGCCAACCGGTGCGCGCGAGAACATCAGTGCGCACTACGACCTGAGCAACGAGCTGTTCGCGGCGTTCCTGGATCCAGGGCTGACGTACAGCTCCGCCCTGTTCGACCAGGGCGTACCGCGGCCCAGCCAGGATCTTGAGCAGGCACAGACGCGGAAGGTGCAGCGCATCCTCGACCAGGCCGGTGTCGGCCCGGGTACGCGCGTACTGGAGATCGGGACCGGCTGGGGCACGCTGGCGATCGCGGCGGCGCGGCGCGGTGCACACGTCACCAGCATCACGCTGTCGGGCGAGCAGCTGACGCTGGCCGCGAAGCGGGTCGCCGAGGCGGGGCTGACCGAGCTGGTCGACCTGCGGTTGCAGGACTACCGCGCGGTGACCGGGTCGTACGACGCGATCGTGAGCGTGGAGATGATCGAGGCGGTCGGTGAGGAGTACTGGCCGGAGTACTTCCGCACGCTGGACCGCCTGCTCGCACCGGGCGGGACGATCGGTCTGCAGGCAATCCTGATGGATCACGACCGGATGCTAGCCACCCGCAACTCGTACGGCTGGATCCAGAAGTACATCTTCCCGGGCGGACTGATCCCGTCCCGGACCGCGATCGACGAGACGCTGGCGCGACACACTGCACTGGTGGTCGACGAGGACCACAGGTTCGGTGCGGACTATGCGGAGACGCTCCGCCGGTGGCGGCACGCCTTCGTCACCAACTGGGAGGCTGTCCGGGCGGAAGGCTTCGACGAGACGTTCCGGCGCGCCTGGGAGTACTACCTGGCGTACAGCGAGGCCGGCTTCGCCTCCGGCTACCTCGACGTCGCCCAACTGCGTCTCACTCGCCGCTGAGAATCAGCTGTCCGGCAGGGAGAACGTCGACAGCACTATGCGGTCCTTGCCGGGCGCCTCTGCCAGGTACGGCTCGACCAGCTCGGTGAAGCGCGCACGGAACACGTCCATGTCGTTCTGGTCCAGGTACAGCGCCAGCTGTGAGTAGCCCAGCTGGTGCATCCGGGGATACAGCTCGCCGCTGTCGGCCAGGCGGTCGAAGTCGGCGGCCAGCCGGGTCAGGAGCATCAGGAACGCCTGCCGGTGCTGGTCCGGTGTCATCGTGCGCGCCTCGCGCTCGTCGATGCGGCCTGCCGTGGTCTGGTCGAGCGTGAGCGTCCGTTCGGTCGTACCGCGGACCTTCCGCTCCCGGACCACGGTCAGGTAGCCGGCGTCGATCAGCGCGGCGACGTGCCGGTAGAGGGTGGTCACGGGCACGTCGGGCAGCTCCTGCCGGAGGTCCGTCGTGGTCACCTCGCGGCCCAGTGCACGCTGCACGATGCGCCACCGGATCGGGTGCAGCAGGACGTCCAGCACCGGGGTCGGCGACTCCTCCATCGGCTCTCCATCAGGGTTCTTTCAGGGTATCCATTGATACCAACGTTGGTAATAATAGCGGCATCGGAAGCATTCATCGTTCGCCTGAGGAGACGTTGACGTGTCGCTCACCCGTCGTACCGTGCTCAAAGCTGCCGCAGCCGCCGTACCGGTGGCCGGTCTACATACTCTGCCCTCGTCGGCCACGCCGGTCCGGGAGCCGGCCGCGATCGGGCGGCTGGCCGACAAGATCCAGGCCGGGATGGCGAAGTACGCGATCCCCGGTGCCGGGCTCGGCGTCTGGTACCGCGGCCGCGAGTACGTCCGCGGCTTCGGCGTCACCAGCGTGGACACCGGCGACCCGGTGACCGGGGACACCGTGTTCCGGATCGCGTCGACCACCAAGACGTTCACCGCGACCGCGATCATGCGGCTGGTGGAGCGCGGCCTGATCAGCCTGGACCGGCCGGTCCGCGCGTACCTCCCGGACTTCGCGACCTCGGACCCGTCGGTCGCGGCGCGAGTCACCGTACGGCAGCTGCTGAACCACTCGGCCGGCTGGCAGGGCGACTACTTCGAGGACACCGGCCAGGGCGACGACGCGCTCACGAGGTACGTCGCCGGCATGACGAAGGTCCCGCAGCTCACCCCGCTCGGGAAGGTGTTCTCGTACAACAACGCAGCGATCGGCGTCGCCGGGCGGATCATCGAGGTGGTGACCGGGAAGCCGTACGAGACCGCCGCCCGCGAACTGGTCGTCGATCCGCTCGGGCTCGCGCACACCCGGTTCTTCCGCAGCGAGCTCGACGGGTTCAGCGTGGCCGCGTCCCACAACATCGTCGACGGCAAGCCAGTGGTCGAGCCGTCGTTCGACGCGATGCCGCGGGCGCTGCACCCGGTCGGTGGTCTGATCTCGAGCGCCCGCGACCAGCTCCGGTACGCGCGGTACCACCTCGGCCACCGTGGACTCCCCCACTTGCTGAGCGACCGCGGCCGGGTCGCCATGCAGGCACACCCTGGTCCTGGCGGCACGCTGTTCGTGGAGCTGAACGGTGTGGGCGTCAGCTGGATGCTGCGGCCTACCGCTCAGGGACCAACTGTGGTGCAGCACGGCGGTGACTGGACGGGACAGCACTCCGGCTTCCTGTTTGTGCCGAAGCGGGATTTCGCGATCACGCTGCTGACCAACTCGGAGAGTGGGCCGGCGCTGCTGGCCGAGCTGTTCGCCGACGACTGGGCGCTGCAGGAGTTCGCAGGGGTCAACAACCTGCCCGCCGTGCCGCGGGAGCTGCCGCCGCGCCGGCTGGCGGAGTACGTGGGTACGTACGTCTCGCAGCAGATCGGTCTGGACGGCAAGCCGGAGGACCTGGGCCTGGACATCACGGCCGACGGAGGCCAGCTGGCCGCGGGGGTGGGCGGACAGAACCTGTTCGGCTTCGCCTTCTACCGCAAGGATTTCGTCCTCGCACTGAACCCGGACGGTTCGTCCACCCACGCCCGCGCCAGCTTCGTCCGTGGCACCACCGGCCAGGTCGAGTGGCTCCGCTACGGCGGCCGCCTGTTCCGCTATCACCCCACCGGCACCCGCAACGCGAGCACCTTCACCCGCCACCTCCTCTAGCCGGCAAGCCATTAGTTGTCGTCTAGTTGTCGTCAGTGCAGGGAGATCTCGCTGAGATCGATGCCGACCAACTGCGGTTCCGGGACCAGCTGGTAGTCGCCGTGCCAGGCGTAACCCCGCCGGGTGGTCGGGACGATGATGCCGTCGACGTCGCGGTAGCCGGTGGCATAGAGCATTCCGGGCGCGCCGTCGAGGATGTCGATGGTGAAGTCGTGGCGGCGCAGCAGGCCGTCCGGGCCGAAGCAGGCGACCTGCCGCTGGGTGTGGGTCTTGAGGTGGTCGGGGAACGTCACCTGCAGCCGCCGCCACGTTTCACCGTCGACCTCGATCGGGCTGATCTCCTCCGTGCCGAACCCGGGCCAGGTGTAGAGGAACGGCATGTTCAGGTACGTCCACACCGCCTCCCCGGTGAAATAGGCGAGGTGAAGGTCGTCCCACGGCGTCTCGAACCCGTGCGCGTCGAACGAGCGCTCGGGCTCGTCGCGGCCCTCGATGACCGTCCCGTCCGGTCCCTGCAGGACGACGCGCCCGGGTACGAAGACCGCCCGGTGGTCCTCGCCGACGAAGTCGATCGTCACCAGTTCGCGCGTCGTGTCCACCTCGAGGCGGACGTTCTTGAGCGCGTCGGCCTGGCCCTTGGCCTGAAAGAGGGCGCCAGTGATCGAGGCGTCGACGGTTATCGACCTGACCGCGTTCCACCGGTCCAGGCCGCCGTGCGCGGCAACCGCGTACTCGAGTAGCTCGTTCATTTCCCGCTCCTGTCTGATGTCACCGATCGGTGATCTCAGGGGAACGACGACCGGGGAACGCAGGAACCGGACACGCTCACCAGGAATTTTCCAGCTGCTCGATTCGCCGCTGGTAGGACAGTCGTTCGGCCGGGCTGCGGGACAGCGCGACGGCCTGGCCGTAGTTTTCCCGGGCCACGGTGTGGTGGCCGGCCCGTCGTTCCAGGTCAGCACGGGCCGCCCAGTAGAACGGGTAGCGGGACAGCTTCTGCTCGTCGGCGAGGGCGATCAGCTCGCGGCGGCCTGCCTCGACGCCGTCGCGCTCGGCCAGCGCGAGTGCACGGTTCAGCGCAACGATCGGGCTCCAGGACTGCCTGGCCAGGGCCTCGTAGAAGCCGACGATCCGATTCCAGTCGGTCTCCTGAATCGATGGCGCTATCGCATGCTCGCAGGCGATGCCGGCCTCCAGATGCCAGCGAGACAGGTGGTCCCCGCTGGCCGCGCGGGACAGGTGGTCCAGACCGCGCATGATGCGGCTTCCGTCCCAGCGACTGCGGTCCTGGTCGGCAAGGGGAACGAACACACCCTCCTGGTCCAGACGGGTCGACAGCCGTGCGGCGTCGAAGCAGAACAAGGCGGCCAGCGCGTGTACATCCGGATGCGTGGTCGCAGTAGCGCCCAGCAGCAGCTCGGTCAGCCGCAGCGCGTCATCGCACAGCGCGGGACGTACTGGATCCTGTGGGTTACTGCCGTGGTAGCCCTCGTTGAACAGCAGGTAGAGCGATTGCAGCACCGAGGTCCGGCGGGTCTCGAGGTCAGGCAGGTCGTCCACGTCGGTCAGCCGGTCCAACTGCCGCAGCCGCCCGCGGCCGCGGTGCAGGCGCCGGTCGATGGTCTGGGTGTCGACCAGGAACGCCTGGCCGATCTCCTTCGGCGACAGGCCACACAGCCAGCGCAGGATCAGGGTCACATGCGTCTCACGACTCAGGGCCGGGTCGCACACCGCGAACATCATCGCCAGCTGGCCGGCGCCTTCCTCGGCCGGCGTCAGGGCCGCCTCGATCGTGTCGGTCAGCGCCGCCACCGTGGTCAGTCCGGGCAGCAGCGAGCGGTGCCGCCGGTCCCGGCGGATGATGTCGATCGCCCGGTTGTGGGCGGCGCGGATGATCCATGCCTTCGGGTCCCGCGGCGGACCGAAGCGCCAGGCGCGCATCGCACTCACCAGCGCATCCTGGATCACGTCCTCGGCGAGCGCGATGTTGGACGGACCGAGAACCCTGGTCAGCGCGCTGACCAGATGCGCGTACTCGCTGCGGAACAGGTCCTCGACCAGCACAGTCGTAGCGGGCTCTTCGTCCATCAGGTGCAGGGCCTCAATCGCCCGGAATCGGCCGCACCTCGACCGAACCACCGAACTCGTAGGTCGGGCATCCACGCGCCACCTCGAGGGCATCTTCGAGTGAGTCTGCCTCGAAGATCATGCTGCCGGTCACGAGGTCTTTCGATTCCGCGTACGGGCCGTCGGTGACTACCCGTTCACGACCCCGGACCGTGACCCCCTGGTCGTCCAGCGCGGTGCCGGTGTTGTTCCGGCCCTGGCGGGCCAGCGCGTCGGACCAGCGGTGCCACTTCTCGAGATGGGCCTGAAGCTGCGCGGGCGACAGGTCGTGCTCGCCGACAGCACCGCCGCGAAAGATCACCATGAACTTGTCCCGCGGCGCAGGCTCCGACGTCATGGCTCCAACCCTATCCACTTACCTCCAGCGATCTCTTCTGTAGATAGAGCCGTTCTGCGTCCGTGGTGGCCAGGGCGAGGGCTTCGCGGTAGGCCTTTGCTGCCTCGGGGTGGCGGGAGAGGCGGCGGAGGAAGTCGGCGCGGGTGGCTGGGAGCAGGTGGTAGTCGGTCAGGGGGCCGGCTGCCAACTCGTCGACGAGCCGTAGGCCGACAGCGGGGCCGTCGGCCATGCCGATTGCCACGGCACGGTTCAGCGCGATCACGGGTGTCTGCGGGAGTTGCGCGTACAGGGCTGCGATCTGCGGCCAGTCGGTGTCGTCGGCCGTACGGGCGGTCGCGTGGCAAGCCGCGACGGCCGCCTGCACCTGGTACGGGCCTGGTGCACCACGTCTGAGGGCTGATTCCAGTACGTCAGTGCCTTCAGTGATCTGGGCGTGGTCCCACCGGGTGCGGTCCTGCTCGTCCAGGGTGACCAGTGCGCCGTCCGGAGCGAGGCGGGTCTCTCGGCGTGAATCGTGCAGCAGCATCAGTGCGAGCAGTCCCGACGCCTCAGGTTCGTCGGGCATCAGTTGGACGAGCAGCCGGGTCAGCCTGATCGCTTCACTCGTCAGCAGGCTCCGGGAGACGTCGGAGTACCCCTCGTTGAACAGCAGGTACAGCACAGCCAGTACTGCGGGCGTGCGCTCCGGCAGGAGGTGCGCGGGCGGTACGCGGTACGGGATGCCGGCGTACTGGATCTTCTGCTTCGCCCGGGTCAGCCGCTTCGACATGGTCGTTTCCGGCACCAGGAACGCGCGCGCGATGTCCCCCGTACTCAGACCGGCCAGCGTGCGCAGCGTCAGCGCCACCCGTGCCTCGATGGCCAGTGCGGGATGGCAGCAGGTGAACATCAACCGCAGCCGGTCGTCCGGTACGTCGTACGACGGCTCCTGCTCATGTGTCATCGCAGCCACCTCCTGCAACTTCTGTGCGCCTACCGCTTCCCGACGCAGCCAGTCGATCGCACGGTTGCGTGCGGTCGTGGTGAGCCAGGCACCCGGCCGGTCCGGTACGCCGTCGTGCGGCCAGCGCTGGAGGGCGGCGGCGAACGCTTCTTGCGCGCACTCCTCCGCCAGCTGCCAGTCGCCGGTCAGCCGGATCAGGGTGGCGACCAGCTGGCCCCACTCCTGGCGGTAGATCTCCTCGAACGTCACACCGGCGGTTCCAGCACCGGCCGGATCTCGATCGTCCCGTACCCGGCCGCAGGGTGTTTCGCCGCGATCTCGATCGCCTCGTCGAGGTCGGCGCAGTCGATCAGCACGAAGCCTCCGATCTGCTCCTTCGTCTCCGCGAACGGCCCGTCGGTGAGCAGGAGGTCGCCCTCCCGCACCCGGACCGTGGTCGCCTCGTCCGGCGGCCGCAGCCCGGCCCCACCGGCCACGACACCGCGGGCCTCCATCTCCTCCGACCACCCGCCGCACCCGTCGTTGGCATGCGCAGCGGCCGACTCGTCACCACAGATCATCAGCAGGTACTTCATGTGTCCATCCTCTCTCTCACACCACCGACGGACACCGAAGCCGCGAACAGACACCCGCGCCGAGAATTTCTCCGGGCATCGGTCATCAGCCTGATGCCTGCCTGTCACCGGCGCGCCCTAGACTGCCGGGTGTGTTTGCAGCGGCGTCCTCGGGAGGACCGAATGCCTGACCGTACCCAGACCATCGCGTATCCGGCTCCCGGATCGCGGCCGTCGCGGCGGGATCCGGAGCCGTTGGCGCCGCACGTGATCGTGCTGTTCGGCGCGACCGGCGACCTCGCCAAGCGCAAGCTGCTGCCCGGCCTGGCGTACCTGCAGCAGTCCAAGTTCGCGCCGGACGTCCGGATCATCGGGACCGCGACCGAGGACCTCAGCTGCGACGAGTTCCGGGACCGCGCGCGGCAGGCGATCGAGAAGTTCGGCACCCACAAGATGACCGACGAGCAGTGGGCCCAGTTCGCCGACCGGATCGAGTACGTACCGGTGACCGCCGGCCCGGAGGCGCTCGCGGCCGCGGTGAAGGCGGCGGAGGAACTGCTCGGCCCGGACGCCCGGCGGCTGCACTACCTGTCGGTGCCCCCGAAGGCAGCGCAGGCGGTGATCGCAATGCTCCGCGACGCCGGTCTGGTGGAGCGCGCGCGGGTCGTGATGGAGAAGCCGTTCGGCGACGACCTGGCCAGCGCCATCGAGCTGAACGACTTCGTCCACGAGACCTTCCACGAGTCGCAGATCTTCCGGATCGACCACTTCCTCGGCAAGGAAGCGGCGCTGAACATCCTCGCGTTCCGGTTCGCGAACGGGCTGTTCGAGCCGATCTGGAACCGGAACTTCATCGACCACGTGCAGATCGACATCCCCGAATCGCTCGGCCTGGACCAGCGCGCCACGTTCTACGAGCCGACCGGTGCGTTCAAGGACATGGTCGTCACGCACCTGATGCAGGTGATGTCGTTCGTCGCGATGGAGCCGCCGACGGCCCTGGAGCCGCGGGCGATCTCGGAGGAGAAGAACAAGGTCTTCCGGTCGATGCTGCCGCTCGATCCGGCCTGCGTGGTCCGCGGCCAGTACTCCGGGTACCGGCACGAGGACGGCGTCGCGCCGGACTCCGACACCGAGACGTTCATCGCGCTGAAGGTCGAGATCGACAACTGGCGCTGGGCCGGCGTGCCGTTCTTCCTGCGCACCGGCAAGAAGATGGCCGAGGGCCAGCGGATCATCTCGATCGCCTTCAAGGAGGCGCCGAAGACGATGTTCCCGGCCGGCTCCGGCGTCGGGTCCGAAGGCCCGGACCATCTGACGTTCGACCTGGCCGACTCGTCGCGGGTGTCGCTGTCGTTCTACGGCAAGCGTCCCGGCCCCGGTATGCGGCTGGAGAAGCTGTCGATGCAGTTCTCCACCCAGGAGACGGCGGGGGCGGCCGACGTGCTGGAGGCGTACGAACGGCTGATCCTGGACGCGATGCGCGGGGACCATACGCTGTTCACCACCGCAGAGGGCATCGAGTCGCTCTGGGACCGGTCCGCGCCGCTGCTCGACGACCCGCCGCCGGCCAAGCCGTACCAGCCCGGCACCTGGGGGCCGAACGCGATCCACCAGCTGATCGCGCCGCGCGCCTGGCGCCTGCCGTTCGAGCGGGAGTGGCGGGAGTAGGCATGCGGGAGATTCTGGTCATCGGTGCCGGTGCGGGTGACCCGGAGCAGGTGACGATGCAGGCCGTGTCGGCGCTGAACCGGGCCGACGTGTTCTTCGTGCTCGACAAGGGTGAGGTCAAGCAGGAGCTGGTCGACCTGCGGTCGGAGATCCTCCGGCGGTACGCGACCTGCAAGCAGTACCGGGTCGTCGTCGGCCGCGATCCGGAACGGGACCGGACCACGTCGGAGTACGTCGAGGCTGTCGACGACTGGCGCCGCCGCCGCGCCGACGTGTGCGCGGCGATGATCGCTGACGAGCTCGGCGAGGACGAGGTCGGCGCGTTCCTGGTCTGGGGCGATCCGTCGCTGTACGACAGCACGCTGGCGATCCTCGACGACATCCTGGCGCGCGGCGAGCTGACGTTCGCCGTCGAGGTGATCCCCGGGATCAGCAGCGTCTCGACCCTCGCCGCCCGGCACCGCGTCGGCCTGAACCAGGTCGGCAAGCCGATCCAGATCACCACCGGCCGCCGGCTCGCGCAACAGTGGCCGGACGGCGTGGACGACGTCGTCGTGATGCTCGACGCCCACACCGCTTTCACCGAACACCTCGGCACCGACGCCGACATCTACTGGGGCGCCTACCTCGGCACCCCCGACGAGCTACTGGTCTCCGGTCCACTCCACGAGGTCGCGGCGGAGATCGAGAAGGTCCGCGCCGAGGCCCGCGATCGCAAGGGCTGGATCATGGACACCTACCTCCTGCGGCGGACGAGTAGACCAAAGTCTTAGTCGGATTGGTCTCCCGACCGAAGTCGGCGCGGCGTCGTCTGCACGAGGCTTTCGGTATGAAGAGAATCTTGGCGATGATGGCGGCCGCAGTGGTGCCGGCCGGACTGCTGGTGGGTTTCGCGGGGCCTGGGCAGGCCGCCCAGCCGGCCGCGCCGCAACCGGACGTCGTACGGACCGACAAAGGGCTCGTGGCGAGCCGAACCGTTGGCGATGCACTGGTGTACGACGGGATCCCGTACGCCGCTCCCCCGGTCGGCGCGCTGCGCTGGAAGGCGCCGCAGCCGGCGAAGGCCTGGACGGACGTACGACCGTCGAAGGCCGGCAGTGTGTGCCCACAGCAACCAAACTCCGAGGCGCCGAAGGGATCCTCGATCGAGGACTGCCTCTACCTGAACGTGACCACGCCCGCGAAGAAGTCGGCGAAGCCGCGCGCCGTGGTGGTCTGGGTGCCGGGCGGCGGGTTCTTCTCCGGCGCCGGCAGCAGCTACGAGGCGTCGAAGTTCGCGAACCGCGGCGACGTGGTCGTTGTCACGGTCAACTACCGGCTCGGCATCTACGGCTTCTTCGGCTACCCGGGCCTGCCGGGCTCCGGAACGTTCGGGCTGCAGGACCAGCAGGCCGCACTGCGTTGGGTGCAGCGCAACGCCCGGGCGTTCGGTGGGGACCCGCGGAACGTCACGCTCGCCGGTGAGTCGGCCGGCGGCATGAGTACGTGTGCGCAGCTGACGTCCCCGACCTCGACCGGCCTGTTCGCGAAGGCGGTCATGCAGAGCGGCACGTGCGGGTTCAACTGGGCGGACAACAGCCAGTATCCGGGCCAGGCTGCCGACTCGATGTTCATCCCGGTCAGCCGGGTCGAGGCCAACGGCAAGGAGTGGGCCGCCGGCAAGACGGCGGAGCTCGGCTGCAAGCCCGGTCAGGCGATGCTCGACTGCCTGCGTGGCGCGAAGACCGAGGTCCTGTACGAGGACGTCCAGCAGTTCATCCAGCCCGGGTACGGCGGATCGGCGACGCTCCCGTTCAGCCCGGCGAAGGCGATGAAGGCCGGACTGTTCCACCGGGTGCCGATGATCTCCGGCAACAACCACGACGAGGGGAACGCGTGGCTGGGAGCCTTCGGCGAGATCAAGGACTACCCCGGCCTGGTCAGGAACATGGTCGGCGCTTCGAAGGCTGCACAGGTGCTGAAGCAGTACCCGCAGTCGCGCTACGAGTCGCCCGCCGCGGCGTGGGGTGCTGTGACCACGGACCGGATCTGGTCGTGCAACCAGGTGGCAACCGACCAACAGGCCGCGAACAGGGTGCCGGTGTACGCGTACGAGTTCGCGGACAAGCACTCGCCGATCTCAGGGGGCAACGGGGCCGCGCACGCCACGGAGCTGCCGTTCCTGTTCCGGCTCGGCGGTTTCGACTACCCGCTCTCGCCCGCCCAGCAGCAGCTGTCGAACCAGATGATCGACTACTGGACGGCGTTCGCCCGGACCGGCAACCCGAACGGACCGGACCGTCCGCACTGGTCGCCGACCGGCGCACGGACGATCAACGGCCTGTCACTGGACTCGGCGGACGGGAGCGGCGTCAAGCCGGTCAACCTCAGCTCTGAGCACCAGTGCGGGTTCTGGGCTCGTCTGGGTGTTTGAGGCGCCAGACCCGCATCGTGACCGACGACAGCAGTAGCAGGAACATCGAGTAGAAGCCGACCCCCGGCACGAGCGACGCCAGCAGGAAGGCCACCAGGGTCAGCCCGGTCAGCGAGAAGGAGCCGATCAGCTCCCGGTTGCTGACCGGGTTGTCCGGGTTCTCGATCTCCTGGTGCCCGTGGATCATCCAGGCGAGCGCGGACTGACAGAGGCTGAGCACCAGAATCGTGCCGATGTACAGCCCGGCCATGAACCTGCCGCTCTGGAACGCGCCGATGATCTCGGTCGGGAACGGCAGGAAGACGATCACGAGCAGCCAGAGCAGATTGAGCCGCAGCATGGCCGAGGTGTAGGCGCGGACGTGTTCGAAGAGCCGGTGATGACCCAGCCAGAAGTTGGCGATCACCACGAAGCTGAGCAGGAACGTGGAGATCTGCTGCCAGTGCTCGCTGATCACACTGTGCGCGCTGCCGCCCTCTGCCGCGACATCCGGCACCAGCTCGACCAGTGGCAGCACCAGCAGGGTGATGGCGATCGCCACGACCGCATCCGTGAAGAGCACCAACCGGTCGGGATCTCTCGTCCTACTCACGGCCGACAACAGTAGCTGTACTCCGGAGCAGACTGGGGACAAGAGGGCCACAACGAGCACAGCGCTGGCCCTGGGAACTGGGAGTGAATCCTGTTCAGCGCGTGCGCTGGCGGGAGCGGCGGACGGGCTGGGCGGTGACCGCGGTAGCGAGCGGACCCTCGACGAGCGTGGTGACGGCCTCGATGAACGGCTCCCGGAGCGGTCCGGCGAGGGCGGCCAAGGCCTCGGCGTGCAACCGGTCGACGATCCGCTGCCCCTCGGCGGCGATTCGGGCGCCGGAGTCGGTGACCGCGATGATCCGGGCGCGGCGGTCGGTGGCCGACGGCCGGCGTTCGGCGTAGCCGGCCTTCTCGAGGGCGTCGACGGTGACCACCATGGTGGTCTTGTCCATGTAGGACAGTTCGGCGATCTGGATCTGCGTACGCTCCGCCTCGAGCGCGTGCCGCAGGACGCACTGCATCCGCAGCGTCAGCCCGATCTCCGCCAGCGCCGCGGACAGTTGCGTCTCCAGGACGTGGCCGGCGTGCGTCAGGTAGCCGCTGAGGTCGGGGACGGTGCGTTCCGGGGGTTGCGCCATACCTCCGAGGGTAACGCGCGACTATCTGCCCCGGGATGATCCCGAGCCGGATCATCCCTGGTCTCGTGCGCGGCCCGCGGTCGCGGGAAAACGACAGGTTGACGGCGTGGAACCGCGGTGGCGTGAAACCGCGAGCCCGCGAGGGCGGCAGCCGGTTGCCTGGAGAACATGACAACGCAGACGGCAACCCGGCCTTCGACCCGGCAGTGGTACGGCGTGGGTGCGGTGACGCTCGGGATCTTCGTGATCGCCACCACCGAGATCCTCCCGATCGGCCTGCTCACCCCGATCGGCGCGGACTTCGCGCTCACGCCCGGTCGCACCGGCTGGCTGATGACGATGCCCGGCCTGGTCGCGGCGGTCGCCGCCCCGGTCGTCACGCTCGTCACCGCCCGGCTGGACCGGCGCCTGATGCTGTGCAGCCTGATGATCCTGCTGGCGGCGGCCGGCTTCATCGCGGCCGCGGCGCCGGCGTTCTGGCTCGAACTGGTCGCGCGCTTCCTCGTCGGGCTCACGCTCGGTGCCTTCTGGTCGATCGGCGCGAGTCTCGCCGGACGACTCGTCCCCGGTCCTCGGTCGACCCGGGCGACGGCCGTCATCTTCTCCGCAGTCCCGCTCGGCTCGGTGCTCGGCGTACCCGCTGGCACGTTCCTCGGCGAGCTGGCTGGTTGGCGTACGTCGTTCGCTGCACTCGGCGTACTCGCACTGATCGCCCTGGCAGCACTGCGCACCACAGTGCCCCCACTGCCGCCGGTACAGGTCACCCGCGCCGCCGTACTCGGGAAGGCTCTGCGCAGCAGCCCGATGGCGCTGGTCGTCACCTGCCTGATCGTCACGGCCCATTTCGCGACCTACACGTACATCACCCCGTTCTTGCGTGAAGTGGTGCGGCCAGAGCTGATTGGGCTGTTCCTGCTCGTGTACGGAGCCGCAGGTCTCGTCGGCAACGCCATCGCGGGCACCTACGCGCCACGCAGGCTCACGACCACCTTCATGGCCTGTGCCGCCTTGATCGCCACGGCGACGCTGCTGATGCCGGTGCTCGGTCGCAGTTCGGCTGGAGCTCTGCTGCTGCTCGTGGTCTGGGGACTCGGGTACGGCGGCGTACCGGTCTGCTCCATGAGCATGTTCGCCCGGTCCGTCCCGGAGTCGCGGGAGGCGGCAACTGTTTGGTTCACGTCCTCGTTCCAGGCGGTCCTGTCGACGGGCGCACTGCTGGGTGGCCTCGTGGTGGACAAGTGGTCCGTGTCGGTGGTGATGGTTGCCGGTGGTGCCTGCGCGCTGCTCACGGTCGGAGTACTGCTGTGGTCCAGAACACAGGAGGTTTCGGGGACGTAGCATCACGCCTGTGGCGAGGACCGAAGTCGACCGGTGCCCTGGTGTGCTGGCAGTGCACCAGGCGGCTGACGGAGGTCTCGCACGAGTACGGCTGCCCGGCGGGCGCCTGACCGCGGCGCAACTCGACGTACTGCGACTCGCTGCCACCGAACTGGGCGACGGGCGCCTGGAGCTCACCTCGCGCGGCAACGTGCAGCTCCGCGGGCTGGACGCTGACGGACCGCAGGACCTGTCGGACCGGCTCTTCGCCGCTGGACTGCTGCCCTCCCTCGCTCATGAGCGCGTACGGAACATCCTGGCGTCACCGCTGTCCGGTCTGGACCAGGAGTCGCGGTACGACGTGATGCCGGTGGTTGCTGCACTTGATCAGGCGCTGTGCGAACACCCTGCCCTGGCAGGCCTTCCTGGGCGGTTCCTGTTCGCACTCGACGACGGCCGCGGCGATCTGGCAGACCTGCGAGCCGATGTGACCGTACGCGCGCTGGACGACCGCACTGGTCTGCTGAGCCTCGGCGACCGCGGTGTGCCCGTGGAGTGGGCTCGAGTGCCCGCACTGATGGTTGCTGCGGCCGCTGCGTTCCTGCTGGTGCGTGACCAGGAGTGGCGGATCGCTGAGGTGCCCGACGGCGCGGAGCGCATCCTTGAGGAACTGGGGCTGCAGGCAACTGAGCCGCTGCCTGCTGAGAGCACACGGGTTGTGGCTGGTGGACACGGGACTGCACTGGTCGCCACGGTGCCGCTGGGCAGTCTGACGCAGGAGCAGGCTGCTGTCCTTGCACAGGTAGCGCCCGAGGTACGCATCACTCCCTGGCGGTCCGTTGTGGTGCCTGCAGTTGCGCGTGGGCTCGAGGAGGTCGGGTTGGTGACCACATCTGGCTCGCGCTGGGAGGGCGTAACCGCCTGTGCCGGTCAGCCGGGCTGTGCAAAGGCGCTGGCCGACGTACGGGCAGACGCCACGCGGCTGGTGGCCGACGCGGCGGGTGATGGGCTGCCTCGGGTGTTCGGGCGTGGGCGGCGGGTGCACTGGTCGGGTTGTGAGCGACGGTGCGGGAAACCGGCCGGGTCGTACGTGGATGTGCTTGCTGTCGGTGACGGTTACCAGGTGGACGGGGAACGAGTGTGAGCTACGAGTACGAGCGTGATGGCTCGGAGATCTACCGGCGGTCGTTCGCCACGATCCGCGCCGAGGCAGCACTCGACGGCCTGCCGGCAGACGTGTCACAGGTCGCCGTACGGATGATTCACGCCTGCGGGATGACCGACCTGGTCTCGGACCTGGCGTGGTCGCCTAATGTCGTGAAGAACGCCCGCGCCGCGCTCCAGGGCGGCGCACCGGTGCTGTGCGACGCGCAGATGGTCGCGGCCGGCATCACCCGGCGGCGCCTGCCTGCGGACAACGAGGTCATCTGTACGCTGCAGGACCCGCGGACGGTCGAGCTGGCTCAGCACCTGCAGACCACGCGAAGCGCTGCCGCCGTGGACCTTTGGGCGGATCATCTGGACGGCGCGGTCGTTGCTATCGGCAACGCTCCGACCACACTGTTCAGGTTGCTGGAGGTGCTCGCGGGAGGCGGTCCGCGGCCGGCGGCGGTGCTTGGTATTCCGGTCGGGTTCATCGGCGCGGCCGAGTCCAAGGAGGCGCTGGCGGCGAACGAGCTCGGGCTGGAGTACCTGGTGGTCCGAGGACGACGAGGCGGCAGCGCGATCACCGCGGCGGCCGTCAACGCAATCGCAAGCGAGGCAGAGTGATGGGTACGAAGTCAGAGCCGACCGGACGGTTGTGGGGGGTCGGCCTGGGGCCGGGCGATCCTGAGCTTGTCACCGTGAAGGCGGCGCGGCTGATCGGGGCCGCGGACGTGATCGCGTTCCACAGCGCGCGGCACGGGCGCAGCATCGCCCGCTCGGTCGCCGCGCCGTATCTGACCGAAGGCCAGCTCGAGGAGCACCTGGTCTACCCGCTCACCACCGAGACCACCGACCACCCCGGCGGCTACCAGGGCGCGATGGACGACTTCTACGCCGACTGCGCCGCCCGCCTGGCCGCGCACCTCGACGCCGGCCGGAACGTCGTCGTCCTCGCGGAGGGCGACCCGCTCTTCTACGGCTCGTACATGCACATGCACAAGCGTCTCGCCGACCGCTACCCGTGCGAGGTCGTCCCCGGCGTGACGTCGGTCAGCGCTGCGGCCGCCGTCCTCGGGCGCCCGCTCTGCGAACGCGACGAGATCCTCACCGTTCTCCCCGGCACTCTCCCACCGGACGTACTCGCGGACCGCCTGCGCTCCACCGACGCTGCCGCGGTCATGAAGCTCGGCCGTACGTTCGCCGGCGTCCGCGAGGCGTTCGAGCTCGCCGGGCGCGCCGACGAGGCGTGGTACGTCGAGCGCGCAACCACCGACGCCCAGCGCACGGCCCCGCTCAACGAGGTCGACCCGGACGACGTCCCGTACTTCTCCCTGGCGCTCCTCCCAAGCCCCATCAACAACACGTTCGCTCCCCCGGCCTCCAGGCGGACCGCGTCCGACGGCTCGGTCACCGTGGTGGGCCTCGGCCCGGCCGGACCGGAGTGGATGACCCCCGAGGTACGTGCCGCGATCGCGGGTGCCGACGACGTCATCGGGTACACCACGTACGTCGACCGGCTGCCTGACCGCGCCCGCCAGCGCAAACACGGCTCAGACAACCGCGTCGAGTCCGAGCGGGCCGCGTTCGCGCTGGATCTGGCCCGCAAGGGCTCCAGCGTCGTCGTGGTCTCCTCGGGCGACCCGGGCGTCTTCGCCATGGCCAGTGCGGTCACAGAGGTTGCGGCGGAGCCGGAGTACGCCGATATCGCCGTACAGGTGCTGCCTGGGATGACAGCCGCGCAGGCGGT
The DNA here is from genome assembly GCF_043197975.1 of Kribbella sp. NPDC048928. Lineage (NCBI taxonomy): Bacteria > Bacillati > Actinomycetota > Actinomycetes > Propionibacteriales > Kribbellaceae > Kribbella > Kribbella sp. NPDC048928. Next base: position 74,904 of record NZ_JBICUC010000006.1, on the reverse strand, counting down.
CGCCAGCCGGGTCGGGGCGCCGCTGGGGCACGACTACTGCGTCCTGTCGCTCTCGGACCGGTTGAAGCCGTGGGAGGTGATCGCCGAGCGCCTGACCGCGGCTGCGCGGGCTGACCTGGCCATTGCGATCTACAACCCCGCCTCCAAGTCCCGTACATGGCAGGTGGCCGCGACCCGTGACCTGCTGCTCGAACACCGTTCCCCCCGTACGCCGGTCGTGGTCGGACGTGATGTCGGCGGCCCGGAGGAGGCGGTCACCGTGACAACTCTGGCCGAACTCGACCCGCAAACGGTTGACATGCGGTGCCTGCTGCTGGTCGGCTCGTCACAGACCCGTACTGTGCCCCGCCCGGCCGGCCCGCTGGTCTTCACTCCGCGCCGCTACCCGGCAACGGTCAGTGAAGACACCCCAGGAGTCGGTTAAGTCCGCTGTCTGCTTGTGTCGGGCGCCGCGTGGACGGGTAGGGACCGCCCCGGAAGCCGATCTGTGAGGAGCCAGCGGACATGAGTCAGCAGTACCCCGGCGACACCGCCACGATCACCCACCCCGCCGGCGACGCCAGCACCCAGCGGTACGAGGAAGCACGCGCGGCGGCGAGCCTGGCGATGAACTCGATCGCCGTCAACCCGGACGAGCCGCTGCGGACCCCACCGGCGACCAGCGAGCAGCCTGCGGTCGACACCGAACTGCTCTCGTACCGCGGGTTCAAGTTCGGTGCGGCGTTCTTCGGCTGGCTGATCGCCATCTCGATGTCCGTGCTGCTGATGGCCGCCGTGGCCGGGGCCGCCCTCGGGACCGCGGAGGTCCTCGACTACACCACCTCCGACGCTAAGGCGCAGCCCGGCGCCGCCTCGATCACCGCGGCCGCCGTCACGATCTTCATGCTCACCCTGGCCTTCTACACCGGTGGGTACGTCGCGGGCCGCCTGGCACGCTTCGACGGCGGCCGGCAGGGCTTCGGCGTGTGGATGATCGCCCTGCTCGTCGCAGTACTCGCCGGCGGTCTCGGCTGGTTCCTGGACAGCCAGTACGGCCTGGTCGACAACCTCAACCGCCCAGATGTCGCCCTCACCGACAACACGCTCCTGCTCGGCAGCGCCGCCGCAGCCGCCGCCTTGCTGATCCTCACCCTGGTCGCCGCAATAGTCGGCGGCAAGTCCGGCCGCCGCTACCACGACCGCATCGACCAACTCCTCTGACTCACCGTCGCACTGGTGTCCTACCGGGTACCCGGTAGTTACGCGGGCTTGTCCGGCTGAGGGGGCCGTGTGGGTTGCTGTGCTAGAACAGGCGGTAACCAAAGGGGCCTTCGTGGACCAGCTAACCCTCGGCGTCATCGGCCGTTCCCGCAAAGAGAACGAGCATCGGCTGCCGATCCATCCGCACCACTTCGAACGCATCGACGAGGAGCTGCGGCGGCGCATCTTCCTCGAGGCAGGGTACGGCGAGCGGTTCGGGATCTCCGACGAGCAGCTGGCGAAGTCGGTGGCCGGCGTCGTCGGCCGGGACGAACTGATCGCCACCACCGACGTCGTGGTGCTGCCCAAGCCGCAGCACGAAGACCTTGCCCAGCTCCGGACCGGGCAGGTGCTCTGGGGCTGGCCGCACTGCGTCCAGGACGAGCAGCTCACGCAGCTCGCGATCGACCGCCGACTCACGCTGATCGCGTTCGAGGCGATGAACCACTGGACCTCCGACGGCCGGTTCAGTCTGCACGTCTTCCACAAGAACAACGAGCTCGCCGGGTACTGCTCCGTGCTGCAGGCACTCGAGTTGATCGGCTCGACCGGCGACTACGGACGCCGGCTGCGGGCGGTGGTGATCGGGTTCGGCGCAACCGCACGCGGCGCCGTCACCGCGCTGAACGCGCACGGCGTGCACGACGTCGACGTCCTCACCGGCCGTGACGTGGCTGCCGTCGGCTCACCGATCCACTCGGCGCGGATGGTCCAGTACGACCAGGACGAGGTCGAGCCCGGCGCCGCCTTCGACCCCCGCCGCAGCCACGCGCTGACCGACGACGGCCGGGTGCCGCTGGCCGGGTTCCTGGCCGAGCACGACATCATCGTGAACTGCGTGCTGCAGGACCCGGACGCGCCACTCACCTTCCTGATCGAGGAGGACCTGGCGCTGCTCGAGCCGGGCAGCCTGATCATCGACGTCTCCTGCGACCTCGGCATGGGGTTCAGCTGGGCGCGGCCGACCGGGTTCGACGATCCGACGTTCGTGGTCGGGGACAACGTCACGTACTACGGCGTCGACCACAGCCCGTCGTACCTGTGGAACTCGGCGACCTGGGAGATCAGCGAGGCGCTGCTGCCGTTCCTGCCCGCGGTGCTGCAGGGCCCGGAGGCCTGGCACGCCGACGCCACTCTCAGCCGGGCGATCGAGATCGAGGCCGGCGCCATCCGCAATCCCGGCATCCTGTCCTTCCAGAACCGTTCCCCCGAGCATCCCTACCCCCGGCTCGCCGACCCGGGCGCCGGCTCCGCGCGACCGGCAGACTAGTTGCATGACCGCTACCGCACTCGTTGTCGGGGGTACCAGTGGGATCGGGGCGGCTGCGGCGCGGCGCCTTACCGCGGACGGGATGCACGTGGTCGCGGCCGGTCTGGGCGCCGGCCCGTCCGGCGTCGAGCTCGATCTGCGGGCGGCGGGCTCGGTCGAGGAGTTGATCGGGTCGCTCGAGCGTCTCGACGTACTCGTGAACGCCGCGGGCATCATCCGGCGCGGAGACGAGCATCGGCCCGAGGTGTTCCGCGAGGTCGTGGAGATCAACCTGACCGGCGCGCTGCGAGCGGCCGAGGCCGCGCACGATCTGCTCGCGGTGCGCGGTGGCTGCATCGTCAACGTGGCCTCGATGCTGAGCTTCTTCGGCGGGCCGCTGGTGCCGGCGTACAGCGCGTCCAAGGGCGGGATCGTCCAGCTGACCAAGTCGCTCGCGGTCGCGTGGGCCACCGACGGCATCCGGGTGAACGCGGTCGCGCCCGGGTGGATCAGCACCGACCTGACGACCGCCCTGCAGTCCGACCCGGTCGCGTCCGGCCGGATCTTGTCGCGTACGCCGATGGCCCGCTGGGGTACGCCCGACGAGGTCGCCGGCGTGATCGCGTTCCTGACCGGTGCGGACGCGGGATTCGTGACCGGCGCCGTCGTCCCCGTCGACGGCGGCTACCAGAGCATGTGAGGAGAACCTGATGATCCCGGTATCCGCAGGTGTCCCGGCGGAGATCGCCGTCCAGGCCGTGCCCGACGACGACCGGCTCTGGGTGCCGCAGGCCCCCGGCGTGTGGTTCCGGCCGCTGATGCTGAACACGGTCACCGGCCAGTGGTGCAACCTGCTCAAGGTCACCCGGGCCGGCATCGTCTCGCGGCACCGGCACCCGAGCGCCGTCTTCGGCTACGTGATCAAGGGCAAGTGGCAGTACGACGAGCACGGCTGGGTCGCCGACACCGGCTCGTTCGTGTACGAGCCACCCGGCGAGATCCACACCCTGCGGGTCCCGGAGGACTGCACCGAGATGATCACGTTCTTCAACATCTCCGGCGCGATGATCTACGTCGACGACGCCGGCAACCAGACCGGCTACGAGGACACCTTCACCAAGATCCAGCTCTGCCGCGAACACTACGCATCCAACGGCCTCGGCGCCGACTACGTGGACCAGCTCATCCGCTGAGCCGGCCGGGAAGATGTAGTGCTTCGCCGACGTTGGTGCTGATGTGCTCGAGGTAGCGGTGGTCGGGGCGGGGCAGGCGGGGTTGTCGGCGGCGTATCACCTGTTGCGGCTCGGATTCGCGCCGTACGACGAGTTGGTGGTGCTGGACCGCAATGCCGAACCAGGTGGTGCGTGGCAGCACCGGTGGGACTCGTTGACGATGCACGACGTGCACGGGATCGCGAACCTGCCCGGCGTACCAGTGCCGTCGAGTGCCGGTGCGGAGCGGGCCAACGAGTTCGTTCCGGCGTACTTCTCCGAGTACGAGAAGCGCTTCGAGCTTCCCGTCGTACGACCTGTTGCGGTTGAGAGCGTGCGGGAGGCCGACGGCGGGTTCGAGCTGGACACGTCCGCTGGGAGGTACTTCGCTGCCGCACTGGTCAACGCGACGGGGACATGGGACCGGCCGTTCATCCCGTGGTATCCGGGCATCGAGAGGTTCCAGGGACGGCAGCTGCACACCGCTGACTACCGTGGCGCTCCTGAGCTGTCCGGACAGCACGTGCTGGTTGTCGGCGGGGGCGCTTCCGCCGTACAGCTGCTGGCTGAAGTCTCCGCGGTCGCGACGACGACCTGGGTCACGCGGCGTCCGCCTGAGTGGCGCACCGGTGACGACTTCACACCGGAGTACGGGCGTCAGGTCGTAGCCCGGGTCGAGGAGCGCGTCCGAGCCGGTCTGCCACCACGCAGCGTCGTCAGCGTGACCGGCCTGCACCTGCGGCCACAGGAGCAGGCTGCTTGGGATCGTGGCGTCTACACGCGCCTGCCGATGTTCTCGCGGATCACGCCGCACGGTGTGGACTGGGCGGACGGCAGCCACCAGGACGTCGACACCATCCTGTGGGCGACCGGCTTCCGCGCCGACCTCGCTCACCTGGCCCCGCTGCACCTCCGTGAGGCCTCAGGCGGCATCCGGATGGACGGCACCGCGACCGTCGCCGACGCGCGCATCCACCTGGTCGGGTACGGGCCGTCGGCCAGCACCATCGGCGCCAACCGGGCGGGCTTCACGGCCGCCCGCGCGCTGCGGAACCTCCTCAGACCTGTGGCTGCATAACGAGCTCCGGCTCCTGGACCACGACCGGTACGAACAGGCCGGCCACCAAGAAGAGACCTGCTGTCAGCAACCAGCCGGGCCAGCCCCAAGACACCGCGACCGTCGTGACAAGCAGAGGCGCGACCAGATCACCCACCTGATGCCCCATCGCGTACGCACCCTGGTACTGCCCTTGTGCACCAGGCGGCGCCAGCTCGAAGCTGATGCCCCACCCGCCGGCGGACTGCAGCATTTCACCCAGTACGTGCGCGAGGGCCGCCGCAATCAGCAGGCCGATCGTCACGACGCCTGAGGTCACGTCGGTCAGGGCCAGGCCGACGCAGGTGATCGCCAGCAACACACCGGCCTTCCGACCGGCCCGAGCCGCGCCGGACAGGTTCTCGGTGCCGCGGGAGATCCGGACCTGCAGCAGGATCACCGCGACCGAGTTAAGCACCAGGAGCACCGAGATCATCCACCGTGGCGCGTCCGTCCTCGTCGCGATCCACAGCGGGACGCCGACCTGTAACAGTGCGGGATGCATGCTCAGCACACCGTCCAGCCCAACGAACACCAGGAACCGCCGGTCGCGGAACGCAGTCAGTCCTGACGGCCCCGACTTCGCGGGCACCTTCGCGACGGCCGGCATTCCGAACCGCACCACTGCGGCCGCCACCATGTACGTCAGAGCGTTCGCGAGCAGTGCGGCGACGTACACCTCCCGACGGTCGATCGTCAGCACCACACCGGCGGCCGCAGTACCCACCGCGATGCCGATGTTGGTCACGACCCGGAGGAGCGCACGCGTACGTACCCGCTGATCGGACGGCGCAACGCCTGCGATCAGCGCACCCTTCGCACCACGCTGTCCCGAGTCGGCGACGGCAGTCACCGCGGCCACCACCACGTACCACTCGAACGATCGCACCTGGGTCAGAGAGGTCATCGTGACGGCCTGCAGCAGCAGGAACCCGACGTACGCCCGTTTGGGACCCAGCCGGTCGGCGACGACGCCCAGGGGTGTGCTGACGATCAGACCGACCAGTGCCGCGATCGTCAGCCCTGCACCGACATGCGCGACGGACAGGCCGACGGCGCGGGTCAGGTACAGCGCACCGACGGCTACGTAGACACCGTTGCCCAGGGTGTTGATCAGGGTTGCGGCAATGAGCCGTCGAACGGCAGGAGTGAAGTGTTCGGTCACAGCTGCTCATCCAACGACCTGCCGGCCGGGCCGGCCGTTCGACTGCGCAGATCCGTCAGCGCATGATCAGCGTCAGCAGGTCGGCGCCTAGGGTGGTGAGCACGTCGTTGTCGAGGCGGTACGCCACGAAGCGGCCCTCGCGCTCGGCCGTCACCAGCCCGGCTCGCGTCAGCGCGCGCAGGTGGCGGGTGACCTGGGTCGGGTGCAGGCCCCAGAGCGCGGCGATCTCTCCCGCGGTCCGCGGCTCGCTGGCCACTGCCCGGCAGACCTGCAGGCGGTCCGGTGACGCCAGCGCGTCCAGCCGGGCACGAATCAGCTGTGCACTCGGTACGTCGGCCACCCGGCCAGCGGACGGGTAGATGATCGTGATCGGCTCGCCCGGCACCTCACCCACGAACAGGTGCGGGGCGATGTAGTTGCTCGGGACAAGCAACAGCGAGCGTGTGCTGACGTCGATCCGCTTGCTCTGCACCTTCTGCACCACGACGCTGTCGGCATCTCGTACGGCGACGGAGCCGTCCAGCGAGCGCAGCATGGCGCTGACACCATCACGTACTGCCAGGTCGCGGTCCTGTCGGCCACGAGCGGCCAGTGCGTCGCGTGACTCCGCCCAGACGTCGCTGAACCACTCCCGCCAGCAGGAGTCCAGCAGGTCCGCGAAACGACGTACGGGATCAGCGGGGTCGGTCAGCAACGACTCGACGAGCGCTGCGGTGGACCGGCCGCGGCTGCGAGCCCAGTGGAGTACCGCGGTGGTGTCGGTGGTGCGGCTGCTCAACGGTCGGCCACGGAGCGGGCGTACGAGCTCCGCGGCCACGTCCTCCGGCGGACGCTTACGGAGCGCCGTGAGCTCCTCGTCCCACGACGGCATACCTGTCGCGGTGGAGGTCGCGAAGAAGCGGGCCCGGACCGCGCGCACGGTCCAGCTCCACTGTGCGAGCTCCTCACGGAGCTCCGCCGACAGCGGCACTGCGGCCGCCCAGTCAGTGCGGTCGTGGTGCGCAGGCTCGGCCAGCACGTGCAGGGCTGAACCGAGCTCGATCAGCGGTGAAGCAACATGGCGGATCCGGTCAGGATCGAGCTGGCCAACACCTGCGAGAACAGTTGGCACTCAGTCCTTCAGTTTGAACTGGAGGTCGGTGACCCAGTCGTTCGGGTCGGGGACCTCGCGGGGATTCGAGTGGTAGATCTCCAGGCGCGCGGCCCAGCGGTCGCCCTCGGCGTCCCAGACCAGGCCCTGCTCGTCGGCCCAGGCCAGCAGGTCGCGGGTAGCGTCGACCAGGCTTGCGGGATGACCGTGGTGCGTGACGGTCGCATAGCGGCCCGCGGGAAGGACGCCGGTGACGATCTCCCCCTCGCCGGAGCGCAGGTCGTCGACCGGGAACCCGATCTCGAGCGTCAGCTCCGACTCCATGTCGACCACGTCGTACTTGAAGAACGGCGCGTCGTTCGGCGCGATCTCCTTGGCGGCCAGCCAGTCGACGACCTCGCGCATCCGGTCCGCGAACGCGCTGATCCCGTCCATCCGCACCTTGCCCCGCAGAGCGACGTACGGCCGCTCCTCCAACTCCACGATCTCCGGCATCGACGATCCCTCCTCGCTGAACAGCTCGCAGGAATCAACCTAATGCCGGAGATCGCACCGGTCAGCAACCGGGCACGGTGCGCCCGCTCAGGTGACGCGCGTGCCGTCCGGGTCCGCGGAGGTGACCCGGGTGCCGTCCGGGTCGACCGACGTGACCCGGGTGCCGTTCGGATCGACCACAGTGACGCGGGTGCCGTCCGGATCGGCCGGCGGGTCGGCCTGCGCAACCGTGCCGCCGACGGTGATCGCGCTCGCCAGCACTCCGACTCCCGCGGCGAGGATCTGCCGTACTCTCATGGATTCCCTCCCGATCGCAGTGCCCGCTGTCGTCCAGCGGGTCACCAGCGACGATAGGAACGGCCCATCCACACCGCACTCGTTTCGATCAGAATCGAAGGACCGGCTACTGGGCCCAGGGCGGCTGCACCGTGGTGCCGTCGGCCATGAAGCCGGTGAACCCCGCGGCGACGGCGACGATCAGCTCCGCCGTGTCCTCGCCGAGGTTGGCCAGTGCGATCGGCTCCCCGGCCGGTACGACGAGGGCGTCGCCCGGGCCGAGCTTCTCCTCGCCGACCTGCACCGTGCCGGTCAGCACCATGAATACCTCGTCGCGGTCCAGCGTGTGCGGCGCGTCGCCGCCGTGACCGACGTCGACGGTGAGCCGCCACGTGCACAGCCCGGCCGAACCCCGGCTCGGCGCCGCATACCCGGTGAACCCGACGCCGCCCGGCAACTGGAACTGCGGTGCCTCGGCCGCTCGAATGACGTGCATCGTTCCCCCAACCATTTAGACAAGTTAGCTTGACCAAGCCAGCTTGACTATCATGACCTCCATGACGCGATCGGGCAAGCCGGACATCGGCATCCTTCTGCTCCTGGCCGATCAGGAGTTCGTCCGCGAACTGCGCGAGCACGTGACCGCCCAGGGGTTCGACGACCAGGGCCGTTCGGACGGCTTCGTGTTCCGGACGCTGAACGACGGCCCGACCACGATCAGCCGGCTCGCCGAGCGGCTGGAGATCAGCAAGCAGGGCGCGGGTCAGATCGTCGACGACATGGAGCGCCGCGGGTACGTCGAACGCCGCCCGGACCCGAGCGACGCCCGCGCCCGCCTGCTGCACTTGACCGAGCGCGGGCAGGCGGCATTGTCCGCGGCCCGCCGCTTCCACCAGGCGTACGAGCGCCGGCTCCGCGGCCGCCTCGGCGACGAGGCCGTCGATGCGCTGCGCGACGTCCTCACCGAGATGGCCGGCGAAGCCCAGATCAGCACGCCGCACTTCCGCGCACTGATGTTCTGACCAGTACGGGGTCAGCTGAAGTACTGCGGGAAGAGGTCGTTCGCCGGCCAGGACTTCACGCCGTTGGCGGCGGTCCACAGGGCCGCGTCGATGTCGCCGTACGACTTGCCGCTCGGGTCGTCGCGGCGGTTGAAGACGGCCGCCCAGCTCATCCCGTTGTAGGTGCGCACGATGATCGAGAAGGTGCCGGGCATGCTGCCGGTGTGCCACGTGTTGCGGCCGGTGCCGCCGGTGACCGGGCGGATCTGCCAGCCGAGGCCGTAGTACCAGCCGTCGGAGTTCACGCCGATGGACGGCTTCGCCCAGACGTGGCCGAGCGACGTGCTGTTCAGTACGCTCGACGACGCGTCGTACATCTTCGCCCAGCGCACCAGGTCCGGCGCGCTCGCGACCCAGCCGCCGTTCGCGTCCTGGATCCGCATGCTGAACGACCCGTACGGCGCGGGCACGGTCTTGCCGGACATGTCGAGCACGGTCTTGCCGGTGTACTGCGACTCGTACGACGTCTCGCCGCTGTGCTTCGCGATGCTCCAGCCGAGCGCCATCCGCTTGATCTTCAGCGGGGCGAGCAGCTTCTGCTTGACGTACTCCTCGTAGCTCAGGCCGCTGACCTTCTCGATCACGCGGCCCGCGAGGGTGTAGCCGAAGTTCGAGTAGGCGTACTTGGTGCCCGGGTTGAAGTCGAGCTTCTGACCGGCGACGTACTTGATCACGTCGGACGTGTGCAGCTCCATCGGTACGCCGAGCGTCCGGGAGATCGTGGCGTCCTTCCACTCCGGGTCGCCGGACACGTCACGGTCCCAGCCGCCGAGGTGCTGGAGCACCTTCCACAGCGTGATCTGCGACCAGCGCGGGTCCCGGGTCAGGCCGGTCGCGGGCGTGATGTCGATGATGTTCGCGACCGGCGTGGACAGGCTCACCTTGCCGTCCTGCACGAGCTTCACGATCGCGGCCGCGGTGAACGACTTCGACAGGCTCGCGATCCGGAACAGCGAGGTCGGCTGTACGGTCAGCGCGGTCGACGCACTGTAGCCGCGGGCAAGCACCAGCCGGCCCTTGTACGTCACGGCGACCTGCCCGGCGGTGATCCCGCGGGCCTGCATGTACGTCTTCATCTGGTTGTCGAACCCGGCCAGCGCCGGCACCGCCGTACCCGTCGTCTTCCAGGTGGCGGCCGCATCGGCAGGCCGCCCGATCAGATAACCGGCTCCGGTACCGGCTGCGGCGGTGGCACCAGTGGCAACCGCAAGCTTCCCGAAGTTCCGGCGCGACAGCTCCACGAACGTGTTCTCCTTCAGAGCAGGGGTTTACAACGAAGGAAGTCTGTCACCCGAAGAGGTCTACTCGACCACGGTTGCGTACGAGATCACACCGCGACGGATCTGATCGACGACAGCGCGTGCGGTCCGCCGCAATTCGCTGTCGCCGGCCGCGTCGGCGATCTGCTCGGTGAGGTCGATCAGCTGCTTCACCCACCGGACGAAATCGCCCGCGGCCAGGTCGGACTCGTACAGCACCTCGGCCAGTGAGGCGCCCGACGCCCACCGGAACGCGGGCCAGCAGAAGTTGAGATCCATCGACCGGAGGAAGTCCACGCGCATGTCCCGCTCCAGCGCGGACAGGTCCCGCCAGATCGATCCCATCCGCTCGAGGGCCTGCCGTACGTCGCCGCGCGGCAACCGCGGTGAGGTCGGCTCGTCCTTCGACCGCGACTCGTAGACCAGTGCGGCCAGGCACGACGCCAGCTCCGGCACCGTCAGGTCGTCGAAAACTCCTTGCCGCAGGCACTCGGCCGCGACCAGGTCGAGCTCGGTGTAGATCCGCGCGAGCCGGTCGCCGGCCTCGGTCGTCTTGTCGCCGTCGAGGTAGTGCAGTGCGTCCAGCACCTGGCAGACCCGGTCGAACTGGCGGGCGATCGTGTTCGTCCGCTGCTCGATCTTGCGCTGGACGTCGCGGTTCTCCCGGTCCAGCCGGAAGTAGCGCTCCGCCCAGCGCGCGTGGTCCTCGCGGTCCGAGCAGCCGTGGCACGGGTGCGCCCGCAACTGCGCCCGCATCTCCTGCAGCTCCGGATCGTCCGCGTGCGAGATCACGTCGCGGTGCCGCGACGACGGCGGCCCGTCCTCGCCCAGCAGGTCTGTCCGGTTCCGCAGCACCTGGGCCAGCTCGCGGCGCTGCTGCGGGTTGCGCGGGTTGAACTTCCGCGGGATCCGCAGCACGCCGATCGCCTCGACCGGGGTCGGGAAGTCCACCATCGACAGCTTCCGCACCTGGCGGTCCAGCGTCAGCACGGTCGGCCGCGGCCCCTCCCGCTCGGACCGCATGCCCGGGTCGAGCACCAGCGCCCAGCCCGCGCTCCGGCCGGCCGGGATCCGGATGATGTCACCAGTCTTCAGCTTCTCGATCGACTCCTGCGCCTCGACGCGGCGGTCCAGCTTGCGGCGCTTCGACCCGGAGGCCTCGCGGTCACCGATCCGGCGGCGCAGGTCGGCGTACTCGAGGAAGTCGCCGAGGTGGCAGTCGATCGACTCCTTGTACCCCTCCAGGGCCTCGGTGTTGCGCTGCACCTGCCGCGCCAGCCCGACCACGGCCTGGTCGGACTGGAACTGCGCGAACGACAGCTCGAGCATGTCCCGCGCCCGCGTCCGCCCTACCTGGCGCACCAGGTTGACGGCCATGTTGTACGACGGTGAGAACGACGACCGCAGTGGATACGTCCGCGTACTGGCCAGGCCGGCGACCTCACGCGGGTCGAACCCGGGCTGCCAGAGCACGACCGCATGCCCCTCGACGTCGATCCCGCGCCGCCCGGCACGCCCGGTGAGCTGCGTGTACTCCCCCGGGGTGATGTCGACGTGCGCCTCACCGTTCCACTTGGACAGCTTCTCCAGGACGACCGTACGGGCCGGCATGTTGATGCCCAGGGCAAGCGTCTCGGTGGCGAACACGACCTTGATCAGACCGCGCTCGAACAGCTCCTCGACGACCTCCTTGAACGCCGCGAGCATGCCGGCGTGGTGCGCCGCGATGCCCCGGCTGAGCGCCTCGGCGAAGTCGTGGTACCCGAGCACGCCGAGGTCCTCGTCCGGGAGGTCGGCCGTCCGCTCGGCGACGACGCGCTTGATCTCATCGCGCTCGGACGGCTTGGTCAGCCGCAGCCCGGACCGCAGGCACTGCACGACCGCGTCCTCACAACCCTTGCGGGAGAAGATGAAGTAGATCGCCGGCAGCAGCGCGCCCGCGTCCAGCTCCTCCACCACATCCGAGCGGTACGGCGTGAAGTGGGACTTCGCGGGCCGGTTCCTCGGCAGGTCGCGGCGCCGGCGCGGCTTGCGCGAGTCGTCGCGGAAGATCCGGTTGTCGTCGCGCGCGATCCGCACCAGCTGCGGGTTGACCAGGTCCTTCACATCGGCCTTGACCGGCTCGTTCGCCTTCGCCGGGTTGCCGGACCTGCCGGGCTTGTCGGGTGCGGCGGTCCGCGCGGTCGGCGCCTCGCCGGCGAACAGGTCGTGCAGCCGCTTGCCCACCATCACGTGCTGGAACAGCGGGACCGGCCGCTTCTCCTCCAGCACGACGACGGTGTTGCCGCGGACCGTCTCCAGCCAGTCGCCGAACTCCTCCGCGTTGCTCACGGTGGCCGACAGCGACACCACCGACACCGAGTCGGGCAGGTGGATGAGGACCTCTTCCCAGACGGCGCCGCGGGACCGGTCGGCCAGGTAGTGCACCTCGTCCATCACGACGTACGACAGGCCGAGCAGCGTCCGCGATCCCGCGTACAGCATGTTCCGCAGGACCTCGGTGGTCATCACCACGATCGGGGCCTCGGAGTTCACCGAGTTGTCGCCGGTGAGCAGGCCGACCTTGTCCGCGCCGTACCTGCTCACCAGGTCGCCGTACTTCTGGTTGCTGAGGGCCTTGATCGGCGTGGTGTAGAAGCACTTCTGCCCGCGCTCCAGCGCCAGGTGCACGGCGAACTCACCGACCAGCGTCTTGCCGGATCCGGTCGGCGCGGCGACGAGCACCTGGTGACCGTCCTCGAGGGCGGCGCAGGCGCGCAACTGGAAGTCGTCCAGCGCGAAGTCGTAGAGCGCCCGGAACTCCTGCACCGCAGGATGCTCCTGGTCCGAGCGGAAAACGGCGTACTTCTCGGACGGGGTGCTCATGGGCCCCAATCTATGCGACGACACCTACAGATTTGTCCTGGAGCCGGTTCTTGACGAACGTCGCGGCGCGATCGAGGGCTTCGTCGGCCTCGGACAGGAAGCCGGCGAAGTACTGGAACACGTGCGGCGCTCCCGCGATCACGTCGAGGCTGACGTCCACGTCCTGCTCCGCGGCCCGGGCGACCAGTCGGAGCGAGTCGTCGAGCAGGATCTCCGCCGTACCGACCTGGACGAGCAGCGGCGGCAGCCCCCTCAGGTCGCCGAAGACCGGGCTGGCCAGCTCGTTCGCGGGGTCGGCGCCGTTCAGGTACAGCTCGGCGGACTCGGCCATGTTGGCCCGGCTGAACAGCGGGTCTGCCTCATCACGGCTGTCCATGCTCGGGCTCTTGAGCGAGACATCGGTCCACGGCGACAGGAGCACCACGCCCGCCGGCTGCGCCAGCCCTTCGGCCCGCGCCGCGATCAGCGTCGCCAGCGCCAGACCGCCACCTGCGGAATCGCCCGCGATGACGACGTTCTGACCACCCTCGACCAGTTCCCGGTACGCCGCCAGCGCGTCGTGGACGCCGGCCGGGAAGGGATGCTCCGGCGCGAGCCGGTAGTCCAGCGAGATCGCCCGTACGCCGCTGCGACGGGACAAGGGCGTGGCCAAGTTGGCGCCGGTCCGGGCGGAGCCGACGACGTACGAACCGCCGTGCAGGTAGAGGATGACTCCGTCGGTAGCGGCCCCGTCGACGCGGACCTCCAGGGCCGGTACTCCGCCGAGCGTGCGCTCGACCAGTTCGACGTCGTCCCCGAGGGGGCGGCCGGCGAACAGCTCGTCGAACCCGGCCCGCTGCTCCTCCGGGGTATGCCCGAGCTCGGCCTTCTGCATCATGCCGCGGGCTGCTTCACGTTGTGCAACGCTCATCGTCTGACTCCCAGTGATAGATTCCGAGGAATATAGTTCTCTCCAACTACATTCTTAGGAATCTAATTCCGTGACTGATCTCACAGCATTGTTCACGGACCTGGTCCGGTTGGAAACGCGGCTCTACAACGCGCTGGACGCCCGACTGAAGGCCGAGCACGAGCTCCCGCTCGGGCAGTTCGAGTTCCTGCGCTTCATCTCCGCTCACGGCACAACCCGGGTCTTCGACCTGGCGCGGGAGATGGCGATCACCGTCGGAGCCACGAGCAAGGCCGTCGACCGGCTCGAGTCCGCCGGCCGCATCCGCCGTACGGCAAACCCCTCCGACCGACGCTCGTCACTCCTCGAACTCACGCCCGTAGGCGCCGACATCCTGGCCGCCGCCACGCCGACCGTCGAGGCCGAGCTGCAGATCTGGCTCGGATCGGTGCTGCCGGCCGCGGTCCTCGAGCAACTCGGCTCCACCCTCTCGATGCTCAGGCAGCGCGCCGAACTCGATCCGCGCACGGACCGCCACCACTCATCAACCAGCAACAACTGACACCGCCCACGCTCAGCGGCGACAGCGGTCGGGGCCATTACGGAGGTTGATGAGTGGCACAGGTCCACTCCGGCGTGACGCAGCCGGGCTCTCTTCCCTGGTGAGAGCCCGGCTGCGGTCCGGTGGCTAGCCGATGTGGTACGGGTCGCCGTAGACCTTCCAGTCCAGCGGGGTGTCCAGGTTGAGGTTGCCGTTGCGGAGGAAGACCCGCTGGGCAGTGTCGACCCGGCTGGTGTCGCTGTGCGCCTCTTCCTGCTTCATCGCCCAGACGCGCGCATCCAGGAACGCATTCAGCCACGCGGTCTCGTTACCACCCTGCGACGGCGGCTTCGCGTTTCCCAGCGCGCGCTTGCGGATCCCGCCGAAGCTGGTCGAGTCGCTCCCGGGGCCGTGCATCACGATCGCGTCGTAGTAGCAGAACTGGCCGAGCGTACGGACACCGTCCGACTTGCCCTGCGCCACCGCGGGGTTGAAGTACACCCGGTCGCGCTCGTCGTTCTGGCACTGCTGGAACACGGAATCGCCGGCCGCGGTCCTCCAGTCCCTGGTGTAGTTCGGGTCGAGGCCGTCGTGCGAGTCGCTCCCGTCCACGTCGCGCAGGACCGGCAGGTACTTCTCCAGTACGTTGCCCGACTTCCGGTCGGCGTACAGCTCGACCAGCTCGAGCATGTCGCCGGTCCCCGAGCAGAACCCGATGATGCCCGCGGTGTAGCCGCGACCGTCGCCGATGTCCTCGATGTACTTGTACTGCGCCTTCCAGTCCAGCGACGAGTTCTCTGCGCTGCAGACGATCTGCATCGCGATCTCCTTCTTCGCGGGATCGTCGAGGCCGGTCGCGCGCACCGCGGCATCGGCCGGCGATGCGAAGCGGGAGGCAGTGAACCCGGCGGCCGGGACGGCAGCCAGGGACAGACCGAGCAGCAGCGCGGTCCGGCGGGTGGGGCGGTTCTCCATGAGGTCCTCCGAGGGGCGTCCGAGGAAATAAACTGTTAGGAAGCTTTCCTATCAGATCTCGGGCAGTGAGGAAACACCCCGGAGCTCAAAGATTTCGTCTCGGTCCGCGCCGTCCGGTTCAGTGGAAGACGGTCAAGGCGCCCGGTGCGATACCGATATCGACCGGCAGCAGCCCGAGCGGCTCACCGTCGGCGTACGCCGTGATGCCCGGCGACTCGATCCGTACCGAACGGCCGCGCAGCATCCGGACGGCGGGATGGCCGACATGGGTGCCCTTGGACAGCTTCGGGAACATCTGCAGCAGCGTCAGCCGGGAGACCGGCTCGATGATCGTCACATCCAGCAGCCCGTCGTCGAGCACGGCCTCGGCGCAGATCTGCAGTCCCCCGCCGTACGTAGGCCCGGTACCGACCGCGACCAGCATCGCCGGCGTCTCGATCGGATCGCCGTCGACGGTCACGACGTACTCCAGCGGCTTGAACGTCCGGAGCTCGGCGAACGTCGCGACCGTGTAGCGCGCGTTGCCCTTCGGCCACGTCATCGCGTTGGCGCGCTTGTTCACCAAGGAGTCGAAGCCGCCGGCGACGACCGTGGTGATGAACTCGTCCTTGGACACCGCGAGGTCGATGGCGCGGGTCCGGCCCGCGATCACCAGATCGGCCGCGGCGCCCGGGTCCTTCAGCGGTACGCCGAGGCCGCGGGCGAAGTCGTTCCCGGTACCGGCCGGGATGATGCCGAACGGCATCCCGGAGTTGGCCAGCACCTGCGCACCGAGGTGGACCGTACCGTCACCGCCGATCAGGGCGACCGCGTCCGCGCCGGAGGCGACCACCTCGGCGGAGATCCGCCCGACATCCTCGGCACACGTGGTGGTGTGCACGTCGACACTCAGCCCCGCGCCGGCGAGCCGCTCGCGGACCGCCGGGGCGATCCGGGCACCACGTCCTCGACCGCTGGTGGGATTCACCACCAGCGCGATCCGCCTGGTCATGGCGCCTCCCGGCCTGGACTGAGGAGCGCAGGGAGCGAAGCGACCGGAGCGACGAGGGAAGGCCGGGAGGCACAGCGCCATGACCCGCCGCGACGGAGTCGCGGCCATGACACAGTCATCAGTCGGCCAGCAACGCGTCGCTACGGGCCTTGCGGCGCTTGTCGTTGATCCGGGCGATGACCTCGGAGGCGAAGAACAGTACGCACATCGGGAGCGCCAGCAGACACATCGTGAACGGGTCGCCGGACGGGGTCGCGACGGCGGCGAACACGAAGATCACCAAGATGATGTACGGCCGGAACTTGGACAGCGCACTGGCCGGCACCACACCGACCATGTTCAGCAGGACGACGACCAGCGGGATCAGGAACGCGATCCCGAACACGAGCAGCGTCCGGATCACGAAGTCGAGGTACTTGCCGAGCTCGATCAGGTTCTGCACCTGGTCCGGGGTGAAGCCGAGCAGGATGTTGATGCCCTTCGGCAGCGTCCAGTAGCCGAGCAGGATGCCGGTCGCGAACAGCGGCGCGGCGATCGCGGCGAACAGGTACGCCCATTTCTTCTCGCTGCGGTGCAGGCCGGGCGCGATGAACGCCCACAGCTGGAACAGCCAGATCGGCCCGGCCACGATCAGGCCGAGCAGCGCCGACACCTTGATCCGGAACGTCAGCGGGTCGCCGACGCCCTGGAAGGTCAGCTGGGGCTTCAGGCCGCGCTTCTCCGCGAACGGCCTGACGGCCTCCTCGAACGGGTGCTTCAGGATCTCCAGCGCGTGGTAGTAGATGAACCACGCGGCAACCGTGCACACCACGATCGCGAGCACGCTGATGAGCAGCCGGTTCCGGAGCTCGACAATGTGCTCGCGCAGGGTCATCCGACCCTCTGGGTCTTTCGGGTGGCGGTCTTCCTTGTCCTTACGCCGCCCGAACTTCACCATCGACACAGGTGGGGCGTTCTGTTCAGTTCGCCGTGTGCGTCGGCGGCAGGCCGTCGCCCGGCGCCTGGCCGTTCGCCTGGTTCGGCTGTGCCTGGGCCTGGGCCTGCTGCTGGACCGGCTGCTGCGCCGGCGGCTGCGAGGCCTCTTCGGTCAGCTCGCCGTCCTTCTTCTTCGGGCCGACCTCCTCTTCCCAGATCTTCTTCGACTTGCCGAGTTGCTTGACCAGCGCCGGCAGCTTGGCCGAACCGAACAGCAGCACGACGATCGCGAGAATGACGAGCCACTCCGCGCCTTGGGGCATACCGATGAGCGGTGCTGCCATGTCGATCTCCCTTTCACATCAACTCGGGACTCGAGCCTGAGTTCGTGGCCGAATACTACGCCGGAGCGTGCGCGTCCTCACGGGTCTGTCCAGACCCGGCCTCGGACTGCGCGGCATCCAGCTTGGACTGGGCGGCGACCAACTCACGCGTCAGTGCCTTGCCCTGGCGCCAGAGCTTCATCGCGAGCAGGGCGAGGACGATCGTCCACACCACCACCACGCCGACGAAGAGCAGCAACCAGTACATAACCAGGAGCCTAGCCGGTCCGGGCCCCCGAGCCACGACCCGCGGTGCGTCTCGGCGGGCAACGGTGTCGGAACGTGATGGTAAAAACTGGTGTCCCACCGGGTGGCACGGCGGGGACCGGCAGCCGGTCGTGGCCGGTTCCGGACAGATTGCGACAGGAGCACGGATGATGCGGATCGGTGCAGCGGAGCGGCGGGCCCGGCTCGGGCGGCGGCACCGGCTCGGTACGGGCTGCCAGGCGGCGGGCCCGGTCGATGCGGCCGCGTCGATGGTGGCGCTGCACGCGACCGATCCGGCCACCGTGCACCTGAGTGTGGCCGCGCGGGTGCCAGGCAGTGAGATCACCACTACAGAGCGTGCGTTGTATGACGATCGGACACTGATCCGGATGCTGGGCATGCGCCGTACGGTGTTCGTCGTACCGACGCCGTTCGCACCGGTTGTTCAGGCCGCGTGCACCGATGACATCGCGGTGAAGCAGCGGAAGCTGCTGGTCAAGCACCTGGCCGACGCCGGCGTCGGGGAGGACGCAGAGGCGTGCGGGCAGTGGCTGGCGGCGGTCGAGGAGTCCACGGCGACCGCCCTGGCGCTGCGAGGGTCGGCTACGGCGCAGGAGCTGTCTGCAGACGAGCCGCGGCTGCGGACGCGGCTGAACATGGCCACTGGGAAGGCGTACGCAGCCCAGCCGTACGTAACGAGCCGCGTGCTGTTCCAACTGTCTGCCGAGGGCCGGATCGTCCGGGGGCGCCCGCTGGGCACCTGGCTGAGCGGCCAGCACCAGTGGTCACCTTCTGTGGACTGGCTGCCCGGCGGGCTCGGTGACAAGCCCACAGCAGAGGAGGCGCGGGTGACACTCGCGCGGGCGTGGCTGTCCTCGTTCGGTCCTGGCACGACGGCTGACCTGCAGTGGTACGCCGGATGGACGCTGGGCCAGACACGTAAGGCGCTGGCGGCTGTCGAGGCCGTCGAGGTGGACCTGGACGACGGTCAGACCGGGTACGTGCTCCCCGGCGACGAGGCCCCGGAGGCCCCGGCCGACCCGTGGGTCGCCTTCCTGCCCGGGCTCGACCCGACGCCGATGGGCTGGAAGCAGCGCGACTGGTTCCTCGGACCGCACAAGTCCAAGCTCTTCGACACCACCGGCAACATCGGCCCGACCATCTGGTCCGACGGCCGCATCGTCGGCGGCTGGGGCCAGCCCGAGTCCGGCGAGGTCCGCTACCAACTCCTGGAAGACGTCGGCACCGAAACCACCACCCACATCGAAGCCGAAGCCGCCCGCTGGACCACCTGGCTCTCCGGCGTCCGAGTAACCCCCCGCTTCCGCTCCCCCCTCGAAAAACACCTCAGCCAGAGCTGACCCACCACCCCCACCTCGCGCCACCCTCAACCCGAGGGGATATCCACCTCTTCTGAAGCCCATGTGGGCGCACGCCTGCCGGCCCTCCCCCCTGCCGACCCGCCTGTCCGCGTGCTGCCTCACCTTTCGCCGAGTCGTGGATCGTGGCGGCGAAATGCGGGCCGATTGCAGCCTCGATCCACGACTCGGCGATCCGGGGTCCAGCCAAACGCCACGACTCGGCGCAATGGGGAGAGGGACGGGCGCCGCACCCACGGATCAGTCAGAAGAGCCGGATATCCACTCGTGTTGTGGGTTCGCCCCTCTAAGACCGCCAGAGAACCCGGTACACCGAGGGTTATCCCCTCGTCCGCGATGTGCGTCACCTGACCCGGGCCGGGGTGGCGGCGGGGTGGGGGCTAGACGTCGTAGGCGGAGAGGGCTTCTCGGGCTGTGGCGGCTATTTGGGTGGTGAGGTTGGGTGGGTCCAGGACTGTGGCGGCGCCGCCGAGGCGGAGGACGAGGCGTTGGAGCCAGTTGGTGTCGGCGACGCGGAGTTTGACGATCAGGGAGTTCTCCGGGCCCTCTTCGACGGACTCGTTCGGGTAGTACTCGGCGACCCAGCGGGCTGGTGGTGCGAGCCGGACCGTGGCCAGCAGGTCCTGCTCGGACGGCTGGAACATGCCGTTCGAGAGGTCGCGCGGGGTCGCTTCGGGCGGCGGCTCGCTCGGCAGGTCGAGGAGCTTCACGCCGGCGATCCGGTCGAGCCGGAAGAGCCGGACGTCCTCGGCCAGCCGGCACCACGCCTCGAGGTAGGTACGGCCCTCCGAGACCACGAGCCGCATCGGATCCACGTCGCGCTCGGTGGTCTCGTCGCGGGACGGTACGTCGTACGTCAGGTGCAGCCGTTGCTTGGTCGCCAGGCCACGGTTCACGATCTCGGCGATCTCGGGCGCAGCCGGCTCCACGTGGACGTGCGCCGCAGCGCCTTCGCTCGCCGCCGCGGCCTCGCCGGCCGCCCGCTCGAGCTTCGCGATCGCGCGGTCGACGGCATCCCGGTCCGTGCCGGCCGTCACCTCGCGCAGCGTCCGGAGCGCGGTCAGCAGCGCGAGCGCCTCGGCCGCGGCCAGCCGCAGCGGGCGTGCGAGGTAGTCGGCGTTGTTGATGTGGATGACGCCGTCGCCCTCGGCCGCCTCGATGTCGATCTCGATCAGGTCGCCCATCTGCGCGCCGGGAAGGCCGCAGAACCACAGCACCTTCAGGTCCGCGATGATCTGCTTCGGCCGGACGCCGAACTCCTTGGCGACGTCGTCGACGCGGGCGCCGTCGTTCTCCCGCAGGTACGGCACGAGTGCAAGTAGCCGCTGCACCTGGTCACGCGCGTTGCTCATGCCCCGGCCACCGTTCGCAGTCGCCAGAGGACGCCGTCCAGCACGTCTCCAGGCCCTTCGACGACGGCGTCCGTGCCGTACGACGCGATCTCCTCGGCCAGGACGGACGAGTCGGCGTACGGGACGTGCAGCAGGTCCCAGCCGTCCTCGTACGGCTCGATGGCGTTCGCGCGGCGGCGCAGGCTGACGCACGAACCGGTCCGTGCCCGGACCTTTGCCTCGGACGTCGGCCGCGGCGGGGCCAGCTCGGTCACCAGCGAGCGCAGGTCGGTGCCCTCCGGCACGGTGAACGCGCCCGGCTCCCCGACAGTCTTGACGGCTCCGCCGATCCGCGACAGCCGGAACATCCGGGTCGCCTCACGGTCCCGGTCGCGGCCGACGACGTACCAGCGGCCGTGCCAGGAGACGATCCCCCAGGGCTCCAGCGTCCGCGTGGTCGGCTCGGAGGCCCCACTGCGCCGGTGCTCGAACCGGACCACCTGCCGCGCCACCACGGCGGACCACAGCGGATCGAACGCCGGCTCGGACGCGCCGACGTGCGGCTCGATCGCGCTCAGCGCCGACTGGTCGGTCTGGATCCCGGCCGCCTTCAGCTTCAGCACCGCGGACGTGGTTGCCTCGGACAGGCCGGCGTGCTGCCACACGCGAGCGGCTACGCCCAGTACGGCGGCCTCGTCGGGCTCCAACTGGACCTCGGGGAGCTCGAACACGTCGCGACGGATCCGGTACCCGACGTCGTCGGAGAAGAACTTGTCGATGGTGCCCATCTCGATCGGGATGCCGAGATCGCGCAGCTCGTCCTTGTCCCGCTCGAACATCTTCTCGAACGCGTCGTCGGTCTGCCCCGCGTAGCCCTCGACGACCTCGCGGATCCGCTCCTTGGTCACGTAGGTGCGCGCGACCAGCAGACAGATGACTACGTTGAGCAGCCGCTCACTCTTCCGCGCCGACACCCGACCACCTTACGGCCTCCCGGCGTCCAAAACCCGCCTTTCCGCATCGAAACTTCGAACACCGGTTCGACACGCTAAGGTCGCTTCGTGATTCGCTGGCGGGACGGTGTGGTGGCTCAGGTCGGGCGGAGCTGGGCCGGGGCGGTGGAGCTGACCGTGACGGTCGGCGCACAGTCTGTGCGCGCTCTCGCCTACCCGGACCTGGTCGGTACGCCGGTGGCCGGCGACCGCGTGCTGCTGAACGTGGGCGCGCTGGATCGCGGTCTCGGGACAGGTGGGTACGCCCTGGTTGTTGCCGTACCGGACCGGCTGCCTGAGGACCCACCGGAGCGCGGGCACCTGGTGAAGGCGCGCTACACGCCATTGCAGGCGATGGTGCTGGGTGCTGACGAGCAGGACTCCCCCGACCACGACGTGCTGCGAGATGCTGACGACCTCTTCGGTACGCCTGTTGTTGTCGCAGACCTGCACTCCGCACTGCCTGCTGTGCTGGCCGGCGTCTACGAGGCCCGCCCGAACACACGGGTCGTCTACGTGATGACAGACGGCGGGGCGCTCCCGCTGGCGTTCTCCCGGAGCGTCGCGAGCCTGCGGGACGCCGGGTGGCTCAGTGGAACCGTCACAGTCGGCCAGGCGTACGGGGGCGACCGTGAGGCTGTCACGGTGCACACAGGTCTGCTGACTGCCGTACAGGTCCTGTCTGCCGAGTTGGTCGTCATCACGCAGGGCCCGGGCAACCTGGGGACGGGTACGCGCTGGGGCTTCTCCGGCGTGCAGTCCGGTGAGGCGGTCAACGCCATCGGGACGCTGGGCGGCCGTGCTGTCGCCTCACTGCGGATCTCCGAGGCTGACCCGCGGCCACGCCACCGTGGCATCTCCCACCACAGCCTGACCGCGTACGGCCGCGTAGCGCTCCAACGGGCCGATGTCGTCGTACCGGATCTGGCCGGTGACTTCGGCGACGCCGTACGCGATGCGGCCGAGCCACTGAAGGCACGGCACCACGTGGTCCGTGTAGGCGTCGAAGGACTGTACGAGGCGCTGCAGGCGGGTCCGGTGAGGTTGTCGACCATGGGCCGCAGCCTGGACGAGGACCGCGCCTACTTCGAGGCCGCAGCCGCGGCAGGCCGGCACGCGGCCGGATTGGTGGACGTACCGTGATCATCACCGCAGCGAGCTTCCCGACCCCGGAGCTGATCAAGACCACCAACAATCCGGGGCTGTGGGACCAGCAGGACGGGTTCGCCAGGTTCCAGGCCGCGGCGGCCAACGACTCGCTCGCCTGGCTCGACGAGCGCCTCGACGCCGCGACGACGAACACCGAGCGGTCGGCGGCCTTCGTCCAGCTGTACCGGAACCTGGCCGAGTGGCGGTACCAGCTGGGGCAGCGGGAAGAGGGCCGCAGCCCGAACGCCGACGTCGAGCAGTACCACCGGCCGATCCCGGCCGACGGCCCGATGGTCGGCGTCTACGGTGCCGGATGGCGCAGCGAGGGCGGGGTCCGGATCGACTACGCCGCCAACAGGCTCGTCGGCGGATCTGAGACGCCGGGGAGCCGGATGTCGGACCGGCTCGGCGAGATCATCCAGAGCCGGTTCGACGCCGAAGCCCCGGACAGCGACGTGCTGCAGAACCGGGTCGCCCTGCCGGACGGCCGATCGATCAACGGCAACCTCCTGATGCGCGGCGAGGCCGCATCGAGCGCTCGAGGCATGCCGTTCACGCTCGAAGGGCTCTACGCCACCCGGACCGGCGCGCAGGACGACCGGCGCGCCCTGCAGCAGGAGGCATTCGCCCTGCTGTCGGGGCTCGAGGAGCGGCGCGCGGCCGGGCAGGCACCCGACGCGGGCGCGCGGCGCGAGTTCGGCCAGGCGGCGTACTTCCTGTACCAGGGTCCTGAGTACGAACGCGGTGGCGACGCGATGATCCGCACGCTGCTGGTGACCGCGCACGCCCGGGTGTTCGACGAGGCGCTGCGGATCCCGCAGGACGTCGACGTGATGGCGCACACCATGAACCAGCAGGCGTACGCCGAGCACTTCGAACGCACCCGCTCGACCGTGTCCGGACAGACGCCGGCCGCCGACGAGCAGCACGCGGCCGCTGACGAGCAGCAGGCGGCGGCGGTCCGGCCGCCGGAGCGGACGAACAGCCTCGATCGCGGCTGAGCGGTGGTTCCAGGTCTACCCGGGGTGGGGTCGCAGCACTCCTGATCCGGACGGCCGCTGCGGCCACAGTTGGTGGTATGAACAGGACCAAGCACCGCGACCTCACGATTCACGACGTTGCCCGGCCGCAGCCGCCGCTCGCCGTCCGGGGCGCGACCACCCTGTGGCTCGCCGCTGTCGGTGCCGGTGTGGCCGAGTCGGTCCTCGGAGTCATCGGCGCCGTCGCCGACGGCTCCCCGGTCGTCGGCCTGCTCGTCCAGATCGCCTTCCGCGTGATCGTGTACGGCGGCCTGTTCGTCGTCATCGACCGCTACTTCCGGCACGGCATCGGCTGGTCCCGCTGGCTGCTCACGGCACTGCTCGGTACCGTCGGCATCGCCACACTCGTGGTCGGCCCGATCAGCTGGTTCCTGCGCGACGGCGACTTCGGGGCGCTCGACTGGTCCGGCTCCTTCATCGCCTTCGGCGCGATCCGGCTGGTACACATCACCGCGGTCGTCAGCGCGATCCTGCTGTCCTTCCAGCCGGACGCGAACCGCTGGTTCAGCCGGCGGCCCGTCCGTCGTACCCGCTGAAACGCCGAAGGACCGGCCCCCACTGGTGAGCCGGTCCTTCGAGGTACGCGGTGTTTACTGGCCGGTCTGCTTCGGGGCCGGGAACGCGTTCATGACGTCGATGACGGCGAAGGCGTTGACCGTCTTGCCGGCCTGGTCCTTGGAAGCCGGGAGCTCGACGAGGACCCGGCTGCCGATCGGGATGCCGGCGAGGCCGTCGAGCGCGCCGGTCTGGCCGTTCGGGCCGGGGCCGACCTGGAGCTGGTCGGTCGGTGCGGCCGGCTGCGCCGGGCTCTGCTGGGTGGCGGGCTGGGCGTCCCAGGTGCTGGCCTGCTTCTTGCCGGTGTAGTCGTAGACGACGTACCGGCCGATCAGCTGGCTGCCCTTGTCGATCGGCTTGCCCTTGCCGAGCGCGAACACGACCGGCTTGCCGGGCTTCGCCGGCGGCTTGGTGCCGGCCGGGACCGTCACCTTCGGCTCGGCGTTCAGCGCGCCGCTGACGGTGATCTTGGTCGGCGTCGACGGGCTCACCGGGGACGCGTCCAGGGTGGTGTCGTTGCCGGCCGCGCCGACCAGGTCGACGACGAAGATCAGCGTGTCGTCGCCCTTGATCCCGGCCTGGGAGTTGCCCTCGGTCTTGTAGCCCTTGTCCGACGGCACCGAGAGCACCACGCGGCTGCCGATCTTCTTGCCGACCAGGCCCTCGTCCCAGCCGCCGATGACGCTGCCCACGCCGATCGGGAACGACGACGGCGCGCCGCGGTCGTAGGAGTTGTCGAAGACCTTGCCGTCACGCCAGATCTGGCCGATGTAGTTCGCGGTGAGCAGCTCGCCCTTCTTCACCTCGGGCCCGTCGCCCTGCTTGAGAACGTCGGTCACCAACGACTTGTCCGGATCACCCTCGCGGTGCGTGATGGTCGGCTTCTGCCCGAAGTCCGAGGTCACCTTGATCCCGGCGGCATCGAAATCGTCCTTCTTGTCCGATCCGCACGCCACCAGGGACGACCCCAGCGCCGCGACAACGACCAGACTCAACAGCTTGCGCACGAAACCAGCACCTCGAACATCCCGGCACACGCAAGTGCGCCGATTGACTTCGATCAACGACGCGGACCACCCTAGCTGGCGGGTTCAACCGGGTGAGGAGGTGGCCGAGTCACCTTTGCGTCACACCACGGACAGTCACAACACTCAGAAACCCACGGCGTTGTGGGGTGCGCGATCCGGTCGCAGCAACGCGTCCAGCCGGGACAGGGCGCCCGGTGCATGTTCCGCGACACGTCCGGCGGACGCCAACTCGCTCGCGCGGACTCCGCCGAGGTACAGCGACCCGAGCTCGTTGACGGTCAGACTGACGTCCGCGTCCTCATCCACCGCCTTGCAGGTCGCCCCGTCCGGTGCAGCATCCAGTCGCCAGCGCCCGGACCCGTGGACATCCAGTACGAGCGAGTCGGTCGCGGCGTACGTACGTACCTCGAGAGCTCGTCGTACGTCGAGAATGCACAGCCAGAGGTTGTCGCGGGTCCTGGTGAGCTTGAGCGCCCGCGGATTCGTGAGCATCCACCGCAGCGCCTCGTCGACGGGGCGGCGTGCTGCGACCACCTGCTTCGTGAGGTCGAAGTCGAGCAACAGCTCCCAGAGCGCCCGGTACGCATCGGATGTGAGCGCCTCGAACGCTTCCACCTGCAGTACGCCGGCACGCTCCGGGTCCGGGGACCACGGCAGTCGGAAGATCGCGGCGCCGTCTACGGCACCTCCTGCGTCCCGGTGCACCAGGTGATGCGCCGGCCCTGACCCGTCCGCCGGCAGCCCACCGCCCGCGAGCCCGTCCCACTTGCCAGGGAGCGGGCTGATCTCCCCCACCCGCACTGCGCGTACCTGTTCGTGCAGCACCGGCCACAGCTCGGCTGCGACGGCACCGTCAACCAGCTCCAGTCCACCTGGGTCTGTGAACTCGGTGCGGAACGCCACGTCAGTACGCCGCACTTCCCAGCGGTGCTGGAACGTTGCCGGCGAGAACCCGTACCGGCCGTAGATGGTGCCCTCACTGGCACTCAGGCCGGCCAGGAACTCACCACGCTCCCGGCAGTCGTCCAGCATCGCGGCCATGATCTTCCGCAGCAGACCACGCCGCCGGTACGTTGGCAGCACAGCTGTCGACGTCACGCCGCCGAGCGCTACCTGCTGACCGCCGGGCACGGTGAGCTGCACCGAGACGATCGCTGACCCGCCTGCGATCTTCCCGTCCACGAACGCCGCCTGCGGGCGGAACCAGTCCGCCTGCATCTCCTCCGCATACCGCTCAAGGTCGGCCGCAGTCCGCGGGACCTGCGGAGGCCACGCCGCGCTACCGGCGTACCAGGCCGACGCCTCAGGCTCCTCCTGCGGAAACCCATTCACATACGGCAGAACACGCAAGTACTCGGTCGCCTCGTCCCGAGTGACCGGCCGAATCTCAATCGCCATACAGACGTTGTAGAGATCAGGAACCAGCCGAGCACTCGATTTAGCGAAGCCCTACATGCTCGCGATGAGCTTTTCGACTCTTTCGTCGTGGACCCTCACCGCATCCCCGCTTTCCCTACATGCTCGCGATGAGCTTTTCGACTCTTTCGTCGTGGGACTTGAAGGGGTCCTTGCACAGCACCGTGCGCTGGGCCTGGTCGTTGAGCTTCAGGTGCACCCAGTCGACGGTGAAGTCGCGCCGGCGCTCCTGGGCCCGCTTGATGAACTCGCCGCGCAGCCGCGCCCGCGTGGTCTGCGGCGGCACCGACTTGGCCTCGAACACCCGCAGGTCGTCGACGACCCGGGTAACCGCGCCCTTGCGCTCGAGCAGGTAGTACAGCCCACGCGGGCGGTGGATGTCGTGGTACGCCAGATCCAGCTGCGCGACCCGCGGGCTGGCCAGGCCGAGGTTGTTCTGCGACCGGTACCGCTCGATCAGCCGGTACTTGATCACCCAGTCGATCTCGCGCTCGATCCCGGACAGGTCGCCGGACTCGATCGCCTTCAGCGTCCGCTCCCACAGCGACAGCGCCCGCTCGACGGCCGGTGTCCCGAGCTCGCGGCGGTCGACGAAGTCGCGCGCCTTGGTCAGGTACTCCGTCTGGATGTCCAGCGCCGACGCCTCGCGCCCGTTCGCCAGCCGGACCTCGCGGCGGCCGGTCATGTCGTGGCTGATCTCCCGGATCGCCCGGATCGGGTTGTCCAGGGTCAGGTCGCGCATCACGATGCCGGCCTCGATCATCCGCAGCACCAGGTCGGTGCTGGCCACCTTGAGCAGCATCGTGGTCTCAGACATGTTCGAGTCGCCGACGATCACGTGCAGCCGGCGGAACCGCTCGGCGTCCGCGTGCGGCTCGTCGCGGGTGTTGATGATCGGCCGGGACCGGGTCGTCGCACTGGAGACCCCTTCCCAGATGTGCTCGGCCCGCTGCGACACGGAGTACACCGCGCCGCGCGGCGTCTGCAGCACCTTGCCGGCGCCGCAGATCAGCTGCCGGGTGACCAGGAACGGGATCAGCACGTCGGCGAGCTTCGCGAAGTCGCCGTGCCTGCTGACCAGGTAGTTCTCGTGGCAGCCGTAGCTGTTGCCGGCCGAGTCGGTGTTGTTCTTGAACAGGTAGACGTCGCCGAAGATGCCCTCGTCGTGCAGCCGCTTCTGCGCGTCGACGAGCAGGCCCTCGAGGATCCGCTCACCTGCCTTGTCGTGCGCGATCAGGTCGGTGACCGAGTCGCACTCGCCGGTCGCGTACTCCGGGTGGGAGCCCACGTCGAGGTACAACCGGGCACCGTTGCGGAGGAAGACGTTGCTGCTCCGTCCCCAGGACACCACACGCCGGAACAAGTACCGGGCCACCTCGTCCGGGGTCAGTCGCCGCTGCCCGCGGAACGTACAGGTGACGCCGTACTCGTTCTCCAGACCGAAGATTCGCCGGTTCACATCACCCACACTACGGCGCCCCTCCGACAACCGGGGCCTGTCGCAGGCGCGCCGTCGTCGGGCGTTATCCCTTTGATGCTCCACCCAGAGCTGGAAGTCCGGGTGGAGATCCGCCCGAATCACCTCCCGTACCGGACCGGAGCTGGCAGCGTCACCAGCATGAGACGACGCACATTCCTCACCACAACGGCCGTAACCGCCGCCTCTGCGCTGACCACAGTCCAGACAGCGTCGGCAGCAACCAGCCTGTCGCTGCGACTCCCCGCCCTGACCGGCCGGTGGCCCGTCGGCACGACGACCCGCGCACTGACCGACACCCGCCGCTCCGACCCATGGGACGGCACTCCGAACCGCGAGATCGCGCTGACGATCTTCTACCCGGCAACCGTCGTACGCGGCCACCAGCGCGCGCCCCAGCTCCAACCGGCCGCGGCAGCCGTCTTCACGCAACTGGATGCCGGCGTCCTTCACCCAGAGCTCCCGGCCAGTGGAGTGAACTGGGGCGCCACCCTGTCTCACGCGTACGTCGACGCGCCCGCACTGCCCGGCCGGCGGCCAACGCTGCTCTACAGCCCAGCTGGTGCGGACCCGCGGACTATCGGCACCTCGCTCGCGGAGGAACTGGCCAGTCACGGGTACGTAGTGGTGACGGTGGACCACCCTGGTGAGGCAAGCGAGGTCGTGTTCCCCGATGGGCGCCTGCGCGTCATTGAGATCGGTCCGGACGTACAGACGGACCCAGTGCGGTCGCGGCTGATGATGGACACCCGCTTCGCGGACCTGCGGTTCGTACTCGACCACCTGTCCGTGCTGCACAGCTCCATCGACCTGCGGCGAGTGGGCGTGTACGGGCACTCTGCTGGTGGCGCTACGGCCGCAGTGGTGTTGTCGCACCCACTGGTCCGCGCGGCGGTGAACATGGAGGGCTATCTCGACGCCCTGGACGGTGAGCTCTACTCGATCGCCCGCAAACCCCTGCTGCTGGCCGGAACGGACGGGTTCCGGGACGCTCGCTTCGACCGCACCTGGTCCGCAGTGATGGCTCAGGGCGGGCCGGTACGACGCGTACAGGTGTCCGAAGCCAACCACTGGATCTGGACGGACTACGCCGCGTTCGCACCGCAGCTGGAGTCTGCCGGGCTCATGACGCCGGCTCAGCGCGCCAAGCTGGTCGGAGCCACCCGCTGCGGTGTTCCCGTCGTACGGCGTCTGGTGCGCGAGTTCTTCCAGCGCTCCCTGCGTTACGGCAGCTAGAGCGACTCAGCGGGCGGCGCCGCGGAGGGCTGCCTGCTGCTGGGCGGTCAAGGCCAGGCGCATGGTCTCGAAGGTGTGCTCCTGCGGCGCGGCGGTCGTGGTGCGCTCCTGTACGTCGTGGATCAGGTCCTCGTAGTACGTGGTGCGGACGTCCGAGCAGTCGATGTACTGCGTGCCCTCCTGGTTGACCAGGAACAGGTGGTCACCGCCGTCCCGTCCCGCGATGTCGACGTACTTGCGCAGCTCGATGTAACCATCGGTGCCGAGGATCATCAGCCGCCCGTCGCCCCAGGTCTTGAGGCCCTGCGGCGTGTACCAGTCGACGCGGATGTAGCCCTGGGCGTTCTCACTGCGCAGCAGGATCTCGCCGAAGTCCTGCAGCCCTGGCTCGTCGGCGTTGCCGAAGTTCCCGACCGTACTGGCGACCACCTCGGCGGTCCGTGCGCCCGTGAACCACAGGAACTGGTCCACCTGGTGCGACGCGATGTCGGTGAGGATGCCGCCGTACCGCGCCTTGTCGTAGAACCAGGCCGGCCGGCCTGCGCCACCGGACAGGTGCGCGCGGTCCCCGATCCGGTGCGGGCCGAGGCCGAGTGTCTGGACGACCGTGCCGATGCGGCCCTCGCGGACCAGCTCACCGGCCTTGATCACGCTCGGCACCTCGAAGCGCTCGGAGAACGTGACCGACCAGAACCGCCCGCTCCGGTCGACCGCCTTCTTGATCTCCTCGAGCTGCTCGAGGCTGACGCACCCGGGCTTGTCGGTGACGACGTCCTTGCCGGCCAGCAGCGCGGCGATCGCGATCGGGCCACGGCGGTCCGGAACGGCGGCGGTCACGACCAGGTCGATCCCGTCCCGGCCGACCAGCTCCTCCGGGCTCTCGGCCACCGGTACGTCCGGATAGCGCTCGCGGACCGAGGCCGCGACGGCGGCGGACGGATCGTCGGTGGCCATCGCGACGAACTCGGCGCCGGCCCGGATCAGCCCGGCGATCTGACCGAAGATGTGGGCGTGGTCGAGCCCGACTGCGGCGAACCTGACAGCTTGCGTGGAAGACAACGCATTCCTCCCGGATCGGCGTGATGCCTGCCGCCTCACCCTATGCCACTCCGGCAAGCGCTTGCCAGCCCACCTGGGCGAGCCGGGGCCCGCGAACAGTTGCCGGGTGAGTGGCTTGATCGGCTGGTGACACTGGGTTTACCAGGCGATCAAGAGGCGGAGCGGTGACGCGGACGCGAGTGGCTGTTGCGGATGACGACGTGCTGCTGCGCGAAGGGCTTGCCAGTCTGCTCGAGCGGTCCGGGTTCGCTGTGCTCGGTACGGCCGGCGACGCCGCGGGCCTGCTGGATCTCGTCCACCGGCAGGCCCCGGACCTGGTGGTTGTCGACATCCGCATGCCACCGGACCACGCCACGGAAGGGCTGGACGCGGCCGATGTGATCAGACGCGAGCACCCGGACACGGCGGTGGTGCTGCTGTCGGCTCACGTCGAGGTCGAGCACGCACTACAGCTGATGGCCACAGGGCATGGCGTGGGCTATCTGCTCAAGAGCCGGGTCACGGACGTCGAGGAGTTCCTGGAGAGTCTGCGCCGGGTCGCACGCGGTGGTGCCGTCGTGGACCCGGCCGTGGTGCAGGAGCTGGTCGACGCGCAGCACCGCAACGACCCGCTAGCCGTACTGAGCGAGCGCGAGCGAGAGGTGCTCTCCCTGGTCGCCCAGGGACGCTCGAACGCCGGGGTGGCTCGGCGGCTGTGGGTGACCGAAGGGACCGTCGAGAAGCACGTCCGCAGCATCCTGACCAAACTGGACCTCCCGGAAGCCGATGACGACCACCGTCGCGTCTTGGCCGTCCTGAGGTACCTGGACGGTCGCTGATGACCCGCGGCGGTGTAGCCGGCCGGGTGGTGACCGCCAGCGGGGTGCTCATGCTGCTGGTCGGCTCCGGGTTCGTCGTGTTGCTGATCTCCGTACAGGGGCTGCGGGCGTCGGAGCATCAGGCGCAGCACACCTCCGCAGTACTGACCAATGCGCACCAGGTGGAGCGGCTGGTCGCGGACCTGGCCACGGGACAGCGTGACTACGTCATCACCGGTCAGCAGAAGTTCCTGCAGCCGTGGGAGCAGGCAGCGGGCCAGCTGCCGCAGCAGACCGCCGCGCTGGAGCAACTGGTCGCAGGTAGTCCGGACGAGGTCACGCGTGCACAGGCGGCCGGGCGGAGCATCACGTCGTACCTGCAGGACTACTCGTTGCCGCAGATCGAGGCCGCGCAACAGGACCCGGACTCGGCCCGCACGGAGGCCGCGATCAGCGAAGGTACGCGGCGGGTCGGCGCGATCCGTTCGGTGCTCGACGCGTTGATCGCGTCCGAGCAGCAGCTGTCCGCGCGCGAGCAGCGGCAGTCGGACGCGATCGCCGATCGTGCGGTGATCGCGGCGATGGCCGGGCTCGCCGGTTCCGTCGTCCTCGTGCTCGGGTTCGCCGGTTACCTGACGCGGGCGATCGTCCGGCCGGTGCGGGTGACGGCCGAGATGGCGAACCGGCTCGCGGCCGGCGACCTCGGCGTCCGGGTGCCGGAGACCGGCGTCGGCGAGATCCGGACGCTGGAGCGGACGTTCAACACGATGGCCTCCTCGCTGGGGACGACGAGTGCCGATCTGGCCGCGTCCCGGGCGCGGATCGTGCGCGCGTCGGACGAGACCCGGCGGCGGATCGAGCGCGACCTGCACGACGGCATCCAGCAGCGGCTCGTCTCCCTCACCCTCGACGTACGAGCAGTCCAGGCCGACCCTGCAGACTCTGCAAGCACCGCTCTCGATCGGGTTGCGGACGGTCTGGCGGCGACGCTCGACGAGTTGCGGGAGATTGCCCGCGGCATCCATCCGGCGATCCTGACCCAGGGCGGGATCGTCCCCGCGGTACGGATGCTGGCCCGCCGCGCGAAGCTCCCGGTGGAGATCGGGGTCGACGTACCGGACCGGCTCCCCGCACCGATCGAAGCGGCCGCGTACTACGTCGTCTCCGAGGCTCTCACCAATGCCGTCAAGCACGCGGACGCCTCCGTCGCACTGGTCGACATCCGGCACGCCGACGGTGAACTACGACTGTCGGTCCACGACGACGGCCGCGGCGGAGCGGACCCGGCGAAGGGCTCGGGCCTCGTCGGTCTCGCCGACCGGATCGCCGCGCTCGACGGGACGCTGATCGTCGAAAGCCCTTCTGGTGAAGGGACTACGCTGACGGTCACACTGCCGTCGTAGTACCGGCAGCAGGAATGCCAACCGTCGTTCGACACTGCGATGCTGGTGCCATGCGGTGCGTGATCGTCGACGACAGCCGGCGCTTTCTGGAGGCGGCCCAGGGTCTGCTGGTCCGCGAGGGTGTCACAGTCGTCGGTACGGCGACCACGACCGCCGAGGCCGCCGCCCTGATCGGGCGGTTGCGGCCGGACGTCGTGCTCGTCGACATCGACCTCGGCGGCGAGAGCGGGTTCGACCTGATCACCCGGCTGCGCGCCGACGGCGAGCCGGCGCCGATGATCCTGATCTCCGGCCACGCGGAGCAGGACTACGCGGACCTGATCGCCGCCAGCCCGGCGATCGGGTTCGTCGCGAAAACGAGCCTCTCCGCCAGGGCGATCCGGCGATTGCTCGAGAGCTAGGCGGTCTTTCCGCGCCGTACGACGGCGTCGAAGCCGGCCGCCAGCAGCAACACGGCACCGGTCACAACCCACTCGTACCCGGACGAGTTCGCGCCCTGGATCAAATCGCTCATGCCGTTGATGATCACGGCAACCACAAGACCGCCGAGAACAGCGTCGATCATCCGCCCGCGGCCGCCGAACAGCGACGTACCGCCGATGACCGCCGCACCGACCGCCAGCAGCAGGGTGTTGCCTGCGCCCGCGTTCGACTGCACGGACTGCAGCAACGACGCCGCGACCAGACCGGACACGGCCGCCATCCCCGAGCAGATCACGAACACCGAGATGCGGATCCGCGACACCGCGACACCACCGCGCCGAGACGCCTCCTCGTTCCCACCGACCGCATACACGTGCCGCCCGTACCGCGTCCTGCTGAGGGTGAAGTGCCACACGACGAACATCAGCGTGAGCAGTACGACGACCCACGGCTCACCCTGCGCCTTGTTGCTGAAGAACGCGTTGCTGATCAGGTTGCGGTTGAGACCCATCTCGTACGTGAAGACGATCCCGAGCAGCGCGACCACGAGGACCTTTGCCACGATCACCGCGACCGGTGTCGCCGGCAGCCCGGCACGGCGGCGCGCCCGCGCATCGGCCAGCTTGATCGCCGCGTATCCGACCACGAACACGCCGAGCAGCGTCCAGCCGAGCCAGAGCGGTACGAAGCTGTTCTCCAACCCGATCAGCGGCGTACCGGCCGGCAGGGTCAGCGAACCCTGACCACCGACCAGGATCAGCGTCGCGCCCTGGAACGCCAGGAACGTCGCCAGCGTGATCACGAACGACGGGATCCCTGCCCGCGCCCGCAACCACCCCATCACGAAACCGATCGCCAGCCCGACCGCGAGGCCGGCCAGCACCGCGAGCCACCAGTACCAGCCGTGCCGCAGCATCAGCACCGCCATGATCGCGGAGCACAGTCCGCCGGTGGTGCCCGCGGACAGGTCGATCTCGCCGAGCAGCAGCACGAAGACCAGCCCCATCGCCATCACGATGATCGGCGCGGCCTGGATGACCAGGGCCTCCAGGTTGTACGCGCTCAGGAAGCCCTGATGAACGATCGCGAAGAACGCCGTGATCACGACCAGCCCGACCACGGCCGGCGCCGAACCGAGCTCACCGCCGCGCAGCCGGGCGACATAGTCGCGAACGTACGACGCCACCGCGCGCGGCTGCCGGTGTCCTCGATCCACGACTGCGGTGCTCACAGGTCCTCCGATCGGCCCGACGTGATCAGCTCGACGACCTGCGTCTGGGTCACCGCGGACCGCCGGACCTGGGCCGCCATCCGGCCGAGGAACAGGACCGCGATCGAGTCGGCCACCTGCATCACGTCGTTCATGTTGTGCGACACCAGAACGACCGCGACGCCGCGATCCGCCAGCCGGCGGACGAGTTCCAGTACCTGCTCGGTCTGTGCGACGCCGAGCGCGGCGGTCGGTTCGTCGAGGATCACGATCTTCGAGCTCCACAGCACCGACTTCGCGATCGCGACCGTCTGCCGCTGGCCACCGGACAGGCTCGCCACCTTCTGGCGGACCGAGCGGACGGTCCGGACCGACAGCGACGCCAGCGTCTCGGCGGCCAGCCGTTCCATCGCGTTCTCGTCGAGGGTGTGCAGCCGGCCGACCCGCTCGCGGCCGAGGAACATGTTGCCGACGACATCGAGGTTGTCGCAGAGCGCCAGGTCCTGGTGGACGATCTCGATCCCGAGGCGGGCCGCGTCCCGCGGTTCGTGCAGCTGCTGCGGCGTACCGTCGATCAGGATCTCGCCCTCGTCGATGCGGTGGATGCCGCCGATGCACTTGACCAGCGTCGACTTGCCGGCGCCGTTGTCGCCGACCAGCGCGGTCACCTCACCGGCCGCGGCGCCGAAGTCCACCGACGACAACGCCACCACCGGCCCGAACGACTTGCCGACACCGTGCAGCTCCAGGGCCGTCACGGGAGGTGGATACCGTTCTCGGTGCAGAGCTTGACCAGGCTGGGCGTCGGGCAGACCGACTTCGCGGTCTCGTACCCGTCCGTCACCGGCAGGGCCACGTTCTTCTTGGTGATCACGGTCGGCGCCGCCAGGTACGACGGGACCGCGCGGCCGTTCGTCGGATCCTTGATCGTGGCCGGCGCGGTCGGCTTCTGGCCGGACAGGATCTGTCCCGCGAGCTTGATCGCGACGTCCGCCTCACCGGCGACCGGCTTGTAGATGGTGAAGCACTGGGTGCCCTCCATCACGTTGTCCAGGCCGCCCGCGGTCGCATCCTGCCCGGCGACCGCGACCTTGCCGGCCAGGTTCTGCGCCTTCAGGACGTTGATCACCGACTGCGCCATGGTGTCGTTGGCAACCATCACGGCGCCGAGGCTCGGGTGCCGGCCGAGCATCGTGGTGAACACGGTCTGTGCGGTCGCCGGGTCCCAGTTGCCGGTCTGCTCGCCGAGCTTCGTCCAGCCCGGTTGCTTGGACAGCACCGAGTTGTACCCCTGCGCGAACAGCGTGGCGTTGTTGTCGGTCGGGGCGCCGTCGATGTCGACGTACCCGACCGCGCTCTTACCGGCGACCTGCGGGCAGGCGGCCAGCGCCTTGCCCTGGTCCTCGCCGACCTTCACGTTGTCGTACGAGACGTAGTACGCCGCCGTACCGCCCGTGGTCAGCCGGTCGTAGTCGATCGTCACCACGTTGTGCTGCTTGGCCAGCGACTCGATCGCCTTGCCGGATCCCGAGTCCAGGTTGGTCACCAGGAGGACGCCGACGCCCTGGTTGATCAGCGCCTGCGCCTGCGACTCCATGTTGGTCGCGCTGTTGTTGGAGTTGTCGATGTAGCAGGTCAGCTTGTTGTCCGCGCATTGCTTGCGCAGCTCGTTCGGGTCAGCGGAGACCCAGCGGGGCGACGAGGCGGTGTCCGGGAGCAGGACGCCGACCTTGGTGTTCGCCGGCGGCGCACTGCCGGCCGCCTTGTTGTTGTTGCCGCAAGCAACAAGGCTT
The DNA here is from genome assembly GCF_043197975.1 of Kribbella sp. NPDC048928. NCBI lineage: Bacteria > Bacillati > Actinomycetota > Actinomycetes > Propionibacteriales > Kribbellaceae > Kribbella > Kribbella sp. NPDC048928. Next base: position 38,709 of record NZ_JBICUC010000006.1, on the reverse strand, counting down.
GCCATCAGCGCCAAGGTCAGTATCACGGCCCGCTCTGGTTTACGCATCGTGCACCCTTCGATCGCCGCAGGGGTTGGTGCTGCCAGGATGCGATCCGCGACCCCGCCACGTCGCCACAGCAGGCCGGAACATCGCCGTACCGGCTAGCCGGTAGGAGGATCTGCAGCCAGCGTTACTGCACCGCTCGCGCCACGGGGCGATGGTGCCGGTATGGCTACTTCCACCACACACTCCCCGACGGAGCGGAGCCGGCCCGGACTGCGACGTGACATCGGTTTCGTCGGCCTGATCTGGGCGTCGGAGGGATCCATCATCGGCTCCGGCTGGTTGTTCGGCGCCCAGGGCGCCCTGTCCACGGCCGGCCCCGCGGCGATCATCTCCTGGGTGATCGGCGGCGTCGCGATCCTGATCCTCGCGCTGGTGCACGCCGAACTGGGCGGGATGTATCCGGTCTCCGGCGGCACCGCACGCTTCCCGCACTACGCGTTCGGCGGCGCCGCCGGGGCATCGTTCGGCTGGTTCTCCTGGCTGCAGGCCGCGACCGTGGCGCCGATCGAGGTGCTCGCGATGATCACGTACGGCACGCACTACTCGTTCGCGAAGGGCTGGGAGAAGACCAGCGGCGGGCAGCACATCCTGACCGGCCCGGGGATCGTGGTGGCCGTCGTGTTGATGGCGGTCATCACCGCGATCAACTTCCTCAGCATCCGGCTGCTGGCGCGTACGAACAGCGTCGCGACCTGGTGGAAGGTCGGCATCCCGTTGCTGACGATCTTCGTACTGGCGATCGCCCAGTTCCACGGCAGCAACTTCACCGCGGCGAACGGGTTCAACCCCGGCGGCGCGAAGGGCATCCTCTCGGCGGTCTCGACCAGCGGCATCGTGTTCGCGATGCTCGGGTTCGAGCAGGCCGACCAGTTGGCCGGCGAGAGCAGCAACCCACGGCGGGACATCCCGCGCGCGGTGATCGGCTCGATCGTGATCGGTGCGCTGATCTACATCGCGCTGCAGGTCGTGTTCCTCGGTGCGCTGCCGGCCTCACAGCTGCAGGGCACCTGGGCGACGGCGGCGTTCAACACGTTGACCGGTCCGTTCGCGCAGGTCGCGACGCTGACCAGCCTCGGCTGGCTGGCCACGATCCTGTACATCGACGCGATCGTCTCCCCCGGCGGTACCGGGCTGATCTACATCACCGGGAGCTCGCGGGTCTCGTACGGGTTGAGCCGGAACGGGTACGTGCCGTCGGTGTTCGAGAAGACCAACCAGCGCGGCGTACCGTGGGTCGGCCTGATCACCGCGTTCGTGATCGGCTGCGTCTGCTTCCTGCCGTTCCCGAGCTGGCGGTCGCTGGTCGGGCTGATCACCAGCGCCAGCGTGCTGATGTACGCCGGCGCGCCGCTGTCGCTCGGGGTGTTCCGGCAGCGCCTACCGGAGGCGAACCGCCCGTACCGGTTGCCGGGGGCAACATGGTTGTCGCCGCTGGCGTTCGTGGTCGCGAACCTGCTGATCCTGTGGTCCGGCTGGACGACCGACTGGAAGCTCGGCATCGCGATCCTGATCGGGTACGTGATCCTGGTCGGGAACCGGGTGTTCAAGCTGAACCCGATCACCCCACAACTCGACCTGCGCGCGGCGCAGTGGTTGCCGGTGTACCTGGCCGGGATGGGGCTGATCGTGTTCCTCAGCGACTTCGGCCCGCTCGCACACCCGTGGTTCCCACTCTGGTGGGACATCCTCGCAGTCGCCGTCTTCAGCCTGATCATCTACTACTGGGCGATCGCCGTCGCCCTCCCCACCGACCGCATCCAAGCCATGGTCGACAGCGTAGTCATACCCGAAGAAGCCGACCTGTAGCCGATCGCGGACCCCCAGGCCATCACATCTGCCCCTCGCCGCCGCCCCTAAGCGCAACCCAAACCCCGCAACACCAACTGTGATGGCCTGGGCACCCGCACCCCCACCCGCCCGCTTTGCGCCTCCACACCCAGCCCCTCCCAGAACCCGTACTCCAACTCCACCGGAAACCGAGGACGACCACCACGACCAACCACCACAACACCTCTCAACCGACAGGTGTTGCAATCACCCCTTGAGCCCGCCTGGGTTCTCCGGTGGTGTGCGAGTGGAGAAACCCGCGACACCGGTGGTATCCGTCTCTTGCGTCCGATGTGCGGGGACCGACCGCTCCGATTCCGAGGCGTGGATGCTGGCTGCGTGTGGTCTGGGGTGGCGGGGCGGACAGTTCGACAGGACATGTCGGTTGGGGTCTGGTCGGTGAGTAGTGCACCTGAGCGTGGAAGTGCGGTGCGCGTACGGTGTCTCGGGGTGCACTACCTGTCCAAATGTCCGGCGCCCACGCCCGTCCGCCCACACATCCGACAGAAGCGCCGGATATCCGTTGGTGTTGTGGGCCGGGTTAGAGCTCTACCAGGTCGAGGAGTTGGCCTAGTTCCTTGGGGTTGAGTTCGCGGAGTTCGCCGGTGTGCAGGTTGCCGCGGCGGACCGGGCCGATCGCGGTCCGGGTCAGCCGCTTCACCGGGTGGCCGACCGCGTCGAACATCCGCCGGACGATCCGGTTCCGGCCCTCGTGCAGGCTCAGTTCGATCAGCGTGCGGCCCGGGACGGTGGAGACGATCTTCACCGTGTCAGCGCGAGCGTGGCCGTCGTCGAGTACGACGCCGTCCAGGAGGTCGCGCAGTACGACCGGTTTGACGTTGCCCTCGACCTCGGCGACGTACGTCTTGGAGACCTCGTACGACGGATGCGCCAGCCGGTGCGCGAACTCACCGTGGTTCGTGAGCAGCAACAGCCCCTCGGTGTCGGTGTCGAGCCGGCCGATGTGGAACAGGCGCTCGGGGCGATCCTGCACGAAGTCGGTGATGCACGGGCGGCCCTGCGGGTCCGACATCGTGGTGACGACGCCGCGCGGCTTGTTCAGCACCAGGTACACGTTCGCGCTGACCGGCGGGATCCGATCCCCGTCGACCCGGATGACCGCGGTCTCCGGATCCACCCGGACCCCGAACTCCGTCACCACCCGCCCGTCGACCTCGACCCGCCCCTCCTCGATCATCAACTCCGCACTCCGCCGCGAAGCCACCCCCGCCCGAGCCAAAACCTTCTGCAACCGAATACCGTCATCCACCGTCCCGCACCCCATCCCCAACCCACCCAGAACCACCAGCCCCCGCAGAAGACCCCACCCCGTCGCCCTCTACCTCTACGCGCCCACCATCCACCTCGACGTCCTCAGCGGAGTCACCCTCCACGTCACCCCCATCAGTAGAGCCATCCTCGCCGTCGCCCGCACCCCCGTCGGTCGAGCCCTCGTCGGTCGAGTCCTTGTCGCCCGCGCCATCATCGGTCGAGTCGCCGTCGCCCGCGCCGCCGTCAGCCGAGTCGTTGTCCCCGGCACCGAACTCCTGCTGCTCCACACCACCGACAGCTTCAGCCGAGTACGAACGCCCCGCCGCGTCCGCGCCGGCGGAGTCGTCGCCCGCGTAGCTGTCGGTTAAGTCGTTGCCCCCGGCACCGAACTCCTGCTGCTCCACACCACCGACAGCTTCAGCCGAGTACGAACGCCCCGCCGCGTCGGCGTCGGCGTCTTCCGGCGAGTCCGCCGTACCCGCGAGCGCTTCGGCGGCATCGTCGGTGGAGTCGTCCTCCACGTCGTCCGCGTCGGTCGAGTCCTTGTCGGTGGAGTCGTCGTCGGTCCAGTCGTTGTCGGTCGGGGCGTTGTCCTCGGCACTGGTCTCCGGCTGGTTCACACCAGCGGCAGCTTCGGCCGAGGATGCTTCCGCCGAGTACGAACGTCCTGCCGGCTCCTCCGTCTCCGCGTCGGCGGAGGAGGCCTCCGGCGCGTACTCCGCACCTGCTAGCTGCTCGTCCCCTCCCTCGGAGGTGGCAGCTTCCGGCGAGTCCGCCGCACCCGCGGGCACCTCGGCACCCTCGCCGCCGGAGTCGTCGCCCGCGTCGCCCGCGTCCGTGGAGTCGTCCTCCACCTCGTCCGCCGTACCCGCGAGCGCCTCGGCACCCTCGCCGGTGGAGTCGTCCTCCACCTCGTCCGCCGTACCCGCGAGCGCCTCGGCACCCTCGCCGGTGGAGTCGTCCTCAGCGTTGTCCGCGTCGGTGGAGTCGTTGTCCGCGTTGTCCGCGTCGGTGGAGTTGTCTTGGTCGGGGGGTGCGGGGGTGGGGGAGGTTTTGGGCGAGGGGGGTGTGGTTGGGGGCTCCTCGTTTTCTGGCTCGGAGGTGGTGGGGTTTGCGGGGGCTTCTGGGGTGGTGGGTGGGAGGGACTGGGCGGCCAGCTCTTCCTCGATGTCGTCCATTTCGGGGAGGTACGGGGCCAGTTCGGGGAGGTCGTCGAGGGACTGCATGCCCATGCGTTCCAGGAAGTACGTCGAGGTGCGGTACAGGGTCGCCTGGGATTCGGTGTCGGCGCCTGCTTCCTCGACGAGACCGCGGGCGACGAGCGTACGCATCACACCGTCCACGTTCACGCCGCGAATCGCGGACACGCGCGCCCGGCTGACCGGCTGCTTGTACGCGACCACAGCAAGCGTCTCCAGCGCAGCCTGAGTAATGCGCGACTGCTGACCGTCGAGGACGAAGCGTTCGACGTACTGCGCGGCGTCGGCGCGGGTGTAGTACCGCCAGCCACCGCCCACCTCACGCAGGTCGAACCCGCGCCCCTGCTCGGTGTACTCCGCCGCCAACTCCGCCAGCGCGCCCGCAATGTCACCGGTAGGACGCCCGATCGCCCGCGCCAGTGTGAGCACCGGCAACGGCTCGTCCGTCACCATCAGTATCGCCTCGAGCGCGCGCCGCATGGTCAGGTCGTCGACAACAACCTCGTCGCCCACCGGCAACATCCCCTGCCCAGCAGGCAAGTGATCGTCACCAGCACCATCCGCCACGTCACCCGATTCGTCGACGTACGCGAACGGGCCGGCACCGGCCTCCACGTCAGACTGCTCCAGGTCAGACTGCACCGGGTCAGACTGCGCCGCGTCAGACTGCTCCGGGCCGTTGGTTGCTGTGGTCTGCTCAGGCTGGGGAGGATTTTGGGCCGATTCGGGGGGAAGATCCTCCCCAACCACGGCTGAGGTGTGGGGCGCTTCGGGTGCGGAGTGGTCTTCACCCTGGGTGGGAGCGGGGGTCTCGTCGGTCACTGGTTTGCCGTCTCGTCGGGTGCTGGGGCCAGGGCGGGACCCGGGTCGATGTTGGATGCGTCGGCGGGCGAGGCGGAGGGCTCGATGTCGGATTCGTCGGTGGCGCTGGGGCCTGGTTCCAGGAAGCTGGAGTCTTCTTCCACGCGGGGAGCCTCGCCGGACTCGTCGGCCGGTTGGTGTTCCTCGTCGAACTCGTCGCTGACGTCGACCTCGCCCTGGTCGGCGCCGGTCCAGCGGATCGTCAGCTCACCGAGTGGCGTCACCTGGTCGAACGACACCGCCGCCTCGCGGAACAGCTCCAGCAATGCGAGGAACCGGCACACCGTGGTGACGGTGTCCGGCGAGTCCGCGACCAGCGACCTGAACGTCGCGCTCCGCTGCCTCCGCAGCCGGTCCACGATCACAACCGCCTGCTCCCGTACCGTGACGGCCGGCGCGTGCAGGTGCTCCAGCGACACACCAGGCGGTACGTCGTTCTTCGGCGCCAGCGCCCGCGCGGCGAGCGCGGCCAGCCCGGCCGGATCGATCCCGAGCAGTACCTCCGGCAGCAGCTCCGCGAACCGCGGCTCCACCCCGACCGCCCGCGGGAACCGCTTCGACTCCGCAGCCATCCGGTCCTGCACCAGCGCCGCGATCTGCTTGAACGCCCGGTACTGCAGCAGCCGCGCGAACAACAGGTCCCGCGCCTCGAGCAGCGCCAGGTCCTCGTCGTCCTCGACCTCGCCCTTCGGCAGCAACCGCGCCGCCTTCAGATCGAGCAGCGTGGCGGCGATCAGCAGGAACTCCGACGTCTGGTCCAGGTCCCACTCCGACCCGAGCGCCTTGATGTGCGCGATGAAGTCGTCGGTGATCACCGAGAGCGCGATCTCGGTGATGTCCAGCTTGTGCTTCGAGATCAGCTGCAGCAGCAGGTCGAACGGGCCCTCGAAGTTCTCCAGATGAACACTGAACCCCTTGCCCTCGGCAACAGCACCTTCGCCAACAGCACCAGCGGTGTCCAGGTCGAGCGGGTCCAGCGGGTCCGTGGCGGACACGGTCACTCCGAGGCCTTCAGCCGCCGGACGAGCACCGAGTCCGGCCCGTGGTCGACGAAGTCGGCGAGCAGGACGTCGATCGCCTCGCGGACGATCCGGCCGCGGTCGGCCATCAGGCCGTGCTCGGCGCGGAGCGCGAGTCTGGTCTGTTCCAGGCCGAGCAGCTCCTCCTCCGTCACGTACACGGTGATCTTCGTGTCGTGCCGGATCCGACCACTCGACTTCCGGTCGTCGACGACCGTCGTACTGGACCGCACGGTGTCCGGCGGTCCATCGGTGGTGGTGCGCTTCTCGGGTCTGGTCTGCTTCGGTGCCGCACCCCCGAAGAGTTCACTGGCACCTGGCAGGCTCACCCGGCGGGACAACGCGCCAGCACCTCCTTGGCAAGGTCGCGGTACTGAGTAGCCGCTTGGGACGAGGGAGCGTACGTCGTGATCGGCTCGCCGACGACCGTGGTCTCGGGGAACTTGACGGTACGCCGGATAACGGTGTGGAAGACTCGTTCGTCGAAGGCCTGGACCACCCGGTCGAGGACCTCCCGGGCGTGCGTCGTGCGCCCGTCGAACATGGTGCCGAGGATCCCGACGATCTCGAGCTTCGGGTTCAGCCGGTCCTGCACCTTGGCGATCGTGTCGGTCAGCATCGCGAGGCCCCGGAGCGCGAAGAACTCACACTCCAGCGGGACCACGATGCCGTTCGACGCGGTCAGCGCGTTCACGGTGAGCAGGCCGAGCGACGGGGCGCAGTCGATCAGGATCACGTCGTACAGCGGGATGATCGGGTCCAGCACCCGCTGCAGCGTGTACTCGCGGGCCACCTCCTGGACCAGCTGCACCTCGGCGGCGGACAGGTCGATGTTGGCCGGTAGCAGGTCGAGGTTCTCCACACGGGTCGGCTGGATCACCTCGTCCGGCGTGATGTCGCGCTGCATCAGCAGGTTGTAGACCGACAACTCGAGGTCGTGCGGCTGCACGCCGAGGCCGATCGAGGCGGAACCCTGCGGGTCGAAGTCGATCAGGAGCACCTTGCGACCGGTCTCGGCGATCGCTGCGCCGAGGTTGATCGTGGTGGTGGTCTTGCCGACGCCACCCTTCTGGTTGCACATCGCGATCACCTGCGCCGGACCGGTCTTGGTCGGGGGCTGCGGCTCCGGCAGGTCGGGCAACGGCCGGCCGGTCGGCCCGATCTTGTGGCGCGGGCCGTTCGGGTCGTTCACGGGTGCAAGATCCTCCGCGGTGAGCTTGGCCGTCGGCTTCGGCATCTCCGCATAGTTGTCGGGCAGGGCTCGCGCCGGCACCGGGGCCGGACGGGGCGGGGTGCTGTGCTGGGGTGGCGTGCTGATCGGCTGGACCGGCTCCGGGTCGGAAACGTGCCCCGAGAGGCGGCCCATCACGTGTTCGGTGCCCGGGAATGTCGACTCGTTCATGACTCGCCAAACCTTTCAACCGATACGGGCGACGCATGCGACTGTAAGCGTGCATTCAAGCACTCTCAACCAGCCACTCCGCACCGGGGTCGGGTGGTTTGTCGACAAAGCTCCGAACTCGTCCGGTCACCCGCTGGCGATGACCGGACGTGACGAGATGATCGCACACCGTTCATGAACCGTGTGCACCGGGGGTCCCCGTCTTCACCAGCCGGTTGTACGACGCGAACCAGGCCAGCACCAGCCAGGCGAGCGCGGCCAGCACCCAGCCCTGCGCCAGGTGGCCGAAGACCCCGCCCAGCACCGCCACCAGCGCACTCGGCAGCACCCAGCCCAGGTACCACCGCAGGGGCGACCGCCCGGCCAGCCCCGCGAACACACTGGTCAGCAGGTACAGCACCAGCCCACCGAACAGGTACCACCGGTCCTTCGCATGCAGATGCTCCGCCGCCTCCGGGATCAGTGCGCCCAGGCCGGACGCGATCGCCACGATCGCCGCAGTGACACCGAGATGCGCCGGCAACGCCTGCCACGGCTCCAGCGCCTTGGTACGTCGGGGCGCCGGCGTGAACCCGTACTCCGAGGTCAACCGCCACAACTGCACCACCAGCAGGAACGCGGCCAGCGACCCGAGCACCACGCCGCGCGTCCAGTCCTGATCGCCGTTCGCTGCCACCACCTGTGCCAGCGCCTCGCCGAGGACGATGATGACGAACAGCCCGAGCCGCTCGCTCAGATGCCCGCGCTCGACCTGTGCGACCGAGATGAGCGTCGGGGACGCATCCGGCAACCGGCCCGGTGAGACACCGCGCCGGATGAGCTCGTCCAGCCGCCTGGACTCGCGCTTGTCCCGGTCCTCCTGACGCCGCCGCGCCCGCAGGGTCATCCGCTCGACCATCTGCGTACTGGTCGCACCGAGCATCGAGAACGCGATGTCGACGGCGATCGCGACGCCCCACAGCACGTACGCGATCGGCTCGGGTACGAACAGCGACACGACCCACGGAGTCGCCGCAACGGTCTGCGTGGCCGGCCAGAACGTCACCACCTGCCCGTCCCGTGCGGCCGACCGGGAAGCGATCCCCCGGCAGAGCAAGAAGGCCACGACGAACACCCACGTCCGGTGCTCCGGTACGTCGTGATGCTCCCCCGGCAGCAGTTGCGGCCAGACGCCCGGAACCGATGCCGCCATGATCGCGATGCCGAGCATGGTCCGCAGTACGGCGCGTTGCCGGGTCCGCTCGCCCGCGACGTTCGCGTAGACGCTGGTCGTGGTCCAGACGCTCCAGATCGCGTAGTACATCGCCCCGCAGGCGGCGATCTGCCCGACGCTCTCCGCACTGTGCAGCCGGTGCGAGATCTGCGCTGCAGCAGCGACCACCGTCAGGTCGAAGAACAGCTCCAGCCAACTCGCATGCCGTTCCTGAGCTTCGTCAGCCACGGCTGCACCCTACGGCTCAGAGCGCTCGCGGGTGGGAGGTTGCGTAGACCTCGCGCAGTTTGTCGACGGTGACGAGCGTGTAGACCTGCGTGGTTGTCACGGAGGCGTGTCCGAGTAGCTCCTGCACCACGCGTACGTCGGCGCCGCCGTCGAGCAGGTGGGTCGCGTACGAGTGCCGCAGCGTGTGCGGTGAGATCTCCTTCGCGATGCCGGCGCGCTGTGCCGCGCGACGCAGCACCGTCCAAGCGCTCTGCCGGGACAGGCGGCCACCGCGGGCGTTCAAGAACAGTGCGGGAGTGCCACGGCCTCTCAACACCAGGTCGGGACGGCCACGGACCAGGTACGCCGACAGTGCTTCACGGGCGTACGTACCGACGGGTACTACCCGCTCTTTGCCACCCTTGCCGCGGAGCAGGACGGCGGCCGCCTCCACGTCGATGTCGTCGACGTCCAGCCCGACCGCCTCCGAGATGCGGGCACCGGTGCCGTACAGGAACTCCAGCAACGCGGCGTCCCGCGTGGCCAGCACAGCTGGTTCCGCGTCGGCGCCCGCGGCTGCCGAGAGGATCCGTGTCACCTCGTCGACGGACAGCGCCTTGGGGAGCCGCTGCGGTGGCACAGGTGGCTTCACAGCTGCCGCAGGGTCCGCCTCGGTCAGGCCCTCGCGGACACAGAACTTGTGGAACCCGCGGACCGCCACCACCGTCCGGCCCGCACTGGACGCGGTCAGGGGCGGATGGTCCGCGTCCCCCTCCCGCAACCGCATCAGGAAGCCGCTGACCACGGCCTCCGTGATCCGGCCGAGGTCGTCGATCTCCGCTTCGGCGAGGTAGCCGCCGTACCGGCGTAGGTCACGCCGGTACGACGCCAGGGTGTTCGCGGCCAGGCCGCGCTCCACCGTCAGGTGGTCAAGGTACGTACTGACCGCCCGGCTGATACTCAGACCAGCACCTCGTCCAGCTTCAGCTGCGACAGGTCGTGCGCCTCCGCGACCGGGCCGTACGTGACGTGGCCGTCGAACGTGTTCAGGCCGAGCGCCAGGCTGTGGTCCTGCTTCAGCGCCTCGCGCCAGCCGAGGTTCGCCAGCTCGATCGCGTACGGCAGGGTGACGTTCGTGAGCGCGTACGTCGACGTGTTCGGCACCGCGCCGGGCATGTTCGCGACGCAGTAGAACAGCGACTCGTGGACCTTGTACACCGGGTCCTCGTGGGTGGTCGGACGGGAGTCCTCGAAGCAGCCGCCCTGGTCGATCGCGATGTCGACGAGCACGCTGCCCGGCTTCATCCGGCGGACCATGTCGTTGGTGACCAGCTTCGGCGCCTTCGCACCGACGACGAGCACCGCGCCGATGACCAGGTCCGCCTCCAGTACGGCGCGCTCGATCTCGTACGCGTTCGAGGCGATTGTCAGCAGGTGGCCCTGGTAGATCTGGTCCGCCTGCCGCAGCCGCGCGATGTTGCGGTCGAACAGTTGCACCTGTGCCTGCATGCCGAGCGCGATCGCGGCCGCGTTCATCCCGGAGACACCGGCGCCAAGGATGACCACGCGGGCCGGGTGCACGCCGGACACGCCACCGAGGAGCACGCCGCGGCCGCCGCCGCGCGCCATCAGGTGGTAAGCGCCGGACTGCGGCGCCAGCCGGCCGGCGACCTCGCTCATCGGCGCCAGCAGCGGCAACGTCCCGTCCGGCAACTGCACGGTCTCGTAGGCGATCCCGGTGATGCCCGACGTCAGCAGCGCGTCGGTCGTCTCCTGGCTCGCGGCCAGGTGCAGGTACGTGAACAGGACCTGGTCCTTGCGCATCCGGTGGTACTCCTCCGCCACCGGCTCCTTCACCTTGAGCACCAGCTCCGCGTCCGCCCAGACGTCGTCCGCCTCGGCGACGATCCGGGCCCCGGCGGCGACGAACTCGTCGTCCGGGATCAGCGAACCGGTGCCCGCCCCCTGCTCGATCAGAACCTCGTGCCCACTGCGCACGAACTCGTGCACACCGGACGGGGTGATCGCCACCCGGTACTCGTGGTTCTTCACTTCCTTGGGAACTCCGACCTTCACAACTTGCCCTTCTTTCACGATCCAGGTGTGCGGCCCACATCGTTGTGTCCGCGGCCCGGCGGTTGAGGGGACGCTGCCAGGTCGATGCCGAGTGTATGCCTGCTGTGGTCATACCACTCGATCGGATGGTCTGGTTGACGTGGCAACCATCATTGACGGCTACTCGTAGTGGTCAGGGATGCTTGTTGCAGGACGTTCGACGAGAGGAGCACGGCGTGGCGATCGAACTGGGGCGCTATGGGGTCTGGCACGGCGGCCAGCACCACGGCCCGGAGCTCGCGGCGGGAGTGGAGCGCGCCGGGTACGGCACACTCTGGCTGGGCGGCTCGCCGGACACCGGCCTGCGCGATGCCGAGGTGTTGCTGGCCGCAACGAGTTCGGTTGCCGTCGGCACCAGCATCGTCAACATCTGGAAGTCGCCGGCGGCCGACGTCGCGGCCTCGTACCACCGGCTCGAGGAGGAGCACCCGGGGCGGTTCCTGCTCGGGGTCGGGATCGGGCACCGGGAGGCGACCGGCGAGTACAAGTCGCCGTACGCGACGATCGTGAGCTACCTCGACGAGCTCGACGACGCGAAGGTGCCGGTGGACCGCCGCGCCCTGGCCGCGCTCGGGCCGAAGGTGCTGCAACTGTCCGGCGCCCGGACAGCCGGCGCGCTGCCGTACCTGACCACGCCGGAGCACACGCGCGAGGCGCGGCGGATGCTCGGCGGCGGGGTGCTGCTCGCGCCCGAGCAGATGGTGGTGCTGGAGACCGATCCGGAGATCGCGCGGACCACCGCCCGCGACCGGCTGGCGACGTACCTGCAGCTGAGCAACTACACCAACAACTTCAAGCGGATCGGCTTCACCGACGAGGACTTCGCCGACGGTGGCAGCGACCGGCTCGTCGACGCGATGGTGCTGCACGGCTCCGCGGTCGAGGTCGCGGCCGGGCTGAAGGCACACCTGGACGCTGGCGCCGACCACGTCGCGATCCAGCTGCTCGGCCACGAAGGCATCGACCTGCTCCCCGGCTACGAGGCGCTCGCGACCGTCCTCGCCTAGCGACCGGTCAGGCTTCTCCGGCGGGTGATTGTCCGGCAGAGTGCGGTGCATGAGCGAACTGCCCTCCGAGTACCACCGCCGGCTTCCGTACGGCGAACGTCTGTCGGTTGCACCGTTGCTCGGCCACCCGTTCTTTCCGTTCGAGGGTGAGGTCCAGGCGGTACCACTGGACCAACCGGTACTCCCAGAGCCGCCGCGCAACGGGGAGGACGGCGGCAAGCCCTGCCCGAAGTGCGCGGATCCGGACCGGTCGGTGATCTGGCAGGACGAGCAGTGGCAGCTGAAGACGTTCGGGCCGACCGGACTCCCCCTCGTCACGCTCCTCGAGTCGCGCGAGCACTACCGGCTCGACAACCTGCCGCCGGCCGCCGAGCACCTCGCGAACGCCCGCCGCGTCGCCGCCGCTCTGGCTGAGAACGGCGGCGAGGCGCTAGAACTCGGCCGACCCTGACAGCGGGTCGGCTCTCCGGAAACAATGTTGCAGCAGCGGGCAGTTATGTTCCGGAAAGCCGGCGATCAGGTGCCAGGTCAGTGAGCGACGGTGAAGAGGCGGAGGTCACGGTTCTTGGGCAGGGTGATGCTGACCGGGGTCTTGGTCAGTGTCACCGGAGCTGTGGCGAAGATGTGGGTGGTGACGTTGTCGTGGCCGCCTCCGGACTCGTTGCGGTACGGCGTGGTCGCGACGATCACGTTGCCGTAGTGGAGCGTGTCGCCACCACCGCCGAGCGTCCAGTCACTGAAGGACAGGTCCAGCTGCGAGGTTGTACCGTCCGCGTAGTTGAGCGTCGCGGTCGTCTGCTGGTTCCCGTTGACAGCACTGCCGATGAACGACAACGTCGTCGTACCGGCCGGCAGGTTGAGGTTCAGCAACTGCCCGTCGGCCGGCACGTTGTCAGGCTCCCCCGCTGGTACGTCAGGCCATGTGAAGCTCAGACCCTGCACGGTTCCAGTACCTCCCGCAGTCAGACCCGCGGCCGCCAACGCTTGGCGTGAGTAGCTGACGCCGCCCCCGTCGTAGTCGGCCTCGGTGTGGTCCCCGTTGTCGTCAGAGATGCCAACACCTTCGCGCAGTACGAAGAACGAGTTCGGCAGACCCACTACGACGGTGAAACCAACCTGCGGCAGGGCCGTTCCATCAGCTGCCTTCATCTGCACCGTTACCGGGTAGCGACCGTCCGGCGTACCAGCCGGCGCAGTAATAGTCACGGCTGCACTACCCACCTGGTCAACATGGAACGTCCCACTGGCAGGAGTCGCTGTGAGTCCAGTAGGCGTCTTAACCGTGTACGTGACGTCCTGTGCTGTTCCACTCAGCCGATGCGCCTTGAGAGCGATCGGGGCACTCGTAGTGCCCGGAGCGACCACAACACGGCTGGCGTCGGTAGAGGTCTGGAACGGGATCTCACCGGTCCGCCACGACGGCGGAGCATCCTTCGCACCCCAGGCCTTGTTGGGCGTCGTACCGAGCGTGAAGTCCAACGTGCCACCGTGCTGTACGAACGACTCCGGCAACCACGGCTTGCTCGAGGACTTCCCGTTCACCTTCAACGACTGCACGTACTGCGCATCCGCGCCAGGTGCATTGATCCGGATCGTCTTACCGCCGTCGCGCTTGATCACTGCCCGCGGGAACACCGGTGCGGCCACCTGGAGCTCCGCGCGACTCGGTACATCCGGGTACAGCCCCAGTGCGGTCCAGACGTACCAGGACGACATCGCGCCCAGGTCGTCGTTCCCCGGGATCCCGCCGGTGCTCGTGTTCCACAGCTGGTTCATTGCCTGCCGCAACGTCTCCTGCGTCTGGTACGGGCGGCCTGTGTAGTTGTAGATCCACGGCGTGTTGATCGACGGCTCGTTGTCCATCTCCGCGTGCAGCTCGCCCGCACCGGTCAGCGCCCAGGTCCCGTCCGGGTTCTTGAAGAACGCGTCCAGCCGCTGGTTCGCCGCATCCACACCACCCATCGCGTCGACCAGACCGGCCCGGTTGTGCGGCACCATCCACGTGTACTGCGCGCTGCTGCCCTCAGCGAACCCGTCGTACGTCGACGGGGTGAAGGCCGGCCAGGCGCCGTCGTCGTCCCGGTTCTGGACGTAGCCACCGTTCTCCGGATTGAACACGTTCTGCCAGTACTGCGACCGGGTCAGGAACTTCTCGTACGTCGACCTGTCGCCGGTGCGCTGTGCCAGCTGGGCCAGGGCGAAGTCGTCCGTCACGTCCTCGAGTGTCTCGACCGCACCGCCCCACGCGTTGGACTTCGTGGGGACGTAGTGCAGCGCCAGGTACTTGTCGAGCGACGGCCGCTGCCCGATCGACATGACCGGCTTGCCCGCCGAACTCAGGTCCTTCGCAGTCGGTACGGTCGCCGCCTTCACGAGCGAGCGCAGCGCACCACGAGCGTCGAAGTTGGTGCCGCCGAACGCGTAGATCCCCGCCACGGCCGGTGCGGACGGGTCGCCGGTCATCACCGACGTACTGCCGGAGGCGTGCGTCCAGCGGTCCCAGATGCCGCCGTTCTGCGTGGCCTGGTTGAACAACGACTGCGCGATGTCTCCCGCGCGCCGCGGTTCGAGCAATGTAACTAGTTGCAGTTGCGACCGGTACACATCCCAGCCGGAGAACGTGGCGTACTGCGCCTGCTGCCCGTGCGACACCCTGTGCGGTTTCTGGTCGAAGCCCCAGTACTGACCGTTGACGTCGCTGAACACGTTCGGGTGCAGCAGCGCGTGGTACAGCGCGGTGTAGAACGTGGTGCGCTGGTCCGTCGTACCGCCCGTCACCTGGATGCGGTCCAGCTGCTGCCGCCAGGCCTGCTTGGCCTTCAGTGCAGTCACGTTGACCGACGTGCCGCGCGGGTTCTCGGCGTGCAGGTTCGCCAGCGCGTTGGCGGTGCTCACGTACGAGATGCCGATCCGCATCGTCACACGGTTGCTGTCGAAACCGACGTACCCACCGGAGCCCTTGTCCGCGGGCATCCAGCCGTCGTCCCCGTACGTCGTCCCGCCGCGGGCACTCGTACTGCCCGGAGTCACCGTGGTGTCGGTCCAGGTGCCCTGGTTCTTGAACGGCTGGTCGAACTCCGCGACGAAGTGCAGCGTGTAGTAGCTGCGCTGGCCGACGCTCGCGAGGTAGCCGCAGAAGTTCCCGCTCGTCACCGAGCCGCTGATCGTCCGGTGCGCGGTGTCGATGCTGAGCTGGGCGTCGCTCGAGCCGACCTCGGAGTTCGACGTACGGAACATCAGCGTCTTGGCCTTGTCGGCCGGGAACGTGAAGGCCGCCGACCCGGTCCGGGTGGTGGCGGCCAGCTCGGCCGTGACGCCGGAGTCCAGGCCGACCTTGTAGTACCCCGGCTTCGCGACCTCGTTGGCGTGACTGAACGTCGACGCGTACAGCTCGTCCTTCGCGTCGCTCTGCGGCGAGGTCGTCACGTCACCGGCGAGCGGGAAGATCGGGATGTCCCCCGAGCCGCCGGCGCACCCGGTGCCGCTCATGTGCGTGAGGCTGAAGCCGCGGATCTTGTTCGCGTCGTACAGATAGCCGCCGGGCGCCGCGGTCCGGTACGCGTTCCCCCGGCTCGTCTCCGGGCTGAACGAGAACATCCCGAACGGGAGCACGGCGCCGGGGAACGTGTCCCCCGCGTTCGACGTACCCACCAACGGATCCACGTGCTCGGTTGGATCCACCGAGCTGGTGGTGATCCGGCTGCTCCCGACCGCCTCCGGCCCGCGCAGCCGCGCCGCCACCGGATCGTCCGGCGGCGCAGTCGTCGGACGCCCCACCGATCCGGACCCCGGCGAGGGCGAGGGCGACGGCGTGGGCGCGGCATGCGCTGCCGGCGCAAGGCCGACAACCATCACCCCAGCCAGCAGAAACCGGGCAGGCCGTGACAATCCAGAACGACGCATGGGCGGACCAACCTTCACGGATGGGTGACATCGTTGTCACACAGAGATACCCGGCAACGGTCCACACGTCAAGAACTCCGGCAGGTTCCGCAACAGTCCCGGCCAGCTCGACAGGAGGTGCCAGCCGGCGCCTAGTACACCTGAGCGCAGGGCGGTCTCTTCCGTACGGTGTATCGCGGTGTACTACCTGTCGAACTTGCACATCACCGCGGTCAGCGGTCTTTCGCCGGCCAGGGTGCGTCCGCCGGGCGGAGGGTGTCGATGCCGGGGCCGTTGAGGGTGGTCCAGGCGGCCAGCGCGCCCATGATCAGGATCGGGTTCTGGAGGTGGCCGGCCAGGATCGCGCCGACCACGTCGACCAGCGGGGCCCAGACGGTCTCCATGTCGGCCTCTTCGTGCTCGCGCTCGAAGGTCTCGTCGGCCGGTGAGAGGTCGCGGGCCAGGAAGATCCGGACCGCCTCGTTGGTCAGGCCGGGCGAGGTGAACGCGTCGACCAGCACCCGCCAGTCGGCAGCCTTGGTCGCGGTCTCCTCCCACAGCTCCCGCTCGGCACCCAGGCGGTACTGCTCACCCTGGACGTCGAGCAGGCCGGCCGGAGCCTCCAGCAGCTTGTGGCCAACCGGATGCCGGTACTGGCGAACCAGCAGGATCCGGTTGTTCTCGTCGAGCGCGACCACGCCGACGGCGCCGGGATGTACGACGACATCCCGGACGAAGGACGTACCGCCAGGAGGCTCGATCGTGTCCCGGCGGACCGAGATCACCCGGCCGGTCTGGTGCACGACCTCGGACGCGGAGACCGGCCAGTGCTCCGGCCGGTCGGCGAGCCCGGCGCCGAACCGCAGCTCGGGGTAGTCGGTCATCGGGTCTTGACCGCAGTCTTCTTGGCGGCGGCCGGCTTCGGCTCCTCGACCGGCAGGCGCGACTCGCGCTGCCGCTCGAGCGCCGCGGCGACCAGGCCGGAGAACAGCGGGTGCGGCTTGGTCGGCCGGGACCGCAGCTCCGGGTGCGCCTGGGTGGCCACAAAGTACGGGTGGACGGACTTGTCGAGCTCGATGAACTCGACCAGCTCGTGGTCCGGCGACAGACCGCTGAAGACCAGTCCGGCGGCCTCCAGCTTGTCCCGGTAGGCGTTGTTCACCTCATAGCGGTGCCGGTGCCGCTCCTGGATCGACGGGGCGCCGTACACCTCGCGAACGATCGAGCCCTCGGCGAGATTCGCCGGGTAGAGCCCGAGCCGCATCGTGCCGCCCAGGTCACCGGAGCCGGCGACGATGTGCTTCTGCTCCTCCATGGTCGCGATCACCGGCTGCTCGGCGTCCGGGTCGAACTCGCTGGAGTTCGCCTGGTCCAGCCCGGCCAGGTCCCGCGCCACCTCGATCACCATGCACTGCAGTCCGAGGCACAGACCAAGTATCGGGATGCCCTGTTCGCGGGCGTACCGGATCGCGCCGATCTTGCCCTCGATCCCGCGCACCCCGAAGCCGCCGGGGATGCAGATCGCGTCCACGTCACCGAGCAGCCGGGCCGCGGCCTCGGGCGTGGCGCACTCGTCGGAGGCGATCCAGCGCAGGTTCACCCGGGCGTCGTTGTCGAACCCGCCCGCGCGCAGCGCCTCGGCGACCGACAGGTACGCGTCCGGCAGGTCGATGTACTTGCCGACCAGCGCGACCGTGACGTCGTCCTTCGGGTGGTGCACGACCCGCAGCAGCTCGTCCCACCGGGTCCAGTCGACGTCGCGGAACGGGAGGTTGAGCCGGCGTACGACGTACGCGTCGAGGCCCTCGGCGTGCAGCACCTTGGGGATGTCGTAGATCGACGGCGCGTCCGGGGCGGCCACCACGGCCTCCTGGTCGACGTCGCACATCAGCGAGATCTTCCGCTTCACGCTCTCCGGGATCGGCCGGTCGGCCCGGCAGACGACCGCGTCCGGCGCGATACCGATCGACCGCAGCGCGGCCACCGAGTGCTGGGTCGGCTTGGTCTTGAGTTCACCGCTCGGCGCCATGTACGGCACCAGCGAGATATGCAGGAAGAACACGTTGTCGCGGCCGACGTCGTGCCGGACCTGGCGCGCCGCCTCGAGGAACGGCAGCGACTCGATGTCGCCGACGGTGCCGCCGATCTCGTGCAGTACGACATCAACGTCCGGGCCCGCCATCGCGAGCATCCGTTCCTTGATCTCGTTGGTGATGTGCGGGATCACCTGCACGGTGTCGCCGAGGTACTCGCCGCGGCGCTCCTTGGCGATCACGCTCGAGTACACCTGGCCAGTGGTGACGTTCGCGACCTGGGAGAGGTCCCGGTCCAGGAAGCGCTCGTAGTGGCCGATGTCGAGGTCGGTCTCGGCGCCGTCGTTGGTGACGAACACCTCGCCGTGCTGGAACGGATTCATCGTGCCGGGATCCACATTGAGATACGGATCCAGCTTCTGCATCGTGACGCGGATGCCCCGAGCCGTCAGCAGACTGCCGAGGCTGGACGCTGTCAGTCCCTTGCCGAGACTGGATGCCACGCCACCGGTGACGAATACGTGCTTGGTCTGCTGGGAAGTCGAAGCCCTGTCCACGGGTCTCCAGCCTACCTCTTGTCAAGCACCGGTCGCGACGAGACCCGCGTAGATGTCGAGCAGATTCTTTGCCACGGCGTCCTCATCCATCCATCGCGCGGCCAACTCACGGCCTCGTGTCCGCATAGCGTTCGCGGTATCGGGCTCCGCCAGCACGGCCCGGACCCCGTCCGCCAGTCCGTCCGCGTCGCCTGGAAACGCCAGTACTGCGCTGTCACCGACCAGTTCGGGCACACCACCGACAGCAGTCGCCACCACCGGTACGCCGACCTGCATCGCCTCCTGCAGTACGAGTGCGCGGGCCTCCCAGTGCGATGTGAGCAGGAACACGTCCGAGGCGCCGAGGAGGTCGGCCACGTCGTTGCGGTGTCCCAGCAGCCGTACCGGCAACTGCTCCGCGTCGATCCGCGCCTGCAGGTTGTCCCGGAGCGGCCCGTCACCGACCACGACGAACACCGCGTCCGGCGTGGACTCGTGTACGCGCGTCGCTACGGACAGGAGCGTCGGGTAGTCCTTCTGGGGCGCCAGCCGTCCCACCGTGAGTACGACAGGTCGGTCGCGGAGCCCCAACTCGCGGCGCACGGCTGCGCGCGACGTACGGACCCTGGGGATCGCAGGAGCAGCCACAGGTGACAGCTGAGCGTTGCGGGCGCCAAGGCTCTTCGCCAGCTCCACAAGGTCAGTGGACGCACCCAGCGTCAGGTCGGCGCCTCTGGCAACCAGTCGCTGCCCCATCCGCATCACAAGACCCCGGGGCCCTGGTGCGATAACCGCGTTGTGCCAGGTGACGACCAATGGGCGCAGGCGGGACCTGTCCCGCAGCGCAGTCATGCCGGCGCGGTAGCCGTGTGCGTGGATGACGTCGCAGCCGCGCAGCCCGGCCGCCTGCGTGACGACGGTGGCCGGGGCGAAGTCGAAGTGTTCCGCCGTCCCCGGTGGGGCACACACCACCACCTCGTGCCCGGCACTCACGAACCGCGGCACCAGCGAGGCGACGTGCTGCCCGATCCCGCCCCGCGACTCCGCGAGCAGCAGCCCGATCCTCATGCTTTCTCCCGTCGAACGAGTGCGCGGGCGTCCGCGCGATCCAATGCAAGCACGACCACGGCGTACACGATCACGACGGCCAGACCGGACAGCACCGCGAAGACGACCGCCTTGCCCGGGCCGGCGTCCCCAGCCGGGACCGAGACGACCCAGCCGGCCGCGCCGGCGAGCGCGGCGCCGATCAACGCAGCCAGCGTCGCACGCGGGAAGCCCGCAAGCACAGCAGGCCCGGCCTCGCGTCGCAGGACCAGCAGCAGTACGACAGCCCCTACGACCATGCCCACGGACATAGCGGCGGCCAGCGCAGGCACTGCGCCCCAGGTAGCCGTCAGCACCACGCCAGCGACTGCCACGAGCACCCACGCCGCAGAGGTCACCACAGCAACCTCACGACCGCAGTGCCGCGCGTAGAGCACCCGCCCGACGTGCATGAGCACAGCGAAGCCGATCGCGGCAGGTGCGAACAACAGCAGCCCGTCGATGAGAGCGGACGCTTGAGACTCCTGTACGGCGCCGTCGTTGTACGCGAAGATCCGGCCGACCGGGACCGCCGTGCCGACGAGCAGGGCTGCCCCAGCACCACCGGCCAGCAGCACTGCACGCGTTGATGTGGACGCGTAGCGGTCGAAGCCCTCCGCCGCGTCGAACGCGGCTGCCAGGCGGGGGAAGACGGCGGTCGTGATCGGTACGGCGAGCACGGCGTACGGCAGCAGGTAGATCGCGTTCGCCCACGTGTAGACGGCGATGCTGCCCGGTACGCCGCGGTGATTGGCCAGGTACGTAGTGACGACGAACGTGAGCTGCTGCGCGATCAGCACCGCGAGGCCCGCGAGGGCAAGCTTCCGCAGGACGGGGCCGACACCGGGATCCAGCCTGAGGGTCAGCTTGATCGGCAGCCGGAGCGCAAGCATCGGGACGAGCACCGTCAGGGCGAGAGCGAGCACGCCGGCCGTCGTACCCCAGGCCAGCAGGTCGGTGGCGCCTTGCGAGGCCGAGTCCGCGTCAGGGGCGGCGGCAGCGAAGACGAAGTACGTCGCGACGACGACCAGGCTGGAGATCAACGGCGCCAGTGCGCCGGCCGCGAACCGCTTGTGCGACTGGAGTACGGCGGTGGCGACCACTGCGACGGCGTACCCGAAGACCTGCGGTACGAAGATCGCCAGCATCCGGGTTGCGGTCGCTGTGGAGCCACCGCATTCGGCGCCGGGGTCGAGCATCGCGTCGGTGTAGCCGCCGGCCAGTACCCACGCCAGCACGGCGACCGGCGCCAGCAGTACGAACGACCAGGACAGCAACGCTCCGACGATCCGCCCCTGCGCGGCCCGGTCCCCGCGCGCGACCGGCCCGGCCAGGACCGGGATGACAGCACCCGCGAGAGCACCACCGGCAACGACCTCGAAGAGGATGTTCGGCAGCTGGTTGGCCGTCGTGTACGCCTCGGCCAGGCAGCCCGCGCCGATGGTCTTCGAGAACACCAGCCAGCGGCCGAAGCCGACGATCCGGGCCAGCACGGTGACCCCGGCCACCAGCAACGCCGCCTGCGCGATCCGCGCGCCACCGGAACTGCTCTGCGGGGAGGGGGTGGTGGACGAGCGGTCAGCTCCTCCGGCGTCGGCTGGGCGGTCCGTGCCCCGGCCGTCTTCGCTCACCGGGGACGTCGGCCCCACTGGTCGATCTTGTCCAGGGCCGGGGTGTCGGCGATGACCTTGGTGAAGCTGACCTTCTCGCTGGCCAGGTTCAGAACGACCACCGCCGCCAGGGCGAGGGCCTTGAGCGGAGCCGGGAGCGATGCGGCGAGCGCCGTACCGGTGATGGCCCCGAGGCCGTTCGCGCCGCAGTCGCCGAGCATCGAACGTTCGCCGAGGTCGGACGGGGCCGAGGCTGCGGCTGCACCGACGACAGCGCCGGCCGGGCCGTTCACCGCGGCGAGCGGTGCGTTCAGCGCGGCCACGGCCTTGAGCGCGCGTCCGGGGCGTAGGTCGAGCAGGTTGGTGAGGTTGGCCGTACCGGCGATCAAGGCGCCGTCGGCAACGACCCCGGCGACCGCCTGCACGCCGCGCGACTTCCGCGGCAGCATCGCCGCGGCCGCGAGACCGGCCGCGCCGACCCCGAGGATCTTGATCGCGCCACTGGTCACCTCGCCGCGCTTCAACGCGCTCAGATGACCGCGGAAACCCTTGGCCTGCGTGGTTCCGCGCAGGTCGTCGTACGCACCGACCGCGCCCGAAACCGCGCCGGCGACTACTGCAGCCGCCTTCACCTTGCCGTTGCCGCGCCCGGCCAGTACGCCGGCCAGCGCACCGAGGACCGACACCGGACCCTCGAGCAACGTGACCGCTTCACCGCGGTGGTTGGTGCGCTCGAAGGGCTCGCGCTGCTCCTTCGGCAACTTCTCCGCCGCGCGCTCGAGCCCG
Source organism: Kribbella sp. NPDC048928 (assembly GCF_043197975.1). NCBI lineage: Bacteria > Bacillati > Actinomycetota > Actinomycetes > Propionibacteriales > Kribbellaceae > Kribbella > Kribbella sp. NPDC048928. The sequence continues at coordinate 16,606 of NZ_JBICUC010000006.1, read as the reverse complement.
GCAGTAGCGGCCGCCGCAACGGCAGCGCTCAGAATTCCCACGTCAGTTGTCCTTCGTCTGTACGGCCGACGGCGCTACGCCGTTCTTCGCGTTGACCGCGCCGTACTGCCCCGCCTTGCCGGTGAGCTGCTCTGCGAGTGCGAAGACCACCGTCATCTGGCCGGAGGGGAGATCGGCCACGTCCACCGAGGAAACGATCTTGGTGGCGTCGGAGTCACTCCGCAAGGCCTTGAGCAGTCCGCCGTCGCCCGCGCTGTCCGGCGTACCGGCGACGACGACCCCGCCGCTGCCCAGGTCGAGGCCCTTGATGAAGTCGACGCTGTCGGTGAACGAGGTGTTGTCCGGCACCTGGCTCGGCGGCTTGGCGGCGATCACGACGATCAGGCTCGAACGGTCCTTGACCTGCGACGGCTTCAGCGACATCAGCTTCGCTCCGGTCAGCCCGCTGATCACCTTGGTCGAGTCCGCGTCCGCGGTCTTGCCCTCTTCCTTCGCGGCGACGCCGCGGGCGAGCAGCAGCCCGGCGCGCTGGTAGGTCGTACTGTCCTTCGGGAAGTCCGCCATGTCGGCCGTGACCAGCTGCTGCACCAGTGTCTCGACCAGCTGCCGCTGCCCGTTGTCGAACAGCTTCCCGTCCAGCGAGACCTTCGTGGAGACCGTGCCGCCGGCCTTCTCGAGCTCGGCCTGGACGCCGTCGCTCAGATCGCTGTCGGCGTTCGGCATCGTGACCAGGGTGATCTTCTTGTTCGTCAGCTTGCCGTCAGTGAGGCCCGCGGTCACCTTGGCGACGTAGTCGTCGCGGTACTTGTCCAGCGCCTTCACCTGCACGAGCTCGGCGCGCGCGTCGGCGAGCTGCTGCCGGTCCTTCTCGGCCTGACTGGCGACGATCTCGCTACTGGTGCCCTTCAACGGACCGGCACCGAGCACCACACCGGCGCCCAGAGCAAAGAAGATCGCCACGATCGAGACGATGTGGTAGCGAAAGTCGATCACGTGAAAAGCTCCCGGATCCAGTAGATGAAGTCGCTCCAGCGGGCGCGCAGGATCGACCAGAGGACGTCGTCGGCACCGATGGCGATCATCGCCATCCCGACGGCGAACAGGCCGGCCACCATCAGCGCGATCACCTGGAGTGCCGACACCCGGCTGCGGTACAGCCGGCCGACGCCCTTGGCGTCCACCAGCTTGGCACCGACCCGGAGCCGGGTGATGAAGGTGCTCGCCATCCCGGAGCGCCCCTTGTCGAGGAACTCCACCAGCGAGTTGTGGGTGCCGACCGCGACGATCAGCGACGCACCCTTGGAGTCGGCCAGCAGCATCGCGACATCCTCGCTGGTGCCGGTGGCCGGGAACTCGATCGAGTCCACGCCGAGCCGCTCGAGCCGCTCGGAGCCGGGCGCGCGGCCGTCGCGGTACGCGTGCACGACCACCTCGGCGCCGCTCTTCAGCGTCTCGTCCTTGACCGAGTCCATGTCGCCGACGATCAGGTCCGGGACGTAGCCGTTCTCGACCAGGGCGTCGGCGCCGCCGTCCACCCCGATCAGCACCGGCCGGTACTCACGGATGTACGGCTTCAGCGCGACCAGGTCGTCGCGGTAGTCGTACCCACGAACGACGATCAGGACGTGCTTGCCCTCCATCGGCGTGTGGATCTCCGGTACGCCGACACCGTCGAGCAGCAGGTCCTTCTCGCGGCGCAGGTACTCGAGGGTGTTCGCGGTGAACGCCTCGAGCTGCGTGGACAGCCCGGCCCGGGCCTCGTCCATCAGCTCCGCGACCGACTTGCTGTCCTGCGCGAGCCCCTTCGCGACGGCCTCGTGCCCGCGGTACAGCGTGCCTTCGTCGAGGCGGACCTGCTCACCCTCGTGCAGGACCGAGAACACCTCCCGGCCGACGCCGTCGACCAGCGGGATGCCGGCCTCGACCAGGATCTCCGGCCCGAGGTTCGGGTACCGGCCGCTGATCGAATCGGCCACGTTCACCACCGCGGCGACCTTGCAGTCGACCAGCGCCTCGGCGCTCACCCGGTCCAGGTCGACGTGGTCGATGACCGCGATCTCGCCCGGCTTCAGCCGTTTGGTGAGATTCTTGGTACGTCGATCCAGCCGGACCACGCCGGTCACTCCGGGCAGTTCAGTGGTACGCGCTCTCCGCAGGCTGGGCAGTTTCATCGCACCCTCATCCTGCCATGTCAAGAGCCCCTTCCCCGGTCATTTACCCGGCCCGGGGATCGTTCACGCATTGAAATAAAGGTGACTGTGCGTCAAATCATCCTTTTGAACGACGCTTCTTCCGCGGTTTGTGACGCTCCGCCGCCAGGGCCAGGAGTTCCTCGGCGTGGGCCTGTGCGGCGTCGGAATTCTCCAGGCCGGCCATCATCCGGGACAGTTCCTTCAGGCGGGCGTCGTCGTCCAGGGCGACCAGACCGCTGGTCGTGACCGATCCGTCGTCACTTTTCAGTACGACCGCATGACGATCCGCGAACGCGGCGACCTGTGGCAGGTGGGTGACGACGATCACCTGCGCCTTCTCCGCCAGCCGCGCGAGCCGCTTGCCGACCTCGACCGCTGCACGGCCGCCGATCCCGGCGTCGATCTCGTCGAACACCAATGTGGGCACGGGATGCGTGTCGGACAGGATCACCTCGAGCGCGAGCATCACCCGCGAGAGCTCACCGCCGGACGCGGCCTTCTGCAGCGGGCGCGCCGGGCTGCCCGGGTTCGCCGCGAAGCAGAACTCGACCTCGTCGATGCCGAACGGCCCGGCAGTTGTCTCGTGCACCTCGACGGTCAGCTTCGCGTGCGGCATCGCCAGGCCGGTCAGCTCCTCGGACACCGCAACGCCAAGGCGTTCGGATGCTTCGATCCGCGCGTCGCGCATCTGCCGGCCGAGGTCCGCGAGCTGCGCATCCAGCTCCGTCAGCTCGGCCGTCAACTGCTCCACACGTTCATCGCTGCCGTCCAGGTCGGCGAGCCGGGTCGCCGACCGCTTCGCCCACTCGAGCACCTCGTCGACAGTGCCCTGCTCGGCGCCGTACTTGCGGACCAGCCCGTGCAGCAGCGCGCGCCGGTCACTCACCACGGCCATGCGCGCCGGATCGGTCTCGACGTCGGCGGCGTACGACGACAACTCCTGCGCCAGATCGGCCGCCAGGTAGCTGAGCTCGCCCGCACGATCGGCCAGTTCGGCGATCTTCGGGTCGTGCTCGCGCTCGCCGTCGAGGACCTGTTTCGTCAACCCCAGCAGGCCGAGTACGTCACTCGGCCGGGTGGCATCGAGGTCCTCTGAGGCAAGCGCATCCGAGGCGGACGTCGCCGCGGTCCGCAGACCGTCGGCGTACGCGAGACGCTCCTCCTCGGCCGCGAGCTCGGTGTCCTCACCGGACAGCGGCTCCGCCTTCGCGACCTCGTTCAGACCGAAGCGCAGCAGATCCGCCTCCGCCAGGCGATCACGCTCGCGGGTGGTCAGCTCGGTCAGCTCCGCCTCGACCTCACGGTGCCGCTTGTACGCCGCGGAGTACTCCTGCAGCGGTACGAGAACCGCCTTGCCGGCAAAGGTATCCAGGGTCTCGCGCTGCCGTGCGGGTTGTAGCAGCCGCCACTGATCGGCCTGCCCGTGGATCGCGACCAGGTCGCCCGACACCTCACCGAGCACGGACACCGGTACGGACGCGCCACCGAGGAACGCGCGCGAACGGCCCTCCGACGACAGCTCACGCGCGATCAGCAGCTCGTCGTCGTCCAGCTCGCCGCCGCGGTCCTCAGCCTGCTGCACGATCGCCCGCGGAACGGCGCTCGCCCGCCCCTCGACCCGCGCGCGGCGCGTCCCGTGCCGTACCAGACCGGAGTCCGCGCGGCCGCCGAGGAGCAGGTTCACCCCGGTCACGACCATCGTCTTGCCGGCCCCGGTCTCGCCCGTGACGGCGGTGAAGCCGGGGTCGAGGTCCAGCGTCGCGTCCTCGATCACGCCCAACCCGGTGATACGAATCTCGGAGAGCATCTAGGACTCCTGTTGTCCGTTGCGTTTGCGCTCGGCGGCTCCACGCCAGCCGAGCACCGGGAGGTCGAACTTCGCCACCAGCCGGTCGGTGAACGGTGCCTCGTGGGCCCGGGCCAGCCGGACCGGCACCGAACCCCGCCGAACCTGGATCTCGGCACCGGGCGGCACCTCGACCATCCGCCGGCCGTCACACCACAGCACGCCGCGTCCGTGCCAGGACGGCACCAGCTCGATCGACAGCTGCGACGTCGGCGCCACCACGATCGGCCGTGAGAACAACGCGTGCGCGCTCAGCGGCACCAGCAGGATCGCCTCGACCTCGGGCCAGACGATCGGCCCGCCGGCCGAGAACGCGTACGCCGTGCTGCCGGTCGGAGTGGCGACCACGACACCGTCACAGCCCCAGCGCGACAGCGGCCGGTCGTCGACCTCGACCAGGACCTCGAGCATCTTCTCCCGGGCGGCCTTCTCGACGCTGGCCTCGTTCAGCGCCCAGGTCTCGAAGATCAGGTCGTCGTCCAGCCGCACGTCGACGGCCAGCGTCATCCGCTCCTCGACCGCGTACGTACGGTCGACCACCACCTGGACGATCCGCTCCAGGTCGTCAACCTCGGCCTCGGCCAGGAATCCGACATGGCCCAGGTTCACCCCGAGCACCGGAGTGCCGTGCGGGCGGGCCAGCTCGGCGCCGCGCAGGATCGAGCCGTCGCCGCCGAGCACCATGATCAGCTCGACCTCGTTCGCCGCCTTGTCCGCGTCGTCGACGATCTCCACCGGGTCGAGCTTGAGTTCCTCGGCCTCGCCGCTGAGCAGGCGGACCTGCATCCCGGCGCCGGTCAGCAGCCGGTGCGCCTCGCGCGCCACCTCGACCGCCTGCTCGCGGCCGGTGTGCGTCACCAGCAGCACGCGCCGTGGCTCGTGCTCAGCCAACCCAGCCTCCCTAGTCACGGTCCGGACCGACTACTGCGGTCCGTTCTCGATGGCACTCCGGAGCATCGTCTCATCGAGAGCCGGTGCCTCCCGCCGTATCCACAGGAAGTATTCGACATTTCCTGACGGGCCAGGCAACGGGCTGGCCGCCACGCCGGCGATTCCCCACCCCAGTTCGTGCACCTTGGCGGCGACCTGGCGTACCGCGTCCGCCCGCAACTCCGGGTCTCGGACCACGCCGCCCTTGCCCAGCCGCTCTTTGCCGACCTCGAACTGCGGCTTCACCATCAGCATCAGGTCGCCGTCCGGCCGCACCACGCCGATCAGCGCGGGCAGCACGATCGTCAGGCTGATGAAGCTCAGGTCGCTGACGACAAGCTCGACCGGTTCGCCGCCGATGTCCTCGAGCGTCAGCGTCCGGACGTTCGTACGGTCCATCACGGTGACACGCTCGTCGGTCTGCAACGCCCACACCAACTGGCCGTACCCGACGTCGACCGCGATCACGTGCGCCGCCTCGTTGCGCAGCAGTACGTCGGTGAAGCCGCCGGTGGAGGCGCCCGCGTCGAGCGTACGGCGACCCTGCACGCGGACGTCCGGGAAGGCCTCGAGCGCGCCGATCAGCTTGTGCGCGCCGCGGCTCGCGTACCCGGGGTCCTCGTGCTCGGAGGTGTCGACGACGATCGGAGCGTCCGCACCGACTCCGGTCGCGGGCTTACCGGCCACGGTGCCGGACACCTTCACCTTGCCGGCCGCGATCAGCTCACTCGCGTGCTCGCGCGAGCGTGCCAGACCACGACGTACCAGCTCAGCGTCGAGCCGCGACCGCTTGACCCCTTTGGCCACTAGGGCATGCCTCCTGATCTCCTGCCGTAGCGAGCAGGTGCTCGGTGCGGTAGCTCGGCGCGCGGGGGCGAAGGTCTCGATGCGGAGCATCGTGGCCTTTGCACCCGTACGGCGAGGTGCCGTGCCGGGCGCCGCGCAGTAGGCGGGAGATCAGGAGGCATGCCTTTAGCCGATCAGGCCCGGTCGCTCTGCTCGGCGTCGGCCTCGACCAGCGCGGTCTGCAGCCGCTCGTGCAGATCGGCGTACACCTCACCGTGCTCGCTCACCGGCCGATCCCGCAACTCACCCAGCCGCCCCATGGTCTCCTCAACCAACGGATGCCCACCCTCCGAACCCGCCCCATCCTCCTGCGCGACGCCCTCGGCCTGCGCGACGTCCTCGGCGTGGGCGACGTCCTCGGCCGACGTGGCTTCGAATGGGTGCTCGTGCTCCTCGCCGGGAGCGCGAGCGAACTCCGGCCCGAACTCCACCGCAGCCGGATCCACATGCTCCCCGGACTGCCCCGCCTCGTGCCCCGCCTCGTGGTCCAGGTCCTGTCCCAGGTCCTGGGCGCCCGGCTCGGTGTCGTAGTCGGGGTGAGCCTGCGTCTCCTCGGACTCGTACGGGTCGAAGCCCGGCTCGACGTCCGGGTCCACGTCCGGTGGGAACTGCTCGCCGGGATGCTCAGTCATCTCAGGCCTTCTTCGCAGTCTTCTTCGCCGGTGCCTTCTTGGCCGCCTTCTTCGCAACAGCCTTCCCGGCAGCCGCCTTCTTGGCCGGCCCAGCCGTCTGCGCAGCCGTCTGCGCAGCCTTCTTGGCGGCAACCTTCTTGGCGGCAACCTTCTTCGCAGGAGCCTTCTTTGCAGGAGCCTTCTTCCCGGCAGCCTTCTTGACCGGCGCCGGCGCCTCATCGACCACCGTCGCATCGACGACATCGTCCGCGAACGGATCCGGCTCAGCGACGCGCTCCGCCGCGGCGGCATGTGCATCAGCGAGCTCGGTCTCGAGCGTCTTCACCCGCCGGGTGAGCGCCGCAACCTCCTCGGTCCGGACAAACCCGAGCCGCGCGACCGCGCCCTCGACCTCGTTCGCCACGATCGCCTGCAGCAGCTGACGGTTGCTCTTGCTGGTGGCAACGATCTCGTCAGCCAGGTCACCCACCCTGGTCGTCAGCGAGTCCGCCCCCGTCTGCTGCAACAGCGCCTTCGCAGCCGACTGGGCCTTCTGCCTGGTGACCTCGGTCAACCCGTTCGCCAGTTGTACGTAGCCGCGCAGTGCGTCCATCACCATGACTGCCTCCTAGCATCGTCCCCCGCAACGGTATCGCCTCCCCACCCAAACACCACCCACCCCACCCAAACCCAGCCCCCCGCCCCCACCACACGAGTGGATATCCACCGCGGTTGGGGGTTCTGCACTGGTATGCGAGGGGAGAACCCCCGACTCGAGTGGATATCCACTCGAGTCGGACCGGCGGCTGCCGGGTAGCTGGTGCCGGGTAGCTGGTGCCGGGTAGCTGGTGCCAGGTAGCTGGTGCCAGGTAGCTGGTGCCAGGTAGCTGGTGCCGGGTGGCTGGCGCCGGACAGCTGGTGTCGGATTGTTGCTAGTTGGCGAGGCCGATGCGGTGCAGGGCGCCGTCGAGGGCGATGGCATCGGCTGTCGGCGCCGGCTTCGGGCGCGGACGGCGGCCGCGGGCGGTCGCCTTTGCGGTCTTGACCGGCTCGGCGGGCGCATCGACGGCGGTCCAGACCGCGGACAGGATCGCCCGCAACCCGTCGTACGGCTCGCCCTCGCCCTTGACCGAGACGGCGTTGTTCACGATCTCGGCCGTCCAGCCCGCACAGCTGTGCTTGCTGCCGTCGACGGTCACCCCCGGCTGCTTCTCCGCGAGCGCACCGAGCCCGGCCGCGACGTACGTCGGACGCTGGTTCTTCGGCGCCCGCGCCAGGTCGTACGCGTCGTGCACCCCGGTCGCAACCCACAGGCTCGCGATCCCGACCGCGTTCGCGCCCTCGATGTCGGAGTCCAGCCGGTCCCCGATCATCAACGGGTGCTTGGCTTCCAGCCGTTCGATGCTCGTCTCCAGCAGCGGCGGCTCGGGCTTGCCGGCGACCACCGGGTCGACGTCGACGGCGGCCCGGATCGCCTGCACCAGCGTGCCGTTCCCGGGCGCCTTGCCGGCCGCGGTCGGGATCGTCTCGTCCATGTTGGTCGCGAACCACTTCGCGCCCTCGTTGATCGCGTGCGCCCCGTCCGCGAGCATCACCCAGTTCACGTCCGGGTCGAAGCCCTGCACGACCGCGACCGGGTGCCCGTCGCTGCTGCGTACCGGCGTCAGCCCGTACTCCTCGAGCGCGACGTACAGCCCCTCACCGCCGACCACGAGCACCGGCGAACCCTTCGGGAACTCTGCCGCGACCAGCTTCGCCGCGGCCTGCGCGGACGTGACCACGTCATCCGGGAGCACGTCCAGCCCGAACGACGAGAGGTGCTCGGCAACGACCCGCGCCGGCCGGCTCGCGTTGTTCGTGATGAAGCCGATCCGCATGCCTTCCTTGGCCGCCTTGCGCAGGTACTCCGGAGCGTCCGGCACCGGGTCCGGACCGACGTACACGACGCCGTCGAGGTCCAGCAGCGCCACGTCGTACCGGGTCGCGAGCGCTTCGTCACACGCCGACAGCGGTTCCGGCGCAGTTCGTTCCTTGCTCATGCTCCACCCCGTACGATTCCGCGCATGCCGGATGCGGTGCTGAGACTCGATCCCCTGCGGGCCTGGCGGTTCGTGGCGGGCAAGGTGAGCGCGCTGGGCGCCGTCACGTCACCGCCGTACGACGTGCTGGAACCCGCCATCGTCCGGCGGCTGACTGACTCTGATCTGCACAACATGGTGAGGCTCATCCTTCCACGCGATCCGGACCTCGGGCCCGCCCGGTACGACGAACCCGCGCAGCGACTGTCCGGGTGGCAGCGGGACGGTGTTGTGGTGCAGGACGAGCAGCCTGCTCTGTACGTCTACGAGCAGCGCCTGGGAGCCGCCGTACTGTGCGGACTGGTCGGCTCGCTCCACCTGGACCCGACACGGCACGTAGTACTTCCCCACGAGAACGTGATGCCGCACTGGGTCGACGACCGGCTACGGCTGATGGAGGCGACGGACGCGGACCTGGAGCCGATTCTGCTCGCGTACGCGGACGGTGGTGTGGCCAGCGACGCAGTGGACACGGCCCGGTCCGGGGAGCCGTGGCTGGAGGCCGAGACCTACAACGGCGCCGAGCACCGCATCTGGCGGATCAGCGACCCACAGGTGCTGGCAGCCATCGAGGCGGAGCTGGCGAAGCATGAGGCGGTCATTGCGGACGGCCACCACCGGTACGCGGCGTACCTGGAACGCCAGCTCCGCGAGCCGTACCGGCAGAGCGCAGAGGTCGGTCTGGCGATGCTGGTGGACTACGCACGGCACCCGCTGACGCTGGACCCGATCCACCGCGTCGTACCGGGGCTGGACCTGGCGACGGTGCAGCTGCGTACGCCGTCGGGCTTTGCGATGCAGCCTGGTCGCGTAGAGGGCGACCCGAACCGCATCTCCGTGACTGACGGCTCCAGCTGGTTGACGCTGCACGCTGCGTCGGACGCACCTACGGTCTCCCTGCTGCACGAGCAGCTCCTGCCGGCGTGGGGAGCCGTTGAGGACGACCTGAGCTTCCACCACACGCTGGACGACGCACTGGCGCGTGCTGACGCTCAACAGCTCGCGGTGGAGCTCACAGCGCCCACAATGGACCAGGTACTGCGTTCCGCTGCGCACGGAGTCGTACTGCCGCAGAAAGCCACGTCGTTCGGGCCCAAGCCGCGGGTAGGGCTGCTGTTCCGGACGCTGTAGGTCGAGGGGTCAGCCCGGTACGTACATCGTCAGGGTCCGCCAGGACTCCTCGCTGTCCTCGGACTCGGAGTGCGGGTTCCGGAACAGCTCGACGTACGAGGCGATCTCGGCCAGCGACCACCAGACGTGGAACAGCTCGGTAGCCGCCGGACGCGGGCCGACCGGACCGGCCTCCGCCTGGTACGCCGGCAGCACGTCAGTCGTGCCACCGAGGACCGCGGCCAGGTCACGCTCTCGCGGCGCGAGCTGCACGGTGGCCCAGTCGACCAGCCGCAGGCCGTCCGTCGTGCGGAGGACGTTGGCGCTGTGCGGCTCGCCGTGGGTCACCACCCACGGCTCGTCGGACGCCTCGACCTCACGGACCAGCGCGTCGTAGTGCGCCAGCCGCTCGTTGACATGATCGATCGCCCCGGCCAGCCGGAGTCGAGTGGGTTCGGCGTACGGCCCGGTGGACCACGGCCGGTCGAGATCGGCCAGTGCGGCCAGTAAGGCGTCGCGGTCGGGGACGGCGAAGTCCCAGCGCTGCAAGGCTTCCGGAGGAGTCGCCGTGTGCAAGCGGCCGAGGAGTCCGGCGACCTGCGCCTGCTCCGCCAGGTCGTCCCAGGCACCGTCCTGAGTACTCCAGCCTTGCAAGTACGGGAGCACCACGAACATCCATCCCGGCAACGCCTCGCGGGCAGCCCGACCGGTGCGATCGGGCAACGGCGCGACGACAAACTCATTACCGCGGTCCGCCAGCTCAACCGTCACGTCCGCGGCCGCCTCGATCGCGCCTCTCACCTGCTCAGCGGTCGAACCAAGCCAGTTGCCCCGCGGGTCGAGCCGATCCGCGGTCACGAACCAGCGCGGACAGTCCGGACCGGAGGCAATCCAGTGGTGACTGCCGAATCCGACCGGCGCGTACGTCACGCCGGCAGCCTGGAACTCCCAGTGCTCGCTGAGGATTGCGGTCACCACGTCACACGAGATGTCGGCGGGTTCGTCCCTCATCCTCGCGACCCTAGTCGCGGGGCGTAGCCAGGTCAGTTGGTTTTCGAGGGCTCGTGCGGCTCAGGGCCGGTGGTACAGGCTGAGGAACTGCTCACGCAGTGGCTTCCGTGCGGCCCTGTGGCGCTCTGTGAGCCGTCCGAGCGTGAACGAGAGCTCAGGGTCGTCCTGAGCGGCCGCGTCGTCCGCCATGGCCGTCAGAGCGTCTGCTGCAGCGCAGTGGTCCTGGTGCTGGCCCAGGAGCTCCTGGTACGTCGCTGCGTGGGCCGCGGTGGCTTTCGCTTCGTCACCCAGTACGGAGGCGCTGGTGTCGGCGGCGTACCGCACTCGCTTGGCCAGCAGCCGTACCTCGTGCCAGTCGTCGTCCGCGGACCACGGCTTGAGCCGGTCGGCCTGCTGGGTGAACTTCTCCGTGGCGGACTGCAGCAGTTGCGGCAGCACCTCGCTGCAGGGCTTGTCTGCTTTGGGTTTTAGGTCCGGCGCCGCGGCGATCGCGTCGAGCGTCGCGATCAGGTCCTTGGTGGCGTCGCCCAGTACGACGTCGGCGGAGCGGCCCGCCGCGCGGTCGAGCCCGGCGGTGAGGGCGGTCAGGATCGTGTCGACGTGCTCCTCGTTGTCCTCGCTGGTGATCGACTCGCGGACGAGTGCCGCGATCACCTCGAGGTCCCGCGCCTCACCACACGCCTGCGCGAGCGCGGCGAGGTCGGATCGCAGCTCGGTCGCCCAGTCGCCCGCCAGCAGTCTGCGGAACAGCTTCAGATCGCTCCGCAACCGCCGGCAGGACACCCGTACCTGGTGGATCGCGTCGTCCTCACCGTTCGCCACCATCCCGACCGACTTCTCCAGCCGCCGCGTTCCTTGCACCAGCGCGGCGGCCACCAACACACCAACAGGGTCCGCCGCCGTCAGTCCCCGCCCCCCAAACCCCACGGCCTACTCCTCGTCCCCCGTCACCGCACGCTCAACACCATCGCCAACCTCAGCGCCACCATCCACGTCCGCCGCATCGCCCCCGACGCCCGCTCCCCCATCAACACCCTCGCCGGCAACATCCCCGTCGGCGAGATCATCGACCTCCGCGGTCACTTCCCCGCCCACGTCGTCAGCGTCGGCGTCATCCGCGTCGTCGGCGTCGGCGTCGTCGGCGTCGGCGTCGGCGTCATCCGCGTCGGTTTCCCCATCGGCGTACTCGTCTTCGTCGTCGAGGTCGTCGCCGTCCGCGTCGTCCGCGTCGTCAGCGTCGACGTCCTCGTCGTCGGCTTCCCCGTCGACGTACTCATCCTCGAAGTCGTCGGCGTCCTCATCGTCCTCATCGTCGGCCTCGTCGTCAGCGTCCGCCTCAGAGTCCGTTGCCTCATCGACGTACTGGTCCTCGTCGTCCTCGGCTTCGTCGTCTCCGTCGAGGTCGGTGAACTCGAGCCCCTCGAGCTCCGCCGCACGCTCAGCCGCCCCGGTCGCACCATCACCGTCGACGCCAGCCGCCCGGTGGAACCACACGAGCGCGTCCTCGGTCCGGCCAACCTCCGCGAGCGCATCGGCGTACGCGTACCGCAGCCGCGGCAACCAGTCCGCCCGAGTCCGCTTCGTCAACTCCGGTACGTCCAACATCTGCACCGCAGCCGCAGTCTGCCCCTTGTCCCGCCGAGCTCCGGCCGCCACGATCAGCAGCTCGATCTGCGTCGGCTCCGACAGGTCGCGAACGTGCTTGTCCTTCGCCAGCGCCAGCGCCTTGTCCGGCCGCCCGAGCGCACGCTCGCAGTCGGCCATCATCGCGAGCACCTCGTGGTTCCCGGTCATCCGCCGTACGGCACGGAACTCGGTGAGCGCCTCATCGAAGTGCTCAGCCAGGTACGCCGTGATCGCGACCGCCTCACGCACTCCACCAAGCCGCGCCGCGAGCCGCCGCGCGACCCGCGCATGCTGGTACGCGAGCTCCGGGTCGTCGTCGAGGAACCGCCCCGACGCCACCAGGTGCTGCGCCACCAGATCTGCCAGCGTCCGCGGCAACGAACGCAGCTCCGCCTTCACGCCACGATCGAGCTCAGCTCCGGTGATCCCTTCCGGAATCTTCGGGTCGTCGCGCCGAGGCCCAACCTTCTCCTCGCGCTCCTCCCGCCGGAACCCACCGCGCCGATCATCCCGCCCACGAGAATCCCCGGCACCGCCGCGCCCACGCGAGTCCGCTCCCCCAGACCGCCCACGGAAATCGCCCCCGCGGGAATCACCCGATCCAGAACGCCCACGGAAATCGCCAGCTCCTGAACCGCCGCGCGAATCACCCGCGCCGGTACGCCCACGCGAGTCCGCGCCCGCTCCACGCCCGCGAGGATCCCCGCCACGCTCATCGCGCCGGAATCCACCACGCTCACCCCGCCCAGGCCCACCGGCCGAAGCCGGCCCACGCCCACGCGAGTCCCCACGGAACCCACCCCGGTCATCCCCCGACCGGTCGTCCCGCCGATACCCACCACGCTGATCCCCGGACCGCTCATCGCGCCGGAACCCACCGCGGTCCCCGCCCGAACGCTCGTCCCGCCGACCACCGCGCTCATCCGAGCCGTACGCCGAACGACCATCGCCGCCCCGGTCATCACGCCGATACCCACCACGGCTGTCCCCACCACGATCACCACGGCTGTCAGCGCCACGATCATCACGCCGGTACCCGCCACGGTCGTCACGGCCGCGCTCATCGCGACCGTACCCACCAGCAGACTGACCACCACGGTCGTCCCGCCGATACCCACCGCGATCGTCACCACCAAGATCATCCCGTCGGTACCCACCGCGGGCTTCACCACCACGATCGTCGCGTCGATATCCACCGCGGGCTTCACCGCCACGATCGTCGCGTCCGTACCCACCGCGGCTGTCGCCGTCGCGCTCGTCCCGGCGGTATCCACCACGGTCGTCGCGCCCCGCGCGGTCGCCCCGTTGAGAACCGCCCGTACCGCGACCCGCACCAGCCCCACGCCCAGAGCCGCCACGATCATCCCGCCCGTAACCGGACCGGTCGCCACGCCCCTCCGACACCTGCTGCCCGCCGAACGGATCGCGCCGTCCCTTGTCATCCCCACGCGAGCCGGCGAACCCGCGCCTGTTCTCGGACGAGCTCCCATCACGATCGCCGTACGACGAACCACCCGAACGCCCACCGCCACCGGACCGTCCACCGGCAAACCCACTGGGCCGCGCCGACGACCCGCCGGAACGCCCGGCACCGCCACCAGCCCCACGCGCACCACCAGAGCCCGAGCGCCCACCGCCCGACCCCGAGTAGCCACCGCCCGAGCCCGAATAACCAGAACCCGACCCGCTACGCCCCGAGCCACCGCCCGACTTGGACCAACCGCCCCCAGACCCGGAACGACCAGCCCCCGAGCGCCCAGCTCCCGAACCGGAACCGCCGCTCCCAGAACCAGACCGGCCGTACCCACCGGCCCCAGATCCACCGGACCCCGAGCGCCCAGAACCCGAGCGATTGCCGGAGTCGGAACGTCCACCACCGGCACGGCCGGAACGGCCGGCGCCTCCGGAGGAACCGCGACGGTCCCCTGAGCCGGAGGAAGAATTGCGAGGTGGCGTCGCCACGGTGACTCCTAAGGATGCTGAAGATCAGTAATCGGACAAACGTTACCGTCCCCCACAACGATCCACCGCATCGAGTACTTCCCACTCCCCACCCACCCCACCACCCACACCAGCCCCAAGCTCCCCACCCCAACCCACCACCCAGCAACCAGCAACCAGCAACCAGCAACCAGCAACCAGCACAGCCAACCCGACCGACAACCCGACAACCGGCAACCCGGCCAACCGGCCAACCGGCCAACCGGCCAACCGGCACAGCCAACCCGACGACGAGCCGCCACCAGGCCGCCTGCCAACCTGCCCGACCCTCCGCCTCGTCGAGCAGCACCCCCTACCCGCGGATCAGCGCCTGCTCAAGCCAGCCACTGCTCAAGCCGTGAATCAGCCACTGCCCGAGCCGTCGCCCCTCACTCCTCAGCGCAGCCCGAGCCCGACATTCCCAGGCCACCCCAACCCCAATCGCCACAATCCACCAGAGGCGAGCCTGCCCCCTCGAGTCGTGGAATTTGGTCGCCTTTCAGAACCAATTTCCACGGCTCGAGGCCAGCCCCGCGAACCATCCGCCACGACTCGACGGAGCCGACGACCAGCCGCCTGTCGAGTCGCGGGTTTTGGCTGAGGAATCGCCGGATTTGCAGCCGATTTCCACGACTCACGCCACCCAGCACGCCGCGCTCGAGGTAGGTGCCAGCCCACGCGGACCTGACGTAGTAGCGGGTCGGGGTCGTTCGGGCTTGAGGTGGTCGGGCTTCGGGTCGTTGCAGCTTGGGGCGGTGCGGGCTTGGAGCGGTGCGGGCTTGGAGCGGTGCGGGCTTGGAGCGGGTGCGGGCTTGGGGTCGTGCGCGGATGTGGTGGTGTCACCGGGGTGGTAGTTGAGTCTTCGGTGGTGGCGTGGTGGAGTCGCACAATCGTCGTGCACGAGGAAGCGGTCGCCGCGGCAGGCTCGGAGTATTCGTCCAGGTCGTGCGAACTGCTCCAAGCGCTGGTCCGGGTCGGACGTGCCGGTTGCGCGGTGCATGCCAGCGACATCGGCGATGGCCCGCGGGAATGCCGATCGACCTGGGAGGCGTCGACGGCGGCCGGGAGGGTCATGCAGTTCGAGCTGGCCGCGTTCGCAGTCCAAGGCCTGTTGGGCGGCGAGGCGCCCGCGGTTGTGCTGGCAACGCAGGTCACCAGGCCCGCAGCGGGTGCGATGCATCCCGCGGTTCGAGCCAGCCGTGTCCGGCATTCCGCGCACAGGTGGATGGCTCAGGCTGGGCGAAGGTACTGCTGGGCGGGGTATTGCGCGTGGAGGCAGACACGGGCGGGTAGGCCCTTAGCGGTACGCGTGGGGTAGGCAGGCGCGCCAGGGCCTGGCCCAGTGATCCCTGCACGGGTGGATGGCGTGTAGGTAGTCAGCAGCGCGGCGATGTGCGTAAGCACGTGCAGACTCCTGCGCTATCGCGGCACGTGGTCGCCCACTGCGGCCGATCCGGCCGTGCGGCACCACCGTGGTCGTTGCGGCTAAGTGGTCTGGTGCGCAGGCGGCCGCGGTGGGTCGCGAGGGCGACCGCGTTCGTGGCGGCCATTGGTCGTGGATCGACTGCTGTTGCGTCGGCCTAGCCCGGTCATCCAGGGAGAGTCTGGCGGTCGATCGCGTACGTCGAACTAGGGCTGGCCTGGCGGTGCGGATGGGAGCAGGTGCCAGAGCCATCCGTAGTCATCCATGCAGAGGAAGCTCGCGAGGGATGGCGTCGGGTGGGCTGCACTCGCCGAGGAGGGGTCTCGCGCCGGGCGTAGAGCTGGCATCAGCGCGGACGGTCTAGTAGGTGGCGGGCATTACCTCAGGGTTTCACTCTCGACGGGCAGCGCCAAGGGGCCTGCTGGATCTGCGATGGGTGTCCGTTGAGGCGGTGACCGCCACGGTCCGCCCATCGCCGGGTCTCATCGCCGGGTCTCACCACCGGGTCTCACCACCGGGCCTCACCGCGGGCGAGCGGCGGCGGGACCAATTTCCGGGGCTGCCCGCGGGCGATTGCCACCAGCTGATTCCCAGCAGTTGATTGACCACCGGCTGATTGCCGGCGGCGGTCGCGGCCGGCCGATCGCTGACTGGCCCGCGCCTACGGACGCCGGCCCAGCTGCTGGCGCCGGCCCAGCTGCTGGCGCCGGCCCAGCTGCTGGCGCCGGCCCGGCTTCTGGCGCTGGCCCGGGATGCTGGCGCGGGATGCTGGCGCTGGCCCGGGATGCTGGCCCGGGATGCTGGCGCGGGATGCTGGCGCGGGATGCTGGTGCCGGGGTGCTGGTGTGGGGTGGTGTTTGTGGGGGGAAATGTTAAGGGCCACCCCCGTGGGGGTGGCCCTTAACAGTGTGAATGTCCGGCGGCGTCCTACTCTCCCACGACCTCCCGGTCGC